>CBJLMB010000044.1:0-53590 GCA_966424055.1 uncultured Deminuibacter sp. | reverse complement strand
ACTTGTAGTGGGGCTTTTTTGTTTGCCATGTCCTACTATGTTTATATCATTCGCAACCTAAAAGAGGATCAAAACCAAAACGTGTGGATCGTGGTATAAAAGTTATTTTTGGGTCCAGATGAACGGAAAAGGATCAAAACCAAAACTTGTGGAGCGTGGTATAAAAGTCATTCGCAGCCCTTATTTAGAAAGAAATAGAACCTCATTTTTGTACCGCCAGCTCTTTACACGATTACAGAACAGGCCAACATCCTCAGATGGGATCTGAATTAAGTTTTGGTACAATGACATTCGGAGGTAAAGGTTTTTGGGAAAAAGTAGGTACTCTAAATCAATCCGATGCCAATGTGTTGGTAAAAACAGCGGTGAATGAAGGTATTAATTTTTTCGATACCGCAAACGCCTATTCTTACGGTCAGTCGGAAGAAATCCTTGGGCGAAGTGTAAAGCAGTTGGGTATAAACGTTTGCAGATAGACCACATTGATGTTTTATACGTTCACGGAATGGGATTTCAATACTTCGGTAGAGGAAATAATGAATAGTCTTAACGATATTGTAAAATCAAGGGAAGTCCGTTATATAGGTGTTTACAATTTGTATGTGCGGATTTTCCGGTAAAGTATCGTTCTCCGGAAATTGACTTCATAAAAAATTATGCAAGAGCGTGCCTGCAGAAGAGCTCCGAAAAATAACTTATATTGTGCTGGATTAATGGCTTTGGTGAATAATTATCACTAATATCAATTGCCAGTTAAACAAGTGAGCTTTTTTTGGGGAACACCAATGCTTAACTGTCTGTTTTTTCCCAACTTTCAGCTGATGCGTGTCATTATTTTTACCTCTAATAAAAATATGAAAAAACTACTGTGCCTTATCTTGCTTATAATTCCTGTGGCATTTGCCTTTGCACAAAACGATACGTTAATAAAAATCCATTCCAGCCTGCTCAATCAAGATCGTGAATTTTGGGTGTCGTTTCCGGATGGTTATGAACAAAATAAGGCTTTGAAATACGATGTTATTTTTATTTTCGATGCGCAGTACAAGCCTTATCTGGATTTGCTGAAGGCTTCATTGAGCTTTAAGAATACTGCCGGTGTACAATACCTGCTGGTGGGAGATGTGTCGCCTTTTATTCAAGGGAAATATAACCGGAACAACGACTTGCTTCCCGATATAAAAGACACTGCCGAGCGTAGGCGCAGGGCGCCTTATTTTGGCAGTGCTTTTGCTCATTTAGATTATCTGGAAAAAGAGCTGGTACCCTTTCTGAATAAAAATTTCCGTACTACTTCTTACCGAATGGCTGTTGGCCATTCGAATGGAGCCTCTTTTATACTGAATGCTATTATAAGAAACCCCGGATTGTTTCAGAGCATCATTGCTGTGTCGCCCAATATGGCCTGCGATAAGGAGCAACTGGTAAAAGACTTCGCAACATTCCGGCCACAGAAAGATCTGTCTTTATTTATTTATACTACTCAGTCTAACGAGGGCAATGCAACCGGGTTCAACGGGTGGGATACCGCTTTCGCAGATGCAGAGAATGTATTTAATAAATTGGCAGGCGACCATTTTTATTACCATCACGATCAGTTTAAAGAGCTTAATCATGGCACATCATTTCCTAATGGGTTGATCAATGGCTTACAGCTTTATTTTGATAATTTGTTTTCTGACGAGCAGCATGTGTTCGCTTATTTAAAAAGCCATGAAGCCGACCTTACACCTAATTTTATGAATAGTATAGCCTATCAATTGATGAATAAGCGGAAAACGGGGTTGGGTATTAAAGTGCTGCTACAGGCTGCTAAACAGTTTCCCGGCGATTTGAATTTATACGATAGCATTGGTGAGCTATACCAGGAAAATAAAGAGTATGATAATGCGCTTAAATATTATCAACTGTTTCAGGAAAAGCTGGAAGCCAGCAAAGCAACCATGAGCCAGAAGGATTATGAAAACAATAAAAAAATGAACACCGAACGTTTTGAAAAATTGAAGCAGTTGAGGAAATAAGAATAGCTATTGGTCGGGCTTTTTAATATTATTTACTTACTTGTTTATATGTGCAGGATTATATTTTGTTCGTTCATTTTTATTTTCGACATTAGTGATGAAGGTTCTTGACAAGCCTAAAATAGAAGCAATTAGATCAATTTAGACCTTTTATCTCCAAAGATTATGCGAACAAAAAAGTGACATTGTTGAATAAACAGCTAATAAAGTGTAAGGAATTACGCGGCTTTTTGCATAACCAAAATGTTCAAATTGTTGTCGTTATCCGAATACTCGGATAACGTGGAAAATCCGAAACTAATTGACCCCTCTTGCCGATTTTCATGATCATCCTAAACCGCGAGGTATCAACGCAAGAAGTGGTCAAGTCAAAAAAGTTATAAGGGGTCAACATCATCAGAATTTCCAAATGATTACTGACTATAAGAAATTTGATTTATTCGGGAAGACATTTATTCAAAAAGTGAATTTACAACCACCTTTTGAATTTACTTTTCCTGTGGCAGAGCAGGCATGCTTCTTATACATGTTGAAAGGCGATATGGAATATCAATCAGAAGATGATCACCTGAAAATCCCTATCCATCATTCCTTATTGCTAAACTGCATCAATTCCGGGAAACATATACAGGATACGAATTCCAATAGCAGTGGTGAAATTGTAATCGTTACATTCCATCCGGATATCCTGAAAAGGATTTATGATAAAGAAGTTCCTTCTATCTTCCAGGTAAATAACCAGGTATCTAACCAGTCCAGGACAGTTATCAACAATGATTTTTTGATCCTGAAATACATTGAAGGCCTTCTTTTTTATTTTGAAAATCCATCTTTGGTAAATGATGAGATCCTGGTTTTAAAGCTAAAGGAAATTATCCTGTTATTATCCCAAACACAGGACGCAGCGACCATGCAGGTCATATTATCCCAGCTTTTTTCCCCGGCGAAATATAATTTTAAGCAAATTATAGAAGCGAACCTGTTTTCACAGATGAATATTGACATGTTGGCGCAGAAAACGAATTTAAGCATCTCTTCTTTTAAAAGGGAATTTGCCAAATTGTACAATGATTCGCCAGCTAATTATATTAAGAACAAAAGGCTGGAAAGGGCGGCAGAATTGCTGTTGGCTTCAGATGAGCGTATCTCGGATATAGCCTTTCACTGCGGTTTCAACGACCTGGCCAATTTCACCAAAAGCTTCCATGAGAAATTTGGCAGCACACCCACGAATTACCGGGCCAGCCAATTTCTCCAATAAAGGTACTTCCTTCTCCTGGTCCAATGCATGAATAGGGCCAATCTGGCAATTGACCTGCCCCTTCCCCAATGCTGCAACTGTGCGTTGACAACAATGACTTAACAGGTTAATTTAACACGCAATGAAAATGCAGAGGGTTTTATTTTGAACTGTATTACCAAATAATTGAACCGATCTGCAAAGTCATTGCATCTTTTGTATGGCAATTTCGCAGTACTAATAAAACATGTAAAGTTATGGGATTATCACTTTTAGGTATTTTTCATACCATCATAGGTATTGCAGCCATTGTTGCTGCTATTATTTCATTAATAAAAAACAGTAAGATAGACCTGGGTAAACAGACCGGCAAGATCTATTTTTATTGCACTTTGATTACTTCGTTAACCGCTTTAGGTCTGTCAAGCGTTAAAGGCGTCAATCCTGGTCATATTCTCGCGCTGTTAATTGTGCTATTGATATCGTTAGCTTATTTTCTTCATGCAAAAAAGCCGGGGAACAATCGTTCGCGCCTTATCGAAAACTTCGCTCTTACATTCAGCTTTTTCCTGTCATTGATCCCGACCGTCAATGAAACCTTTAACCGTATTCCGGTTGGGCATCCATTGGCAAATGGACCGAAAGATCCATTGATCGGCAAAACGCTTCTTGTCATTTTTATTTTATTTATCCTCGGTTCGGTTTTGCAATTCAGAAAGCAAAAGAAGATCAACAAGATGATATAAACCTGTTTTTTACAAACCAAAGTGTCAATGATGATGATCTTTTGTAAAGGGTTAGCGTCAGGCTAATACAACAGAATGGCTTTGCGGGGTACGCGGGTCATTAAAGCCACAGCAGCAATGGGGATTTACTATTTGCGATGCCCCGTTATGTTTATATCAGCCGCAGCCTGAAGCAGGATCACCCAAAGCACCTGCCGCAGGTTCAGTTACCTGCTTAGCGAAAACTTTTTCGGTTTCATTCCCATATGCGCTTCAAATATTCTTGAAAAATGACTAAGATTGGAAAAGCCCAATTGATACCCTGCTTCAGAAACAGAAAGCTGTTCTTCTTGCAACAATCTTGCCGCTTCTCTCATCCTGCATTTTTGATAATGATTAAAAATACTGTCACCGAAAATCTGCTTGAACAAAGTTCTTAGCTTAGTGGTACTCATATTGGCTTCAACCGCCAGCTCCTGGGTAACAGGAGGTTCATCAAGGTGTTCAAGCATGTGCTCTTTAATCGCATAAATGGCTTGTACATCTTTCCCTTTCAGGGGATAGAGTTGTTTTTCCTGTCTTTCTTCCAGCTTCATCAATAACAGGCAGATCAGTTCTTCGGCTTTAATTTTTCTAAAAATCCATTTGAAGTTTTCATCTATATTTTCAGAGATGATTTCATCCAGGATCTTTTGGATACCCGGCGAAACCACCTGTTCAAACAGCAATGGCTGAACATTTTTGAATAAGCTACGCAAAACCGGGGATTTTTGAGAAAGCTGGAAAAGTTCTTCTAAATATTGCGAATCCACTTCGATATTAATGGAGGAAGTATTCTCCTGGATGGCAATGACCTCATCAGTATTAAACCGGCTGGTAGCGATCAGCACAGAGGGACTTTGTTTTAAGAACAGGCTTGAATGAACATGCTGAAATTTGAATAGTATTGTTTTCCCGGGAGTATTCACTTCAGGATTCTCGATGGTTATTTCTTCATTCAGTTCGTAACTAAGAATAAGTATCCTGATCTTTTCATTGAACACACAGCCCGCACAATAGCCCTTTCCATATAACGCAGGAATATCCACTCTCCCATTTTTAACTTTTACTCCCCATAATGTAGCAAGCCTGGATAAAATGCGCGGCGCCAGGTTAACAGCTGGCTTTTTTGTCATTTACGACTATTTTATAGTCAAATATCGCTATTTTATCCCTAATTAATGATCCAACTTTGCATCATCGAATCACGAATGCAGTAGATATGAATGCCAATCATCTCATGAAAGCTATCCAGTACAATGCATATGGAACCCCTGAAGCAGTGCTTAAAGCAGTGCAGATCATTAAACCTGAGCCCCTGCCCGGACAGGTACGGATAAAAGTTCGCGCTGCAGGTGTTAACCCCTCTGATTGGAAACGGATGGAAGGACAATACAGGGATTTTGAGGAAGTCGTTTTCCCCTCGGGCATTGGTGTGGAAGCATCTGGCATTGTAGATGCAGTTGGCGAAGGCACAGAAGATATCAGGATAGGCGATGCCGTTTTTGGTTATGGGAACAATACGATGGCCGAATATGCCATTTTATCGCATTGGGTTAAAAAGCCCGAAGCTGTTCCCTTTGCAGTAGCAGGAGCGATCCCCGTTGTTTCGGAAACCGCCTGGCGCTGTTTAGATGATTTAAATGCCGGCCAGGGCAGTACTATATTGGTGAGTGGCGCAGCGGGCGGGATTGGTTCAGCCGTAGTGCAATTGGCACTTAGGCGGGGGCTTCAAGTAATTGGAACTGCCAGTACCGGCAACCAGGACTATTTGCGTGAATTGGGTGCTATTGCTACTACTTACGGCGACGGACTTAAGGAGCGGGTAAAAAAGCTTGCGCCCAATGGAATTGCCGGAGCATTGGATATAGCCGGCTCGGGCATTATCCCTGAACTGATCGACATAGTGGGCAATTCTTCAAAAGTGGTATCAGTCGCCGATTTCACTGCTGCAAAATACGGAGCACGTTTTTCAGACGGGCCGCCAAGAAATATCCAACATGTACTTTCAGCAATAACCAGCCTGTATACAAAAGGGCTGTACCAGTTATACATACAAGCCGTTTTTCCGTTAGAAGAAACTGCCAAAGCACAAACAATCAGCTCACGGAAACAAGTGAGAGGCAAACTGGTGATTGTTGTTGACTGATCAATCAAATCATTTATGCAATCAAAAAGAACGCCTTTATTTATCCTGCTGGCGATTGTGCTGTTAAATTCTATCGGATTTTCCATCGTGCTGCCATTGTTACCGTTTTTGGTTGGTAAGTACTTACCGGAACAACAGGTAGTAGTGGGCATGAGCACTTTATTGTCCGTATATGCTGCCTGTACCTTTTTTGCGGCCCCTGTTCTGGGAGCATTGAGCGACCGGTTTGGCCGGAAGATCATTTTAATAATTAGTTTGCTGGGGTCTGCGGCAGGCTTTGTATTGTTCGGCATTGGAGGCTCTTTATGGGTGCTTTTTCTTGGCCGGCTCATTGACGGACTTACTGCAGGGAACATCAGCGCTATATTCTCTTATATTTCAGATACTGCAGATGCTGAAGAACGTGCTACATGGTTTGGTTACATAGGGGCTATAATGGGTATTGGTAAAATTGGCGGACCTGCTTTGGGTGGATTGCTAGGCAGTATTTCGATTGCACTGCCCTTTTATATTACCGCTTTCCTGATATTCCTTTCTGCCCTGCTGGTTTATTTTCTATTACCGGAATCACTTGCATCGTATAAAAGAACAAAACATATTTCACTCAGCAGTTTCAATGTATTTTCTCATTTCAAAACTGCCCTTAGCCTCAACGGTGCCGCTGTATTGCTGGGTGCAGGCGTTTTGTTCTATACCGGGCTGGGCATTTTCCAGTTCAATTTCACGCTTTTCCTCAAAGACATATATTCATGGACACCTGCACTGATCGGCAGTTTACTTACATTGGTTGGTATTTGTGATTTAGCAGTACGTGCTGTTCTGTTGCCGGCTTTGCTGAAGCGCTTTTCCCGGAAACGGATCGGCACCGCGGGGTTGTTATTGCTTGGCGCAGGACTGGCATTGATATTATCCAGCATGTATGTACATACTGCTATCATGATCGTATTGGCGGTTATCCTTATTATTTCCGGAGAAGGTTTGTTTGAACCAACATATACCGGGAAGCTTTCTGAAACGGCCGATGAAACACAACAGGGGAAATTGCAGGGTGTGAACCAAAGTATGCAATCGTTCACCAATATCCTGGTGCCTATCGGTGGCGGAGCGATCTATTATTACAGCCCAGGATGGCTGTATACAATAGCTGCAACATTGATCTTCCTGGCAGTTTTTGTCTATACTAAATTTATACCGGCAACCAGGTAAGCAGCTGTTTATGCTGGCTCATACCTGCTTTACCCGCTTGTTCGTATCCAGGTTTACCGGGTTTCCTGCAAAGCGTATCAATCTCTTCACCACCCATTCCTGGCCTCCATTCGCATATCGGCACTGTTGTACTGTTTACCCATCAAGGGCAGCCTTTTGCCCGCTATGCAGGGACCATCCTTACTACCAGAAAAATAAAGAACAGTAAATCAGCCGCTTTCAACATGCATGCCATAAGGAACAGGTTTTGTGGTCTTTTTCTGAGCAAACTATTTTTCCGCCTGAAGTAAAGTATTGAATGTTTATGGCCGGTACTTATTTATTAAACAGCAGCAGGGACCTAGACCCATTGCTTGAACGCATCGGGAATGCGCACTGTGTAATGCTGGGGGAAGCATCACACGGTACACATGAATATTATACCTGGCGTACGGCGATCTCCAAACGGCTGATCGAAGAAAAAGGGTTTCAATTCCTGGCAGTAGAAGGCGATTGGCCGCACTGTTATATCCTGAACCGTTTTATAAAAGGTTATGATCACCAGGACAAGGAGCTTTATGACCTGCTTCACGCTTTTCAACGCTGGCCTACATGGATGTGGGCCAACTGGGAGACCGAAGCTTTACTAAACTGGCTGAAAACTCATAATACCGGAAAAGCAGCCAATAAAAAAGTCGGCTTCTATGGCCTTGATGTATACAGCCTGTGGGAATCGATGATGGCGATGAACCGGTACCTGAGCAAACATGACCCCAATGCTGCTGCTGTTGCGGCAAAAGCACTGAAATGCTTTGAGCCCTATGGAGAAGACGCACATGCTTATGCACGTAACCAATACGATATAGCTGCATCCTGCAGGGAACAGGTGATCTCTTTATTGACCGCGATACGCAGCAAGGCCCCCTCCTACGATCATGATCCCGAAGCCTCGCTGAATATGGAGCAGAACGCACATATCGCTGTTAATGCGGAAGCCTATTACACCAATATGATCTCTTTCAACGATCAAACCTGGAATATGCGCGACCGGCATATGATGGAAACGCTTCTGCGGCTGATGCAGTTTCATGACGGCAACGCAAAGGTGATCGTATGGGCACATAACACCCATATAGGCGATGCACGCTACACGGAAATGAAACAAGCAGGACTTTTTAATATCGGCCAGCTGGCGCGGGAAGAATTTGGCCGGCATGATGTAGTACTGGTCGGCTTTGGCTCGTATACCGGCACTGTAATTGCCGGCGCACACTGGAATGCCCCCATGCAAGTGATGCCTGTACCCGAAGCACGCACCGGCAGCCTGGAACAGGCGCTGCATGCACGTTCTGCACAGGATCGTATCATTGTATTCAGAGAGGAAAAAGAGGAATGGCATCAGCGAACAGTTCCTCACAGGGCTATTGGTGTAGTATATCATCCTGCGCAGGAAAAACGGGGCAATTATGTGGGCACAGTACCGGGTGAACGTTATGATGCTTTTATCTTCCTCGATCAAACCTCGGCCTTGCATCCCCTACACCTGCATCCCAATAGCAAAAAGATACCTGAAACTTATCCTTTCAATGTTTAATAGCAAATAGATCAGGGCCTGCCATGGTATGGAGGCCCTGGCTGTTGTAAAGCAATACCGATACCATACTGCAATACTGGTGGACAAGGGCAATGATCACTTATGGATCCTATCGGTCACCACGCAATATTTTTTACCATCTACTATTTCTGTGTGCCATACCCATTCATTCATATCAACCGGTGCTTTTATAGATGCCAGGTGTTGTATTGCATTGCCTGTAAAAGTAACTGGCAACTGAGGGGCGGAGGTTTCGCTAAAGATCGTTCTATTGTCTTGTTTCATAGCAGGCGTCATATTCCAAACATTTTAGATACCCTGTTTCCACAAAGCGATCCGCTTTTAATAGTTGATGATATTACAGCGGCATGTCTTGCGGATTTCCCAGGGCAATTAATTTGAATACTTCTTTTGTTATGATCTGACAATTGCGGGTAAGCTCGCTTAAAGTGCAGTAACGGGTGCCCATAAGCGTTTCCCGGTTATTTTCTGCCAAAACCAGTTCCATCTTCAGCGCATATGGCTCGCTGGTCGTTTTTGGAGAGATGCCTTCCAGGATAGCAAAGATCCTCATTGCATCCGCTGACTGGTTGCCGAGAAAAAAACGGCAGTAAGGAACATACCCATTACATGTTTTCATATCCACTATAAGGGTGAACACGGGCTTCATTGTATGTTCATTTGTTTTGGGGTTATGCCGGCCTGCTTATAACAGGCCGGCAACCCATTATTGTATCTGGATCACTCGCGGTGCCTTTTTCCTGGCGGTCTCTGATTTGGGAATCGTTAGCCGAAGCAGCCCGTTCTCGTACCTGGCCTCAATTTTATCCTGGTCTACCACGTCTTTAGGCAACTCAAATGTTCTTTGAAATGACTGGTAGCTGAATTCACGCCTTGTATAATTTCCTGCGCTGTCTTCATGTTGCTGCTCCTTCGATGAAGATATGGTTAGCGTATTGCCTTCAAGAGACACATGAAAATCTTTCTTGTCCATACCTGGGGCGGCCATCTCTACTTCGTAATTGTCAGCAGATTCTTTGATGTTGACAGATGGCACTGTGGTGAGTGTTGAGGAAAAATTGTTGTTCCCCCAATTGAACAATTCCCGATTGAACAGGTCATCAAAAAAGGGAAAAGATTGCATTAAGCTGCGATTTCTTCTTGCCGGTATCATCATACACCTCGGTTTTAAAGTTCACAAATAAATGTTCTCAGGTAGTTCCTGTTTTTCAGGCAATATCAAAAAACAGGTTTGTTAATTGTACAGGCTGTGTAAGAAAGCTGTCACCCGGAGAAGCGGTGAAGCCCTGGCATCCACCATCGCAGTAAAAGCACTTGCAATAAAACGATAAGCCATTTTTATTGAATTTTAAATTGTTATACAATTCAAAGCCCGATAAAAATTCGGTAATGTTTTTTTGCGTTTTGGGTTTATAAAAACCTGATCAAATCAAATGCCAGCAGGGAAAATGAGTTTTTTGAAGATACATTTTGACACTTCCAAAGAAAAATTGACAGCATCCCATGGCGCATTTATGGTTGTAAGCCATGCCGGGCTTTGCTGGAACTGGTTAAGATATTCCATATCTTGAAGATATGGAATATCTATATTGACAACCGTGATCGAGAATCGAGACCCCAACCCCAATTCCTAATCCCCAATTACCTATTCCATCTCCCTACCAATCAACTAATCAACCCTTCAACCAATCAACCAATCGCCCCATCAACCAACTATGGAATAACAACAATCCTCCCCTCTGCCACCTGGCGGCCGGATTGTATAATGTAGAAATACATGCCGGGACCAAGATGTTGTGTGCTTAGCGTGCCGCTACCCTGCAGGCGCGTTGCGCGTACCAGCCTGCCATCAGCACTGTACAGGCGAACCAGCAGCATAATATCCTGCCTGGATGGAACAATGTATACCAACTGTCCCCTGCGCACCAGTGTAGGATACACTTTCACACTTAAGCGTTTACCGGAACTAGCGCAAGCGTTCGACTTACCTGGTATCCCTACACCAAAACCTCCCGAAGCATTGGTAAAGGTGGCCGATGCATAATAGATCGTTGTACCCCTTACCCCGCTTGAATCGCGGCCGGTGGTAACAGCGGTACTGTCTCCACCCGGACAGGGTTGCTGTGGTGTGATCTCACTTACACTGCCCTTTGTTCTTACCAGCTGAATACTATCCCAGCGGCGGCCGGTAGCAGCTTCCCATCCCTGCTTCTCAGCTTTGCTGTAATACAAAGTAAGATTCAGCCTGCCTGAACTGTTGTTATTAGCCGGGTGTATCTTAAAGGTTTTCGCCGCGAGATAATTAGCCACACTGTCATTCCAGAAAGGCAGGGTACCTGTACCAGACCTGTCTATTTGCACACTGGTACAACCATAATCAAACGCAGTAAGGTTCTGCAATCTGGCCAGCACACGTCCGCTGGTGTCGTAGTAATACACCGTGGCATTGGGCCCGAGGTATTGTGTACTGGTAATACCTGAGGCCGCTGCAACCGGTGTAGTAACAGGTTGTGTACTGATAAGCAGGTTGGGCCTGGTAGAACCATAACTGGCGGTATTGAATGTACAGCCGGCACCATTGGTCTGTCTCTGGAAAGTGGTGGGATTATAATCGGAAATGGAAACAGATGCCACAGTATTATCGCCCTGGTTGGTGCCATCCGCATTATCGTAACAACTTTGCACCAGCAGGTTGGAATAACCATCCCAGTAATAAGGTTGTGCAAACGGCAGTTTTACCCATCCCGTATCGCTCACTGTATAAGTACCGGAATACACATTGGTGGTGAGACTGGTATCAAATGCGGTTTGTGTAAAACCGGTTTGAGGTGTAGTGCCAATAGCCATGTTAAAGTTCTGGAAACTGCTGGTGGTGGTTACACTGCGGGACAGGATATTATAGGAGAAGCTATTGATATACCCCTTCCTCAGGCCGGCAGCTGCCAGGCTATCGCCGGGGTAGATCGTCTGCGCCCGTTTATCAGACTGTGTGCCGTTGAATGGACTGGATGCACTGCCCGCTGTTGTGCCATTACCAGCGATCAGGTTGATCACACCACTATCCCCTACCGGCGCACCATTGGGATACAGGATATTCACCTGAGCTGTTTGTGCGGCTGGGTTAGCCATGGCCGTAGTATTGCCACTAACACTGAACGTAACGATAAAAGATTTTCTGGCAGGATCGGTCGGTGTTCCATATACCCGTATGGTTACAGGGAAGGAATTTGTTGCGCCGGATGCAAACACCACAGAATCGCTTGGCGTGGTGAAATTGCCATTGGTGGTTATATCATAATCCTGCCCGCGTATGGCTGAAGAAGTAGAACCGATCGAAAGCTGCACTTTAGCATTGCCGGAAGGTGCGGCATCAATACCCAGGTGTAACTGGTAGTCAGTATAAGGCTTGCATCCTGCCGGCATGCCTGTGCCCTTAGCTACTGTATTCAGTGTTGTGGCATCAAATGAAATAAGCGGCACCAGCTGGTTATTGAATTTGGTACCAAACACACCACGGCCATAAAAGCTCACACGCAGTTCACTGCTGTCAGCATTGCTGTTGTTATAGGCAAACATATCGGTTATATCTGCTATTGTGGGCAGTCCTATTGAGTAAAGTCCCCAATCGGTCATATTCTTATTGCGGTAGTATACACCGCGTGCAGTAGCCAGGTAGATAGATTCATTGCTGGCATAGGGATCTTCCAGCAGGCGGATAATATTTACCTGTGGCAATGAGCCGCTGATATTGGTCCAGGTACTGCCTTTATCGCCTGAGCGGAATACCCTGCTGCCGCAGCTCAGGTACACTATATTACTATCGCTGGATACGGTAGTAATACTGGCGGCAACATTGGTGGCAGCGGGAGCGGTTAATGCGGTGAAAGATGGCGAAGCGCTGACGGCATTAATGGAATAATATACCTTCTGGTTGGTGGTGACATAATACACCACATTGGCATTCGTCCTGTTTACACAAAGCGCATTGATCTTCTCCTTTGCGGTCACCAGCTGTGTCCAGGCTGGCGATGTAGCAGTAAGATTGGTAGTGCGCCATAAACCGGTATCGGCAATAAAAGCCGTGGAAGTGGCCAGCGGCGTAAAAGCCAGCTGTATATTATTGCTGGCTATTACCGGTGGTTTATAAGATGATTCAGACCCGGTTACCAGCCTCCTGTTGCCATTACTATAATAGTACACGCGGTTGTTATTTGCTATATAATCAAATGCCGACCTGGAGCCCCAGTCACCCCCGCGGTTGGTGAACCAGCCGGCATAGTTATAATACAGTTCCCCATTATCCTGCGTACCGATACTGATAAGATCGCGCCGGATATCGCTGTTCGATGCGTGGTACACTTCAGATGTCATCAGACCGCTGCATTTGGGATCCCAGGTAGTACCGCCATCCTGGCTCAGCCAGATGCCGCCATCGTTTATATTAAACAGTTTATTGGTATTATAAGGATCTACCTTGATGCCATGCATATCGGTATGGATCACGGCCCACCAGCCTGGTTCCATCTGTGTCCAGTTCACGCCACCATCGGTGCTTTTCCATATAATATGGCCAACCACATATACCGTATTCGCGTTGGTAGGGTCGGCAGTCATTGCATAGTTGTAATTACCCTGACCGGTGCTGTTTCTTGAATAGCCATTTAAGTTAGGCACCACATCGCCTTTTACCACGGTAAAACTATTGCCGCCATCAGTGGAGCGGAATACCATACCGCCGGTTGAATCGGTGTTAGAGCCCACCATCGATACATATACACGGTTTGAATCGGCGGCAGATACAGCCAGCCTGGTTCCTTTGGCGCCCTGTGCAGGCAAGGGCCCCAGGGTTACCTGCGACCAGGTATCGCCCATATCTGTGGAGCGGATCATCACACCATCCATGGTTACGGCAAATAACGTGGTGCTGTTGGGCACAGCTTTAAATACCATATCGGTGAACTTGCCACCTGTCCATTTTTGTGTCCATGAAGTACCGCCATTGGTGGTTTTCCAGATACCGTCGCTGGTTGCCGCTACCAGTACATTGTGGTTGGTGGGCGACATCAGCAGCTCAACAGCCATACGGTTACCGATAGAGCTATTGGCAGGCAGCCAGGATTGTCCGCCATCGGTGGTTTTGTATACACCCAGGGCATTGGAATAATAATTGGGATCACCGGTACCCAGGTACATTACCTGGTCATTGGTATAATCAATGCAAACAGAAGCGCAGGTAGCTTTGGGAAAATCATCTGTACCCAGCAACTGCCAGGTATTGGAGGTGTCAGTACTTTTCCATAGCCCCCAAACACTGGTTACATACATGGTAGACGGGTTGCTGGGATGGAATTTCACCTGCGTAATACGGCCGATGCCATTGATCTGTCCTGATTTATTCACCGGGAACAAAACAGGACCAATGGGATGCCAGTCGCCGAAATTCTGCGCGGAGGCAGAAAGAACAAACAAAGCGCAGAAGATAGATAAAATATATCTGTGTGTAAAAAGGTGCATGTGCAAAGTTTTGAAGAGTGGAATAAAAAGAGGATACCGGCATCACTGTATCGGTGAGTTAGTGCTGTCTGTCCGGTTTTTGTTCTTCTTATCGCGGAGCTGCTTTTCCTGGATACTGTTTTTCAGCTGTTTTTGCTGCTGCCAGATGTTCACCTGTTCCTGGCTGCTCAGTATCCTGCCATCCGGCTGTACATAAGGCAGTACCTGGCGCCGCCACCAGAGGTATTTTTTGTACTCGAAAGCATACTGTTGGGTGGTCTTTTTCTCTTTTTCTTTTTCCCTTTCTGCTTCGTTCTCTTTTTCTTTTCTTCTGAATAAGCCCAGGAAGCCGCGTTTGCGCTCTGAATTGTTTTTAACATCCAGTATCTCATCTTCTTCAACAGGTAGTTCGCGGCCTTTCCAGTAATCGTTGAAATTTTTGTCTATCTCAAAAAAATTGACGTTGGGATCGTCCATCATTTTGATCCAGGCCGGTTCGGGAGCAGGCGCCTGTTTGGCGGTTTGTTGCTGGGCATGGACTTGTGGGGAAGGGGTAACCAGGAATATTGCCCATAGTACAATACCCGGCGTGGCAAGCAATTTTGCCATTTTCTTTTTCATTGGATGTTGTTTTGGTTGGAACTGAAGGATAACAATTAATCAATTAAAAATTGAACAGATGCGTTGCTATAACGGATGCATCAAAGGGGCGGATTTATTGGAACGGCATCATGAATTCGTGAATCGCTAGTTTTTTGATGAGAAAAATACTTCTTCATTACATTCATCAACTCGCGATTTGCCGCACGTTAGCACTCATTCCACCCATCAACTCGCGATTCACGGTGCGCAGCACCACTCGCGCAATCATGTTGCTGATTAAATTTACTCAAATATCCCGAGAAAAGAAACTCAATCGTTTGCGCGTTTTTGTGCGGGAAATAATCCTCAAAAATCAGCCGGCGGGTATTGCCTGGAACAATAAGTATGCTTATTATTGAGTACCGGTAAAATAGCGCAACCGTTTGTTTACCATACAATCGCCAAAACAATGTATTTTACTGTTGTTCCCTGCTTTAGTCCGTGCCCGTTTACCCAAAACGGCAATTGAAACAACTAACTGCAATACTATTATCCTTCGCACTGCTGGTGCATTCCGGCGGTTATTTATTGCTTTACCTGTACCAGAAGGCAGAGATCAGGCAGGATATCCGCACCCTGCTGCAGTCAGGATCGGCTATTACAGAAACAGCTGTTACCAGATTCCATTTTACCGGCATAGATATGGGTCCCGGCAATACCCATGGTTTTGAATGGGAAGAAGAAGGAAAAGAATTCCGCTATGCGGGGCAGCTATACGATGTAATATCCCTTTATTATACTAAAGCAGGCATCAGCCTTACCTGCATCAGCGACAGCAGGGAAACCAGCCTGGAAAATGCCATAGCCTGTATGCCTGTTCCTTCCGGTAAAAACAGCAGCGCCAGGCACCAGTTATTGCTTCAGCTGGTCAGCAGTTGTTTTACCATACAGCCGCAACCACCATCCTGCAACAGCCTGCAAAAGGCTGCCGTTTATGGTGGCCACTATCAGCATGGCTTTTCAATAGCCTATACCGATATCCTCACACCTCCGCCCAAGCCCTTCTTCACCTGAAATGCAACAAGCACCGGAAACAGCATCGCAGAATGAAGCTTCATGCCTGGAGAACCTGACAGCGAATGGCAGCCAGCCGCAAAAGAACGCTGAGCCCAGATCCGGCTTTCCGCAGTTATTTTAACGGTGGTATAACCAGCAGCCTGGGTCTATAAACCAGGCATAGCCTGCCTGTGTAAAAGCATAGCTACCTCCCGGTGAACTGCGCAGCGCTGACCGCTGCTATACCTGTTATATTTCTATTGATCAAACCCAATACAATCCGCTATCCCCTGTACATCATGCCTCATTGCTTTAAGAAAAGGCGGTTATGCTTTCAGTAAAACAATACCTGGTCAGAAAAAGCACAAGGCATGCAGTTTTATGACCAGGCGGTTGATACGGGGTTGCTACTGACCATCGAAAAAATGTATGCACAGATGAAAAATATTTTTCTCACCAGCCTGTTATTACTGTTTACGTTCAGCTTGTTTGCCCAGTCATTTATAAAGGGCAAAGTAGTGGATGCACTTACGGGTACGCCACTTACGGGAGCCTCCGTTCGACTGGGCAGCCGCGTAACTGTAAGCGGTAAAGACGGATCTTTTTCTATTGAATGCAACAGGGCCACACAGCTTAGGGTTTCTTTTGTAGGTTATGCCCCCGCTGAGCAGCCCATAACACATTGCGACGCTTATGTACAGGTAATGCTCCATTCATTGAACCCTTACCTGAGTGATGTAGAGATCACCACTACTTCCAGCCAGAACAAATCCCTGCTATACCAGCCTGTTTCTATATCGAAATTAACAGGACAGGAATTAAAAAGAGGTACCGGGCTGTTCCTGGATGATGCCATCAATATCAATGTACCCGGTGTAAGTATGCAACGCAGAACTGTTTCTGCAGGGCAGCAGTTCAATATCAGGGGCTATGGCAACGGCAGCAGGGGTACCAGGGGCATCAGCAGTAATTTTGACGGACAAGGATATAAAGTGTACCTGAACGGGATACCTGTTACCGATGCAGAAGGCATTAGCCTGATGGATGATATTGATTTTGCTTCTATAGGCGATGCAGAAATTATCAAGGGGCCCGCAGGTACTGTATACGGGCTCGCCATAGCCGGTGTGGTAAACCTCACTTCTCTGAAACCAACCAAAGGCAAAACGACAGCCGGCCAGGATGTGCTCATTGGCAATTATGGTTTACAGCGTTATACCACGCATTTTTCCACTGCGGGAGAACATTCTTCCATCCTGATGAACTATGGTTACCAGCAATCGAACGGGTTTATGGAACATACAGCTTCCAGGAAGATATTCGCCAACGTTATTGGAGAATTTCAGCCCAGCGATAAACAAACCATCAGCACTTATTTCGGTTACAGCAATAGCTATGATGAACGTGGTGGTGAACTGACGCTCACCCAGTACAACAACAAAGATTATTCAGGTAATACCGATTATATCAAAAGGAACGGACACAGTGCTATCACCAGCTTCAGGGCAGGCATCAGCCATACGTATCATTTCAGCAACACCATTTCCAATACCACTACGCTTTTTGGCACCGGCCTCAGTAGCAATGCCAGCTCTGCCGGTGGCTGGACAGATAAATCACCCATCAACTACGGGCTTCGCTCTGTTTTTGCTACCAAACTATTTATGGGCAAAAAAATCAGCTTAAGCGGTATTACCGGTATCGAAACACAACGGCAGCAGGCCAACACCCTCGGCTACAATATGAAGCAGAACCCGGCAGACACCACGACCAATGGCTGGCGCAGCGGCAAGCCTTATTGGGTTACAGATGCACTTACGTCCAATGTGTACACCGTTACCGCCACCACATCCGTATTTACGGAATGGACACTGGCTTTGCCGCAAGACCTGTTTTTTACTGCCGGTATAGGTCTCAGCAATATGAAAATATCGCTGGACGACCGTTTTAATGCAGCCACTATTACCAAGCCATCACATTTTGATACCAGTTATAAGAACATGTTTGCCCCGCATCTTGCATTGAATAAGGTTTTCAGCAAACAATTTTCTGTTTATGCTTCTTATAGTACCGGGTATAAGGCACCGGTGAGCTCGTATTTTTATATCACCACACCGGCAGTGACCAACCCACCCACACCCGCCACCGCCCGGGTGAACAGCGTATTGAAACCGGAAACAGGCAAACAGCTGGAGATAGGTACAAAAGGCGCACTGCTACAAGGGAAACTGAGCTACCAGCTGGCAGCTTTCCGCACAGTTTTTTCTAATAAGATGACCACAGTGGCAGTACCTTTAAACAATACCACTACAGCCTACAGCTATATGGTGAATGGTGGCAGGCAGGATGATAAAGGCATTGAGGCATTTGTCCGGTATACGCTGCTGCCATCGGCACACAGTTTTTTCACAGGTATTGCTCCTTTTGTCAACTTCAGCTATGCTGATTTTAAATACAAGGATTTTGTTTACAAAACAGGATCCAACACTTCAAATATATCCACAATTGATTACAGCGGACTGGCAGTTTTCGGCGTACCCAAGGTGGTTACTGCCCTGGGTGTTGACGTTACTACCCGAAGTGGCATATATGCCAGCCTGGCTTATTTTTATAAAGATGGTATGAGCATCGGTTATGAAACCTCTGCAGCAGGTAATATACTGCGCACTGCCACCAGTTACCAGTTACTAAACGGCAAAATAGGCTTCAGAACAAATATCGGTCATCACTTTGATGCAGATGCTTATTTCGGTATTGACAATATCACCGGTACCCAATACCCTTATATGGTTTTTGTGAACCAGCTGCCTGATGCTTATTTGCCAGCTCCACTTAAGGCCAATTATTATGGGGGTATCAGGGTGAATTATAGTTTTTGAGATCGCGAGTGGCTGTGCAATCGTGAGTTGAGGAAGGAGGGTTATGTGCGGCTATTGATAGGACAAGGGGAATTGATTATATTTTGTTTCGCGAGTGGCTATGCAATCGCGAGTGGCGAGTTGCGCTGCGCGCCGTGAATCGCGAGTTGATGAGTGTAATGAAAAGGTGTTCTTCTCATTAAAAAAAACTAGCGATTCACCACTAGCGATTCACGACACCGTAGTGAGCTACGCGGAATGAATTGCTAGTTCAAGAAGAAGTACCACCGGCATCAAAAAACTAGCGATTCACGACACCTTAGTGAGCTACGCATAGTGAATTACAAACTCGAAACACTATTCAACTATTATTTACATATATGAAACATTTACCTGTTCTATTTTTTTCTTCCACCCTGCTGTTGCTGGCTTCCTGCAGCAGGTTCCAGAACAAGGAGATCGATGGCACAAGGGATATGCGTATTGTAAGTGTATCCAAACATCTCACCGAGCTGTTTTTTGCACTGGGCAAGGGACATGATATTGTGGCCGTTGACCTTAGCAGTACTTTTCCCGATAGTGCCAAACGGTTACCTACAGTGGGCTATCACCGTATGCTGAGCAGCGAAGGAATTATTGCAGCTAAGCCTGAACTGGTAGTACATAGCAACGATATTGGTCCGGCCAATGTGCTGCCTCAGTTGGAACGGCTGGGTATCCGCACCAAAGCATTCGGCGGAGCCAATACACTGGATTCTGCCAAACTACTGATCAGCCAGCTGGGCAGTTTTCTGGGCGCTGTACAAAAAGCCGATTCTATCAACCGGAAAATAGATGCGGATATGAAAATGGTACAGCAGGCGCAGCAGCAGATAAAAGATACCCCTTCTGTCATGATCATCCATTACGGACAAGCCAACAATGTTTATTTTGTCATGAGCGGGCGCAATGGCCCCGGTGATAAAATGATCGCACTGGCCGGTGGTAAAACCGCGCGCTATGATGCCAAAGGTGCCCGGCAGATCAGTGCAGAAGCCGTAGCCAAAGCCAATCCGGATATTATCATTGCCACCGATTTTGGATTTGACCGTATCGGTGGACTGGAAAATTTTAAAACCATTCCTGGTGTAGCTTTAACCAATGCTGCCAGGAACAACCGTATTTACCGGTTTGAAGAACATGATCTCCTTTATTTCGGTCCCCGCTCAGGCCGCAACATTCTTTTATTGATGAACCTTATACATCCTGCTATTCATGTTACACCGAACTAAATACCTGCTGCCTGTACTCAGCGTACTATTACTGCTGGTGCTTATCTGTGCCATTCGCTGGGGAGCACTGCCGGTAAGCCTGCAGCAGATGCGAACGGCATTGGTTCACTACCTCAGTGGGCAGGTACCCTCCTCTGTGGAAGAAGGTGTTTTTCTGCAGTTACGGCTGCCTCGGGTATTGCTCTGTGCACTTACCGGTGCCATACTCGCTGTTTCAGGTGTACTGATGCAGGGGCTGTTCAGGAACCCGATTGTAGAACCCGGTTTAATGGGCACCAGTGCAGGCGCGGCATTCGGCGCATCCATCGTTTTTGTTTGTGCGCCCTTGCTGGGCCAGCTGGCCAGCAGCCAGTTGCTGCTGGTGCCCCTGTTTGCCTTTATAGGTGCCTTGCTGGCCACCATGCTTGTGTACAGTCTTGCAGGTCATAACGGGCATATGGCCATCACCACACTGTTACTGGCGGGCATCGCCATCAACGCCATTGCATTAAGTGGCACCGGTTTTATGAGTTATATAGGTCGAGATGCACAGGCACGCAGCATCACCTTTTGGAATATGGGCACTTTCTCGGGAGCCAGCTGGACACAAGTGTTCATCACCGGCGCCTGTGCTACCCTATGTTTTACTATTGCATTCCGTTATGCAAGACAACTGAACCTGCTGATACTCGGCGAAACAGAAGCAGCCTATCTTGGTGCTGATCCCGCAAAACTGAGAAGGAATATTATACTGGTGAATACCCTGATGGTATCAGTAGCCACTTCTTTTGTAGGGGTGATCGGTTTTATGGGATTGGTAGTACCGCATATTATGCGGCTGATCACAGGAAGCGATCACCGCAGGTTGTTACCCGCAGCGATGCTCTGCGGCGCCATCCTGCTTACATTGGCAGATATGGGCGCGCGGCTGCTACTGGCACCCGCCGAGATGCCGGTGGGCATACTCACTTCTGTAACCGGCGCGCCGGTATTTATCCTTCTTTTAAAACAAACTGCGCTGCTGCGCAAAAACAGCCAGGTATGATTGAAGTAAACCAACTGAGCTGGCAGGTGAAAAACCGGCAGATCCTGCACTCAATTTCTTTCACTGTACAGCCGCAGGAATTTGTAGTGATCATGGGGCCTAACGGCGCCGGGAAATCCAGCTTGCTGAAGCTGCTTACCGGTATAGACCACAGTTATCAGGGCAGTATATTACTGGAAGGAAAACCAGTTCATCAATATACCCGCATGCAACTGGCTGTTAAATGTGGTGTGCTTTCGCAGCATTACCATATTCCCTTCCCCATCAGTGTACAGGAGTTGGTGAGTATGGGGCGTTATCCTTATTTCGGGCAACGACTACCCGCTAATGATGAAGCCATCGTAACAGAAGCCATGTCACTGATGGATGTACATCAGTTGGCGGGCAGGGATTACCACACGCTGTCGGGAGGCGAAGCGCAAAAAGTTCAAATGAGCCGTGTGCTGGCACAGATATGGGATGCCGGCGCAGGAAATGAAAAGCTGCTTTTCCTCGATGAGCCTGTCGCCAGCCTTGACATCAAATACCAGCACCAGTTGCTGCAGATTGCGCGCGGCAGGTGCAAACAGCATACCACGGTTATCGCTATACTACACGATATCAACCTGGCCCTGAAATATGCCGACCGGATACTACTGATGAAAAACGGGCAGCTGAAACATGATCTCCGCCAATCCGGCCAGTTGACGCCGATGCTGATAAAAGAAATTTTCGACCTCGAAACCATTCTGCTATCCCATCCTCATCATGGTTTACCGGTCGCTGTTTTTTAACACCACATAAACCCATAGAGAACAAGATCAACACATAAACAGGATAAATCCAGGAAAACAAAAAAAGGCCAGCTACCTGCCACCAAGCCCTTTATTTGAACAGAATACCTACAATTGCGTTACAAAATGATTGAATAGCCGTTTGTACATGACAAAAGAACAACTGATCCAAAAAATAACAGCAGCATTTAAAGATGTACGTCTGGAAGATGGCACCGGCTTATGGGAAGCCCAGGGCATCGATGATTATGCATCGCCTGATGAACTAGCCGCATTAAGGGAAAAAGATGAAAAAGAGCACTGGCAACATATCCCTGCAGATGCCCTGCGCCGCTGCAGCAGCTCGATTTCTTTTTTTGATGCAAAAGGAATGCGGTTTCATTTACCCCTTTTCCTTATAGATCAAATTGATGAACCAGAATCGCTGTTGTTTCACCTGGAAACAGACAGTGGTTATACAGCAGAACAGTTCTCCCTACTCAACCAGGAACAGGTGCAATGTGTGATAGATTATCTCGATTTTTTTCAGCAGAAGATCATCGAACGCTACGCGACCTATACAGCGGAATACGGTTCAACTGCTGAAGCTGTTTATTCCGACACTGCCTACAGGGATTTACAGAAAGCAAAAGAACTATGGCAACGGAGGATTAAAGGAGATTTATAATACACGGTGTTCCCTGCAAAGCACTACACTTGCACATCATCCATGTCTTTTACCATCCTCCTTCTCCATCATTCCCCCTTAAGCACGCGGGTTCTTACTGTATTGAAAAATTCGGGGGTGAGGCCCAGAAAGGAGGCAATGTATTTTTGCGGTATGCGTTTATCAAACTCAGGATATTTCTGCCTGAAATAACGGTAACGTTCATCTGCAGTAAGCTGGTGCCGCTGTAATATGCGGTGCTGGTACACCGCCAGGGAATACTGGAATAATTTCCGGTAAAAATATTCCATCTTGGGTACCCGTTGCAGATAAGCTTCCAGGTCAGCATCATGTATACGGAATACTTCTGCAGGTTCAAGCGCTTCTACTTCATATTGTGATGGGGTTTGAAAGGTGCGGCTGTAAATATCCGATATCCACCAGTCTTCCATTCCAAAATAAAAAGTATGCTCTACATCATCCGCATCGCGGAAAAAAGTTCTGAAACAGCCTTTATTGATATAGGCTTCATGCCGGCATATTTCGCCATGATGTATCAGCCGTTCTTTTTTCTTTAGCTGGCGTACTTCCAGCAGGGAACAGAAATCATCTGCTTCTGCTGTGCTCAGCTGCACATGACGCGCAATATTTTTCAAAATGTTGTTGAAGCTCATAGACAAAAACAGCTTTCAAAACTATTTCTAAAGGTACCTTAATTTTTTCGGCCTTTGCCTCCGTATAATTTTGCGTTGCAAATATTCACCGGCATGTGGCATAAACTTTTTTTTATTGTATGGTGTATCATAGCTATCCGTTTCAGCAGTTCTGCACAGGATCCCGCTTTGCCTTCTACTAATCTTGGAATGGCCAATATGCAGGACGGTGTATCACCGGGGCCTGGTTTGTATTATGTACATTACCTGCAGGTATACCAGCCTGCAAGGGTAAAAGGGCCTGGCGGCAACACCATCGACCATACTACACAGGTAAGTTCTTTTTTATCGATGCACCAGTTCATTTATGAATCTTCTGTGAAGGTACTGAATGGTCATCTTGCATTCAGCTTGCTGATACCGCTGGTAAAATTATCGGCAAGCAATGATACAAAACCAGTTTTAGTAAATCCCGGTGTGCCCGGCGGACTTATATTCGGGCCGGTAATACAGTGGTCAAACAAAACAATTTTCCGGCTTCCATATTCGCACCGTGCAGAGATCGATTTATCCATGCCTGTGGGTGCCTATAATAAAAAATACGATATCAATCCATCATCCCGTTGCTATACACTTACAGCCTATTATGCATTCACCCTGTTCCTCACCAAAAATTTCAGCATCAGCAACCGCCATAATATCAATTACAATTTCAGGCAAATGACTACCGGTGTACAACCTGGTATGTTTTATAACCTTAATTTTTCGCTGGAGCCTACCCTGTTTAAAACAGTCAGGGCCGAGCTGGCGGGTTATTACCTGAAACAGCTGGTACAGGATGCTTACCTGGGCAATCATCATTATTACCAGGAAACATTCGGCATCAGTGATACCCGGGAACAAGTGCTGGCACTGGGCCCCGGGCTCAGTTATGTGAGCAGCCGCGGACTGGCTGCTGAATTGAAAGTATTTATCGAAACACAGTCGCACAACAGGGCCGAAGGTGTACGGCCTACACTTAAACTGGCGTATAAGCTGCATTAATATTACCAGAACATGAAACCCACATTTTTCAAAGCAATCCTGTTCGTAATACTGGGCGCCACCAGTTTTGGCGTGCTCAGCAGTTTTGTGAAACTGGCCCGCAATGATGGCTACGATACTGCGGCCATCAATTTAGCCCAGGTGATCATGGGCTTCCTGATACTGGTGGTGCTCAATCTTTTTTCCCGTTGTAAAAATAAGAGCAACCTGCCATTCACGGCGCGTGAAAAAGTACAGGTTATGTTGCATGGTATCTGTGTAGGACTGATCGGCACTTTTTATATCCTTGCTATCCGTTACAGCTCTGTAGCTACCAGTATTGTGTTACTGAGCCAGTCGGTATGGATGGATGTTTTGCTGGAAAGCATCCGCAGCCGGGGTTTTCCTCCTGCACGTAAAATAATCGCAGTGATCATTATTCTTGGTGGCACCCTGCTTGCCACAAACATATTGTTATCAGGTACCGCACTGAATATGGCCGGCCTGGTTTTCGGGCTGCTGGCAGCAGTGGCCAGCACCACATCCATTTATCTTTCCAGTCATCTTGTTGTAAACAAATCTCCGCTGCGGCGTACGCTGTACCTGGTCACCGGTTGTTTAATTGCCGTATTACTGGTATGGGGTAAAGCCCTGCTTCATCCTTTTGATCTGTCTATCCTTTGGCGCTGGGGTATTGTGCTGGCCTTAACAGGCATGGTGCTGCCTCCTTTACTTTATATCAGGGGCATGCCAATTATTGGTGTTGGACTGAGCAGTATCATCAGCAGCCTGCAGATACCCGCTGCGGCTATATGTGCGTTCTATGTATTAAAAGAAACCGTGAACGCATGCCAGTGGCTGGGCATTGCACTGATCATCGGTGCTGTTGTGCTGATGAATACATCCCTGCCCCAAAGAAAAAATAGCCCTGTATAATGGACAGCTTGTGGCGGTTACACCACACCCCCGCGAACCGGCACCTATTTGCTTGCCTATTGCTGCTTTCATTTTTTTTCAACTAAATTTACACCCCATTCCTACCTACAAGCCACTGTACTGCCAGGCATTGCGTAGTCTTCCGCATACAGCACAAATGTTGTTATGGGAAGAACGGCTTTAATTTTTCATTGGATATATCCGGCAGGTGAAACAGGCAGATAATGATTCGACCGCAGCAGGCAGCCTTATACCATGTTTCATTCGCCGGCAAGTAAAATATGACTGGATGAAACGCATCGTACCTGTAATGTTGTTAGTGACTGTAAACCTGAGCATTCAAGCTGTTAAAGGCCAGGATACCATACCTGGTATCACCCGTTTCAGTGATACCATCAGGCACCCGGTTAAAAAAAATTTCTTCAGTTTCCTGGGCCGCAATACAGAAAAAGCGAAGCAGGGCAAGCTGCTTATCACTCCTTTTGTGCTGCCCGGTTATTCGCCCGATATCAAGTTCAGCCTGGCAGACGGCACCATTTTTTCTTTCCGCACCAACCGGCTCGATACAATATCGCCGCGTTCATCCATCGCATTAACCCTGAGTTACTCCACCATCAAAGCCTTTGTAGCCAGTTCGGGCTGGAACCTGTTCTGGCTGCACGATCACCTGCGGGTATACGCATTTATCCAGTACCGGTCGTCGAGGGATGCCTATTATGGTGTTGGCTATGAGAATGCAAGAAATACGCATTTCCCGGATTCCACCAATTTCTGGAGAAGCTTTTTTATTGCGCAGATACGCCCCTTATGGAAGCTGAAAAAACATGTGTTTGCAGGGCTTAATCTTGATATGAACCAGAACATCCTCTCGAAGGTCAATGCCCATATGAGCAAAGACCCGAATTATCTTATACATGGGCAATACATCGTGAACACCGGTGTGGGCGCCTTGCTCAGCTACGATTCCCGCGATTTTCCGCAAAACCCCTACAAAGGTATTTATGCAACGGCCATCTATACTTTTTACCAGCGCGCACTGGGTGGCAATACCCATTTCAGGGTATTGGATATTGATGGGCGCTATTACCTGCCACTGAGCAAAACCAAAGTGCGCACACTGGCATTCAACTGGCGCTCCCGTTACGATTTTGGGCAAACACCCTTCACTTCCATGATCAGCCTGGGCACTTCGCTTGACCTGCGAGGACTGCGTTTTGGCCAGTACCGCGACCAGTACCTGAATTATTTTATCACCGAATACCGCCATCAGCTGTACTGGCATGCCCGCCCCACCCGGTTCGGGTTTGTTGTTTGGTCGGGTGTAGGTGCTATCGGCGGCAGTTTCGGCAATGCCCTGTTCCGCTACCCGCTTCCGGATGTAGGGATAGGCCTTCGTTTTGAAATTCAACCCAGGCTCAATGCCAGGATCGATTTTGGCTATGGCCCCGGCACTTCAGGCAATCATACCGGCACTTATGTCAATTTCCTGGAAGCTTACTGATAAAAATACCCTCTGCCGGAGGCTACAAAAAAATTTGCTTATCTTCCCCGGCCCATTTTTTGTATTCAATGGCCCTATTGTAAATAATACCAACATGAAAATGAAAACCTTGCTGTTCGCCCTGTCCGTTCTGTTCTTCGTCAATAGCCGTGCACAGGAGCCTGTTAAATTCGGAGTATTTGATATTGACCTGATGCTGCAGGCCATGCCTGGCTATAATAAAATAGACAGTATGCTGCAGATCTACAGCCAGGATTCGCTAAGGGCAGAATACCGCTCCTATGAAGCGGAATACCAACGGCTCGACAGTTTGCTGAAACAGGATTCGGCCCAGAACAAACCCAAAAGCGTGCTGGATGCCGACCTGCAGAAAAGGAACCGCGCAGGCATCAATATCGCCTACTGGAATACCATTGCCGAAAGAAAAGTTGCCTACAGGCGTGAGCAGCTTTCCCAACCCCTGTATGCACGTATAGTGCCCGCCTACGAAAAGGTATTAAAACAAAACAGGATCTCGGTAGTGCTGAAACCCAATACGGTTGAAGTAGGCTCAGTGGCAGCTGTAAATATGTTTCCCCTGGTGGCTAAAGAACTGAATATACCATTGCCCGCTGAACTCGGTGGCGGACAACAGGCCCCGGCCAACAATAACAGGCCCCAGCAAGGTGGTACTTCCGCCCCAAGACCGGCACAGCCCAGGGCCAAAAAGCCTTAGTCAGCATTATTTTGCAGGCAACTATAGCATTCCTGATGTATTAAAATTATTTTTAATACATCAGGAATTTTTGTTTGACCACGGGTTTTGGTAAAAAAAATTGTTTTCCCTGTAACCTTTTTACCGTTCCCGGGTAATCCAATTAAACAAGCTCATTTTTTTAATTTAATGCATGCAGCTAAGGGAACTAACCGATGAGAAAATAATGCTGAGGGTAAAAGAAGGACATCTGGACGATCTTGGAGAATTGTTTAACAGGTACCATGTACAGTTGTATAACTTTTTTCTGAAACTCACTTTCGACAAGGTTGCCAGCGAGGATATGACACAGACGCTGTTTTACCGGCTGATCAAGTACCGCCAAACCTTCAGGTTTGGGGATGGGAGCTTTCGCTCCTGGATTTACCAGATCGCCCGTAATATACATGTTGATTTTTATAAAGAACAGCAGCGGACAAACCTGAAATACATAGATGAATACCAGGATCAGCCGCTGCCGCAGGAAGAAGGATACGACGATGAAGCCGTTGAAAAACTCGACCGCTCGCTGCTGCAACTGACACCCGCACAAAGGGAGATCATTTTGCTGAGCCGTTACCAGGGATTGAAATATGAAGAAATCTCGGTGATACTGAATATATCAGTAGCCTCTATCAAAGTGCAGGTGCACAGGGCTATTAAACAATTAAGACATATCTATTTTACATTACAATAGGCAGGACGATATGAATTGCAATGAAGTACAGTTATTAATGGCCGACCTGGCAGATGGTTCCCTCGACGATGTCACCCGCAGGGAAATAGAAGCACATATTTCCGGCTGTGAAGCCTGCGCAGCCGAATGGGCAGAAACAAGCGAGTTGTTCCGCACCATTCAACAAACACCACTGCATACGCCAGGTCCCGCATTGCACGCGCATTTCATGGCCATGCTGGAAGCAGAGCGCAAAGTAATGGAAGCAGGTAAGGCTTCACAGGATAAAAAAGAAACGGGTAAATACCTACAGGGCTTCTTTATTTCGCCCTTCTGGAAAGCGGCTGCAGCCTGCCTGCTGCTGGTGACCGGTGTATGGATAGGCACCCGCATCAACAGGGGCCCCGCCGCCAGTGAGATGGCCAAACTGGAAAATGAGGTAAAGAACCTGCATGAAACATTGATGATATCCATGCTCGACAATGAATCGGCCAGTGAACGGCTGAAAGCAGTGAATTATGCCGAAGCGATCAATACCCCCAACACAAAAGTGATCAATGCATTGATGAATACACTGAACAATGATAAAAATGTCAATGTGCGGCTGGCTGCATTGTATTCCATCTCCAGGTTTTCCAACAGCGAAGCAGTACGCGATTCGCTGGTGGCTTCCCTCAGCATGCAAACAGAACCGATTATACAGGTAGTGCTGATCAACCTGCTTGCAGAGAAAAAAGAAACCAAAGCCATACCCTCCATTAAACAGATCCTGTCAAACGACAAAACACTGAAAGAAGTAAAAGATGCCGCCAGAAAGGGTTTGAAAGAAATATAATAAGTGCTCTTATCATTATAACAGCTGAATTCAGTTCCATTTATTCAACCATGGGCAGATACCGGTTTTGCCTTCGCTCTACTAAAAAATTAAACACATGAAATTAGTTACCCCATTATTTACATTGCTGATCGTACTCTTCGCTCCCCGCTTCTCCACTGCGCAGGATTATAAAATACCGGTTGAAAACACCAGGGATGGCAAACTCACGCTGCGCAATTTTTCCGGCGATTTGCCTATTGAAGGCTACAGCGGTAATGAGATCATTATTTCCAGCACAGATGAACGCGGACAAAAAACACCGGAAAGGGCCAAGGGCCTGAAACCGGTTTACTCCGGTGGCACAGACAATACCGGCCTGGGCCTGTCTGTGGAAAAAAACGGCAGCCAGATCAATATTGATTGCCTGATGCCGTTTACCAGGAGAGGCGATTTTAAAATAAAAGTGCCCGAAAACCTGGCTTTGAAAATAAACAGCGGCTGTGAAAGGAACAATCAGCTCAGCATCAGGAATATAAAGAACGAGATCGAGATCAAGAACTGCCACAGCATCGAACTGAAAAACGTATCCGGCCCGCTGGTATTGTCTACCATAAGCGGTTCCATCGATGTGGTGCTTACCGGTATCAATAAAGATAAGCCAACCTCCATTGCTTCTGTAAGCGGTGAAATTGATGTTACCCTGCCGGCTTCTTCAGCCGCCAACCTGGAAATGACCACCATCAATGGCAATATGTATTCTGATTTTGACCTGGCAACACAGCAAAGCGCGATGAAACGCGTTGGCGGTAATGCTATCACCACCAAGCTGAATGGCGGCGGAGGCGATTTAAAGATCAGCAATATCAGTGGCAATATTTATCTGCGTAAAGCCAAATAAAGTAACCAAAATCATAATCAAAAAATTCGCCGGTATGAAAAATATAGCTGCTTTATTCATCCTGCTGTTGCTGGCCTGCAGCGCAGGTGCGCAACGGATCGTTGAGAAAGAAGTGCATCTTTCACCCAATGCAACAGTAAATCTGAATATACAAATTGCTGATTCAATTAAAATAATCACCTGGAACAAAAGCACGGCATATGTAAAAACTTCCATCAACCTGAATGACAATAAAGACAATGACAGGTACCTGGTAAATTTTGAGGGCGAAGGCAGCAGTTTTGAAATGAAAACAAAGATCGAACCTAAAAAAGAAGATGATAATAGTTGCTGCTGTAATACACGGGTAAAAGTATACAGCGAAATATATGTGCCGGAAAACATTCATCTCTCTATAGAAACCATCAATGGCAATATCACTATCTCGGGCAATATAGCTATTGTACATGCTAAAAGCATCAGCGGTTTTGTAGATCTCGCCATACAACCCAACCGCAAGGCCGATGTAAAGCTGAGCACCATTAGCGGCACCATGTACTCTGATCTCGACCTTACACCAGACGATAAAAAAGATGTACCGCGTGTAGGCGGCACCCGTATTGCCAAGGCCCTCAATGGCGGCGGCGACCCGATCGACCTGCAAACCATCAGCGGGAATATTTACCTGAGAAAGAGCTGATACCGGTTTTAATTGCCGCCTGCCAACTGCCAGGCAATACAAACATTTTTACCAGGGCTTCTTATAACAGTGATACAAGCATCCCAGGCATCTGCCGAACGCCCGTTCGTGTAGATGCCTTTTTTACAAACCCTATAACCCGGGCAACAACCCATGCTCCGATAGCAGGTTTGCCAGTTGCTGCCAGTCTGCAACGGAAATCTCCCCTCCCAGCATGCGGGCGATCTCCGTGTAAATATCAGCCGGCTTCCAGCCCTGGCGGCGCAGGTATTGTACAGAGGTAGCACCGGCGGATTTGGATAATTTAACTTCTCCTCTATCCATTAAAAGCGGGTGATGATAAAAACTGCTTTGCAAAAAAGCCTGTTGCCCCAGCTGTACAGCAAGGTAATGCTGCGCCAGTGTGGAAGGCCATAGATCTATTCCGCGAACCACGAGGTCAACACCAAAATGCAGGTCATCGGCCAGTGAGGCCAGCTGGTAAGCAGGAAAGCCATCTTTTTTCCTGATAATAAAATCCTGCATGGATGCAGGCAATGCCGCTTCTGTGAAGCTGCCGGGTATATTTTTCACTTCCAGCTTCAGCGGCTCTTCTGTACGCAGCCGCCAGCTGGCATCCGGTGTATCGGGATCGATCCTGCTGTTGCGGCAGGTTCCGGTATATATACCGGCAGCATTGCTGCGCAGCACCTGTGCCCTGGAACAGGTACAGGCAAAAATTTTTTCTTCGCTGCGCAGTTGCTGCAGCATGGTGCGGTATATATCCATCCGGTGCAGTTGCGACCAGCTGTTCTCGTATTCTGTTATATTGCGCGGGCCTTCATCCCAGGGTATATCCAGGAAACGGAGAGTATCAAAAATATCCTGCACATAAACCGGGTTCAGCCGTTCCCTGTCCAGGTCATCTATCCGCAGCAAAACAGCGGCACCGGTTTGCCTGGCAAGCGCCACAGTAATAGCAAAGGAAAGTACATTACCGATATGCAAAAAACCACTGGGCGTGGGCGCAAGTCTTGTTCTACGGAAACTACCGGCAATAGTCATCTTATACTTCCAGTTTTATATTCCGGTGCAAAATGCTTTTTTTCCCGTAAAACCAGGCTATTCTTTTTCCGCAGCGCCACGCCATGCGCGGGGTACAGGTGTATAAAAATAAAACCAGCAGATGGCGGCGAACATCACCAGTAAATAGCAAAGCAGGCCGGTTTGTTCTGTCTTTATTTCAAAGCCCTTGTCTACTGTTGCCTGCCAGATACCTGCTTCGTTTTTAAAACCCATGCACCATTGCCCGAAATTCCAGGCAGCATGCATGCCTGCGGGTAACGCAATACCCCTGGTTTTAAGCGCTGCTATGCCAAATAAAATGGCGCCGGTACCAGAGCCTGCAAACGCCTGCAGCCAGTTCATGCCGCCTGCCACATGCTCCAGCGAAAATATAAGGGCTACAATAAGCTGCGCTTTCCATGCCCCCATGGCATAGGTGAGCGCCCGCAGGGGATAAGCCCTGAATGCCAGCTCTTCGCGGGTTGCGGCAAGTATATACAATAATAAATGTGTGCCTGCATACATAGGTGTAACCGCCATTGACCAGGTCAGCTTCAGGTGACCGAAGCTATAAACCAGCAGCACCTGCAGCAAGGCCAGTAACAGGCCAATGACAAAGCCAAGCAGTATTTTCGCAGTGCTGTACCTGCCGGGCAATACACCTATGGCCTGCCAGCTCAGGCGGTTCCACCGGATAAACAGGGCAGTAAGCGCCCAGGTGCCCATTATTGCTATAAAAAGCGGCAGCAGTTGCGCCCACTGATCCTTATACTGTTTAAACAAAGCGGAGATAATCGCCAGCATGGCAGCACAGCCAATGCAAAAAAGCAATACGCGTATCAGCGTATACAACCAGGTATTTTTATCAGTTTGGGCAGGCATATGTTTTCAGGTATAGGTATACAGGAAAATTTTATACACAAGCATCCCTGGCAGTCTGCGACAGATCAATATACAAAACCCGGTAACAAAAAGAAAGTGAACCGGTATCTGTTATATAGATTCATCGTCTTTATAATGCCGGCGGCAGTTTCCACCGGGTTCATCGCTATTTTTTCAATGTATAATGCAGGCAAACCACACCTGATGAAAATGCATGGCTGGCTTCCAGCTGCAGGCGCAATCTGTCACCTGTATCTTTAAACATAGGAATACCATGGCCCAATACCACGGGATTTACAAGCAGCCAGAAATCATCCACCAGCCGTTCTTTAACCAGTGAATGCACCGCAGTTGGACTGCCAAAGATGAGTATATCACGGCCTGGTTGCTGTTTTATTTCGCTGATCTGTTCTGCAACCCTGTCGCTGATGATCCTGGTTTTATCAGGCTGCTGTCCTTCCATAGATCGTGACAATACGATCTTCTCCACGCTATTGTACCATTCAGCATGTTGTATATCGTGCCTGGTAGCACCCGGATGCCGCCCTGCAGTGGGCCAGTAACCCTGCATCATTTCATAAGTTACCCGTCCGTAAAGGGCTGTATCAGCATTGTCTGTCCGCTGGCCTGCATAATCAAATATGGCATCATCCACATTGATCCAATCCATTTCGCCATTGGGGCCGGCAACAAACCCATCGAGTGATACATGCATAAATACAACCAGTTTCCGCATCGTTTTACTGCTTTGGTGATGTGTTAAAGATAAATAAGTTTAGAACAGGCAGGCAGGGTTAAGCCTGCCTTTGATCCCCTATTTTAGCCGTTCATGCAGGTCAGTGAAAACAGCCATATTGCAACTTTCCTGATGGCAAACAAAAAGCCTTATCACTAAGGCTTTTGCTGAGCAGCACTGTATTGTTTTCAACAACAATGGCATTTACCGTTTTGTTACCTTGCCAATACCGCTAATATGCTGGTTAATTACCGGTGAGCCGGTATAATATACAATACCGCTACCATCGATGTTTACATCCAGGCGATCGCTTACTTTTACATCAGCAGAGCCACTGCCGGATATTTTTACACTGGCTGTTTTAACAGCGAATGCCGCTTCATTCAATGCACCGCCCCCATCAATACCGGCATCAAGCGAATCGGCACTGCCTCCATTCACCTGTATTTTACCGGCACCGGAGATCCAGGAACTGAATACTCCTTTCGTAATAAAATTACCGTTCACTGTAAAATTACCCGCACCATCGATCGATGTTCCGTTGAGGCTGGGCATTACAATGGTCACAGAGAGATTACCGTTCCTGATATTCACATTGTCTTTGTAACCCACCAGCAACTGGTTGTTGCTGACAGTGGTTTCAACATAGGGCAGCAGGTTGGGAAAATCGGTAATGACAAGGCTTAGTTCATTTCCCTGTGTAATGGCCACCTGGCCATAGCCTTTCAGCTTGACCGCGGTAAAATTACCCGGCTTTCTTGTTTCCGAACTGGCTTTACCGGCTCCCTCAACAGGTGGCGAACCAGGTTTATTACAGGAAGGCATTGTTGTGGTAAGCACCATGCCTGTAAACAATACAAGCAGGATTAAATGAAGCGTGTGTTTACTACTGCTTTTACATGTAGTTGTGGTGATTTTTGTTTTCATGAAATATATGTTAGATGATGCAACAGGCAACTTATTTCAATTACCGGCAATGCAGTAATACAGTCGTGACCGGCTGGGGAAATAATGACGAAGCACCAAACGCTTTAAGCCTTTCCTGTAAGGTAATATGTATGCTTAGCAAGTTCGTTCTTGGTTCAGTGTACGCTTATCGGTCCGGCGCAAATGTATAACCAGGCGGGTATCGGGCAGCAGGCAGGGCTAACGCTTGGTATGGTTATAAAGATAGGTCACAGCAAAAGGATACAGCACCACATCCGTATTATTGACCGGTTATTTTTTTGAAAACAAAAGCCTGTTCTATTGATGTATACTACATGCAAAGCAGGCTTTACCAACAGTGTTATACCACACTGCATTCCGGCAGCGAAGCATTATTGGTTGTGTTTTAAAAAAGTCATCCGGCATAAGCTATGCATAACAGGCCATCACTATCACTGCATTGTTTTTACTTTGGCAAAATGGGTTCACCTGTTCAACAGGCAGTTAAAAAATGCAGATAGTTGCTGATTTGTAGCATCGTTTTATCCGGCATATGTCCGGCAGAATGACAAAATGATGAGCGGTAGTGCGAAAACGTATTATTGGTTGTTCCCGGTGTTTTCGTATTGCATTTTTATGTTGCTTTGTATGGGAATAAACCGATGAATATATGGGCATGCATGAATTTGAATATGGTGCAGATATGGCAGTGGAAATACTGGATGAAACGGCTGCTGCAGGTACAGACATCAGGTCGATGTATTATTCACTGGCAAAGTTTACCGGGCAATGGGATGCAGCTTTCCAGCATTTTCATGTACTGCCGTATTTGCTAAAACACCGGTTCACTTATGTAATACCTGTACAGGAGCACCCTGATTATCAGCTGTACCAATCTTATTTCGATCAGCTGCATGGTTATGTTAATATAAACCGCGATCCCGAAGAAGACTGGAGCCCCGATAATCCTGCTATAGCCATGTATTGCCATCCTACAGAAGCCTGGGGTGAGCATTTTGATGGCGTACCTGAACCTTTTGCCCGCAAAGGCATGTTGTATTTTGATGCAGGCAGCGAACTATGGCAGCGCATGGCGGATGCCGGTAAACTCAGCGGCACAGACCTGGCAGCACCGCAGGAATTGCCTGTTGAAGCAGTCATTGAACAGGTGGTTCGTGGTGCACAGCAACAAAAAAGAACAGATATCATCAGCTATTGGTACCCGCTGATCACAACAGCATTGTTCCTTAAGCCGGCTACTGCGAAAGTATGGATGCAGAACACCCACCTGGTACGCATCAGGGAAATAGTGATCGCTACAGAGGCTTATAAAAAAGACAATGATTATGGCGCTCCCCGGCTACCGCAGCTGGAAGATTTCAGAAATAATTTCAGGGGCTGGGATGCAGATGCTGAAACAGCAGCATTTTTTCAGTGGTGGTATGCACCTTTAAGAGAATGGCTCGAAAACCCGCTTTATGGTTTATGCTGTATGCTGGCAGGCAACCAGTTACTGAATGATGTGTGGCGCGGTGTAAACGAACAGGGCAATGAAGCACTGCAAAACGGCAGCTTTGACATACAGCTGAATGGGGCCCTTGCTTTTTACCGGCGTGCACAAAAAGTAAACCCGCTATCCTGGCGGCTGGAACACAATATTGCCCTCTGCAACTGGTACCTGGGATACCAGGATAAATCCATCGAACATTTTACACGTTCTATCGAACTCAATAGCCAGAATGATGAGGGTTATGCACTGCGTGCTGCGCTGTGCCAGTTCCAGGGTAGAACAGATCTTTGCGAGGCCGACAAAGCCACAGCCAGGGCTATTAATCCCGATAACCGTTACCTCAAAGAATATTTTCCCGGTGAGGATACAAATTAGTGCAGCCTTTAATCAATCAGCTTAACCTGTTGTTTTTCCAGGTAAGTATCCATATAGCTTTTCAGCGCCTGTTTTTTTGCGGTATCTGTTACCAGTTCATACAGGGGTATCAGGCCATCGTCTCCTATATCAATAAACAGCGCACCTTCTTCTGTATTGCTATGGGACCAGTTGACCATATCCACACGGGTGGGTTTGACCGTCTTGTTTTCTGAAAGTTTCGATAGATCACCACCAATAGCATGGTACACCACTTTGGGTGAAGCGATCGTTTTGTAAACAGCAGCTGTAACAAGATCCAGTGAACCCGGGAATAAACCAAACACTTTGTTCATAGCCACTGAAAAACCAGCCTGCAATGCAGCTTTGCGGTTGGCAGCTTGTGTCTCTGCCTGGTACACTACATGAAACTTAGCACCCAGCAGCACATTGCTCAGTACATGTGTACCATATTTTTTTACCAGTTCTGCAGCAGGGAGTAACTGTATATCACTTGTGAAAGCAGGTGTCAGGAACTGTTGCAGCAATGGGTATAGCCCCATCATTTTTGCCTGTTTGTATTGGATTATCTGTTCAAAATCGCCGTACACATATTTCCCTGAAAAAGCAGTTTGCTCCGGGAAGAAATCAGCGATCGCCCCTCTGAACGAACGGGTGCCGGCCGTAGTTTTCAGCCTGTTGGATAAACGCTGCGCGAAAGCTTCGGCATTTTCCCCATCGACTGTTCTAAAACTGCCTGAACGTGCAAACTGTACCACACAACGCCCGGGCATGGCGGCATCAAACCCCGGAACATCAATCGCCCTACCCCGTACCGCTGAGGAATCGGCATATTTACCGGTTATATCATAGCCATAACCCAGCAAATTGAATTTGCCATTCCCTTGTATAATATTGCCAGCAGGCCCATGAGGCAAGCCCGATACAGCAATATCTATTTCAGGGAATACTTCAGGATCAACAGGCTTGGAGGGATTATCAGCAGATTTTTTACAGGCGATGGCTGTCATGCACAGCACAGCAAGGGAAAAGGGGAATATTTTTTTCATAAGTAGCTTGTTTTAGCAACAGGTTTATCAGAAGAATAACAAATATATCTTTTTTCAAAATAACGCACTGAACAGGTAAGTTAAACTTTTTGCTATAGCAAGAGCACAAATATCCGCATAATGGCTCATAGCTATCAGCTTATAGCTCTTAGCTCAAGTTGCGGGATGATCAGTGCATTTATAGCTGCAAGCCATGAGCTTCCAGCTATGAGGCAGGAATGGCCTGTTAAATAGAATAAATTGTTGGCCAGGCCATCCTGAAAAACATCTTCCTTTCTGCGTTTTCCGCGTATTCCGCGAGATGCATTTCTCGCAGCTCATAGCTATCAGCTTATAGCTCTTAGCTTAACCTGTCCCTCCCCCTTCAGCGTTTTCCGCGCATTCCGCGAGCAAAACCCTTTACAGCACACAACCCCCAAGCTGCTGTTCACTGTTTCAGCCGTTCCTGTTCATCCTGCATACCGGCATTTCTTTGCCTGTGCATAGTACCCGCGCCCAGCGCACGGGTATAGCTCAGGCGGAGAATACGGGCATTCCATGATTCCGGATGATAACTGAGCCGGCTGCGGCCATCAAAAACTTCCGGTGTTAATACCCCATAAGCATTCCTGTAGCGGACAGACTTAAACAGATCTGTTATAGACAATTGCAATACACCCTTATTGTTTTTAAATACTTTCCTGATACCCAGGTCTGCACTACCATATCCATCGGTTTTTATAGTGCCTTCATAACTATAAGACTGGTATCCACCTGAAACTTCGAGAGCAAGATTACCGGGCAACGTGAAATTTTCCACAGCACGAATGGAGCCGTTACAATAAGCTTTTTTAACCGGCAAAGGGGTATACGTTTCCTTAAACTGCCGCCAGCCGGCGGTAATACTATATTGTGCATTCCACCAACGGTTCAGCTTAAGTGGCAGCACGGCCTGTACATCTATACTGTGTTGCCAATTGAGGTTTTGCGGCGACAGGTAAACCAGGTTATTGGCAGATGCAGCAGTTTCCTGGTAACGGGCAATCGGATTATTATCCTGTCCAAACAACACAGTAAAGGAATACGATTTATAGTGATAACCCAGTTTAAGCGTATGACTGATTGTTGACTTTAGCAACTGGTTGCCCGTAAAAACAGTAACAGGATCGTTGTAAGTAACAAAAGAAGCAAGATCTGCATAAGATGGCCTGGATATACGGCTGGTATAAGACAGCTGCCAGCCGGCATGATCGCTGTTTTTGCGGCTAAAGAACAAAGCCGGAAAAAAACGGCCGTTGCTATTGCCGATCGTATTGCTGCCTGTAGCATCTTGCATCCGTATATAACTGTACTCATAACGCAAACCAGCAACAAGGCTGGTAGCTTCATTGAACTGAATGGTACTGGAAAAATACACAGCAGTGATCAGCTCTTTCATCAGCCCGTCATTGGAGGTTTCGGGCCGGCCTATCCAATCTGATGCGATCAGGCTTTCAATAAAAGACCTGCTCTTAGTACGGGTATAAGTTATTTTAGCGCCTGTTTCCAGCTGCAATTGCTTATTCAATTGTTTATGATAGTCTGTTTTTCCTGCTATCACCATGATCTGTGTATGAGCCTGTCCGCGCTGCCGGGGTGCAAAAATGGTATCATTTCCCGATACTGCAGGATCACCGTCTTTGTTCAAAAAAACATTCTGCGCTTCAACGGGATGGCTGTTTTGATAATACAGATAATCCAGTGCCCCCTCCAGTTTCTCGCCTGCATTCCACCGCCGTTCCAGGTAAGCAGCGCTGTTCAGGTTCGTCCACCGGTTTACAGAGCGTATATTTCCATCAAAATAAAGCAGTGAATCGGGTAGTATCCTGAAAATACGCTGATTGTATCCCGCAGCATTCACCACCAAACTGCCTGCATCTATGCTGATGCCAGCAGTAGTGCGTGTATTCAGCCTGGCATCTATTCCCATCCTGGCAGTATGGCTATATTGCACAGGCTTGTTGACATTGCTGAATTCAATCGTCATAGGGCCACCAAGCACGGGAAAATCCTGGTAACTGCTCCCAGAAAGATCATTATAGGACCTGTCGTAGCTGAAATTATACGAGCCATAGATATTCGTATGAGCACGGTTGCTTGATGCATCGAAACCTGCACCCAGTTTTGCACCTTTGCCATAGCCCTGTGTAAGGGTAAATGATGCATTATTGCCTGTTTTCCTGTTTTTCTTCAGCACAATATTGATGATACCACCGGCACCTTCAGCATCATAACCTGCGGGCGGACTGGTAAGTAATGCTATCCTTTCAACTTCATCGGCACGCAAGCCGCTAAGCAGGCTGAAAACCTGGTCTGCCGGCATGCGCAAAGGCCTGCCATTCAGCATCACCAGCACGCCGGTTTTGCCATTCAGGGAAAAGCTGTTGAGCCGGTAATCCACTGCAATACCTGGTGAACGTTGCAGCAGTTCTAATACTGAGCTGCCCCTGGTAAGCATACTGCTTTCTGCATTGACGATAGTGCCAAACATATCCTGCCGGAACAAGGGCTTTGCAGCCTGTACCAGCACACCGGTTATTTCCTTTACATCTTCCTGCATTACCAGCGTACCAAGCATCGTGGCAGGCTGGCTATTCGGTAGTTTGAATAAAGGTGAGATCAGGCTGCGGTATCCCAGGCCGGTCAGCCGTAAAATATATGCACCGGCAGTAATACCCTGCAGACTGAACCAGCCACTATCGTTCGAGAAGCTGGCTTTCACACTGGAAGAATCGGTAATTCTTACAATTTCCACATTGATGCGGGCAAGCGGCTGGCCTTTACTGCCAACGATCTTTCCCGATACCTGGGCAAATACCCCGGAAATACAGCAACAGTACAGCAGTACATAAAAACAGCGGCGCATGAAAAAATCTTTATTCAAAGAAATAAGCGCTCCTGCAAAAATGAAAAGAGGTTTGACCAGGAGACTGGTATAATTGACCAAACAACTGCCAATGCGATAAAGCCATAAAACAGCGCTCAAACTGCCATTCATATACGCAGGACTGCAGTTTGTCAATCAGGCAATGGTGATCATAAAAAAACAGGTTATTTTGGTAAAGGAGGATTTGAATATGTTAAACCGCAAACCGGCAGTTCAGCTATATCTCCATTATAAACACTACGCCATTCCGTTCTGGATACTGTACAATTATCTCTGGTGGGTGGTAACCCTGGGCAATCCTTTAAAAGCAGCGATATCCTTGCTGCAGCCGGCTTATACCATTCAATTCCTGTTTTACGTATGCTTCCAGGCAGCAGCAGGCTATTTCAACCTGTACTTCCTGATGCCGCGGTTCCTGGAAAAAAACAGGATCATCGTTTATATCGTTTGCCTGCTGGGCACCATACTTTGTACAGCATTGCTGATCATCCCCGGGTATTACCTGGGTAGTGTGCTCACAGGCAAACCGCTTGCCGCTATTTACGGTTCAGATGCTGATTGTTTCAATCATTTTTTTGGTATCGCATTGCCTTCCACCACGGCTGCCATGACGCTTGCCATGAGCATCCAGTTAACTGTTCAATGGATACAAAGCAGGAGAAGACAGCAATTGCTTGAAAAAGAAAAACTGGAAACAGAATTAAGGTTCCTGAAAAACCAGTTCAACCCGCACTTTCTTTTTAACACGATCAATGCTATTTTTTTCCTTATTCATAAAAATCCCGGACAGGCTTCTGCATCCCTGGCAAAATTTTCTGAACTGCTCAGGTATCAGCTCTATGAGTGTAACGACCTGCAGATACCGCTTAGCCGGGAATGCACATATATCCACAATTTCATCGAGCTGGAAAAGCTGCGCCAGAACAGCAATACAGACATCATACTTCAATTACCGGCTGAGCAGGGCGAGCAGCTTACAATAGCACCTTTTATTTTGATGAGCTTTATTGAAAACGCATTCAAACATGTTTCCAGGCATACTGATTCGCCCAACTGGATAAAAATCAACATACAGCTTACGAACCAGTTGCTGTTGTGCAGTATTGCCAACAGCAGTTTGTCATTGAGTAGTAATGATACAGTACGCTATGGAGGCATCGGTTTACAAAATGTACGGAGAAGACTGGAACTATTATACCCCGGACAGTACACCCTGCATATAAAAGATAACAAAAGCAGCTTTGAAGTAGCACTCCGGCTACAGTTACAGGAACTGAGGTTTACTGAAAACTTTCAAAAATCTGCCTGACTATGATCACTTGTATTATTGCCGATGATGAGCCGCTGGCAAGAGAAGGGCTTGCCGGCTATGTTAATGAAATTGATTTTCTGCAGCTCGTAACAACCTGCACCAATCCTGTTGAGCTGGCCACTGCATTACACCAGCATCCAGCAGAGCTTGTTTTCCTTGATATTCAGATGCCCAAAATGAGCGGCATCGATTTTCTGAAAACAATACAACACCCTCCTATGGTGATCATCACCACAGCATTCCCCCACTATGCCATAGAAGGATTTCGATTAAATGTACTGGATTACCTGGTAAAGCCCATCACCTTCGATCTTTTCTTTAAAGCAGCAACAAAAGCAAGGGATTACCACAAGCTGCTTCATCCGTCATTACCTTCTGCTGCGGAAGAGCAGAATAATACACCAGGCTATTTTTTCATCAAATCTGCAGGCAGGTATGAGAAAATACAATTTGCCGATATCCTGTATATAGAAGGCATGCAGAACTATGTAACCATTTTTACCAGTAAAGGGAAATACATTACCCTGCTTTACCTGAAACACCTGGAAGCCAATTTAGATCCCCGCTATTTTATACGGGTACATAAATCGTATATCGTAGCCACAGATAAAATAGATGCTATTGATGCAGGTGAAATCATCATTGGCACCCACCGGGTACCGTGTAGCAGGAATTACCGCGAACAGGTCATCAGCCGGGTGGTTAACAGGAACCTATGGGATAAGATCAGGTTTTCAGGCTAAATACAGCAGGTTTAACGGTGCAGTCCGCGCCTGCGGAGATAAGCCAGCAGCTGCTCAGGATAGTTGGTTTGTATAATATTCACCTGCTTGTACTGCTGCAGCAATGCACTGAACCCGCTGCCAGGTTGATGCTGCTCCATATCATCAAATTTATCCAGCGCATTAAGCCATACCCTTCTGCCGGAAGAGCGGATCTTTTCCATCACACTGTCGCTGTAATAAGATTCATCCACATGTACTACAGGACAGCCTTCCATATGCAATATCTGCTCCACATCAGCATTCGCGTAGGCTCGGGGCATCACCGGCACTTCCGCGCTCAGCTGCCTGAAACGGGGAAGATCTTTGTAATTGTAAATAAAGAACAGCACCTGTTTTTCCATATGGTACAATTGCAGCAGGCGGTAAGTATTCTTCGCAGCACGGGCGCCATCTTCTTTAAAATCGATATCGATCAAAATACGGTCCTTCGCCAGTTTCAACACATCTTCAAAACGCGGAATATGCAGGCCGGTTGGCTTTCCATCCTGCAGCAGGAAAAATTGCTGCAGCTGCTGGTAAGTAAAATCTTTAACCTTCCCTTTACCAGTGGTGGTACGGTTGATGGTAGCATCATGTATCACTACCAGTACGCTGTCTTTGGTTTCATGTATATCCAGTTCAACAATATCAATACCTGCATGGATAGAAGCGTCAATAGCAGGTAGTGAATTTTCAGGAAAATGCAGGTGGCTGGCCCGGTGCGCTGTTACCAGCACATGTTGAGGTTGATGATAAAACTCGTCCTGTATAAGAGATACCGTTGTTTGCTGCGCTTTAATAATGCAGGGGAACAGCAGCATAAAAAAGAAAAGATATTTCATGGTTGTGGTTTATTCATACAATAGTTTAAGATAGCGGGCCATCCAGTATGGCAACAGGTATTCATCACCTGCCAGTTCGGTATGGCCGCCGCTGCCGCCATCCAGCCGGAATGCATTGGCATTATGGCGGTGCATGGGTTGCTCGCCCGGAGGCAGCAATTCGCGGGTGTACTGGTTACGGATATTACGTGGTAGCCATTCCAGGTCGTGCCGGTGCGAATTACGGATATCCCATTCCACCAGGTCTGTGGGGTATTCACGCAGCTGCCAGAAAAAATCGCCCGGGTCTGCACAGCCTGCAGTACTGTATGCGATCAGGTTCCAGAGTGCATTGCGTTCAGGCCGTTCAAATGCCCAGTGATCAGCAATGGCAGTTGAATAGCAATGGCGAAGTGAATCATTGAAAGCATAACGATGCAGTACCCAATAACTGAGAAAAGCCATTTCATCATCAGAATGGTTCCAGTTGCCATCGCTCATATTGTGCCCTTCGTATATAAAACCCGGTGTTTCCCGGATGCTGCTGCAATGAATGAGTATGTTCTGCAGGTAACCTTCTTTATACAATAGCTTTTCTGCTGCGGCTTTGTATCGTTCTTTCCCGGTGAGGGCATAACCCAACTGCAGTCCTGCAATGATCGTTGTACTGCCCAGCCGCCTGTCGAAAATGGTGGGGGCATACCAGTTAATATAAGCGGGGTTCCATCGGCCCCATATAGTGGGCTTGCCGTCGATATCCATCAACTGGTATCCATTATCGAGTATATGGGTAAGTATGGCATCGATAAAAGCAGCCACACGCCTGTGTTCTGCTGTATCTTCCGCTACCATTTCATCCATCATGGCGGTGGCAAACAGGTAGCCTACAAATTCATCACTGCTGGTGGTGCCTTTCCATTGCCAGGCAGTATCTGGTGCTGTATGCCAGGCAACAGGATCGCTTGTTTGCACACCCCTTCTTTCAAAACTGCGTGAAGGAAATCCTTTGATACCGCTAACAGACAGCAGGCGTTCAAATGCTTCAAATGTTTCCCATGCATATCTTCTGGCTGATGCTTTTTTTGTAACAGCATATTGCAATGCCTGGCTGCCCAGGTAAAAACAACTCCATAATCCATCATTGTCTGTATCTGTCATTTGCGAGCTGGTGATATCACCTGCAACAGCCAGGTAAACCTGCGAAATAAGTCCGTACCTGATTTTCCGTTCCCGTATACTGCGTTCAAAACCGGCCGCTTTCTGCGCCAGTGTAAGGAGGGGAAAACTGATTGTACTGAGACCACTATCAGTGAGCAAACAAACGCTTCCACCGGGGCCTGCTATCATTTGTTTTACCCGGTCATCTTTCAGCCAGCGGCACGAAGCATAATAGCGGTAATGTGTTGAATCCTGCTGCATAAAAGCACCCAGTGTTGTTCCGGCCCATATATGCCCGTTTATCACCAGCAATTGCTGTATCTGCTGTACAGGCACCCTGTTCTGCAGTGGTGTACTGGTATCACCTGTATGGAGATGGATGCCATAGAAACCGTTGGTAGTACCCAGCAGCATTTCACTACCCCGGAATGCCATCGTATTCAAATCCCTGCCATGATGCAGCGGCAGGAATGCTTTGCCGTTAAAACGGTACACAGTGTTTTCACCCAGTATATAAAACACATTATCCTTCACCTGTATAGACCGCACAGTGCCTGCTACCGGCTTTACCTGCTGCCAGTGATTTTTATTCCATAACCCCCATTCCCCTTCCCCTGTAAATAGCATACTGCCATCGGCCGCCACGGCAAAACGGCGGTATGCATTTGCAGGCAGGTGTATAAGAGGTAACCCGGCTTTTGCATTGGTCAGCACCACATCATTGTATAAATAAAAAAGATAGCCTGTTCTTTCCTGAACCGTGATATCTGTAAGCAACCGGGAAGATAGCGCCCTGTAACGCTGATCAGGCACCAGCTTTCCGTTCAACAGGTAATACAGCCGCCCGGATGCCAGCAGGTAGGTATTATCGTTGTAATCGGTCAGCAGTTTTTGTACATCACCAGCCTTTACACCGGTCGGCAACATATACTGCGCAGCTGTTGCCTGCGGAAAAACTGTATCTTTTTCTGCGGCATGCAGCCTGCAATAATACATACAGCAAAGCAATAGCAAACAATAACGCATCAGCGGGTATGTTTTTGGTGTAAATAATTTATCAAGGCCGCGGGATGATCAGTTTGCATACCTGCGGCATGCAGTTCAAGCGCTTTCGCCCATGTTTCCGGCGATTCTTTTTCAGATTGCACATCGTACCATACAACCACGCCGTGTTCATGCAGTGTTTGCAGCATAGCATCATTGTACTGGCCAATATCACCGTCTATAGCCGATACCGGATACTGTTCCAGGAAATGGCCCAATGCCTCTGCCGTTTTTATTTCACCGGGCAGGCTGGCTATCAGCGGCACACCGGGAGCAAGCTGCAGCCATTCCTTCAGCTGTGCCTGCGTATTGGCATATACAACAATATGTTTTTGCATGCCTGCTTCGCAGATCATTTTCCAGGTTGCCGCGACACTGGCTTCTTTAAAATCCAAGTAAATATTCACCCTTCCATGGCAGGTAGCCAGCACTTCTTTAAAGGTGGGTATATGCTGCATAGCATGCCCTGTTTTGGCGGGGATCAACAGTTGCTGAACAGATGCAAAGCTCATTTCCCTGATCAGCCCTTTACCATTGGTTTGCGCATCAACAGATGCATTGTGCGAAACCACCAGGCAGCTATCACTGGTGGTACGCAGGTCTACTTCTACATAATCCGCACCCAGCCTGATCGCACTTTCATACGCCGCAAGCGTATTCTCAGGCAGGTTGATATGATCTCCGCGGTGAGCGATCACTACTGGTTGATGCCTGCTTACCGGCAGCGCAGCCCGCTGGGCCATCACTGACCCCTGCAATATACCTGCAGCTGCCAGCATAAAGATGATCGATGGTTTCATTGTAACTATTTAAGGTACCACATTAAGGTAGCAGTGGCATCGGCCCCCTGCCTGGCCACAGCGGCTTTGTACTGGTCAAGATTATATGCCTGCTCTGTTTGCGGGTAAATATACCTCGATGGAATATTGGCAGTGGCCGCCAGTGGGCCTGTTTTAAACACCGGCAACCCGGTACGGCGATGATCGAACCAGCCTTCGGCACCTTTCAAAAACAAAGCGATCCATTTTTGTGTGATCAATTGCGTAAGTGTGCCATTGTATTGCACAGCAGCCTGCTGCAGGTAGTTTTTCCGGGCATTGTCTGCAATGCCGTAATAATCCAGCGATGCGCCAATGCCCTTGTAATACAGTGATGCAGCTGTTTCACCCGGTACGGTTATTTTTCCCTGTTGTACTGCTTCTGCCAGGATAAAACATTGTTCTGTATAAGTCATCATGCTGGCTTTCAGCAGGGCATTGGCATTCTGGTAGAAGATAGGCGCCATTGCAGAAATATGTGCCTCACCCCCATTGTAATCATAGGGCGAAGGAATGGCGTTGGGAACACCGACATATTTATTGGTATCAACAAGGGCACCGGTGCTTTGTGCTACAGGCGCTATCCAAACCATCAACCGCGGGTCGTTCTTCTTCAGCAGGCTGTCTACTATTTCTTTGCTGGGCTTGTACTTATTTACTTCGGTAACACTATTGTTCAGTAAACCACCCGGCCAGCTGTCTTTTGAGGTGACGCCGATGTACTTCAGCTCGGCATTATCCGCATTGCGCTCAAATAAGGGATAGGTGGATGGATCATTCATCATTGTTTGCATATCGGCAAATGCCTGTGAATAACGTGCCGCAGAACGAAGCAGCAGCCGCAACCTGAGCGCATTGGCAAACTTCCGCCATTTTAATGCATCGCCGCCAAATACAACATCGTAGGTTGCATCGATCTGTTGTGTATTTCCTGCCAGCATGGTGTTTGCATCAGCCAGTGTTTTCAGTAGGTCAGGATAAATGGTTTCCTGCGGATCGTACCTGGGATGTACAATACTGCTGTCTGCAGATCGCAGTGCTTCGGAATAAGGACAATCACCATACAGATCGGTGATATAGGCAAAATTGAACACCCGCATAATGGCAGAGATGGCCATGTATTGTTTCAGTCCGCGCTGGCTCGACAGATTGTACAGCTGTTTATTCACCGATAATATTTTATAATAGCTGTCCCAGTCAACAGATGACCAGCCGAACAGATCATCCCCTTCATTTCTTACCTTGGTAATATAACGCGCAGCTTCTGCTGGCTTTCCCATGTAGGCATCTGACTGGTAAGTATAGGCGCTATTGATGAGCACAGAAGAAAGCAGGTACTGCGGGTTAACAGAAGTGGAGGTATTGGGATCGGTATTGATCGCAGTAAAATTTTTGGTGCAGGCTGCCAGTTGTACAACCAGTATTCCCACTACAGCCTTCCTGAATATGCTTGACATAAAAATCATTTGAGGTTAGAAATTAAAACCAAGTTTCACACCGTATGAACGTGTATAGGGCAGTGACCAGCTGGTAGTACCGGGTGTAATGCTGCCACTGCTGATAGTCATCGCCGTTTCAGGATCATAGCCTTTACCGGCAGCTGTCCAGCTGAAAAGATTGCGTGCTATCAATGCAACAGATACATTGGAAAAAGGCATTTTACCGATAGATGCCCGGCCTATCTGGTAACTAAGGCTTACTTCGCGCAGTTTTACATAGGTGGCACTGAATGTATTGCGCGAATGCATTTTCCAGTAGTAGTCGCCATAATAACTTTCCGGGTCGGTGATATGTGTGTTCTTTATATAACCGCCGTTACCATCTGCGATATACCCCTCTTCAATCATACCATCATTGCGGTCGGTGCGGCCATCATTCCATTTTAATCCACCTGTCTGTGCATCTCTTCCTGCCAACGTAGTGGTGGTACGCCCGTCAGACAACAGGTTCATGAACACATAAGAAAAAAACTGCCCGCCCTGCCGCCAGTCGACCAGTGTGTTCAGTGTAAAACGCTTATAGGTAAAGCTGTTGGTGATGCCCGTCATAAAATCAGGATTGTAATTACCGATCTTTACCAGGTCGGGGGCATATTGCGATGAACCGGATTTATCCAGCAATTGCTGTCCCTTGTAAGGCCCATCGGGCACGGTTGTCCAGGTGCGGCCATACATATCGCCCATCGATTGCCCTTCACGTATCTGGTACTGCACACCTTCGGCCGAGCCTTGCAGGTAACTGGTGATACCATCAGTAAGCCGTATCACTTTATTGTAATTGCGGGTGAAGTTGACACCGATATCCCATTTAAAACGGCCGGCTATGGGTGTACCATTTACACCGATCTCCCATCCCCTGTTCCTGATTTCACCTGCATTGATAATTTTTGCACTGTACCCCGAGCTCATGGTGGTGGGTATATTCACGATCTGGTTGCGGTTATTGGTATTGTAGTAAGTGGCATCAATGGCTAGTCTTCCGCCAAAGAAGCGCAGGTCGGCGCCTATTTCAAAAGAAGTAGCCTGCTCGGGCTTCAGGTGATTGTTTTTAAGCACGGTGCTGAAGTCTGCCATCTTCACATTGTTGCCCCAGTCGGGCGAACTGAAATAAAAACTGTTGTAGAGATTATAAGGATCTGTATCCTTACCCACTTTTGATACATTCAGCCGAAGCTTGGCAAAGGACAGTGTTTTTGAACTGATATGCAGCATATCAGATAAAACCAGGCTTAAGGAAGCAGAAGGATAGAAATAGGCATTATTATCAGGCGGCAGCGTGCTCGACCAGTCGTTGCGCGCTGTAAGATCGAGGAATGCATAATTTTTATAGGCTATCTCCCCCATTCCATACACACTGTTCACCCGGCGCTTTGACTTATACGAATTTGAACTGATGGTACCCGCCTGCGCATTGGCAATATTGTACAAGCCAGGTATAACCAGGTTGCCTGTATACTGCGATTCACTGTTCACCCTGGCCGTTCGGGTGTTGCCACCTGCCGATACGGAGAATGACCAGTTCTTCAGCGATGACTGTTTATAGGTGATTAAAAAATCGGTGTTCTGTTCGCTGTTGAACAGATCGGAGATGCCATAACCGCCATTGGGATTTTTCACCGCGCTGAATGCTCTTTTGCTTTCATCCGTTTCGGTGAAAAAATCAATACCTGTACGGGCCATCACGCTCAGGTGCTTGTTGATATCTATTGTCAGCTGCACATTACCCATAAAGCGGTTACGTGTATAACCGTTGGTTAGCTCATAAGCAACAAAATACGGGTTGTCTGTATTACCCTGGTCCTGCGAAAACTGTTGCAATCCTTCCTGCCCGGGCTTCCAGTAATTTTTCAACTGGCGGCTGTCAATATTGGCAGGCATGGTATAAAGAATGCTGGAAGAGCTGCCCCTGTTGAAAGTAGGACGGTTATTGCTGTGGTTGTTGATATACGAAACATTCGTGGCCAGCTTGATCGCGGGATGAAGACGATACCCCGCTGATAAATTCAGCGTATTTCTTTGCAGGTCGGTGTTGGGAGTAATGCCTTTATTGCTCAGGTTGGTATACGACAACCGGAAATTATTGCCGGTTACAGCAATATTATTGGTATAGGTGGCACCTGTTTGGTAAAAATCTTTTACCCGGTTGGGATAAGCGATCCAGTCTGTAGGTACAAGATGGCCATTGGCATCGGTAGGACTGTTCCATTGCAGGTGTTTGGTGCCCACATTCAGTCTTGGCCCCCAGGAAGCCTCTGATAAAGTATTGGTGGGATCAACAGAGCCGGTTGCATCACCTGCGCCAAATACATTTTGAAATTCAGGGAACTGCCAGGCCTTATCGAACATGGCGGTGGAATTAACGCTCACACCCAAACTTTTTTTATTACCGCCATTACCCGATTTTGTAGTGATCAGGATAACGCCATTACCCGCCCTGCTGCCATACAAGGCTGCGGCACTGGCGCCCTTGAGCACGGTGATGCTGGCAATATCATCGGGGTTGATATCTGCCACAGGACTACCATAATCAACCGTTACCTGGCCCACAGGCTGTACCGGTGCGCGGTTACCCGAAACAATGGGCACACCATCCACTACGAACAAAGGCTGGTTATCATTGAAAGAAGAAATACCGCGGATATTGATCAGTACCGAAGCACCGGGGTCAGAACTTACACTGCGGATATCCACACCAGCCACCTTCCCCGATAAAGCATTCACTACATTCACTTCCTTTACTGTATTCACTTTTGAACCATCAAGCGTTGCGATAGAATAACCCAACGCTTTTTCCTGGCGTTTAATACCCAGTGCTGTTACCACCACATTGTTCAGGTCTTTCACCGAGGTTTTCAGCTGTATATTTAAAGAAGGTAATCCGTTCACGGGTACTTTTTCATCGGCATAACCCACCGAGCGGAAAAGCAGCTCAGGCTGCGCGCCGGAAAGTTGCATGGTATAATGGCCATCACCATCTGTTACCACTGTTTTGCCGGTTGCCGTTTCGGTAACCGTTGCGCCGGGCAGGGCCTCGCCTTTTTCACCGGTAACAATGCCTGATACCCTTTGTACTTTGTCGGCTGCATTTTCATGCGCTGCTTCTGTTTTATGCGGTGCAGGTGCAGCATCTGCAGCTTTGATCAGGTAATCATCCTTACCTAACCTGATCAATTTTAAACCTGTAATACCAAGCAGTTCAGTCATACCGGCTTCACTGAATACGCCTGATAAGTGTGCTTTTTTCTCCGGCACATATTTGCCGCTGATCAATGCGGGATTGTAGTTAAAGTTTACATGGAATGCTTGCTGTATCTCCGTCAGCGCATCTGCCAGCGGAATCATTTTCTGTTCTTTTTTGTTGTTGCCCGCTGCCGGCTGCTGCGCATACAACAGCTGGTTCAGTTGGAGCAACAGCAAGCCTGCCAGTACCAGGTACCGTTTAATTTTGGTTGCCATAAAATGTTTTGTGCTTTCCTGCGGTTGTTCCGCTGATTATTCAATGATGATGTTATTGCTGCTGCGGATCACTCTAATGGTATAAGCTTCTGCAATGGCTGTTAATAAAAGAGCCGGGTTATCTGCTGCACAAGCACCGGTGAAACGCAGTTGTTTGTGTTGTTCATTTTTCCAGGCGATGGAATATCCATAGCGGTCTTCCAGCACCTCCCCTATTTCGGCAAGTGTGGCATTGCTGAAGGCCAGCCGGTTGTTCTTCCATGCGGTATAATCGTTGATGTTCACTTCCTGCAACTGTAATGCTCCGGCAGGTGATAAAGAAGCCATCTGTCCTGGTTTCAGTACCAGGTCCTGTCGGCCGGCTGCTTTGGCCATTATCTTGCCGCTTTCCAATACCACGGCAGCTTTATCCCTTCTGCTGTATACATTAAAGCTGGTACCCAGTACTGTAATATCCAGGTGGCCTGTATGAACAGTGAATGGAAGACCTGCTGTACCTGTTGCCGGAGCTACTGACAGGAATGCTTCCCCGCTGATCCATACTTCCCTGGGTACATCTTTTTTCCAGCGAACAGCGTATTGCAGGCTGGAATGCGCATTCAGCTTTACCGATGAGCCGTCTGGCAGTATCAGCTCTTTTGTTTCACCAAATGCAGTGATAATGGTTTGCCTTTTCCCTTCGTACGAAAACAACCAGGTACCGGTTATCAGCAATACCACTGCTGCCGCGGCAGCACAAGCCCAGGCTATTTGTACAATCCGTTTAGGCCCGGTTTTTGGCGTGGTATCCAATGCCATATCGATCTGTTGTTCCAGTACTGCCAGCTCCTGGTGCGAAAATATTTCCTGTTTAAACTGCAGTTGACGAACCAATACAGCAGCTTCTGCTGCCAGCGGGCGCAGATAAGCCTGTTGCTGCAACCGGTGCTCCCAGTATTCCACAGCAGCCGCATCGGTTTGATTGACCCATTGCCTGAATGATGCATCTGTGATCAGGTCTTCCACACTGGTGTACCGGTTTTCCATCTCCTGCATGAATTCTTTACTATAAAGAGGCAATGAGCTGCACGTATACCCTCAGCCTGTTGCATTTTTTTTCTTATTTTTTTTCAGTGAAAGAACCATCCCGCTTAACACAAACTTAATGGCTGCTTTCATCTGCTTCAGGATAGTTTTGCAATCGTACCGGTTTATTCTTACGCTCCCGCAGCCCCCAAATGCAGATATTATGAACGGGAAAAGTATTCGCCCTATTAATGAAAACATATTATGGAACCGGCTGCGCGCCGGTGACAGGGAAGCATTTGGTGAATTATACACTTTGTTCTTACCACAGCTGTTACAATATGCCGCTCATTTTACAAAAGACAGGAACCTGGTTAAAGATGTGCTGCAGGATTTTTTTGTAACGCTCTTCCACAATCATGCTAAACTGGGGGAAGTAAAAAATGTAAAAAGCTACCTGCTGGTGGCTATGCGGCGTGATCTTATCCGCCGGCTGAATAAAGAAAAGCGGCAGCCTGTACAGGAGGAAGAACAGGATTACCATTTCTATCTCGAATTATCCCCCGAGCATGCACTCATCAATAAGCAATACGATGAACGCCGGTCAAAATACCTGCAACAAACCATCAATGGTTTAAGCCCAAGACAAAAAGAGGCTATCTATCTCTATTTTTTTGAGAACGCAGGGTATGAGCTGGTGGCAGAGATCATGTCACTGAAAGAAGTAAAATATGCCAGAACGCTGATCTACCGCGCACTGGCTCAACTAAAACTGGCATTAAGCCACCAATCACCATTGCTGCATATTGCGATGGGAGAACAATAAACCCCGTCAAGCCATTTCTTTTAATCAGCCGGTTGAATAGAATTACTTAGTTTTATATGGTTGCCAGCATACCGCAGTACTGGTCTTCCGCCGGCATTGCAACTTCCGTACCTATATTAAAACAACACTGGCATTATGGATAACTGGCCTGTAAAAGAAAACGAAGAACAGCTTTACCCGGATTATTCATTCTGTAAAGTTGTTATTATAGAAGACAATCCAATAGACCTGATGATATTGCAGCTGCGCCTGCAACGGATGGGTATCCAGCCGGTTGCTTTTACAGATTTTGAAACAGCTTACCAGCAACTGCCATCAGTACAACCCAACCTGATATTCCTGGATCATATACTGCCTCGCATCAACCATAAGGAAATACTGGCATTATGCCTGGCTCACCCGGCTATCCGCCATATCCCCATTATTATTGTTTCAGCAGATACCGACAGGGACGTACAAACAGAAGCCCTGCAGGGAGGCGCTTCCGCATATATCGCCAAACCGGTAACGGAAAGCAGCCTGCAAAATATTCTTGAACAATTTGCTACACGCCGATGAGCACTGAGATTGGTTGATTGGTTGATTAGTTGATTGGTAGGGAGATGGAATGGGGAATTGGGGATTAGTAATTGGGGTTGGGGTCTCGATTCTCGTTTCTCGTTTCTCGATCCTCTCACGATTGACGACTGACGATTCACGATTGACGTTGTTCAATGTTTGTGTAAAAGCATACCAGAAAAAACTCGCGATTCACGGTGCGTTAGCACCACTCGCCACTCGCGGTATTGGTGATTAGTTGAAGGGTTGATTAGTTGATTAGTTGATTGGTAGGGAGATGGAATGGGGAATTGGGGATTAGTAATTGG
>CBJLMB010000043.1:0-55164 GCA_966424055.1 uncultured Deminuibacter sp. | reverse complement strand
GTGGTGTGGGGCGGGATCGAACCGCCGACACAAGGATTTTCAGTCCTTTGCTCTACCGACTGAGCTACCGCACCATCCCTTTAATTGCTTTGGGGTGGCAAAAATAGGGTTTTTGATTAAAACACCAAGGGTTTTTAAAGAAATTAGTTAGCTGCCACTGTTTTTTTACTTTGAACCTGCTGCAAAACTGCATTCCACAACTGCTTGCGTTGTTCGAGCGCTTCCTGTGAGGCTGCGGTTGCTGCTGCCCATTTCTGCTCATCATCACCGCATAGTTCGCTTACCATCTGCATGGCCAGCTGGCTATGATGATCTCCGTCCACTTCAATATGCCGTTCAAGATAGTAGCGGAAAATATTCACCTGTCCGGGGAATGATTGGGCCAGTTCTTTCACCAGCCCGATAAACATATCAGGTATCAGGTCTTCCCTGCCGAAGGTAAATACGGCCGCCTGTACATGCACAGGCTCATTATGGATAACATGAAATGTATAATTGACAAAATCCTGTACACCATTGGGTAAACCCTGTTTTTGCAGGGCCACGGCAACACTGCTGCCTTCACTGATATCCTGTAGCAGTTGCTGTATGCCGCGGGTATCGGAACCCAGCTGTTCCATTGCTTCGAGGTATAGTTCGTAATGACTGAGCCGCTTGCCGTTTTCATCTATATCAGTTTCCTCGCCCAGCACAATTTCGTTAATGAGATAGCGGGTATTGGCGTTGCCCCTGGGCACCCAGGGCAGGCTTACGCAGGTGAGTTGCTGCTGCAGCGATTTCAATAACGACATAAAATCCCAAACGGCATACACATGGTACTGGGTGAACAGCCTGATATGCTCCAGTGAGTGCAGGCTGCTGTATAATGGGTGGTTCACCAGTTCGTTCCTGGCGGCTTGTAGCTGTGATTTAAGCTGTTCAATATGGGTTTGCTGCATAGGAAATATGTTTTTGGTTAAGGGGGCGTTTTTGAGCCTGTACAAGGGCTTAGCTGCTGCCAAAATACGGTATGTTCTACCGGGAAACGCTGTTTGGCAGTATTAAATTCCTGTTTAAGAAAAAGGCCTTCTTGGAAAGAAAGAAGGCCTTTTTTGAAATTTAAAATTCACAGTTTTTGGGTGTCCGGGCAAAGGGTATCACATCGCGGATATTGGTCATACCCGTTACAAACTGAACCATCCTTTCAAAACCCAGTCCAAACCCGGCATGCGGCACTGTGCCGAAACGGCGGGTATCCAGGTACCAGCTCATTTCTTCTGTGGGAATATGCATTTCTTTCATACGTGTTTCCAGCTTTTCCAGCCGCTCTTCACGCTGCGAGCCACCCACTATTTCGCCGATACCGGGAGCCAGGATATCCATGGCCGCTACTGTTTTACCATCATCGTTCTGGCGCATGTAAAAAGCCTTGATGGCCTTGGGATAGTTGGTAACAATAACCGGCTTTTTGAAATGCTTTTCTACCAAGTAACGTTCATGTTCGCTTTGCATATCGATACCCCAGCTTACATCGTATTTGAACTTCTTCTTTTTATATGCGGGCGAATCCAGCAAAATCTGTATAGCCTCTGTATAAGTGATGCGTTCAAACTGGTTGTTGAGCACGAATTCCAGCTTTTCTAGCAGGCCCATTTCACTGCGTTCGGCCTGTGGTTTTTGTTTTTCTTCTTCGGCAAGGCGCTGATCGAGAAATTCCAGGTCTTCGCGGTTGTGCTCCATTGCATAGCGGATCAGGTGCTTGATAAACTCCTCGGCCAGGTTCATATTGTCTTCCAGGTCGTAAAAAGCCATTTCCGGTTCAATCATCCAGAACTCTGCCAGGTGGCGGGTAGTATTGGAGTTCTCTGCACGGAAAGTGGGGCCGAATGTGTATATCTCACTGAAAGCCATAGCGCCGAGCTCGCCTTCCAGCTGGCCGCTTACAGTAAGGTTGGTTGATTTTCCAAAGAAATCTTCCCTGAAATCAATGCTGCCATCCTCATTCCTGGGTGGGTTATCAAAAGGAAGGGTGGTTACCCTGAACATTTCGCCGGCGCCTTCTGCATCACTGGCCGTGATAACAGGTGTGTGCAGGTATACAAAGCCTTTTTGGTTAAAAAAATCATGAATGGCAAAAGCCAGTGAATGACGGATGCGGAAAACTGCGCCGAAAGTATTGGTGCGGAAACGCAAATGGGCAATTTCGCGCAGGAATTCAAGGCTGTGCTTTTTGGGCTGCAACGGGTATTTCTCTGCATCACTGTCGCCCAGTATTTCCACAGAATTTGCCTTTATTTCCACCTTCTGGCCCTTACCCAGGCTGGCCACTACCTGCCCTTTAATTTTGAGTGAGGCGCCGGTGGTAATACGTTTTAAAGTGGCATCATCCAGCAGGCCCAGTTCTACTACAACCTGGATATTATGATTGGTGCTGCCATCGTTCAATGCGATAAACTGATTGTTGCGAAAAGTACGCACCCAACCCATTACTGTTACTTCCTGACCGGTTTGTTCGCTGGCTAACAGCGCTTTAATCTTGATCCTGTTGTTGAACATGCCACTGAAAATTTGAGTGATAATTAAAGCAGCTGCATCCGCAGCTGCTTTTATGGAAAGAGCTGCAAAGATAATTGAAGGCGGCTTTCGCCGTAGTATTGTATGGCAGAAGATTGTTGGGCCGGGCTTTGGCCGGCGCCGGCAAACAATGGCAAAATAGACGGCTGCGTAAAAAAATAGTTGGCTTTTCCCTGATGTTGGAACGATGATTGTACTTGTTTTAGCAACACATTGATTGATGCTGCGTCTGGCCTGCCTTTAACTGGCTGTAAAAAAAGGCCGGCAAATAAACCGGGGGCTGTGAAAATTTTTCCATACGTTAATTTTTTTAAAAACCGGTGGAAAAAAGCCAATGAGGGATAATTTTTTTTGTTTGTTTCCAACAATTTGCAGTAACATTGCAACGGAAACAAGCTGATTCGTTCGATACTCATACCTCTCAGCACACCTGTTTTCTAGTAATCAACCGAATTTTTTTCTTCTAATCAAGACCGGATTTTAACTGATTAAAACCTTATTTTATTTCTTTTTAGACATTTTATGTACGACATTTTGCAATTGAATGACATGTTAGTTCCTGAGTTGCTGGATATAGCAGAGCAACTGAACATCTCCTCCCCTAAAAAACTAGATAAACAGGAACTCATTTATAAGATTTTAGATAAACAAGCTGTTATGGCAAGTGAGAAAAAAGAAAGTACCAACGAGAAAGGAAAGCGCAAACGCATTGTTAAAGCCAATACCACCAACACAACCGAAGAAGCGGTGGTAATGACTGAAGCCCCCAAACCCTTGAAAGCAGAGAAAGAAAAAACTGCTACAGCACCCGCTGCAACGACAGAAGAAGCACCGAAAAAAAGAGGTCGCAAAGTTGTGGCTAAAACAACAGCAGAAGACCCCAAACCTTTGCCTGCTGAGGAAAAGAAGGCAGAACATCACCGCACAGAGCCTGCTGCAAAAAGAGAACCCGATATTCTCAATGATACCGATACTGCCGACCTGATGGCCCTGGCCAATATTATTGCGCCGCAGGAAGATATTGCTCCTGTTCGCCACCAGTACAAAAAAGAACCGGCATTCAATATAGAATTTGATGGCGTAATTACAGCCGAAGGCGTTTTGGAAATGATGCCTGACGGGTATGGATTTTTACGCTCTTCCGATTATAACTATTTGTCTTCACCGGATGATGTATACGTTTCACCATCGCAGATAAAACTGTTTGGTTTAAAAACGGGTGATACGGTGTATGGCGCGGTTCGCCCGCCGAAAGAAGGGGAGAAATATTTCGCCCTGCTGAAAGTGGAAACGATCAATGGTAAAAATCCTGATGAAGTGCGCGATCGTGTTCCTTTCGATTACCTCACCCCGCTTTTCCCTTATGAAAAACTGAACCTGTTTACTTCTCCTTCCAACTACAGCACACGTATTATAGATCTATTTACGCCTATAGGCAAAGGCCAGCGTGGTCTTATTGTAGCCCAGCCTAAAGTGGGTAAAACCGTGTTGCTGAAAGAAGTGGCCAATGCCATTGCAGAGAACCATCCTGAATGTTACCTGATGGTTGTACTGATCGATGAGCGCCCTGAAGAAGTTACTGATATGGAACGCAGTGTAAAAGCAGAAGTGATCGCTTCTACTTTTGATGAGCCTGCAGAAAAACATGTGAAGGTTTCTACCATTGCTTTGCAGAAAGCAAAACGCCTGGTAGAATGCGGTCATGATGTAGTGATACTGCTGGATTCTATCACCCGTTTGGCAAGGGCACACAATACTGTTGCACCGGCTTCAGGTAAAGTGCTGTCTGGTGGTGTGGAAGCCAATGCCATGCAGAAACCTAAACAGTTTTTTGGCGCTGCCCGTAAAATTGAACATGGTGGATCTTTAACCATACTGGCCACCGCACTGATTGAAACCGGATCTAAAATGGATGAGGTGATCTTTGAAGAGTTCAAGGGTACCGGTAACATGGAACTGCAACTGGACCGCCGCCTGGCCAACAGACGTATTTTCCCTGCCATTGATCTTGTTTCTTCTTCTACCCGCCGCGACGACCTGTTGCTCGACAGGGAAGCACTGCAACGTATGAACCTGCTGCGCCTTTACCTGAACGACATGAATACAGAAGAGGCAATGACCGAACTGTTGAAACGTATGCGCGGTACCAAGAGCAATGAAGAGTTCCTGGCCAGCATGAACGGCTAATTGCCGCCTTTACTGGACTTTCCCGGATAACAATATAATAAAACACATAAAAGCCAGCTGTCAGCAACAGCTGGCTTTGTTTTTTTGATTGATTAAATTTGTTTGCATAACACCTGCACCAGGGCTAAATTCAAATATATGTTCAATGATTTTTTTGTCGGTATGTTTAATTATAACCGCGATGCCAATGGCAAGGTGCTGGATTGTTTTGAGCAGGAAAGCAATGTACCGCCAAGGGCTTTTGCCCTGATGGGTCATATACTTCAGGCGCACAATATCTGGCTTAACAGGATTAGCAAACCTGGTACAGATGCCGGTAATCCCTGGCAAGTGGTTGATTCACGCGAATACCGGCGGATGAACGATACATTGTTTGATCAAACCATCCGGCTGATACAGAACGGGCAGCATGACTGGCCCCAGCAGCGCATCGATTATATCACTACCCGCGGACAACATTTTACCAACACCCTGCAGGACATTCTTTTTCATGTGATCAATCACTCTACTTACCACCGTGCACAGCTGGCCGTTTTATTCAGGGACGCGGGAGGGATACCCGCAGTAACAGATTATGTTTTGTATAAGCGCGGATACAACAACAATCTTTTGTAATAACGGAACAGCTAACCCTTGCATTGCGTTTCCGCCGATTGACAACTGTCTTTTTTTCTCCTGTTCTGCGTGATAAATTTCCTGTAGTACAGCGTCACCAGCTTGCTGCTTATAGGTTATAACTGTTCCGCTGCAAACAACCCAGTACCTTAAAAGCTGTATAATATATTACTGCAGTATTGTAGGAACACTTAAAATTGATTAGTTTCATTAGATTATTTATCTACTCTACTATGCCCGTTTCTGTTGCTGAGCGAATACGCCGGTATAACCAGGGTCGTATTGAGCCCGCCATTCAACTCAAGTATAAGGCGATGCGTGAATCGTCTTTCCGTTTTTTCAGAGGTACCTGTCATTTATTTTATGAAGATCTGCCCGCCAGGTCGCCGCTGCTGAAAAGCCCGCCGGGATGGATATGTGGAGATCTGCACCTGGAAAATTTCGGCAGCTTTAAGGGTGATAACCGCCTGGCTTATTTTGACCTCAACGATTTTGATGAAGCCTGCCTGGCCCCATGCCTGCTGGATAGCGCACGTTTGCTTACCAGTGTTTTTGTGGCAGCAGATATGCTTAAAGTGTCTGCTGCAGAAGCTGTGCAGTTGTGCAATGCTTTTCTCCAAACATTCATTGCTACTTTATCTGCCGGCTATATACGTGTTATTGAAAAAGAAACAGCAACAGGTGTTGTGCGGCAGCTTTTAAAAACCGTAGAGGACAGGAAGAAAAAGGAATTTTTACAAACGCGTGTAGAATACGGTAAAAACAAAAGATGGCTGAAAGCGAACCCCGCTAAAAATTATCCTGTTGATAAGGCTACTCAAAAAGCGGTGAAAAAAATTGTTGACACCTGGGCTGCGCACAAACACGATCCCCGCTTTTTTGAAGTACTGGATGTTGCAGGGCGTGTGGCCGGCACCGGCAGCCTTGGCCTGGAAAGATTTATCGTTCTGGTAAGAGGTACCGGTGTTCCCGGTGAAGAGTTTTTGCTGGATATTAAAGCGGCCAACCCTTCGTGTGTACTTCGCTTCAATAAAAGCAAATTGGTACAGCCTGAATGGAGCAATGAAGCAGACCGTGTTATCGAGATACAGAAAAGAGTACAGGCAACATCACCGGCACTGATCAGCGTGGTAACCTTTAAAAACAAAAAATGCATTCTGAAAGAGCTGCAGCCGACAGAAGACAAACTGAATTATGCGCTGTTCGCCGGAAAGATACCCAAGCTGAAAGCGGTACTGGAAGTAATGGGTTCGCTCTGTGCCTGGGGATTGCTGCGCAGCAGCGGACGCCAGGGCTCTGCCACAGCAGATGAACTGATTGCTTTTGCAAAAAACAGTGCCCAATGGAAACCCGCTATAGTACAGTTTGCCGGGCAATATGCGAAGCAGGTGAAAGCAGATTTTGCATCGTACTGTAAATATTTTGACGAGGGATTTTTTAAGAAAAAGAAAAAATAGTATACATGCTTCAACAGGATATTGAAAAACTGCTGCTGTCTATATTGCTGGGTGCCGTGCTGGGTATGGAAAGAGAATACAAAAGCAAGGCTGCCGGTCTTCGCACAATTGCGCTGATCTGTGTTGGCGCTACCCTGTTCACCATTATGTCGCAGCGGATCGCTTATTTCCAGAATGCAGATCGTATTGCTTCCAATATTGTAACGGGTATCGGTTTTATTGGTGCAGGTGTTATTTTTAAGAACAGCGTCGCAGTATCCGGGCTTACTACTGCTGCAACCATCTGGATCGCTGCGGCCATTGGTATGACCATTGGTGGTGGTCAGTACCTGCTGGCTATTATTGCACTGGTTATTTCACTGGTAATACTGGGGTTGCTGGAGTATATCCAGGACTATGTGGATAAATGGCACCAGAAGCGCCTGTACCGTATCAGTTTCCATTCCATGCATTTTTCATTGCACGAACTGGAATCTATTTTTAAAGCAAACGGGATATCGTATAAGAAGAAAAAAGAATCAAGGGATAATACCAGCATCACCTGTATTTACGAGGTATACGGAAGGGAATCGGTGCTGGACAAACTGAATGAACAGCTTATTGGCCAGGAGGCGGTGGATTCGTTTGATTTTTAAGAAAGCTATTCCATATCCGGGAGATATGGAATAGCTGACCGTTATTATTTAAGCCAGGTATCGAACAAGCGTAAAATACGTTTGTACTCATCTGTCCAACTGCTGGGCTCTACAAAGCCATGATCTTCTACAGGAAAAACAGCCATATCCCAATTGTCTTTACCTAACTCGATCAGGCGTTGGTTAAGGCGTACAGCATCCTGGAAATTTACATTTACATCTACCATACCATGGCAAATGAGCAGGTGGTTTTTTAAACCCGCTGCAAAATTGATGGGTGAAGAACGCTGGTAGGCGATACTATCGGTGAACGGTTCATTGAGAATATTGGAAGTATAGCCGTGATTGTAATGTGCCCAGTCTGTTACCGGCCGCAATGCGGCGCCGGCTTTAAATACATCTGGCTGTGTGAACAAGGCCATCAGCGTCATAAAACCACCATAACTGCCACCATACATACCAATGCGGTTTGCATCAATACCCTGCTGGCTTACCAGGTAATGTGCGGCATCCACTTCATCATCAAGATCTTTACCGCCCATATAGCGGTAGATGCCTGTGCGCCAGTCACGGCCATAACCGGAGCTGGCGCGATAATCAATGTCCAGCACTGTATAACCTTTATCGGCCAGCAGATTGTTGAACATATATTCACGGAAATACTGGCTCCACCAGTAATGTACATTTTGCAGGTAACCGGCACCATGAACAAAAATTACAGCGGCCCCGTTTTTCTTGCCCTGCGCAGGCTCGTACAGGCGGGCATAGATATTTTTTCCATCGCGGGCAGGGATGGTGAATATTTTTGTTTCACGCCAGGGATAGGCACGGAAGCTGTCACTCGCTGCTTTAAATGTCAGCTGCCTGGGTTTTTTGCCGGGTGCATTTTCCTGCACAAATAATTCCCAGGGTTTGTTGATATAAGAATAGCGGTAGGCGATATATTTTTCATCGGGCGACATGCTTACTTCGTATCCGCCTTCGAGCGAAGTGATCTTTTCTTTATCGCTGCCATCGGTTTTAATGCGGTACCAGTTTTGTTTACCCGGGTGTGTTTCATTGGTGAGCAGGTAAAAAAACTGCTTATCCCTGCTGAGGGTAACATCCTGCACTTCGTAACTACCTTGCGTAAGCGCATGTTTCTGGTGCTGGTGGATATCATAACTATACAGGTGTGCATAACCTGTGGCTTCGCTCTGGAAAAAACAAGTGTGTTCATTGATCCAACCGATGGTGGAGCCGCCAAAACTATAACCAATACCGGGCCCGCCCACCCAGGCTTCATCGCGCTGACGGTCTACAAGGCTTAATTTGCCGGTGGAAGCATTCAGCAGCATGATCCACCTGTCTTTATTGTCCTGCGAGCGGATATCGACCAATGCAGCTGTTCCTGCTGTATTCCAGTACGGGCCGTTGAAAATAACAGCTCTTACTGCAGGGGTGGTTTTCTTTTGCGGGTAATCTTTTACATAATCGGGAATATCGGTAATACCGGGAATTGAATCGGGCAGCACCTGTATCACCGTATCTTTTTCAGCATCAAAAACATAAAACTCGTACTTACCCAAAGGCGCACCTACTTTGGTGCGGCCGGGAATATCCGTGGTAAATCCTGATTCGGTTACATAATCGGGAACAATCGTGTTTTTGGCACTTGTTGGCGGCTGGTATAAGCGATAGGTAATAAACCTGCCATCGGGGCTCACCTGTATATTGTTGAGGTTTTTGTCGCCGGTAACAATTGTTTTGAGGGTATCGCTCTCTTTCATTGTTTTCAAAAAAGCGGTGCGGGCATCTTTCTTGGCTTTTCGTTCTTTTAAAACCGTCATCAGCTGCAGCTGTTCTTTTTGCAACCACTGTTCCTGTTCATTGCCGTGAATGGTTTTACCGGATGCCTCAGCTGTTTTGGTAAAATTGGTGAGCTGCCTGGTGATACCGGTTTTAATATGCCAGGCATACAGGTTCTGGTTGCGTGTGTAAGCGATCCATTCATCGTTCTTGATAAAACGCGGTGATGATTCCTGGTCTTCAGTTTGGGTGATGCGCAGGGTTTTGCCGCTGCGGGTATCGAGCCAGAAAACATCGCCCTGGTATATATAGGTTAGTTGTGAGTGGTCATTGCTGTAAATGCCATCGCCAATGGCAGCCTGCAGCCTGCTGTTTTTATAGCCGGCTTTTTCGGGCGACTGCCCGTTTATGGCAATGCGGTAGGCAGAATCAGCAAGTTGTTTATTGGGGTTCCAGTCGAAATAAATGTTTTTACTATCGAACGACCAGAAAACATTTGAAGGGGAAGTGCCGATCCATTTAGGGTCCTGCATAATTTTTTCTACCGTGAGGGCTTGTGTAAAGCCGGCGGCAGGAATGCATGCCAGGGCCAGGCAGCCCAGTAATAATCTCATACCTTTTTGTTTTGGTGTATAAAGCTAAAGGATGGAAGCGTATTGCCGTGCATATTTCGCAAAAGAGCTGCAGATAATACCCCCGGCAAAATAAAAAGCACGCCGGAAAGCGTGCTTTTAGCAGGTTGAACGGCAGTTAAACCACCTGTTTATTTCCATTTATATTTCCGGAAGAAGTTTTCTTTTACATCGATCAGCCATAGCAGGGTATCGGGATGACCAGTATTTTTTTCGTCCAGTGCGCCCAGCATGGCCACTTCCGATGAATCGGCCCAAACGGCATTGAGCACATGCATGGCCGGGCCGCTGAACAACAGCCTTGCTTTGGTTTTTTCTTTCGGGTATATAAGCGATACCTCTGTATCCGGATCGCCGGCTACTACATGGCTGTTGCCCTTTTTATCTTTTGTAAGCACGGCACCATAAGAACCGAAATCCAGAATATACGAGCTGTCTGGCGACCATTTCAATACACTGGCATATTTATCGTAAAAATCGGAAGCGGGGTTAAAGGCTGTTTTGCTTTTTCCCAGGCTGTCATCGGCCCAAAATTCTACCAGCTTAAACCTGTTCCATTGCCAGTTGGTATTTTGAAGCGTATTATTGATAAAGCTGCGGGTATCATTGTCTGTTACCATCGAACTGTCTTCCGAAGCAATACTGCTGGCTGTTTGAACAGAATCCAGCACTTCTTCTTTATCCGCTGTATTTTTATTGTTGTTGCACTTACAGGCAACTATAAAAAGCATTGCGGTTAAAAGCAGGCCAATAATTTTATTCATACCATTGATTTTTACAAAAAAAGTGTGCCGCCGGCAATGCTAAAATTCGGGAAATAACTGCGTGTTTACGGCAGAAAACAAATTCTTAACTGCTCTTTATAACAGGGCATCTATTTTTTGAGCCAGCTGGTGGTCTTTGTCTGTTACAATATCGCCTGCATCATGGGTGCTGAGCCATATTTCCACAGTATTCCACACATTGGTCCATAGCGGATGATGGTTCATTTTTTCCGCTTCCAACGCTACACGGGTCATAAAAGCAAATGCCTGCGAGAAATCGCTGAACTGGAATTTCCGGTATAGTGCATTGTTTTGCTCTGTCCACAAACTGCCGGTGGAAGAATTGGATATTTTTGTCATAATAGTTTTTATATAAACTGGTGCAAAGATGGTGCTAACAGCTGCAGTATTGCTTTCAGTGCGTGCAGGTATAAACCCGGTCAGAAAATCAGGTGTCCCTTGTTCCGGATTTTTTCGTTGGTTAATTCGGCCACCATCTGCACGCCGCTGATCTGTTTAATAGACCTGATCATTTCCATACAAAAATCATTTTCCACGTTATCACCTTTCATCAGCCACAAAAAATCCATATGCTTAAACTCGGGTAGCAGGTATTCGCCGTCATAATGATTGTGGTAAAGATAATGGCTGAGAAAACTGTTGCGTACAGTATGCTGGTACACCGGGAAATAATAGCTTCTGTTCTTTTTGCGCAGGTGAATTTCAATATCCGGGTTCATCCTGAAATGATAACCCAGCAGGTGATTCAACTGCCAGCAAAACTGATAATTTTTTACCGAAGCAATAATGCCCAGCAAACGGGTATCTGAAAAAAAATCTTCTGTCAGCTCATCTATGTTTAACCTCAGCTTCATGTAGTTGATTAAAATTCTATGGGAAAAGTTTTTTCGGTATTTCCCCGTTTAATGCGCAACTGTGTTTTATCGCCTTTTTTAAAATTGCCCAGCGCCTGCATATAGGTTTGTACATCTATAAATTTAAAATTACCCAGTTGCAGCAATACATCACCGGGCTGCAGGCCAATGCGCTCGGCCAGTTTGCCTTTGCTTATACCATCAATTCGCATACCAGTGCCGCTAAAACCATAATCGGGCATTACTCCCAATGTAACAGGCAGGCGAACAGATCGTATTTCCTGCTGGCGTGTGGGTAAAAAAGCCAGTTTGCCCTGGTTGTCTGTGGCGTCTACAATATGCTGGATATATTTTACAATTTCCAGCTCACCGTTGTAATTGATCTTGTTCCAGTCATCAGAAGCTTTGTGATAATCACTGTGGCTGTTGGTGAAAAAGAAAAGTACCGGTATGTTTTTATAATAAAAAGAAGCATGATCACTGGGGCCTGCACCACTGCTATCGAATTTAACGAGCAGGTTTTTATCTGTAACAGTGCTGAATACCTGCGGCCATACAGGTGAAGTGCCATAACCGCCGATAGTAAGTTTGCGGCTGCTGTCGTAACGGCCAATCATATCCATGTTGATCATGTAATTGGGCGTAATAGCGGCATCGGCGTTTTCCAGCCAGTACTTAGAACCCAGCAAGCCCAACTCTTCTCCCGAAAAAGCTATAAACAGGTAATTATTGTGTTTGGCGCCTGCGTTTTTCAGTATACGACCCAGTTCTATCAGTGCTGCCGTGCCGCTGGCATTGTCATCGGCGCCATTATGTATCTCTCCCTGGCCATCGAGGCTGTTACCATCTTCACCACGACCCAGGTGATCGAAATGTGCACCCAGGATTACAGTTGTGGGTGCATGGTTATCTATAAATGCCACCACATTACGGCTTTTGCGCTCTTTTGATGTAAGACTTACCTGCAGGTTCAACTGGTAATAATCTGTGAGGTCGGTAAAATATTTTTTCTGTCCTGCTTTGGTCAGGTATACCACTGGTATCGGTGCTATTGCAGACGAATCGCGTTTGTTGAAATGAATATTGTCTTCGGCACTGCTGCTATTGAAAATAATGAGCGCTTTACCTTTTTTCTGGCTTGTACGGTTGGCTTCAATTGCGATGGCTGCATCAATATCAAAATGAGGATTGTTCTTGTTATCGTCCAGTAAATCGGCTACATCCCAAAACCAGGGAAGATCTTTTTCACGTAAACCCGGAGAACAGGAGCCGCTTACCTGGGTACTGGCGGAGAAAGCCAGGGGATAATAATCCTGTTGCAGTTCCATCTGGCGACCGTTTACGGTAAAATGATTTTGATCAGCAGGGGCCTGTTTGCCTTCCCGGATAGCAAATTCCTGCATAAAGCCATTACTGCCTTTGGCTTCCAGGCCTGCCTGCGCAAACTGCTGGCTGATGTACTGGGCTGCCAGCAGCTCACCCGGCGAACCGGCCCTGCGGCCTTCCAGCTTGTCATCGGCCAGGTACTGCACATGTTTCTGGATATTGTCCAGTGTTTCTTTATCTGCTTTGGCCTGCGCTTTTCTTTGTTTTTTGCTTTGGGCAAAGGTTAGCGAAGGGATAAGGCAAACAATCAGCAGTAACTTCTTCATACAATAGGAACTTGGTTTGGTACTACAAAGGTACACTGAACCGGGAAAGAGCGTTAGTAAAGACGCTGTTGTGCATAAGAATTGGGTAAATTTTCCCTGTTGCGCCAACTGGTGAATAAAAAGTCAAATCTCCCGATCTCGTAAGGATATACCGTTTCCTCCGGTTAGATTTGCGCCTTGAAACAGAGTAGACTTGGCTGAACGGAATATTCATATAGCATTGGTCGGAAACCCTAACAGCGGTAAAACATCGCTGTTCAATGCCCTTACCGGGTTAAACCAGAAAGTGGGCAATTTCCCGGGGGTTACGGTAGATAAAAAAACCGGGCATACCACACTCGACAGCAAATTAGATGCAACCATCATCGATTTGCCGGGCACTTACAGCCTGTACCCCCGCCGTGCAGATGAATGGGTGGCCTACCGCGTGATGATGGGAGTGGATGAAGATATTGAACATGAACTGGTGCTACTGGTGGCAGATGCCAGCAATCTCAAGCGCAACCTGCTGTTCTGCAGCCAGATCATTGACCTGAAAGTGCCTGTTGTAGTGGCGCTGACCATGATGGATATTGCCCGTAAAAAGGGCATCGAAATCGATGTGCCCGGCCTGGAAAGAGAGCTGGGCGTGCCGGTGATACCCGTTAACCCACGCAAAAGCAAGGGCTTGCAACAGCTGAAAAAAACACTTGCACAGGCGGCAGACCAGCAGTACCAGCTGCCGCAGCGCGACTTTATTGCCAATAGAGAAATGGCTCCTGCAGCCATCGATGGTGTGCAACAGCTGTTTCCGCAGCTGAGTGACTATGCATCGGTACATTACCTGATCAACCACGAAAATTTTCCGCTTCCCGCCAGCCGACAGGATGAAATTGAGCAGCTGGAAATAAACAATGGCTTCAACCCCACCAAAACACAGGCGGAAGAAATCATGCAGCGGTACACCCGTATCAAGCAGATTATGCAGAAAAATGTGGTGGAACCCGATCCGCTGCAGAAAAAGCTGTTCACCGAAAAGCTGGACAACCTGCTGCTGCACCGTTTTTGGGGTTATCTTATTTTACTGGCCACCCTGTTTTTGCTGTTCCAGAGTATTTTCTGGCTGGCGCAATACCCCATGGATGGTATTGAATGGCTGTTCACCACCCTGGGAGGCTGGCTGAACGATGTGTTGCCTGCCGCCTGGTGGAGCGATCTGCTGGTGAACGGCCTGGTGGCCGGCCTCAGCGGTATTATGGTTTTTATCCCGCAGATCATGATCCTGTTCGGGCTGATCACCGTGCTGGAAGATACCGGCTATATGGCACGTATCAGCTTTTTGAGCGATAAGCTGATGCGTAAAGTAGGCCTTAACGGGAAAAGCGTAATGCCCATGATCAGTGGTTTTGCCTGTGCAGTGCCCGCCATCATGAGCACCCGCAATATTGAAAATAAAAAAGAACGGCTGCTCACTATAATGGTTACGCCTTTGATGAGCTGTAGTGCCCGTTTGCCGGTGTTCACTATATTGATCGCGCTGGTGGTGCCCAATAAATACTATCTCGGTTTTCTGAGCCTGCAAGGCCTGGTGATGATGAGCCTTTACCTGCTGGGAATAGTCATGGCGCTGATTGTGAGTTATGTGCTGAAATTTATTATCAGGGTTAAAGAGAAAAGCTTTTTTATACTGGAATTACCCGTATACCGTGCGCCCCGCTGGAAAAACGTGGGTATCACCATGGTAGAAAAGGCCCGCATATTTGTAATGGATGCCGGTCGTGTGATTATCGTGATCAGCTTGCTGCTGTGGTTCCTGAGCTCTTACGGCCCCACCAAACGGATGCATGCCGTCGACGAAAAATATACCGCACTTACCAAAAAGGCTCCTGAAGATCAGCAGGCCGCTATTACCAAACAATGGAATGCAGAAAAACTGCAGAACTCTTTTGCAGGCATACTGGGTAAAAGTATTGAACCGGTAATTGCACCCCTGGGTTTCGACTGGAAAATAGGCATTGCGCTGGTTACTTCTTTCGCTGCCCGTGAGGTATTTGTAGGCACCATGGCTACCCTGTACAGTGTAGAGGAAAACGATGATTCATCCCTTCGCCAAAAAATGCACAGTGCGGTTAGGGAAGACGGCTCTAAAGTGTACACATTGCCCACAGCCCTCTCATTGATGGTATTTTATGTACTGGCCATGCAATGCATGAGCACCCTGGCCGTAGTAAAACGTGAAACCAAAAGCTGGAAATGGCCCGCCATACAGCTGGTATATATGACCACCCTGGCCTACCTGACCAGTTTTATTGTGTACCATGTATGGAGCTAAACAGGGTGCAGTTGGCAGTCGGCAGTATGCAGTCGGCGGTCCGCAGCCTGCAGTAGGCAGTCAAAACGCGCAAGTACTATCTTGGCTGAAAAAAACTTCTTTTGCGCGTTTTCTGCGCATTCTGCGAGATGAATTCCTTGTAGCACACAGTTATCAGCTTGCCGCTTTAAGCCAGGGTTACTTATAATACTCCCACAATAGTTTGGATATTTTTCTTGTAAGCACCCAGGCTTCATTGCCGGGTGTCCAGCTCATGTCTTTATTGTTATTGGTGCATATACAGCATATATACCGCCTGTTACGGCCACTTACAAACATTACCTCGCTTCTGCTGGGGTCTACTGCACCGTTTTTACTGGCTACAAAAACATCGGCGGGTATTTGTGAAACAGCTACCTCATCCCAGTAATTGCGGCCCAGCAGCCGCAGCATTCTCTCGCTCAGGCTGTCGCTGAACAGCTGGTGGGAAACAATTTTCTCCATCAGGGCCGCCATTTCGCGGGGCGTTGTTTGTCCCCAGCCGTATTGCCTGCGGTTGGCCTCCCTGCCCGGCGTCCGGCTGTTTACACGGAGGTATTTAAATCCCAGGCTGTCGAGAATAGCATTGATGCGTGGGCCGCCACCGGCAAGGCTTTGCAGCCACAGGCTGGCGGTATTGTCGCTGGTGGCCAGCATCAGCAGTATTACCTTGCTCAGCTTTATTTTTTCATTGTTTTTAAAAGAGCCCAGTATGTCTTCCCCTTCATACAGCAGTGAATCCTTATAAGTAAGCACCTGGTGATACTGCAGTTCGCCACTGCGCAGTTTATCCATAATGCCGGTAAGAATGGTCATTTTGATCATACTGGCCGTGGGAAAAAGACTGTCTGCCCGCACAGCAGCGATCCGGTTCTTTTTCAGGTCATGAACAAAAATGCCTGTTTGGCCATGAAAGCCTTCGAGTGCTGCGGCCAGCTGTTGCTGCAGGCGTTTATCTGTTCTTTGTGCAGATGCATCAGCCAAAAAAACGATGGTGGTCAGAAGCAGTAAAAGTTTTTGCATACCTGTAAAGGTTTGTGGCCCAAATTACAGCGTTTAGCGGTTTTATGTGACAATTATGGAAGAAAGGGCTTTTATCCAAGCATCGTTCAAACACCAATTCTTCCTAAAAAATGTATAAAGCAGCCGATCGTTTATACATAATGTATAAATCTACTATTTTTAGAAAAGTTTTAACCGGCTGCACGATCGATATTCTTAACTCTTTAATTCACATTATGAGGCGTTTTCTTGTTTTCGGGATACTGGGTATTTTGCTAACCTTATCCTGCCCGGGCTTTGCACAAAGAATCGATTCTGTATTGGGAAAATTAAGTGAAGACTACCAGCAGGAGCGTGTATACCTGCATTTTGACAAAGCAGCTTATTCACCTGGCGAAACCGTGTGGTTCAAAGCTTATATACAAGCGGGCATCCTGCCTTCTGATATCAGCAAAAACTTTTATGTTGACTGGACAGATGTAACCGGAAAAGTATTGTTCCATACTGCCACACCCATTATTGAAGGCTCTGCGAAAGGCCAGTACGAAATACCGGCATCTTTCAAGGGGCAGATACTGCATGTGCGCGCCTATACCAAGTGGATGCTCAATTTCGATTCTTCTTTCCTGTATAATAAAGACCTGCGGATTGTTCACCTCGGCACGCTGAAAGGCGGCGAAACAAAAACAACCAAGGCTTCCATCCAGTTTTTCCCGGAAGGTGGTGATATGATAGGCGGTGTTAAATCAAAACTGGCATTCAAGGCTACCGACCAGTGGGGCAAACCTGTATTTGTGAAAGGTTCTATACGCGATTCAAAAGGGGAGAAGATCGATTCTTTTGCTGCGCAACACGATGGTATGGGCTTTTGCACCATTGAAGCAAAAACCGCCGAAACCTATACTGCCAGCTGGACAGACGAAATGCAGGAATCGCATACCACCCAGCTGCCACAGGTAAAAGCTGCCGGCGCCACGCTTAAGCTGAGTGGTTTTGGTGCACGCCGTAATTTTTTAATTGAACGCTCCAGCGATGCGCCCGAAAACCTGAAAACCCTTTACATTGTTGGCACCATGCAGCAGCAGATGGTTTACAGGGCCAGGGTAGACCTGAAAGAAAGTGTAGCCATTGGCGGCAGTATTCCTGTAAGCTCATTTCCATCCGGTGTTTTACTGCTAACCTTATTTGACGCCAACTGGGTACCGGTTTCTGAAAGAATTTGTTTTATCAATAACCACAATTATACCTTTAGTCCCAGGGTAGATGCGGTGGGGGATACAAGAAAACGCGCCAAGAATTTTATTGATATAGATGTACCCGATTCTGTAGGAGCCAATATGTCGCTGTCTATCACAGACGGCGGTGTAAGTATCGATACTTCAGATAATATTATATCGCATCTCCTGCTTTCCAGTGAAATAAGGGGGTATGTGCACAATCCTTCTTTTTATTTTAAAAATGAATCAGACAGCCTGCAGCAGTACCTCGACCTGATTATGCTTACCAATGGCTGGCGCAGGATTAATTGGGAAGATATTGTAAAAGGAAAAATGCCCACTATCAAATATCCCAAAGATTCAGGCTATATGTCGTTCTATGGCAGGGTGTTTGGTGCCACCCCGGCCCTGATGCGTGAAGCGGGCCAGATCAACATTATTTTTAAAGCGAAAGATTCCAGTTCGTCTATGATCTTCCTGCCACTGGCACCCGATGGCAGTTTTTCGCAGCCTGATATGGTGTTTTTCGATACGGTGAAAGTGTTTTACCAGTTCAACAAGAAAAGAGACCTGGCTTCACGCAGTGCCATATCGTTCAGCAGCGGGCTATTGCCTATGCCCGACAAAGTGGGCAATATACCCTTAACCTATAACTGGCTGGTAAGGGATACTTCAGGCTTTGCCCGTAACCGTTTTTTTGCCGATGAACAGGCTCGGCTGGCCAAATTATTACAGGGCACAACGCTGGAAGGCGTAACCGTGAGAGGCAAGGCCAAAAAACCTGTTGACCTGCTCGACGACCGCTATACCAGCGGCTTGTTCAAAGGTGGCGATGCCTACCAGTTTGATGTGGGAAATGATGTGGTGGCGCAAAGCTCGTTCAGCGTGTTCAATTACCTGCAGGGCAGGGTAGCCGGTTTAACCATCAACAATGCAGGGGGCGGTGGGCAGGCCAGTGCTTCCTGGCGTGGCAGCTCTACCTCTTTTTACCTGGATGAAATGCCCACCGATGCACAACAGCTGGCAAATATTCCCATGACCGATGTGGCCTATATCAAAGTATTCCGGCCGCCCTTTTTCGGCAGCTTTGGCGGCGGTTCGGGTGGTGCCATCGCGGTGTACACCAAAAAAGGCGGTGATGTGAAATCAGAACCCGGTAAGGGGCTCGATTCTAAGGACCTGGCTGGTTATACACCGTACAAACAGTTTTATTCACCCAATTATGCCACTGCTCCCGGCGACCAACCGGATGTTCGCTCTACGCTTTACTGGAACCCATATATACTTACCGATCCTAAAAACCACCGTGTAACCATCGAGTTTTATAATAACGATGTAAGTAAGAAACTACACCTGGTTCTTGAAGGAGTGAATAAAGACGGTAAGTTTACCCGTATAGACCAGGTACTGGAGTAAATCATTTAATAGTGGCAGAAGGTTCCCGCGAAAATGCAGAAGCAAGTGGTTTTCGGTAGGGATTTCCCTTTTATAGCCGGAAGCTCATGGCTTGCGGCTAAATGCCACCCCCGGGTGTGCAAAAAGCCGGATATTCCCGAACACCAGCTGCTGACGCACTATTGGAAGGAGAACCATTTTGGCCTATAACATAACGCAGCTTCCCGCAAATGCTTAAATTTATGGGTTGTTTGCAACAACCCTTTACTTCTTAATGGTTTGTTAACGAACTGCGAGATGAATTGCCGCTCACCCGTTTTTTTTATCCGTTCACCGTAACCTTTTTTAACGGTGCCAAATCTCTCTATCTTTATCGCATTAATCGACAAATCACCCACGGATGTCTCGTTTTTATATTGCTGCTGCTGCACTCGCCGGTTTCTGCGTTATTATGGCTTCCTGCGGTAAAAAAAAGCAAGCGACCCAACAACAACAGAAAAATAGTAGTCAACCAACCACAGTGGATGTTGTCGTGGCCAGCTATTCATCCATTACCAATGCTGTTGAAGCAAACGGAACCGTGCTGGCCAATGAGTATGTAGAACTGCATCCCGAGATCAACGGGCGCATCACCTATCTCAATGTTCCCGAAGGGAAGGCCATTAGTGCAGGTACCATTCTTGCCCGTATCAATGATGCTGATTTGCAGGCGCAGCTGAGCAAATCGAAAGTGCAGCTGGACTTGGCACAGAAAACGGAAGAAAGATTACGCAAGCTGCTCGCTGTGAACGGCGTAAACCAGGCCGATTATGATGCGGCGCTGAATGCTGTGAACGGGTATAAAGCCGATATTGGTTATACACAGGCCCTGATCGATAAAACGGTGATCCGCGCACCGTTCAGCGGAACGGTAGGGCTCAGGCAGGTAAGTCCCGGTGCCTATGTATCGCCTGCCAATGTGGTTGCCACTATCCAGCAACTACACCAGCTGAAGATCGACTTCACGCTGCCGGAAGAATACAGCAGTATGGTAAAGCTGGGCGGCACTGTTGATGTAGAGGTGGATGCAGCCAATTCTATCCGCCGCAAAGCACCGGTAATTGCTATAGAACCGCAAGCCAATACCCTTACCCGTAACCTGAAAGTAAGGGCCTTACTCGAAAACCCCGGCAATGCCAACCCCGGCGCATTTGTGAAAGTGTATGTGGGCGCCGGTGTAAATACCAGGGTGATACTGATTCCAACCAATGCCATTATTCCTGATGATAAAAACAAACAACTGGTGCTGGTAAAAAATGGTAAAGCCAGGTTTGTAAATGTGCTTACCGGTTTACGGCAGGCTAATACAGTTGCCATAACCAAAGGTGTGAATGAAGGTGATACCGTGGTTGTAAACGGTGTGTTGTTTGCCGTGCCTAATGCCCCTGTACATGTGCGTAGTGTGAAAAAACTGGAAGATCTGGCAGATTCCACCAGGCATTAGCCGTAACCCCACACCATTGTGCGAATTATTTTTCAGCGAAACGAGCTTTAACGAACAATGAATATATCCGAATTATCACTGAAGCGGCCTGTGTTTGCCACAGTGATGAACATTTTCATCATATTACTGGGTGTGGTTGGCTATACCTTCCTGGCAGTAAGGGATTATCCTGCTATTGACCCGCCTACGATCAATGTGTCCACCTCTTACACAGGTGCCAATGCCGACATTATAGAAAGCCAGATAACCGAACCGCTGGAAAAACAGATCAATGGCATCCCGGGTATCCGAACCATTACTTCATCCAGCACGCTGGGCAACAGTAATATCACGGTAGAGTTTAACCTGGGTACCGACCTGGAAGCGGCAGCCAGTGATGTGCGCGATAAAGTTGGCCAGGCACAGCGCAGTTTGCCACAGGATATTGATGCCCCGCCCGTGGTAACCAAGTCGGATGCAAACAGCGATTTTATCCTGCTGCTGGCTGTACAAAGCCGCTCGAAAAGTATCATGGAGCTGAGCGATTATGCAGAAAATGTGTTGCAGCAGCAGCTCCAGACAATTGATGGCGTAAGCTCGGTGAACATCTTTGGCCAGAAGCGTTATTCCATGCGTATCTGGCTGAATACCGATAAAATGAATGCCCACAATGTGGCATTCACCGATGTTCGTCTTGCACTGAACAGCGAAAACGTAGATCTTCCACCCGGTAAAATCTATGGCAATAATACAGAGCTCACAATACGCACGCTGGGCAGGCTTACCTCCGAGCAGCAATTCCGTGACCTGATCATTAAAGAAGATTCAACAGGTATTGTACGGCTGAGTGATGTGGCTTATGTGGAACTGGGCCCCGAATCGATGGAGCAGGGCTGGAAATACAATGGTGCCAATGCTGTAGGCCTCGCCGTTATCCCACAACCCGGCGCCAACAATATCCAGATAGCCGACGAGTTTTATAAACGCCTGGAAGAAATTAAAAAAGGGAATAAATCAGATATCGAACTGAATGTTACCATCGATAATACACTGAACATCCGCCATTCACTGGAAGAAGTAAAGGAAACCCTGCTTATCGCCTTTGCACTGGTGGTGCTGGTGATCTTCTTCTTCTTCCGTAACTGGCTTATTGCCGTGCGGCCGCTGATCGATATCCCTATTTCCCTGATCGCCACTTTCTTCATCATGTATATCTGCGGGTTTACCATCAACGTACTTACCCTGCTGGGTATTGTACTGGCCACAGGGCTGGTGGTAGATGATGGTATTGTGGTAACAGAAAATATATTCCGCAAACTGGAAGAAGGGTTACCCATTCGCAAAGCGGCGCTGGAAGGCAGTAAAGAGATCTTCTTCGCCGTGATCTCCACTTCCATTACCCTGGCTATCGTGTTTTTACCGGTGATATTCCTGGAAGGTTTTGTAGGAAGGCTGTTCAGGGAGTTTGGTGTGGTACTGGCTGCAGCCGTGCTTATTTCAGCCTTTGTATCGCTCACCATTACACCGGTGCTGAACGTGTATCTTACCCGCAAAAATTCGCAGCATGGCTGGTTTTACCTGAAAACGGAGCCTTTTTTCAAGGGCATGGAAAATGGCTACAAACGGGTACTTACCTCCTTTATGAAAATACGCTGGGCATCCTGGATCATCATTGCCGCTTGCGGTATAGCCATCTGGTTTACATTTGGCCACCTGCAAAGTGAAATTGCACCACTGGAAGACCGCAGCAATATCCGGTTCACCGTTACAGCGGCAGAAGGTACCAGCTTTAGCTACATGCAGGAAATGACAGATAAAATAGCCACTTATTTATACGATTCTGTACCCGAGCGCGATTTTGTGTTTGCCCGTACAGGCGGTGGCGGCGGTTTTGGTTCTGTCAACTCTGCGCAGCCAAGGGTAGGATTGATCGACCCGCAGCTGAGGGACCGGAGCCAGAACACTATTGCCAATGACCTACAGCGCAAACTGAAGCGGTTTAATGATGCCAGGATATTTGCCGTGCAGGAACAAACTATTTCTGTGGGCTCCAGCTCCCGATCGGGCCTGCCGGTGCAGTTTGTATTGCAGAACCAGGATCTGAACAAGCTGAAAGCCATTATCCCGCAGTTTCTTGATGAAGCACGAAGAGATAAAACTTTTTCCAATGTAGACGTTAACCTGAAATTCAATAAACCCGAAATACAGCTAACCGTTGACCGGATGAAAGCGAAAGACCTGGGGGTATCCACAGCTGATATCATCGGTGCCGCACAGGCCGCATTCAGCGGTGGCAGGATGGCTTATTTTATCATGAATGGTTTCCAATACCAGGTAATTGCCCAGGTAGACCGCGATGACCGTAATAAACCAGGTGATATTGATAAACTATATGTTCGCAGCAACAATGGCAACAGCATTCCGCTGGATGCCGTTGTGCATCTCGAGGAAAGCAGTAACCCTTCTACACTGTACCATTTCAACAGGTATAAGGCTGCCACCATCTCTGCCTCGCTGGCAGAAGGTAAAACCATCGGTGATGGTATCAAGGCCATGCAAAGCATAGCCAACCGGTTACTGGATGAATCGTACCAGACAGCGCTTTCGGGTGCATCGAGGGATTATGCGGAAAGCTCTTCCAATATTATGTTTGCCTTTGCTCTGGCACTGGTATTTATTTACCTGGTGCTGGCCGCACAGTTCGAAAGTTTTCTCGATCCCTTTACCATTATGCTTACAGTACCGCTGGCCCTGGCCGGCGCATTGCTCAGCCTGTATGCTTTTGGCCAAACGCTGAATATTTTCTCTGAAATAGGTATGATCATGCTGATAGGGCTGGTAACCAAAAACGGTATCCTGATCGTGGAGTTTGCCAACCAGAAACGGGAATTCGGGTTACCTAAAATGGAAGCAGTGATCGATGCGGCACAGCAACGGTTAAGGCCTATTCTTATGACCAGCCTGGCCACATCGTTGGGTGCGCTGCCTATTGCCCTTAGCCTGGGTGCAGCATCTACCAGCCGTATCCCACTGGGTATTGTAATTGTGGGAGGTATCGTGTTCTCCCTGGTGCTCACACTTTTTGTGATACCAGCGGTATACACATTCATTTCAGGAAAACACAAGGCTCACAAAACAGAAATTACCGAATAAAGCCGCAGCAATGGTTAACCCGCCAGTGCTGCCACAGAAATTTAATTTAGTACGAATGAAACCGCACCAGATCGTGTGCATACCGTTTCATCCGGTTATTGAAAAGACCAATATGAACTGATGAAAAGACTTGTCTTTTTTTGCTGCATAACAGCCCCTTTATGGGGCACCGCCCAACGGCTGAGCCTGCAGGATGCGATGAGCATTGCCCTGAAAAACAGCCTGGATATACAACTGGCTAAAAACAACCTGGAAGCAAACACGATCAATAATGATTATGGCGTTGCCGGCGGCTTGCCACAGGTACAGGGTACGGTATCAGAAAACGCCCAGAGCACTAGTGTAAACCAGAAACTGAATACAGGTACCATTATCGACCGTACCGGCACTTACAGCAATAGTGTAAGCGCCGGCCTCAGCGCCAGCATGTTGGTATATAATGGTAAAAGGATCTATACCACTAAAAAAAGGCTGGAGCAACTGGAAAAACTGACACGTGAACAGCTCGATTCCATGATCGTAGGTGTGGAAGCCAATGTGGCGCTGAAATATTTCGATATCATCCGCCAGCAGAGCTATGCCAAAACCCTGCAGCGCTCTATCGAGGTATCGCAGCAGAAACTGAACATTGTAAAAACCCAGCAAAGCGTAGGGATGGCCAATAATGCCGACCTGTTCCAGGCGCAGGTAGACCTGAATACGCAAACGCAGTCGCTGAAATCGCAACAACTGATCATTGACCAGGCAAAAACAGACCTGCTGGCTTTGTTAACCCTGAAGCCCGATTCTACTGTTGAAATTTCCGATACCATTGTGGTTGATAAAAATATAACACTGGATAGTGTAATGAACAGCCTGTATGCCAAAAACCCCAGGCTGCTGGCGGCAGATATACAGATACGTATCAATGAACTGCGCGAGAAAGAAGCAGCAGCGCTGCGTTACCCATCTCTTAGCGTGAACACCGGGTACAATTACTCCCGCACGCAAAATGGTGCCGGTAACGTGCTGCTCAACCAGAATTATGGTCCTTATGTTGGTGCCAACCTCTCTATCCCCATTTTTAACGGGGGTATTTATAAAAAACAGCAGCAGGTGGCAGCCATTGCCACCCGCAATGCAAAGCTGCAGAAAGAAATATCTGTCAGGGATTATACCGCCAATGCCGTAAAATCATGGCAGAGCTATAGCAACAACCTGCAGCAGCTGCAAACAGCGCAGGAAAATTATCAACTCTCAGGCCGGCTGCTCGACCTGATACTGCAGCGTTTCCAGCTGAAACAGGCCACTATTATAGAAGTGATCACCGCCCAGCAAAGCTTTGAAAACGCAGGATACCTGCTCATCAATCTCAGTTATACAGCCAAGGCAGCCGAAATACAGATGAAATTGCTGGCCAATACCCTCGATTTTTAAGCAATACCCGCATCTTTGCAGTAAATAATAATGCCTGGCAGCAACAGCCGACCGTTTTACCTGGCTGTTAACCCGGGGTATTCAACTATTTACTGATGAAAAAAGCAGCGCTTATTCCTGCCCGTTATGCGGCAACCCGTTTTCCCGCAAAGCTGATGCAGCCCCTGGGTAATAAAGTGGTGATCAGGCATACTTACGACAATACCGTTGCTACCGGTCTTTTTGATGAAGTGATTGTTGCCACTGACAGCGAGATCATTTACAATGAAATCGTTAACCACGGAGGAAAAGCCGTGATGAGCAAAAAGCCGCATGAAAGTGGCAGCGACCGCATTGCAGAAGCCGTTGCCGGTATGCAGCTGGATATTGTGGTAAATGTACAGGGTGATGAACCTTTTGTAAAAAAAGAACCATTACAAAAGCTGCTGCGTTTATTTGAAGGAGAGGAGGGCAAAAAAGTGCAGGTGGCCAGTTTGATGCAGGTGCTGAAAGACCCTGTATTGATCGAAGACCCGAATTATGTAAAAGTGGCCGTGGATAAACACTGTAATGCACTGTTCTTTAGCCGCTCCGTAATACCCTACCCCCGTAATAAAGAGCTGGCCATTACTTATTATGAACACATCGGTGTGTATGCTTTTCGTAAACAGGCACTGATGCAGTTTACACAATGGCCTATGACACCATTGGAATCAGCAGAAAAAATTGAATGCCTGCGCTACCTGGAAAATGGTGTTGCGATCAAAATGGCTATTGTGGATTATATGGGTGTGGAAATAGATACACCGGAAGACCTGGTAAAAGCAGCAAAATACATTAACGGATAAAACAGCTGTATGTCGTCGCTGAATATAACATTGATACAAACCCGGCTGTATTGGGAAAGCAAGATGGATAATCTTGCCATGCTTGAGGAAAAGATAAATAACATCAGAGATAAGGCAGAAGTGGTGATATTGCCGGAAATGTTCAGTACTGGCTTCAGCATGCAGCCACAGTTGCTTGCTGAAACAATGGATGGCCCCGCAATTGCCTGGATGCAAAGGGTGGCTGCTGCGAAACGTATTATTTTAACCGGCAGCCTGATCATAGAAGAAAACGGTCATTACTTTAACCGGCTTATCTGGATGCAGCCAAACGGGCAGTTTGGTTATTACGACAAAAGACACCGTTTTGCTTATGCCGGGGAACATGAACAATACACGGCAGGGGATAAACGCCTGATCGCTTCTGTAAAAGGCTGGAAGATAAACCTGCAGATTTGTTATGACCTGCGATTCCCCGTATGGGCCCGCCAGTCTCCCGGCTTCGCCCAGGACTGCACAGAAGAAGCAGTCCCTGCCATGGCAGCGCAGGCGCCGGAATATGATCTGCTTATCTATGTAGCCAACTGGCCGCAACGCAGAAGCCATGCATGGAAAACCCTGTTGCAGGCAAGGGCTATCGAAAACCAGTGTTTTGTGGCAGGTGTTAACCGTGTAGGTGCCGATGGGCATGGCATTCACCACAGCGGCGACAGCATGGTGGTTGACCCGCTCGGCGAAATACTGTACCACAAAACAGAGGAAGAAGATATTTTTACGATCACCTTACAAAAATCGCAGCTGGAAGAAGTAAGGAGTAAATTCCCTTTCTGGAAAGATGCGGACCGATTCAAAATCATCCATGACTAATCATACTATTGCCTATTCAGCAGGCCGGATATTTACCGGTGCCGATATGCTGCAACACCATGCAGTGGTAGTGCGGGATAATGTTATTGATGCGGTGATGCCACTGGTATCAGTACCTGAAGAAATAAGCATCACCGATTTTGGCGAAGAAGCGTTGATTGCCCCGCCTTTTCTCGACATGCAGCTGTATGGCGCATCGGGTAAACTGCTGTCTGCTTATCCTGAGGCGGCAACTGTGCAGGCCATTGTAGATTATTCCCGCTCGGGCGGTGCTGCTTATTGCATGCCCACCGTGGCCACCGATACTTACGATACCATTTTCCGTTGTATCGATGCCATACGTGATTACTGGCAGCAGGGTGGTGTTGGCGTATGGGGCCTGCATATAGAAGGACCGTGGATCAACCCTGTTAAAAGAGGTGCACATATTGAATCCCTGATCTTTTCTCCTACAGAAGAACAGGTGAAAACACTGCTCGATTATGGCAGGGGCGTAATAAAAATGATCACACTGGCCCCCGAATGCTGCTCTAAAGAGATCATTACACTGATCCGTTCATACCAGGTAGTTGTTTCAGCAGGCCATAGCAATGCAACATACGAAGAAGCGATGCAGGGCTTTGACAATGGCATAGAAACCGTTACCCATTTGTATAATGCCATGAGCGCATTGCAACACCGCCAGCCAGGCCTGGTAGGTGCAGCATTTAACCATAATGTGGTGCGGGCAAGTATTATACCCGATGGACATCATGTTGATTTTGCAGCGGTAAGCATTGCCAAAAAAATTATGAAAGACCGCCTGCTGGTGATCACTGATGCGGTAACTGCCACCACCGGGGGTGAGTACCCTCATAAACTGGTGGGTGATAAATATGAAGCCAATGGCATATTGAGCGGATCTGCGTTAACCATGGCCAAGGCTTTGTATAATCTCGTTAATCATGTAGGTATTGAATTGGCCGAAGCACTGCGTATGTGCAGCCTTTATCCCGCCCGGCTCATCAGCCTGAGCGATGAAAGATTGTTGCTGAAAACCGGTTACCCTGCAGAGCTACTGGTACTGGGTAAAGAACTTGAGGTGATCAGGTTGATCGCCTAAGCACAGGAGAAGCGATGAGCTGATAGCTGTACGCTATAAGAAATCACCTCGCGGAAAACGCGGAAAACGCAGAGAAATGACATTTTCAGAACAGTCTTCTCAATGCCTGCAGCTTATAGCTCCCGATGGCTGCCAGTAAGTATGGCATATCTTTATTGTTTGGCAGGCTTGGCTGCTATAAGATTTTGCAGCTGCTCCATTTTGATGTCCACACCACGGCGTATGGCTGTGGAAGAAGGATAAATACTGATATCTGGCATAATACCTCTTCCTGTTTTACTGTTTTCATGGTTCAGCACAATACGGTACATCGGCAATACAATTTTCAATCCCGAATGTGGCAACTTCACAGATGGCAGATGCACCGATGAATTGCCATAACTGCCACCGCCGCTTTCTTCACCAACAACAGTAACATTTTGCTCGCCTTTTAAATTGGCAATGAACATGGTGGCTGCTGAAAATGTGTACCCACCCTGCAGCAGGTAAATATCCCCGTTGAAATGATTGGTTTTAATAGGGTGGAACCGGTGCCGCTCGTAATAACCGAAATGAAAGCGGTTGTCTTTCTCTTTGTGCGAAGTAAAATGCATGCTCAGCCAGTACACCCACGATGGATGAATATAACGTCCATAACGAAACCGCCTGCTTTGGGCAGAAACAGTGTCGGCAATTTTAAAAGGATGGTCAATAAGATAGCGGGTTAACAGCGTGCTTACGGCAATACTGCCGCCACCATTTTCACGCAGGTCGATCACCAGGTGCTGAATATGGTTTTTTCGTAGCAGTCTGAAACTGCGGCTGAAAAAATCGCGCAGGCGACCTTCTGAAAAAGTGGTCAGCCGCATATAAGCTGTTTTCCGCAGGGTATCGAGCTGCAGGCTTCTTTTATTCGCCAGCTCAGCCTGCCGCAATTCCTTACGGGTAAGTGGCGGCATATGCGTTACCGGGAAACTTTTATGCGCAGTATCTGTGTGCACATCATAATTGCCCACAACAGCAGTTTGCTCATGGCCGCTGGAATCAATATACCGGATAGTATATTTTTCACTTAAGCCGAACGTATTGCGGTAATAACCGGGAAAGTTCATACTCACCACCTGGCTTTTAAAATTATCCGAATACCCATCGGTGCTGATAAACCGGAACATTGAATCAAGCAATTGCCGGTTGCTCATCTGGTTGATGCTGGTGATAATGGTGCCGCGTTTAAAAATGCTGTCTTTACGGAAAGCAGAACCCAGCACTACCAGGCTATCCTGCCATGTTTTAATAAACAGCGGGAACTGTGGCCTGTCTGCACGGGCTGCTGCATGAGTATACGCATTTGAAAAACGCACCGCTGTATGTCCGCAATGTATCTGGCTGATAACGGCAGCCACTTTATTTCTGAACTGCGCTTCTGTAAGTGAATCGTTAATACTGCTGATTGCTGAAACGAAGCAGGCATCAAGACTGTCTTTCGGCGTGTACCAGTACAGGCTGGGGTGATTGGCTTCCAGTATTTTTTTCAATAAGCTAAGGTCTTCCCGGAGTGCAGCGGGTGCATATTTCCTGCTGAGTGCCGTTTGTAATGATCTTTGCGAAGTGCAGGATGCGAATAATACAAGCCCCAGGGCGATAATGCCATACTTTATTTGTACTGCCATACTGCTGAATAAACTGCCATGCCTTGACTTCACGGGGTAAAAATTTTGCCACAATGAATCAATACAGCCAGGGATGTGTAAACAGAACTTAAAAATAAGCAGAATTCACCGATGCCGGTTGCTGTACTTGTATGCATTGTGTTAAAGTGATATTGCAATCTCCTGCTTTCTTATAAAAAAAGCTGCCCAAGGGGCAGCCTTTTTTATGGATGGAAGTTTGTTCAGGACGGCTCAAAAGCATTCCAGCCCTGTGCTGTAATATCGAATGTATTGCCGCCTTTGGTGAGCAGCTTACACCCTTCTTCTGCATCAGTCATATAGCCGATAACGGCAATTTCTTCGTTCAGGGTAATTTTATCATAGTCTTCCTGTTTCAAGGTAAACATCAGCTCATAATCTTCGCCACCATTTAATGCGCAAACGGTCGGGTCGAGGCCAAACTTGAAAGCGGCAGCCCTGCTGGCCTCTGCAATAGGCAGTTTATCCTCATAAATACGGCAGCCCAGGTTGCTCTGGCGGCATATATGCAGTATTTCACTGCTCACGCCGTCGCTGATATCCATCATAGCGGTAGGTGTGATGTTTTGCTGCTCAAAGAATTCGATGATATCCTTGCGCGCTTCGGGTTTCAGCAGGCGGCCCACGATATAATTTTCATTTTCCAGGTCGGGCTGTACCTGCGGGTTTTCCAGGTAGATCTTTTTCTCTCTTTCCAGCAGGGTAAGTCCAAGGAATGCCCCGCCCACATCACCTGTAACACAGATCAGGTCTCCTTTTCCGGCGGTGTTGCGTTTTATGAACTTGTCGGGGGCCACTTCCCCGATGGCTGTTACGGATATGATGAATCCTTTTTGTGATGCCGAAGTATCGCCACCAATAAGATCAACGCCATATTTTTCACAGGCAAGATAAACGCCTTCATAAAACTCATCCAGTGCTTCCACGCTAAACCGGTTGCTGATACCGATGCTCACCGTAACCTGTGTGGGGGTGGCATTCATCGCATATACATCACTCAGGTTAACAACAATGCTTTTATAACCCAGGTGCTTCAGCGGCGTGTACATCAGGTCGAAGTGAACGCCTTCTATCAGCAGGTCGGTGGTAATAACGGTTTGCTTGCCGAAATGGTCTATCACGGCGGCATCGTCACCCACGCTTACAACAGTAGATGCCTGCTGTATTTCAAAATTTTTTGTGAGCCGGTCAATAAGGCCAAACTCACCAAGTGTGGATATTTCTGTACGGGAAGTCATTGTAATGTTCGATTTAAGATGTGGGATGTACGATGTTTTTAATTACGGGATGTATTAATGGTGGCAACTATTATTTTCGGCAGTTCTTCTCCTTCTCTGTGCAGCTGTATAAATATAGTGGCCTGTGGCTGGTTGAATTCCTGCAGCAATTCAATAAACAACAAACTTTCATCTAGTTCTTCCTCTACAATTTTAAGTTTATTGATAAAATCGGCTTTCGATTTTGCACGTCTTACCGCCCTGTAATTTGCGGCAACAGAACTGCTGCTGCGGATAAGCTGGTTGCTATAGTTCCTGTTCAGGTCATTTCTTTCCAGTTGCAATGTGAGATGCCCTATGTGGATGGCAAAATCTTTCGTTCTTTTTTCATTTCTTCGGCATTCATAGGATAGTGTTTTACAGGTTAACAAAGCGTTAGCCTAATATAAACATATCTACCCATAAATACCAGTACGATCACTTCCCATGCACACATCGTACATCCCACATCGTACACCGTACATTACTCCAGGTTGCCTCCATTGATCACTTTCAACAGCTCATCATGGATTTTGCCGTTGGTGGCAACAATATGCGGTTGATATGGACTATAATAATCACCTTTAAAATCTGTGACCTTTCCTCCGGCTTCTTCTACAATTAAAAATCCGGCGGCGCTGTCCCAGGCCTGTAATTTATGTTCATAAAAACCGTCGAAGCGGCCGGCGGCTACCCAGCACAGGTCGATGGCTGCACTGCCCAATCTTCTTACAGGCACGCCTTTTCTGATCAGTTTATCAAATACCTGCAATGGCCCGTTGGGTGCATCAAGATAAGTATAAGGAAATCCTGTTACCAGGCAGCTTTTGATCACTTCTGTTTTCTCACTTACGGTGATCTTTTTATCGTTCAGTGTTGCACCATAACCGCTTTGTGCAAAAAAGAATTCATTGATAAATGGGTTATATACTGCACCCATGATCATTTTACCATTCCATTCTACCCCGATGGATACACAGCAGATGGGAATACCATTGGCAAAATTCACGGTGCCATCAATGGGATCGATGATCCATTTGTAAGTGGAATCCTGCACAATTTCACCGGCTTCTTCACTCAGGATGAAATGTTCGGGATATACATCGCGGATCACTTCAAAAATGGCTTTCTCTGAAGCATGGTCAGCTTCGGTTACCAGGTTATTGATACCCTCTTTATTGGATATTTTGTACTCTTTATTGAAGTAATCTTTCAATACGGCGGCACCGGCTTCGGTGGCCCTGATCAAGGTTTGTTTTAATAGCATGGGCGCAAAGATACGATAGTTCAATAGTTTCAAACCCGCAAAAATCGCTGCCCTTTATGTCCCGGAAAAGCCTGTACAACATGGCCGGACGGCAATCAGGCGGGTGTATTGTAAACAGAGAATCCGGTAAAAATAATTACAGGCTCACGATGCCCATCATGAGTTCGGGATAGCGGCTGCCGGTGGCCATCCTCCCGGGTGCAATGGCATCAGTCTGCAAAAGAGGGCAGGCCCTTGAGCCCAGCGCTTTTGTTATCATGCATGCAGTTTTGTATATACAACAGGCGGGCCACCGGAAGGTTAGCCCGCCTGTATGATCTTATTGTAAAGCTGCTGGCTGTATAACGCCGGTTAAACGGCTACAGCTTTCTGCACAAACAGCGGTTTATAATAACTGCGGTATTTCCAGGCAATGAACAGGTGCAGTATCATCATTACCGCGGCCATTATAAAACCGGAAGGAACGAGAATACTGTGGTACAGGAAAATGTTCAGTGTGATCGGCATCAGTACAACAAGCGCCAGCGGTGCAAACAGGTTTATCAGCAGCAATAGCCCCAGCGCGATTTCTATCACTTTCATCATTGGGAAAAAATAACCGCTCTGGAACAGGCCGCCAATAAAGGCTGCAGCTTTTCCTTCGGGCATTGGCCCGGTGATGAAATGGAAAAAATAATTGAAACCGAAAACGACATAAACCAATCCCAGTAAAGTTCTGGCAATAACCAGGGCAATGTTTTTTTTGGTAGTTGACATGATGAATGGGTTTAATGAACAATCAAGCCAATACTGCCTGCGCCCGGTAAGCAGGGTAGTCGGTATAACCCTGAGAACCTGCGGAGTAAAATGTTTGCTGATCTCCATCTTCCAGTGGCCAGTGGTGTTGCAGCCGCTCTTTCAAATCAGGATTGCTGATAAAAGGGCGGCCAAATGCTACCAGGTTGGCCAAACCACTACCCAGCTCTTCTTCTGCCTTTTCAATATCATAACCACCGGAAAGAATAAGGGTATTCCTGAATTTCTGCCTGATGGTTTTTTTGGTTGCCGGTGTTATTTCCGGCGATCCTGTTGCGCTGTTGTCTACTAGGTGTAAGTAAATAATATCCAGTTTCTGCAATGCTTCGGCCAGGTAAAGATACGTTTCTTCGGCCTCTGCATACGGATGAATATCGTTGAGCCTGCTAAAAGGAGACAAGCGAACACCTACTTTTTCCTTACCGATGGCCGCAATTACCGCAGCTGTTGTCTCCAGTAAAAAGCGGCACCTGTTGTGCACTGAACCGCCATAGGCATCGTTACGATGGTTGCTGCCGGGAGCAATAAACTGCTCCAGCAGGTAGCCATTGGCGGCATGCAGTTCAACGCCATCAAAACCGGCAACTATGGCGTTACGGGCAGCGTGCACAAATTCCTGTATGGTTTGCTCCAAACCCTGCTGGTCAAGCGGATGTGGTACCGGATAAGGCAATCTTCCTTCCTGGTCGGTCCATAATTCCCCGCGGGCTGCAATGGCAGAAGGGGCTACTACCCGGCTTTCTGCGGGCATGTTCAGCGGGTGTGCTATCCGGCCGCAATGCACCAGCTGCATAAATATTTTGCCTCCTTTGTGGTGAACTGCCTGGGTGATCTTTTTCCAGCCCTCTACTTGTTCATTTGTATAAATACCCGGTATACGTGCATAACCGAGCGCATTGGGCGAAACGGCGGTTCCTTCTGTGATGATAAGTCCTGTAGATGCCCGCTGGCTGTAATATTCGGCCATCAGGTTATTGGGAATGTTGTCAATAGCCCGGCAACGTGTCATGGGGGCCATTACCAGCCTATTGTGCAGTACAATGTCACCAAGCTTGTACGGTGTAAAAGGAAGCTTTGCATGCATAAGTAATGGTTTTTAGCAAATGATTGATTTATGAATTGATATATTTAAAATCTTCGATAGATTTTGGAAAAAAAATTATTTCACCATTTCCGCTGTTACACCCGTAACATGTTGCAATACACAGATATACTGTCGAACAACCTGTTTATCAATGGTATACTTATAATTACGGCCCTCTTTTTCTGCCACGATCAATCCTGCTTCGATTAGGGTTTTGATATGATGGCTTACAGAAGGTTGTGCCAGATCGATCACTTCCTGTATCTCTGAGCAATGCCCGCATCCGCCTTTGCCTTCAATATGGCGCAGTATCCTGAGGCGGTTGATATCGCCAAGTGCTTTTGAAATTTTTTCGATCTGTTTAAATGAAAGTTCCATATCCAAAAATACATTGATAAATGCAAATATATCAATTTTATTGAAAATTGTATTTTTTCCAACAAATCTCTTTGAACCCTTCCGAATAAAATATGTTCTATTTTGCAGGGAAGCTCCGGTGATACCATTGAATATAAATAATTTAGAAGGTACGTGGCTTCAATTGCGATTGTTTACCGGGTTAAGGCCGGAATATACAGCTGCAGCACGGTTCTTCAAAAGCGGGTTTAACAGGGTTTACCGGTATTATAAGCTACCGGTTATAAAATAGCCGCTGTTGACCTGTTCTAATTTCAGGTTAGAATGCTAGCTTTAAGGCAGTCTAAGGCAATATGATTGTTTAACGCAATTAATGTAGCTTCGCGACCTTTACCAATAGCGATTAATGGCAATTTTTGATATACAACTACCTAACAGCATTGCAAAAGCACTCCGCTTGCCGCAGAATAGTCCGCGCAGGCAACAACTGCGTGTTTTGAAAAAGCTGTTACGAAAAGCAAGGTTTACTGAGTTTGGACAGAAATACCGCTTCGATGAAATACTCATGGGTAAACACCCCGGGAAAAAATTCCAGGAGCTGGTGCCTACCTATAATTATAACAAGATTTACAAAGAGTGGTGGCATTTAACCCTGGAAGGCAAGCCGGATGTTTGCTGGCCTGGGAAAATTAAATTTTATGCACTCAGCAGCGGTACCAGTGAAGCTGCCAGTAAATACATCCCCGTAACCAACGACCTGCTGAAAGGTAATAAGATCGTTATGATCAAACAGCTCCTCAGCCTGCGTAATTATGTGGATATTCCTGTTAAATCTATCGGCAAAGGCTGGCTTACGCTGGGAGGTAGCACCGATCTGCAAAAAGAAGCGGGTTATTATGCCGGTGACCTCAGCGGTATCACTGCTAAAAAAGCACCTTTCTGGTTTCAGCCTTTTTATAAACCGGGTAAAAAAATTGCCCGCCAGCGCGACTGGAACCGCAAACTGGAAGAAATTGTTGCAAAAGCACCTGAATGGGATATCGGTTTTATTGTGGGTGTACCAGCCTGGATACAAATGTGCATGGAGATGATCATTGAGCGCTATAAGCTGAACACCATTCACGATATGTGGCCCAACCTCGCTTTCTTTGTACATGGCGGGGTAAGCTTTGAACCGTACAAAAAAGGCTTCCAGCGTCTGCTGGGCAAGCCCATTACTTATATTGAAACCTACCTGGCCAGCGAGGGATTTATTGCTTACCAGGACAGGCAGTATGCCAAGGGCATGCGCCTGGTTACCAACGAGCATATCTTTCTTGAATTTGTGCCTTTCGACCATCATAATTTTGATGCCGATGGCGATATGGTCGCCAATCCGCAGGCCCTGATGATCCACGAAGTGGAAGAAGGAAAAGATTATGCCATACTGCTGAGCACCAGCGCCGGCGCCTGGCGTTACCTGATCGGTGATACTGTGCGGTTTGTTGATAAAGAACGCTGCGAAATTGTGATCACCGGTCGAACCAAACATTTTCTGAGCCTGGTGGGCGAACACCTGAGTGTAGACAATATGAATAAGGCCATACAGCTGGTAGGCGAAGAAATGAACCTCTGCATTCCCGAATACACAGTTGTTGGCGAACCCGAAGGCAGCTTTTTTGCCCATCACTGGTATGTTGCCTGTGATGATGTGGTTAGTCCTGAACTGCTTTGCGAAAAAATTGATGAAAAGCTGAAGCAGATCAATGATGATTATGCCGTGGAAAGACGCAGTGCGCTAAGAAATGTGTACCTGGATGTACTTCAGGAAGAACAGTTCATGGAGTTTATGCGGCTGAAAGGCAAAGTGGGTGGACAACACAAGTTTCCCCGTGTGCTGAAAGGAAAGATGCTGGAAGACTGGAAGAAGTTTTTAAAAGGGGAGCTGGTGTAGATATCAAACAATTTTTATATTAGCCAATCCAATAAAGTCTCGATATGACTGCTGCGTTGATAAAAGGTTTGGCTTTGGGCTTGATGTTGAGTATTTCGGTGGGACCAGTTATTTTTTCCATCATCAAGCAAAGTATCAACAACGGACATAAAGGCGGCTATTTTTTTATTGCAGGTGTTTCTGCGAGTGATGTGAGCCTGATACTGGTGTGTAATCTTTTTACACAGTTGTTCCAGTCTGCCATGAATCACGAGAAAGTCATCGGCATAACGGGCAGTATATTTTTAATTGCCATGGGGGTGTATAATTTCTTCTTTAAGAAGATCGCGCTTACAGAAGAAGCCAAAGTGAAAAATAAAATCTTCCGGAAACGCGACCTGGTAGGCATTTTCTTCTCCGGGTATTTGATGAACCTGCTCAATCCTGGTGTTTTTCTTTTCTGGTTCGCGGCCTCTGCTACCATCCTGGCCGATTCTAAAACAGAAGATCATCCTATTCAATACCGCATTATTGTTTTCTCTGTTTGTCTTGTCTTTAACTTGTTTTGCGATATACTCAAAGTATTGCTGGCCGGTAAAATACGGCCCAAGCTTACGGTGCACAATATTCATATTATCAATCGTATTTCAGGCCTTATCCTTATTGGTTTTGGTGTGGCGCTCATATGGGGACTGGTATTTCACAGTGATAAGTTGATCCACTAACAGGAAAGCGCAGGTGCCAGCAGCCGGTAGACGGGCGGTACCCTCGCTCTTTTTAACGATCTGTTGGCAGTACTGTATAGCCCCTGTAGCTTACTTTTCAACATGAAACACCTTCTCAGCCTTTTAGCCATACTAATTGCCCAAAAAACATTTGCCCAGTTCGATTTTGTTCTACTGAAAAAAGGCGACAGAACCATTACCCGTTTTTACAAAGGCACACCTATCAGGATATATACGACCTATGGAATGGATATCAATGGCGAAGTGGATAAATGTCGCAACGATTCCATTTTTATTACCACACAGGAATCACGCCTGCGGCCTGATGGTTTACGACGGGAGATCGTAAATGTGGGTTATATCGGTGTTGCATTAAAAGAAGTGGCAGTTATACCGCATAAACGGATCACAGCAACCGCAGTAGCCAATACCGCCGTTAAACTGGCTGTGCTGGCCGGTTGCCTGATAGGTGTGAACAGCATCAATGCCGATTATAAAACCGGCTATGTAATAGGATATATTTCTACCATCGGCATCGGTTTCCTGCTTTCCAGGATCAACTTCTTTAAACAACGTACCCCGCCCGGATATAAAATAGGCCATAAATTTTACCTGGAATACGTGAAGATCGATAATAAACCCAACACCCTACCGAAGTAAAATACAAGACAATATTACTACGCCCCACATCATACATCCCACATCGTACCTCGTACATAGCCAAGTGTGAACTACGAAGTAAAAAGTACGAACACCATTCCCTCATACTTTCGGTACCCCACATCGTACATCCCACATCGTACTTCGTACATATTTATCGCTTTATCAATAAACCAAGCATAGTATCTTGCCGCTTCAACAGCCAAACGATCATTCTAGTTATGCGAAATGCCTGGCGATGGATAAAACGGATTGTGGTTTTCTGCTTTATCTCCTCTTTATTGTACGTGTTGATATGTAAATGGGTGTTTCCGCCCATTACAATAACGCAGTTTTCCAACTGGGTGGGTGGTTATGGGCTGAAGCGTGATTATACCCGTTGGGAAGATCTGTCACCCAATATCAAACTGGCTGCTATGGCCAGTGAAGACCAGCTATTTCCCGATCACAGCGGTTTCGACTGGAAAGCGATTGAAAAAAGCCTTTCTGCCAATCCAAAGAAGAAAAAGAAAATACGTGGTGCCGGTGCCAGTACCATTAGCCAGCAAACAGCCAAAAATGTTTTCTTGTGGCAGGGCGAAGGTGCAATGCGTTACCTGCGCAAAGTGCCCGAATTTTATTTTACCAAGCTGATCGAATGGGTTTGGGGCAAAAAACGTATTCTTGAAGTGTACCTGAATGTTATTGAAACCGGGCCAGGCATTTTTGGTGTGGAAGCTGCCGCCAGGCAATATTTTGGAAAACCGGCCAAAGACCTCTCCCGTTCAGAAGCAGCCATGATCATTGCCTGCCTGCCCAATCCCAAAAAATTTACGGTAAAACCTATGAGCCACTGGGTATCCTGGAAATCCCAATGGATACTGCGTCAAATGAATGCCATAGCCGATGACCCTGATATCCAGGCCCTGATGCACTGAACAGGCCGGCTGTTCCCTTTCGCCGAAAAATCCTGATTTTTTTAGCAGATTTAAGCGGTATCTATATTTGGTTTACTTAGATTTGTTAAAATAACCAAAAAATGGAACTGGCATGAGATCATCTCCCTGGTAGGCAGGAGATATCCAAAGTTTCATCTTGCCCATTGAAAAAAAAGATATGGAAATGAAAGCCCTAAACATCAAAAGAGAAGATGTTGTTTTCATTTTGATCACAGTATTGATGTTCTATGTGATTATTAAAAAATAACCCGCAGAACATTGTCTGCTGTTTGATCAAGAGTAAACCTAAATCCATTTGAATAACCTGCGTCGCCGTAAGGAGGCCGCAACCAAAACTTTTTTCCCTGCTGTAATTCATCCCTAAACCCTTTCTTCTGAAAGGGTTTTTCTTCCCGGCTTGCTATCTTTGAAAAAAGCCATTTGTGACCAAGCTTGTTTCCAAACTACCCCAGGTAGGTACCACTATTTTCACCGTAATGAGCCAGCTGGCTGCCGAGCACAACGCGGTAAACCTGGGACAGGGATTTCCCGATTTTCCCATGGACAACCAGTTAACCGAGTTGGTAGACAAAGCGATGAAAAACGGTTATAACCAGTACGCCCATATGAACGGCTGGCCATTGCTTCGGGAGCGGATTGCGGAGAAATGCGCAAAATTATACCAGGCATCTGTTCATCCCGATGCGCATATTACTGTTACACCCGGTGGTACCTATGCCATTTATACCGCGCTTACCACTGTATTACGCCCCGGCGATGAAGTAATTGTATTTGAACCTGCATACGACAGCTATGCTCCCAATATACTGATCAATGGGGCGGTACCTGTATTTGTTTCCCTGCGGTATCCTGAATATTCCATTCCCTGGGATGAAGTGAAAGCGAAGATCAATGCCCGCACAAGAATGATCATGATCAATTCGCCCCATAACCCAACAGGAAGTGTATTGCACAGTGAAGATATGCTGCAACTGCAGTCACTGGTGGAGGGAACGGATATCCTTATCCTGAGCGATGAAGTATACGAGCACCTGATCTTCGACGATATCCCGCACCAAAGTGTACTGCGTTATCCCGGCCTGCTTGAACGGAGCTTTGTTTGTTTTTCCTTTGGCAAAACCTATCACTGCACTGGCTGGAAGCTGGGGTATTGTATAAGCGGGGAGGCACTTACCGCCGAATTCAGAAAAGTGCACCAGTTTAACTGTTTCAGTTGTAATACACCGGTACAGGTAGGCATTGCCGAATTTTTGCAGTATCCTGAAGCCTATCTTTCACTGGGTAAATTTCTGCAGCAGAAACGTGATTATTTCCAGCAGCTGATGAAGCATACCCCATTTAAACCATTGCCTTCTTATGGAAGCTATTTCCAGTGCTTCAGTTATGCGCACCTGAGTGATGAAGCCGACCGCGATTTTGCCATACGACTTACCAGGGAGGCGGGAGTGGCAACTATTCCTGTTTCTGCTTTTTACAGCAATGGTAAAGATGATAAAGTGCTGCGTTTTTGTTTTGCCAAAAAAGCCGGCACGCTGGAAAATGCAGTGGCGAAACTGAAAACATTCCAGCCATAAACCTGGCTGTTTTTCAGGTTAGCGGCATTGGTTATACCATTTCCTGCAGCAGGTATTTGCACAATTTGTTGTACAGCATTTCGGGAACAAATGGCTTGCTGATATAATCGTTCATGCCGCTGTCGATAATATTGTTCAGTACTTCATTGATAGAAGAGGCTGTTAAAGCAATGATCGGTATCATCGAGCTGTGTTTGCGTATTTCCCTTGTGCTGGTGAAGCCGTCCATTACCGGCATTTGTAGATCCATCAGCACGAGGTCGTAGTGATGGCTCAGGTAAAGTTCGAGCGCTTCCTGTCCGTTAATGGCTACATCTACCTCGCCGCCCCAGTCCAGCACAAATTGTTTGGCCACCATAATATTGATGGTATTGTCTTCGGCCAGCAATATCTTCTTTCCGGCGAAGGCCTGGCGGTTGTATTTTTTTTCTTCCGGTGTTACCGGTTCCTGTGTAACAGAAACGGCTCCTGCAGCCTGTTGCAATGTGAGCCTGAAATAAAACCTGGAACCATTCCATGGATGGCTCTGCAGTTTTATTTCACTACCCATTAGCTGAACAATTTTTTTTGCAATAGATAATCCAAGACCGGTACCGCCGTATTTGCGGGTTGTATCACTGTCGGCCTGGGTGAACAGGTCGAATATTTTCTGCTGTTTGTCATACGCAATACCGATGCCGGTATCTATCACCGCAAAATCTACAGTAAGCTGGTTGTTTTCGGTATTCACCAGCTTAACTTCTATTTTCACATAGCCGTTAGGGGTGAACTTGATGGCATTGCTTACCAGGTTATTGAGTACCTGGTTAATTCTGCCGGGATCGGCCTTTACATAAAGCGGCAGGCGGTCTTCATAGCTGAGGATAAGCTCAATATTTTTTTCTTTCGATTTGGGCAGAAACGTTTTATAAATATTGTCCAGCAATTCCTTTAAGCTGAATTCTTCCAGGTCAAGCTCCAGTTTGCCCGATTCCAGTTTATTGAAGTCGAGGATATCATTGATAATATGAAGCAGGGTTTCGCCGCTGAACTTAAGCATATTGAGAAATTCCATTTGGTCGGGCCTGGGCCTGTTATCGAGCAGCAGGTGCGAGAACCCGATGATGGCATGAAGCGGTGTACGTATTTCATGGCTCATCACGCTTAAGAAATCGGTTTTGGCTTTGGCGGCCATTTCGGCCTGCAACCTGGTTTGCAGCAGCTCAGATTCTTTCTGCACCCGTTCGGAGATATCACGGATAAAACCATTAAAATAAAAGCGGTCGTTGTGTTGTGCAGCAGTGATCGTTAATTCGGCGGGAAACTTAGAACCATCTTTACGCATGGCTTTCAGCTCGAGCCGGCGGTTCATTATATTGCTGGCATGTGTTTTCAAAAACCGGTTAAACCCGTTCTTGTGTGCATCCTTGTATTCGGGAGGAACAATGAGGTCGGCCATTTTGTGGCCAATGGCTTCTTCCTGTGAATAGCCGAACATTTCTTCGGCCGCAGGGTTCCAGGTAATAATATCGCCCTCGTCGTTCAGGGTAATCATGCCATCGAGCGAGCTGGTAATTACACTGCGAAGCAGTACTTCATTTTTTTGTGCACGGTTCTGTGCTTCCTCTGCTTCTTTTATTTTTTGTGAAAGCTGCCAGTTGAGCTTTTCTGTTTCAGTGAGTTTTTCCAGGAAGATCTGTTCAACCTGTGTTTGCGTTAAGAGGTTAAGCTGCGAATAACCAACAATACTTTTAGGTAATATAGAAACCAGGTATGGAAATACTTCCACCTGCTTGTAATAGCGTGCTGTTTCGTGATAGGCAAAATTAAAGATCTTTTCAGCCAGCTGGTCGCCAAAATTGGTGGCTATATGCTGGTATACCGAATCAGATAGCGATTGTATGCGTTGCAGCGATTCCGCTGTAGCAGCAGTTTGCTGCAGCGACCGCAGTTCTTTCAGCTGGTCATCGAACAGGCCGTTACCGGCATGCCCGAAATTGTCAATAGACCTGAGCAGGCAAAGCTCAACGAATGAAACAGCAAGCCGTTGTTTTTTATCTGCTTCCGGCAAAAAAAGTATCGAAAAGAAAGCATCGTTTTTCAGTCCAGGAAATAACTGCTGCAGGGTGCTGCGCAGGCTTTCGCGGCTGTATTTTTGTTCAGGATCGATATTGGTGAGGTAACGTTCAAAAAGAAAATAATCAGACAACAGGTCATCTACCGGTTTTCTGCTGTTCTTTTTACCAATCGCGATCAGTTCTTCCGCCTGTTTGGGAACAGAGATTTCTTTAATGAGAAAATCAAATAACCGGTCATACCCATTGTTTTTAACAATAGCAGAACCTTTCTTTTTAAATGGCCCGAATATCTTGGCAAATAAAGTCACAGTAGATTATCGCGTTATCGGCCTTTGCCGGCTTTGTACATAGAATAATAGCCTGCAGCAGAAAGCAGCCAGGTTGCCACAAGTGCCAGAAACCAGGCCAATGCCCCGCCTGGCCCGCCAAATATTGTGCGGAATAAATTGAAATGGAAAAAATGATCAATTTGCATATGCAGGTGACCTACAGCCATTACCAAAAAGCCCCAGGCCATCAGGTTCATGCCCTTACCGAATTTTCCACCTTTCAATGCGTTGGCGGTCATAAAGGCAAATACCACGCAGATCAGTAAAAAAGGAAGTTCCATTACACCAAACCAAAAGCTTTCATCGTGCATATGTGTATGGCCCGTTACGGGTGCGGCATCTTCAACCGGAGAGCTTTGTGCGTACATCAGCGTGGTGGCTGCTATTAAAGCAAGCAACAGCGCAAAGATCTTTTTTGCAGGAAAATGGATTCTCATAAAAAAGGTTTTGGGAATAATAAGTTAATCAAAGAGATTAGATTTTATAGGAAATACAAATAAAATGTTTTTTACAGATTATTCTTTTGGCCTATTTAAGTTGAACAAAAATAAATGGTGCAACCGGGGTATTTATGGCAATATTGCTGGTTTAAAAGGCTAGCCGGGGTGTTATGGCGCCATTTATCACGGTTAAGAACCGTTGATCCTAATTGTAATTTTCTGCCCTTTTCTTATATAATTGATTTTGAATTCTTTAAGTAGACTATAGATACTTATCCCGCCTATTACCTTAAAAAAACCAGTACTATGTGTTGCATAGTACTAAAATTTGATCCATCTTTGTATTGTTAAAATGAAAAATGGAACGGGCGTAAAATGGTTCAGCAGAGAAGCCGGCAAAACGCTTCAACCCGGGAATCGAACACCTTACCATAAAAAACATTGATTTTTAATTCATGGCCTGTTGTTGTTGAAGAGCCTTTGCAAAAAAGGACATTTCAAACGGAACAGTTAACATCCGGTCGGCGGCAGGCTTAAAACTCCAGTTATGGATATTCAGAATACACAAAGCCAGATGCGCAAAGGGGTATTGGAGTTTTGCATTTTATCTATCATCCGCCAGGGGGAAGTATACCCGAGTGATATTGTAGACAGAATGAAATCGGCCAACCTGCACATCCTTGAAGGAACATTGTATCCCCTGCTTACAAGGCTTAAAAATGCAGGATTGCTCACCTATCGCTGGGTAGAAAGCGTATCAGGCCCCCCCAGAAAATATTTCAGTATGACAGACAAGGGGCTTGAGTTTTATGAAGAGCTCGAAAGAACCTGGAAAGAACTGGCAGACGCCGTACACGCATTAACACAGCCTGCCAACAACGATAATCCCAACTTAAACCAAATAAACCCGGACTGATCATGAAAAAGGTAATAAACATCAACTTTCAGGGAAGGGTCATCCCAATAGAGGAAACTGCTTACGATATATTGAAGCAATACGTGGAAAGCCTGCGCCGCTATTTTGCCCGCGAAGAAGGCCGTGATGAAATTATCAATGATATTGAAGGTCGTATTGCCGAACTGTTCAATGAAAACCTGAAAAAAGGATCTACCTGCATTACCGATAATGATGTGAATGATATCATCAATAGTATAGGCCGGCCCGAAGATTTTGAAGATGAAGAAGCCAAAGTACAGTCGCAGCTGGGTGCCGATCAGGGTAATGCCAAAACAGGGTTCACTGAAGAGCAACCCCGGTCCGAACAGCCCAAAGAGCGCCTGTTCCGCGATGATGCCGATAAAATTCTGGGTGGTGTATGTTCTGGTATTGCCAATTACCTGCGTATCGACCCGGCCATTATCCGCATTTTGTTTGCCATTATCACTTTTGGTGGTTTTGGTACCGGCTTCCTGATTTACATATTGCTATGGATTATACTGCCCAGCCGCAGCCTGGAAAGAAGCAGCATCCGCAAAAGGCTGTTCCGCAACCCGGAAGAAAAAGTGATAGCCGGTGTGGCAAGCGGTATTGCAGCATATTTTGATATCGCGGTTTGGATACCCCGCCTGGTTTTTGCCTTCCCGCTGGTAGCAGGTATTATCATCTCTATTTTCAGGAATATTTTCTGGGATTTTGATCCCGCACCTTCCATCATCTTTGGTTCGTTCGGCAGCTCGCTGTTCATTATTTATGTGATACTGTGGGTGGTGATACCCGAAGCCAAATCGGCTTCGGAAAAACTGGAAATGAGGGGCGAAAAAGTTGACCTCAACTCTATCAAAAATACCATCCAGGAAGACCTGGAACATTTTAAAACCAAAGCGGAAAAATGGGGATCTGAATTTTCACAGAAAGCACAGCAGTGGGGTAAAGAAGTGGGCGATACTTTCGGGCAAAAAGGCCGCCAGTTTGGTTCGGAAGTGAGTGCTGCCGCACAGAAAAATGGCAGCAGGGTATGGCATGCCATTGGCATCGTTTTTAAAGCCTTCTTTCTTTTCATTGCCGGTATTATTGCTTTTGCCCTCCTGATAGGCCTGGTGGGTGTGCTGGCCGGTGGTGTTAACTTCTTCCCGCTGAAGAACTTTGTACTTGACGGGTTCTGGCAAAACAGCCTGGCCTGGGCTACACTGGTACTGTTCCTGGGTATACCGGTAATTGCACTGATCACCTGGATAGTAAGACGCATGATCCGTGTAAAATCAAAAAGTCCTTACCTGGGATACAGTTTTGCCAGCCTCTGGATCATCGGCCTCATCTGCGCACTTATGCTGGCAGCTGCTATTGCCCGCAGTTACAGTGCCAAAAGCGGGATAGAGGAAAAACAGGATATCGTTCAACCCTCTAAAGGAAAAATGCTGGTGAAAGTATCGAACGACAGGGGCAATTACTACGATGTAAGCTGGATGGGCATTCACCGCAACGACTGGAACGATGATGATGCTTTGTTCTACGGTATCTCTGAAGACAGTGTGCTGGTTCGTACCGTTCAGGTACGGGTGGTGAAAAGTGCTGATGCCGATTACCATGTGAAGCTGGTTAAATTCAGTCATGGTAAATCACCCGCCATCGCCAGGGCCAATGCTCAGCGTATCAGCTTCCAGGTACAGCAACAGGATAGTATACTTACCCTGCCCAACGGTTTTGTACTTACCAGCGGCATGAAATACCATAATCAGCAGGTGCTGGTCATCCTGGAAGTGCCGGTTGGCAAAAAAATAGAGCTGGACAGAGGTATCAGGGATTACAAATGGTTCAATATCGAATTCCGCTACAGGCATAACAGGGGCTGGAATGTAGATTGGGAAGACAACTGGGATGATAATTATGGCTGGAAAGACAATGTGGAATATGTGATGACCGAAAAAGGGCTGCACAGCACTAAGCAGTCTGATGAAGACAAATCAAACCAGGAGGATACTAGGCGCCAGCTGGAAGAAATTGAAAAGCAGCGCAAAGAGCTGGATGAAAAACAGAAGGAGCTGGAGCAATCCACCCAGCCTGATACCAGCAACAGGTATCATTACCAGCCCGATGGTCCGGCTAAACCTCAATCCCCAGCCAAACCCAAACCTGTTAAATCTAACCAGCTGGTTTCTGAACTGAATAAGGATGATAGCAATATGCTGGATATCATTCCCGGGCCCGCAGGTTTACTGATGACAAGATTACCCATATAAACTCGGTTAAAGTTGGGAGAGACAAGAACCCTGCTTTGCTTTCATGGCGGGGTTCTTCTCCTTTTTTAGTAAGAAGCCATCCTACCTGTATTTACTTTATGCTGCTGCTCACTTGGCATGGCAGTTTGTATACAACACAACTTCCCTCAGCGGCAACCTGCTTTTAAACCCGGACCGGGAAACAACCGAAAAGACAATACCCCGTTTTTCATTTTGGCGCCTAAACTCTCCTATTTTTGCGGCATTCTAAATACCAAATAATGAAGAATACGCCTTTTACAGACAAACATGTGGCGCTGGGCGCGAAAATGGCCCCTTTTGCCGGTTACAATATGCCCATCAGCTATACTGGTATCAACGACGAGCACGCTGCTGTGCGCAACAATGCCGGAGTGTTTGATGTAAGTCATATGGGAGAATTTATACTGAAAGGCGAAAAAGCGCTCGACCTGATACAGCGCGTAACATCTAACGATGCTTCTAAATTAACTAATGGCAAGGCGCAGTATTCATGCCTTACCAATACCAGCGGTGGTATTGTAGATGACCTGATTGTGTATTGCATTGAAGAAAACAGCGTATACATGCTAGTGGTAAATGCTTCTAATATTGAAAAAGACTGGAACTGGATCAGCCAGCACAATACAGAAGGGGTGGAAATGCACAATATCAGCGACAAAACCTGCCTGCTGGCCATACAGGGGCCCAATGCCTGTAAAATACTGCAGCCGCTGACAGATGAAGATATCATGAACCTGAAATATTACACTTTTGCCAAAGGCCGGTTTGCCGGTGTAGACAATGTAATTATCAGTGCAACCGGTTATACTGGTGCCGGCGGTGTGGAAATTTATTTTGAAGATGCCAACGGCGCTGCAGATAAAATATGGACAGCTATTTTTGAAGCGGGTAAAGCCGCCGGTATAAAACCGGTAGGGCTGGGTGCCAGGGATACCCTCCGCCTTGAAATGGGATATTGTTTATACGGGAATGATATAGACGATACCACATCTCCGCTGGAAGCCGGCCTCGGCTGGATCACCAAGCTGACCAAACCGGTTGATTTTACCGCAAAGGAGATACTGGAAAAACAAAAAGCCGCCGGTATTACACGTAAACTGGTGGGTTTTGAAATGATCGACAGGGGCATTCCCCGCCATGATTACGCCATTAAAGATGCAGCCGGCAATACAATAGGCAAAGTAACCAGCGGAACACAGGCACCATCGCTGAACAAGGCTATTGGGCTGGGTTACGTGGCAATTGACCATGCTGCTGTTGATGCTGAAATTTATATCGACATACGCAATAACCTGGTTAAAGCGCGTGTTGTAAAAGTACCGTTTGCCTAATATCACTGGAATAACTGATCGGGCTGGTTTAAAGGATCTGCGGGTTTTTTAAACCAGCTTTTTTAAACCCGGTTATCATGCCTGTTATTCATTTAACCACTATTGTTCATGCGCCTGTAGAACGGGTTTTTAATTTAAGCAGGCACAGGGGGCTTTATGTTCAATGTATGCAGTGGCCTCCGCAAAAGCACAGTGCAAGTAAGTCGCTGGGTTTACTGGAAGAAGGGGAGCTGCTTAGCTGGCAGGCAAAGATTTTTGGTAAGAACCGGTTGTTCAGAACAAAGCTGTCGCAAATGCAGCCTGTTGGTTTTTTACAACAGGTGATGCCGCAAAGCAACTGGATCCATATTTGTCATCAGCAACATTTTAAACCCCTGGCCAACGGGGCGGTAATGATAGATGAATTTTCCTTTCAACCGGCGCACCCCGCCTGGAACAACCTGTTTCTCCGGTTGCTGGTTACACCCAGGTTACGCCGGCTGCTGGAACGAAAAAATGCGATCATGAAACAGGTCGCCGAATCGGAAGAATGGAAACAATACCTCTCTGCCTGAAAACCCCAGGTTTCAACTGCCTTCTTTGGCTTAATTTAGCATTATGAAGCTGCAGATGAAAACACACACACGCCTCCCGCTGATCGTTGTTTTATTTTGTAATATGCTGGTATCCTGCAGCAGAAAACTGCATGATGCCGGTTCTTCACTGCCAGGTCATGGCCGCCTGATGATGGAAACAGGCAAAGCCTCGTATTATGGAGATGAATTCGATGGCAGGCAAACGGCCAATGGCGAGATCTTCCATGAAAACCGCCTCTCCGCGGCACACCGCACCCTGCCATTCGGCACGGTTATCCTGGTTAAAAATCTTTCAAACGGCAAAACCGTGAAGCTGCGTGTTAACGATCGTGGCCCTTTTGTGAAAGGCCGTATTGTGGATCTAAGCAAAGAAGCGGCCCGCAGGCTGGATATGATTGTACAGGGCGTGGTGAATGTAGAGCTTTACTACCGCAAAGATTGAGGGATTCAGTTGGTAGTATGCAGTGAGCAGTCGTGATCGTGAACCATGAATAGCCATTGCGAGGAGAGGCATGCCGGGGAAGCAACCTCATGCAGGTTAACCAAAAAGTAAAAAATATTGTAACCAACACCCCCAGTTAACACAAAGCCTCAATTGCATATAATACAAACCTACTTCTTCATTAATAATAGCCATATGCTTGATCTTTCGGATTTTACCGGTTAACTTTAAGGGTATTAACCCCGTTTACCCCTATGCTACTGTATTTTTACCGCATCAGTGCATGCATGCTGCTGTTGAATGCGTGTACCACCACGCATGAATCGGGCAGGGCGATCTATTTGTCCGATGCCCCCACCGTTTATAGCAAACCGGATGGAACAGCACAAGTCAATACCAAAGTATTTCACCGGATGACACTTACCAATCAGCAAAACGGAAAAACCATCCGTGCAAATGTGTGGATGCATAGAAACACGCCGGAAGGAGTAGTGGTGGGCATTGATAAAAGATCGGCCGAAGCACTGGGCATATTATACACCGGTTCGGCGCCTGTAGATATCAGCTATTAATGCTTCCGCAGCCTTATCGTGTTAAAATGCAAAATTATGCCGGTGCTTATTGCCTGTGAAACAATGAGCGGGAGCTGGTGTAAACCGTTCTGTATTTACCCATAAACAGCTGAAGACAGCAGACTGCTTTTTTTAACGAGCAGGTACAGGTTATGATCCAGCAGTAGCAAACCATATTCGTAACAGAAATGATAAGTACTGCCTTTTTTGGTAGTATACTGGTGTGTTTGATAATGAAAATGAAATCCTTTTTCCTGTAGCTGCTGTGTTGAAATTTTCAGCATTTTTTCCTGCCCCAGCAGGCGGGCCAGTATTTGCCGGTTTTTCTTAAGCAATTGATGGATTTGACGGACACAATCATTGTGGCCGCTATGGATTTTATTGTTGTAGGCGTTTCTGCAGGAATCATCGCAGAATTTCTTGTCAACCCTGCCACGTAATGGTCTTCCACAGGTTTGACACAGACGGTTAGCATCGGTGTTCATGTGAGTAAAATACACAATTATCCGTTTTTAAACGTTTATAAACGGGTAAAAAAAATCAAGCATTTATATTCGGATATAAACGGTTAAAAACCGGCTGGCTGTATCTCGCTGATTCATTTTTGTTGAGCTAACCGGCGGGGTTCCGGAATCGCATCACCGCTTCTTTTATCATGTAAAAAACAACATTATGAACAGCCTTAAAAACAAAGTACAATTGATCGGCAACCTGGGCAGTGTGCCGGAAGTAAAACTTTTTGAAGGCGGAAAAAAGCTGGCCCGTTTAAATCTTGCTACCAATGAAAACTATCGCAACAGCAAGGGTGAGAAAATCAGTGAAACCCAATGGCACACTGTTATTGCCTGGGGTAAAACAGCCGAGATCATCGAGAAGTATTTTACCAAAGGAATGGAAGTGGCTATTGAAGGCAAACTGGTGAGCCGCGCTTACAACGACAAAGACGGCAACAAGCGGTATATCACCGAAGTGCAGGCCACAGAGCTGTTGATGCTTTCCCGAAAATAGGCCTTGCTGCCTATGTAAACACCTGGCGAATCCCGTGTTAGCACGGGATTTTGCCTTTTAACCATTTCATCTTAAGCCATTATCTTTGCGCCTTATGAGTAACAAGCCGGTTTTGAATACAGTGTTGTCTCCCCGTGTACTGGATTTATACGATATCTCTAACAGCATTGTAGTGATCATTGATGTTTTCCGCGCAACTTCCACTATCGCTACTGCCCTTTATAACGGGGCTACCAAGGTGATCCCTGTAGACAGTGTGGCCAAATGTATAGAACTGGGTAAGATAACCGGCGGTATTACTGCTGGTGAGAGAGACGGAAAAGTGGTGGAAGGGCTGGCACATGGGAATTCGCCTGCCGAATATCCCCGCGAATTTATTGAAGGGCAAACACTGGTGCTTACCACAACCAATGGCACCAAACTGCTTCATATGGCCCTTGACAGGGGAGCTGCTGAGGTGATCACTGGTTCTTTTCCCAATCTTACAGCGGTTTGCGATCACCTGGTGGCACAGAATAAAAATGTAATACTGGGATGCTCTGCCTGGAAAGACCGCTTTAACCTGGAGGATACCCTGTTTGCAGGGGCTGTGATACAGCGTATTAAAGCACATTTTACCATCCATTGCGATAGCAGCCTGATGGCGGAAGATATGTACCGCCTGCACCAGGAAGATATGTTTGCTTTTATCCGCAAAACCACTCACTGGCATCGCCTGGCCGCCTATGGACTGGAAAAGGATCTGGAATACTGTGTTACTTCCGATATAGCCAATATTCTGCCCATTTACCGCAATGGTGCCCTGGTAGTGGAATAACAAATTAACATACAGTTCATTCAGATTTTGATAAAATTCAGCGATTATCTGCGCTTAATTCCTTTACTTTTGCAAATTGCCCTTTTCTGAACGGCTGGGGATAGCGGGGGTATATTATCTTCAGCAACTCGGTTGTACTAGGCTGGGGCATGGAAAAGACGCATGGCACTACCGCATTTAATCAAATATGTTTACAATAATGGCACTGACGAGGTGATTCGCCGGGGGAAAAAGATCCACGCCATTGGCAATGTAGAACTGGTAGAATACGATGAATTGCTGGGCTCAGTTATTTTCCGGGTAAAGGATGATGCGTATTCTACTTACTACAAAGTACATATCAGCAAATTCAAAGATCCCAAAACCCTGTCCCTTCGCTGCGGCTGCCCTTATAACCTGGGCGAAATATGCCGCCATGAAGCTGCTTCCCTTTTTCAATTGCAGGAACTGGTAGATAAGAACATGCTGGGGGAAAAGGAGATGGTGTACGATCAGCGGCATACCGTGCTGAAAATGAAGCAGCTGGATTTGAAGCTGATCAAACTGCTTACTGCACCGGCCTCCCTGCTTGAAGCGGAAAACTACCTGCGCAGCTCCCGTGCCAATATCACCGATGCTTTTGATGAACGGGTTCGCGCGGAGGTAGAATTTGAAGGACAGCTGTTTAAAGTGCTGATCCAAAAAAATGAAGAGCGCAATTTCGACACCAGCTGTACCTGCCATTCCGATCCGGCACATCCGCTCTGTGTGCACAAAACCATTGTACTGTTGCAGCTGCTCAATAATTACGGGCCCAATTATTTTGACACCATACGCAACTGGGATAAGGAAAAAGATAAGTTACTGGCGCTTTACGGCTATTCCCTCCAGGATGATATAGAAGGAAAATTTGAGTTTACTTATAAAGACGGCAAGCCTTTTCTGCGGGTACTCGACCCTACTATTAAAAGAGTGGCAGGCAATAATATGCCACTGAAGCCCAAACCTGTGGTGGAAGAAACCGTGGTTGTAGAGGAGGAAGAACCCCAAAATGCAACCCGGTACAAACTGGGTGTAGTGATCAGTACTAACCCGCATCAATACCCTTATATCCAGATGGATGCTGTACAGGGTGAGCCCAATGATGCCGGTGACGGGTTCAACGGGAAAGTGGAAAAGCTTGATCTGGCAAAATTCATCAACACAGAGGTATTTGACGAAAACGATAAAATACTGGTTCAGCAGCTTCGCAAATTGCTGCCCGGCGAAGTAAGCCGCTACCTGAACCGCAATTCCCCTTTTAGTGGTATATGGGAAAATATCATCCAGCAGCACGATGATGAGCTGCCCGAAGAAACAAGGGTACTGATTATAGAATACCTGCACCCGAAATACAAAAAACTGGCCGCCGACCTGGCAGAAAAGCCATTTGTATACTTCCTGCCTTCACGCAAAGCTTTTCAAACAGCTAACCTGCGGCCTGCAGTTTGTTCATCACCTTTTATTTCGCCGGAGTTTACGGTGAACTACAAAGACAATCAATACGAAGTAACCTGTTTTGTAAAACTGCCCGATGGCCGTTATACGGTTGCCGATAACCAGCTTGGCAGCTCTATGTTTTTTCAGCAGGAGGATCATTTTTTCTTCTGGCAAAAACCGGAAGATGTGATCCTGGCCGAAAAGTTCCTGCCCACAGGCTCGGTGATCATCCCGGCCGATCAATGGCAAACACAGCTTCAGCAGTTTTTATTGCCGCTGTCGAAAGATTATGTGGTGCACTTCAATAATGTGCATAAGGAAGAGGTGAAAGATGTTAAGCCTGAAGTGAAAATACTGCTGAAAGAAAAAGGTGATTACCTGTTGTTTCAACCGGTATTTAACTATAAGGGATATGATGTTCGCCCCGGAGATAAAGAAAAAATTATATTACCTGCCACCGACAGGCTGCTGGTTATCCAGCGCAATATTGAAGCAGAAAAGGCCATCGTGGCAAGAATAGAAAACCTGCATTCTAATTTCATTAAACCCGAAGAAGGGAATACGCTGGCCCTGAAGGGAACAGATGTGTTAAAAAATAACTGGTTCTTCCTGTTTGTGGATGCAGTGAAAGACCTGAATATTCCCGTATTCGGTTTTGAAGCGCTGAAGAATTTCCGCTTTAACACCGCAAAACCGTCTACCAAAATTTATATCAGCAGCCATACAGACTGGTTCGATGCCAAGGTGGATATCCATTTTGGTGACCAGAAAGTAACGGTTGGCGATGTAAAGAAAGCACTGGCCAATAAACAGCAATATGTACAGCTGCAGGATGGCACACTGGGCATTTTGCCCGAAGAATGGATAAAGAAATATTCCCTGCTGTTCCGTGTAGGCGATGGCAAGCTGGCACACATGAAACTGAGCAAGTATCATTTCAGTGTGATAGAAGAATTGTATGAGCAGCGGGATGAAGAGGAACTTACTTTTCAGCTGGAAGAAAAATACGAACGGCTGCGCGATTTTCAACAGATACCTTCAGTAGACGCGCCCGCACACCTGCAACCTATTTTACGTCCTTACCAGGTATCGGGCTTTCAATGGCTCAATTACCTGAATGAAGTGAAATGGGGTGGTATCCTGGCCGATGATATGGGTTTGGGTAAAACCATACAGGCTTTATCATTCCTGCATCACCTGCGCCAGGTGAACGATGGTTTAAGAGCCCTGGTTGTTTGTCCTACTACGTTGATGTATAACTGGGAGAATGAGATCAAGAAATTCACGCCCGGCCTCACGTATTATATACACCATGGCGGAAGCCGCACCAAAGAAACCCTGCGCGATCACCAGATGGATGTGATCATCACCACTTATGGTACACTGCGCAGCGATATCAAACAATTTGTAGAGATCGATTTTGATTATGTGATCCTGGATGAAAGCCAGGCCATCAAAAACCCCGGAAGCAAGGTAGCCAAAGCTGCAGGGTTGATCAAGGCCAAAAACCGTCTCTGCCTCAGTGGTACACCTTTGCAGAACAACACTTTTGATATTTATGCCCAGATGAATTTCCTGAACCCGGGAATGCTGGGCACCATGGAATTTTTCAAGCAGGAATTTGCTGTACCCATTGACAAGTTTGGAGAGAAAGAGCAGAAAGAGCATCTCCGTAAACTACTGTTCCCCTTTATCCTGCGGCGTACCAAAGAGCAGGTGGCCAAAGACCTGCCTGCCAAATCAGAGATGATCCTGTTCTGTGAAATGGGCGAAGAGCAGCGCAATATTTATGATGCCTACCGCAATGATTACAGGGATAAGATACTGGGTGTGGTAGATACACAGGGCGTACAAAAATCGCAGCTCACCATACTACAGGGCCTGATGAAGCTGAGGCAAATATGCGATAGCCCGGCTATTATGAAAGATGAAGAGCGGTTCCCGAATGCTTCTGTAAAGCTGGATGAACTGGGCCGTGAAATAACCGAGAACATCAGCAATCATAAAGCCCTTGTTTTTTCACAGTTCCTGGGTATGTTGGCTTTAATTAAAGAAAAGCTGAACGAGCTGGGTGTGGATTATGAATATTTCGATGGCAGTACATCGGCACCTGAGCGCGAAAGAGCGATACAACGCTTCCAGAATGATGACAACTGCCGGGTGTTTTTGATTTCGCTGAAAGCCGGTGGTGTGGGTTTAAACCTTACCGCAGCCGACTATGTATATATCGTTGACCCCTGGTGGAACCCGGCTGTTGAGCAGCAGGCAATTGACCGTACACACCGTATAGGCCAAACCAAGAACATATTTGCCTACCGCATGATCTGTAAGGATACGGTAGAAGATAAAATCCTGCAGCTGCAGGAAAAGAAAAAAGCCCTGGCAGCCGACCTGATCACCGATGACAGTGGTTTTGTGAAGAGCCTTACCCGCGAGGATATCGAATATCTTTTCAGTTAATGGTGTCTTTAGCTAATGGCTCATAGCTCACAGCTTATGATGGTTCCATGGTTTCAATGTTCACGAGTTCAAGGGGAATGTGGGGAGGAGGGGTTGGTTGTTCGTTGCTTGTTGCTGGAAATTCATCGTTGCAGTCCACGGCTTTTCTGCGTTTTCCGCGCATTCCGCGAGAAAACCAGTCTGCAGTCGGTAGTCTGTCAAAATGGATTACTCATAGCTAATGGCTCAAAGCTCACAGCTTATGATGGTTCCATGGTTTCAATGTTCACGAGTTCAAGGAGAATGTGGGGAGGAGGGGTTGGTTGTTCGTTGCTTGTTGCTGGAAATTCATCGTT
>CBJLMB010000042.1:0-55280 GCA_966424055.1 uncultured Deminuibacter sp. | reverse complement strand
TCTCGCAAGCGGCCGACCTGCGACGTGGAGGTGGGGGCCCGCTCGGTGACGGTCTGCCACCTGGGGAACCTGGCGTACTGGAATCACAAGACGCTGCGCTGGGACCCGAAGAAGTGGCAGTTCGTGGGCGAGTCCGGGGACCCGAAGTGGCTCGACCGCGAGCGCCGCGAGAAGTACGGGCTGCCGGAGGTGTGAGAGGAGTACCGGGGGGGGGGAGGTTGGGGGGGGGGGCTTCCCCTCTTTCGGGAGCCCACCCCCACCCTCCCCGAATAAATCCATTTGTCTCCGCCTACATGAACCGTGCAATGGAGCAGCTAGAAGGGCAGATTGCTTCTGCCAAAATCGCATTGGCAAGACTAGCTTCTCCTTTACTCTATTACGTGATGAGTGGCAATGATTTTAACCTGGATATTAACAATCCTGATGATCCCAAGATTGTCGTGCTGGCAAACAATCCAGAGAAAACACAGACCTATGGTGCGGTGATTTCTCTATACCTGAACCGTGCATTCCGGATACTCCCCAAAAAGGGAATGTACAAATGTTGCATTGTTGCCGATGAGTTTTCCAGTCTTTTTGCCAACGGCATCGAAAATTTTCTGGCCATTGCAAGGGGGTACAAGATTTTTACCTACCTGGCCATCCAGAACATTGCACAGCTGAGAAAGAGCTACGGTCGGGAGCAGGCGGATGTAATTTTTAACCTTGCCGGTAATATCCTTTGTGGTCAGGCTACGGGTGACACCGCCAAAGCGGTATCGGAGGTTATAGGTAAAATCGTACAAGAACGGGAAAGCGTATCTATTACCCGGCAGGATACAAACTTCAGCAGAAGCACCCAGCTTGATTATGCTGTGCCTGCCGCTAAAATATCCATGCTTTCTGCCGGGGAGTTCTGCGGTGTTCTTGCTGACAATCCCGACCAGCGTATAAAATACAAGGCTTTCAGTGGCAGGATTCAGAACGATCCTGCAGCAATCAATGCTGAAGAAAATGGTTACAGGCGTACACCTGAAGATGACAATATCACTCCGCTGGATATACAGAATAATTATGTCCGTATCAAAAACCAGGTGGTGGAAATTATCGAAACAGAGCTCGAACGGATAAAAGCTGATCCAGAGCTGGCGCACCTTCTCTTTGTCAGACCGGGGCAAAAGGATCAGCCAGCGCCTCCGGAAAAGTAGTAATCACAGCAGAAATTATATTTAGTATTGCTTACTGTCTGACACAATCTTCATTTCTATGGTGAGCTTTCGAAAATGCAGGATTTGGCCATGACATATAAAGTCCACTATTTGATCTGAAGTAGACAAACTGCGAACAAGAGATTGTCTTACTGCTATTTCTCTGATTTAGTAATTTCTGAGATGCTTTAGTTGAGGTCAGTTTGCCTTTTTTCAATCAAATCATGAATTGTTTTAATTTTCAACTTTAGCATTTTATTTGCCATATCTCTGAACTTCTTTTCAGGTATTTCATCAGGAATCAAAGGATCAGTAGCAATCCTGGCGAAATATTCGATAAGCTGATTAGGTTTGGCTTTTTCAATCATATCAGTTAAGAAAATAATGGTTTGCAAAAGTAACACCGGAACACCAATTTCATAAGTTCCGTGAAACATTAAGAATTGATAATACTTCCCATGATGCTCCATTATAACCGATAACTGACTGCCATAATCCGATTCTTCAGTATCATCTTCAATCTCTTCATCATCTGCTACATTATTTTCTTCCTCTTCGTTAGGATCAATAGAGTAATATTCTATAAAGATATTATTGGCCAACATTTTATCATTAAATGCATACTCACGGGCTACATTTTTATTATCAAAAAAGCGAACGGATTTTATATTGTATAAAGATAATACCTGTTCCATATCAATTGATTAAGAAGCAAATATAAATAAAAAAATACACTTTTTGACGGCACTTGGCCTTCAATGACCGACCCAGTATATTGCACATGACAACCTCTGTATCTTCCGCGTAGTGGTTGTTATGATTTTATCAAGACATTTTTATCGGAATCAATCTAATCTTCAGGATTCTTCCATTCCTTAGACTATAGAAAACTTCATCTGTTTCGCAGATAGTAAAGAATGATTTTATGTTTCAATATCATTCTCTCTGGCCAATTTGCCGATGAGCTTTCTCCTTTGTCTCCATTTTTTATCCAGTCCCTGGTTGTTCGCTATTTATATGCCTTGCCTACCTTTGGGGTTTGATTTCACCCACTGTACAAGAATGTTCTTAATGTATAATTCTTTCTGGCCTTCAAACATATACTGCAGCATAAGCGTACAAAGCATGTGAACCTCCGTTATAATTCTGACCGTTGTATCCACTTTTGTAAGCCGGAACTTTAGTGTTTCTGATTGACCTGTTTTAAGGGTATCCTGCACTGAAATGACCATTCTTACCTTGTTTTGCCCGAACGTCAGATCGGCTATCCTAGAATATCCCTTATTGTACCCGTAGCTCATACCGGGAGGGCCGTCGTAACTGGAATACTTATATTTTGTGCCCTTTCCATCCGTTACACCGAAATCACCAAATGCACCACCTGCAAAATCTATGCTGGCCAGTTTCTGGTAGTCACTACGGACCTGCATGCTAACCTCTACTGAACCGGTTCGGGGATCCCCTATGGCCCTTACGCCGTTAATGCTTATTGAATCGAAAGGCGGTACAATCTGCAGCTTCATGCTATCCTTCTGTGCAGAGGCGTACAGGGAAGTCAGGAACGTGATCTGCAGTAAAAACCTGAGATAAATTTTCTTATTCATAAATAATAGATGTTTATTCTGGTAATTCAATATTTCTAAAAATCAATTACGGTAAAGAAAATAACCATATCAAAGTGCATGTTCATCATCCTCTTCCATTTTACGAACGATGCTGCGTTTAGCACCATCCCAAAAAGGTGTTCGGTTTTTTTTGCGCATCCGTATTTCTTCTTTTTTCTTGGCAATAAATTCTATCTGTACGTTAAAGAGTGAGCACAAGGCCTTGGTGACCGCTTTGTCCGATGCTTTTCCGTTGTTGATGCAGGCATGCGCCTGAATGCCATAAATCAGCTCCGCCAGGTCAATCAGAGGGGCGGTCCAGGTAAACGTTTCAGTGGGTTTCGCCACTGGTACAGGTGAACCCGGGTGACTTAATATGTATAAAGCATTTTCCAGGTAATCCCGGAGCATTGCATTCGCTTGTGTTCGGCTGAGAAGATAATCATATCCGGTCGAGAAAGATGGATCATCCTGAACAGCGTATGGCAAATGATCCTCCATTTCCAGGAGATGCCCGCGGGTGTAATAAATATGATCTCTGTCAGTTGTTCTGCTTCTGCAATACTGATAAAATGAATGGTGGGCATTGTAAAAGAGTTCTATTTTCTTTAACTCTTCCTGCAGATACTCCTGCTTTGCCAGGGAGCTTCCTTCAGGCTTGTTCAGCTCTATGGAATATACCTTGTGGTTAAAGATCAGGGGGGTTAAAAACAGAGGTTTTATCTCTTTAAAAAATTGAATTTCTTCCAGGGTTGAACTAAAAGGTGTTTCAATCACATACTGCCGGATCTCTACAAGGATATCCTGTGCAATGTGACAGCGGCGCTTTGAGCATAACAATATTTCCATTTCGTCCCTTTCTATTTCGCCCAACTGGCTTTGGAAAGCCTCATATCGTTCACGAAAAAAGGGGGCAATACCAGATTGTCATTCATGATGAATGCAGTTTTCAAAATAATATGAAGAATACAACGGGTTAGCTAACTTGGGAAAGTCTTATAAAATTAAGGGGGTCGGGCTTTTGTCGAGTTTATCCAGATAACCTTTTCATTGCGCACATAAAAATACCAAGTTCCACTAGGGGGAAACACTTAGTAAATACCAGGTGTTTACCTGTATTTATACTTTCCCCGCCTCATCAGGCTGAAAGTCGTCTTACTTACGCCAATGTATGAGGCCAGATGCTTCGCTGCTACTAATGGCAACAGATCCGAAAACCTGGCGACAAGAAATTGATAACGTCTCCAGGCGGATTGGGTCTTCATCAACTTATGCAGGCTGTAAAAATGCGTAGCATAGCTTTTGGTAATTATCCGTGCATGAAAATTAAACTCTAAAAAATGTCGGTATATATACTCCAGTTCCTTGTACTCCATGACAAGCGCAGTGGTAGGTAGCAGGGCCTGGAAGTTTTCATCCGATGGTTCCTGTCTTTCGTAACTTTCCGAGGATGCAATAATCTCGCTCTTCTTTGCAATGAAAATTACGTGTTCCTTGCTGTCCTGTCCTTCTACAAAAACCCTGACCAGACCGTCCACGATAAAATACAATTCAGCATTAATACGGCCTGCCAGATGAAGAAATTCTCTGGGCTTGTAATGTCTCACACTCATTCTGCTGGAAATATAGGACTTGAATTCTTCGGTTACTACCGGTGCATCCGGGAAGGAGGTTAAAAAAGCAAATAATTCTTCCATTTTAGTAAGTTAAGGTGAACGTTATAGGTTATGCATACCTATCAGCCTTAACCACTTTTCTACACAATTATACACCTTTTTCACATATAACGGCCTAACGTTCAGCCATATACTTTGTTAAGATCATATTATCCCCCTTGCAAGGCTCAAAATTACCGGGGGAACGGCTTTCTGGCAAGGGTAGCCGCCCCTATTTCAGCGGGGCGCCCACCCCTTTTTGACAGGGGTAAATACCCCTGTCAAAAAGGGGTATTTACCGGTACTGTAAACCTGAAAACAGCCGTAACTTTCGGCAAACAAACGCTAAAATGCAACCTGAAATGGTAAAATTCTCCCGGGAATTAATATTTGTATTCAATGTTGCAATAGTTGTCATCTCTTTATTATTTTGTTTTAAGAAATCAAGTCCGGGCTATATGAAGAGCTTTCCGATATATGCGGTTGCCAACCTGGTGACCGAAATAATTGGCAAGGTATCCAATGCCATGTACGGGCCTGCGGTGTTTTATTTCACCTTGTTTGAACTAATTTACTTTATCTATTTTTTAAGCAGGGTGAACAGTTCCGCCAGTATCAGGCGCTGGCTTTGGGGAGCATGTGGATTGATCCTGGTTGCAATAGCCATACGCTCAATGATAAGGCATGATATTAACAGCTCTATCGGTCCGCTGGTGCTTTTGGAAAGTCTGTTGATCATCGCTGGTTGTGTGGCCTATTTTATCGGTTTGTTCAGGATGGCGGAGATTCCTCCAATTGGAACAACACCGGCTATCTGGATGGTTGGCGGGATGATTCTCTACTTTGTTCTGGAAATTCCGATTGTCTTGTTTACCGCCCTTTTCGTAACCGAAGGTGAAAAGTCCAATGCCGCTATTGTATATTCATTTAATAACTATGTTCAGGTAATTTCCTATTCCCTGTTTATATATGCTATATTATGCAGGCGAAAGACTACTTTATACTCATAACCTACTACGCAGTGCTTACACTGCTGTCTTTGTTTGTAGGATTCGTACTCGTTTTATATACTCTGTACAGAAAACGACAGCTGCTGATGAAGCAACAGTTGCATGAATTCAGAAACAAGGCAGAAAAAGAATTGCTAAAAGCCAAACTGGAAGTTCAGGAGGAAACCATCCGCCACATTGGCAGGGAAGTGCATGATAATTTTGGTCAGTTAATTTCGATGGCGATCCTGCATATAAACCGTGCAGACAATATTCAACTCGCTACAAAAAATGAGCTGATGTCTGCAAAATGGTTACTGGAAAAAACGATTGATGGCTTTCACGACCTGCAGAAAAGTCTGGCACATAATGTTATCCGGAGGGATGGCTTTATCGCTGTTCTTAGGAACCAGATTGAGCAGCTGATAAAAACAAACCATTACATAATTACGTTTGACGTCTCCGGAGAATACAATTTGCAGGATGAACATAGAGAAGTCATTCTGCTGCGCATTTTTCAGGAGGCATTGAGCAATATTATCCGGCATTCCGGTGCTACAGAAGTGAATGTTTTATTGGATTGCACTTCCTCTGCAACTGTGCTGAAAGTACAAGATAACGGGAAAGGATTCAGGTTGGCTGAAGGAATTGACAATACTGGTGGAATCATGAATATGTATATGCGTAGCGAGTTTATAGGAGCAGACTGCCTTGTCCTTAGTCAACAAGGAACAGGTACAACCGTAGAAATCGTCATTTCAAATTAATTGCAATGCCCATCAAAATCGGTCTTGTGGACGACCACAGCTTACTGCGTGATTTGCTTGCCACAACCATCAATCAATATGAAGATTGCAGGGTGGTCCTGCAGGCAAAAAACGGAATGGAGATGATCAGCAAGCTAGCTGAAATACCACAGCCGGACATTGTAATAATGGATCTGGATATGGATGAGATGGATGGATTTGCTGCTGCGGAATGGCTTTTTAAAAACCGCCCTGAAATTTTCATCCTTATTCTAACCATGTACAATTCAGCAATAGCCATGATCAGGTTATTGCCCTGGGGAATCCGGGGATTCCTAAAGAAGAGTATTCATCCGGAAGAGTTGATCAGAGCAATCCGTGCCATTGTCAGAACAGGTGATTTTTATAATAGCCCGGAGGCTGCCGGCATATATAAATACGTAGTGCCGGGTGATCCAAAAGGTCTACAGGTCAGTGTTGTTCTGACAGACAGTGAATGGAAATTCCTCCAGTTAGCCGGAAATGATATTAGCTATAAGGAGATAGCCACCGAGATGCATGTCAGTCCTAAAACCGTCGAAAATTACAGGGATTCGCTTTTTATGAAATTTAATGTAAAGAGCCGGCCGGCATTAGTAGCATTTGCATTGCGAAGCGGATTGATGCGGCTTCAATAAATTGTTCTGTGTGACTGTTTTCCAACAGTATGGTTAAAATGGACGATCACTCATTTATTCCTTATTCGATGGTTCGCAAACATTGCAGAAAGCAATTCTGAAAGTGGCTGCTTCTTACCTTTTAACTGCCAGCCCACTGATATTATTGCGCGTACTCTCCGGGAATATCTGCTGTCCCCTACAAACTGGTGCGGGAAATTAAAGCTGCGTTGGGATTTTCTCCGTATATTTTTCATAAATGCCTTTTTTGGATCGTTGGTGAGGGTATGCGCATAATTGTCAAAATAAGCACTACAAGGAACGATTGCTGGATGATCGTCCATGATAAAACTATTATTTGAATATCATGGATAAGCTATATGGCGCAGGCTATTTTTTAATTGTTTAATCATTTGCGCTTTTTGCTCTTTGACAGTAAAAATGCTTATCCCCATAGACTTTGCTATCTCTCCATTTGACAGTCCGGAAACAAATGCAAACTCGAAAATTTGTTTTCTCCTGAGTGGTAAGGAATTTGCCTTTTCATAAATCATCTTCAGCACTTGGGTTTTAGTAAGTGCTGCGTTAATTGTGTCCTGGGCCGAAATTGCCTGCTCTTGCAATTTGACCGGGTTGTAGAAGTCATTTACATATTCTTCCTTAGCTTTTTGATTCCTCGCTATATTTCTGCAGGCATTTTTGGCAGACACGTATAGAAATGCCTGAATTTTGACCAAATCAGAGAAATTTGTCCTTCTCATCCAGAGAGTGATAAATATTTCCTTTGCAATATCCTCAACCCTGTACTCATCAGTCATGCGCGAAATAAATACACAAATAGCCTCGTAGTATATCTTGAAAATTACCTCGTATGCATCCCAGCTGCCTGCTCGAAGATCGGACACCAGATCTGGACGGTATGCATCTAAGTTCCTTGGTGAATCTTTGCGACTCATGCGAGAAAGGGTTTTGTTTGAATTAATTGGGATTCGTAGATAATTGCATTTTAAAAACTTGATTTTGTATTTATGTTTACGCCTTATCCAATAAAAACGATCTCCGTTGATGTTTTCTGTGTCCCACCGAAAAGAACTCCTTATTCCCCCAAAGTTCTTTCGGTGTATAGCAATTTGCCATCTGCATTTCGGCCTTGAATGCAGATCCGGTAATGCTTTGTGTAAGCATTATTTCTAAACCTTACCCTATATGTATTAGTCAGCACAAGCGGTTGCCAGTAGAGTGTCATGCCGGATTGCCCCGCTTCGCGGAAAGGAAGATATCGGGTGAAACCCGGTAATGGAACAGAACTCAAATCACTCTCACCCGTGCGCAAATCATCGCCCTTCCGCGAATATAAGGCAACCACCCAGGGTTCGGTATTGGTGGGAGCCCTTAACTTCTTACTGTTATCCTGGCCTGGGCCAACTGGTGCCATAGTGACCGATTGGGTTTTTGTTTTCCACTGCACATATGAATCATCTGCAACAGATCCAAGGCCGCCCTTGAAAACTTTCACGTACCTCAGTTGCTTCGCGCTAAGGAACCTAATGGTGGCAAAGTCGGTCAGATTTTGATCTAAAAAGAAAACAATGGGTGTACCATTTACCTCCGGTGTATCTGCCCTGATGTCCCGGAAATACCCAGGAACCTTTGTTTTCAAACACTCTTCTAAATCAGATGTCTTTTCTTCGTCCAGATCAAAGGAAAACAGAGTTGGTTCGGCAAAAAAGCCCGTTGCATATTTATGGTCAAGCTCCTCCCTGGGATCCTTGCGGCCAGTTACAGTAACCGCTGCAAGTAGTTTGGCGTTTCCAAAACCGGATCTTGTGATATAAGGGTTATCTATAATTTTTTTAACGGAATCCGAACCAACTTGCCATTGTTGTATCGCCGGAGCAGTATACGACCTGGAAAATTTATTCTCAGAAAAAAGGAGCTTTACTTTTTCGCTTCTACCACTGACCTGAAAGTGCATATTAGCAGTATCAGACCAGAAAAAACCTTTCATTTGGAATTTTCCTGCTGTATCGGTCAGGAACGTAAAAGTCTCCGGTGTAATAGAATCCTTTTTTGACGGGGACAGAATTGCGACAATCAGCACATTTTTTAGAGGCTTCCCCTTTTGATTAAGGGCCTGAACATTCCAGCTTAGGTAAGACGAATCGATTCGGCATGTGTGCGATTTGCAAAGTGTTCCAACTAATGGAATATTAAAGGCATCGAAAATAGAAACAGGGGTCTCGCCTGTTCTGTCTGCATCGGAAATGGAGATCGAAAAGTTGGCCTTTGATAAAGTATCCGAAATTGATATTTGCCAGGAGTTTACCGAGAACGGAGAAAAACAAAGTGTATCCGCCTTTATGTCGACATAATTATAGGAAGGATAAAGATCGATGTTTTGATCGCAAAGGTTTTCAACTGAATTGATTTTTTGCAAGAAAACGCTCGACCTACCCCGGAGGTTGCCGGTTGGCAAAAATATTGTCTGTTTATTGCCAGCCAAAGTAAACCTTGCAGTTGAAATAGTATCTCCATCGAAGATAGCTGATAAACAGAACGAATCTTTAGATGCATCAGGGAATACAAGCCGATTGACTATGCCACTGTCCTCCAGATATGAAATACTCCACTTCATAATACTGTCCTCAATACATACAGAAGTATTCACATCGGTGGCCTTTTCGTGGGCGAAAGATGTCACTGATGTAGAATCCTTGGCATTTAAGATTGTTATGGGGCAGTAAAAAAAATTATCGGCAGAAAAGTTAGTCTGCAGCGTGGTATAAGCACGCAGTGTGTATTGCCCGGTTTTTAGCGAATCTCCAATAATCATATTTCCAACCGCCATTGCTTGTACAATGGGATTTGTCGCATAATACAAACACTCCCCTTTGGTAGAAAAGAGCTGGGCGTATAAAATTGTACTTGCGGATCCTGGATATCCTTTCTGGAATAGATATGCTTTCCAGCGTATAGTATCACCCACGAGATAAGTATAACGATCGAGATGAAGTACAACTCTTTCGTTCGAGATACTTTGTGCCGATAGGTACAAAATATTCAGTTGGAGGAATGAGATCAAGCATACGAGTTTCATAGAATGGAAATCAATTTTTTCGAAAATAGCCACCCTTTTGAACCACTGCAACGGTTTGACCGATAAAGCAGTAGGTCACAGGCTGTTTATCAAATATCCTCCTTAAAGCAGTTTCTAGCGGGACGTCATATAACGTTATTGTTATGGGTCTGGCTGCAGCAAAGTTTGCAACATCAGAGAAATACCGGATATCTGTTTGCTTGCAGATTAATTTTAGCACCGTCTCCAGATCTGAATATTGAACAGAAATGGTTACCTTTTTTTGGCTTCTGCATTCTGCCAAAAAGAAAAATAGGAATAAGGTTAAAATGATTTTCATAACTTAAACAGCGCATTTTATTCTGTCAATAAAATCCAGTGAAAGTCTGTAATGAGGTATTTCTCCATTTTCCGGAGACTTTACAAGCACGTAGTTTTTAAATACATGGGCATAATAAGCGTCCTCAATTCCTAGTTTTGGGTAAGCAATAATATGAGTAATCTTATTACTAAGTATTGCCTCTTTGCAAATCCTTCGTTTAAGCCGCTCTTCCAGATCACAATCTGCGTATTCGGGGTCGACCTGGACTTCCAATATTTTATAAACATCTCCAATGCGAACGAACATCAAACTTGCAATAGCTTTAGGCCACTTCGCTTTAAAATCCTCGTTATTGTAAATAGCAAGAAGAAAGGTTGCGTTTTCTGAATGTGGACTGGAATCAAGTTCGTTGAGCGTTAGAACCAGATAAGAAAATCGATCCTTTAAGAAAAATATTTCAGCTTCCCGTACCCGATCAGCGCTTTCAACCACCTGACGGATGTATCTTGTTTTCTGCATTTCTTCCTGCAGTCGTAAACTAAGTTCATCTATGCATAGCTGCAACCTCGCTTTTCCCGGCTGGAAAAGCCTGAATAATCTTTGTTTCATTGATCAAAATTTATCACCGGAATACGCACAAAAAGCAACCAAGGTTACAATCATGAGGTCATGATGGTATTTGGTCACTGTTTCCGGTCTAATAATAGAAACACGCTTGTTTGGGTTTCGAACTATTCGAAGGGAAAATTTAGACAACAGAAATAATGTCCAATTTCCATAATATCCTGATTAAGAGCATCCTACATCAATAAAATTTTGCTTCGCTGAAAGTTCAAATCATCGGGTAGCGAGAGATATATACAATGTTTTATTACTATAAGTCGATCATTTGGCTATTCTCAATCATCTCACGGCTAGTATAGCGGCTTGAAATTTTCAAAATTCTATAGTTTACCTGATCAGAATGCTCGTAGGCCATTCTCTGGTTTTTCAGAATCTGTTTTATTTCCTCAGAAATTGAAATCTTAATAAATCGAGCAGCCTCCAAAACATTTGTTTTCGTGTCAACAAGAAATAAATTTAGTGCGTTAGCTTCCAGTTCCAGCCATTTGTCAAGATCATCATAACACTTAAACTTCAATATGTTAATAGGAAAAACCATGCTCCAATCAAAATCCATGAAATAAACGATTAAGAAAGGTATGCTGTCTCTTTCGAAAATACCATACTGTAATTTCCCATCTTTACATGCTCTAATCTCTCTTGAAGATGGATGCGTCAAGTAAAAAATTAAATAAAAAAAACTATCATTAAAAACCACCATCGGCCTATCTAAGCCTCGATATGGATTTGGTTTCGGAAATCGCTTTGTCACCTCAAATTGCATCATATACTTTCTTTACAAAATTTGAATTGCTAATTCTCAAAACTGAAAATCTATTATTTTATACTTCGATTTGTCACAATATATAAATCAACAAAATGTCGTATACCAAAAATTTTTGTAAGTAATATTATTAAACACCTGAGATTGGATTTGGAACTATTCAGTGAAGAAAAAACAGCAAATTGATCTGAAATTTTCTGCCTTCCTAAATATTTAATTGGAAAAGGATTATACAAAAAGGGGCATTGAAATGCCCCTCGCTGCTAAGTGTTTGCAAAACACTTAGCTTATGAAACGTATAAGTTTTGTATTAGATTCAAGAAATAGCCTGAAGGGGAAGTTAATTAAACTCAAATCGGCAAACAATATGGGAAACTAGCTAGAAGGCCCTATATGGAAATATAGGGCCGAATGTAATTCTGGTTCTCGATAATAAAGCTATAAAATATATCTTCTGAATTCCAGTCAATCCATACCCTTGCAAGTCATATTTGAAATTATAACCCTGATTATGCAAAATATTGAGCAGAGCAGCAAAAATATCAATGAGAGGAAGGGGATAGTTTCCGATTGAACCGGAATGCAGCAGAAAGCTGCCAAAATCTGCTCAACGTATTGGTAGTTGATTGCCCATAATTGTTCTGGCTGAAATAGCGGCTTATCCCAATATTCTGATCAAGGGCATTATTAACCTGAAACTTGATTGTCAGCAGGTTTTTCATAAGGAGTTTTGCCACTGAAGCATTTAAAAGCAAAGAAGAGTTTCCTGTTTTAAAATTATCTGTAGCCTGTCGCCAGGTATAAAAAACCGTATTAGTTATTTCTAAACCAGTCAACGGGAAATAAGTGATTATGATTGAATTATTCTGGCTCCAGTAATGAGGCGCCTGAGATGTTACTGAGCTTGATTGTGTGTTGTAAGCAAGGTTGAGGTTCAACTGGACATTTGAATAGTTCGAAAACGATCTGGTAACGGTCAACCCTGCTGCCAAATTTATATCATCATTCCGGCATAGGTCTCCATTAACATAGTTGATATTCTGTGTATAGGATGTATTGAGATTAAAGTTGAAATTAGCTTTCAGAGCAGGCACTAATCCGGAAATACCAGCATAAATATTTCCACTATTTGCCCCATTTACATTCACTAATTGGGTGATCTGTCTTCCAAAATTGTCGGTAACAGTTCTGGTCGTGATTAAATCCTTGATCAGGCCGTAGGCAGCCCAACTGGTAAAATGCATCCATTTCAGATTCGAATACATTATTCGTATTCTATGGGTAAATGAGGGGGCCAGTCCGGGATTGCCGATATAGAGATGCAAAGGATCGTTATTATTAGGAACTGGTTGCAATTGACTGACAGCAGGCGCTTGCGGCTGTCCGCTATAATCCAGGGCAATCTGCTCATTTGAATTAAGCATTACCCTGCTGTTAATCCGTGGCGAAAATAAAGTGTAATTAAAATGATCCTTTCCGCCAGTTGTAATGTTCGTCTGGTATAGGGAATAATTATTCCACTCTCCTCCCAAAGAGTATTGAAGACGCCTATTCATGCCCTGAATAGTAATGACAACATTATTAAGAACCGTATTGTTTTTAAAATTATTTGTGAGACTATCAATTGTATCCAGATATTTATTTCCCGATTTTGAAAATGATCCCTGAGATGTTTCCTGGCTGTTAAAGGACATTCCCCATTCCAATCCGATACTTACATGAGGAATAATGGGTTGCAAAAAGCTGAGATGACCGCTGATGGATTCATTGGAAGTTTGAATTTCTTTTCGTTGATCAATTGTATCGGCTGCTATAAGATTGTTCCTGCTGAAATATTGATTGAAAGAATGGAGAAACCCATTTGTTGATGTTTCCTCCTTATTGGCGGTAATACTGAAGGTCAGATTCCGTCGACGAGGTAATAATAGTCGCCAAATTGCAGAAGCAGCCAAATTCCTGTCATTCACCGATGATGTGATGTTTCTATTATTGGTATTTACCAGAGTGTCAGACATAAAACTATTCCCTGACGAGAAAAACTGATTAGTCCCATTAGTGGTGGCTCCTCCGATTGAAAACCGCAGAGCATTAATAGAATCAATCTGCCAATCAATCGATCCGATCCCACTCTGGCTACCTATCTGGTTAGTGCTTTGCGTCATGCTATTTTGCAGGTAAAGACTATTAGGAAGAAATTGTTCAATAAGGGAAGTTGTAACAGGATGGGTTATTGTATTGGTATATTGATAGTTGCTCAAAATATGATTGCCGTTCCACTTGTCCGCATAGTGAAATGCAGCCCCGTTTGTTCTTGGGATCCCCTTGCCTGCCGAAGTGCCAAGCGCATCGGGGACAGTGGCGTTTAATTGAATATCAGCTCCTGCGTCAGCTATCGAGCTCGAAAATCCATTAATTCCAGCATTCGATGAAATACCAAGCCCCACAATTTGCCTCGAATCAAATAGTGATCCAATAAGCCCATTGCAGTTATAATATTTCTGGAAATCTCCGCCAGCCTCCGCTTTGCCAAATAAGGATCTGCGGCTATCCGGTTTCAGGCTTAGATTCACCGTTTTCGTTCTTGCACCATCATCGATACCAGTTAAAGCTGCTTTGCCGGACTTTTTGTCTATAAACTGTACTTTGGCGACCATATCTGCGTTAAAGTTCCTGGTCACTATCGTAGGGTCACCTGAAAATATATCTTCCCAGTCAACCAACAACCTTTCAATTTTCTCTCCATTAATTTTCATATTTCCATCCGCATCAATTTCAAGGCCGGGCAACCGCCTCAACAGGTCCTCGACGTTTGCATTCGGTTTTAAAATCAGGTGTCCTGTGTTGAACTCCAGCGTATCCCTGTTGAATCGCACAGGCATCTGCCGCGAAACCACAAGAACGGAATCTAATAATTTTACTTTTGCCAGCAAGTAAATACTATTTATTAAAATGATGGTTTCATTGCTCTCAACTGAAACCCTAATAGTTCTCGGCTCGTACTCAGGATGTCGGAATTCTATAAAATGATGCCCTTTTGGTAAGCTACTGAATTGAAACAGGCCGTTGGCGTCTGTTCTGGTAGTATGAAGAAGTGAGCTGTCGCTGGAAAACAAGGAAACTACAGCTGATTTGATTTTTGTTTTTTGAACGCTATCCATCAGCACACCGGAAATCCGGGCCTCTTGTGAATAGACCTGAACGCTAAAGAGTAGTACTGCAGCAATAGTGAAAAGATAAGATGGTCTAATATAGTAATGCATACTTCTAATGCAAAAGAATGTACTTGCGCTGCTACCAAAGTGCAGTGATAAATGATTAATAAACCAGTTTGCGGAAAGTTGATTTGGCCAATTGCTGAGAGGAATACTATGGACTGTCGAATGGGGAGCTTGGATTATTTCTACCTGGTTTTGGCGAAGGGGAGTTGCTTTAAATTCAGTAAAAAATCTGTATTAGCAATGGATTTAATTCTATACTAGTCAATGATTTAGTTAAAAAATGCTGTCTTTGGCAGTTGGCCCTGAAATTCTTGTACACTATCATCTCTTTGTCAAATTTACCGGCCGCGGGGATAGGATTTCAATACCCTGCACTGCGATAGCACTCTTGTAAATAATGTATGTAGAAAGCAGAAAAACAAAGCAGCGGATTTGGATTCCGGTGTTAGATAGAGTTACCTTAGTTATGGCAATCAGATAAGGATCCGGTTAAAATAATTCTTCAAGACATTTTTTCAATCTGCATGAGTAATATAATAAGTCATATTCATAATAAAATAATAGGCTGGCCGGGTTGTCTGAAAATCCCCATATAAACAGCGAACAATTACTTTCTAATTTCTTCTTTCAGCAAAACAACCCTTAGAATTAGTAAAAGAATTGGTCCAGCTATGCAAACTACATTTGAAACAGATGGAATGGAGGTAAGGTTGGAGCAATCTGATTCAGGACGATTGAGAGACCGTGTACAGCGTGAGTATGCAGAAATATTGACTGAAAACGGCATTGTAGTTTCGGCGGTAAGTGCTTTCGTATATGTCGGAAGACCTCTGCGGAACTATGGATGGATACTTCACTTATGTACTACCTGTAACAGGATAAACGAGTTAATGAGATTGGTAATTCCGGTACTGCTGAGCGATGATATTCCCTTCAAACTACCTACCACGCATAATTTTGCAAGCATGCTCCTGGACGTGGATTTCGGACATGAACAAATGAATAAGCTGGTAACAATATATGCGGGAGAAGATGATATAGTGCTGAGGGTTGCGAAGAAACTCCTGAAATTGACAAACGGGTTTAACGGCCCATCTATCCCTACTGATATCCGACTGGGTGGAATTGTACATACGCGATTTGGAGCCTATCTGCCTGTCCATGTGCCAATGGAAGATGGAAGTTATGCCCAATACTATTCGGGGCATGGAGGTCTGATAAAGGATGAATATTTTATTCCTTATAAACAACCCCATGATATTAGCTGGCCGTTTAGCGATATCAGGATCCCAGCAATAGAAAAGGAGCCGAAAATTCTTAAGGATCGTTTTCTCATTAAGAAAACACTAAAAGCAGATATTAAAGGAAGTGTATATAAATGTCTCTATACGAAGAATGGGATTATACCAAAGTGGGCAGTTGTAAAGGAAGGCAAGGCCGGTATGTGGTCAGATATATTAGGCCGGGATATAACTGACAGGATCGAATGGCAAAATAAACTGCAGAGGGAACTATCCGGTATTATTAATCTGCCGTCGGTGCTGGATTACTTTACTCACGGCACGAGTACTTATCTGGTAATGGAATTTATAGAGGGGGTAAAGCTTACAGAGGCCATATTTTCCATTCAACGGGGTTGCGTCTGGTTTGCGTTATCGAATGAGAGGAAAATGGGACTGATGTCATACCTGCAACAGGTAATTGAAATGGTTTCCAGTATGCATAAAGCAGGATATGTTCACAGGGACTTAAATACGGATAATTTTATTACGACAAGAACCGGTAAATTATATATGTATGATCTGGAGCTTGCTTACTCTTACAGCGAAAAGATGCCTTATCCGCCCTTTACGCTTGGAACACCAGGCTTTATGTCACCGGAACAGCAAGGGCAGCAGGTACCCACAATCAAAGAGGATATTTATGCGATGGGTGCCATGTTGTTTGTGTTTATTTCAGGTCTTCACCCGCTTAAACTGGCAGGCTTGGATCAGGACGAGGTATATCAGCGGGCATACACGTTTTCTCAGGATGAGATCCTGGCAGGCATTATTTCCGGGTGCATTTCAGCGGATCCTGCAGTGAGGCCAGAGTTAAGTGAAATAGCCGAATGGGTTACAGAAAAATCGATGCAGGCCAGGACTGGAGATGTTTCAGATCGTAATTATTTTCGAAACACATCATTGGGAATCCAATTAATAGAGAAATGCATTAAGTCATACTCGGTAAAATTGATGGAGGATGCCAATCAGATTTGGGTTTCTAAAGTCAAACAGGAACGGTACCTTGTCGGGAATGAGAATAAATCCAGAGTGGCCTACCCGGAGCTTGCCAATGGCGTAGCTGGCTCAATTTACTTGTTATCAGTAATGCTAAAGAAAGGGATAAGCATCGCTTATTTGTCAAATCAACTTCAGGCCAACATGGCCTTTATAAATGGATATCTGAATAGTTCAACCAATCTGAAGCCAGGTCTTTATCATCAGTGTTCAGGGATAGTTATGGCAATTTCAGAGGCAATTTCAGCGGGTTTAATGAACACAGATGATGCAAGGTATCTAGTGGACCGTTATACTTCTCAATTGCCTACGGAGCTGGATGTAGAAAACGGTATTGCCGGTCACGGGTTGGCTTTGCTGGCAGCGTCCCGAAATATTCCTGGCATAAACAGGAGAAGTATTGATGGTTGTGCTGAATATATTGTGAAAAACCAAAATAAGAGCGGTGGATGGGGATTAAAGAATCCGGTAGACGGGCGAAATGCTGAAGTGCTGGGGTTTTCCAATGGCGCTGCAGGAATGTTATACTTCCTATTGGAATACTATCACTTGTATGGCAAAGAACATGTGGAAAAGTGCATAAGAAAGGGTTTGAAGCGATTGATCTCCTTAAAATTTGAATACAAAGGAATGGTAAAATGGCCGGTGGAGGCTGGAAAATCCGGCGATTATCCCTGGCTTCAGAATGGTTACCTGGGGATTATTCTCACGCTTATAAAGGCATTTGAGCGACTGAAGGATAGCACATATCGGCAACACGCAGAAAAGGCATTACTAGGTTTAGAGGAATTTATCAGCAATAGCGATCTCAGCCTGCAGGACGGGCTTACAGGTGCCGGAGAGGTTTATCTGGAGGCTTACCGGGTGTTCAAAGACAAGAAATACCTCGACAGAGCTGAATGGATCAAAAAAGTACTGGAAAATACTTATTCACCAGGGCCAGAGAATTCAATCTATTGGATAACAGACAACTCTACTGTACCTACAACCGGACTACATGACGGAAACTCAGGCATACTATATTTTTTATTACGCTTTCAACATCCGGATCTTAAATTTTATTTGTCACTATAAACCTTTGCTGCATGACCAGAAATTCAATTTTAAGTACTATTTCGGTTTTATTGCTACTACTATTCCTTTATGCTGCATTCAGTAAGTTGTTCGATATGGAAAGGTTCAGAGGTGAATTGGGGAAGCAGCCAATACCGGAGAGTGTTTCCGATATTTTACTATGGGTAGTCCCATTAGTGGAAATAGGAATTTCAGGGCTGATAGCTGCTTCTATGCTAAACAATAGTTTTACCAGAATCGCAATGATTGCATCAACTGCTCTAATGGGTATATTTACTGTATACACCATCCTTGCGTACTCCAGCGCTTTTGGGCATGTACCCTGTTCTTGTGGTGGCATCATAGAGTTGTTAAACTGGAAGCAACATTTGTATTTTGATTTCTTTTTCCTAGCGATATCAATCACTGGAATTGTAATTGCCAAACGAAATGATTTTCCGGAGGATTCACAACATAGTCACAATAAGATTTCTATCTCATAAAAGTATCAGTATCCATTGAATTTCTGCTAAAGTAAGAGTAGTATTCTTAGAAAACGGTGGACGCAAGTTTCGTGATCAACAACTACTCATATGTTTAAACCTAAGTTAATAATGCTAAGTAGTCTAGCATTGTGTATGGTACTATTGGCCTATGCCAATCACCATAAACGGAAAATTAAATACAGTACAACTTATTATGCTGTTGCCAATGGAGCGAGTTATTACTGGACGACGATGCGGCCATCTGGGCATTCGTTTGCATGTTTAGCTACTTCGCAGGCCGCATATTGTACCATCTTGTTTACACCCTCACCGACCTATACAAGAGTGATTGATGGGGCGTTACCGCCTGGTGTAAATTACTATACGCCTGATTGGGAGAATTCGATTTACCGAACAATACATTGACAAAAATGTCAATTAAAAGAAATAGATAAATGAAGATTCAGGTGATTGGAAAACGCATCTTCTATTTTTTAAATAAAAAATAAAAACATGAAACCATCCAGAATAGTACTTATTTGCGGGGCATCGTTTATCGCTTGGTTGGGCGCATTTGCAACAGTACATAAGATTAAAAAATCAAAAATATTCTCAATAATCTATTATTCTAAAAAAAGCGGAACATCTTTTGTTTGGACAGTCAATCGACCGGTAAATTTATTTTGCCGACCTACAACTCAATCAGTTTATTGCACAATAGTATTTACCCCAACAATAAGTACCCCCAATCCTATAAATGGTTCATTGCCACCAGCATATACTTTCACAACAGATGAAACGCAAACATGCTATAACTCCGCACACTAACTAAGTACTTCATATAAAAAATATTAGAAACAATATTTCACGCGCGTAAAATCAGGCCATTCTGCCATGCCTGTAAAAAAATGGCAGATTATTCCATTAAAACTTAAAACAATGAAAATCGGGAAAATTCTCCTGTTATCAGGATCCGCAGTTGTGGCCGTATTTGGTGCTTTTGCATCCATGCACAAAGCTGTTAAAGCAAGCAAATTTTCTACCAACTATTATGCAAAGGCTAGCGGAACTACCTTTGTTTGGACAACCAATCGTCCGACAGGAATAAACTGCCTGAGTACCACTAAGAGTGTATACTGCACAATTGCATTCACACCTACTGTAAATACTCCGGCGCCAGTTAACGGTCAATTGCCTCCTTCTTATACCTTTACTACGCCTGATGCTCAAACCTCTCTCTTCAAGGCACATTAATAGGTATCTTTAAAATGTCACGCTGGCAATTTGCTAGCGTGACATTCGCCTTCATACATTCGAATGAATCCAATAAAAAAACAGTTCGTTTTCGCCCGATTGCAGCCTTTTTGCATTTACAGAGCTTGTTTAATTAAGGAAAACAAGCTTACTCCTTTATCATGTCTTGGATCTTCAGGAGTTTGCATTACTATACCCGATTTGTTAATCAAAAGTAAAGTGGGAAAACTATGGATATTGTACTCCGATAAAACACCACTGAACCTTCCTGCCGAACAGAGATTAACGTAATCAGTTTCGGTGTATTTATCTAGCTTTATGCTTTTTTTCCATATATCTTGAGACAAATCATTATTTATGCTTATTATTTTGACCCTGCTATTTCCAAACATCCTATATACGCTATCAACGATTGGATGTTGCTCGGCACAATTACCACAACCTGTAAACCAGAAATCAAGGATGACAATATAATCCTTGTATTCACGCAAAGTATGGTATTTACCCATTGCATCTGGTAAGCAAAAATTATAGGCTAATTTTCCTGGCACTTTAGTTGATCCGATCTTCATCAATTCATCGTAAAGTGCATCATACTTAAAATGTAATTTACTGCTATCAATATATGAAGTCAGGTACTTTGCCTGAGAAACAGAATGTAGGTGGTATAAAAACAAAGAAAGAAGTAATTTTTCGCGTAGTTCTCCTTTAAAATTCTTGGAATAATACTGATACGATTTAGGCAGATCGTAGAATGTTGCCCAATCTACTTTATCGGCATTTCGAGTAACGAACGAATCTACTTGATATTTTGCGATGATAGATCGATAATACCATCTACTCCTACTCAATATCCAATTGTAATTTGAAACTATCGTTACTTTATTTTTTTCGCTCAATTCATTCCGAATAATATGCAATATATTTGGAAGTGAAGCAGAAAGATTATCATTTAGCGTCCATGGATCAACAATACACATATACAATTCGTAATTACATCTACTTGCCATATCGCACTGAAGAATCTGAAAAGCTAAATTGGAAATAAAACTTCGGTTATCCTTAATTAGGCGATCAAGCCGGGAATAGCACGTGGTTATAGTATGAACATAATCATTTGCATTATTAAAAATTGCGGGTAGAGCAGTGTAAACTCGTTCAATAGCTGATTCGCAATCTTGCTGAATATTCCATTTATCAGCTCCAGTCCCGGAAAAGATATAAGCTTTATTCTTGACGGAAATATTGATATTATCGTCAGGCTCAATAAGAAAATCATAGAATCCAGCATTGACAGAGTTAGTGATCGGGTCATAAATTCTTTTGCCATTTCTAAAAAAAGTAATGGAAGTGTATGCTATCTTTTCTTTCATTGGAAAATTGAGATCAAATGATTGTCCTTGAGCGATAGTTGAATAATTTGAAATCGAACTGGCGTCGAAGTCTTTTAAGCCTTTACTGTCAACTCCAATACATACAGAATCCCCGTTCTGCAGGAACGGAAGTATTCCTGTTATTCTTGCCCCAAAAGATGAACTGGTGACAAGAAGTAAGATAAAGAAAATGCTAGTTTTCATAATTTTAGTTTTGCTGGTTTAATTTTTTTTGCTTTTGGATCAAAATCTGTTGAACCACAAAGCCGGATAGCATTCGGACTACACATTCGTATCGATATCTTGATCCAAGTCCAGATACTCGATATAGAAGTCCTCATCTTCTTCACGCCTGTAGATTACATTTGTCTCTATACTTTCACCTTTCTTTATATGTGAATAATTGAAATAGCCGAACTTCATACACACGATCAACAATACTGCAACAATGACTACTCGTATTTTTTTCGATAAATGATACATAACTTTCATAATTAATAGTTCAGTTATGTATTTGAAGTCATTCTCAAACTAGACTTGCGGAAAACAGAAAATATTTTTCCATTCAAGTAAGCCTTTTCTGTTGCTCATTCATCGTTAATGCAAATGGCGAGTATGATATTATTTGTTGAAATCTGACCATTCTACTCTGTTATATTTTATCTACTTCCGGCCGTGTTGTTTGATGTAGATTAACGTTGATTTTGTGGTACTTTACTTATCTGAATTTCTTGATCAGGTAAAGGAAGTGTATACCTCGGGTCTTTGGGGGCTAGAGTATAAGTAATACCCAATGTAACACGCTTTAAGGTTATCGCATATGCCGGATCGAGATTTAAGCGGCGGAGATCAGTCCACCTGACGCCCCTTCCAACAAGCTCCTTCTTTCTCTCAGCTAATATCGTACGTATCAAATCAGACGTATTTGAACTGTTCTTGTTGACATACGTGCCGCTTTTATATCTATTGGCAAGGAGATTGTTTATATCGTCAAATGCAGCCTGATTATTTCCTTTGCGGGCATTAGATTCTGCACGAATGAGATACATTTCATCGGTGGCAAGTCCGGTATAAATTACACCTGCACTTAAAAAGTCATAGCTTCCCAGGAAATAATATTGGGAGCTGCCGGCATTATAATAAAATAATTGTTGCCGTAAATCGTTGGAATCGTAAGATGTAACAAGTACAGTGTCGCAATATCCAAGATAGCCAATAAGCGTGTTGTCAAAATTTGTAGTGCAATGAAATATATCCTCCTTTAAATAGGTTTTGGTTGTAGTTAATGGGTAATTACCAGTAATCGGAAAGTTATTGTAATCTTCTAATGTGCCATTCTGACTAAGGCAGGCATTGGAATATGCGTAGGCGCTATCAAATTCGTTCATACCTAAATATATTCTCGCCAGAAATGCATTGGCCGCCCATTTAGAGGGTTTCGTGACAAACGAGGATGTGCTCGGCAGAATCTGCAGCGCTAGTTTTACATCATTAATAATTTGATCATAGCATACTTGAACACTACTTCTGACTGATTTAGCATTCAAATCAGAGTTAAGGCGTAATATGATGCCTAAATCTGATTTTGCACTGGCTGAATTATATGGAACGCCAAAAGTCTGCAACAAATTGTAAAAATTCCATGCTCTAAAGAATAGAGCTTCTCCCTTTGTGGCATTATAACTTGCAAGATCTTGGGTACTTGCGGAAATATTGTTCAACGCATCCAAAACTACATTTGTGTAATAAATGGATTTATATGGAAGCGTATAATCATATGGATCCATTCCCTGATAAATGTCCTTTGCCCAAATATATGTATTAGCATATGTACCGGTCTGTGTGGAATAGTAAAAGTCCGGCGCATAAAATTCATCCGCAGACCCTGTTCCTAGCGTAGGGTCAGATGCGTTCAGAAGGTTTTCATAGTTCAACAATAATTGACAATCAGAAATGGACGTAGGAACAGCTAACGCAATATCTGGCTTTTTGCTTAAAAATTCATCCTGCTTCTTGCACGCGGCCACAATGACTGTAATACTGGTACATGCTATGATTAGTAAATGAAAATGTTTCATATAAACAGAGTTAGAAGGATGCTTTAATTCCGAAAGAATATGACCTCGGCAATGGGTAAGCTGTAGTGGCCTGAAAGGAATAGACATCCGGATCAAGACCGTCATGATTTGCCCTCCATATCAAGCCAATATTATTTATATACGTGTAAAAGACCAATGACGAAAAGGGAAGACCCGGCAATTGAGCTTTGGTTAACTCATAGTTTAAGCCAATATCCTGCAAACGAATATGATCGCCCTTATCAACGAGCGCTGAGGATTGGGTATAAAAGGTGGCTCTGCTATTATCAACCGGGGGGTATTGCAGGGAAGGAACTATGGTATTTAATTCATCACCAGGTTTTTGCCAGCGCTTGTAATAATCCACATTTCCCTGTCCACTTGTATATAGGGCTCCGTAGTCTATACTTGCTCTTTTGAAATAGTAATTGAATTTGTAAATGATGTTGAAAGAGAGAGTTAAATGTTTGTATGAAAAACTGTTTCTTAATGATCCGAAGGTTGTTGGCCGGGATGGGCCATTATAATTCATATTATGAATTGTTGTACTGGAAATAATGGATGCGTAGTCAGTGCTCAGCTTGCCATTCAGATACCCCTGTGGATCCCCGGTGTTATGGGTAAGCCCTGCAGATGGGTAACTATATATGGCAAAGACCGGTTTCCCTTCAATTGGGTAAAAGCTGCCGGTATTACTTGCTCCATAAGTAATATAGGAAGTGCTGAGGGTAGTCGTATCAAGATACTTTGTTACCTTGTCCATTGCATAATTAAAAATGAAGGTGGTGGTCCAGGAGAAATTTGCAGTAACAATGTTTCGGCTGTTTATGGTTATATCCCAGCCTTTTCCCTGTGTGTTGGCTGTATTACCATAGAAAAATGTCAATCCTGTAGATGGTGCAAGCGGTGCGCTTCCAAACAGGTTGTCGGCTTTCTTAGTGTAATATTCTACTGTTCCGGCAATCCTGTTATGGATCGTGCCGAATTCGATCCCGTAATTGACCATACGGGTTTTTTCCCATTGGAGCTCCGGGTTGCCGGGACTTGCAATTTGTGCAAAAGGAGTTTGTTGATAGTAGGAGTTACTGAGCTGCCTGATTGTCGTTACTCCGGTCGCAGTAGTATTAACATTACCAGTATAACCATAGGTAACCCGCGCCTTTAACAGTGGTAACCACGAGATCTTATAAAAAGTCTCTTTATCAACATCCCAACAAAAACCGGCTGAATATAGTGGAACTCTTTTTTGGTTGGTAGAAACACCAAATAAATTTGAATGATCTATTCTGCCACTAACTGAAAAAATGTATTTCCGGTTATAGGTATAACTCAAATTCGAGTAGTAGGAAACAAAACGATTGGTAGTTCCGCTGAAACCCAGCCCCGAAGGGATAACGCTAAGAAATCCCGTAGGAAATGTCGGATACTGGTTGACAAAATCGACATTCTGGAAATTTCCGGTGTTCTGATCATAGCCATATACCGAGCTGGTATTGGAATTATTGGAAACGCTGCTGATCTCGGCCCCGGCAATGGCCGCTACCTGGTGTACAGCGTTAAATGTATTGGTGTAATTAAGCTGGCCCCGCACTCTATTTGATTCAAGGGTCGAATTGATGCTGTTAAGTATACCACCAACGGGCACGGGATGTACTACCGTTCCGTTCAGGTTGGTATACATATTAATCAGATTTCTGGCGTAATAGGTCGAATCGCTATAGTAGTTTTTTATCCCTCCTGTTGCCTTTTCGTAATTATACCTTACTTCTGCAGAGAACCCCTTAAAAAAAGTATATTTAATACCAAAGCCTAACCTGTTGTCTGTACTATTGCTTGTATTATCTGCATACTTCATCTCATTTAGCGGAACATATTGCCAGTTTAATAACCCGGCCATAGCAGTAGGATTACTCACCCAGGACAAATTATATCCATTCGGTATAGCCGCAGGGTTGCCGAGGGGATCAGTGAACCCCGTATAGCTATATAGCCTCGATGGTTCAAGGCCAGGGTTGTTCATGCGGTCAGAGCTTTGCACATAATTAAATAGTGTGGAGAGTTCCAGATTTTTTATCGGGTAATAAAAATATTGCGAATTAATAGTAAACCGCTGGTTAGAATTGGCTTTTAGGGTCATCGCATTCTTGTCGAAGCCTACCGAAAATACATAGGTCGAATTTGAATTCCCACCCCGGAGGTTGATGGAATATTGCTGCAATACTGCAGGACGCGCAAAATATTTGCTTACACCGCTTCGTACATCGGTATTTCTCAGGTCATTGATCTGTTGGGTTGCATCAGCCTGACTGATTTTTCCGGCGGCTGCATCCGCAAATATTTGTACGGCCTGTGGTACTGCTGGGTGGTAAAGGCTATTCAGGGAAGCTTTATAATAGCCCCGGTTTAACAGCGTATCCTGTATATCGACCAGGTCGGTTGAATTGATGTGGTTGGGATTATAAAAATAATTGATCTTGTCAGCAATAGTAGTATTCGCATTTATCTCAACCAATAGCTTCTGATTCAACTTACCTTTCTTTGTAGTGATGACAATGACCCCATTTCCGGATTGAACACCGTAGATGGAAGCCGCCGCTGCATCTTTCAAAACAGTGATCGATTCGACGTCATTCGGATTGATATTACTTACGTCACCGTCATACGGAAAATTATCAACCACTATTAAAGGCTGATCGTTCGAAAATATCGTACTATGGCCACGGATATTTATGTCATGGCCTGATGCGGAGGATGCCTGTGTATTCCGGTTAAAAAGCAAACCCGGTGTAACCCCCTCCAGCCGGCCAAGAATATCGGTGCTTACCCGACGGCTGACCAACTTATTATCAAGCTGAAAAAAAGACCCGGTGGCCCTTTCTTTCGGGATCTGCTGGTATCCATTGGAAATAACTGTGGCTTCATCCAGTGCTGCCAGCCTGATCTTCAGGTGTACAATTACAGGTTTATCCCCGGTTGCAACAATTGAAGTATCCGAAAAGCCTACGCTCGATATTAATAAAATCGTACTTGAGCTGGCAGACCGTATACTGAATTCTCCATTATCGCCGGATTGGGTTCGGTTTCTTGACCCCTTCAAGTATATAGTAGCTCCGGGTACTGGTTCTCCTTTTTCGTCAAGGATTTTTCCGTGAATATCTATGGGCGGCGCAGGTTCAAAAATCCCGTTCGGGATCATTGTACCTGCAGGCTTGGAAACAATTGCGATAACCTTATCAACGATTTTATAAGTGTAAGGAAGATCCCTGAGGCTCTGAGTAAGTGTTTCGGTGAGCGTTGCGTTCGATACATTTAAACTGATTTTGGTTTCAGCATTTACACCTATTCCGAAAAGATACTGATAACTGGTTTGCTCTTTAATTTTCCTCATAACGCTCTCCAGGTCAATGCTTTTAGCGTGTATAGTGATCTGACCTGCCGAGGGTGTTGCGGCTACCTGCAAACTTGCTACTATAAGCATGGAGGTAATAATACGCATAAGGAGCGTTTTGGTCGCCCGATGACATTTCATACTTTCGTGTTGGATTTATGAATAGGTTTAATACCCGGCAGTAGTGTTGGCGCACTGCTGCCTCTTTTTTTGTAGACGTAGTAGAAACAGTTTTAGCTCTTAACCTCCTTTTTTTGTCGTAAAAAAATTTCTCATCACTTACGAAAAGCGAGAAATAAGAATCCTATGGAAATAGGACTCTGCATAGAACAGGTAATGGTTATGGTGTTGAAAGCACAGCCCCTTTGCCTATCCCGTCGATCAATATGAAACAAAAACGATGGCAATGCCGGGATGATTAATTAATCATCCCGCTGTTATTTTTTCATGCACGTAGATACACGTTGGCAGGCAGTACGTCTGGATGGAAATATAAGATGAGCAACTATATTGTCGAGATCACAATTCTCTTCTTACTGTTTTCAATAGATACCTTGAATCCTGCTACTTCCAGAACCTTTAAAACCTGTGCCGCCGAATTCGACCTCGATATCTCACCGGAAAGCTGAATTTCATCGGCTTTCGCCTGTGGTCCATCGAAGGCAACATCAACCCCGTACCAGCGCGATAGTTGGTGCATAATCTCGGTTAGCGGCGTATTGTGGAAATAAAATAGATTGTCCTTCCAGGCTGTTTCAGCAAGCGTGTTCACTCTGGAAACAATTATTTCATTGTTAGTAATCGGCAGGGATGCTTGCTCTCCAGGGGAAAGGATTTTCTCCTTATTTCCGTTGAAAACTTTTACTACTCCCTCGATCAGGGTGGCTTTGGCAGCTTCTTGAGCGTAACTGGAGACTACAAACGTTGTTCCTAGCACCTGCACTTTTTTGTTACCTGGCAGCTGGACAACGAATGGATGTGTAGCATCCTTTGCTACTTCAAAAAATGCCTCTCCCGTTACCTCTACTGCCCTCTCTTTCCCTGAAAAAGTCGTAGGGTAATGGATGCTTGACAGGTTGTTAAGCCAAACACGGGTCTGATCCGGGAGGATGAGTGCATAGGAACCTCCAGCGGAAGTGGTGAGCGTATGAAATACTGCAGACGCTCCGTTATGTGGTTTTTCAGAATTATTATAAGAAAGGACTCCGCCTTTGTCCGTCACTTCGGGAAGAGATAATCTGGATGCACTGTCGAGAGAATAACTATGACCATCAGCAGTTGTTAAAATTGCTTTCTTGCCCCCAGGTAAAATATCTCCGGCGGTGGGTTTGGTAGCATATCTCTTAGGGGTATTTCTATGTGTTGTTACGAGGGCCGCTCCAATTAATAAACCTATAAACACAGCGGCAACAGCTATCCGGTACCAGGCAATGGAACCTGAAGGTAGTATCCTTCTTTCAAATCTGGGGCGAGCTAATTCAGCGCGGTGATAAATGCCCAGATCCCTGGTCAATTTCTCAACATCAAACCTTTTTTCAAACGCTGTTATCTCATCAGGATGTTGCTCCTTGTACTTTGCAAGCGCGGCAGCTTCTTCCGGGGCAATTACTTTTGTATGCCGCTTGAAGTACAACTCAGTTAACCAGAATTCTGTTTCTTTATTCATGAGCCTTTTGCCTTTTCTTAAAAATCAGGGTTTCCCCTTACTTCTAAGAACACCTTTCCGGCAAGTTCTTCACCATCCAAAAACAGATTTTTTTTATTTTTTTAGAAAAAAATAAACCAACATAATTAAAATGCTGGATATCGCATTGTCTTTCAATGCCTTATGTAGCAGCCGCAAAGCCCTTGCCCGGTAATTTTTTACTACGCCTGCTTTAACATTCATCAGTCGGGCGGTTTCGCCATGTGTCAATCCCTTTTCAAAGAGAAGAAAGACGGCGGTCCTGGCTTGCTCCGGCAAGGCCTCTACTGCCTTATACAAGGCCTGCAGTAGTTCGCCTCTGTCAATCTCAGTAGATTCAATCGTCTCACTCTGACCATGTACTAAAGTGTATGCATACTTAACAAGACGTTCCTGCTTCGCCTTCTCGTTTCGCAAGTAATTGAAGCAGGAATGTCTAGTAGCTACATATAAGTAGGTTTTTATTCCTTTCAGCGTTTCAAAGCTGTATTGACTGTGACCTTTAAACAAATTTTGTAGTGCATCGGACGCAATTTCCTGTGCGTCCGGTTCGCTTTTTATCAGCTCCATTGCAAAAAGAACCAGACGACTGAAATACTGCTCATGCAGCCATCTGAAGGTGGCCGGGTCACCATTTTGGTATAAGGCAATTATTTCTTCATCTGTGTAGCGCATAGCATACTTTCCAGGGTCTAAAAGGATGGAGCATAAAACTTGTGGATACGATCAACTCAAATTCTAATAGGAGAAATTACTTGAAGCAAGGTAAAAAAAATATAGATAGTAAGTGTAAAATTTAGAAATTATAAGGGGTAATGTTTATTTTTTGGCCCTTCATAAGCGCAGAGCGGATGAGAAATAATTCTACATATTTTGGTTAAAAAAATATAAGGTAATTTTAATCTCCCTCTAATCACCCAAGCATGAAAAATACCCAACCACTAAATTCCCTAAACCATGCTTTCAGTGCCACTGAAACTGCCTGACAATAAAGACATATTCTTTCGTATTGTGGACCCGTCTTTTGATAAAGAAATTATCTATCGAATTATCTGCAGCTACTATCATTGCGGTGATCTTATTGCTCCGGATCCTGAAGGCGGAGCAATGAATATTATTTATGCCCAGTTTGGCAAAGGCGATTTTACAGAATCTTACCTGGTTTCAGTAAACAGCGAGTTATCTTCCGTGTGTACGTTGCAGTGGGCAAGGTATACTAATCTGGCTCTGGCGTTCAACATTCAGACAGGCGATGTACATCTTGTGATATACAATATTTCGGGTGAAGAAAGCATTGTTCTCCGGGGTTTGATCGGATTTCTTTCTTCGGTACTTCCTCACAAGAAGTGACTAGAATACTTGTTGAATTAGAAAAGGATCCCGAGGATGGAATGAGGCCTGCAACGTTACGACAATTAGGATTTGTCGCAGGAAATAGCAATAACCAAATGGCAGATATCTTCGTTCTTACCCGGCAACCCGGCAGTTGGTAAAATTTATCAATTGCTGTTCTTTAGCAAAATTTCTCATCCGCTGGATGGAACGTTGCCTGCAGGATTTTATCGTGGTAACCCGCAGATTCAGGAGCTGGGCCGTATCCTTATTGGTGAGGTTCATAAAAAAAAGACAAGTAACCACCTGCAGTTCCAGGGGGGTAAGTATGCTCATAAATGCTCTTACAAGTTTGCTGTCCTCCTGCATCCTGATCTTCACCTCTGCTTCCGGTTCTACCATAGATATCGCATTCCACTTTAGCTCTTCTTTTCTCCTTTTTTGAACAGCCTTATTCCGTGCCTGATTCATCGCTTTATTTATTGCAGAAATATAAATCAGTCCATCCCATCTGATAGCATCAATAAATTTGACCTGTGTTGAGAGCAATTTAAGATATACATCCTGGGTAAGATCCTCTGCATCCTGCTGGCTCAGGTCTGGAAATTTAGACAAAAGCTGGAATGTCAGTTTTTTGGTCGTTAAGGTATAATCCATGCATGTGTGTATACATGCTGATGCAGGGGATGCTGAAAGGGTTTCCATTTTTTTAGCTGATTATTCGATAATAATGAAGCAGACAGAAGGCAGGGGTACTGCAATTGTAGAAAATATACGGCGCTTTACAAAAACAAAATTTCCAGAATATTCAAGATCATGCAATTGCAATCATATAATAATGTACAGGGACATTAATAATTGCCGCAGGTAGAGTTACTCCTGCAGGCCCGTTCTAAAAGACGACCCAAACTATTGAAAAATATAGCAAATGGAATCGGCGATGTACTCAGTGTCGATGCCGAGCTGAAGGCAATATTCATGAATTGAGGCTGAATCAAAATCACTCAGGGTTTCCGGGCCTTTTACATTTCCGGATTCGAAGGGCAGCAGGTCGCCGAAATTAATAGTTAACGTATCTGTCTTTCCTGCTCTTATTATTTCACGGATTCGGTTACCATTTTGGTGGAGTAACAACCTGCTATACTCTTCAGTCGAATACACTTGCAGGCACAGGCAGCTAAGTCTTTCGGAAATTACCGGCCCCCATTCTTCCATCAGTCGACCCGCATTGTGGTGAATGTTTAGCCAACCGTTTTCATTCCTGGACAAGATAAGCAAGGATGGCTTGGAGGCCGGAATCCGGATTGGCTGAATCAGTTGATCCGGCCAGTCAAAGGCATTAAAGGTCTCGGCCCTTGTATTTGTCAGTTCTTCCAAGAACCCTATAAGTGAGAGATATGCTGTATTACTTATAAAAATCGGATAGTCATCCATTTTAACCTGAATATTACCTTAAATATAGATGCAACCACCGCATCCTGAATGCATTGAACAAAATGGGCAACCGCAGCCCTCATAACCGCTCTTTTGCCATTCCAAACACCAGCATTTCCTGCAAATAAAAAAACACCTATGTGAAAAGGTGTGAATTTTCCCCTCCCTCACAATAGCATTTTTGTCTGGTCAACCATCACTCACGAAATTTTCAGACAATGTTTTACAAAGTTACATGGACGCAGTTTATCCTCTTTTTGATAATCGGGCTTTCCATCTACTACCTGGTCATTCTTGTCAACTGGATCAGGTCGAGGGCCCTCAGGACCGAAACCGGTTCGCCAGGTAGGCAACCGGTAAAAAAAAGACTCTGGCAGGTAACACAGCAGGATACGCAGACCCTGCCTGTCCCGCAGGAAGATAATGAGCCGCCGGAAGCGGATGAGCTGCATCCCTGGGATCCTGGCGGGGAGGAAACTGAAGAAGAAAAAATGTTTGATGCCCTGGAACTCCTTGCTGCAGACATAGAAGGGGTGTTTGCCGAGCCCGGTCTTGTCAGCAATCGGGAACTCTTAATGGACAGGCTGCGTCAGCAGATCGCTATGTATCCCATATTAACCGGCGCAGCTTTTAAAAATGCAATAGCCAATCTTGTCACGAGAAAAGGCGAGGAAAACAATATGGCCATTACAAGAAGCGAAGCACTTTCCCTTTGGGATTGAGGGGGCAAGGATTTATTCAGGTTGGAATTATTTACAAGGCAGGAATTAAACCGGTGATGTATGAAACAGTGTGTAAGGGAACGCGAGGGAAGCTACGGCTTTCCATATAAAAGATGTACAGGTGTATGTATCCTGGTTTTCTCTGCAGGCCAGCTGATGGCTCAGAAAGCAGGTGAAGGATTCAGCAGCGCAACAAGCGAGGTGGTCAAGTATTTTCAGTTGGGCATAACCCTGATGTATGCGATAGGTGCTGTTGTGGGCATTGTGGGTGCCATAAAGGTTTACAACAAGTGGAACTCGGGCGACCAAGATACCGGCAAGGTTGCGGCCAGCTGGTTCGGCTCCTGCATTTTCCTGGTCGTGGTAGCAACCATTTTAAAAGGCTTCTTTGGCGTATAGCATATTCGCTAAAGAAAATAAAGTAATCAGTGCCATAAAAAATACGATCTATGAGTACAGTTTACGAAATAAATAAAGGGATTAACACGCCTTTAATGTTCAAGGGGCTAAAAGCACAATATATAGCCTACCTGGCCACCGGGTTGGTGGGGCTGTTGATTCTCTTTGCGGTGGCTTATATAGCGGGGGTACCTGTTTATCTCTGTGTAGCGGTAGTCGGTGCGATGGGTTATGTATTGTTCAGTTATGTCTTCCGTTACTCAAAGAAATACGGCGAACATGGCCTGATGAAAGAGGCCGCCTGGCGACGGGTACCACCCGCTATCAGCTGCCGATCCAGAAAAATTTTTGTTCTTCTGTTGTCCGGGTTGGTAAAGGGGACGAAGAATCCCCCAAGGTGAGGTCCGGAGGGGCGGCCGGTGCCGGTGAGCGTGAAGCCGATGCGACAGGAATAGTGATCGATAGATTAATCTTGACAGATCCGGTGCCGGCCCAACCCCTCTATTTTTAAAAAATCAAACTCCTTCGATTATGCAGCAGATCCTGATGCAACGGCTGTTCACTTACATGACCCGGAATAACCCGGATTTGCTAATCCGCCTTCAGTCAGAGACAAGGGTAACCGCTTACCTGGAAGAGAAAACGGCAACGGTCATGCCAATGGTGGCTGAACTCCTGGATGATGGCTGCCCGATCAACAGGATAGAAGAAATCTGCATGGATGACCTCACCGGTGATCTACGGCCATCAAAGTACAATCTCATCAGCTCCGTTCTGGCGGAAGAATTTGAACACGAATATACCCGGATGGTGGAAGCGGGAACCTTGACACATGAGGTCATCAACATCATTAGTGCTTGCGAACCGGTATTGGAACAAATCCAACTGACGGAAGATAATGCTGAGGACCGTTTTATTCATTATGCATTGACCGGGGCCATAAAAGAATATCTGGCGGGTTGAACACACTCGAATGGAAGCACACGAAAAGGAGGATGTATGGCTTACAAGCAGCTCATAAAATTAAGGTGTAACCTGGAAGCGATCCGCAATACACTTCCCTGGGAGCCTGGCAAAGCACTGACAGAAAGGAATATCGCTTCCCTGCAGTTATATTCCGGTTTTGGAGGTATAAAGTCTATCCTTTATCCTTACGGCCCCGCAGAAGAATGGGTCAAGCTGGGGGCGACATCTGAGGATATGGCCCTATACAAGCCTATGATGATCTTCCATGAATTTCTGCAGGAACACCTTTCAGCAGAACAGTACAAGCAAGCGGTCGATTCAATGAAAAGGAGTACACTCAGCGCCTTTTATACACCGGAGATCGTACCAAAAATCTTGTATGAAGTCCTCCATTCAGAAGGCATAGAACCAAAGAGGCTGTATGAGCCCAGCGCCGGTGCGGGTATATTTATTACCGAGGCTGTCAACCATTTTACAGGGCTGCAACAAATAACCGCTGTAGAAAAAGACATTTTGACCGGAAAGGTTCTTGAAGTAATAAATAGCACGTTGCCAGTCCCGTCTTTAACCCATATTAAAGGGTTTGAAGATACTCCCACGGATGATAACGGAACCTATGATCTTGTTGTCAGCAATATCCCTTTTGGTAATTACCCGGTATTGGATGAAGCCTATCCCGAAAAAAGCATCTCCGGGAAAATACATAACTATTTTTTTGCAAAAGGTCTGGACAAGTTGGTAAATGGAGGTCTGATGGCATACGTTACGACAGATGCTGTCATGAATAAACCTGTCAACCAACCTATCAGGGAATACCTGTTTTCGAGGGCGGATTTTATCAGTCTTGCTGTTCTGCCGGATAACCTGATGAAAAATACAGGCAATACAGAATCTCCCACACATCTGTTGATTGTACAGAAAAATACCGGCAAAACAGGTCTTTCAGAACTGGAAGAATCATTAATCAAGCCCGTATCCCGAAAAAATGAATTAGGTGAATATTTTGTAAACGCCTATGTCCAGGATCACCTTGAAGTGATCCTCGGGGATGAGATAAAAGAGGGAAAAAATCAATACGGCGCTCCGGCGCTTCAAATCTGGCAACATGGAGATATTGATCAGATTGGCGACAATTTAAAAAAGATCCTGACAAACGATGTGGCCCGGCGGGTAAATAAAATGCTTTTCAAAAGCGCGGGCGAAATGCCGCAAAAGCAGGAGACGGCCAGGCAATTTACCTTTCTGGACATGCCAGATGCAGGTGCTGAGCAGTCGTCTTTTGCTGTGCAGATGGGGCTCTTTGACATCGCTCCGGCCCAGAGCGCGAACCGCGCCCTGGCTTACATGAAAGATATGGATGATACGGTGGTGAACCGTCAAAGCGCCCGTATTTTAAGCACCATCAGCACCGCTGAAAAACCGGGTCATGAATCTATTGCACTGCTTACAGCGAGGGATAAAACAACCAACAGGTATCTTTTTAAGCTGGTATCCAATGTGGCGGAAATCGGCTTTTCATCTAACTGGATGAGTACCCCGCTCTTACACCGGGAGCTGCAATTCCTCTCCAATAAATTGCAAGAGTTCAACCACACTTACCAATACTCAGGCGATCTGACCTTTAAATCCACCTTCGGTCTTGAAAACGACAAGACAGCACTTTACACCGCCTTGAAACCATTCCATAAGCCGGGGACACTACTGATTTATAAGGGAAAGGTCGGCGCCGTTCAGGAAATCGATCACAAAAGCAGGGAGGCGAGTTTTTCACCTCTGGCGACCCCTTATAAAGACAAGCTGTTTTATGAAAACTATACCCGTCTAAGGGATGCCTACCTGGAACTGGCAGAACTGGAAAACAACAATGGCCCGGATCATACCGGTCTACGCCGGACACTGAACGATGCCTATGAGGATTTCCATAAGAAGTACGGCCTGCTAAATGACAGGATCAATAAAAAACTGATTGCACAGGACGAGGCTTTTGGTCATGTGGTGATCTCCGCATTGGAGCGCAGGGAGGATCAGACTTTTGTACAATCCGATATTTTCTTAAGATCGCTGACAGCAACACCGGAAAAATTCACTACAGAAGATTCCAGAGAAGCATTGGCCGTTTGCCTGAATGAGAAAGGTAAAATTGATCTGCCGTTTATGTGCTCGATCACCAAATTGGAACCCGAATCGCTAATCCAGTCACTGGACAAGTTTATCTATCTCAATCCTGCCACTGGTGCCTGGGAAACTTCGGATGAATACCTGTCTGGCAATGTCATAGAAAAGATGAAGCAGGCAGAGCGGGCTTTAGAAGAAAAACCCGGAGACCCTCGTGTGATCAAAAGTCTCGAGGCCATCAAAAATGTTCAGCCAGAGAAAATACCCTTTGACCTACTGGACTTCAACCTTGGCGAAAGATGGATTCCGCCTGAGTACTATAACCGTTTTTCAACAGAGCTTTTCGGTACAGATACATCGGTATACCTCCTTCAGTCGCTCGATGTATTCAAGGTCAAGGTGGCGTCAAATAACGCGAAGGTTACCGATGAATACGCCATCGTTCCAAAAAATGGCAGAACAATGTATGGCTACACCATATTGGAACATGCGCTCGAAAACACGGCTCCCTTCTTTAGCTTCGAGATAGGCGAAGGTGAAAACAAGATCAGGGTTCCCGATAATGACGCGACACAACTCGCGCACCAGAAAATCGAATCCATCCGGCAAAAATTTACCGAATGGATGAAAGGGTTGCCGGATGAAGAAAAAAATACTATAGAGCTTATTTATCACGAAACATACAACTGCTATGTTTTGCGAGAGTATAATGGTGATCATTTAAGCTGCCCTGGCCTGGATATGGCCGGGTTAAAAGAAAAACTGGATATTCCATCCCTCTACCCCTCGCAGAAAGCTGCTGTCTGGCGGATTATTCAGAACAGGGGTGCATTGATCGATCATGGGGTTGGACTCGGAAAAACTATTACCGCTGTTATAGCTTCCTATGAAATGAAACGCCTGGGCGTTGTTCGCAAGCCCGCCATACTGGCTTTAAAAGCCAATGTTAGCGAAATCGCTGCTACCTACCGGATTGCCTATCCGCATGCCCGGGTCCTCGCCCCGGGAAAAGAAGACTTTACGCCTCGCCAGAGACAGCGGATATACCAGGAAATCATGAACAATGATTGGGATTGTGTCATATTGACGCACGACCAGTTTAAAAAAATACCTCAGACGCCAGATGTGCAGAAAGCCATTCTGCAGGAAGAACTGGACAACCTGGACAGAGATTTTGATACGCTAAAAGACATGGGAGGTTCAATATCGAAAAAAATGCTTAAAGGTCTTCAGATCCGAAGGAATAATCTGGATGGCCAATTAAAAACAGCCATCAAACAAATAGAAGAAAGAAAAGATACAGATATTGATTTTAAAAAACTGGGAATAGACCATTTACTGGTTGATGAATCCCACGCCTTCAAAAACCTGACTTTCACCACCCGCCATGACCGTGTTGCCGGTCTCGGCAATACAGTGGGCAGTCAGAAAGCCCTCAATCTGCTTTTTGCTATAAGGACACTGCAGGATAAGTTTGATGCAGACCTCTGTTCCACCTTTTTTTCCGGAACACCTATTTCCAATAGCCTGACAGAAATGTACCTGATTTTTAAATATCTCAGGCCACGGGAATTAGCCCGTCAGCAGATTCAGAATTTTGATGCCTGGGCTGCAGTATACGCTCGTAAAACAAGGGATTTTGAATTTTCTGTCACGAATGAAATCATTATAAAAGAAAGGTTCAGGCATTTTATCAAAGTACCTGAACTGGCTCTTTTTTACTCCCAGATAACGGATTACAAAACAGCTGAGAGCATCAAACTGGATAGGCCCGCCCTTGATGAGGAACTGGTGAGCATTAAACCAACACCGGACCAGCAGGTGTTCATGCAGAAACTTATCCAGTTTGCAAGGACGGGCGATGCCACATTAATTGGACATGCACCCCTTACCAGGAAAGAAGAAAGCGGCAAAATGCTGATTGCAACCAACTATGCCAAAAATATGGCAACGGACATGCGTCTTATTTCCGGAGATTATGCAGATCATCCGGATTGCAAAGTCAATGTCTGCGCGAGAAAAGTAGCTGAATATTATTTCAAGAGCGCTGAACAAAAAGGTACGCAAATAGTCTTCAGCGATATTGGCACTCCCAAATCTGGACAGTTTAACTTATATGATGCGCTTCGGAATAAGCTGGTGGAGGATTTCGATATACCTGCCCGTGAAATCACCTTCGTTCATGAATGGAACGACGACAATAAGAAAGACCTATTCAAAGCAATGAACAGTGGAGAAATCAGGGTGCTTATAGGAAGCACCTCAAAATCAGGTACCGGCCTAAACGTACAGCGTAAGGTTGTTGCCATGCACCACCTGGATATCCCCTGGAAGCCGAGCGAACTGGAACAGCGCAATGGCCGGGGGGCCAGAACGCGCAACTTTGTGGCCAAGCATCATTTTGGCAACAAGGTTAAAGCATTTATCTACGCTGTGGAACAGACGCTGGATAACTACAAGTTCAACTTGCTGAAAAACAAACAAACTTTTATCAGCCAGATGAAGAACTGTGAACTGCATGTCAGGACTATTGATGAAGGTGCTATGGATGAGAAAACCGGCATGAACTTTAGCGAATACATCGCCATTCTCTCCGGCGATACCACCCTGCTGGAAAAATCAAAGCTGGAGAAAAAAATCTTGTCGCTGGAAAATCTGAAAGCAGCGCATTTTCGCGAAACCAGCCGTGCCCGCAGCAAACTGGACCTGCTGACTGCGGGAAGAGAACGAACCAGGGAACTGATCGTAAAACTTTCCAGCGATAGCGATCGCTATCACAAGGTATTGAGGCTGGATAAGGATGGAACAAAATTAAATCCCATTACACTAACCGATTTTCCCTCATCAGACGCTGAGGCAATCGGGCAATTCCTGATAAGGACGGCGCAGCAATTCAAGACATCCGGCCTGGGAACAGAGGAACAGTTGCTCGGTAGCCTGTATGGTTTTGATCTGTATGTCCGTTGCCAGACAGTTCGCCTGATAGTAGAAAATCGCTATGATATTGACTTCTATGCACTCAGTCCGGAAACCGGGATCAAGTACACTTATAATCAGGGACAACTTAATCACGATAATCCAAAACTCGCGGCCCGGTATTTCCTGAATGCCATAGACCGGACAGATAATTTACTGGAAAAGGAAAAGGAAACCCTGGCAAGGCTGGACGCCGAGATCCCGATGATTGAACAGATCCGTAGCAAGCCCTTTGAAAAGGAAGCAGAGCTCCGTGAATTAAAAGAGGAGCTGGCAAAGCTGGAACGGGAAATGAACCTTAAACTGGAAGAAAAACGGCTCCGTGAATCAGGGAACCTGGAGAATTTACCCGCCGCCGAGCAAGGCAAACTAATCTCGATGGCATCCGCGTCTCCGGGAGAAGAGATAGATTCTTCCGTACCATTAACAGGCGCTAAGATGGAAGTGCCGATGAAGAGAATGCAACCTCCCATCCGGTACCTTCCGGGTAATGAGGAGAAACAGGAAATAAAGATTTCAAGATAGACAAGAGTATTAACAATAGCAAAACGAGGTGTAAGATGATTGTGGTAGTGATAATTGCTTTTCTTGTGCTCGCATCGCTGACGCTTCAGCTGAAGTCTCCTGCCCGGGAAGCCAGGGATCTGGAGAAACTCCTGCCGCTGGCAAAAGTGGAACAGGATTGTATCTTATCCAAACAGGGAGATATTACGGTAGCCTTCCGGCTGGAATTGCCGGAGATTTTTACGCTAAGTAACGAAGACTATGAGACCATTCACCATATATGGGTGAAGGCTATCAAAATACTTCCGCCAAAAACAGTTGTACATAAGCAAGACTGGTTTTGCGAAGCGTCTTACCAGGCAGATTTTTCGGGTGATGAAAAAAGTTTTTTGCAACATTCGAGCGAACGCTTTTTTCACGAGCGCCCCTACCTGTCCCATAGCTGCTATGTAATGGTCACCAGAATGGGGCCGAACAGAAAGCTGTCCAATTCCGCTTTCTCTAACCTGTTGCGACCATCCTTATTCTCCGAGGACAGTTTACGTGGCCCTGCCCTGCAAGATTTTATGGACCGGGTGAGCCAGTTTGAAAAACTGCTCAGTGATGCCAAGTTCATTAAAGTCGAACGCCTGGGTTCTGATCAGTTGGCAGGCGATAAGGATCATCCCGGCCTGATTGAACGATACCTGTTCCTGCAACAGGGTGAAAGCCAGCCACTGGTTCGTGATATCGTCTTCAAGCCGGAGTGGCAGATCGGCGAGAATTTCTGCCAGCTCTATACCATGGCAGATGTGGAAGATTTGCCATCCTTATGTGGCCCCAGGATTACTTATGATCGCTATTCCAGCGAAAAGACAAAGTTTTCTGTCAGTTTTGCGGCCCCCGTTGGGCAGCTGCTGAACTGCAACCATGTCTATAACCAGTTTGTGGTGCTGGAAGACAGCGCGGAGACACTAAAAAAACTGGAGAGCAAGCGCCGCAGACTCCAGTCGCTATCCGCATACAGCAGGGAAAATTCCATTGGCCGCGACGCGGTGAACAGCTTCCTCAATGAAGCCATCAGCCAGCAGCGTTTACCGGTACGTGCGCATTTCAATATAATGGTCTGGACCCGGAACCGGGAAGAACTGAAGGATCTGCGCAACCGGGCCTCTGCTGCACTGGCGCAGATGGATGCATCGCCGAGGCAGGAAGTCAAAGGAGCTGCACAACTTTTTTGGGCTGCGCTGCCTGGCAACGAAGCTGACATCCCTCACAATGAGTGCTTCCAGACATTTGCCGATCAGGCTACCTGTTTTTTCAATCAGGAGACCAATTACCGGTCGTCTATCAGCCCGATTGGCATCCGTTTAGGAGATCGAATCAGTGGCCGTCCTGTCCTGGTGGACATTTCGGATGAGCCTATGGGCAAGGCAATCACCAACAGAAATAAATTTCTGTTGGGGCCCAGCGGCTCTGGCAAATCATTTTTCTGTAACCTGCTGGTGCGGAGTTATTATGAACAGGGGACGCATGTCGTTATCGTGGATATTGGACATAGCTACAAAGGCATCTGTAAATTGGTGGGAGGCTATTATTTTACCCATGACACAGATAACCCGATCCGGTTCAATCCTTTCAAACTCTCTGAAGGTGATACCCTCGATACCGAGAAAAAGGAAAGTATCAAAACACTGCTGCTCTCACTCTGGAAACGGGAAAATGAGCCCTATACCCGAAGCGAATACGTAGCCCTGTCAGGTGCCATTACGGCCTATTATGAACACCTGGATGCTCATCCCGAGATTTTCCCCTGCTTCAATTCTTTCTATGAGTTTGTTCAGCAGCATTATGCCCCTGCGTTAAGCAGTGAAGGGGTAAAGGAAAAGAATTTTGACATAGATAATTTTCTCTACGTTCTGCGCCCGTACTATCGGGGTGGGGAGTTCGATTATCTGATGAATGCCACCGAGAACCTGGATCTGCTTTCCGAGCGCATGATCATCTTCGAGCTCGACAATATTAAAGATCATCCTATTCTGCTCAGCGCGGTGGTTCTGATCGTCATGCAGGTGTTCATTGACAAGATGCGCAAACTCAAAGGTGTCAGAAAACTGATCCTGATAGAAGAAGCCTGGAAGGCACTCATGAGGGAAGGATTCGCGGAATACATCAAGTACTTGTTCAAGACGGTGCGAAAATTTTTTGGCGAAGCGATGGTCGTGACCCAGGACATAGAAGATATAATCAGTTCACCCATCGTAAAACAGACGATCATAAATAATGCAGACTGCAAAATCCTGCTCGACCAGGCCAAATACCAGAATAAATTCGCCATGATCCAGGAGCTGCTGGGTTTAAGCGAGAAGGAGAAGGCGCTTATCCTGTCCATGAATAAGGCGAATGAACCTGGCAGAAAATACAAGGAAGTATTTATCAGCCTGGGTGGTGTGATCAGCAAGGTATATCGCACCGAGGTCGCGCCCGAGGAGTATTTGGCTTACACGACCGAAGAACGCGAAAAAATGAAAGTAACTGAATACACTGAAAAGTACAAAGATATGCAGAGGGGCATTCAGGCACTCATCAAGGAAAATAATCAATAATCCTTAAAAGGTTAAGCTATGAAAATTCTGACACTCTTAATTACGCTATCCGTTCTCGCCGGTTGTGAGCTGGTGGGCAGCAAATCACCTCCTCACTTTGCAGGCATCTACGTGCGTCAACATGCCGACTCAAGTGGCTATTTGTGGGACACCCTGTTTATTTCACCGCTGGGTAATTCGCAGTCGCATCTTTATATCGTAAGAAAAAGTTGCGGAATTGTTCAGATTGATCCACGAAAAAAAAAGTTTGCTCCCAAAATCTTCAGGCACAAGCTATGGTCGGCAAACTATGACCTGCAGGAGCAGACCTTGTTGCTGAGTAATGGCGAACAGTACGTACTGCAGGCAGAGGAAACCGAATTGTCAAACGGGAAGATTGCTTACAAACGGATCAGGTAAGCACCATAACAGTAACGATAAAACATTAAGTCATGAAAAAAAGGATACTGGCTGCAATTTTTGTACTGTCATTCGTTTGTGCCATTCCCCCATCTGGCAAAGGGCAGGCCGATCTATATGCGGGTCTCTCAAAAAGAGTGATCAAGGCAATAGACCTCCAGATTCAGCGATTTCAAAATGGCACGATCAAATTGCAGAATGCTCAACAAGCGCTGCAAAACCTGCTCTCCAAACTTAAACTGGACGAGATCACCGGATGGGCTACGAAACAGAAACAACTGTTCCAGACATTCTACGATGAGCTCTGGAAGGTCAAAGCAGCTATTTCCCTTTACAGACAGGGCAAAGAGATCATCCAGAAGCAGATTGACCTGATGGCAGAATACAAACGTGCCTATGCACTCTTTAAAAGGGATCCCAATTTTTCTGCCGACGAATTGCATTATATGGAAGGGGTCTATAACGGGATTATTTCCGAGAGCATCAATAACCTTGACCAGCTGCAGCTGGTGCTCAGTGCCTTCACGGTGCAGATGGATGACGCAAAACGGCTGAAGATCATGGAGCATGCCGGCGATGAGATAGGCCGAAACCTGACAGACCTGAAGCGGTTTAATAATTCCAATGTGATTGTCAGCCTTCAGCGGACTAAAGACCAGGCAGAGCTTCAGCAGGTAAAACTGTACTATGGTCTGTTGCACTAGCAAGCTGCCAGTTATAAAAGATGTTGAAATACGAATAGCGAACACATTAATACATAAAAAGTATGCTTAGGTCAGAATTATTCAAGTCCGCAGTTGCTTTTTTGATTGCAGCCATGCTACTGTTACCGGCCACTGGAAAAGCCCAGACCTGGAGCGAATGGTTTCACCAGAACAAGACCCAGATTAAATACCTGAATCAGCAGATCGCTTATTTACAGCTGTACCTGGGTTATATCAAGCAGGGGTTTAAAATCGCCCATGAGGGCCTGGAAATGGCCCACCAGATAAAAAACGGGGAATTCCTCCTGCATAACGCGTATATCAGTTCACTAAAGGCTGTGAATCCCGAAATACTCAAGGGCGCCAGGATAGCACAAATGATAGCAAGCCAGGGGCATATCCTTTCATCATACAGAAAGTTGTACACCTCGATAAGAAATAGCGGCCAGTTCCGCCCCGATGAAATCAGCTTTTTTTCCCGGACGTTCAACCATCTCGTGGAAGAAATAAATGGCACCCTCGATCAGCTTGTCCAGGTTACGACGAGCGGCAAACTGGAAATGACAGATGATGCACGCATCACCCGGATTGACGAGCTGTACAAAGAGGCGCAGGGACAGCGGACAGCATTCGACCAGATGGAAAGAGATATTCAGGTAATTGCGGGAGACAGATTGAAGGAGCAGGCGGAACTATCCGCTGCCAGAAAAATTGTTGCCCCTTGAAGGGGTCAAGGATAATTCAAGAAAAGGAGGATGATATGAAGAGATGGATAATTGGTCTGGCGGCAATCATTTGCATGATGCTGTCACCCGAAGCAAAAGCGCAGGATCAGGAAATTCAGCAGCTGGTACTGGATATTACCAAGCTGACCCAGTTCAAGGCAATACTCCAGCAGCTGTATAATGGTTACAGGACCCTTGAAGCTGGATACAACAAAGTGAAGGACATCACCAGTGGAAATTATAGTCTCCATCAGGTATTCCTGGATGGCCTTTACCTGGTCAACCCTGAGATAAAACGTTACCGCCGTGTGGTGGACATTATCCAAGACCAGGTGCAGCTGGTTTCCGGATACAAAAAAGCCTTTTCCCAATTCAGAAATTCCAACGTCTTTAGTGAGGCAGAGCTGGATTATTTCGCGAGAGTATACTCGGGCCTCCTAAATGAAACCGTGGATAATATGGACGGCCTGCTGATGGTGATCACCGATTCCAAACTGCGCATGAGTGTTGACGAACGACTTGAGCGCATCGACCAGATCTATAAGCAGATGGAAGACAAGCTGTCCTTCCTGAAGGTTTTTAACAGAAGTAATAAGGTACTGGCCTTCCAGCGAGTGAAGGAAGCTGCAGAACTAGACGCCCTTAAAAAAATTGAAGGGCAAAAATAGATTGCCGTGAATGTGTGCATGAAAATTTGTGTGTATGAGACAACCTAAAAAAGTTATAACTATCCCTTTTATATTGTTGCTGTTTTTCCCTCACTGGGCCAGTGCCCAGACTGTTGCGGATAATATTCATAGCCTGCAATCCGTATTGGATAATTTGTACACAGAAATGCTGCCCAAATGTTCCAGCCTGATCGGCATAGGACGTGCGATCGCGGGATTTGCGGCCACATGGTACATCGCCTACCGGGTATGGGGTCATATTGCAAGAGCAGAGCCGGTTGATTTCTATCCCCTGTTCCGGCCTTTCAGCTTGGGGCTCGCCATCTTGCTCTTCCCCGGTGTGATTGCCATCATGAATGGTGTTCTTCAGCCAACGGTGGATGGGACAAGCAAACTGGTAGAAAATACCGATAAAAGTGTACAGGCGCTCTTGAAACAAAAAGAAGATGAAATAAAAAAGACCAAACAATGGCAAGCCCTGGTAGGACCGGATGGAGAAGGGAACCGGGATTCCTGGATGAAATATTACCATGCTGATGAGGTGGGCAATGAAGGCTTTTTCGGATCGCTGGGCAATGACGTATTGTTTGCGATTGATAAAGCAGGCTATAATTTCAGAAACTCTATCAAAAAAGTTATAGCCACCGTACTCCAGATTGTGTATGAGGCGGCCAGTCTTTGCATCAACACGCTTAGAACGTATATCCTGCTATTGCTTGCCATTTTAGGCCCCCTGGTTTTTGGTCTCGCCACCTTCGACGGATTTCAGCATATACTCCAGGTCTATCTGGCACGATACATCAATATATTTCTGTGGCTACCTATTGCCAATGTCCTGGGCTCCATGCTTGGCACTATCCAGGAACAGATGATCAAGCTGGATCTTTCACAGATTCAGCAGACCGGCGATACCTTCTTTTCCACCTATGACCTGGGATACATGATTTTTATGGTAATAGGCATAGTTTGCTATTTCTGTGTGCCGAGTATCGCTGATATGGTGCTCTTTGTGGGTGGCGGCAGTGCAATGCAGCAGAAGATCACCAATATGAGCATGTCTACTTCGATGATGGCTGCCAGCGGTGTCGCTGGTGTAGCCGGAGGATTTGCCGGTGATATATACAGTGCAACGATAGGAACCATGCAGGGCGGTATGGCTGCAGGCAGCAGCGAACATTATAACAAGGAGGGTAACAATAGTGGTTATATGCATAACAAGTTATCGGGCTAAATTAAATAAATCCGCTGCGATGGATGAATTGCCCGCGCATATTAAACCTGAATGAACAGACCCCTGAAGTTATTCAGCGTTAGAAACAGTATTGAAAAAGTGTGAAAAGACAAGAGGAATGTTTCAGCATTTTAAAAACATCGATACCGCATTTAAGCATGTCCGGCTGTTCAGCGCGGTACTGACCATTGCCTATGCACTCACAACGGGTTATGCTTTGTATACGAGCTTTCAGTATGCCCAGTCAAAGGACAGGCAGATTTATATCATTATTAATGGCAAGGCCCTTCAGGCAATTGCCGGGGCAAAAAAAGACAATGTAGCTGTAGAGGCCCGTGATCATATCAAGGTGTTTCATCAATTGTTCTTCAACCTTACCCCTGATGAAAAAGCAATTGAAGATAATGTCAGGCAGTCTTTTTACCTGGCAGACCGGAGTGCTAAGGACGTATATGATAACCTGAAAGAAAACGGCTTTTACAACCAGATTGTAAGCGCCAATATCAGCCAGGAGATTGCGATAGACAGTATCCGTGTCAACACAGATGAGTATCCTTATTATTTCCGGCTGTATGCCAAAGAGCGGATTGAACGCCCTTCCTCCATCACCATGCGCTCCCTTGTAACAGAAGGGTACCTGCGTGATCTGGGCCAGCGAAGTGATAATAATCCGCATGGATTCCTCATCGAGCGATGGGCAACCGTCGAGAACAATGATATAAGCGTATCAAAAAGGTAATTTATGTGGAAATTCAGTTTTAGAAAAAAGCCTTCCCGCCTGCAGACGGCCATTGGTTCCAGGCTGGGATCCGTGGTCCTCTGCATCCAGAAAAAATGGGCAGACTACATGGGGCGTAAAACGGAGGGACTTCCGCTCAGCCAGCGCAAAATTGCCCTCATGCTTTTTTGCATCAGTTTTGGAGCAGGCAGTGCAGGTGTTTTTTATCAGGCTATTCATCCTGGGAAAATTACCATCCAGTCTCCGGCTTACCGGCAACCACAAAGGGCATTTTTTCACACAGCAGAACCCCAGCCCACACTGACGAACGGTGATAAACAAGCCATTCAAACCTTCCGGCACCGGATCGACAGCATTTCACTTACGCCGGATGGCAAGGAACAGATAAACCGTTTTTTACGCCTTCATCCTGGTCTGATGGACAGCCTCCGGCTGGCAGAGCAGGCATTTAATCAACCATAAATAAAAAAGGTCATGGAGCAGAAAACACTAGTGAGCAAAGAAGACCGCAAAAGAAAATTATTACTGGTATTACCACTGTTTTTTCTTCCTTTCATCATTCTCTTGTTTTATAGCTTGGGTGGTGGACGGGGCAAGGCCGGGGCAGCGGAAAAGCCGAAAGGTTTGAACACAGATTTGCCATCAGCACAAATTGTTTCAAAGCCTGTTGACAAATTGAGCATTTACAAACAGGCCGACGACGATTCTGCAAGGAAAAGCGAGAAGCCCTTGTTCGATCCCTACGCCGGAGCAGCGACAGGAATGCTTCCCGCAGCAGACGATCCAAAATCCCTTAGCCCTTATGATGTCAACCAGGCAGCAGCCAGACTGACCAGGCAATCAGGAGGTTCTCTTGAGCAAAATGAAGCCAGGGCGCAGCAAAAACTGGATGCGCTGCAGTCAGCATTAAACAGGCAGGCTGCTATTGCCCCCACACCGCTGACCCCGGACCAGGGGCAGGCGTCTGGTTCCGGGCAATCCTATGCAGGACTTCCGGCTTTGCACCTGCCGGACAGACCATCCACGGATCAGCCACAGGACAGCGAGCTGCTGCTTTTAAACGAAATGCTCAATAAGGCGTTGGATGTTCAGCACCCTGAGCGTGTAAAGGAAAGACTCAAAACTGAATCCGAAAGCCACCCCACTGCAATATTCTCAGTAACAAATAAAGAGCCCGAAGTGCTGGATGAATGGAATACAGTTATGCCGACGAAAAAAGACAGCGGTAGAATTGCCTCCATACAAAAAGCAGTGCCTGGTACCGGTCGTTTTTTTGAACTGGATGAATCAGGGGACAGCCCTGCTCAAAATGCAGTGAAAGCGGTGGTGCATGAAACGCAGCTCCTTGTATCAGGCGCTACGATCAAGCTGCGGCTGGAGGATGAAACCTACATCCATGGCCAATTAATACCGGCCGGAACATTTGTGTATGGAACCTGTGAACTGACCGGGGAACGTTTGAAGGTAGCGATTGACAAGATCGTGTATGGCCCTTCCATATACCCAGTTTCTTTAAAGGTATACGACACCGATGGGCTCGAAGGTATCCGCATACCGGGTTCCATTTCACGAGACGCCGCCAAACAGGGAACAGACCAGGCGCTGCAGAGCATACAGCTCGCCGAAATGAACCCATCCTTAAGCGCTCAGGCAGCAGCTTCAGGTGTCGAAACCCTAAAGAATCTCTTGCAGCGAAAAGTAAAGCTGATCAAAGTCACCGTTAAAGCGGACCATCCGGTGCTGCTGTTGCAGGGAAACGGTTAAGTATTTCTTCAAAGTCTACAATTAACAAGCATGGAACAGAAAATCCAGCCGCTTATTGATTTGGGCCTTTCACCGGGTACTATCGAGGCCGTCAAAATTCAGATGGCTGTTGCAGGCCCGCTGTTTACGACCAGTGAAATATCAAAGCATTTTCACCGGGATGTAAAATGCCTGATACACCTCTATCACAATAAGGAGGACAAACTGCTAAAGGTCCGTTCTCTTGATATAATAGACTTAGGAAGCCCCATAGCACCAGGTTCTGTTATCGGTGGCATAGATGCAGGAGAACTGGAGAAAGAAATGCGCAAGATCAACTGGAATGCGCCCGCTTTTCATCCGGCCTACCCTGCAGCATTCGGTCGTGATCTGAAGCTGGAAAAAAGGGCAACTCGGATAGAAAACAAACTGATTGCTTTATCCGGCAGCGGTATAGATGGTCAAATGGCTGCACACCGGCTGAAACTGAAATACCTCAACGACACGTTCTATTCGGTAGCTGGTGGCCTTCAGACAGAAAAGGTCTTGCATTATAAATCTTTTTTTAATGTGCTTACTCTTCGCCACAGGCAACCTGGAATCCTGCCAGTCAAAAAAGCAGCGGCCCTCCTGATTAAGAAAGGTTGCAGCAACAGGTGCAATACCTGGAAGCTATTGTCAGAGACCGCGCGGAGGGTGCTTGCCGAAGAAAAGAAAAGGCGGTTATCGTCACAGCGGATAATTGGTGACATTATCAAAAGCAGCGGGAATCGGATCAAATAATGCTTGAATGTAAAAGAATGATGTATGGAATACCAGTTGTTTGCACAATTAATCGAATTGGGTTTTACCAGGCAGTTGTACAATTCCATCGTCAGGGCCGCTGTGGAATCAGGTAAGATCATCACCGCGAGTGAGCGCATGCAATACAGAAGCAAGGACATGAAATTCCTGGCCTACCTAAAGTATGAAAAGGCAACTGATAGTCTGTCGATTCTGGGATATGATGCGGTGCATCTCGGTAGCCGGAAAACATTGTACAGCCCCAAAGCAGAGGGCATGAACCTGGGAATACTGGAAAACAGTATGAGCGAGGTGAACTGGAATGCCCGCGATTTTGATAAAGAATATGTCAGGAAAATTGGCATGCACCGGGATCTGGAAGCGCAGGTGAAAGAAATAGAGAAAATGCTGCAGGGGCTTCAGCAATCTTCAAAACTGGGCGAGGTGGAAGCTGATATCCTTCGGCTGAAATATATGGCAGACACGATATATGGCTATCAAAATAATATTACCAGTCATTACGGATCAATGTATGACAGCTATTTCGATACGCTGAGTATACTTCCGAACCCTTCCTACGGGCTACTCCCCGTCAAACATGCCTCGAACCTGCTCCTGGAAGGGGTAAGCAACCGGTTGGGGACAGAGTATGTCCAGAAACTTGTTTCGCAATACCATGAAAGGATTGGCAAACCCCAAAGGCTGTCCCGCGGCAGGAATATTTCTGGTGATGGTGAAAACAAGATCAGTAAAGGAATATAGGATTTAACAAGAAAAAAAACTAAAGTATGAAACGGAATTATTCAAGGATGATCCTGGCGGTATTGGCAATTATTAATTGCCTGGTGGTGTTCGCTCAACCGATGCCCAAAACGATAGCTGTCAGCTATCCAAAAACAACCATGCTGGTATTCCCCACCGAAATTATCGATGCTGACAGGGGTTCTGGAGATATCAGCATCCGGGTAGAGAAAAAAGCCCCTACTGTCCTGAAAGTAAAAGCCGTAACGAAAAATTTTAACACAACAAATCTTACCGTCTACACGGAGGATAACAAGATGTACTCCTTCATTGTTGTTTATGATTCTCTTGCATCCGAACTTCCTTACCGATCGGATGCAAATGAAGGCATGAATGTAAAAGCTGTGGCCCATGAAAAGGAACACCTGGGGCCAGGAGATGTAAAAAGCCTGGTTTATACAGTAGCCGCAAAATCACCTGCGGTTCATCACCCCAGGACCACCAACGGCCTGGTCAGTCTTTCACTGGGCAATATTTATATAAGCAAGGATCTGCTTTTCCTTCAATTTGTCATCCGGAACAGATCGATGATACCTTATGACATTCATTTTACGAGGTATTATATAAGGGACAACAAAAAGGGCAAGCGAACATCCAGTATGGAAAAAGAGATCCGCCCCTTGTATACCTTTCTTTCAGGGGGAGAACGGGTAAATGAAGATGGGGGTAATACAATGGTCATTGCATTTGACAAGTTCACTGTTGCGGACAGCAAGCATTTTTCAGTGGAAGTATTTGAAAAAGAAGGTGACCGCCACCTTTTACTGAATATCACCGGCAAACACCTCCTTAAAGCCACTCCGTTGAATTATTAATCAGTACCAGACCAGGCTACCTGACATAGTGAGTATTCAAAAAAACAAAAATCGTATGAAACAGGTAATGAATAATCCACCTGCCAATCGCATAGATGATTTGAGCAGAAAGTGGGAAGCCCGCAAACAGGGCTATGTAGCAACTTATGGGCAAGCGGTTTTGGGAGACCGGGAGTTTATCCGCGCAAACCGCGCTGTTTACAACCAGATCCTTCGGGAACTGCCTTACAACACATTGACCTTTGATGAAAAAATATCCTACCGTATCATGCGCGGCCAGGCCCGGCACCTGAACGCTGTTCTTTATCCCAATCCCCTGGTCAGGGCTATGCGGAACATCGTTGTCCTTGTCGGGAAGCTGCTGAATAATCTGTTAAAGCATACCACAGGTACAGAAGGGCTCAGTTTCCAGTGGAATAGAAGAGTTCGACCGAACCGTTCGCTGATCACCCCACCGGTCAGTACACGGCAAGAGATGCCTGTCCCGCAGCAAATGGCCGGTCCTGATCAGCGCACAACTGCAGAATTGTCGGGCCCTGCCGTTTCTTCTTCCAAAAGCCTTACTCCCTCCGTGATGGAAGAGGTCGTCCCAAAAAGGTACAAGGTACCCCGGGTGGTCGTAAACAATACACAGAGCCAGGGCCAATCTGTATAGCATTACTATCAATAAAAACGATGAATCATGGAACAGCCATTCAATTTAGACGAAACCACCACAGCACAACTCGAACGCATAGCCAATACGCTTTTCAAAACTGGCTATGGTGAAGAATTTACGCCGAAAATAGCAGAAAAGCTGGCAGCGGGTATAAAGGAATTTGTCATTGCCGCAGATCATCCCCTTATGTTTGGAAAAGATGAACTGGCATTGCAGGTGGTCATTGGTCAGACAAAAAAAGACCCTCCCTCAACAGTATTGAAAGGAATAGATGCATATCTCACCAAATCTATAAAAATCCCTCCTGTCGTCATTCAGGATCAATCCGGGCATGTGCTGCTGGATGTCCGCAACCTGGATGGAAGACTGGCTAACCCTCCTGTAATGGCAACCATGCCTCCGGCAATGCACGAGGACTTCAGTAATTTTCAAAAAAAATACAAAGAAGAGATAAACAAGGATATGCAGTTCTTAATGAAGGCTGTTCCGGATGTATTTAACCTTTTGCATGCTAAATACAATCCGGCACTTGGTTTTGCCATCCCGCCAGAGATGACCGAGCAGCAGGGAAAGATCATTGCAGATCATTATGTCCATAATATGTTTTCATCTTACTTTAACCTGACCCCCCTGGAAATTTATGGAATGCTGAAAAATAAGCTGCCGGTGAACAAAGACCTTTTTAAAACATCTAAGGCAGATCCGGCAGTAACGGAATCCAATGGCCAGAAGCAGCCAAGTGAACGTTTCAATGCGTGGATCAGGGTTAACTTTAACGAAAGAGGACAGGACGGAAATTACCTGATCGAATTTGTCAAAACCCGAAAAGAAGCTAAAATATGGGACGCTCTCAGTAAATATAATTTCCTGGAATTGAATAATGATGTCGGAAAAATTAGTACCATCCATCACCTCAAAAAGGCCGGTCTTGTTGAGCTGACCAATGGTAATACTGTGGGCGAAAAAAAAGTACTGGTAGGTGCTGATCCTGGATATCAGATGCGGATAAAGATATTCAAGCTGAGCGGCGATCCCATTCGTTACCATAACAGCTATTTAAAGAATCCCCTGGAAAAAAAGATTTCGGAAGTTGTCTCTTTGCCCAAAGTTGCCTACCGAAGCGATAGGCGGAGTAATGGTGCCGCATCCCCTGGTGAAAAAGCCATTGATCTGCCGCCTGCAAAATCTGTTGTCTACGTTCCCGGAGCGCAACCTGTAGTTGAAAATGCCACTAAAGAACACAATGCCGACACCTATCACAGGCGGAACAATCAAAGAAATATAGCTCCCGGTGAGAAGAAAATGAAAAAATGATTTTGATGATTGGTGTATTATTCAGCAGAGCTGAACTGATAGCAGAGGCTCCGCTGAATACTTGAATTAAAATGGAGAACCGAGATGGACTGTAATTACACGGTGCGAATGGATATTCTGCCGCTGACTGAAATATTGGATGAAATAGTATCTGGGGCCAAAGAAATACATCTGTTCAGATACCCCTCACTGGATCATGCTTTTGTCAAACTCTATAGCTTGCCCGTTGATGAACTGGATGAGGCGATAGCGAAAAAAAATCACCGGCTCCTTTTTGTACAGAACGCTGGCATCACGCAAGGAACCGGCCTGCATCCACTCATAGAACTGGAAAGACTTGATCTGCCGGTAGACCATACGCCGGACAATCTCTGGCACCTGCCAAATGCGGGCATCCAGCTTACCGGTGCTATTGATGAAAAGCTGTTCAGCAAGAATATGCTGGGGCTTGTACGGGCAGTCAATCCGGAGGCATTTCAGCGGCCCTATTTTCCGCTGGCAGTCTATGGACGGGACGGTCGCGATATTTATCCGGCCCACCCTAAGTTGAGAAACCATGTGCTGAATAATTTGCATACTGTTTTGGGCAATACACCTGCCGGTGCTTATAACCTTGTAACACGCTCCCAAATGTTTTATGACAAGGTACCTAAAGGGGAAAAAAATGGGATTATTGTTGTTGAATCCCGGCCTTTTGATGATTTTAAAACTGCGCTTGCCAAAATGTTGGCAACAGATTTCGACAGCATAGATGCAAAGATCGCTTATGGAAAGAAACTGCATGAATTTGTAATATCTATCAGCATACAGGATGCAAAAGGCAGACCCCTTCTGGGCCTGCATGCCGTCCCCGATGGAACCGTCCTGGGGTCTCCGGATAAATCGGGACTATACCTGACCCTTTATGGACAATCACCATCGAACATAATACAGGAATCCGGCATCTCATTTTATGACACATTGAGCATGCAGCAAAGCCAAACTTCCGTTTTGATTGCCAACTATGATAAAGATCATTCCAGGTTGAAGGCGACTGATGCAGTGGTCCATTTGATTAGGGATCTGGCCGAACCATCTGCACTGCAGGAGCAATACTCGAAACCGAAAAAAGACCGGATAGTCCAGGAAGATGCAATACCGGAGAAAGGTTTGAAAAGATAGCTGTAACTATTGCATCCCAACCTGAAACTATAGTGTTCCATTGTTGACAGGCCACACGGATTCCGGAGTAGTAAATGCGATATGATTTAAAAAACGATCATGCAACCATCCCGCAGTTTACTTTTCCAAACAGCACTCCGCTGCAGAAAATTGGGTATTTCTACTGTTTCTGTGGGTGATCAAAAGTTTCCGGTAGCAGAATGGAAGCAATTTCAGGAGGCCATACCTACAGATGAGGAGATTGCAGCGCAATATAGCCATTACAATGCCCGGGGTATCGCGGTGGTTTGTGGCCCCGTTAGCGGTAATTTGGAAGTCATTGATGTTGATTGCAAAAACGATCTGGATGGCAATCTTATGCGGCGCTTCTATCAAATGATACAGCGGGCAATGCCTGCTCTGGCTGCCAGCCTGGTGATTGCCAGGACACGTTCGGGAGGCTATCATCTGTTTTACCGTTGCCCGGTCACTGAAAGGAATCAGCCCCTCGCAAAAAGACCCTCCACTGAAGCGGAATTGCACGAAAACCCAAGGAGGAAGTTCAGGGTTTTGATTGAAACAAGGGCCAAGGGTGGAATAGCCTGTATTGCACCTACAGAGGGGTATTACTTCATTCGGGGTGACCTGTCCATGATACCGCATATTACTCCATCACAAAGAAATCTGATACTTGCTGCTGCCCGAAGTTTAAACCAGATAAAAGAAGAAGAAAATAAAAAGGAGGTAATCAAGCGCAGGCATCTGTCACGCAGGGTGAATCCTGACTATGCGCTCGATCCATTTGATGATTATAACCAGCGTGGAGACGTTATAGGCCTGTTACAAAAACACGGATGGAAAAAACTGGATAGCCGTAAGCCTGGCAAAACAGAGTTCCTTCGCCCGGGATTTACCGATAAACACAGTTCGGGAAATTTCAACCATGCCATGAACCTTTTCAGTGTGTTTACCACATCAACCGATTTTGAACCCGAAACAGGATACAAACCAGCGGATGTATTCATTATGCTCGAATGCAATAATAATGAATCTGAGGGGGAAAGGAAGCTCCTGGAATTGGGATATGGCGTTTTGCACACCGGGCAGAAAAAAGGTCTTTGAAATACGGAACTCTATGCTTCAGCAGGCATGAATTACAAGGGGCATTCATATGTCTGACAGCAGGGAGTATTACAAAAATATTCTGGCTGTGGCATTTTATTTCCCACCGTTTGTTTCAAAAATGCGCTAAATTTTGTGGTAAATAAATTCACTCTTTCCATGCATAAAAGGAAATATATCAATTCCTGTCCTCAACTGCCGAATCAAGATGACCAAATGGTCAGAAAAATACTCTAATACATCTACCAGTTTTAGTATAGTTACCCAGTTTGAACCTCTCATATATCTATTATTTTTTAGCAAGGTCCGGCTGTGATGATAAACATGCTGATAGATTCATATAGGATAATGTCCTCTAATATGATTTATCTGGTCAATGGCAGAAAAAAGAACCAATACTTCCTCCAATCCGGATTTAATCTTTTGGTCTACCAAATATTTAACATATTAGCCTGTGAAAAATCACATTACTCGATGTGATTTTTCACATATTCTACCCCGATAGTTCACATTTTCTTTACATTGCTGATATGCAAGGGCAAACGGGCAATCCCTAATTTCGGGTATAAATACCGTTTTTTCACGGATTGCAGATGTGAAAATTTCGCCGTTTGTTTGACCTCGTTTGTTTGAGTATTTGAACCACTTCAACTATCAGCAGGATCATTCAATTGATTGATTCCTGAGCTGACCTGAATTTCAACCCAGTATCATAACCTAAAAAACCCAAACACTGCAACCTAAACCAAAATACCCTGCCTATGCACAGCTACTAGTACTATCAGTAGCACTCCTGCTTTTTATTCCCGCTATTTCCTTTGCACAAACAACGGATTATGCCAGCCAGAAAGAGACGCTTAAGGATGTTAATATCAGTTCCGCTTCTTTAAAAGCAATAGAAAAACAATATAGTAACCTTGAACAATCTGTTCAGCAGCAAACAGGAAAAATGCTGAAGCGCATGCAGAAGC
>CBJLMB010000041.1:0-56206 GCA_966424055.1 uncultured Deminuibacter sp. | reverse complement strand
GGAGGAGGGGTTGGTTGTTCGTTGCTTGTTGCTGGAAATTCATCGTTGCAGTCCATGGCTTTTCTGCGTTTTCCGCGCATTCCGCGAGAGGAAACTCCATCACAGAAAATTTTCCATTTCGCTATAACAATACAAACGATTATTTGTTAGTAAAGTCAAATGTGCTTGTTGTGAACCCGCAAGTTGGCTTTTTTCACCGTGTTGTATGGAGTTTAGTGGTACTGGTTTGTTTTTCAGCCTGCCATACACCGCTCGTTGCATTTAAAACACCGGGCGAAATCAACGATATACGTGCTACTGTATACCTGCATGATGCCGAAGAACCCGTATCCGGCTATCTATCTTTAAATACAGCGATCAGCAGCCAGGCGCAGCTGCGGCTTCCGCAGCTACGCGAAACCAGGACAATGCCATTGGATGAAATAAAAGGATATGCCCTGGAAGATGTGTTCTATGCCCGTAAATACCTGCAACCTGATGACCACCCCTTCAGGTGGATGCGCACTGCAGGTGGTAAATACGCATTTGTAAAAAGACTGACACCGGAGCATTATTCCATTAATTTATACCAGTATGATGAGCTGGTACAGGAGGCCAAAAGCCCGCTTACAAAAACCGTTCAGCATTATTATGTTTCCCTGCCCGGCGACATGCATGCTGTTTGGCCGTTGCAAAGTAAAGCCCTGAACCGCTATTGGAAAGACCTGTCTGCAAAGCTGGCGGTTGTTTCAGGTAATGATCCCGCGGTGAACAATGCATTTAAAAAACTACAACAACCAGGCAGCAGGGAGAATGCTGTACTGAAGATCGCCTCCCTCTATGAAGTGTATAGATTACACGAAAACTAAACCCACCGCTGATTTGACTTCATTCCCCGATTTCCTCAAAACGATTGTCTTCGTATATACCTAAACCATTAAACGGCCCACCGATAATATCTGTCAGACATAGGCAGACAGGATAGTTTTACCCAGGCAACAACACAACGTAATCCTAACAGGGCAACCCTTATGAGCAAAAAGCTGATTGTATTGCTTTTAGTATGGTGTGCAGGCACCGGAGCGGTCGTTAACGCTCAGCGCGCATCTACCGGTTCTATCCGGGGAAAATTACTGGATACCAGTTCCAGCCAGATTTTAAAAGCAGCTACGATCAGCCTGCTTAATACAGTCGATTCTTCCCTGCTTACTTATACCATTTCAGACGATAACGGGCAGTTTAAATTTGATAAAGTAGACCAGGGCGCTTATTTACTCCAGATCGTTTACCAGGGTTATGCCATACGCCATAAAAAAGTGACCATCAATGCAGATAAATTGTCTGTTGACCTGGGCAATATTTATTTAAAAGCCCTCACCAACACCCTGGAAGATGTGGTGGTAAAATCAACACCGCCCATCGTGATCAAAAAAGATACGGTTGAATTCAATGCCAGCAGCTTTACCACCAAACCCAACGCAGTAGCAGAAGACCTGCTGAAAAAATTACCAGGTGTGGATGTAGATAAAAACGGAACGGTTAAAGCCCAGGGCGAACAGGTACAGCGTATACTGGTAGATGGCAAACGCTTTTTTGGCGATGATCCGAAAATGGCCACCAAAAATCTTCCGCCCGATGTAATAGACAAAATACAGGTGTTCGATGCACTGAGCGATCAAAGCGCTTTTACCGGCTTTGATGATGGCAACCGTGTTAAAACCATCAACATCATCACCAAAAAAGACAAGCGCAAAGGTTATTTCGGCAAAGCCGTTGCAGGCGTGGGCAACAAAGAGCTGTACGACAATAATTTTAATATCAGCCGGTTTAACGGTAACCAGCAGATGAGTGTGATTGGACAGGCAAATAATACCAACAAGCAGTCTTTCACCGTACAGGATATCCTGGGCACTTTCAACAATGGTGCAGGCGGTGGTAGAGGCTATGGCGGCGGGGGAAAGGGTGGAGGTGGTGGCTCCACCTCCAACAACAACGGGCTTACGACCACCTGGGCTATCGGCGGCAACTATCGCGATGTATGGGGCAAAAGCACCGATGCGTATGGCAGCTATTTCTATAATAACCTGCGCACCGACAGGGAGCAGAAAAGCCTGACAGAAAATCTTTACCCGAACGATTCATCCATCTTCAACAACAGAGACCAGGCATCGGTAAATAAAAACATCAACCAGCGGTTCAATTTCAATATCGAAACACAGCTCGATTCGTCCAATTCAATGATCATAAGGCCCAATGGAAGCTACCAGCAAACCAGTTCTTCTTCTACTGCGGTGACTACATCCACCAAAGGAAAATCTTTGCCACTGAGCAATACCCATGCAACCGCGAACCAGCAGAACAGCGGTTACAGCGGTGCATTCGACCTTTTGTTCAGGCACAAATTTGCCAAAAGAGGAAGAACATTTTCCATCGACCTGAATTTTGGCGGAAACTCTAATGATGGTGATGGCCACAATCTTTCCATGAACACGTATATCGTTAACGGCAGGGATTCTGTAAGCAATATCAACCAACGCTTCGACAGCAGGTCGAACGGGCAAAGCTTTAGCCCCACACTGTCGTATACCGAGCCCGTAGGCAAACATTCCATTGTAGAAATGAATTATAATTTCAGCTACAATAAAAACAATGCCGACCGCTTCACCTATAATTACGATAGCGTTACACAGAAATACATTCACCTGGACAGCCTGCTAACGAATACTTACCGCAATACCTATACATCTAACAGGGCTACGCTGAACTACCGTTACCAGAAAGAAAATTTCAATTTCAGTATTGGCTCGGGTATACAGTTCGGTAACCTTACCAGCGATAACCAGTCGAAAAACCTGTCGCTTACACAGCATTATACCAACCTGTATCCCACAGCCAACCTGAATTACCGGTTTACCAAAACCAGCAATCTCCGGTTCAATTACAGCGGAAGAACCTCGCAGCCCAGTGCACAGCAATTGCAGCCGGTGATAGACAACAGCGACCCGCTGAACATTAAAATAGGCAATCCTGATCTGAAGCAATCGTTCACACATTCGTTCAGGTTATTGTATAATTCCTTTAACCCGGTTACCTCGAAAAACATGTTCCTGACGATCAATGCCAGTTTTATCAGCAACAATATTGTGAATGCAACCAAAACCATCTTGTCAACCGGTGTAGACAGTATTAAACCTGTAAACCTGAATGGCACCTACAATATTTCTACCTATTTCAATTTCGGGTTCCCGCTGAAATCGCCAAAATCGAACCTCAATTTTGCCACGAACCTTTCGTACAGCAGAAGTGCGAGCCTGATTACCACCGTACAAAAAGCTGGTGATGAACATGGCCGTACCCAGGACAATATCACGAATAATTACACATTGGGTGAAACCATCAAATGGACCACCAACCTGAAGGATAATTTCGATATGAACTTTTCGGCAACGCCCACCTATAATATTGCGAAATATTCAGTACAGCCGGGGCAGAACGCCAACTATTTTTCACAGATACTCTCCGTAGAAGCCACCTATTATACCAAAAGCGGCTGGATACTGAGCGCTGATTTTGATTATACGGCTTACAGCGGCCGTGCTGCCGGTTATAATACCAGTGTGCCGCTGCTGAATGCCAGCATTGCCAAGCAGTTTCTTAAAAACAAAGCAGGAGAGCTTCGCCTGTCTGTGTTCGACCTGCTGAACCAGAATGTGAGCATTACCACCAACACCACTGAAAACTATATCCAGAGCGTGCAGAACAAAGTGCTCACCCGTTATGTGCTGCTCACCTTTACCTATAACCTGCGCAATTTTGCGGGGGCGCAAGGTCAGCGCATGCCCGGCTTTTTCCGTGGCAACCGCGGTGACAGGGGTGGCAGTCCCTGGGGTGGTGGGGGAGGTGGGTTCAGAAGACAGTAAGAGCGATGTGTGTTGGTAATTCCGGTCTGGGCTGATTTTTAGTTATATGACTCAAGTTGCCAGTTATAGCGGAGAGCTGATAGCGATGAGCTGCGAGAAATGTGTCTCGCGGAACACGCGGAACACGCAGAAAGGATGATCGTTTTCAGGATGACCTCGCAAAACAATTGATTCTATTTAACAAGACATTCCTGCCTCATAGCTGGAAGCTCATGGCTTAGCGCAGTAAAAGCTTCAAGCTGATAGCGATGAGCTGCGAGAAAGGTATCTCGCGGAACACGCGGAAAACGCAGCAAGGATGATCCGGCAAAGCACTCCAGATCGATGTTAATAACTCCTTGGCTGCACTACAGCAGCTATTATTGTATATAAAATTATTATTATATGTATTGCTATTTTGCCCCAGCAGCTACCATGCTACCAGAGGGCCATGCCTGTTAACCTTTTTTTCATAAAAAAATATCCACAAATTTTCCAAACATTGTTACTTTTACACCCTCAAAAACATTTGGATCACCTTTCATTCAGAACTGAAGTTGAAACAGAACAAAACCCATAATAACCAGTCAGCATACCATCCTTCATTGATGGGTGATGTTAACGCATTGGGTCACCTTAGCTTTCTGTATTTGATCCGACGACCTAGAATCTGATATTCCCTGTTACATTTTTGGGATATTTTCTGCAATGTGCGCCAGCGGCCAGGCTGTGGCACGGGTTTTATGTATTTTTTCATTTACAATTTCTCAACCGATCATAGTGGAACAGTCAAATATTGAGGTACGTGTTGCCAACCATCTGGATACACACTACGCCATACGCATCACAGACGAAATGGAAGCGTCTGCCAAGGCCCGGGGAACCGGTATTGCCAAGCGCTCGCCGGAATATGTGGCCCAGAAAATGCTGGAAGGCAAGGCTGTTATTGCCCTGACCACCACCGGGCAATGGGTCGGGTTTTGCTATATAGAAGAGTGGAGCCATGGCAAGTTTGTAGCCAACAGTGGCCTGATCGTATCACCCGAATTCAGGAAAAGCGGGGTGGCTAAAAAGATCAAGCAGAAGATATTTGCACTATCAAGGGAAAAATATCCCGAATCCAAGATATTCGGGCTTACTACAGGATTGGCTGTAATGAAAATTAACTCTGAGCTGGGTTATGAACCGGTTACCTATTCTGAGTTAACAGATGATGAAGATTTCTGGGCAGGCTGTAAAAGTTGCGTGAATTATGATATTTTGATGAGCAAAAACAGGAAAAACTGCATGTGCACCGCCATGCTATACGATCCTGCCGACCATTATGAGCCGAAGGAAACAACCGAGTATTTCGAAAAGAAAAGCAAGGTATACGAGCGACTGCTCCGTTTTAAACAGCTGTTCAGGAAAAAAGACAGCAATGGCGGTAATGGTGCCGGTACCAAACCCAAATCGTTCTTTCATTTTTTTCTTTAATGCCCGGCTTTACAGATTCATCATTAACAGAAAATACCTCAATCAAATTTATCAGCGATGAAACCGGTCAAGGGAACACAACCGGCAGGTAACATCGAACCATTAAAAAAATAGCGAACTGATGAAAAAAATTGTTCTTGGTTTCAGCGGCGGCCTGGATACTTCGTATTGTGTAAAGTACCTGGGTGAAGAAAAAGGTTATGAAGTACACAGCGTAATTGTAAATACCGGGGGCTTTTCTGATGAAGAACTGAAACAGATAGAAGCACATGCGTATAAACTGGGTGTTAAAACACATACAACGGTAAATGCTGTACGGGGTTATTATGACCGTATTATCAAATACCTGGTATTTGGCAATATCCTTAAAAACAATACCTATCCCTTAAGTGTAAGTGCCGAAAGACTGGTACAGGCACTGCATATTGCCGAACATGTAAAGGCTTTGAATGCAGATGCCGTAGCACATGGCAGCACCGGTGCAGGTAATGACCAGGTTCGGTTTGATATGGTGTTCAACATCATGATTCCTGGTGTGGAGATCATTACACCCATCCGCGACCTCAAGCTAAGCCGGGAAGAAGAGATCGCCTACCTGAAATCGAAAGGAGTGGATATGAACTTTGAAAAAGCAGCCTACTCTATCAATAAAGGCTTGTGGGGAACCAGTGTGGGTGGAAAAGAAACATTGTCTTCAAAAGGCATGCTGCCGGAAGAAGCCTGGCCAACACAGGTAACCGAATCTGGCGCACGCGAATTGAAGCTGCATTTTGAAAAAGGTGAGCTGACCGCTGTGGATGGCAAAAAATTTGATCATCCTTCAGAAGCGATCCAGTACCTGCAAACCATTGCAGGCCCTTATGGCATTGGCCGCGATATTCATGTGGGTGATACCATTATCGGTATCAAAGGACGTGTTGGTTTTGAAGCCGCCGCCCCCATGGTTATACTGAAAGCCCACCATGCACTGGAAAAACATGTATTAACCAAATGGCAGCTGAGCTGGAAAGATACCATTGCTAATTTTTATGGTAACTGGCTGCATGAAGGGCAGATACTCGACCCCGTGATGCGCGATATAGAAGCTTTTATGCAGAGTGCACAGGAAAATGTAACCGGCGATGTATTTGTACAGTTACAACCCTACCGCTTCCAGGTGATCGGCATTGAATCGGCTTTTGACCTGATGAGCAGTAAATTTGGCAAATACGGTGAAATGAACAATGGCTGGAGCGGTGAAGATGTGCGCGGCTTCAGTAAAATATTCGGTAACCAGACCATGATCTGGCACCAGATAAAAGAAAGCAATGCCTAAGCCTGTTTCTAAATACGAGCCGCTGAAGCACTACCTGTGGGGCGATGCCTGCGATGGGTGGATACTGGCAGATGAACCCGGTTTATCTGTAAAACAGGAGCGGATGCCGGCCGGTACAACAGAGGCATTGCATTACCATGAAAAAACACAGCAGTTTTTTTACATCCTGCAGGGAATGGCGCTATTCACCATTGGTATAGAAACCGTTGAGCTGCATACCGGCCAGGGTATCCGGATACAACCGGGCATCCGCCATAAGATCAGCAATACAGGCATTGAACCATTAGAGTTTATTTTGTGCTCGCAACCATCTGTACAGGGTGACCGCATCGACTGTGAATAAGCAGCGGGATCATTATTGAACAGGGCAGGCAATGGCTCTGCCGGGAAATTATGTAAGATGAAAAAGATTAAAATCGGTATTGTAGGCGGCGCCGGTTATACCGGCGGGGAATTGATCAGGCTGCTGATAAACCATCCCCATGCAAACATCGCTTTTGTACACAGCAAAAGCAACGCAGGTAATAAAATAGCTAAAATACATGCGGATCTTACCGGCGAAACAGACCTGGTGTTCACCGGCACACTGAACGATGATATTGATGTGCTGTTCCTGTGCGTAGGCCATGGCGAAGCAAGAACGTTCCTGGAAGAAAATGCCATTGCAGCGCATGTAAAGATCATCGATCTTTCGCAGGATTTCAGGTTAACCGAAAAAGCTTCCATCGGCAACAGGCGTTTTGTATACGGGTTACCCGAACTGAACAAAGAAGCCATTACCAAAGCAGAAAACATTGCCAACCCCGGGTGTTTTGCAACAGCGATCCAGCTGGGACTGTTACCGCTGGCACAGGCCGGCCTGCTGAATGAAGTATATACCACCGGTATCACCGGCTCAACAGGTGCCGGACAGGGATTGAATACCACTTCACATTTCAGCTGGCGCGCCAACAATATACAGGCATACAAAACACTTACCCATCAGCATTTAAAAGAAATAGGCGAATCGGTACAAAAACTGCAACCTAACGGGAATATCGATATCAACTTTATTCCCTGGCGGGGCGATTTTACCAGGGGCATATTTATCAGCTCGCAGATGCGCTGCGATTGGACGGCTGAAAAACTGGTGCAACTGTATGAAGATTTTTACCAGGACCATCCTTTCACCGTGGTAAACCAGGATTCGATATTCTTGAAGCAGGTGGTGAACACCAATAAATGCGTGGTGCAGATTGAAAAAGTAGGAACCAAAGTAGTGGTGCACTCTGCCATCGATAACCTGCTGAAAGGTGCATCGGGCCAGGCTGTACAGAATATGAACCTGATGTTTGGCCTGGATGAATGTGCCGGCTTAAAACTGAAAGCGAATTATTTTTAAAAAGGCAACAGGTATATGGCCTGGGTGATCATCATGTAATAAATAAGCCGGTCAATGAAACAGGACTATGCTTATTGAATGTATAAAATACCGGAAAGGAGAAAATTAATAACTGTTGTAGCGGGCTGAACTGTATGGCCTTAAGCCTTACACCTGCCATCTACTTTAAATCATCACCAATGAAATTATTCGATGTTTATCCCATTAACGACATCACCATTGTGAAAGCACTGGGCTCTTATGTATGGGATGCTGATGGCGTTCAGTACCTGGATATGTATGGTGGCCATGCTGTAATATCAATCGGACATACACATCCACACTGGGTAAAACGTATAGAAGATCAGTTGCGCCAGATCGCATTTTATTCCAATTCTGTACGCATACCCCTGCAACAGCAGCTGGCAGAAAAGCTGGGTAAATTGAGCGGCAAAGAAGATTATCAGCTGTTCCTGTGCAATTCCGGCGCCGAAGCCAATGAAAATGCCCTGAAACTGGCCTCCTTTCATACCGGCAGAAAGAAAATAGTAGCGTTCTCAAAATCATTTCATGGACGTACTTCACTGGCAGTGGCAGCGACAGACAATCCGGCTATCGTTGCGCCGGTGAATGAAACAGATAATGTTATTTTCCTGCCTTTTAATGATGAAAAGGCATTGGAAGACTGCTTTAAAACGCAGGGCAAATCCATTGCTGCTGTGATCGTGGAAGGTATACAGGGCGTAGGCGGTATCAATATTGCATCAGAAAGTTTTTTGCAAAAAATACGCTCGCTCTGCGATGCCAATGGTGCCGTTTTTATCGCTGACAGTGTACAATGCGGTTATGGACGCAGTGGCAAATTTTTCTCCCACGATTATGCCGGCGTGAATGCTGATATCTATACCATGGCCAAAGGAATGGGTAATGGTTTTCCTATCGGCGGTATCCTGATAGCACCGCATATACAGCCCAAACATGGCATGCTGGGTACAACATTTGGTGGTAACCACCTGGCCTGTGCCGCTGCATTGGCCGTACTGGAAGTGATAGAAGCCGAGAACCTGGTAGAGCAGGCCCGCCAGAGAGGTATGTACCTGCTGAACAGGCTGAAAACAATTGATGGTATCAAAAATGTACGCGGCCGTGGCCTGATGATCGGCTTTGATGTTCCGGAAGAAATCAAAGACCTGAAAAAGAACCTGCTGCTGAATCACCAGATCTTTACCGGCGAATCAAAACCCAATGTTATCCGCCTGCTGCCTTCACTGGCCATCTCGCGTAAACAAGTGGATGAATTCCTGGAATTGCTGCAGGAAGAAATTGAAACCATGAAGCAGCCCAAAGCAATTGAGGCAGAATAAAACAAACCATAACCGGCAAGCCGATTTATTTACCTGTTTATAAAACCTTCTACGTTGAGAAATTTTATTTCTGTTCACGATGTTGCAGATATCAATGCTTTAGCCGAAAAAGCATTGCAGTATAAAGCCAATCCTTTCCAGGACAGGAACCTGGGTGCCGACAAACGCATCGGGTTGTTGTTTTTAAACCCCAGCCTGCGTACCCGCCTGAGCACACAGGTGGCTGCCCGAAACCTGGGTATGGAAGCCATCGTGTTCAATGTAGACAAAGAAGGCTGGGCATTGGAATTTGAGGAAGGTGCCATCATGAGCGGTAATACGGTAGAACATGTAAAAGATGCAGCACCTATACTAGGTAGTTATTTTGATATTCTTTGTATCAGAACATTCCCTTCCCTGAAAAACAGGGATGATGATTACAGCGAACTGTATATTAAACAATTCATTGAATATTGCGGTGTGCCTGTGATCAGCCTGGAAAGTGCAACACTGCACCCGCTGCAGAGCCTGACGGATATTATCACTATTAAAGAACAGCTGTCACCTTCTGTTACAAAACCCAAAGTGGTGCTTACCTGGGCCCCGCATGTAAAACCGCTGCCGCAATGTGTGGCCAACAGTTTTGCACAATGGATCAATGCCTGGGGGCAGGCAGAGTTTGTAATTACCCACCCGGAAGATTACGACCTGGCTGAAGAATTCACCCATGGTGCAACCATTACCCATAACCAGGATGAAGCGCTGAAGAATGCCGACTTTGTGTATGTGAAAAACTGGAGCACCTTTAACGACTACGGCAAAATTTACGAGAACGACCCGCAATGGATGCTGACCGGTGAAAAGCTGCAGCAAACCAACCAGGCCAAAGTAATGCACTGCCTGCCCGTGCGGAGAAATGTAGAGCTGAGCGATGAAGTACTGGATGGCCCCAGCAGCATTGTAACCCGCCAGGCCTCTAACCGCGTATGGGCTGCACAGGCAGTGATCAGTGAAATTTTGCGCAACCTGCATTAATGCTTTTAAAGGAAGAGGATTTGCTATGACAGAAACCCAGGCACAACAAAACAGTACCGGTACAACTGCCGGCGGTAGCAGGGAAAAGATCTTTGTTGTTAAAATAGGCGGTAATGTTATTGATGCAGAGGAAAGCCTCTCAGCCTTCCTCAACGATTTTGCTGCTATTGAAGGAAAAAAAATACTGATACACGGCGGTGGTAAAATTGCCACGAAGATCGGCGACCAGCTGGGGATTGAATCAAAATACATCAACGGGAGAAGGATCACCGACGATAATACCATTGACCTGGTGACCATGGTATATGGTGGACTGGTCAATAAAAAAATAGTGGCACAGCTGCAGGCTAAACATTGCAATGCCATTGGCCTTACCGGTGCAGATGCCAATTTGCTGCCTGCTGTTAAACGCCCTGTAAAAGAAGTTGATTTTGGCTGGGTAGGTGATGTTAACAGTGCCGGTTTATCGGCCGCCAACTATCAGCCCTTCCTGGAAAACGGGCTGGTACCTGTATTTGCACCGCTTACACACGATGAAAAAGGGCATATACTGAACACCAATGCCGATACCATTGCCTCTTCACTGGCTATTGTACTGTCGGCATTGTATGATGTACGGCTTATTTATTGTTTTGAGAAAAAAGGTGTACTGGAGAACGTGGATGATGAGCATTCTGTTATCCGGTTGATCACCAAAGAAAAATACAGGCAGCTGCTGGATGAACAAAAATTGTTTGCCGGCATATTGCCTAAAATAGACAACGCTTTTGCCGCTATAGATGCGGGTGTGAAAGAAGTGCTGATCGGTGATGCAAAAGATTTGTTGCAAAATGTTCAGCCCGAAACAACGGGCACGCTTATTACGAATTAATGGATACAGATCAATTATACCAGGATGCCCTGTTATTGCTGCAGCGGCTGATTGAAACACCGTCTTTTTCCCGTGAAGAAGACAAGACGGCGGCGGTTATAACAGGTTTTTTACAGGAGCGCGGTGTAGCTGTACAAAGGCATCTCAACAATGTATGGGCTGTTAATAAACATTTTGATGCAGCGAAGCCCAGTATCCTGCTCAACTCGCACCACGATACGGTAAAGCCCAATCCGCAATACACCAAAGACCCCTTTAAAGCAATACTCGAAAACGGCCGGTTATTCGGCCTGGGCAGCAATGATGCCGGTGGCTGCCTGGTTTCGCTGATCGCGGTTTTTCTTTTCTATTATCCGCAGGCCGGCCTGCCTTATAATTTTATACTCGGCGCCACAGCAGAAGAAGAAATTTCAGGCTTTAATGGTATAGAGGCTTTAATTCCTTTGTTGCCACCCGTAAGTGTTGCCATTGTTGGCGAGCCAACGCAGATGAACCTGGCCATTGCCGAAAAAGGGCTGATGGTGCTTGATGGCATGGCCCATGGCAAAGCTGGTCATGCAGCCCGTGAAGAAGGTGACAATGCGGTGTACAAGGCCATGAAAGACATCCAGTGGTTCAGCTCCTTCCGGTTCCCGAAAATCTCTGAATGGCTGGGCCCTGTAAAGATGAATGTAACGGTGGTGAACACCGAGAACAAAGCGCACAATGTGGTGCCTGCCCAATGTAGTTTTGTAGCAGATATCAGGATAACAGATGCATATACGCATGAAGAGGTATTGGATATTATCCGTACGCATGTGCAGAGTGAAGTAAAACCCCGCAGTATGCGGATGCGTTCTACCCGTATCGATGCCGGCCATCCGCTAGTGCAGGCTGGTTTGGCACTGGGAAAAAAAATGTATGGCTCACCTACCTGCTCCGATAAAGCACTGATGCCTTTTCCTGCCTTGAAATGCGGGCCTGGCGACAGCGCAAGAAGTCATACAGCCGATGAATATATTTATGTGAACGAGATAAAAGAAGGAATAGAAACCTATATTGCCATGCTGGACAGGATGCTCCATGTATAAATAGAATGGTCAGGCAGCATACCGGTGGCTACACACAAGCTTACAAAAAACAATATGCAGCAATTATGAAACTGTGGCAGAAAAATACAACAGCGCTGAAAGAAGTAGAACAGTTCACTGTAGGTCGCGATCGCGAATTCGACCTGCTGCTGGCTCCTTTCGATGTACAGGGCTCTATTGCACACGCCAAGATGCTGGCTACCGTTGGCCTGCTGTCTGAAGAAGAAGCCGAACAGCTGGTTGCTGCATTGCGCAATATTTACAAAGAAATTGAAGCCGGCCGTTTTGTTATTGCAGATGATATTGAAGATGTGCACTCACAGGTAGAATACCTGCTTACACAACAGCTGGGTGATACGGGGAAAAAAATTCATTCTGCCCGCAGCCGTAACGACCAGGTGCTGGTGGATGTAAAACTGTTCCTGCGTAATGAGCTGGAAAAAACAATCCATGCCGTTCAGTCATTGTTTGAACTGCTGATACAACAAAGCGACCGGTACCGTGATGCATTGCTGCCCGGTTACACACACCTGCAGCTGGCCATGCCTTCTTCTTTTGGCCTTTGGTTTGGTGCCTATGCCGAAAGCCTGGTAGATGATGCTATTACGCTGAAAGCAGCCTACGATGTAGTGAACAAAAACCCCCTGGGCTCTGCCGCAGGGTATGGCTCTTCTTTCCCGATAAACAGAACACTGACCACACAATTGCTGGGCTTTGCCGACCTGAATTACAATGTAGTATATGCGCAGATGGGGCGTGGAAAAGCAGAACGTATTGTAGCAACATCGCTGGCCAATGTGGCGGATACACTGGCTAAATTAGCCATGGATGCCTGCCTGTTCCTGAACCAGAATTTTGGGTTTGTCAGCTTTCCCGCCGAGCTTACCACCGGCTCGAGCATTATGCCGCATAAAAAGAATCCCGATGTGTTTGAGCTTATCCGCTCACACTGCAACCGTATCAAAGCCCTGCCAAACGAGATTATCCTGATGACCACCAACCTGCCATCAGGCTATCACCGCGACCTGCAATTGCTGAAGGAACACCTGTTCCCTGCACTGCAAACATTGCGCGACTGTATTGAAATGGCCGGGCTCATGCTTTCAAATATCAGTATTAAAAAAGAGATACTGGAAGACGAGAAATACAAATACCTGTTCAGTGTGGAAGAAGTGAATAAACTGGTACTACAGGGTATACCCTTCCGCGACGCTTACAAGCAGGTTGGACTGGATATTGAAGAAAACCGTTTCCAGTACAGTACAGCCATTCATCATACGCATGAAGGCAGCATCGGTAATCTTTGTAACCATAAAATAACCGCCAATATGCACGAAGTATTGGCATCCTTTGCTTTCGACGATTACCATGCAGCGATAGATGTACTGCTGAACGGCTAAAACAATTACTGGCTGCCAGCTGAAATTAACTTTCATTAACCTTATATTCAACTTGGTTAACCGCCTTTGCGGCCGACCGGGTATAGGTTTGCGCAAAATGCTTTACTGCTATGCGCACCTACGTTGCCCTGCTGTTTTTTTGTTTCATTGGTTTTACAGTACAAGCCCAACGCATCCAGGTGCAGGGTTGTTTAAAAGACAGCAATACAAAAGCTGCATTGCCTTTTGCTACTGTTAGCTTACTGCGCACTACCGATTCAACTATTGTTGGTTTTACAAAAGCCGATTCTGCCGGCTGTTTTAAACTGCGCCCGGTTGAAGGCGGCACTTACTTGTTTGCTGTACGCTATGCAGGGTATGTTGTTGCAAGTAAAACATTGGTCATTCCCACAGATAAGCCGGTGATGGCCATGGGCACTGTTTATCTTTCTGCAGTGCATCATTTAGAGGATGTCACCGTCACGGCAAAACGCCCCGCAGTGGTGATCAATAAAGACACGCTGGAATTCAATACAGAAAATTTCAGCACTCCGCCCAATGCGGTTGTGGAAGATATGCTGAAGAAAATGCCTGGTATAGTAGTGGAAGCAGACGGTACGATCAAAGTGAACGGGCAAACCGTAAAAAAAGTGCTGGTGAATGGGAAAGAATTTTTTACCGGCGATCCTAAAATGGCAACCAAGAACCTGCCTGCCGATGCGATTGATAAAGTACAGGTGTTCGACAAAAAATCTGACCAGTCTGCTTTTACGGGGATAGATGATGGCAATGAACAAAAAACAATTAATCTTAAACTAAAAAAAGACAAAGAGCATGCCCTGATTGGTATGCTGACCGCCGGTGCCGGCGATAAAGGCCGTTTTGATGCACAGGGTAATGTAAACCGGTTCAATGGCAAAGAGCAGCTCTCTCTTCTTGGCATGGGCAACAATACCAATAAACAAGGTTTTGCAGTGACAGATGTGCTCAACTTCAGCGGCGAACTGGCCAGGGGACTTAAAAATGGCGGTGGTATTTCTATGCGCACCGATGCCTCGAACGGAACGGGGAACGGGTTGCCGGTATCTGGCCGTGGCCAGCAACAGGCCGGTGTTGCTACCACTTATGCAGGCGGCGTGAACTACAACAATAGCTGGAACGAAGATAAAACCGATCTGAACGGTAGTTATACCGGGAACAATATACGGTTGCGCACCGACCAGCAGTCTGTTTCGCAAAGCATCACGCCTGGCAACGCGTTTACCAGAACTTCCAATGATCATAGTGAAAAAGAAAACAGCCAGCATCGCATCAATGCCAATATCGATCAGCGGATAGACAGTTCTCTTTCCCTTAAAATAACGCCGGCGATTACCTGGCAGCACACAGTTAACCATGCCAACAGCGATTATGTATCTGCTGTGGCGGGCGAAAAAATAAATGAAGGCTGGTCTTCCTCCGGTTCAGAAGCAGAAGCGTTTGATTTTACCAATAATGTGCTGTTGCGCAAGAAAATGCATAAACGCGGGCGTACGCTTTCAGCCAATATCAGCATGGCGTATAACCACAGCCAGTCATCCGGAAAGCAATATTCCAAAAATACTTTTTACAATGGGGGTGTTGGGGCAGATTCACTGATCGACCAGGTAAACGGGATAAATGCAAGCGCCAAGAACATTGGCCTCAACATGGTATATACCGAACCCGTGGGCCGCAAGGCACTGTTAGAGCTGAGTGGTTTTATTAATAACAATGCGGGCGCCAGTGTTAAAACCACCTATAACAATGGCGGGAATGGCAAATATGATGTTTTTGATCCCCGGTTCAGCAACGATTTTACCAGCAATTACCTGTACGCTGGCGGTGGCACCCATTTCAGGGCAAACTGGTCTTCGGTGAACCTGACTGTGGGTGGTGCAGTACAAGCGGCATCATTAAAGGGGATCAATCATTCGTACAAGCAGGAGATGCGCCAAACATTCAACGACATCCTGCCCGATCTATTGCTGCAATACAGCATCAACCGCACAAGATGGCTACGCTTCAATTACAAAGCCTCTACCGTGCAGCCATCCATGCTGCAGCTGCAGCCTGTTCCCGATATCAGTGATCCCCTGAACATTGTAACAGGCAATCCTTCTTTAAAACGGCAATACAATCATAACCTGAACCTGAATTATACCAGTATCAATACGGGCTCTGGCCGTCACCTGCTGTTGTTTGCCAATATGATTTATGGAACATCCGCCATTGTTAATGCAGACAGTATACGCCCCAACGGTGTTCGTACCACGCGGCCGGTTAATGTAAACGGAACCTATAACCTGATGGGCGTTTTTAATTATGGCCTTCCCCTGAAAAAAATTAAATCACGCATTGACCTGAGCAGTAATTTTTCATACAACCATGCCATCTCTTTACTGAACGGCCAGGAAAACAATGTGAACACCAGCGCGATTGGTCCCGGTATCAATTATAACCTGAGCCTGGATAGCTGTATGGACCTGCAGTTATCGGCACGTGTTACTTATAATGAAGCCCGCTATTCCCTGCAGCCGCAGTTCAACAACAATTATACACAGCAAACCTATTCAATAACGCATACGCAATACCTGCCAATGGGCTTGCTGCTCAACAACCAGTTCAGCTATATCGTGAACAGCGGATATGCGCAAGGCTACAACACTGCGGTTCCGCTGTGGAATGTTTACCTGGCCCTGTCGTTCCTGGCCAATAAAAGAGGGCAATTAAAACTATCTGTTTTCGACCTGCTGAACAAGAATGCGGGTATTTCCAGGAATATCAGTCAAAGCTTTTTTACCGATCAGCGATACAATGTACTGAACAGGTACTGGCTGCTCAGCTTTACCTACAGGCTGAATAAAGGGCTTGCAAAAAACAGGCCTGCTGTTTTCATCCGCGAAATAGGCGGATGAGCAGCCGGTAAAAGAACACCGGAAGAAAAGTTAGAAAACAACAGTGAAAGTTGTTCCCTTATCTACCTCTCCTTCTACTTCTATGGTACCACCCATAGATTCTACCTGGTTCCTGGTGATGAACAAACCAATACCCGTGGCATCATTGTTATGGTGGAAGGTTTTGTACATACCGAATAGCTTGTTGCGGTATTTGTTCAGGTCGATACCCAGGCCGTTATCCTGCACGCTTAAACATTTTTTCCCGTCGCGGAAAAATGTGCGTACAATAATTTCGGGTTGCCTGCCGGGATGACGGTATTTAATGGCATTCGACAACAGGTTGAGCATTATGCTGTCAATATAAGCCGGCACATATTCGATATCGGGACAGGCGGCAAAATCTGCATCGATGATGGTATTTGTTGAAGAAATGGAAGGAGCAAGCACTGAAATGGTTTCATCGAACACTTCTTCAAAAGAAATGAGCGTTTTAGAAATACGTGATGCCGATTGCAACTTCATTATTTCGCTGAGGTGAACAATGGTTTGAGACAGCGAATCTGACAGCTGGTGCAGGCCTCTCAGGTAAGGTGTGCGCTCTGTATCGTTTTCGGCTGTCCTGATCAGTTCCAGCAGCAACTTGAGGTTGCCGGCATAGGAACGGAGATTGTGTGATACAATATGCGCAAAATTGAACAGCTGCTTGTTCTGTCCGCTGATGATAGCAGAAGATTCCTGCAGCTCCAGCTGTTTCTTTTTCTGTTCATCAATATCCTGTATGGTGCCACGTATGCCGGTAACAGCACCATCTTTATCTACCACGGGTTTACCAATGATGCGCACCCAAACCTGCTCGCCGGTGAATTTTTGCACCGGGATCTCAAAATCATAAACTTCCTTTGCTGTCAGTGCCCGGTCCCTTGCTTCCTGTATCATGCCCTGGTACTCTTCAGGATAAGAAGACAATACCATTTCTTTTGTAGGCTCAATGGTTTCAGGCAGCGCATAAATAGTATATACCTGTTTAGTCCAGGATAATTTTTTTGATGACAAATCATATTCCCAGCTGCCAATCCTGGCAAGGGTTGTGGCTTCGGTGAGCAACTGCTCTCTTTTTTCCAGTTCTTTTGCCAGTTGCCGCCAATCTGTTTTGTGTTGATGCGTGCTGATCATACGCGTCTGTTTACTGTTTAGCAGATAGTGTAATTGCAATTGTTGCCTTGGTAAAAAAGCCTAGGCCACAAATACTTTGTATAGCATTGGTGCTATACACTCGTTCATGGGGGCAACCGGTATACCGGCGGAATACGAATGTAGCCCGTTTCCAACCGGGGTGTAAGCGGTATGCAGATTCTTAATTGAATATTATAACCAGCTAAAGCTTTTTTTAAGAAAAAAAGCTCCATTGCAGGAGCTTTTTATATTGATTTAAGCAGCGATGTTTAATCGGCATTTATACGCATCATCCCACCTCCCGGGCCTGGCTGTGGCCCCTTGCCCATGAGCTGTTTTATTTTTTTATCGAACTCTTCCCGCGTAATGGCCACTCCCTTTCGCGGTGCTTGCAATTGCTTGGGATTGATCTTATCACTTATACTCAGTGCGGTATAGGTCATCTCGCCGTTATTGATACTCAGGTTAAGAATGGTGCCTGGCAGGCCGCCAAACATTTCAGGACCGGCCGGTGGTGTAATATTTTCTGCAAACCAGGCAGTAACAACCTGGTTATTGCGGTTTTGTAATACTGCTTTCCTGCAAACATGGCCAAGAATAAGCATGGTATCCTGTTCAATTTTCCAGGCAGGTTGCCGAACTGTATCCTGTATCAGGTATTGCTTATCGCCCAGTTCTTTTTGTTGAACCTGCAATTGTGTGTTGAAATTGGTAAAACAGATATCATCACTGCCTATCCGTTTCACCATTCTGAAACCATTGTTGTTTTCAAAAGGGTCGGGTCTTTCTTCTTCCTCTGCCGGAAGGTAAACAGCGCTGCTGTCGTTGAACACGAGCTGGTGTTTACTGGTCATTACAGGTGACATGCCTGGAGGTAATTTATTGCCGCCTATTTTTTTATGAAGATCTGCTTTTCTTTCAAACACAATTGTTCCGCTTGTTTGCTGCGCCCGCACTGCAATACAAAAATTAATAAATAGCAATGTGCATAGATATTTCATATAATGGAATTGATGATACAAAGCTATTTCCGGCCCAGGTTAAGCATTACTGCATTAAGGTTAATTAAGGTTAATGCCCTGTTTTAATAAAGGATGCAGCTTACATTTGTAAACAAGCCGGCATATGAACAAGCTGCAGTTATCCAAAACCATGATGATCGCTACCGTTTTGCTGATAGCGGCATTCCAGTGTTACTGGATAGCCAGGCTGTATAAAGAGGAGTACCGGGCATTGCAAAGCAAAGCTGCCGTACTACTGAAACAGGCTGTACAGCAGCAGCAGGCCAGCCGGGTAAAAAATGTACTTGTGCTGTTTGCATCAGACAAAGGTCACCCCGGTATAAGCATTGTCAAAGATATGGACGGCGGCGAAGCAATGGGGTTGCCTCCCGGGACCGACAGCCCGTTCCCCAAACCTCCAACAGAAATAGGCAGGGTACATTTTACCGGCACATTCAGAATGGCGCTGAAAGACAGTGTAACCGGCCGGCATATACTGCCAGGCGATTCAAATATCCGTTTTAGACAGGTGGTGCGCAGGTTGGATGGTATATTCGATTCCCTTTCACCCGCAAGTATTGATTCCGGTTTTCGCGCTGGGTTAAAAACAGAAAATATCTTTATGCCCTATCGCCTGGTCGTGATCAGGAAGGATAAAGATTCCCCCATCATCCGGGAGAGATTGTCGACGGGCCTGGTGGCAACAGGGCTGGATAAATCAAATGGCTATATGGCCCTGTTCAGTAACCCGGGATGGTATATTGTAAAAAAGCTCACACTGCCGCTGATCGTTGCTGTGCTGATCACCGGCATCACGCTGCTTTCTTTTATCCTGCTTTACCGCAATCTGCTGGCACAGCAGCAACTCGCTGCTATTAAAAATGAGCTGATCAGCAATATCTCCCACGAACTGAAAACACCGATCGCAACCGTGGCTGTTGCTATTGAAGCACTGCGCAATTTTGATGTAACAAGAGATACGGCCAAAACGCAGGAATACCTTGATATCTCTGCCACTGAGCTGCAGCGGCTTTCCCTGCTTACCGATAAAGTACTGCGTCTGTCGATGTTTGAAAGAGGCATCGTTTCACTGAACCCCGAAATGGCCGACCTGCGCCAGCTGGTTACAGAAGTGGTACACAATATGCAGCTGCAGTTTGAAAAAGCCGGCGCCACTGTAATGGTTCACTGTACTGAAGAGCATTTCCTGCTGCTGGCCGACAGGCTTCACCTGATCAGCGTGATATACAACCTGCTCGACAATGCGGTGAAATACGGTGGCAAAGACCCGCTGATACAGGTTTCACTGTACCGTGAAGAAGGCCGGTGTTGCCTGGAAATAAAAGACAATGGCATCGGTATCCCGCTTGCTTACCGCGAAAAAATATTTGAAAAATTCTTCCGTGTACCGGGTAATGACCGGCATAATGTAAAAGGGTATGGCCTGGGCCTGAATTATGTTGCACATATTGTGCAGCAGCACCATGGAACCATTGAAGTGCATAGCCGTGAAAATGAAGGCAGCTCGTTTATTGTTAAACTTCCCGCAGCATATGAGCAACATTAAGATCCTTTATGCCGAAGATGAAATATACCTGGGTAAAATTGTAAAAGAAACCCTGGAAACACGCGGCTTCACTGTAATTATGGAGCAGGATGGTGCACGGGTAATGTCTTTGCTGGAACAGGAAAATCCCGATGTATGTGTGCTGGATATCATGTTGCCCAATAAAAGCGGGTTTGAACTGGCAGCCGATATACGCGCCAGGGGTATGGATGTGCCGGTTATTTTTTTAACCGCCAAAGCGCAAACAGAAGATGTGGTCAATGGTTTCAGGGTAGGAGGCAATGATTATATACGCAAACCCTTTAGCATGGAAGAACTGATCGTGCGTATTGAAAATGTATTAAGGATAAACAAAAACAATGATCCCTCCCGGAAGCAGCAGGATGTGTTGCCCATGGGCAGTTATAACCTGTACATAAACAAACAGGTGTTATTGGGTGAAGCGGGTGAAAAACGGTTATCGTACCGCGAAGCGGAATTGCTTAAATACCTCTGGTATCACCGGAATACGCTGATTGACCGGGCAGCTTTGCTTAATGAGATATGGGGCAATGATTCTTTTTTCAACAGCCGCAATCTCGATGTGTATATAACCAAGCTGCGCAATTATTTAAAAGAAGATACAGGGCTGGAAATTATTACCATTAAAGGTGTGGGCTACCGCTTCGTGGTAGAATAGCAGCATAACAGAACAGGTGTCAGACATCCTGCGGATGTACAGACACCTGTTTTATAAATAAATGACCTGGCCCTTACAATTTCTCCATTTCACTATTCACAAAAGCCATCAGCGTTTTAATATGATCGGGAGAAAAATCAAACCGGAGCCCTGCTGTATGATACAGTTCGGGCAGGGTTTTAGTACCACCCAGGCTTAATGCATTGATATAATTCTGCAATGCCTGCTGCGGGTTTTGCCGGTACTGCATCCACATACCGATAGCGCCCAGTTGTGCAATACCGTATTCAATATAGTAGAATGGTACTTCAAACAGGTGCAGCTGCCGCTGCCAGCTGTATTCGCGGTATTTTTCCAGCCCGCTGTAATCAATGGCCCGGGAAGAGAATTCGTTGAGTATCTCTGTCCATTTGTTTTTACGTTCCTCCAGCGTATGTGTGGGGTGTTCATATATCCAGTGCTGGAATTTATCGATGGTGGCGATCCAGGGGAAAATAGTGATCACACGTTCCAGCTGGTGTTCTTTGGCTCTTTGCAGCTCTTCCTTATTATCGAAAAAAGCTTCCCAGTGATTCATGGAGAACAGTTCCATGCTCATGCTGGCCACTTCTGCAATTTCCATCGGGTATTCCTTGAAAGCGCTTAATGCCAGCGGGTGTGCCAGGAAGGAGTGGATGGCATGGCCACCCTCATGTACCATTGTGGTTACATCCGCCATTTGTCCGGCTGCGTTCATGAAAATAAAAGGTGCACCACTTTCTGCCAGCGGGCAGTTATAGCCGCCGGGTGCTTTGCCCTTTCTGCTTTCCAGGTCAAAATGCCCCATGCTGTTCATTTTTTGCAGGCAGTCGGCAAAAAACGGGTTCAGTGAGCGGAAGCATTTCACTGTTTTGTCCAGCAGCTCCTTGCCGGTGCCAAAGGGGTGAAGCGGTTGAATGCCATCAGGCTCTGCTTCTGTATCCCAGGGGCGTAAGTTATCCAGGCCCAGTTTTGCTTTTTTGCGTTCATAAATTTTATCTACCAGTGGCAGCACATGCAGTTTTACCGCTTCGTGAAACTGGAAACAATCTTCTTTGGTATAATCGAAACGGCCCAGCTCCTCAAATTTATAATCGCGGTAGTTAGCGAAACCTGCATTAACAGCTACCTGCTGGCGGCGCTCGATAAGCTGGCTGTATAAATCGTTCAGGGTGTCTTTATCCTGCAGGCGTCTTTCATTGATCTTGCGGTATACCTCTTCCCGCAGGTTGCGGTCATGGTTTTCCAGGAATTTAGCGGCTTGTTGCAGGGTGTATTCCTGTCCGTTCACCTCTATGGCCATCTTACCGGCAATTACGCCATATTGTTGCTGCATCACGCTCAGCTCTGCCTGGATAGGGATGTTCTGCTCGCGGAACAGTTCAATATTTTTCTTCACATTACGCAGGTAAGTAAAGTAGAGGTCTTTATCCAGCTGTGTTGTAAAAGGTGAATCGATCAGCTTGCGGTTCAGCTTATCTGCATAGGGCTGTAGTTTCGGCTGTATTTCCATACAGAAATACGTAAAAGCTTCTTCCAGTTTAGGATCGGTGGTATCGCAGGTCATTTTGATCTGCCGCCAGCAGGCATCTTCGCTCACTGCGGCTTCCACCTCACTGATATCTTTCAGCCACTGTTCCAGTGCCGCTTGTGTATCAAGAGGTCTTTCGGTCAGCTCCTTGAAATAAGGTTCCAGCACTTCCCAGGTGGTAACAGTAAAATTCTGCGGTAAATAATGCCGCTCCAGTTTTTTAATATCTGCACTGTATGTCATATGGATATAAATTTAAATCCGGATACCAGGGTCGCAGGCAACTGCAGATCCCGGTACCCGGATTCAAGTTAGGATATAAATGTTATTCTTCTTCTGTCTTCTTTTTGCGTGGCGCTCTTTTTTTAGGCGCTGGCTTTTCTGCCGGTTTTTCTTCTTCCACAGCCACTGTTACAGGCTCTTCCGCAGCCTGTTCAACAGCCGCTTCTGCAGGTTCTTCTGCTTCAGCATCTCTTAATTTAAAAGCAACATCATTGTCTTTTAAAATGGCAAACCATTTTATCATTTTTTTCATATCACTGCCGTATACCCTGTCAAAATCCATTGTGGGGTATACTTTTTTGAAATAGGCTTTAATGGCAGCCGCATCTTTTTCTGCAGGCAATGCTTCTTTACTGCTGTCCATTACCTGGAATACATCTACCAGGTTCACATTATCCTGCTCGGTATATACTTCAATGCTTTCCAGGTGAGAAAAGCTGTGTATGCGTGAGCTCACAAACTTGGTGCTTTTATCTTCCAGTGAGCGAACAATGGCGCCATCTGCTTTACTACCCACCAGTTCAAACAAACCACTTAAACCAGTAATAGAAATAATTCTGCTGTACTCCATGAATCAATTTAATTTTTGAAAGACTGCAAACCTAAGGAAAAACCGCAATATCCAAAACCCCCGCCTGCTGTGATAACAACAAAAGGGAATTGTTAAAGTTAACACAATGTTTAAACATTAATATAATGCTTATGGCTGTTTAACGGTCCGGTTATTCTGAACATATGCCTGCAACAGTTGTTTGCTATTAAAATGCCCTCAAACGGCAAGCGGCAGTATAGTTATGGAACAACAAACAATAGAAGTACGCAACCTCACCGTAGAGGATTACCAGCAACTGAAAGAATCCATGATACAGGCTTATGCCAGCATGGGCGGACAGTACTGGCAGGAGAAGGCACTGGAAAGATTGATCAGCAAATTTCCCGAAGGACAAATTTGTGTAGCACTGAATGATAAAGTGGTAGGCTGCGCCTTATCACTGATAGTTGATTATAGAAAATTCGGCGATAACCATACCTACCAGCAGATCACCGGCTCCTACACATTTGAAACACACGACCCCACAGGCGATGTACTGTATGGCATCGAAGTGTTTATTCATCCCGGGTACAGGGGGCTTCGCCTGGCCAGGCGATTGTATGATGCCCGCAAAACCGTATGCGAAAGACTGAACCTGCGCGCTATTGTAGCCGGCGGACGTATTCCCAATTATAAAAACTATGCTGATTCACTTAGTCCGCGTGAATACATCGAAAAAGTAAAACGCCGCGAGATATACGATTCAACACTCAGTTTCCAGCTGGCCAACGATTTCCAGATAAAGAAGGTGATACGCAATTACCTGCCCGAAGACAAAGAATCACTTGGTTATGCCACCCTGCTGGTATGGTACAATGTATTTTATGAACCACACCAGAACCCGATACAGGCGAAAAAAGATTTTTGCAGAATTGGTCTTATTCAATGGCAGATGCGCCCCTATAATAAGGTGGAAGATATTATTGAGCATGTGGAATATTTTGTGGATGCGGTAAGTGATTATAATTCTGATTTTGTGGTGCTGCCCGAACTATTCAATGCACCGCTGATGGGGCCTTTCAATCATTTGCCGGGACATAAAGCCATTCGCGAACTGGCAAAGTTCACCCAGCCGCTGGTACAGGAATTGTCTAAAATGGCTATTTCGTACAATGTAAACATCATCGGTGGCAGTATGCCCGAAATAAATGGCAATGAACTGTACAACGCTTCTTATTTTCTGCACCGCAATGGTAAAATCGATTACTATTATAAAATTCATCCCACCCCTTCAGAAGAATACGAATGGGGAATGAAAGGTGGTGACAAAATAAAGGTGATAGAAACAGATACCGGTAAGGTGGGTGTACTGATCTGCTATGATGTGGAATTTCCTGAGCTGCCCCGTTTGCTGGCCGACCAGGGAATGCAGGTACTGTTCGTACCTTTTTTAACCGATACGCAAAACGCTTATAATCGTGTACGGCTGTGCTCACAGGCCCGCGCAATAGAAAATGAGTGTTATGTTGCCATTGCCGGCAATGTGGGCAATTTACCCAGGGTGCACAATATGGATCTGCAGTTTGCACAATCAGCTGTGTTTACACCTTCTGATTTCCCTTTTCCCATCAACGGTATACAGGCAGAAGCCACACCCAATACGGAGATGATCATTGTTTCAGATATCGATTTATCACTGCTCACCGAACTGCATGAATACGGCAGCGTACAGAACCTGAAAGACAGGAGAAAAGACCTGTACCACCTGCATTTATACCATCCCAGCGATAATGAAGACGTGGAACGTAGTGGGTGATTTTATGTACGATGTACGATGTGGGATGTACGATGTGGAGACGTAGTGATAAATGGGGGATTATCATACTTCGTACTTCTTACTTCGTAGTTCACACTTTGACGTGTGCGAATACGATGTGAGATAGCGCCTGGCTCCAGCTAATTTGTTCACTGGAACAATGAAAGCCAGGAACTTTTGAACTGGCCCACAACGTTAAACCTGAAACCTTGAAACCTGCAACACTTTATATAGGATAACCGGTAGTTGATATTACTTGTTCATGCCTAACTTTAATATAATTAATAGCATGTTAAGCAAGCCTGTCTCATGAAAAAAGCATCAATTATCCTGTCTGCCATACTTGGTTTGTATGGATTACCGGGCTGTGGTAGCCAGCCCTCCGGTAACAACAGTCATAAAACGGATTCGGTTGCCCATGCTACCGCTCTTTCTCCTTTTTCCAGCAGCCAGCTGGCCGGTTATTTTGCCGATACAATCCCTTGTGCCGATTGTGCGGGTATTGTAACAAGATTGCAGCTGAATAAAGACAGCAGTTTTATACTGGAACAGGAATATGTGGGAGCGAAAGACCCGGCTGCTTCGGTTTTTTATCAATTGGGTAGCTGGACGGTTGTTGACAGTATTCTGCGCCTTGCCGAAACAACCGAAGGACCCAGGCAATTTAAAATTGTAGCACCCGGTGAGCTGAAGATACTGGATAATGAAGGATCCATTATTACCGGCACTAAACTGAATTATTCATTGCATCGTCAGCAAACAGCTTTTACGCCAAAAAAGAATATCCCGGTACGCGGTATGTTCGTGTATTATGCTGATGCGGCTTTACTACGGATATGTGCACTGGGAAAAGACCTGCCCCTGTATTTTACCCCAGCCACCAAGAGTATGGAAACTGCCTATAGTGCGCTGAAAAAAGCAAACCAGGAGCGGGTGATGGCCGAGGTGGAAGGCCGCTTTGAAAACAAACCCTCTGCCGATGGCAATAAAACAGAAGAAACATTTGTTGTAGAAAAATTCATCCGGTTTCTGCCGGGCGAAAAATGTAAGGAATAATGCTTGCACTGTGGCTTTATTTTACAGCAACAGCTGCCAGTGCCTGCCTGTATTTGTCTATATAATCCTGTTTTTGCTTCAGCCTGTATTGCATAATAAAACGCGGATGCGGCAGCGCATGGATGGTTTTAAACCATTTGTATTTTTCATTCAGCGCTGCCAGGTATTTGAAATTGGTGCCTTCCCCGATGCAGAAGCAAACATCAGGGTATAGTCCCCAGGACAATTGTTTTTCGAGACAGTCGGCAACAAATGGTTCAATTCTTTTTTTTAATAAGGCATTATCATAATAGTTCAGGTTCTTGCCATCCTGGACAAAACCCAGCGGACTGATGGCTGTGATATAGAACTGCCTGTAAAAAGTTTGTGCACCGCCCAATGCTGCGATCATTTCATAAATAAATACAGAAGACAATTCCTGCTTTTTAGGGAAATCATTGTCAATACCACAATCCTGTTGCAACCGTACAGGATCAGTGAAAGGGATGCCCGTAACGCCGCCACCGAAACGGCCGGGATTGATGCCGATAAGCAAATGCCGTTTGGCGTTATCCGCATAAAATTTATTGTAAAAAGCAATGCAGACCTGTTGTATCTGCTTGTCGCTATGCACATCCAGTACACCCACACCGGCAGGCAGTTTGAACGGCAGCTGAAGATGAAACAAAAAATCGGTGATAGCCACAGACCATTTCATAAAGGCAGTTATTAAATCGAACAGAAAAAGCTTGCGCTTTATTCAAACACCACAGTTTTATTGTTGTATACAAAAACACGGTCGTCCAGCACCAGCTGTAATGCCCTGGCCAGTACGGCGGTTTCAATTTCCCTGCCGGCATGCACCATATCTTTTGCGGTGAGACTATGGTTTACAGGGATGATCTGTTGGGCAATGATCGGCCCCTCGTCCAGGTCGTTTGTTACAAAATGCGCTGTAGCGCCAATCAGTTTCACTCCCCGCTCAAATGCCTGGCGGTAAGGACTTGCGCCCACAAATGCCGGCAGAAATGAATGATGGATATTGATAATACGTATAGGGAACCGGGCTACAAATGCCGGCGACAATATGCGCATGAACTTGGCCAGTACCAGGTAATCGAAACGGTACTGCTCCAGTACAGTTGCAATAGCGGCTTCAAAGCCCGGTTTGTTTGGCGACTGCTCATGTGAAACACAATGGAAGGGCACATCAAAACGCCGGCAGATATCTTCCAGCAGGGGATAATTGCCTATAACACATTCTACTGTTGCACCAAGTGTGTGAAAATGATGACGCAGCAATATATCCCCCAGGCAATGGTATTCTTTGGTGACCAGTACTGCAATTTTTTTCTCCGGCAGGGGATTTACCCTTATCACCGCCCCTTCAGGAAGTACCTGTTGCAACTGCTGTTGTAAAACAGCTGAATCACCCTGTGCTGCCAGCACCAGCCTCGCAAAGAAAAGCTTATCGGTGGTATCTACATGCTCACGCATGGAGGTGATGTTGATCTGCTGTTGAGCCATTACACCGGCAATGGCGGCTACCAGGCCTACCTGGTCTTTACACTGAATAACAACTACCATTCTTTCAACAATAATTTTCCTGCTGAAGATACTGGAAAAGCAGGGATAGCAGAACTTTAAATAACTTAGAACAGTTAAATCAGGCCCGGCACCGGTGGGTTCAATGCTGTACAAAATGAAATACACCTGCTTTTTATTGTTTGCGCCCTGCTGGCGGCTGCGGCAATCACCAGCGTGCAAAAAACGGGGAAGAAAGCCGTGAACTGGTACCTGACCCGAGAAGTATAAAAAAGATTTTGAAGATGCACCAGGCGTTGTAAAACAACTTGTTTTGGGTGCTTACTGCGGCAAATGTACGGGGCATTGATGCATACCACTGGAAAATTGAGATAACCCTTTTTATAGCCGCAAGCCATGAGCTTACAGCGATTAGCCAGGAGCAGCTATATGCTTCTGCGTTTTCCGTGCGTTCTGCGAGAGACATTCCCGATCCGTGACTGAAAAAACAGCTTCTTTTCTGCGTTTTCCGCGCATTCCGCGAGAGACATTCCGCTTTTAACCATAGTACAACGCGCAACCTGGTTTTAAATTGCTACAGATCTCCGGGGCCGAATTCCACAATCGTGACAGGAGTATTGAAATTACTGTACCGTATCCATTGCGGCTTTATACGGAAATAAGTGATATCAGGATCCTGTGCTCTTTCCCTTCCATCGGGGTATACCCTGAAATACACTGTTTTCAGTTGTTCCAGCTCATCGCCCGAAGGTTCATCTGCCCATCCTTCGTACTGCAGCGAAGTTTCATTATCCCAGCCGATCACTGCTGCCACCTGTGGATGTTGCTGTATATTCTGGTATTTACGGCTTGATCTTGAAGTATCGAAAACCAGTTCCAGCTGATCTGTTACAGCAATACCCACCAGCGCAGCCGTAACATTGCCGGATGATGATAGGGATGAGATCACAGCCAGGCGATGCTGCCGCATAAAAGAAAGCAAAGCTGTTTTTTGCATAGCTATCGGTTTATATTGAGCAAAAAAAACGGCAGGGTATTTGAATACTGGTAAATAATATGTATTTTGTATAAGCATGCTCCTGGCGATCATTCAACCGGCAGAACAGATCATAACCAGGGTTTCGTGCCATTATTCATCAACGAAAGCAGCAATATTCTAAACAACAGCAAAGCCAACGCCAGGGCAGGGAATCCACCTTAATAAACCAATCCAAATTTACAGAAACAGATAAGAACAGGCTGCATTTCTAACACAATCACTCTTTTGTTCACCAACCATGCAACGATAAGATCACATACAAAGCGGGTAGCCGCAGCTAGTATACGCAGTTATGGTTGAATAGTCAATATCGCTTACTAACCCATATCCATAAAGAAAAAGCACCCCTGTTCAGGGGGTGCTTTTCTGTATACAGGCATTTGCTGTTTAATGTGCTTCCAGCCAATTGCTGCCCGAGCCTACTTCTGCTTCCACAGGAACTTCATTAGGCAATAGCAGTGCAGCTTTCATGTTCTCGAGTATCAGTGGTTTAAGTACATCCAGTTCATCTTTATAAGCATCGAACACCAACTCATCGTGTACCTGCAGTATCATTTTACTGCGGAGCTTTTCTTTTTGCAATGCATGATGAATGCGGATCATGGCCATCTTGATCATATCGGCGGCAGTGCCCTGTATGGGTGAGTTAATGGCGTTGCGCTCGGCAAATCCCCTTACTGTAAAATTGGCTGAATTGATATCCCGCAGCCAGCGTTTACGGCCCATCAGGGTTTGTACATAACCGTTTTCCTTTGCAAAATTGATCATATCATCCATGTACTTGCTGATACCGGAAAACTCTTTCTTATAATTATCGATAATGGTTTTGGCCTCAGTGCGGCTGATGCCCAGGTTATCGGCCAGGCCAAATGCGCCCTGGCCATAAATGATACCGAAGTTGACACTCTTGGCTTTATAGCGCTGCTCTTTGGTCACTTCGCTTTCTGCGATGCCGTATACCTTGGCAGCTGTGGCGGTATGAATGTCTTTGCCCTGCCTGAATGCATCGCACATATTTACATCACCGCTGATGGCGGCTACAATACGCAGTTCAATCTGCGAGTAATCCGCACTGATCAGCACATGATCGGCATCTTTGGGAATAAAAGCTTTGCGTATTTCCTTACCCCTGTCTGTGCGGATGGGGATGTTCTGCAGGTTGGGATTGTTGCTGCTCAACCTGCCGGTTACTGCCACAGCCTGTGCATAAGAAGTATGCACACGTCCTGTTTTGCGGTTGATCATCTGTGGCAATGCATCCACATAAGTGGATTTCAGTTTGGTGAGTTCCCTGAAAGCCAGGATATCGGCTACAATGGTGCTGGTATGAGACAGTTTCAGCAGCACATCTTCACCGGTGGCATACTGCCCTGTTTTTGTTTTCTTGGCCTTAGGATCGAGCTGCAGTTTTTCAAACAGTACTTCGCCCAGCTGTTTGGGCGAAGCCAGGTTGAATGTTACACCGGCCTGCTCGTAAACCCGGCGTTCGCAGGCGGCAGCATCTTTTTCCAGTTCTTTTGAATAACTGGTCAAAAAATCGACATCCACTTTCACCCCTTCAAATTCCATATCGGTGAGTACACGCACCAGCGGGTTTTCCACTTCATTGAACACCCTTTCCACGGCTTTCAGTTTCAGGTGCGGGTGCAGTGCATGCTTCAGCTGCAGGGTGATATCTGCATCTTCAGCGGCATAATCGGTGATCTTATCTATGGGCACATCCCGCATATTGCCCTGTGTTTTGCCTTTTTTTCCGATGAGCTCTTCTATAGAAACCGGTTCATAATGCAGGTATTGCGCACTAAGCAGGTCCATACTGCGGCGGCCTTCGGGTTCAACTACATAATGGGCCAGCATGGTATCATAAAGTTCGCCTTGGGGCTCAACATTGTACCATTTGAGCACCAGCAGGTCGTACTTGATATTTTGTCCTATCCAGAGCAGGTCTTTTTTATCAAATACCGGCTGAAGCAGTTTCAGGATGGCACGGGTGCGTTCCTGGTCGGCAGGGCAGGGGATATAATAGGCCTCTGTTGGTATAAATGAAAAGCTCATACCCACCAGCTCGCAGTCGTTGGCATCGATATTGGTGGTTTCGGTATCAAAACAGATCTCTTTCTGTTTCAGCAGCTGTGCTGCCAGGCTGATAATTTCTTCGTCTGTTTGTACGGTATGGTATTGATGGGGTGTATTGTGGATGTTCTTATCTGCACCCAACCCTGCTTTTTCTTCTCCTTCTTCCTCTTCCGAAACAGGGGCAGCTGTTTTTCTTTTCTCCACAGAAGCCTGCGCCTGTTCTACCACATTGCCAAAAAGATCGGTTTGAACGCCCTGCGGAGCGGTTTGAAATGCATTGAAGTTATCACCGAGAATGCGTTTGCCCAGCGTTTTGAATTCCAGCTCGGTGAACATTTCGATCAGCTCCTGCTTATTCCATTCTTTCAGCTTGAAATCATCTTCATGAAACTGTACCGGTACATTGGTGATAATGGTAGCCAGCTTTTTACTTATGATGGCGTTTTCGCGGCCGTTCCTGATCTTCTCACCCAATGCCCCTTTGATATTATCGGCGTTGGCGAGTATGTTTTCGAGGGTATCATATTCTTTCAGCAGTTTGGCTGCTGTTTTTTCACCCACGCCGGCAATGCCGGGTATATTGTCTACTGCATCGCCCATAAGGCCCAGCATATCCACCACCTGCTCTACCCGGGCGATATCCCATTTGGCACAGATCTTCGCGGCATCGAGAATTTCCTCTTTATTGCCCATATAAGGCGGCTTGTAGATATATACATGCGGATGTATCAGCAGCTGGCCATAGTCTTTATCAGGCGTAACCATATATACCTCGTAGCCTGCATCGGCGGCCTGCCAGGCCAGTGTACCGATAACATCATCAGCCTCGTAGCCGTCGAGCTCCACCACGGGAATATTAAAACCGCGGATGATACGCTGGATATCAGGGATAGATTCCAGCAGGTCTTCCGGCGCCTCCTGGCGGTTGGCTTTATAATCAGAAAAATCGGTATGCCTTTCCGTGGGGGCATGGGTATCGAAACACACGGCAAGATGGGTTGGTTTTTCCTTGTTGATCAGGTCGAACAAGGTATTGGTAAAACCAAACTGTGCATTGGTGTTTTTCCCTTTCGACGTAATACGCGGATTACGGATAAGGGCATAATAGGCACGGTAAATCAGTGCCAGGGCATCCAGCAAAAACAATTTCTGACTCATGTAGCGAAGGTAATGAATGCGGGATTGCGGGAAAAGATTTTAGGACAAAGGGCGCTCTTCAAGGGAGTGCAGCACTCTTTGCCTACTTTTGCCATCCGAGGCAAATTGAAAATTATGTCGTTAACATTTTTGAATTTCTCCGTTCACCTGCTGATCATACTCCCTTTTATCCTGCTGGGCGGAAAACGAACGAATACATTGGTACAGTATTTCCTGGCGTTTGTTATTTATTACCTGCTGTATTCGGTTTGCCAGGATCTACCCCGGAACTACGGGGTTCTGCAGCTGATACCCGGCAGCCGGTGGAACTGGATAGGAAAACTGCTGTCTATTGTGGTATCTATCGTTTTTGCACTGGTGTTTCGTAAAATACCGCTCAGGGAATATGGTATTAGCCTGCAGCAAAACAAACAATACCTGAAACCTTCCCTGCTGATCGCCGTTCTGGTGGTGATCTTTACCGTACTTACAGGGCTGGTATTCTCTTCAAGACAGCCTTTCAGTGCCGAAACGCTGTTGTTCCAGTTTACCATGCCACCCCTTGATGAGGAACTGGCCTACAGGGGCATTATGCTGGCATTGCTTAACCGGGCACTGAACTATTCAAAAGCAGTGAAAGGTATTTCGGTGGCCAACCTGGCAGTATCGCTGTTGTTTGCTTTTTCACATGCATTTATTATCAGGCTCAACCTGGCAATAACATTCCAGGTATATTATTTTGTACTGATGCTGGTGATAAGCATACTGTTGGCCTGGATAACAGAAAAGAACGGCAGCCTGCTGGTTGCAATAGCCGCACATGCTTTGTATGGCTTTTTGCCCTACCTGATCGCCATGCTCAAATAAGAGTAGAATAGCCGTTGTATGCCTGCTGTACAAAATAAAAGGCTGCCCGCAGGCAGCCTTTTATTTTGCAGTATGGTTAAAACACACTTAGTTTAAACCGTATTTGTATTTATACCTTTCGTACAACTGTTTTTGCTTGTTGTCGAGACTTACATCCCTGCCCTGGATAAAGGCTTTGGTGATAATGCTGCTGTTCATATCGAGGATATCTCCGTCGCTGATAAGGATATTGGCATCTTTACCCACTTCCAGCGAACCGGTTTTGTCATCCACACCCAGTATTTTGGCGGCATTCAATGTAATGGCCTGTAAAGCCTGCTCTTTAGTTAATCCATAAGCTGCGGCTGTGCCCGCATTGAAAGGCAGGTTACGGTAACGGCTTTCATCATGTGTATCGTTCAGCGCAAACAATACGCCCGCCTGCTGCAATTGCGCCGGTGTTTTGAAGGGCTGGTCCACATCATCGTCTTCTGTAGAGGGCAGTGCATGCTCATCGTTGAGGATAACGGCGATATTGTTTTGTTTCAGCAGGTCGGCTATCTGGAAGCTTTCGCTGCCGCCTACGATCACCACATCAAACCCAAACTCTTTTACAAAATCAATGGCTACCAGCAGTTGTTTGGTTTGATCGGCATGGATGAACAGTTTTTGTTTTTTATCGAACAGGCCTTTTACCGATTCAAACTTCAGGTTCACCGTTTTGTGGGATGATTCGGCCGCATAGGCTTTGGCATCGCGGAAGAACTGTTTGATGGTTTCTATTTTTTCCAATGCCTGTTTGGTCGCATCACTGCTTTCAGGACGCAATCCCAGGAAAAAAGCAAAGCGGTTGGGCCGGTTGATAAAACTGGGCAGGTTGATATGGATGGCGCCATCCATTTTATAGGCCGCATCTTCCCAGTTCCAGGCATCGAGCTGCACAACAGAGGAAGACCCGCTGATCATTCCGCCCTGCGGTGTAACACCTGCCAGTAAAATGCCATTGGACCGTAATGTGCCGATGATCTTGGAATCGGTATTATAGGCTGTAATAGCCCTGATATTGGGATTGAGATCGCCCAGCTCTTCATAATCATTGCTGCCACGTACACCATTGGCTATTTCTTTTAAACCCAGGTCGGTTACAGGGAGTATCAGCCCGGGGTACACTTGTTTACCCTGTGCATCGAATACTTTTACATCATCTGCGGGAATGGGTATGTTTTGTCCTATCTGGATAATTTTCCCGTTATCCACTGCAATAGTGGCATTTTCCAGTACCTGACCATTGCCTACATGCACGGTACCGTTTTTAATATATAACCTACCCTTATACTCCTTTGCAGGATATACATCATCCTGGGCCTGGGTGGTGAGGTGGAGTGCTACGAGTGCGGTTAGGGATATGATAAGTTTTTTCATTTTTTTGAGTTGATCGTTTAACGTTTAAAGTTTAATGTTTAACGTTTTTTTCGTTGACCTGCTATATCTGTGTTTAAAAGATACATCATGAATTTTTGAATTAAACTGCTTATCCGTGTTGCCATTTCATAGAGTTCATCAAAGTCCTGCTGTGTTAGAAAGCTTCTGTCTAATGCCCTGTATAACTGTGATCTTAATTCACCGCAGGAGCCTTTTGCATAACCCAGAAATTGTACAAACTCTGCGCGGCTTCCTCTTTCAAATCCCTCTGCTATATTATCCATCACCGACCCGCTTGAACCTTCTATCTGGTGAATCAGGCGAAAGCATTTTTGAAAGCATCCCTTGTCAATAAGTAATCCCAATCTTTTGGATAACTCTCTTGCTAATTTCCATGATTCGATATCTTCAAAGCATTTTATAGTAGCCATAACGTTAAACTTTAAACATTCAACCTGAAACTATAAAATACAGTTTTCCGTTTAATTGGTACTATTTATTTCGTCCCCCGCATCGATCGTAATAAGACCATCATGGTGGTCATGATCGCCGCAGCTGAGGATAACCTGGAAGCTGGGACGTGCGGGACTTACAGGGCTGCCGGCTTTTTTCTCGCCGAGCATTTTATTGATCAGGCGGTTTCTTTCAGCGCCGATCTGTTTGCGCAGCTGTGCATCTTTGTCTATATCATAATACACGATACCGTCTACAATGGTTTTTTCTGCTTTGGCATAAATGCTCAGCGGGTTGGCGCTCCACAATACCAGGTCGGCATCTTTCCCGGTTTTGATACTGCCCACCTTATCGTCAACATGCAATGCCTTTGCAGGATTGAGGGTGACCATTTTAAAAGCCTCATCTTCTGTCATACCGCCATATTTCATGGTTTTGGCTGCTTCTTGGTTGAGGCGGCGGGCCATTTCTGCATCATCTGAATTAATGCACACATTCAGTCCCATCTTTGTCATCAATGCTGCATTGTAAGGGATGGCATCGGTTACTTCCACCTTATAAGCCCACCAGTCAGAGAATGTGGAAGCATTAGAACCATGGGCTTTCATTTTATCAGCCACTTTATACCCTTCAAGAATATGGGTGAACGTGTTTACCCTGAAATTGTATTTCTCTGCTACGCGCATCAGTGCAGTGATCTCGCTTTGTACATAAGAATGACAGGTGATAAAGCGTTTCTTGTTCATGATCTCTACCAGTGCATCCAGTTCCAGGTCGCGACGGAAAGCCTTGCCTTCAGTGCTTTGTGCTTTCTGGTAATCGGTGGCACGCTGAAATGCATCTGTCACCTCCTGTTCCACACCCATACGTGTGTCGGGGAAGCGGTTGTTATTGGGCGATGTGGTGCGTTTTACATTCTCTCCCAATGCAAATTTGATAAAAGGATCTGCGCCTTTAAATTTGAGACCCTCATCATCCTGTCCCCAGCGCAATTTAATCAGTTGTGTTTGTCCGCCGATGGTGTTGGCCGAGCCGTGAAGAATATGAGAAGTTGTTACCCCTCCGCTCAGCTGGCGGTAGATATTGATATCATCAGGATTCAGGTTATCGCCGATACGTACTTCAGAAGTTACGCTTTGCGCTCCTTCATTGATAGAAGCTGCTGCGATATGCGAATGCTCGTCGATGATACCGGGCGTGAGGTATTTACCTGTACCATCGATCACACGTGCGCCGCTTTCAGACAGGTTTTTACCTATTGCTGCAATCTTACCCGCTTTTACCAGTACATCGGTATTTTCCAGGTGGCCATCCTTTTCATTGGTCCATACAGTTGCATTTTTAATAATGATGCTTTCCTGTTTGGGTAATTCCTCCCATCCGTAGCCATCAAAAGGATAAGCGATCTTGCCAAGATGAAGTGGCATTTTGCGGCGGCTGCTGTCTTTGGCCTCGATTGTTTTTACAAATGTGCCTGTCCACAAAACTGCATTGCCCGAAGTATCAACACCATTGCCCTGCCAGCTGCCATTGTTGCTTACACCACTCAGGCGTATACTGCTGCGGCTTCTTTTGGTTTCGCCAAAGCTCAGTTTAACCAGTTTGCCATCGAAGCTGAATTTGGCGGGTATAGTATCTGCTGAAATGATACTGGCTGCATTTTCACCCTTTACATCCAGTGTGTAAGATTTGCTATTGCCGCCATTTTTAACAGTAATGGTATAAGTACCGGTGGGAGAAGCCCATGTTTCATTTTTTACATCATAGCGGCTGCCCTGTACCCAGTTTTGGTAAAGACTGGTTTTTTCATTGAAGATGGGCCCTGAGGTGATCAGGAAATTGGCCAGTTTACCTGTTTCAAGACTGCCTACCTTATCATACACACCCAACAGTGTAGCGGGTGTTTGTGTAAGTGCTTCCAGTGCCTTTGTTTCACTGAGGCCATACTCTATGGCTTTGCGCAGGTTGCTGAAAAACTGTTTAAGATCTTTAAGGTCTGCTGTTGTGATGGAGAACGGAATATTTTCTTTCTCGAACAGGCCGGGTTCTGCGGGGGCCAGTTCCCAGTTTTTCATATCAGCCAGTGAAACCAGCCTGGCATCATTGGGGTCTTCCACATCCAATGCCTGCGGAAAATTCAGGGGCAGGATAAAGCTGGCTTTGGTGGCTTTCATTTCCTTCATCCGCTGGTATTCATTACCACCGCCTTTGATAATATATTGCACACCGAATTCATCACCGATCCTGTCGGCCCTTACGGCGCCCCATTTATCGTTGGCTTCAAATATCTGTGGTAGATCCTGCTCCTCGTTCCAATACCGCAGGCTGAGGTTAACACCTTCTGTTGAGGGATTGTTTTTATACCACTGCGCATCCAGGTAGGTTTGGCGCAGCAGGGCAATACTGCCCATCATGCTGCTGGGATAGCTTTGGGTAGAACTGCCCTTGCTGAAAGAATAATGTGCGCTGGCTTTATCTTTTACGATCACCAGGTTTTCCTTTTCATTGGCCAGCGTGGCAAGCACTCCTGTGCCGCGGGCAATACCATCTTTCTGGTGAGACAATACAGTGCCGAAGCCTGCATCGCGCAAACCTTTGGCTTTAGAATCGTCAACCGTAAAGATGGCAGATGCATTTACATCTGTACGGATGGCCTGGTTCCAGCCGTAGGCACCTTTCTGGTTGGAGTTGATCTGTGCCGGGGCGCGGAAATCGAAACTGCGGGCCTCTCTTTGCGGAACAGGAACGCCATAGTCGCTGTACAGGTCAATAAAAGAAGGGTAGATGTATTTGCCCTTGCAGTCAACCACCACCGCATCTTTGGGGATGGCGGCCCCGGCGCCTACGGCGATGATCTTTCCTTTGCGGATAACCAGCGTAGCATCCTGGAGCGTTGTTTTTACATCTTTGACAATAGTGGCATGAGTGAAGGCGTAACAATTTTCCCGCTTATCGGCCACTCCGTTTACGGGAAATGTTTCCTGGGCTACCAGCCTGCATGTAATAATACAGCCTGCCAGCAGCATGGTCCATTTTTTCATGAGCATGTAGTTTGTTTTCTCAATAAATAGTTCTCAGGAAGAAAGAGAAAAGCAGGAACGGAAGCGGTTAAGGTTGAATAAATAGTTCAGCCCGGCTGGCCGGTTCATGCCCCTGGTGCAGCTTTCTTCAAAAGAGGTTATTCAAGGTTTAAAACTACTCGATTTTGTGCTTGGATGAAATAATGATACACCGATGGTTTTAAGGGGATAACCGAAAGAATATCCGTATTACCCTGTTCCCTATTCCATATCTTCAAGATGTGGAATAGGGAACAGGGCTACAGCTGTATATTTAAATACCATAAGCGCCAAAATAAGCGGCGCCCAGCAGGGCTGTTTTATCGTTGAGTATTACTTTAATGGGTACTGCTTCAATCAGGTCGTGCATGCGGTCGCAGTCGCGGTAAGCTTCATAAAAAGCCGGTGCTTTTAATAACGGCAGTATTTTGGGCGGAATACCACCGCCAAGATACAATCCGCCGCTTGATTTCATTTTCAGCACCAGGTTGGCCGATTCGTAGGCAAGATAATGGATATACAGTTCCATCGCACGTTCACAGATGGCTGCTTTTTTATCAATGGCAGCCTGGCTGATCACGGCAGAAGGATCTTCTTTTGCCAACGCATCTTTCAGCCATTGAGGCTCTTCCATTTTTTCGGCTGTAAGCAAAAACTGGTAAATGCTGTATATGCCGGGGCCTGCAATCACATGCTCCCAGCTGATCACTTTTTCTTTGGTACGCAGGTACTGGTAAAGGGCTACATCGGTGGCAGTTCTTGTTGAAAAAGAGCTGTGCCCACCTTCAGTGGCAAATGGATGGTAGCTGCGGCCGTCATAGAATAAGGCCGCTTCACCCAAACCCGTACCGGGCGCAATGATGGCAATATTGCCACCTTCTTTTGTTTTTTTGCCAGGATGCAATACCAGCAGGTCTTCTTCCGGCAGGCAGGCCAGTCCATAAGCTGTTGCTTCAAGATCGTTGATCAGCACCACTGCCTCCACACCGGTTTGCTGCGCAATGTCTTTTTCAGAAACGGTCCAGGATAAATTGGTAAATTCTACTTCACCATTGATCACCGGTCCGGCAACACCGATACATATTTTCTGCGGCTGAACCGGCACTTCATTGATAAAGCAACGGATAATATCAGTAAAGGAACTGTATTCCTGAGAAGGATATTTTTCTGCTTTTACTATTTCCATCTGCAAACCCTGCACTTTGTATAATGCAAGATTGGCTTTTGTTCCACCCACATCAGCGGCCAGCACATACTGTATTTCGGTGCCGGGCTGTTTTTTTCCGTAAACTGCTATTGGTATCAATGCCTGTTGTTTTGTGATGAACAATACAATCTTAAAACCAGTATCCTGGGGCTGAATCGTGGCGCTAATTTACGTAAACATGTGTATTGAATACACATTTATGTACGATGTACGATGTGGGATGTATGATGTGGGGCGTAGTGATAAATGGGGACGATGTTAGTATTTAGTACTTCGTAGTCATACTTTATGCATTGTCGTATTTTTAATAATTGGCTAGTTGTTCAATTGCTTCTTTTAGCCGGTTTTTGGCGAGAAAATTATTTTCCAGTTCAATACTGAATGGAACCGGGGTGTCGAGTGAGGCGCAGCGAATAACCGGTGCATCGAGCCATTCAAAACAGTGCTGGACTATCCAGGCGCTTATTTCGCCGCCAATGCCGCCGGTGAGTGTGTCTTCATGCAGTATCAGTACTTTGCCTGTTTTTTTCACAGTACGGGCAATGGCATCATGATCCAGTGGCAGCAGGCTGCGCAGGTCAAGAATATCCAGGCTTTGCTGTTGATGGGTGCGGGCATATTCCAGGGCCCAGTGTACACCGGCACCATAGGTGATCACTGAAATATCATCACCTGGCTGTACAATACAGGCTTTGCCTATTTCGGTAGAATAATAACCCGAAGGCACCGGCCCGCTGATACTGCGGTAAAGCGCTTTGTGCTCAAAATAAAGCACAGGATTGGGATCATTGATAGCGGCGATCAGCAATCCTTTTGCATCTGCCGGATTGGAGGGATACACCACTTTCAGTCCTGGCGTATGTACAAACCAGGCTTCATTGCTCTGGCTGTGAAAAGGGCCTGCACCTACACCGGCGCCTGTGGGCATACGGATAACCACATCGGCATTTTGTCCCCAGCGGTAATGGATCTTTGCCAGGTTATTAATGATCTGGTTAAAGCCTGCGCTTACAAAATCGGCAAACTGCATTTCCACCATCGATTTAAAACCTTCCAGGCTAAGACCCAGTGCAGTGCCCACGATAGCGCTTTCGCAGAGCGGTGTATTGCGAACGCGGTGTTTACCGAATGTTTCAACAAAGCCACTGGTAATTTTAAAAGCACCGCCATATTCAGCAATATCCTGTCCCATCAATATAAGATTATGGTGCTGCTCCATCGACAGGCGAAGGCCATCCTGGATAGCATCTATCATTCTTTTTTCAACCTGGTTGCCGGGACTGTTATCGGGTAAAACGGCGGGTGCTGCAGGTGCATAGATATCTTCCAGTTCAGCTGCAGTATCGGGTACAACCGGGCGCGTCATTGAATAAGCTTTTTGCAGCTCCTCTTCTATGTATTGCTTACAGTTGTTGTGAATGGCTTCTATTTCCTTTGCATCAAGCACGTCTTCCTGAAGCAGGAACTGCTCATAGTTCTTTATAGGATCCTGTTCGGCCCAGTGCTCCAGTAATGCCGGCGGAACATATTTAATGCCGCTGGCCTCTTCATGCCCGCGCATGCGGAAAGTCATGCATTCTACCAGGTAGGGTTTCTGTTCGCGTATGCAGTATTCGCGTATGCCTTTGATGGTATCAATAACGGTGAGAATATTATTGCCATCAATCTTGACACCCTCCATGCCATAACCCGTTGCTTTATCAACCAGGCTTTCGCAGCGGTACTGTTCACTTACAGGGGTACTAAGGCCATAGCCATTGTTTTCGATCACGAAGATGACGGGCAGGTTCCATACCGCTGCTACATTCAGTGCCTCGTGAAAATCGCCTTCACTGGTTCCCCCGTCGCCGGTAAAAGCCAGCGCCACTTTGTTTTCTTTCTTCAGCTGGCTGGCAAGGGCCACACCGTCGGCAACAGCCAGCTGCGGACCAAGATGCGAGATCATGCCGCAGATATGGTGTTCACGCGAGCCGAAATGAAAACTCCGTTCACGTGCCTGGCTATAACCGGCCCTATCACCCTGCCATTGCAGAAAAAGCCGGTGCAGCGGCATTTGGCGTGCAGTAAATACCCCCACGTTGCGGTGTAGCGGCATGATCCATTCATCGGCCTGCAGGGCGTAAGCACAGCCTGTGGCAATGGCTTCCTGGCCAATGCCGCTGAACCATTTGCTTATTTTGCCCTGTCTGAGCAAAACCAGCATTTTTTCCTCGATAAGACGGGGCAGCAGCAACTGGCGGTATATATTTCTTAATTCTTCATCCGATAATTGTTTCCGGAGGTATTCCATATAAGTGCAATGATGTGCTAAGGTAAAAATAACTGGTTAAGGGGCCACGGAAGAGTAGTTTTCAGGGCTTGGCATTTATGAATTACCTTTGCGCCGCCTTGGCAGTGGCAAATGGTGATCGCGGAACCCGGTAAACCGAACCGGTTTATCCCTCCTTTCCTGGTGGTATATGACCTATACACCTTATTGCCGGCCAGGTTAAAAACAAAATGATGTATGAAACCTAGCTGGGAGATCTATTTCAAAGCAAGGTTCCATCTGACCATTGAAAAAATAAACGCGAACAGATGAAAAGAGTTGTAATAACCGGCCTGGGCGCTGTAACCCCACTGGGTAATACAGTAGATGATTTCTGGCAGAGCCTTATTAATGGTGTCAGTGGTGCTGCACCCATTACCAAATTCGACGCCGCTAAATTCAAAACCCGTTTTGCCTGCGAGGTAAAAAATTTCGACCCGCTCAATTTTATCGAAAAAAGCGAAGCCCGTAAATATGACCTGTATACGCAGTATGCGCTGATCTCGGCTCAAGAAGCCATCCGCCATGCACAGATCGATTTTGAAAAACTGAACCGCAACCGTATCGGTGTAATATGGGGTTCAGGCAATGGTGGTATCCAAACCTTCCAGGACCAGGTGATGGAGTTTGCCCATGGCGACGGCACACCCAGGTTCAACCCTTTCTTTATTCCTAAAATGATCGTGGATATTGCGTCCGGTGTTATCTCTATCAAATACGGGCTGCGTGGTATCAACTTCACTACGGTATCGGCCTGCGCCACTTCCAATACTGCGCTGATCGATGCATTCAATTATATCCGCTGGGGTAAAGCCGATATGATTATTACCGGCGGCTCTGAAGCACCGATCAACCAAACTGCTATTGGTGGTTTCAATGCGTCCAAAGCGTTGTCTACTTTTAATGAAAACCCGGCTATGGCATCCCGTCCTTTTGATATTCACCGCGATGGTTTTGTAATGGGAGAAGGCGCCGGCGCACTTATTTTGGAAAGCCTCGACAGTGCACTGGCCCGCAATGCGCCCATCATTGCAGAAGTAGCCGGTGGCGGTATGGCTGCCGACGCGTATCATTTAACCGGAACACATCCTGAAGGTGAAGGCGCTTACCTGGGTATGCTGGCTGCACTGGAAGATGCGGAAGTAGGCCCGGAAGTCATCGATTATATCAACACACATGCGACTTCCACAGCGATGGGTGATACCAGCGAACTGAAAGCGGTTGAACGCGTCTTTGGACAAAAACCCAATCTCAATATCAGCGCCACCAAATCTATGACCGGGCACCTGCTGGGCGCCGCCGGCGCAGTGGAAGCCATTGCCTGTGTTAAAGCGATACAGCATGATATTATTCCACCTACCATCAATACCAAAGAAGTGGATCCTGCCATTGCCGAGGCTGGCTTCAACCTTACACTGGGCAAAGCTGAACACAAAACAGTGAACTATGCACTCAGCAATACCTTTGGTTTTGGTGGTCATATTGCCAGCGCACTCTTTAAAAAATACAAAGCATAAATGACGTTGCCCATATTGCAATAAAAAAAGAGCCGCGGTTTAACCGCGGCTCTTTTTTTACCTGTTGGCTTCCCGCTCAATCAGGCTTTCTATAAGATAAGTGACGACAGACAATAATATACTGAACCAGAATGCCGACCACCAGCTGGCTACATGAAAACCATTCACCAGCAGGGAGGCCCATTTAATGATCAGGGTATTGATCACCAGTAAAAAAAGCCCTAAACTGAGTATAGTGATGGGGATGGTGAGTACAACAAGTATGGGTTTGATAAAACCGTTCAGCAGCGCCAGCACCACTGCGAGGATAACGGCGCTGGTGCCATTATCGATACGAACGCCCGGCAAAAAATAAGAGGCGATCAGTGCTGCCAGAGCTGTTACCAGTATTTTACCAATAAATTTTCCCATATAACAGGCATTTAAAAGAATGTATAAACTAAATTTTCCGCAACAGGAACATCCTGTTTGGCCAGTTATACCACTACCAGTTCGTAAAAAGCTTCGGGCACCAGGTATTTTTGCGCCAGTGCCTGCAGCTCTTCAGCCGTAATGGTTTTAATGGTTTGAAGGCTGTTGTAAAAGTATGCTTCTGTCAGGTTGTTCAGGATATAATTTTTCCAGCGGCCAATGATCTGGAAGGGGCCATCCAGTTCGCCCAGTATGCTTCCGATCATATAATTTTTTACCAGGTGCAGCTCTTCTTCCGATACGGGTTGTTCGCGCAGCAGCTGCATCTCTTTATACACCTCTGTAATAGTAGGGGTGCATACATCCCTTCCGGCTTCTGTACTAACCATCCATGCACTATTGTGTATATGGTTTTGCAGGTAACTGTAAATACCATAAGTATAGCCTTTGTCTTCCCGTATATTGCTCATCAGTCTTGAACCGAAAAAGCCGCCGAAAATATTGTTGAGTACCTGCGCTTTGGCAAAATCCGGATGATGCCTGTTGGGAAATTCCCTTGCTATGCGTACCGCCCCCTGCACGCCGTTAGGATCGTTCAGGATATGGTATTTTTTTTCAGCAGCAGGTGCTATGTTGTGTATAACAGCTGGTATCGCCTCTTTGTTGAATGGCAGCTGGCCAAAGCTTTTATTCAGCTGTTGATGGATATCTGCAGGCAGTTTACCGGCTACAAACAGCATGCATTTACCCTGTGTATAATACTGGCGGTAAAAAGCTTCCAGGCTATCACGCTGCAAAGCATCATAATCTTTGGTCGATGTGTATTTGCCATAAGGGTGCTGAATACCGAACAGGTATTCATCGATCAGCCTGTTGGCAACAAAATCGCATTTTTTCAGGTTTACTTCCAGCCGCTGTTTCTGGTTTTGTTTATAAATGGCCAGCTCTTCTTCCGGAAAAACAGATTCAGTAAACAGTTCACCAACCACGGGCAGCAGTTCGGGCAGGTGTTTGCTAAGGCAGTGCAGGGTAACCGTAGCGGTTTCATTATAGCAGTTCCTGTTAAGGTAGGCGCCATAAAATTCAAAATGTTCATTGATGGCAAAGGCCGATTTCTGGCGGGTGCCATTCTTCAGCATAAAATTGGTGGTGGCTGCTACAATATTCTGCTGCTCGTACCAGTTGCCTGCATAAAATACCCATTCTACCATCAGCACATCCTGGGCACCGGCGTCAATGGCATAAACCGGTACACCATTGTCCAGCGAAAAATAGTCGTAGGGTTTCAGCTTCAGATCAAATTCCACTGCATCATGTATTGCCGGCGCCTGTTTTCTGTCTACCATAAAATTGATTTTCCGTAAAGAATGCAAAATAACTGAAATAAACAGGAAATCGGCGGGCTGGCGGCCATGGTGAAGTATTTTGCCTTTTTTTTCCGCAGGCGAACACAGATAGCCATTGTTTTTGTTATTATTGAAATAAAACCTGCCCTATGCTGTATAAAATGATGCCAGTGATGGCCATTGCATGGCTTGCCGGGTGCTTTACACGGGCTGTTGCCGGTAAAGACAACCATGATGATCAACAGGCTGATACGAGCCGCAAATTTGAGACTGTCCCCTTCTGGCGGGATGAATTCAGTAAGAACGGGCTTCCCGATTCTACCAAATGGGACTATGATGTAGGCGGTCATGGCTGGGGAAACAATGAGCTGGAATTTTATACAAGGGGAAAAAATGCTTTTGTGCGCGGAGGCAAGCTGATCATTGAAGCAAGAAAAGAAACCACAGATGACAACAACTATACCTCTGCCCGTCTTGTTACCAGGGGAAAAGCTGCTTTTTTATATGGGCGTATTGAAGTGCGTGCCAAACTGCCGCCGGGCAAAGGTTTGTGGCCGGCTATCTGGATGCTGTCTGAAGAAGGCGCCTATGGCCGCTGGCCCCGTTCTGGCGAGATAGATATGATGGAGCAGGTTGGTTTTGACCCCACCAATATTCATATATCGGTTCATACAGCCTCATTCAACCATATAAAGGGAACGCAAAAAACAGTGGTGCAGGAGGTTGCTTCTGCCACTACTGCATTTCATATATACCGTATCGACTGGATGCCTGGTATCATCAGGGGATTTATTGATGATGCACAGGTATTTAGTTTTAAAAATGACGGATCAGGCAGTGATCACTGGCCTTTTGATAAAAAGTTTTACCTGCTGCTGAACCTGGCCGTGGGCGGTAACTGGGGCGGAACGCATGGTATAGACAGCACAGCTTTTCCCGCAAGGATGGAAGTGGATTATGTACGGGTATACAGGATGAAGGAAAAATAATACGGGTAATGAAAACGGCCGGGGCCTTCTGCAGGCCCCGGCCATAAATAGATATAACAGCGTTGTTTTGCATGCTGCAGCAAAACCTAGTTTTTGCTGTGGTAACGCAACTGGTTGCTGTTGTTTACATCAAAGATCTGGCGGCTGTATTGCTGAATATCCTCGCGGGTCACTGACTGGTATTTGTCCAGCTCCTCATTCATCAGGTCGGCATTGCCCAGCAGCTCATAAAAAGCCAGGCTATTGGCCCTGCTCATGATACTCATGTCTTCAAAAGCGATAATGCTTTCTGTTTTGTTTTTTACCTTCTGCAGTTCAGCCTCTGTCACTGTTTCCTGTTTCAGCTTTTCCAGTTCCTCATTGATGGCGCTGGCAGCGGTGTCCATTTTAACGCCTTTTACCAGCTTGCCTTCTACGGTTAGCAGGCCGGCATCTATACTGCCAAAATGATAGCATTCCAGGCTGCTGAATAATTTTTTTTCTTTCACCAGCGACTGGTACAGGCGTGAAGAACCGCCACCGCCCAGTATTTCGGTGATCAGGTCGGCGGCATAATAGCCATGCTCGAGCCGCGAAGCCATATGCCAGGTTTCATAAAACGCATCGAGCGGCACATCAGCGGTCACTTCCATTTTATGCGGTGCGGTTTGAACGGGCTCGGCGGGCAGGTGATGAATGTATTTTTCGCCCATAGGAATGCTGCCAAACCATTTATCGGCCAGCCGCTTGATATCTTCTGTTTTAACATTGCCAGATACTACCAGGATGGCATTAACGGGGCGGTAATGTTTAAAAAAGAAATGCTTCACATCATCCAGCTGCGCATTTTCAATATGGCTCAGTTCTTTGCCTATGGTCATCCAGCGGTAGGGATGCGTGGTATAGGCCAGTTCGCGCATTTTATGCCATACATCGCCATAAGGTTTATTCAGGTAATGTTCTTTGAATTCTTCGCAAACCACTTTTCGTTGTACATCCAGGCTTTTTTTGCTGAAGGCGAGGCTGAGCATGCGGTCGCTTTCCAGCCAGAATGCTGTTTCAATATTCTGTGCCGGCAGCTGGCAATAATAATTGGTGAGATCGTTGGTGGTATAAGCATTGTTTTCGCCACCGGCCCTTTGCAGGGGCTCGTCATAATCGGGAATATTGATGCTGCCGCCAAACATCAGGTGCTCGAACAGGTGGGCAAAACCGGTTTGTTTGGGGTCTTCATCGCGAGCGCCCACATCATACATTATATTTACCACAGCCATGGGTGTAGAACTGTCTTCATGAACCAGCACCCTTAATCCGTTGTCCAGTATAAAACGGTTATATTGAATCATACAAGTGTACTTGTTGCGGTACCCCTGGCAATAATAGAAGTACCGGGTGGATAATAAAAGAAATGCAAATTACTGAAACCTGCCGGTTTGCAATGCCCTAATCATCGCACCTACTACTTTCAGCCTGCTGCCAGGCCCTATCTCCGGAGAATATTTTTAATATCCAGCTTCAGCATAACCGGTGTTCCCTTCCGCATAACCACTACATTTAACCGGGTACCGGCATTCTGCAACAGGGTTTTATAGGTTTGTATATCGTTGGAGAGATTGTTGGCGATACTGAGCACCACATCATCGGTCTGGAAACCGGCTTTATCGCCAGGCGAACCCTTGATCACATCCACTATTTTGATGGCGCCATCCACCACGTACATTCCCAAGCCGGTATAAGAATAATCAAACACATCGAAAAAATGTGTATTGGGTTTTATATAAATCAGCTGTTCAGGATAATTGAGCACCACATTGAACCGCCGCAGTATATCGTTGCCGATTAAACCGCCGAGCACGGGGTAAGACGTAACATTGTACTCATCATTGAAAATATATACGGGTACTTTTCTAAAGCGGTAAGGCCCAACTTTTATTTCCTTCACTACGGTCAGCATCATGTTCTTCTTCCCGCCGAGGCCTTCGGCCTGGGTAGGGTATTGCTTCCGTTTCTTGGCAATAAAAGCGCTGTCATCTACAAAATCCTGTGAGAACAGCATACAGAGGCCGGCGCCGGTATCAAGATAATAGCGGGTATCCACCAGCCGGGCATCTTTCACCTGCAGCCGTTGCATGGGCAGGTTAGAGAAAACCGGGTGCAGGTAATAGCCGCCTTTGGGATATAAAAAAGTACCGGGTGTATAAATCTCCAGCTCCTGCTTGTCGTAATTGATCAGCACGATATGCCTGCGCAAAAATGAGTAGCCGATAATACCATCAATACGGATACCATATACACTGCTCAGGAGATCGTAATCGTTGATGTGAAAATCAAGGCTGTCTACCATTAGTCCGGGAAGGTGCAGCTGGTGGTGATAAGTAAAATCAACCGTTTTAACACCGGCGATACCCCTTATGGTGCGCATGGTGGGTGTTTTGTTCAGTTTAAAATATGCTGCAGTAAGTGAATCGAGCGATATACCACCGCTACCGGTATCCAGTACAAAATTCAGCGAATCGGGAAAGTTATCAAGCAAACCCTGTACAATGATGATACCACCGGTAAGCATCCTGAAAGGGAAACGGGTAATTAACCTGGCAGGTGCGGGTACAAACTGCTCCTGTGCGCGGCCTGCAACAGGGAGCAGGTATAACAGCAGGATGAAAAGGATCATCCAGGCGCTCATATGGCGTTGATGTGACATACAGTGGTTTTGGCGGCTTGAGGGTACCAGCAGTTCGTTTTGGGATCGTTTATTTAAGGTACGCCCGAATCAGCAATATACCAAACCGCTGATCGAGCTATTTTTCCTTTTACAGGTATTGTTGCGGTACAGGCTGCCTGAAGGGAGGGGCAAAGCAAATTCCAAGGTTCGCAACACACATTGTCTTACATTTGTTGTTGAATAAAGTGAGCAGCATGAACTTATCCGCATTGTATGAGAAAGCCCTCCACTTTGAATTTCTGAGTGTTGAGGAAGGCATGTTTCTTTTTGAGCAGGCTCCGCTTACCGAGCTGATGTATATTGCCAATGAACTGCGCGCCAAACAGGTGCCGCATGGAAAAGTGACCTGGCAGATAGACCGCAATGTAAATACCACCAATGTGTGTATTGCCAACTGTAAGTTTTGTAATTTTTACCGCATACCCGGTCATCCCGAAGCGTATATCACCGATATTGAAACCTACAAAAGAAAAATTGCAGAAACGCTGAAATATGGCGGCGACCAGCTGTTGCTGCAGGGTGGCCACCATCCTGAACTGGGGCTGCAGTTTTATGTGAACCTGTTTAAGCAGCTGAAAGAATTGTTTCCCGATATCCGCCTGCATACACTTGGCCCTCCTGAAGTAGCACATATCTGCAAACTGGAAAAAATGAGCCATCATGATGTTTTGCTGGCATTGAAAACTGCGGGGATGGATTCATTGCCGGGTGCAGGTGCTGAAATATTGGTAGACAGGGTTCGCCGCCTTATCAGCAAGGGCAAATGCGGGGCCGATGAATGGCTGGCAATCATGCACGAAGCGCATAAGTTGAACATCACCACCAGTGCTACTATGATGTTTGGTCATGTAGAAACACTGGAAGAACGGTTCATCCATTTAACACGCATACGCGAAGTGCAGGCGATGAAGCCGGCGGATGCAAAAGGTTTCCTGGCATTTATTCCCTGGACCTTCCAGGATGTAGATACATTACTGGCGCGCATCAGGGGTGTACATAACCTTACCACGCCCGATGAATACATCCGTATGATCGCTATCAGCCGTATTATGCTGCCGAATGTTAAAAACATACAGGCCAGCTGGCTTACGGTGGGTAAACAAACCGCGCAGATATGCCTGCATGCGGGTGCCAATGACTGGGGCAGTATTATGATTGAAGAAAATGTAGTGAGCGCAGCAGGTGCCCCTCACCGGTTTACGTATAAAACCATGCAACAGGCCATCAGGGAAGCCGGCTTTGAGCCGCAGCTGCGTAACCAGCAGTATGAGTGGCGTGCAATTCCCGAAGCGATTGTAGAGCAGGTGATCGATTATTAACAGGGGTTCTTTTTTGTCAACGCGCATAAGCTATGAGCCATGAGCGTATAACCCAGTTGCAGGATAATCAGTGTTATTTATAGCTGCAAGCCATGAGCTTATAGCTATGAGATGAGGCCAGGTCATTCTGAAACGCTCTTCCTTTCTGCGTTTTTTGCGCGTTCCGCGAGAGGTACAGTCTGCAGTCTACAATCTGCAGTTTGCAGCTGTCCACGCCTGGTAGCTAGGAGCTCATAGCTGATAGCTATAAGGTGGGCCTGGCCATCTTGAAAGCGCTCTTCCTTCTGCGTTTTTTGCGCGTTCCGCGAGATAAATTCTTTGCTGCTCACTGCTGCTACCGGCCCGCGGCAGATTCGCCACCCTGTTTTCCCAGCTTGGATAAATGTTTATTTGCTGCCTCATCAATGGAATGAGTGGAGAACAGGTCTTTTTCTTTCTTGGATAACATGGCCAGTTTAATGTAGAAATTTTTCAGCGTTTTCAGTTCTTCTTCGGTGATGTCCTCAACATTGATCAGCCGGTTACTGGCGGCATGGTTGGCGGCGATCAGCTCATTCAGTTTCAGCTGCAGGGCAAGCGTGTCTTTATTCTGCGATTGCTGAATAAGAAATACCATGAGAAACGTAATGATCGTTGTGCCGGTATTGATCACCAGCTGCCAGGTATCGGAAAAATGAAAAACAGGGCCGGTGATGGCCCATATAACTACAATAAGAAAAGCAATGACAAAAGCAGTAGGACTACCGGTAATTTTTGTTACCCTGGTAGAGAACCGGTCAAAAGCGGTTCTGATGCGGCTTGATTTCTTTTTCATAAAGGGCTTTTTTCAGTAGCAACAGGTATAGTACAAATAATATGCTACTGTTAAGCCCGGTATAGATACTGGCAGGCCTGTTTTGCAAAAGGCCTGCCGGTTCAGGTAAATGAGATCTTACTTAATTACACTGTGCACAAACACCGCTGATGATAACATCGGTCTGGCGGCCTTTAAAACCTTTGGGCAGTTTAATGGGCGGTATGACTACATGGTTAAGACAAAAAGTGGTACCGCAGGCATCACAAACAAAATGCACATGGTTATCGTGGTGATGGCCTTCGGTGCAGGCATCTTTGCACAAGGCATATTTTACCGAATTGTCTGATGTGGGGATAGAATGAATGATCCCTTTTTCCACAAAAGTTTGCAGGGTGCGGTAAATGGTAACACGGTCGAACAGGGTGCCGGTTTGTTTTTCTACATCCGCATGGGCCAGGGCGCCATCGGTATGTAAAAACAATTCCAGTATTCGTTTACGGCTGTCTGTTATACTCAGCTGATTTTTTTTCAGCGTTTCGGTAATAGCGTCTAACATAACAAGCTCCTCCTTATTGGGGGGCATTGCCAAACATGTTGTTGGAAAAACCGCTTTTGCCGGGTTTTTCTTTTAACAATGCCCGTACGTTTTCTTTTAGTTTATTTAATTCTTCTTCTTTTAGTCCATCGTATACCTGGCCTCTTACCTGGCCGTTCTTGTCAACCACGGCAAAAAACTGGGTATGGATGAACTGGTCTTCTATTTTCTCCACGCTGTTTTTGGGGTCGTCAAGCAGGTAGCTGTTGCGGGCTGCCTGGTAAAGACTGTCTTTGCGACCGGTAAGAAATACCCATTTGCGTGTATCCACCTGCAGTGAATCAGCATAATGCTTCAGCACGGTGGCCGAATCCCTTTCAGGATCGCAGGTGTTCGAAACGATCATAAAAGCAGGATCACTTTTAAATTCATCATACAGTTTATGCATGTTGGTGTTGAGTTTGGGACAGATGCCTTTGCAGGTGGTAAAAAAATACTCCACCACGCAAACCTTGCCCAACATATCATTTTCGGTAAATCTTTTACCATCCTGTGTAATGAACGAAAAGGGCTTTACCGTGCCGATCACCGGCGATTGTTTTTTCCAGTTGTCTGTACCCCAAAAGGTAAAAAGCAAAAACAACCCTGCCAGTATAACAAAAAATGCAATATAACCGATCCGTCTCCTGCTCATATTACCTGTCTTTAGAGGTACAAAGGTACAACTGTATGCATGCTTTTTGATGGAATGTTAAAACCAGTTAACTTTGTTTTGCAACTTTGTTGCAAAGGATTAATTTTACGGCTTCAAATTCTGAAATGTAAATGAGTGTGAAGATCAATTGGGATGCATTGGGTGTAACGGCTTCGGTGGCTTGTGCTATTCACTGTGCGGTTTTGCCGTTGGTTCTCAGCAGTTTTCCTGTTTTTGGCGTGGAGATTATAGATAATGCTTTTTTTGAATACTTTATGATCGGCCTGGCTTTTGTCATTGGAGCCTATTCTCTGTCGCATGGCCGTAAAAGGCATCACCACAGCTGGCTGCCGTTGGTGATTTTTGCAGCGGGTATTGCTTTCCTGCTGGCCAAGCAGGTATGGCATCACTGGCAGCTTTGGTTTTTATTGCCCGCCGTTGTTTTGATTGTGGCCGCCCATTACCTCAATTACCGCTTATGCCGTAAGGCTGATCATTGCCATGTGCATGATTGCACGCATGACGAGATCATCTGAGCGGAATAAGCCCGTGCACAGGCCTGCAGGCTGTATCTCTTGCGGAACGCGCAAAAAACGCAGAAAGGAAGATCGTTTTCAGGAAGGCCCGGCCTTCCCACCTCATAGCTGGAAGCTCATGGCTTGCAGCTATAAAAAACACCCTGCCGTTTACAGGGACACTGTTAACCGGCAGGGCAATTTTGTGAAGATGGCTATGGCTTAACCTAACGAATAACTGGTGCTGCCATCCCGCTCATCTTTGAGGTGGATGCCCAGTGAAGACAGCTCATTCCTGATTTTATCGCTGGTCACATAATCTTTTTTGCTTTTGGCATCCTTGCGGATGTTCATCAGCAGGCGGATAACACCATCCAGCTGATTATTATCAGCGCCATACTCGGTTTTAAGACCGAAAATATCTTCTATAAATAGTTTCATTTTGGTTTGCAGCAATGCCAGGGTTTGGCTGCTAAGGGCTGTTGCCGCAATGTGTTTGTCTTTAATACCATTGATCACGGGTACCAGTTCAAACATATTGGCCAGCACCTTGGCTGTGTTGAAATCGTCGTTCATAAACACATCAAACTCTGCCACCAGGCTGTTTACCTTTGCATCCAACGCTGCATCTGTGGCGGGGGCATCTGCTGCTGCGGACTGCAGTTGTTGTAATGTTTCATAGGCTTCCCATAAACGTTTCAGTCCTTTTTCAGAAGCCTTCAGCGCTTCGTTGCCAAAATCGAGTGTAGAACGGTAATGGGTTTGCAGAATAAAAAACCGGATGGTCATGGGGTGAAAAGCCTGCTCCAGCAAAGGATGGTTGCCCGTGAACATTTGTGTAAGGCTGATCTGGTTACCATAACTTTTACCCATTTTTTTGCCGTTCACCGTGATCATATTATTATGCAGCCAGTAACGCGCAGGCGTTTTATGATTGCATACCGTGCTTTGTGCTATTTCGCATTCATGGTGCGGAAACTGGAGGTCCATACCGCCACCATGAATATCGAACTGTTCGCCAAGGTATTTGGTGCTCATGGCCGAGCATTCAATGTGCCAGCCGGGAAAACCATCACCCCAGGGACTTTTCCAGCGCATAATATGCTCGGGCGGGGCGTTCTTCCATAAAGCAAAATCGGCCTTATTGCGTTTTTCTTCCTGGTTATCCAGCTCGCGGGTGGTTTCGAGCATTTCTTCCAGCACGCGACCGCTGAGCATGCCATAAGGATGACCCTGTGGCGAAAAATCGTGGTTGTATTTTTCCACATCAAAATAAACCGAGCCATTTGCCTCATAGGCATAACCGTCGGCAATGATTTTTTCTATCATCCCGATCTGTTCTACAATATGGCCTGTGGCAGTAGGCTCAATGCTGGGTGGCAGGTTATTGAACTGCTGCATGGCCCAGTGGAACAGGTTGGTGTATTTCTGCACTAGCTCCATGGGTTCCAGCTTTTCAATAACGGCTTTCTTACTTATTTTATCCTCGGCTTCGCGGCCTTCTTCTTCAAAATGGCCGGCATCGGTGATATTGCGCACATAGCGCACCTTATAGCCCAGGTATAAAAGATAGCGGTAAACAATATCGAAGGTGATAAAAGGGCGGGCATGGCCCAGGTGGCTTTCGCCACTTACGGTGGGGCCGCATACATACATGCCTACATGGCCGCTGACCAATGGTTCGAATATTTCCTTTTGTCTCGTTAGTGAATTGTACACTTTCAGTGATGACGACATATTGTCAAAAATAACTTTAAAATTGAGTGATCAGGTGGCGCTTCAGCAAATAAATCGATGAAAAATAAAAAGTATAGCTGCTTAGCAGCAACAGCAGGGATGGGAGGCGGAAAACAGGTATAATGCGTACTTGGCCATGGCGCGAAGATATTCTATTTTTTCAAACTAAGGTCAGCCACCAGCATCAGGTGGTCGCTCAGGTCTTCATCGATCATATCGAACTGGTGTATCCCGAAATGCTGGTCGGGCAGTATATAATCGATACGGAGGGTGGGGGCCAGGGCAATATAGGTGCGGCCTACACCAAAATCCCGGGCCAGAAAAGCATCCTGCCGGTTGCCGCGGATATGAAAATAGGTGTATGAAGTAGGCACATCATTAAAATCGCCGCAGATAACAGAGGCATGGGGGCAGCTATCCAGTGCGGCACGCACCACATTGGCCTGTATGCCCCGCCGGGTAAAAGCCAGCTTCATTTTCTTGAAAATATTGCGGGAGGCTTCCAGCAGCTCCTTATCCTGCTGCCGTATTTTCTCTATATCCTGGTAATCGGCGGCATCAAAACTGAAAGAGCGCAGGTGGGTGGTGAAAACACGCATGGTATCATTACCCTTCAGCACATCGGCATACACCAGGCTTTCAGGCAGCTGGCCCGGGTAAGCGATTTTGCCCGAATCGATGATGGGGTATTTGGAAAAAATAACCGAACCATATTCATAAAACCCATTGCGTTTAGTGTAATCAGGTGAAAAATAATGGTAGGGATACTGTTTACTGAATAAGCCGATATTATCGGCCTGCGGTCCCTGGGTGGCAGAATGACTGAACTCCTGCAGGCAAATAATGTCCGGCGCTACCTTAATGATCAGGTCGGCAATCTCGGTGCGGGCATGTTTTTGCTTTTCCTTGTTTTTACTGGCGCCCGACATGCTACCTACATTCCAGGTGATCAACCTGAACTGCGGGGCAATTTTAACCTGGCTGAAATTGTTTTTATTGAAATGAACGGCAAAAAGGGTGGCAAACTGTTGATATCCTGCCAGCAGGCAAAGAAAAGAGAGCAGGGCGATCCTGGGTTTTACGATCAGCCAGAAAATAACCGAGAAAAACAGTACAATAGCCAGGTAAGGCATTACCAGCCCCAGGAAACCGATCAGCCACCAGTGGGCCGGGTTTAAATAGGGTACCAGGCAGGCCAGCAGAAAAAACAGGGCTGCAATAACATTGAGCGAAATAAACAGCTTTTTGGTGAATCTTCTTACAATGCCGGCCATGTTGTAAATATAGCGTGAATTTAAGATGCCGGTTCTTAATTATTCGCCTAAGCCGCTGCACAGCAATGAAAAACGGAATATAGGTAAAACCATGGCCGTATGCTGTTTAAACGGCGATCAGCTGCAGCGCATGCATTTTTTTTCATACCGGTTGGCTGCATGCAACGATCGGCGTATTTTGTTGATCAAGAGATGAAAACCTGTGGATATGAGAAATATGCCTGCCTGTGCCATCGTTGCTGCAATATGGGTTATAACAGCCTGCACCAAACACCAGGTGCAACCTCCCCTTCCCGGAAAATCTTTTATAGGGCAGTGGCAATTGCTGCGCTCAACCGGGGGACTTTCAGGTAATGATACTGTACTGCCACCTGCGGGTACAAAACAGGTACTCACCTTGAATGCAGACAGCAGTTTTCAGTTGTTTGTCACCGGCCATGAAAATATATCAGGCATTTATAGCATTAGCCTGGTTAAAAGAAATGTTACGCTAGTGGATACCATTATCCATTTCAATCAGCCATCGATGAGCAGGGTACAGATCATAAATGTACAAGAGCCCTACCTGACACTCGAAGATGATCATTACGAACCCTATCGCGATCTGTATAAAAGAGTGCAGTGAAAAAATAGGTGATTGAGGGGGATGATTAATAATCAAGTAATGCAATAGAATCAGGCATATAAATTATCTAACGATAGGTATTGTTGTTGAAAATGAGCCTGATGAAAGCATTCTGAAAATTTAATCATCAAAAACTTGCAAACCTGAAAGCTTGCTTTTAGTTTCGCCCCGCAATCGACTATTAAACCCTGCGCTTTGAGAAAAATACCCAGGCTAACCGCTTTCTATAAAATAGTATCCAGTAGTATCTTCCTGTGGGGGCTATCCATTTCTGTGATTCATGCACAAGATGCATCTTCCATTAATAAACCAGTTGCTGCTTCCGCTGTTGACATTCCTGCCAGCTCACTGAAAGCAATAGAAAAACAGTACAGTG
>CBJLMB010000040.1:0-58161 GCA_966424055.1 uncultured Deminuibacter sp. | reverse complement strand
TGACAAACCGCCCCCCCAATGGCACAAAAACGCGGGGCATCTTTCCTCTCCCCCGCTTTTGTATGGGCTATTTTACCTGTTCGGGTCACCGGTATGTTAAAATATTCTTTCTCTTTCAGTAGCAACGGTCTGCCGGCAATTCCTTTTTTCAAAATTCAACAGTTTACATTAGGTTTGCCAGTCTTTAAAAAACCAAAACCAGATGAATTTTAAAAGGGTCAACAACATTACAGGTTGGATCGTATGTTTGGTAGCCTGCCTGGTGTATATACTTACAGCAGAGGCGGCCGGTAGTTTTTGGGATTGCGGTGAATTTGTGAGCAGCTGTTTCAAGGTACAGATACCGCACCCGCCGGGAGCGCCATTGTTTGTATTACTGGGAAGGATATTTATTGTATTGTTTGGCAATGATCCTGCCACTGCAGCCAAGGGAGTGAACATCATGAATGCCCTGGCCAGTGGTTTTACTATTTTATTCCTGTTCTGGTCTATCACCCATTTTGCCCGGAAAATTGTACAGAAAGGGGATAAAACCAAAGTATTCAGCTCTGGTGAACTAATTGCTATTATGGGCGCCGGTATTGTTGGTGCATTGGCCTATACATTTACTGATTCGTTCTGGTACAGCGCTGTAGAGGGTGAGGTGTATGCCATGTCTTCTTTTTTCACCGCCATCGTATTCTGGGGTATGCTGAAATGGGAAGACCAGGCCGATGAACCCGGTGCCGACCGCTGGATTGTGTTTATCTTTTTCATGATCGGTCTTTCTATCGGTGTTCACCTGCTGAGCTTGCTGAATATCCCGGCCATTGTAATGATCTATTATTTCCGCAAACGCGATCATTTCAATTATGCATTGCTGCGTAAATATTTTATCTGGATAGTGACTATCGGTGGTGTACTGGCTTTTATCGGGGCGCTGCTGGGTGCACAGGGTGAAGCCAATGACCAGCGTGGGGTGCCTATGGACAGTACGCCTGCCGGACTAATGATACTGGGTACTGTGATTGCCATTGCCTTACTGTTCCTGGTTGAACGCCTGGGTAAGGGCAAAAACAAAAAAGAGTACTATGGCGGTACATATATGTTCTTTGTGATCGGCTGTGTGATCACCGGTGTGGTGCAGGTGGCTGTGATACAGTATTCTATTAAACTGGCAGGTTATTTCGATATTTTCTTTGTTAATTCTATAGGCCTGCCGTTCTTCTCAGGTTTTATCGCATTCTTTATCCTGGTTGCCATCGGTGTATGGCTGGGATTGCGCTATGCAGCCAAACGCAGCTGGTCTTACCTGCGCCTGGCCCTGTGGTGTATCACGTTTATCCTGGTGGGATACAGTACTTATGTTACCACGATGATCAGGAGTAATGCAGATCCCGCAGTGGATATGTATAATGTAGATAACCCGATGAGCTTAGTAGGCTACCTGGGCCGTGAACAATATGGCGATTTCCCGCTGTTGTATGGACAGAAATTTACTGCACAGCCTATAGATTATAAAGAAACATCCACCAAATACCAGAAAGGGGAGAAAAAATACATCGCTATTGGCAAAGACGGCCATTATGTATACGCGCCCGATGATAAAATGGTGTTTCCCCGTATGTGGGATGCCGGCAATGACCAGGGGCATGCCGATTATTATGCCATTTACATGGGCATCAACCGCAATAAAGACGGTTCTTATGAAAGAGCACCCGATTTTGGCGATAACATGAGCTTTTTTATCGGCTACCAGAACTATTTTATGTACATGCGTTACCTGCTCTGGAACTTTGCCGGTAAGCAGAACGATGTGCAGGGTGTATTTATCGGTAACCCGCGCGATGGTAACTGGATAACCGGTATCGGTTTTATCGATAACCTGTTTTACGGCGACCAGAGCCAGATGCCCGATAGTATTAAATACAATAAAGCGCACAATAAACTGTTTGCGCTGCCGCTGATACTGGGCTTGATCGGTTTATTCTATCATTTCAAGAGAAGGGCTGATGATGCACTGGTAGCCTTCCTGCTGTTCTTTTTCACAGGGCTGGCTATCGTGATCTACCTGAACCAGCCTGGTTACCAGCCACGTGAACGTGATTATGCCTATGCAGGCTCATTCTATGCCTTTGCCTTCTGGATCGGTATCGGCGTGCTGAAAGTAAGAGACTGGCTGACCAAGGTTGTTAACCAGACCACCGCAGCCGGTATTGCTACCGTGATCTGCCTGCTGGCAGTACCGGTGATCATGGCGCAGCAGGAATGGGACGATCATGACAGGAGCAAAAAACTGCTGGCCCCAGACCTGGCAAAGGACTACCTGGAAAGCTGTGCGCCCAATGCCATCCTGTTCACTTTTGGCGATAATGATACTTACCCGCTGTGGTATGCCCAGGAAGTAGAAGGGGTAAGGCCCGATATCCGGGTGATCAATACCAGCCTGCTGGGTATTGACTGGTATATTAACCAGTTGCGTTATAAGGTGAACCAGAGCGATCCGATCGATGTAATCTGGTCTGCCGACCAGATCGAAGGCCGGAAAAGGGATTATGTGATCTACCAGCCCAAACCCGATTACCCTGAAAACAGGTATTATGACCTGTACGACATGATGAAGAATTATGTTGGCAGCAATGATCCTGCTAAAATGGTGGATCGTGGAAGCGGGGACCTGTACAATACCTTCCCGGTTCATAAAGTATCGGTTCCGGTGGATGCAAACACCGTACACCAGAACGGTACCGTAAATGCCAACGACAGTGTGGTGACCGATGTGCGTTTTGAAATACCCAAGGGCGGACTGATGAAGAACGACCTGGCAGTGTTGAACATTATTGCCGCCAATAAATGGAAACGGCCTATTTATTTTACCAACCAGTACAATGAACTGGGCTTTGGCCAGTACCTGCGTAAAGACGGGCTTACCTACCGCCTGATACCTGTGGTGAACAGCTATATCAATACCGATTACATGAAAGATAAGCTGATGAACAAATTCAGGTTCGGTAATGTAAATGTGCCTGGTGTGTATTTTGATGAAGAAAACCGCAGGCACCTGAATACGATCCGCCGGGCGTATACAGAATTATCGCTCGATCTGTCTTTCAAAAACAGGAAAGAAGAAGCCCGACAGGTGCTGGAGAAAATTGATAAAATGACAGACCCGGGTAATTTCCCTTATGCCATGGTATCCAGGGGGAATGAACACAACCGCCTGTCGATGATATTCCTGGAAGCGGCTTATCGTTCTGAAGATAAAGCGCTGGCTACCAAAGTACATGATGCACTGAAAAAAGACCTGCAGCAGCAATTGCGTTATTACAACAGCCTGACAGGTAAACGTGCGGATAATATGGAATATGACAAGAATACGGTGCAGAATATGCTGCGCGACCTGGACCAGATGGAGCAGATGTACTCCGGCAAACAGGCCCAGGCACCGGAAAACGGTAAGGTACTGAACAGCGATTCAGGGATACAGAAAAAACTGGATTCGCTTCAATAAGAGATAAAGAACAAACCCCGCGGAAGCGGGGTTTGTTCTTTTATATAGTTGTTGTACAGCTATAATGGTTATACAGTCGCCCGCATCCTGCGGGTGACCATTATGCTTGCAGCATCCTGCTGCAGCCAGGGGCGCTGCATACATAACCGTCACCCACGGAAAGCGGGCGACTGCAGGCGACTGAAAATAGAATTTTACGTAAATTACAGTTGTTCTGCGCATCAAACCACTTTGTTCCCGGTTGTAATACCCGTTTCTACCCCGTTTCAAAGCCAGGCGGCAGCGGCGCTAAACAGAATCCTTAACGAACTGTTGTATGATAGATAGCACACATTTTAAGTAGTTTACAGTTTATTAATTATGATAGGACACAGATTTATTCAATTTGACCCCAATGCAGAGGGCAAATCGCGGTTTGAGCAGCTGCTGGATATTTTTATGCAGTTACTCACTTATACCAGCGGTGATGTGGCAGAAGCATTGCAGTGGATGAACGAGCTGGATAAACAATACCAGCTGACAGATGATGAGTATGGCATGGGCGATTTTATTGATGATCTCAGGGAAAATGGCTATATACGCGACGATAACCAGACCGGCCAGATTGTCATTACCCCCAAATCTGAACAAGGCATCAGGAAAAGAAGCTTGGAAGAGATCTTCGGCAAACTCAAAAAAAGCAAACAGGGCGATCATAACACGTTTAAACCAGGTATGGGCGAAGATATCAGTCCTGACCTGCGCCCTTTCCAGTTTGGCGATATGCTGGAGCAGATCGATTTTACCGAAAGCATCCGCAATGCCCAGATCAACCACGGTATTGATGCCTTTCATATGCAGGAAGATGACCTGCAGATCAGGGAAACTGATTTCAAAGCACAAACATCCACTGTGCTGATGATCGATATTTCGCATTCCATGATCCTGTATGGTGAAGACCGCATTACACCGGCCAAAAAAGTGGCTATGGCGCTGAGCGAGCTGATCACCACCAAATATCCCAAAGACACACTGGATATCGTGGTATTTGGCAATGATGCCTGGCCCGTGGAAATCAAAGACCTGCCTTACCTGCAGGTGGGGCCTTACCATACCAATACGGTAGCAGGCCTGGAACTGGCCATGGATATTTTGCGCAGGCGGAAAAATCCGAATAAACAGATTTTTATGATCACCGACGGCAAACCCACCTGTTTAAAAATAGGTAAACGCTATTATAAAAACAGCTTCGGGCTAGACAGGAAGATCACCAACCGGTGTATTAACCTGGCCGCACAATGTAAAAAACTGAAAATTCCCATCACTACTTTCATGATAGCCTCCGACCCTTATCTCCAGCGTTTTGTACAGGAGTTTACTGAAACCAATAATGGCAAAGCTTTCTTTGCTTCGCTGGATAAACTGGGGGCTTTTATTTTTAAAGATTTTGAAAGTGGCAAACGGAAAACAGTGTATTGAAGAACAGGGTAGAACAGATATTCCATATCTTCAAGATATGGAATATCTATAACACTGCACTCTTTCTCTCCGGTAGCTGCCATTTGTTTCCGACGCACAAGTGAGTGACACAACAACCGCTGCACAGCGTTGATTAGCTGACTAAATAAACGTTTAGAATGAATATTGAGAAGATTAAAACTTTAGGCGAGTTAAAAAAAAGCGGATATAAATCATTATCTGTAAAAGACGAGATCAGGAAAAACCTGATAGAGAAAATACGCAACAGGGAGAATCCTTTTACCGGCATATTGGGTTATGAAGACACGGTTATACCCGATACCGAGCGTGCATTGCTCAGCAGGCACAATATCCTTTTTCTGGGGTTGCGTGGCCAGGCAAAAACAAGAATGGCCCGCCAGATGGTTGAACTGCTGGATGAATATGTACCGGTAGTGGCTGGCAGTGAGGTGAACGACGACCCGCTGAACCCGATGAGTAAATATGCAAAAGACCTGATTGCCGAACATGCTGATGAAACGCCTGTTGTTTGGCTGCACCGCAGCGAACGCTATGGCGAAAAACTGGCAACGCCCGATGTAAGTGTTGCCGACCTCATCGGCGATATCGATCCCATCAAAGCGGCTAACCTGCGTTTGAGCTTTGCTGATGAACGTGTGATCCATTACGGGATTGTACCCCGCAGTAACCGCTGTATTTTCGTGATCAATGAGCTGCCCGATCTACAGGCGCGCATACAGGTGGCGCTGTTCAATATTTTGCAGGAAGGGGATATCCAGATACGTGGTTTCAAACTGCGCATGCCCCTGGATATACAATTTGTATTTACTGCCAACCCTGAAGATTATACCAACCGTGGCAGCATTGTTACACCATTGAAAGACAGGATAGAGAGCCAGATACTGACGCATTACCCGAAAACGATCGAAACCTCGCTTGCTATTACTGAACAGGAAGCCGATATACTGGAAGAGCAACAGCAAAAAGTGAGTGTAAGCGACCTGGTAAAACGCCTGGTAGAGCAGATCGCTTTTGAAGCCCGCAACAATGAATATGTTGATAAAAAAAGTGGTGTGAGTGCACGGCTTACCATTGCCGCGTATGAAAATGCGGTGAGCAGTGCTGAAAGAAGGGCGATCATTCACCGCGAGCCGCAAACACAGGTATGGATCAGTGACCTGACAGGTGTAATACCGGCTATTACCGGTAAAATAGAACTGGTTTATGAAGGGGAGCAGGAAGGACCTTACCAGGTAGCGGTTAATTTGCTGGATAAGGCTATCCGCTCACAGTTTGTCAGCTATTTTCCCAATCCTGAAGCCGCTAAGAAAAAACGCACTCCCAGCGGCAAAAAATCAGTGGAAGAAAAAGAAGTGGAAAACCCTTACAGGGCTATTACCCGCTGGTTTGATGCAGGCAATCATGTAGACCTGCTGGTTGATATGACCGATGCGGAAAAAATAGCAGCGTTGTACAAAGTGGATGGCTTGTATGCTTTTGTAAAAAAATACTATCCCCAGGCCAATGAAAAGGAAAATGCATTACTGATGGAATTTGTATTACATGGCCTGGCCTCTTATTCGCTCATCAGCAAAAAAATGATCGAAGGCCGTATTGAGTTTAAAGACCTTATTGGCAGTATGATGAACCTGGGACAGATGAGTTTTGATGAAGATGAACTGAATGAAGAAGATTTCAATTAAAAGAGTGAGGCACTCTCCAAAGAGTGCCTCACTCTTTTAAAAATAAACAGTTATGATCGCCAGACACTGGACAGGTGTTGCCCGGAGAGAAAGCGCTGTTGATTATATCGCTCATCTTAAAAGCGAAACTTTTCCGCAGATCGCAAAGATCCCGGGCTTTGTAAAAGCTGCTATCCTGCATCGGGAAATACAGGATGGTATTGAATTTCTGATTGTGACAGAATGGGAGAGTATGGAAGCCATCAGGCAATTTGCCGGTGACCAGGCTGATATTGCCATAGTACCGGAGACAGTACAGAAAATAATGCTTCGCTACGACCAGGTGGTGCGGCATTATACAATGCATTAAATAAAGCGGCGCTCCCCAGAGAGCGCCGCTTTATTTATAAAATATTTACTTCTCTTTCCAGTGCCACGCCAAATTTATCCTGCACACTTTCGATAATGCGCTCAGACAGGTCATAGATTTCTTTACCCGTAGCATGCCCGTAATTAACCAGCACCAATGCCTGTTTGTTATGACAGCCTGCATCACCCTGCCGGTAACCTTTCCAGCCGCATTGTTCTATCAGCCAGCCGGCCGCCAGCTTGGTATGTGTATCCCCGGTTGCATAACCCACAATGCCGGGGAATGCTTGTTGCAATGCGTGGTATTGTTCAGCCGGGATAGTGGGGTTTTTAAAAAAACTGCCTGCATTGCCTATCTCGGCCGGATTGGGCAGTTTACTGCTGCGTATTTGAATAACCGCCTGTGCAATAGCTTGTATGGATAATTGTTGTATGCCCATTTTAGCCAGCTCTTGTTCAATAGCGCCATAAGATATATGGAACACCGGCTTTTTGCGCAGGCGGTAGGTTACCTGCAGAATAACAAACTGGTCTTTATATCTTCTTTTAAATACACTTTCCCTGTAACCGAAAGCGCAATCTGCCGCTGTAAATGATACGATGCTTTTGTCTTTAATATGATAAGCTTCCAGCGAATGGAACAGGTCTTTCATTTCCACACCATAAGCGCCGATATTCTGCATGGGAGAAGCGCCTACGCAACCGGGTATCAGGCTGAGGTTTTCCAATCCTGCATAATTGTGGCTGATGCAATATTGTACAAACTGGTGCCAGTTTTCACCGGCCATGGCTTTTACATAATAATAATCTGCATCTTCCTGCACCAGTTCAATTCCTTTTAGTTCATTTCTCAATACCAGTCCGTCATAATCCCTGGTGAACAGGATATTGCTGCCACCGCCGATAACCAGGGGCGCTGCGGCAGTGCCGGGCAGCGGGCTGGAAAGCAACAGGGCAAGATCTTCAACAGAAGCGAACGATGAAAAATAACGCGCATTCACATTGATGCCAAATGTGTGATAGGGGCGCAGTGATATATTTTCCTGGATAAGCATGCTGTTATTTGAACGGTAAAGATAATGGGTATCCGTTTTTGTCATAAAAGGCTGGTGGCTATATAGGATCAATGTCCGGTATAATGGTCACTGCCCGGTATCTTTTATTGGATTGAATAATAACAGTCTGCTGCCTGATCTCTGTTTTGCATTGCTGTATAAGGGCTGCATCTTTGGGCAGTTTAAGCAGTATTTCCCAGATGTACTGGTTGCGGATACGATGGATCATTGGCTGGGCCGGACCGGAAAGATAAGGCTGGAACCGGGCTTTCAGCCCATTGATCATAATATGTGCCGCTTCTTCTGCCAGTATATCTTCCTTATGCCTGAACACCACCTGGATAATCCTGGAGAATGGCGGGTAAAAAAATTGTTTGCGGTTCTGCAGTTCATAGTGATACAACTGCGTATAATCGTGCCGCTGTACAAACTGTAATACGGGATGTTGAGTGTTGCTTACCTGTATCAGCACCCTGCCTGCACCGTCTTTACGGCCTGCCCGGCCGCTTACTTGTTCCATCAGTTGATAGGCGCGTTCATTCACCCTGAAATCGGCAAAATTGAGCAATGCATCTGCATCCAGAATACCTACCAGGTTCACCTGTTCAAAATCCAGGCCTTTTACGACCATCTGTGTGCCAATGAGCACATCGATGCGCTGTTGTTCAAATAATTTGATCAGGTTATCATGATCGTTCTTGCCTTTGATGCTGTCATAATCCATACGGGCGGTACGCAGGTTCGGGAAAGTTTCGGCGATGGTTTCTTCAATTTTTTCTGTACCGAAATTTTTTTGGATGAACTGGTGACTGCCGCAGGCCGCACAAGTGTGCATGACAGGATAAGTGGTGCCGCAGTAATGGCAGGCCAGCTTGTTTTTGGCTTTGTGAAATGTAAGCGTTACATCACAATGCTGGCATTGCGGTATCCAGCCGCACACTGCACAAATAAGATAAGGAGAATAGCCGCGGCGGTTCTGAAAAAGGATCACCTGTTTATGCTGCTCTGCCGAAGCCTGTATAGCCTCCTGTAAAGTGGGGGAAAGCAATACCTTGGACTGGTCTTTACGCGGTATTTTTTTTACATCCACCAGTTCTATAACAGGCATGGATACATTGCCATAGCGCTCCGTTAATGTTACCAGCCCGTATTTGCCCTGTTGCGCATTGTAATAACTTTCAATAGATGGTGTGGCAGAGCCCAGCAGTACTTTGGCTCCGAACAATGAAGCATAAAAAATGGCTGCATCACGTGCATGATAGCGGGGAGCGGGATCCTGCTGTTTATAAGAGGCGTCGTGCTCTTCATCGGCAATGATCAGTCCCAGGTTTTTAAAAGGAAGGAACACTGATGAACGGGCGCCCAGCACCACCTGTACCTGGCCACTTTTTACCTTGTTCCATATCTCCACCCTTTCATTGGGGTTGAATTTGGAATGATAAATAGCGATATGCCCGCCAAAATGTATCTGCAGGCGGCGGATGATCTGTGCTGTCAGGGCAATTTCGGGCAGCATATACAATACCTGTTTGCCCTGCCGGATATAGCGTTCGATCAGTTGCACATAGATCTGTGTTTTACCACTGGCCGTTACACCGTGCAGCAGGCAAACCGGTTTTTCTTCCAGCAGCCGGCTGGTTGTTTCCAGCGCCTGCTGTTGTGCAGGCGACAATTCAAAATTGATAGATACATCTTTGGGAAGGACCCTTATACGATCGATAGATCTTTTTTCGATGCATAAAATACCTTTATCGACCAGTGCCTTCAGCTGTGCCAGTGTAGCGCCGGATTTTTTCAGCAACTGCGACTGCACTACTTCACCTTCAGTCCTGGAAAGATGAAGATAAGCCAGCAGCAGCTCCATTTGTTTGGGTGCTTTACTCCAGTTATTGAGCAGGTCGGCCAGTGCATCTTCATTGTGGTAAGCCGGTTGAAGGGAAATATAAGATTCCTTTTTTTCTTTATATTTTTCTTTCAGCTCTTCCCATACATGGCATACCTGTTTTTCAATAAGCCTTTTGATAACGGGATACACATGCGATGCATCCAGTACCTGCTGCACTTCATGCAGGCGCAGCTCTTTTTTAATATGGAGTGCTTCAGCTACCAGGAATTCCTCATCATCAAGACCTGAAAAGTCTTCATCATGCTCTTCATTCCATATCAGGATGGTTTCACTGGAAAGTTTAAGGTTGGCGGGCACGGCCGCCTGCATCACTTCCCCCTCACTACACAAATAATAACCCGCCAGCCAGGACCAGAACTGCAACTGCGTGGGATAAAGCAGGGGTTCATTATCCAGCACATTGAGTATAGGCTTGGGATTAAACGCTGCAGGCTTCTCAGCAAAAACCTGTTTAATGATGCCTGCGTATTTTTTATTTTTCCCCAGTACCACCTCCACCCGAACACCGGGTTGTGCAGCATGCTGTAAATGCGGTGGTATAGTCCAGGTGTAGTTTTTAGGCAAGGCCAGCGGTATAATCACTTCCGCATACAGGTCATTACCTGGAGAAGATGACTGAAATAAGCTGGTATCTGTTGCCTGTTGTGTCATAAAGGCGAATTTAAGTAAAATGCCCAGTACCGCAGGCGGAAGATACCAGTGGCTATTGTATTAGCCTGGCAGCTGGTCACGGTATTTCTTTAAACCGGCTTCCATGGTGGCATGTACTTTTTGTTTGAGCGCCGGCAGGTCTTTCATGGTATAACCCTCTACCGGAACAGGATCGAGAAAAACCACGCGGCAGCGGCCGGGTGTGAGCTCGAAAAATCCGCGGTAATGCATCCGTTCCAGCGTATCGGCAAACAATAGCGGGAAAACAGGGGTTTGTGTTTCTATGGCAATGCGGAAAGCACCATCGTAAAAATCTTTCAGGTATTGCCCGGATTCATTGAAAGTGCCTTCTGGAAAAATAAAAATGGAGATCTCTTTTTTCAATGCCGCTTTCATGGCGCGCACACTTTTAGCCCTCGCTTCCGTGCTGCTCCGGTCTACCAGTATTACGGCCATCCGGTAAATGATACCGAACAAGGGGTATTTTACCATTTCATATTTGCCCAGTACCCGTACCGGTTGCTCAATACTGCGCACGATACAGGGGATATCCATATAAGAAATATGGTTGGCTACAAAAATATAATGACGGTGCTTATCGGGAACAGCTTCATAAATGGAATGATGGCGTATACCGGTAACCGCATACCACAATCTTGCCCATATATTGCATATCCGGTAAATCAGGTTACCCCCTTTTATTTTACCGAACAAAGGGGTGAACAATACCAGCAGTAGTACAGGCAGCATGAACGCTACAAACCAGAGAAGCGCCCATATAACATAGATATACTGCAGAAAACGGATCAGCCTTTTCATCTGTTCGTCATAAGGTTTTAGTGGCCGGTGTGTTTATTTTTCCTGTTAAGGGGAAAGGATGTACAACACAGATCCGGCATAATGATGCTGAAAGATAATCCAAGTTTTCAGGAATGATAAAGCGGTGAGCGTAAAAATGACCGGTAATTGGGTTTAATTATCAAGCAGATCCTGTATGTCGTTACCGGCGCCATTTTCGGGCGGGAATGCCTCTACATACCATTCCCCATCATAAGCCTGCCATACCAGCAGATCGGCAATGGGTTTGGCATTGCTGTCGGCGGCTGTCAGTTGTTTGGTGGGTATTTCTTTTGGTATATAATTGTTGTTCATCATATGCCGGTAGTTAGAACTGCGAATGTACAGTTTTCGGCAGCAAAGGGGATGGGATTTTAATCACATATGTGTGTAAGTTGGTGTTGGTATAGGTGCTCAGTTAGTGTAAGACATCGGCCCGGCGGATGTGCAGATACCAACTTATAGTACCTTCACTGCATGATACAAGACCTCGAAGAAAGAATCAACCAGTCGGAAAGCAGGGTTTTTAAAGCTGTTTTTTCCAATACCACCAATCATTATGATACACTTTTTGGCGGAACAGCACTGCATATGATGGATGAAGTGGCATTTATTGCAGCCACCCGTTTCAGCAGGCAGCGCATGGTAACAGTAAGCAGTGACCGGGTGGATTTCAAGAAAGCCATTCCGCATGGTACCATCATTGAAGTGGTGGGCCGTGTTGCAAAAGTGGGTACCACCAGTATTCAGGTACAGGTGACTATTTATGTGGAAGAAATGTACAACCAAACACGTTATAAAGCGATAGAGGGTGCATTTACAATGGTGGCTATAGATGAGAACAAGAAACCAGTGCCTATTGTATAGGCAGATTGAAGGTTTACAAAAAAATGCAGTATGGAATATATATATCTGGGTAAATCAACGCTGCGGGTAAGTACAATCAGTTTTGGCTGTATGTCGTTGCCGCCGGGCGATGCGGGGAGTGCGCAGCTGATCGATCGGGCTATCGGCCAGGGAATTAATTTTTTTGATACGGCAGATCTGTATGATAAAGGTGCTAATGAACAATTGCTGGGGCAATTATTGAAATCCAGAAGAAAAGAACTGGTCATTGCGACTAAAGTAGGTAACCAGTGGAATGCCGATGGCAAAAGCTGGAGCTGGAATCCGCGTAAAGCATATATCCTGTCCTCAGTGGAAGGAAGCCTTCAGCGTTTACAAACGGATTATATTGATTTGTACCAGTTGCATGGAGGGACTATGGATGATTCCATTGATGAAACGATCGAAGCATTTGAATTGCTTCGCAGCCAGGGGAAGATCCGGTATTATGGTATCTCTTCCATCAGGCCCAATGTGATACGCGAATATGTTCGCCGTTCTAACATCGTCAGTGTGATGATGCAGTACAGCTTACTCGACAGGCGGCCGGAAGAAAGCTGTTTTCCCTTACTGCAGGAACACCAGATAGGGGTGCTTGCCCGGGGAACTGTGGCTCGCGGACTGCTGGCTGGCAAGCCTGCAGCAGATTACCTGGGATACACCGCAGCCGATGTAGCGAAAGCCGCTGCCGCAGTTCGATTGCTCTCTGCTGGAAAGCGCAGTACTGCGCAGACCGCGTTGAAATTTGTTTTGCAGCATCCCGCTGTTACCAGCGCAGTAATGGGGATACGCACTGCCACACAGCTGGATGATATACTGCAATGCTCCGCTGCGTCCCCGCTTTCTGAGGAAGAAAGAAAAATGCTGCGATCTGCTGTTCAGCCCAACAGGTACACAGAGCACCGCTGATGCAAGTGTACAGGGCAGCAATGCAGGCTGCTCTGCCGCACCTGCACATAATATAAAACAGGCCATCGCCAGATGGCCTGTTCGTTGTGCATGATACAGGAGATTGGATAGAAAGGGTAGGGTTTAATATAAAAATAAGGTTATGCCGGTGGCTTTATCTACTTGCTACCGGTATCACCAATACCTGGAAAGTACCGGGCTTCATTGAGGCGTGATGTTCTGATGGTTTGGCTGGTTCCAGCTCTGCTGTAGGCAGATAAACCGTATGGGTGGCTTCATCCAGTGCAATAGTTCTTGCACCTTTTTTAGTGGGTGAGTTACCGGTAACGGCATAACTATCTGCAGATTTTTCTTTGATAAGGGTCAAAGTTCCTTCGCCATTGGCTGCATAAATAGTTTTGCTGGCATTGTCAAATGCAACGCCATCGCAACCGTCGCCGATCGGCAACTGGCTAACCAGTTTACCGCTGCTGGCATCCAGCACCGTCAGTAATTTATTGTCGCATCCTGCAAATAATCTTTTCGATGCGCGGTCGATAGCCAGGCCGGCAGGTGCTTCACCGGGCGTTACAGGCCAATGGTGCAGAACCGTGAACTGCTGCAGGTCTACCACGGCGATTTCATTTTTGTCTTCAATATTTACATACAGTTTACCTGCTTCATCAGATACGGCTGTTTCCGGTTTACCACCTAATGGTACAGTGGCAACCAGTTTTTGAGAAACAGGATCTATGATGCTTAGATCCTTACTGCGTCCATTGCAGGTGATGATCTTTTTAATCACCGGCTCATACATGATCGCATCGGGGTTTTGCCCGGTAGTAATTTCACCCAGCACTTTGCCGGATGAAAGATCGAAAACCGTTACACTATTGATCTTGCCATTACTGGTAAAACCCTTGCCGGTATTGTTGTCGAAGGCAATACCGTGCACACCTGTAGTGTTTGGGATAATACCGATAGAATCACCGGTTTGTTTATCGAGTATATTAACCTGTGTGCCATGAGACACATACAGTTTAGATCCGTTCACAGCGAGGTAATCCCATCCGCCTGTACTGGCAATATGGAATACTTTGGCGATGGGCAGGTGGCTGTTCTGCTGTGCATGAATAGATCCGCTGCCCAATAATGCAATGGTGAGCAAAGCTGTCAAAATACTTTTGGCTGGCATGGCGATACGTATGAATGGTGAATGAAACAGCATATTGGTTAGATGATTTACTGCGCCAAACTATTGTGTGATTCTGAATTCATTCTGAAGTTAAATGATGCCTGCCGGTAACGCCTGGTAGAGGTGGGGATACTAATTAATTTAGTTTTCAACCAACAAAAATGAACTGCAACTGCTCAGTATCAATAGGATACAACTTTTTTCACAGCGCAATGCCTGCAGCGTTGCCGAAATAGGCTTCATCGAACCAACACCCTTTCTCATCGAAAAGGGAGGTATACTCATCGAAGTTGTTTTTTGAATATCGAATTGTTGTAGAAATTCAATCTCAGAATGAATGAGGTGAGCAGAATCTTAGCAACTGTTACAAACTCTAAGTAATGAAGCAACTTTTTTTATACTTGCTGTTTATCTGTAGTGTAACGCAGGCCAACGCCCAGGGGATTACGATTGAGGGTAAGATAGTGGATGAAAATGCACATCCGGTTGCGTTTGCTTCAATACTAATTCTAAAGGATACCAACACAATAGCCGAGAAAATATCTGCGGAGGATGGAGGTTTTAAAATCAATGTTCTGGGTGAGGGCAGGTATATCGTTAAAATTAGTCACGCTTCTTATAAGGATTTCAGCAAAGAAATACAGGTGCAAACATCCTCAGATGCCGGAACCATTGTTTTGAGCAAAAAAGAGAACCAGCTGAATGATGTAACCGTGACAACAAAGAAAGCCTTTATTACAAAAAAGGTAGACCGAATTGTAATGGATGTGCCGAATAACTCGCTTAGCGGTGGAAAGTCTTCACTGGAATTGTTCCAGCTGGCTCCTGGGGTATTTGTAAATGATGGTAAAATTTCTATCAATGGAAATCCTGGAACAAGGGTTATGGTGGATGGAAAAATGCTGCAATTGACAGGAGATGATTTAACCAGCTATTTGAACAACTTGCGTGCGGAGGAAATTCAATCTATTGAAATTATTGCTCATCCGCCAGCTGAGTATGATGCAGAAGGAAGTGGCGGGTATATAAACATTATACTAAAAAAGCAGAAGAGAGCAGGATTTAATGGAAGTATAAGTGGTGGATATACCCAGGGCAGGTATGCTAATACCAATGAAGGTGTTCTGTTGAATTATAAAAAGAATAAGTTGTCACTTTTTGCAAATTATTCTTTTGATAAAACAAGGAATTTTGAAGATTCCAGGTTTTCCAGGCTGATCAGTGATAGTGTTAACTATCAGTCTAAAACCGATAGGATAAACGATTATACGTATCACAGGATACATGCCGGAGGTACTTATGATATTAGTAGTAAACAGTATCTTTCTATTGATTACACAGGATCCTTTGTTGATGGGAAATCCGATTACAATTCCGTAATCAACGTGCTTTATCCTACAGAAGCAAATAGTCAGAGGGTTATAGGTACCTATCCAAGAAAGTCTTCCAGGAATTATAATAATGTTGGTTTGAATTACCGTATTAACCTGGATAGCCTGGGGTCGAACTTTGTGTTGCTTTCAGATTATACAAAAAACAGATCAAAGGTTTCAGCTTCTGCAAATAGCAATTTCTACGATTATCAGAATAATTTCATAAGTGATACTTCTTTTAGAAATCGTACACCCAGTACAGCTGAGATCTACACGGTTGATGCAAAGTATACAAAATCCTTTACGGCAACATCATCACTGAGTATTGGAGGGAAGGTTGCCAATACAAATATTGATAATAGTGCGACTTATGAAGATTTTAATAGTGGAAAATGGATTGAGAAGCCCGTTTTAAATTATATCTATAACTATAAAGAACGCATAGTAGCCGGGTATGTAAATTATAATGGAAGGATTATAAAAACTGATATCCAGCTTGGATTGCGTGGAGAACAGACACATACAGAAGGAGATTTGGTTACTTCGGGTACTGTCACAAAGCGGAACTATTTCAACTTATTTCCAACTGTTTTTTTGAAACACGCAGTGAATAAAAATGGAAGCGATTATTTGACGCTTTATTATGGTAGAAGAGTTTCAAGGCCTTCTTATAGTGATTTGAATCCTTACGAATTTTATGCAGATAATTATTCAATCGGGAGAGGTAACCCATATCTGAATCCTTCGTTTACAAATTCGTATGAGTTGGGGTATACGCTTAGAAATAAATATACTATTAGTGTGTCTTATGATAAGCAGAGTGATATGATAGCGCAGTATGCCATACAGTCGCCAACAGACTCTCTGGTTACAATATACACACACGAGAACTTTGGTAAAAGAACGAATGCTGCTGTGACAATCTATGCGCCTGTTACTATTACGAAGTGGTGGAACTGGAATAATAGCGTAGTTGTACGCAGAGAGTCGCTTACAATGCAGGAGGTCGAAATAAAGAAGACGATTTTTACTATCCAATCTAATATAGGGCTGAATCTTCCCAAACAGTTTGGGATAAATATAAATACGGTCTATACCTCAAATGTTATCTCGGGAAATTTTTTGCTCGATCAGATATTTACAATGAATGCAGGTGTTCAAAAGCGACTGTGGAAGAATAATCTCCTGATTAAGGCTGCGGTTAACGATATATTTAACAGCAACCGGTTGAACGGAGATATTTATTACACTAAGACAAATATTGGCCGGGTGGAACAACGGAGACAAACGCAAACCTTTAACCTGTCTTTTGTGTACAATTTTAATTTGGGAAAATCATTTAAAATAAAGAGGATAGAAAGCAGCAGTGCGGATGAACAAGGCCGCCTGCAGTAAAAATATTGTTGCAACAAAATGGGTATACCGAAAACCATTAAAAGAGTAGGTGTTAATTTCTAAACATTACTAACTATGTCACAACAAGAAAAAAACAAAAAAAGAATTGAAGAGCTGGAAGCTGCTAAAAGCAAACTGACTGCTTTGATTGACAAACTTAAGCAGAATCCTTCTCTGTCTGAAGATGAATTAAGCGAATTGTCTGGTGGAACAAATGTTGGCTGCGCAAACATCGCCTGTGCTATCGAAGAACCCCAGCAGCTGCCTGAGTAGAGCTGGAAAGATAATTGCAATTGATGCTTGAGATAGGTGATTCCTTTAGTGCTTTTTTCCCTGACAATTTCTTTGGGAATCACCTACTCCTCAAGTATTTTATTCCGAAAACCCTATGTGGCTGCTGCTTCTTTTGAAAAACTGCTGATTTGTTTCTGAAATATAGGCTGTATAAAAGTACTGCTTAGTTCATATTTTACTGAGCTTTTATAATGGCTTTTTATTTCATCATTTTCATCATTGCTTGGAGAGTGCCTGGATAATACATCTAAGAGAATTCTTGGGTGGAACGAATAATGCGTTGAAATACCTGTTTTATACTGAAAAAAAATAATGAAATGAAACTAAGTCAATTTAATAATTCCGTACAGCACAATGATGCTGTTGTACTGTATAATTCGTTTAGCAATCAGTTTCTGGAAGTTGATTACTATAAAAGAGATCTGATTGATTCTGCCAAGCTTAACGGAAATATTGATGACTTGATTTTCTATGATCCTTTGTTATATGTAGAGCTGATAGAAAAAGGCTTTGTTGTTAGTGAAGAGAAAGACGAAATCCAGGCAGTAAAGGATGTACAGGCAAAAGTAGACCTGGAAGATGAATATGTTTACCAGCTTTTCATAAACCCTACTATGAACTGCAATTTTAAGTGCTGGTATTGTTATGAGTCTCACATAAAAGGTTCGAAAATGACGGAGCCTATTTTGGGTAACGTGATTAAATATATTTCGAATGTTGTTAATGATATGCCTCGGTTGAAGAGATTTAATATTTCCTGGTTTGGAGGAGAGCCCCTGTTGTATTTTGATAAAGTGGTCTACCCGGTTTTAATGGCTGCAAAAGAAATATTTGGTTCCAGGGATATTGATTTTACTACCAGTTTTACTACAAATGGTTTGTTGATTAACGAAAAAATGGTTGAAAAGCTCAACCTGTTCAAAGTATCTGCTTTTCAGATAACGCTTGATGGCAACAGAGAACATCATGACACAGTTCGCTTTATTAGTAAAAATAAGGGATCGTATGATGAAATTGTTCAAAATGTTCTTCTACTTTGTCGAAACGGAATTGATGTGGCATTAAGAATCAATTACACAAAAAAGAATTTAAATAATATAGAAAATATAGTAGAGGATATTGCTCCGTTAGAAGATCAATATCGTAAGCACCTGGTTGTTTCTTTTCATAAAGTGTGGCAAGAGGTAGACCGCACCTTGGATTCAACCATAAGGCGGTTGAGATTTTTTTTCAAGGAAAACGGTTTTCAAACTGTAAATGGTGGCGTGCCAAATACGCTCCGCCAGTCATGTTATGCTGATAGAAAGAATCATGCAACTATAAATTATAATGGGGAAGTGTTTAAATGCACAGCCCGAAATTTTCTGTCGGAGGCTAAAGAAGGTGACTTGAAGGAGGATGGAACCATTGTGTGGAACGAAAAATTCCACAACAGAATGAGTATCAAATTTAAAAATAAGCCTTGTTTGTCTTGCCCTATACTTCCTTTATGCAACGGAGGATGTTCTCAGGTGGCCATTGAAAGCAAGGGGCAGGATTACTGCGTATATAATTTTGACGAACAGAGAAAAAAGGAGATTGTTTTAAATAAATATCTACAATACAAGAACTCTTTTGTAGAGAGCTAGGTTTTACTGTATCAACATGATTTTCCTTCTGGGGATCTGTTTAAAGTATCTAAAAAGTTGCGTATGAAAAATGATACATTGAAAAAGGATTTTTTTGATGAAAAGGGAGTTTATTCTTTTTATGTCAATTTCATTTGCAACACTCTTTTGTCTGCGGAGGAAACAAAAATATATTCTTTGGTCAAGCATTTTTACAATGCTTGCTTTCTTCTTTCCAGAGAAAACAAACTTGATGAAGCCGCCTTTAATTATGAGAAAGGGAAAGAAGTTTATGAGTCTGCGCCTGTTGACTTGCAACCATGGCTCGAAGTCTTTTGCAGGCCTCATATATCATATTATTATTATAAGATAAAAGATTACCCGAAGTCTGTTGCGCTTACCAACGGTATTATTGAATCGGCAAGAATGTTGTCGGCGAAGGGATATCAATATCTTTTTTTTGTAGAGGTGCAGCAAATGCACAATCTCAGCAGAATTTATTTTGCTACAGGAGAACTGCAACGAGCAATTCAACTATGTGTGAAATGTTTAAAAGCTATTGTTGATCACTCGCTTTGCTGGTCGCCGGGCATGCTGATCAATGGCATGAAGGAAGAACGATTGATTGAGATTACGCAAAAAGAAATGCTACTGCAAATAGTACTGGAGACTTATAACAGGATGTTGAGGCTGTTTAAAGACGCTGTTCCGGAACTCAGAAAACAAATGAAGGCGTTTGTTGATCCGGTGGTGAAGCTTGATTTTGAAACAATATCTGCTGATACCGACTATGTAATGTGGAACGGGTTTTTCAGTTTGACAAAAAATGTGCTTGACTATGAAATGGAGGTGTTGGATAAAAAAGGATTACTGTTTGTTGAAAACAACAGGATGGATAAAGAATTGTTACAGGTTTTATTAAGCTTAATAAGCCTTATGCAGGAGGAAATTGAGCGATCGGAGAGTGCTATTGCTGCATGTGTCTAAGTAAGCCCGGTTGCTGTTGTTTAAGCATCTGCATGCGCATAAGGGCCATATCTATTGAAGATGACTTGTTGAACTTTATTGATATTTTTTCTCTGTAAAATAGGTGCATTATGTCGGATATGCATTACGGTTGCTGAATGATCCGATCTATATGTATCCTGATAAATAATATAGCCATGAAAAAGTATGTTGAGTTTTTTGTTAAACAGTTTATGCCCAAGCTGGATACTTGCACCGAGTTCCAGCTTTCAAAGGAAGAGTCAGATTCGCTTTTTGGCGGTTTTAAAGAATATGTACCGCCTATTTATGAGCAGGAGGAGAAAATCGATCAATCGTTTAGGATAAATGACCTGTTAACAGATATTAATAAACCCGAATAAAACTACTGGTATGACAAAGAAAAAGAAACAAAAAAAAGACAAAAAGAGCAATGTTAAAAGGAAAATAGTTGATGTGGATAAGCTGAAAGCGTTTGGTATCATTACGGATAGCCCGGATGGGGGCATTGAAGAAGTTGATGGTTCCGACGTCAGCGGAGGGAAAGACAATAACGCAGATACCACTGTTGACACTCATTGGCCCACAACAGCCAGCTCATGATAGCGGGCAGCGGGAATTTTTAGCAATGTATTGTATTTAGTAATAATGGGTTGAAGTGGGCTTTATTTTAATTAGCATTCCATGGCCTTGTTCAAAAAGAAATATAAATTTTATAAGCAGCTGGATTATATGGATTGTGGCCCGACCTGCCTGCGAATGATCGCTGCGTTTTATGGTGAGGAATATTCGCTGGATTATCTTCGTGCCAATTCATATATTACCAAAAACGGTGTGAGCCTGTTAGGGCTGAGTGAAGCAGCTGAGAAAATCGGCTTTAAAACCCTGTCGGCCAAGTTAACCTATGAACAGCTTACTACCCATATTCCGCTTCCCTGTGTATTGCACTGGAACCAGGAACACTATGTGGTTATGTATGGGGTTGATAAAAAGACATTTTTCCGGCGGGTGGAGAAAATTATTATCGCTGATCCGGGGCATACGCTGGTGAGGGTTGACAGAGATGTTTTTGAAAAATGCTGGGTCAGTTCTGCAGAGAAAAAAGGAATAGCGCTATTGCTTGAACCTACCCCGGATTTTTACCGGAATGAAGAAGGGGTTCAGCGAAAGAAGAGCGGGTTGGGCTTTTTAATGGGATATCTCCGTCCGTATAAACGTTATTTTATTCAGCTTATCCTGGGAATGTTATTGAGCAGCTTAATCAGCATGTGTTTCCCATTTTTGACACAGAGTTTGGTTGATTTTGGCGTGAATAGAAAGAATATCAGCTTTATACACCTGATCCTGCTTTCACAGTTACTTCTTTTTTTAGGAGGGATTGCAGTTGACCTGATCAGGAACTGGGTATTGCTGCATATCAGCACACGTATCAGCATCAGCATCATTTCAAATTTCCTGATCAAATTGATGAAACTGCCTATCAGTTTTTTTGAATCAAAGAATGTTGGCGATATCACGCAGCGTATTAACGACCATAAGCGTATTGAGGCTTTTTTAACCGGTTCAACCCTAAACACCTTATTTTCTTTAATCAACCTTTTTGTTTTCTCTTTTATTTTGGCGCTATATAATACACAACTTTTATTTGTTTTCTTTATCGGGAGTACGCTGTCTGTTTTTTGGATATCCATTTTTTTGAAGCAAAGACGAAATATCGATTATAACCGCTTTCAGCGGTCCAGGGAAAACCAGAACAGCCTGTTTGAAATTATCACTGGTATGCAGGAGATCAAACTGTATAACAGTCAGCGGGCACGCCGCTGGGAATGGGAACGTATCCAGGCAAAACTATTTAAGGTGAATATCAAAAGCCTGGCCCTGGAGCAATACCAGGAGATCGGCGCTTCTTTTTTTACACAGTTGAAAAATATTTTTATCAGCTACCTGGCAGCAAAGCTGGTAATACAGCAGCAGATATCACTGGGTGTAATGCTGAGCATTTCCTACATCGTTGGGCAAATGAACAGCCCTTTGAACCAGATCATGGCTTTTATTAAAAGTGTACAGGATGCGAGGATAAGTCTTGACAGGCTGAATGAAATTCACAATAAGCGCGAAGAAGAAACAAGCGAGGATTTGATCGGGTATGATGAAAACGCCTCCCCCAGGGAGCCCGAGCACAGTTCTGATTCGCTTTACCTGAGCCATGAGCTCTTTACAAAAAGTATGCGTAAGGGAACAGGCGAAGGGATTACGATATCCAATCTTTCCTTCCGCTACGGCTCCCCAAAAAGCCCGCTGGTGCTGAAGAATATCAGTATGCATATTCCTAAAGGGAAAGTTACAGCGATCGTTGGGTCCAGCGGCAGCGGGAAAACAACTTTGCTAAAGCTGTTGTTAAAATTCTACCCGCCAACAGAAGGGCAGGTACTCGTAGACGGTGTGAACCTGCAGGATATATCGGCGCAATTATGGCGCAATAGTGTGGGTACGGTAATGCAGGAAGGCTTTGTTTTTTCTGATTCGATAGCCAGGAATATTGCCGTGGATGGCGAACGGATACAGGAAGAACGGCTTTACGAAGCTGTCAGGGTCGCGAACCTTCATCAATATATCGCCAAACTACCGCTGGGCTTTGCCACCCGTATCGGTAACACAGGCTCTGGGTTGAGCGGCGGACAAAAGCAAAGGTTGTTTATTGCAAGGGCTGTATATAAAGATCCTAAATACTTGTTCTTTGATGAAGCCACCAGTGCATTGGATGCCAATAATGAAAAAATTATTATGGAGAACCTGGATCAGTTTTATGAAGGAAGGACGGTAGTGGTCATTGCGCACCGCTTAAGCACAGTGAAGAATGCCGACCAGATCATCGTAATGAAAGATGGTGAAATTGTTGAAGAAGGGCATCACAACGAATTAACAAGAACCAAGGGGTATTATTTTGAACTGGTAAGAAACCAGCTCGAGCTGGGTGCATCATGAACCAATCATAGCAACAGGTGGAGCATACAATAGGTTACACCAACCAAGCACAATACAATGTGCGTTATAAAACCTGAAATATGCCTGAAAATAATTCATCGTTAGAAACACGCAGTAATGAAATGGAAGAGGTAGTGGGCAATGTTCCTTCCTGGATCATCCGTTGGGGTATCACCGTTTTGTTTTCGGTAGGTGTGCTGGGGTTGATCATTGCTGCTGTTATACGGTACCCCGATACCCTTAAGGTGAAAGTGCTGGTAAAAGCCGTTAACCAACCTGGAAGGGCCAGGATAAGAAAAACAGAAGAAAATGCACATGTATTGTTTAAGTATAATGTCAGGAATGGTGAAAAAGTGGCTGCAGGTGATACGCTGTTAACCCAGTACGATCCAAAAACAAACAGAACGTTGTACACGACCACTCCGATGGCGGGCACTATTTATATTGCCAATGGTGTGGATGAAAAAAATACCCTTGACCAGTTTATCTGGGTAGTGCCCCAGGCTTCTAATGCCGAGATTGAAATAAAATATAGCAGCAAGGGCGCGGGGAATGTAAAAGTCGGGCAAAAGGTCCGCATGACCCTATCTGATTACCCCTCCACTGAATACGGTTTTTTAGAAGGCCGTATATCCCAGATCCATCCCGTAGTGGATGGTGAACACCAGGCTTCGGTGGAATTAATGAGCAAGAAGCTGCTGACTTCAGAAAACAAGGAGATCCCTGTATTGCCTGTAATGGAAGGTGACGGGGATGTATTGCTGAGCGACAGAAGTATTTTTCAAAGAATATTCGGCAGTGTGTTTCATTGATGCTGCCTGGTGAGTAAATAGTCGTGTCAATAGTATGCAGCAGACTACTTATAAAAGCCATGGAAAAGCTGTAATCAGGGCTCCATTATATTCCTGCCGCAAGCTGTTTATTGCCGGAAAGGAAACGCGTAAGCTGGACGATGTGGTGCCGGAGCTGCTGAACGATCCTTTATTCCTTGAAGGTTTATACTGGAGCTCGCCGCAATTGTACCAGACCGTTCTTGCCTATAAAAACGGCACCATCCATCCATCCAGGATACAAAAATTGCTGCATACCCTGAAAAAGTATACCATCCGTTCGGCTACCAGGTGCACGCCGTATGGAATATATGCTGGCTGTGCACTTGCAGAAGCAGATACGGCTACTGATACACAAGAAGTATTAAGAGAGCGGAAAGTACGGGTGGATATGGCTTTGCTTCAGCAGCTGGTTAAGCAAATAGAGACAGACCCTGTATTATGGCGTTATTTGAAGTACCAGGTAAATAATTCTGTATACTCTTTTTCCGGCCAGTATCGTTTTACCGGAATGAGCAATGAAGAAGGAAAAAGCCGGTTCCAGGTAAATACAGTAGCAAGAACAGCTGCGATAGAAAAAATACTACAGCTGGCACAGCAACGGTCATTGGTATCTGTTGATGAGCTCTGCGCTTTACAAGAAGAAGAGGCTGGTGGTGCAGGATCTGAGTGCTTCATAAAAGAATTGATCAGCAGGCAACTGCTGGTGAGTGAGCTTCAGCCGGGATTAACCAGGAATAGTGAGCTTACAAATATTCAACATGTACTGGAAAGATTGAAGCAGCAACATATTACGGGGGTAGAAAAATACCTGCGCCCGGTGAAAGATATCAGCCGCCTGTTAAAACTATTTGCATCCCTGCCACCCGGCATCCTGCCATTGCAGGAAATACAGGATTTGAAAACAGCATTGTTTACAGCTGGCATCGATGCCGAACAATCCCACCTGTTTCATGCCGATCTCAAACAGATCGTTCCTGCCCCATTCCCGTTTTCTGCTATACAAGATCATGAGCTGGAAAAAGCCATGATGATGCTGGGCAAACTTACGGCTGCTGTTTCTCCACAGGAACGGCAGCTTGAACAGTTTAAGAAACGGTTTGCTGAAAAGTATGAAACACAGGAAATCCCATTGGCAGAAGCACTGGATCCTGAGCTGGGTATTGGCTTTCCCGCAACAGACCGGATAGGTGATGTTACCCATGCATCATTTGCAGAGAAAATACAGCCAGTTTCCAGGGAAGAGGGTACAGGCAGAACGGTTGATTGCCATGCCTGGCTGAGAGATATCATCGAAGGCGCCACGCCTGCGCTTTGGCAGCAGCCTGTTCATCTGCAGGATAAAGATCTCGAAGGCCTGGATGATAAGCTGGGACAGCTGGCCAACCAGGTAACTGTAATGGGAACATTGCTCCCGTCCGGAAAAATCCTGCTACAGCATATAGGTGGTGCACACGCTAATGCACTGCTGGGGAGATTTGCCCACCTGGATGAAAAAATGCATGAATATTGCACTGCGCTTGCAGCATCGGAAAGACAAACAAAAGGGCAGGTTGTATTCGCAGAGCTGGTGCATATTCCCGAAGGGAGAGTAGGCAATATTGCCAGGAGACCGGCCTTGTCTGCTTACGAAATACCCATTCTTGCATCTGCCGCGGATGCAAGAAAACAATTGCCTGTTGCCGACCTGATGCTGTCTGTTCAGCAGGGCGAGCTTGTGCTCAGGTCTAAAAAGCTGGATATGCGTGTTGTACCGCGCCTGTCTAATGCGCATAATTATATGAATAGCCCGGTCGCTGCTTATAAGTTCCTGGCAGCTATACAGCACCAGGGAAAGCCCGGCCTGGAGATTAACTGGGGAACAATGCCCCGGTATAAGCGTTTCCTGCCACGCATCAGTTATAAAAAATTCATCCTGCACAGGGCTGCCTGGCTAATGCAGGAAAGTGATATCCGCGCAATTAAACAATCCAAAGATCCCCTGGGAGCACTCAGGTCTTTTCTTTCCAGGTGGCAGGTGTCAAGGTTTGTAAGCTTTTGCGAGGGCGATAATGAGCTGTTCATCGACACACAAAACGAAGACTATCTGCAGTTGCTTTTAACTGAAATAAAAGAATGCCGTTTTGTAAAACTATGCGAATGGCTGCATGATGAAGGAATGGAGAACGCCAGCCCGGGATATGCTTTTATCCGCCAGTTTATTTTGCCGCTGACAAGGACTAATAGTAAGAAACCCCGGCCGCATGCTCATTCATCCGGCGTGCAGCTGCAGCGTTATTTTGAGCCGGGAACTGAATGGGCCTATTTTAAAATTTACTGCAGTGCAAAAATGGCTGATAGCATACTGCGTGCTGTGATAAAACCGGTTGCCGACTGGCTGTTGCAGAAAGACATAGCAGACAAGCTTTTTTTTATACGCTATACCGACCCTCATTACCATATCCGTTTCCGTGTGCACTTGACAGCTAATGCACAGGCTGGAAAACTGGCGGCCCTGGTAGCCCGTATGCAGGAGGCATTGCATCCTTTTTTACAGAGCAGGGAAGTATGGAGGCTGGAACTGGACACCTATCAGCGGGAAATAGAACGCTATAGCGAAGAAGCGATGATGATGACTGAAGAGGTTTTTTTCCGGGATAGCCTTGTAATACTGGCCTGTATGGAATATGCAGACTTTGAAAAGGACCAGGATATCAGGTTGCTTGCTGCGGTTAAAAATATGGATAAATGGTTATATTTGTTTAATATGACCGGAGAAGAGCGGATAGATTTTTGTGCAGATATGTGTAAGGCTTTTTCCTATGAATTCGGTAATGAATCAAAACGCAGGCTGGATGTACAATACAGGGAATGGAGATCGCGCCTGGCACATTTCATGGAAGCAGACCGGTTTGATACTTTATTAGATGAACGATCAGTAAAACTGGGACAACTGTCTTTACCGGCAGAAAATATCACGAGTTATATACATATGAGCATGAACAGGTGGTTCGCCGCAGATCAACGCCTTATGGAATACATGATCTATCATTTTTGCGAGAAATATTATCGTCAATCAGTATACCATACCAATGCACCCCGATAGAGAATTTTCTGTTTATCCCAATCAAACAGTGCGGATCGCTTTACATATTTTATACTGGGTATTGATGTCGTTCCTTATCCTGACTATTACGGCATACTCATTCAGGATTAAGGCTTTTAGCGAGATAACCCTGCTGTTTTCGGGCGGGGTATTGGTAAGCACTATTCTTATTCATTATTTTATTTGCTTTTTTGTATTTCAGCATATCCGGAAAAAAAGATGGGTAAACGTGATGGCAGATGTACTGATCGTGTACCTGCTCCCCGTTGCGGCAACAACAGGTATACTCAACTTACTGAAATACCTGCATCCCGGCGATGCAATGATAGAGCGGCTATACCACAACTTTGCTGTAAATGATATTGCTAAAGTTTTTTCAGGTGGATTGATCATATGGATCGTATCTTTTATTATCTGGTTTAATACTATCGGTATCATCATTAAAATAGTTAAAGATTTCTATGAAAGCTCTTTGGAAAAATTTGCCATTGCACAGGAAAAGAACTCCATGGAAATTAATTTTCTGCGGGCACAGATACAACCTCATTTTTTATTCAATTCATTAAACAGCATTTATGGGTTGGTGCTTGAAAATGAAGAGGCCAGCAAGATCATTATCCAATTGTCTAACCTGCTTCGTTTTTCCCTTTATGATAGCGCCAAAGGAAATATTACACTGAAAGAAGAAATAGATTTTCTTACCAATTACATATTCCTGGAAAAAATGAGGCATAAGGAAAGCAGGGTGCAAATTGAGTATGATTTTGACCAGGTGGAAAGCCTGGAGAAAACAATAAAACCTTTAATTTTAATTAACTTTATTGAAAATGCTTTTAAACATGGCGTAAATGCCAGTATCAAGCATGTATGGGTGAAAATAGTGATGACAGAAAAAGATGGCATCCTGACGTTCCGTGTATCCAATAACAAACCAGCTAATACTGTCAGGAAGAAAACAGTTGAGCAAACCAATGGCGGCCTTGGTTTGAAAAATGTAAGAAGACGGCTTGAGTTAGAGTACCCCACCCGGTACAGCCTGGATATAAAAGAAACAGAAGATATATACGAAGCCGCACTGGTAATAAAACTATGAACTAAACCCATCCGGTATGAAAGTGATTATTGTAGATGATGAGCCTATTGCGCAGGATATACTAAGGAAATTTTCACAGAAAGTTCCTTACCTGGAAGTAGTGGATATCTGTGATAATGCCATCACTGCATTGCAATCAATAGAGGAGAAACAACCGGATTTGATTTTTCTCGATATACAGATGCCCGAAATGACCGGCCTCGAGATGCTGCGTATTTTACGGAAGAAAAATATCCTGGTCATTTTTACTACAGCTTTTCATGAATATGCCCTGGATGGGTACGAGCTGGACATTGTTGATTACCTGCTGAAGCCTATTGGATTTGACCGTTTTTTAAGAGCTGTTGCCAAAGCGAAAGAACTTTTCCAGTTCAGGCAGCCGGTAACACCTGCTGTTACCCAGGTAAAACCGCAGGTGGGTGAAACAAAGACTTATGTATGGGCAAAAGAGGGCAGAAAAAAAGTACAGATATGTATTGAGGATATTATTATTGTTCAGGCCCTCAGGGATTATATGGAGCTTCAGCTGCCTACGGGAAAGGTGATACTGAACATCACCATGAATAAAATAGAAGAGCTGCTTCCGCCACCTTATTTCCTGCGTGTTAACCGTTCCTGTATTGTCAGGAAAAGCGCGATTAAGTCTATACAGGATATGTATATTGAAACCATCCTTCCTTCTGCCAAGCAAATCCCCATCGGCCCAACTTACTGGGAAGAAGTAAAAAAGCATATTGTGGAGCTGTTCTAACTGCGTAAAATTGCGGATTTCTGCAGGAACGGATTCCATTTTCAATTCTTGCCATCTCTGTCGAATAACACATCAGGTTCGTCGAAAGCGTTGTATCTTTTTCTTATAAAAAGCAAATTTAGCGTTTAGGTATTTCCCTATAAAAAACCTAAACCTGATTTTATGCAAACCAAAAAACTGCAGATTAAAAAGCGTGTAATATGTAAGTATCAAACGCCTGTAAACACTGTACCGGGGCATAATAACCAGAAACTTAAATTTGAGCCCGACACCACTACCACTATTTCTTTCCCAACTTCCAATTCAGCTGTGCCGACCATTTCTGGGAATTAAGAAACACCAGGCTATCGCGCTGCTTAACCTTAAAACATCCTCTATGAAAAATACATGTATTCTCCCAAACACATCTTAAGCGGAACTATTCTTATTAAGCAAAGGCTGTTTCTGTGAACGCTTCATCCGGTTTTGTATTCACTATTTTGCAAATGGCTGCAGCCGCAATGCGAGGTTAATTACCCTGCCATCGATCGGCGCCCAAAGCGGTTTGTAATCCGGGTTGGTAATGCTGCCTGTGTAAATTTTTTCATAGTTGCTTTGTTTCACATTCAACAGGTTTTCACAGTTCAGCACCAGGCTCATTTTTTTGCCGAATTTTTTTTCGATCATCGTGGCGATGAAGAAATAATCCGGTGTTCTGGTATCGCCATCGCGGTACTGGCGGCCATTGTACGAGCCCTCCACGCCAAACCGCCAGTCGTTTTCTATTTCATACACAACGGTGGCTGCGGCCCTGTTGCGTGGTGTAATGGGTACAAACTGGTTTTGCTGCAGGTATTTTCTTTTGGCATCGGTGAAGGTATAACCCAGGTAAAATTCCCAATCGGGAACTTTCAGCTGCACATAGGTATCAAATCCCTGTGTGATGATGGGTTTGTTTTCATTGGAGAAACCCAGTTTGCCGTCGGCTGTTTCCGTGCCTACTACAGGATTATTGATCTTGGTAAGAAAGAATGCATGGTTGATAAACAGGCTGCTTTCTTCTCCCAGGTCTTTTTTGTAATTGATCTCAGCATTAAAGCCCAGTGATTTTTCGGGTGTTACACTTGCAGGCATAGGCAGGATATTGATGAGGTCATAGTCTTTCACCTGCGGTGTCAGGGGATTGGGCGTTTTGTATCCCATGCCAAAGCCCAGTCTTGCACCCCAGTTGTCGTTGATATGGTGAAACAAAGCCAGTCTTGGTAAAACAAAGCTACCATAAGTATTATGATGGTCTACACGGATACCGCCTTCCAGCCGGGTTTGTTTGAGCACCTGCCAGGTATCCTGTGCAAATATGCCTTGTGTGGTATTGGAGAACCGGCCAACCGGTGCAGGCGTTGCCGCATCGGGAGCAAAAAGATCGCTGGTGATATTGATACCGCCCACAATAGTATGCTTGGCAACATGGGCTACCAGTGATGCCTCTGAGTAAAAACTTTTCTGGCTGGCATTAACCAGGTAGGTATTGGTGGTGATATCCCTGTTGAATAAGCTGTAGCTGGTTTTAACAGACCCGGTAAGCGCGTTGTTGAAACGGTTTTCTGCAATAAGCGTAAATGTATTGCGGTGAATATCGTTGTGTTCAAAATAAGGATGGTCACTGCTTTGCTTGTTGGCAATGGCGAACATATCGCCGCCGGTGCGCTTTTCAAAACTGCCCGACCAGCCGAGGGAGATATAACTTTTTTCAGAGGGGTAGATGAACAGGGTGGGATGCAGTAAGGTACTGCTCAGTTTGGGCAGGTCGCTTAAACCGTCTTTGTCCACATCTACTGCTTTCTGGAGTGTTTGCCCCGCAAAAAATGTAAACCCGGCATGTTTCCATCTTTGTGCATAGTAGCCGTTGATATTGGTTTCTTTTAAGGTGGTTTGATTTAATACGAGAGATGCGTCGGGTGTATAGGTTGGTTTTTTGGAAATAAAATTGACCAGGCCACCAATGGCACCTCCTCCATACAGGGTAGAGGCCGCACCTTTGATCAGTTCCAGCTGTTTCAGGTCGAGCGGCGGAATAGAAAGTATACCAAACCCTCCTGAAAAACCATCATAGAGGGGCATGCCATCGCGCAGTATCTGTGTATACCTGCCATCAAGCCCTTGTATGCGGATACTGGAATTGCCATTGGTTGCAGAAGATTGCTGTATTTGTACACCACTGATATCACCCAGTATACTGGCTATATTGCCCGGTTTCACCATGCTTTCCTCGTTCATCTCTTCCTGGCCCAGCACTTCCACTTTAGTAGTGGCGTTCTCAATACGGTCGTTGCTGCGGGTTGATGAAACCACGACCACTTCATTCAATGCTTTTTCGTCGGGTGCCAGCAGAACAGTATGCATGCCGGCACTGTCGGGCAGTTGTACGGCCAGCTCCTCTGCCTGGTAACCCACATAAGAGAATAGCAGGGTGATATTTCCGGAAGGAAGACCGGTTAAGGTTATTTTTCCTTTATTGTCAGTTGTTGCAGATACATGATCATTGTTTTTCAGCTTCACGCTAACACCGGGAAGCAGTTCGTGTGTTGTTTTATCCTGTACAACAGCAGTGAAGTTGTTTTGTGCCGAAGTCCATTGCGTTATTACTGCCAGTGCACATACGAATAGCCATTTTTGTATCATACCATGATTTTAACGGTACAAAAAAACTGACCGATTTTGAAGGAAATCTGAACCTGTTCCTGAAATGATAATGCTGCCAGCCTATATTGTTCACCAGGTTATCCTGAACTGATGCAGCCCGTTTTCGTAATGATACGAAAGATGACAGCCGGATACCTCGCATATCTGGTGGGCGATAGACAGGCCCAGCCCGTTCTGGCTGCCGGCGGAGCTGCCTTTATAAAAGCGGGTGAATAGCCGGATGGGGTCCAGTGCCTGTTCGGCGCCGGTATTGCTTACTACCAGCTGCCCGGGCTGCAGCCGTATACCGATGCCGCCGCCTTTCTTATTATGCCTGATGCTGTTGCTGAAAAGGTTGTTAAGCAATATATCTGCAAGAGCGGCATTCATTTGTATGGAGCTGTTTTCGAGCTGTGCCGATACGGTTAATTCATTGCTTTGTATCAGGTCTTCCAGCTGCAATAGTTTTTCTTCAATTTTTTCTTTCAGGTTAACATCGCTGGTTTGTTCAAACTGCCTGTTGCCTATCTTGGCCAGCAACAGCAGTGATTGGTTGAGACGGGAGAGTTTTTGAATGGCTTCAAAAGCGGCCAGGGCAGCCTGGCTTTGCTGCTGCGACAATTGTTCATCCTGGATCAGCAGGTCGAGTTTTGACTGGATAATGGCCAGTGGGGTCTGCAACTCATGAGAAGCATTCTCGGTGAATTCTTTCAGCAGCAGGTAATCCTGTTCTGCTTTGCGGGTGGTTTGTTCCAGTACATTGCTCATAAAGCTGAACTCGGCAATATTGGTTTCGGGGAAATGCAGTTCCTCTTTTTGCCCCAGTTTAAACCCATGCATTACCGCGAGCGTATTGTAAAATGGTTGCCATAATTTTTTCAGTACAATCCTGTTGATAATGGTGCTGGCCACCAGTATCAGCAGCAGGGTGCCCAGCGTGATAAAAATAATGGCCTTGGTAAGGTCGTCGGTACCTTCCAGCGATTTGCTTACGGTGGCCTGGTATTGCTGGTTGTTCACTTTAACATTGAAAGTGTACTGCCTGAAAGGGTGGTTCTCCTTTTCAAATGTATCGTACAGTTTTACTGTTTTAAAGTGCTTTTTAACAGGATGGTTATCGGCTGTACTAAATTGGGTAGCCTGGTCTTTTACCTGAACAGGCTCGGGCAGGCGGTTATAGCGGGCAATATAATCCTGCACTTCCCGTTGCTCGATCCGCAGGCTTTCATCTACCTGGTCAATCAGTATATACCGCAGCAATGCATAAAAAGCACAGCTGGACAGCAGGAAAATGATGATGGTGGCCAGCAGGTTGATCCGGTTGTATTGGGTAAATAATTTCATCCGTTCTATATTTCTGCCATGTGCGGAGAAAAGCAATAAAACCCGCTCTGCACATGGTTCCTGTTAAAGACTGAACTTGTATCCCATGCCGTATACCGATTTGATATAGTCGGGGCTGCCTTTCTGTATCAGCTTTTTCCGCAGGTTTTTGATATGTGTGTAAATAAAATCATAATTATCGGCCATATCCATATGATCGCCCCAGAGGTGTTCGGCAATGGCGTTTTTGCTGATCACCTTGTTTTTATTGCTGATAAAATACAACAGCAGCTCATATTCCTTGCGGGTTAATTCTACCGGCTGATCATTGACTTTAACCGTTTTTTCCAGCAGGTCCAGTTTCAGTGTATCGAAATGAAGAATGTTCTTTCCCTCAAACGATTTACGGCGGATGATGGCCGCCAGCCGCGCGCTCAGCTCAGATAAATGAAAAGGTTTGCTCAGGTAATCATCGGCGCCGGCACGCAGCCCATGCACCCGGTCGTCGAGCGAGTTCTTGGCAGAAATGATCAGTACACCATCAGCTTTATTGTTTCTTTTCAGTTCTTCCAGAATCTTCAGGCCGCTGCCGCCAGGCAGGGTGATATCCAATAATATACAGGCATAATCGTATAACAATACTTTTTCCATGGCCGTATCAAAATCGATAGCGGTTTCACAGGTAAATTGTTCGTCTGTCAGGTAATCGCAAATGCTTTTAGACAGGGCGGCTTCATCTTCTATCACCAGTATTTTCATACAAGAACCAGGGTTTTATTGCCAGTCCGGTGGCGGTTACGGCGACAAATTACGGTAAAAAAACAGAGCGGCAGTTCATTGCACTGCCGCTCTGTTCTATAATAAAGCCTGCCGGGAGGGCTTATGTACCTGCTTTTCAGCCTTCCTCTTTGCTATTGCATTGCCGGTCGATGAACGCTGTTTGCCCTTTGTCCGGGGGGCTGGCATCGTGAATATGTAATGGCTGCTGGCCTTTTTCAGCAGGCGGGTTGAACAGGATGGAATTATCTTCCTGCCCGTCCCTTACCCTGAACTGGTTGGGAGATCACTGGCTTATTTTTTCCAGTTTTTTATCGGAAGCCAATGGTTTCTGTTTCATGGATATGGTTTAAGCCGTGAAAAAAAAGAAACGCGAATTGTGGAAAAAAGCACCCAAAAAGCGGCTGTTTTTGGGGATAACAGGCAAGCTGGTTAATCCTTATGGAACAGGTGGCGCAATGCGTCTTTGCTTTTTTCCAGTATGTGTTGCTGTTTTTCAGGCAACTTCTTTCCAGCTCGGTTAATATAAAAATTGAGCATAGACATGGCCGACTGGTAGGCTGTTCCCTTTCTGCGCCTGCTTCTTTGGGCAGAGCGCTTCAGTGAGCGGGCGATCTTTTCAGGGTCGGGGTCACTGAATATATTGCGTTTCAGGTCCAACGCATTGCTGTTATGACTAACCGCCGCAGACCATTTCCTCTTTTTGGATGTGTTTTTGCGTCTTCTGCCGGGTGAATTACTGGTTTTCATAAAGGATAGTTTAATTGTATTTATCGCCACAAGTACAATACCAGCATTGGAAATAACCGGTGCCGCCGGAGAAATTGCTGGAAAATAGACATTCGACCTATTAAAATTTGAAGGGAAATTTTGTTAAAAAGCTAAATTGGGACCGTTATTCCGGAGCATATGATACTGATTGTAGACGACAAAGTGGAAAATCTATACTCACTGCGTACCTTGCTAGAGATCAACCAGTTTAAAGTGGACACTGCCAATTCGGGGGAAGAGGCGTTGAGAAAAGTATTGAAAAATACCTATGCCCTTATCATCCTCGATGTACAGATGCCCGGTATGGATGGTTTTGAAGTAGCAGAGGCTGTTTCGGGCTATGGAAAGGCAAAAGATACTTCCATCATTTTTCTTTCTGCTGTTAATACGGATAAACGGTTTATTGCAAAAGGTTATTTGTCGGGCGGTATGGATTATGTGGTAAAGCCTTTCGACCCGGATATCCTGCTGCTGAAAGTAAAAACCTTTTACCGCTTATACGAGCAAACCAAAGAACTGAACGATACCCATAAAATGCTGCGGGCCGAAATAGAATCACGCAAACAGGCCGAGACCGAATTACAGCAGCGGGTTGCAGAATTACAATCCATATTACAATCAGTACCGCAGATCGCATTTACGGCATTGCCGGATGGCAGCATTGAATTTGTAAACAAACGTTGGTACCAGTATGCTGCAAATAAAACTGAATTCCCCAGCACATCCGATGGCGGGCCTGCTGTAAAGCAATTGCTGCAAAGCGCTACCCGGGGCGGCGAGCAGGTAATGGCTGAACTATGTATCAGGCATATGGTCACTGGTGAATACCGTTGGCACCTGCTGGCCATTACACCCGTTCGCAATGAACGGGGCATATTCAAGTGGGTGGGTGTTTTTACAGATATCCACCAGCAGAAGATGCTCACCGGAATGCTGGAAAAAGGTGTGGCAGAACGAACCCTCGCACTGCAGAAAATGAATGCCGAACTGGAAGCCACCAATCACGACCTACAGCAGTTCACGGCGGTGGCCTGCCACGACCTGCAGGAACCCCTGCGGAAAATACAGGTGTTCAGCCGAATGCTGCGCGATAAATATTTGGGAGACGAACCTGATGCGTTGCATTATATGGACCGTATTATGTATTCCTCGGCCCGTATGCGTTTATTGATCAACGACCTGCTGAGCTATGCAGAGCTGTCTATCACCAGCCTGTTCACACAGGTAGATCTCAATGAGATCATAGCGGATATTCTTACTGATTTTGAATTGCTGATCGCTGAAAAAAAAGCTATCATCCATGTTTCGCCCATTCCCAGGCTGGATGCAGTGCCCGGCCAGATGCGGCATGTATTCCAGAATATGCTCAGCAATGCCCTGAAATTTTCCAGGAAGAACACTGTGCCTGAAATAACCATCCATGCCGAAACAGTAGCTGAAAAAACAGCTGATGCCGCGGTTGCAGAAGATGGTGCCTATTGCCGTATCCTGATTGCTGACAATGGTATTGGTTTCAATGAACGCTACCTGAATAAGATCTTCACTATTTTCCAGCGGCTGCATCCTAAAGAAGAATATGAAGGAACCGGTATCGGGCTGGCCATCGCCAAAAAAGTGATCGAAAAGCACAATGGCATTATCACCGCCCGCAGCCGCGAGCAGGAAGGATCTACTTTTATTATTGTTATACCACTTCGCCAGCATGTAGCGGAAACAGTAGAAATAAATGCATAAAAAACAGTGACACCAACTTGTCAACCCTCTGTTATTATATAATCATCATTCATGAAAGCTAGTTTTAATAGGAACCTGGTTATTGGTTTTGGTGTATCGTTGCTGCTGCTTATTATCAGTGCGGTGGCCTCGTACACGAGCATTTCCAACCTGCTGTACAGTGCCAGGTGGGTGAATCATACCAACCAGGTAATTCTGCAGCTGGATAATATTATTTCCACGCTTAAAGATGCGGAAACAGGGCAGCGGGGCTACCTGATCACAGGCGATGATACCTACCTGGAACCTTATAATGGTGCACGTGAAAAAAACATGCGCCTGCTGGATGCAGTCAGGGCGCTGACAGCAGATAATCCCGAACAGCAGGTATCCTGCGCCGGTCTTAGTGAAATGGTGAACCAGCGGATGGCCGTACTACAACAGGGCATCAGCCTCGAAAAAGATAAACGAACCATTGATATTGCTCAGCTCAATCTTGGCAAACAGTATATGGACAGTGTCCGCAATATTATTTCTGTCATGAAAGGCCGCGAGGAAAAACTGCTGGCCCAACGTACCGCTACCATGCAGCGGTTTGCGGAATATACACCCACCCTGGTGGTGATCGCCGCATTGCTGGCCATACTCATCACCATTCTCTTTTACCAGAGGCTGAGGGCCGATTTTACCCAGCGTGCCCGTTTACAACAGGCCTTGCAGGAAAAAGATGAAGACATCACCCGCCGTATAGAAGTGATACACAACCTTGCCGGTAAAATAGCGGCAGGCGACTATGCCACCCGGGTTACCGATAAGGGGGAAGACGGGCTAGGTAATCTTGCTTTTTCGCTGAATAAAATGGCAGAATCGCTGGAGGGATCATTTGCCCGGCTTTCAGACAATGAATGGGAGCAGACCGGTGCAGCGCATCTCAACGAAATTATGATCGGCGAAAAAGGGCTCAGTGAGCTGACACAGCATATCATTGAGTTTATTGCCGTGTACACCGGCAGTGCGGCCGGAGCTATGTACCTGGTAGAAGATAAAAAGCTCTGCTTCGGCAGCGGGTATGCTTTTGTTCCTTCAAAGGAGAAAACAGAAATACAGATAGGTGAGGGTATACTGGGGCAGGCAGTTGCCGGTAAAAAAGAAATACTGCTGTCTGCACCGGCAGATGCCATCCGGATCAGTCATGCCACGGGCGAAATAAAACCCATGCACGTGATGGCTTTTCCTTTGCTGGATGGACGTGTAGTAAAAGGCGCTATCGAGCTGGTATCGCTGCAGCCTTTTGCAGAAAAACACCGGGCATTTGTCACGAGTATATCACACAGCATTGGAGTAGCGCTTAGCCGTGTACAAAGCAGGAAGCGGTTGCAGGAGCTGCTGGAAGAAACACAGGCCCAGTCTGAAGAATTGCAGGTACAGCACAGCGAGCTGGAAAACCTGAACACTGAACTGGAAATGCAGGCACAGAAGCTGCAGGCCTCAGATGAGGAATTGCGGGTACAACAGGAAGAACTGCTGCAGGCCAACCAGGAGCTGGAGGAGAGAAGCCACCTGCTGGAAGAACGGAACCGCCTCATTCTCGAGCGCAACCAGGAAATAAGGCAACAGGCCGAACAACTGGCGCTGAGTACAAAATACAAATCAGAATTCCTGGCCAATATGTCGCATGAACTGCGCACACCACTTAATTCTATACTGCTGCTCTCCAGGCTGATGCTGGAAAACAGAAGCGAAAACCTGAACGATGACCAGGTGGAATATGCCAGGGTGATACAAAGCTCGGGGCAGGGATTGTTATCGCTGATCGATGAAATACTCGACCTGTCGAAAATCGAATCGGGTAAAATGGACCTGGAATGTATGCCGGTATCATTGCATGCAATGCTGAACAATATGCGGATGTTGTTCCAGCCGCTGGCAAATGAAAAGGGGCTCGATCTGCAACTGACCATCCAGGAGGCTGTACCGGAAAAAATACAAACCGACCAGCTGCGGGTAGAACAGATTGTGCGCAATCTTTTATCGAATGCGCTCAAGTTTACGGCTTCCGGCTCGGTAAAATTGGAAATCGGCACTGTTATAAATGAACCACAATTCATCCGTATCACTGTTACAGACACCGGCATCGGTATACCGGCCGAAAAACAACAGCTGATCTTTGAAGCATTCCAGCAGGCAGATGGTTCTACCAGGCGCAAGTACGGTGGTACCGGACTTGGACTGTCTATCAGCAGGGAACTGGCAAGGTTACTGGGTGGCGATATCAGCCTGCAAAGCGAACCGGGCAAGGGCAGTGTATTCACCCTGCTATTGCCGGTATTTGGCAAAAAAACAGAAGGCACTGAACAGGTATCGCCTGAACAACTGTTTGCTGCTGTAAGTGAAAAAGAAACGGCCGGTGCTGTTGAAAAAATAGTGCCGGATACCGGTAAGCATATATACACCAGCAATACCATCCCGGCTGCAATTCCCGACGACAGGGATACGGTGGTACCCGGAGACAGGGTGATACTGATCATAGAAGATGATACCCATTTTGCCAAATCATTACTTGAATTTACCCGGCAAAAAGGGTACAAGGGCATCATTGCCGTGCGCGGTGATGAAGGTGTGGTGCTGGCGAAAAAATTCAGGCCACTGGGTATTCTTCTCGATATACAGCTGCCCGTGAAAAATGGCTGGGAAGTGATGGATGACCTGAAAAACGATCCGCAAACCAGGCCGGTGCCTGTACATATTATGTCATCGTACCAGGTAAAAAATGAAAGCCTGATGAAAGGTGCTGTTGACTTTATCAATAAGCCCATTGCTTTTGATAAAATGCAGGAAGTATTTCAGAAAATTGAGCAGGTACTGGGCAAGAATCCCAAGAAAGTATTAATCGTGGAAGAAAATGCCAAACATGCACAGGCGCTTGCTTATTTCCTGGGAACATTTGACATGAACCTGGAAGTACGCCACTCTGTAAATGACAGCGTAGAGGCACTGCTGAAAAAAGAAGTGGACTGTGTGATCCTTGATATGGGTGTGCCCGCCAAGAAAGCTTATGAAACGCTCGATACGGTGAAGAAAACCAGCGGACTGGAAAATATTCCCATCATCGTGTTCACCGGTAACAGTCTTTCGCAAACAGAAGAAATGCGCATCAAGAAATACGCAGATTCCATCATTGTTAAAACCGCGCATTCCTACCAGCGTATGCTGGATGAAGTATCGATTTTTCTTCACCTGGTAGAAGAAAACGGGCAGCCCGGTTTACCGAAAAAAACATTCCGTAAGCTTGGTTCTATCAATGAGGTGCTGCAGCATAAAAAGGTGCTGATCGCTGATGATGATGTGCGCAATATCTTCTCACTTACCAAAATACTCGAAAGTTATAAAATGGAAGTGCTTTCGGCCATCGATGGGAAAGAAGCACTGCGGCAGCTGGAAGAGAACCCTGGTGTAGACATTGTACTGATGGATATGATGATGCCCGAAATGGACGGTTATGAAACCACCCGGTATATACGTGAACAGCAGCGCTGGAAGAATATACCGGTTATCGCCCTCACAGCAAAGGCCATGACCGGCGACAGGGAAAAATGCATCAACGCAGGTGCTTCCGATTATATTACAAAGCCTGTTGATATGGATCAGCTGCTTTCGCTGCTGCGGGTATGGCTGTACGAAAAAAGCTGAAAAACTTTTGGAAACTAATTGCATAAGACAATAGAATTAGGTTAATTTGAACATCACCTGCTGAAAAAAATGGAAGAAAATAAAAAAGTACTGATCGTAGATGATGACGGGCGCAACCGTTTTGCGCTTTCTGCGGTACTGCGTGCCAGGGGATTCACCTGTATGCAGGCCGGCAGTGCAGCCGAAGCAATGGATTTGCTGGGGCAGCACCATGATATTGGCATAGTATTAATGGATATGATGATGCCTGGTATGGATGGCTACCAGGCTATTGCCGGCATCAGGCACAATACAGGAAATGCCGGTTTGCCTGTTATCGCGGTAACAGCGCAGGCCATGGTGGGAGACAGGCAGAAATGCCTGCAGGCAGGAGCAAATGATTATGTAGCTAAACCTATCAATGTAGATGTGCTGGTGACCCTGTTGGAAAAATACCTAAATTAAACACACTTGGAAAGACGCTTTGTTAAGGATGAAGAAGTAGAGTTATTGCTGAATGACATGCTGGAGTTATATGGATATGACTTTACACATTATGCCAGGGCTTCCATTAAAAGACGTATCAACCGCCTGTTCACACTGGATCGTTTCCCCAGTTTTGCCGAGCTGCGCTACAGGATAAAATCCGATCCTGATTATCTCAGGAGGGTAGTAGAGCAGATCTCGGTAAATGTAACCGAGATGTTCCGCGATCCCGGTTTTTATAAAACACTGCGTACTGAAGTATTGCCCTGGCTGGCAACCCGCCCCACCATCAAGATATGGCATGCAGGCTGTGCAACAGGCGAAGAAGTCTATTCTATGGCCATCCTGCTCAAAGAAGCTGGCCTGCTGCATAAAACATTGCTGTATGCAACAGATATCAATCCCGTTGCCCTGGAGAAAGCACGCAAGGGTATTTTCCCGCTGAGTGAAATGAAATATTATTCAGAGAACTATATTCTTTCGGGAGGCCAGCAGGATTTTTCTTTGTATTACCGCGCGCAATATGATTGGGCCAAATTCGATGAAGCGCTCAGCAGTAAAATGATACTGTCTACACATAACCTGGTTTCCGACCGCTCGTTCAATGAGTTCCAGCTGATCATCTGCCGCAATGTACTGATCTATTTTGATAAGCACCTGCAGGATCATGTACTTGAACTGTTTAATCAAAGCCTTGAAATGCTTGGCTACCTGGCCCTGGGCGCAAAGGAAACCCTGCGTTTTTCACCAGTCAGCCAGGGATACAAGCAACTGCAGCACAGGGAAAAGATATGGCAGAAGATCAGCTAGGTCCTGAAGCATTTGCTTCGCTACGCTCAAAATGACGTCGTATTGAACCAGGAATCCGCGAGTGGCGAGTGGTGCTAACGCACCGTGAATCGCAAGTTTTTTTCAGTGTATGCGCTACGCCAGTCATGAATCGTCAATCGTGAGGCGAGAAACGAGAAACGAGAAACGACATATTCTAATTACCAATTCCATCTTCTTACCAATCAACCAATCAACCAATCAACCACTTCCGTGAACCATCGGTCGTGCATATCATCGCTATAGCCAACTACTTTTCCGTTGCGAATTCCCAATTACTAATTCCCCATTCCATCTTCCTACCAATCAACCTCTCAACCAATCAACCATTTCCGTTCCGGGATCTGGCAGCACTGGTCAGGAGGGTATATATGGCCGGAGGGCATTTTCCAGCTGTGCAGTGTTCATAGCACCCGACTGGCGCCAGAGAACGGCGCCCTGTTTAAACAGTATCAATGTGGGTACACCCTGTATACCAAAATTTTGTGCAATAGCCGGGTTTTTGTCTACATCCATTTTCAGTATCCTTAAACGGCCATTCATTCTTTCCTGCAGCTGTTTCAGTACAGGAGGCATCATTTTACAGGGGCCACACCATTCTGCATAAAAATCTACCAGCACGGGCTGGCTGCCTTGCAAAATATCCTGGAAGCTTTCTTTTTTTGCGGTATCCATACACTGTTTTCTTTTTTTGCATCAAAAAGGATGCTAGCAATTACCCGCCAGGAAACAGCTGTAATTGGGCATTTATAAAATAAAATGATGATCTTGTGCGGGGAGTGGAAGCTACAGCTGGCGCAGTTTAATATTCCTGAACCATACCTTGCCGCTACCATGGTAATCCTGCAGGGCAATATGTCCTTTTTTAGCCATACCATAGCCTGCAGCATCTTTCCATTTGCCATGTTCTTTTTCCTGTTTCCAGGCGTCGCTCCATAAATCGTATGCCACTATTTTCTGGTTATTGAGCCAGTGTTCTACATGTCCCTTGTTCACGATAATCACTGTGTGGTTCCATTCACCCACCGGTTTAGTGGCATCGGCAGAAGGGGCCTGCATGGCATAATTGGCGCCGGTATGCTGGTAGTCCTCTACCTTGCCGGCGTAGCCTTTATCATCCAGTAACTGGTATTCCGGGCCACTGAGAAAGGTTTGGGGGTATTGTTCTGTTACATGGTATAAAATGCCGCTATTGGCGCCGGGATCTATTTTCCAGTCAACGGCCAGTTCAAAATTTTCGTATTCATCCTCAGTGATCAGGTCGGCATATTGGTGATCGTTTTTTTCATGGCAATAAATGGTACCATCTGCTACTGACCATGAGCCGCTTTTGTTCTGGTAAATACGCCAGCCATCCAGGTTGTTGCCATTGAACAATAATTTCCAACCTGCTTTTTTCTCTGCTTTTGAAAGTGTATTGATGGTATCGTCGCCCGGATGGTATGGATGACGTGCAAACAAACCTGTGCAGCAGATACCGGCAGCCAGTAAAAAAGCAGTGGCCTTAGCGGAAATAATGTTTTTCATGACAAGAACCCGTTTTGGTGAAAAGGGAAGTTAAGAAAAGTTTCTATACATGACCGCTGCATACAGCAGATGACGCAATCGTTTGTGTACAGGCAGGGAATAAACAAATTGTACAACAGCGATCAGGTAGCTGGCTGCCGGTTGAGCAGTTCGATCCTCACCTTGTCAATGCGCTGGTGGCTGAGCTGTACAATGGTAAACCTGGTATGGTGCAGTTCGATCGATTCTCCTTCAGCCGGTATATGCTGCAATGTGCTTAGCAGCAGTCCGGCAAGCGTGATGTGCTTGTCTTCATATGCTCTTATCCACGGAAGCGGCAGGTGTTCGCGTATCATAAACAGGCGGGTATAACCTTCGGCCAGCCAGGTATGTGCTGCTGTTTGGCGGATGTTGGAAGCATCCCTTTCTTCCTGCGGAATATCACCAAAAATAGCTTTGCCAATATCATGCATGGTAACAATACCTTCAAAACTGCCATATTCATCTACTACAATACCCAGGCTCTGTTTCTTTTCCCTGAACTGGTGAAAAATACTGGCGGCAGTCTGGTTGGGCGCAATAAAACAAACCTGCGAAAGAATGGCTGCGAGTGTTTTCCCCGGGTACATAAAAAACAGCCTGGTGGTGAGCATACCGGTGATCTTGTCTTTTGAGCCACGGTATACGGGCACATGCGAATAAGAATTGTGCATCAGCACCTGTGTAATAACCTCATGCGACCAGTTTTCATCAATACAAACCACCTGGTGCCGGGGTGTCATGATACGGTTGGCAGTGATATCGTTAAAGTTGAACACATTTTCATGCAGCTGCCATTCTTCCTTTTCCAGTACACCCTGCGAATAAGCGGTGCCCAGCATCAGTTTCAGGTCGGCTTCGGTGACCAGTTCTTTTTCCGCGCTGCGGATATGCAATATTTTCAGTAACCGGTGTGTGCTCACGGTAAGCAGCTGAACAAAAGGGTAGGCTACCCGGGTGAATAATGCCAGGGAGGGGCCGATAAAAAGAGCCGTTTTATAAGAGGCATGCAGGGCGATGGATTTGGGCAGCAGCTCGCCGATGATGATGGTAACATAGGTGATAAGTCCGATGCTGCATACCAGTGCGATAATATGGGCAAGATGCGCATCCATACCCCAGGATACCAGCAATGGTTCGGCATACCCTGCCAGTTTTTCGCCGCCATATAAACCTTCTGTCAAACCCACCAGGGTAATGCCTACCTGTACCGAACTGAGGAATTCCTCGGGGTCATCCAGCAGGCGGAGCGTGATACGGGCTTTCCGGTTGCCTTTATCGGCGGCTATTTTCAGTTTACTGCGCTTTACTGATACCAGTGCTATTTCCGCAAGGGAAAAATAACCGTTCAGGCCGATCAGCAGAATAATAACGATAAGAAAAATCAAGATAAGTGGTTTAACCGGTGAAACAATGTATATTGATTACAATCTGCCATGCCAGATGGTTGAATACCAGCCGTCAGCTATTGCTAACCGGAAATTAGGGCATGGCTTTTGAAACATCCACTCGCATGAAAAAAATAGTGCTTTTTGTAACCCTACTATCCACTGTTTTGGCAGCCTGTCATGACATCACCGGCAAGAAAAAGAAGCGCGCTTACCTGCTTCCCAGAAATCACCGTATTAATAAGAAGAATGCCTACAACAATATTTTTATGGACAGTATGGCAGTTGAACAGTATTTCCGTCAGCAAAAAACGGATGAAGACCTGGCCAATCGCATCCGGAATTTTTATAATGTACGCAACTATGAATTCGCCTGGATGGACAGGAATGGTTTAACCGAACAGGGTATGGGTTTTCACAGCTTGTATCACTGCCAGCCCGATTCGGACAAACCGGATAAAATACTGGAAACACGGGTAGATAACCTGATGTCAGAAGATTCTCCCTGGGTGGCCCCTAATGATCCCGGCAGGATCAAAACCGAGCTGATGCTTACACAGAAGTTCCTGCATTATGCCAGTGCCAAAGTACAGCAGTGGCCGCGTCATCCCGAAACACTGATCCCCTCACAAAAAATGACTGCCAGGCAACTGGCCGATTCTATACTGGCAGATAAAAGCAGCAATAATGATGAAGCCAACCCCGCACTGGCTGAATTAAAAAAGCAGCTGAAAAAATACCTGCAGATCGCCGCAAACGGCGGGTGGACACAGATACCGGTAGAAGAAAAAAAATATAAAAAAGGAACAGAAGATGCTGTAGTGGTATTGCTGCGCAAAAGATTGCGCGCAACAGGTGAACTGCAGGAGAACGATTCGGCCTCCGCTGTTTTTGATGAAGCACTCGACACTGCTGTGCGGGCTTTCCAGGCCAGTCATGGCTATACACCTACCGGTGTTGTTACTCCCGGCCTGCTAAAGGAGATGAATGTACCGGTGCAGAACAGGATACAGCAACTGTTGCTGAACATGCAGCGGGCCCGCTGGCTGCCTTCCTTTATGAAAGGGAAACTGATACTGGTAAATATACCCGAGTTTGTACTGCATGTAAGGGAAAACAACAATAAGGTATTTGATATGCCGGTAATTGTTGGCAAGGAAGGACATAACACTACGATGTTCTATGGCGATCTGAATGAAATTGTATTCAGCCCTTACTGGAACCTTCCATCCGGTATTGTGCGCAGGGAAATATTGCCTGCCATGGAAGACAATAAAGATTACCTGGCCAATCACAATATGGAAATAGTGGGTGAGCGGAATGGGGTGCCTGTTATCCGCCAGCTGCCAGGTGGCAGCAATGCTTTGGGTAAAGTAAAATTCCTGTTCCCCAACAGCTTCAATATCTACTTTCATGATACACCTTCAAAAGAGCTGTTCAACAGGGATAAGCGGGCCTACAGCCATGGCTGTATCCGTTTGAGCGATCCGGTAAAGCTGGCGCAGTACCTGCTGCAGGGCAGACCCGGCTGGACAGCCCCGAAGATAGACAGTGCCATGAACAGCAGCAAGGAAAGATATGTAGAACTGAAACAGCCTGTTCCGGTGATCATCACTTACCTCACAGCCTGGGTGGATGAAAACGGTACCCTGCAGTTGCGCGAAGATATTTACGGGCATGATGACCAGCTGGCAAAAAAACTGCTGGTAAACCCGGTACTCAATAAGCCGCAGCCCGATACTTTGCCGGCGAAGAAAACTTAGCGGCATGTTTTTTATGATGATCCATGCACCGGCAGGCATAACACCTGCCCGCGGGCCAGGCAATTATCAGCAATATGTAGTTTAATGAAAAAATGGCGACCGGTTGAAAAAACAAGAATGATTTTAACCGGGCAGATGATATATTGTGTATTTTTATATCCATTGCAAAAACGATTTTTCAAACGGGCAGCCACGTATAACGGAGATTAGGAACAGCTTATGCGGGATGCCCGGTAACGCCAAAACAAAAATGAACGGATGAAACAACGATTCGCTTTAGCCGCTCTTTTACTGAGCACACGTTTACTGGCCCAGCAACAGGCGCCTGCTTATCCATTAATCACCCATGACCCTTATTTCAGTATCTGGTCGGCCACCGACCAGCTTACCGGCTCTACCACCAGGCACTGGACAGGTGCAGAACAATCGCTTACCGGGCTGGTGAAAGTAGATGGTGTGGCTTACCGTGTGCTGGGCAACAGGGGGAGATTTTATGAAACAGTTTTACCAGCCTCAGATGAAGCGGCTGTTGAAGCCCGTTATACTGAAAACGCACCTGCGCCAGACTGGATGAAACCTGGATTCAATGATGCCACCTGGAAAACCGGCAAAGCCCCTTTCAGCGATAACCCTTCTGCAGGTGGCACAGCATGGAATACAAAAGATATATGGGTACGCCGTACTTTTACGCTGAACCAGCTGGATATTGACCAGCTGCTGCTCAAGATCAATCACGACGACAATGTGGAAGTTTACCTGAACGGCGACCGTATTTATACTTATACCGGCTGGGTGAACCGTTTTCATTATTATCCCCTGGCCGATTCTGTAAAACAGAAACTGCATAAGGGCCGCAATGTGCTGGCCATCCATTGCGCCAATACCGCCGGTGGTGCATGGCTCGATGCCGGGCTGGTTAATGAACCGCGGCAGGTGGCTGCTGATAAAATTGCAGTAGGGCAGCAAAACAGGCTGAACCTGCAGGCTACGCAAACCAGTTATGATTTCACCTGCGGCAAAGTAAATCTTACACTTTCATTTATATCTCCGCTTTTACTCAACAACCTTGACCTGTTGTCAAGGCCTGTATCGTATATTTCTTACAAAGTAAAATCTGCCGATCAGCGCACACATGATATAAAAGTGTATCTCGGTGTATCTACCAACCTGGCCGTAAACCTGCCTTCGCAGGAAGTAACTGCGAAGCAGTACAATGCTGATGGATTGTCTATACTGAAAGCCGGTACAACCACACAGCCAGTGTTGCAGAAAAAAGGAGATGACCTGCGCATTGACTGGGGCTATGTATATGTTGCCGTTCCCGGAGCGGCAAAGGCAACACAATACATCACCCCGGAGAAAAATGCCATGATCAGCTTTGCCGGCGGACAAACAGGCAATGTGAAAAATACAACAGGCAGGCAGCTGGTGCTGAATACTGCTGTATCCATGGGCAATATCGGGGCTGATGAAAAAGAACAACTGTTCCTGCTGGGCTATGATGATATCGATGCCATCCAGTATTTTGGCCAGAACCTGAAAGCCTGGTGGAAGCTGAGGCATGATACCACGATAGAAGGGCAACTGTCAAAAGCAGCAGCAGAGTACCGCCAGGTATTGCAGCAATGCAATGCATTCGATAAAGAGATGTATGCTACTGCATTACAGGCAGGCGGTGAGCATTATGCCAAGCTCTGCGTAATTGCTTACAGGCAAAGCATTGCCGCGCATAAGCTGGTTAAAAGTCCGCAGGGCGACCTGTTGTTCTTGTCAAAAGAAAATTTCAGCAATGGTTGTATCAATACAGTAGATGTCACCTATCCTTCTGCGCCTTTATACCTTACCTACAATCCCGATCTCATGAAAGGCATGCTCAGTGGTATTTTCTATTACAGTGAAAGCGGGCATTATACCAAACCCTTTGCAGCACATGACCTGGGTACTTACCCGCTGGCGAATGGACAGGTATATGGTGAAGATATGCCTGTGGAAGAATCGGGCAATATGCTGATATTGACTGCCGCTATCGCCAAAGCAGAAGGCAATGCCGGGTATGCGAAAAAACACTGGGCAACCTTAACCACCTGGGCAAACTATCTTTTGCAGGCAGGCTTTGATCCTGCCAACCAATTGTGTACAGATGATTTTGCCGGCCACCTGGCCAGGAATGCCAATCTTTCTGTTAAAGCCATTGTTGGCCTGGGCTGCTATGCCATGCTGGCCAATGAGCTGGGTGAGAAAGAAACTGCACAACGTTACCGCGACAGTGCTAAAGCCATGGTGCGTAAATGGATGCAGCTGGCCGATGCAGGCGATCACTACTCCCTTACTTTTGACAAGAGAGACAGCTGGAGCCAGAAATACAACCTGGTATGGGATAAAGTGCTGGGACTGGATCTGTTCCCTCCAGATGTGTACAATAAAGAAGTACAATATTATCTCACCAAACAAAACCGTTTCGGGTTGCCATTGGATAGCAGGAAATCGTACACCAAATCTGACTGGGTGTTATGGACTGCAGCATTAACCGATAACCGCCGCAATTTTGAAGCACTGGTAGATCCTATCTATACCTATGCTACCGAAACAGTTTCGCGCGTACCTATCAGCGACTGGCATGAAACACTCGATTCAAAAATGCAGGGCTTCCAGGCCAGGAGTGTGGTGGGTGGCTATTTTATGAAAATACTAGAGAACAAAATGCAGAAACAGAACGGTACTGCTGCTAAATAACAGCATCTGCAAAAACTAAAAACAAAAAGCACCGGCGTCTACTGGCGTCCGGTGCTTTTACTTTAGCGGCCCTCTTCACGAAAAGAAAATCAGCCAGGTGTTATACCTGTTAAAACCTGAATGTGATATTGGCAGATACACGTCGCAATAGCTGGGGTTCCATGGTTGTCCATCCTTTCCAGTATTGTTTATTGGCGAGGTTATCCACCTTAACACCTATCCTGAATGCTCTGGCATTATAAAACAGTGTTGCATTCAGCACAGTATAAGAAGGTAATGTAAACACGCCGGTGGTAGTGGTATTGGTCACCCTGTTCTCACTTGCATAATTGCCGCCGAAACCGATGCCCAAACCTTTCAGCTGGCCTTTTACCGCTGTATAACTGATCCATGCATTGGCCAGGTGGGCAGGGCCTGCACTAACAGGGCGCCTGTTGAGAATAGTAGAATCACTTTTCTTCATCTTACTGTCGTTATAGCTGTAACCGGCAACCAGGTTCAGTCCGGGCAGTGGTGTGGCACTTATATCGAAGTCGAGGCCGCGGCTGCTCTGTGTGCCATCCTGTACAGTGATAAGATAAGGCGTTCCATCTTTAATACGGGTATCGCTGCGGGTCATATTGGTTACCTGTATATCGTAGTAGCTGGCGGTGAAAGCGAGCTTATGGTTCCATACATCCAGTTTTACACCTGCTTCCAGCTGGTTAGCATGCTGTGGTTTAAATGTGCCGGCAACTTCGGGCAGCGGCTGTGTTACCGGTGCCACATTGCGAAACCCGTTCATATAATTGGCAAAAACAGCTACCTGGTTTTTCACCAGCTGGTATACCAGGCCAAATTTGGGTGAAAAAGAAGTCTGGACATACTTGCCTGTGGTGGTATTGTTGCTGTAATTAAAACTGCCCCTGTTGTCGAAACGGTCTATACGAAGGCTCATCATGGTCATCAACCGTTCGGTGATATTGAGCACATCCGAAACATAAGCGCTGTAAGTATTGCTGTTGCTGCCTGTTTTGGCGGGTGCGCCGGCCTGTGCCAGCTTTGCATCCAGTGCCTGGCGGGTAAGCTGGGCATAGCGTGGATCATCGTTCCGCACGGCACTTACATTATCGAACAGCACATAGGCGGTATTGTTATTGTGTGTTTGTGTGTTGAAGAAATCGAGGCCTGCTACCAGCCTGTTGCGCATGTTGCCGATAGAAAAATCGCCGGTGAAATTCTGCTGTATGTCCAGGGAACTGCCGGTAGCGGCCTGGTTGGTACCATACCTGCTCAGTAATGTATCGCTGGCACCGGTGAACATAACATAGGTGTAATAACCATCAGATTTGCGTGTACTTTGTGCAATGCTGGTTTGCGATACCCATTTATCCGAGAGCTTATAATTCATCTGGCCATACATATTCACCGTAGGTGTGGAGATGGTGATATCGTTGCTGGTAAAAGAACGCTTGTAATCCATACCCAGTTCCTGTGGTGTGGTGGCTATCAGTTTTCGGTTGCGGTTCAGGAACACCATCAATGGGTTGGTGGTTTTTGCGCTGTAAAATTCAGCATTCAGTAAAAACGACAGGCGGTCATCTACTTTATATGAAAGAGAAGGTGCCAGGAATGTAGTTCTTTTATAACCCGCATCCTGGAAGCTGCCTTCATAGTGATAAGCGCCGTTAATGCGGAACAGTACATTGTTGTTTTTACCCAGCGGGGTATTGAAATCGCCTGATAAACGGCTAAGGCCAAAGCCGCCGCCTGTATAGCTCAGTTCACCACCCAGTGAATCGTAAGGTTTTTTAGTAACAATATTGATAAGGCCGCCGAACGAAATTAAACTACTGCCGAACAATGTACCTGAAGGGCCTTTGATGGCTTCGATCCGTTCCAGGTTGGCAGGGTCAAGACCACCGTTGGTGAGCCCTGCTATGCCGTTTACCAGGGTGGGCTGCACACTGAAACCTCTTACTGAAAAATAAGCGGCACCATCACCTGCACGCCCGGTGGATGACCAGAGCTTATCCAGTCCGGGTGCGTTTTTAATGGCATCATCAAAGCTAACATTCATTTGTTCCTGTAGCAGTTCCTTGCCTACGGTGCTGTACACTTGTGGGTTTTCCAGGTTTTTCAAAGGCATTCTGGCCACATAATCGCTGTTCTTTACCTGGAATTTATTGCGTCTTGCCGTAACAGTGACCTCTGTCAGCTGCTGTGCAGATATATTCAGCTGTATATTGAGGGTGATGGTTCTGCCGGCTTCAATAACAATATCGCGGCTTTCTGTTTGAAAGCCCACCAGTGCTACATCAATAGTGTAGCTGCCCGGTGTGATATGGTGAAGATGGTAATTGCCCTCTTCTGTGGTTTGCATTGTTTTTCCGCTGCCTTTAAGCTGCACCGTTGCATCCGGAACAGGTTTGCCGTCTGCAGTAGTAATGCGGCCTTTTATAGATCCGGTGCTTTCCTCATCATTGTTGGTTCTGGCAGAAACAGCCAATGCAGCAAGGAGCAGGGGACAAACCAGGAAAAAAAGCAGTAGTGATCTTGGGGTACTGTTCATAGCTTGCTCGAATTTTGCGCAAAGGTGGTTCCGGTATGGAGTAAGGCTTACCGAAATCAGGAAATATGCTAACGCAATGCGGAAATTTTTAAAAGCTGAAGATTGATCCGGTAACTGAAAACTTTGCCCGCACTGTTTTATTATAGCTTACCTTAACGCCGAATTTTAAAAATGAACAGACCGAGCATGCGCATGAGAAAAAGTTTATTTGGTATGGCCTGCCTGTTGTGTGGCATCAATGGCATGGCGCAACAGCATAATTCAAGCAAAGAATACAGCTGGCCCAAGGATAGCCTGGTAGTAAAAAAACTGCACCACTGGCAGGCAGAGAAATTCGGGTTACTGATGCACTGGGGTACTTACAGCGAATGGGGTGTGGTGGAAAGCTGGAGCATTTGCCCGGAAGATGAAGGCTGGTGCGAACGGAAAGGGCCTTATGCCAGCGATTACAATGCTTATGTAAAAGCATACGAGCAACTGCAAACGACTTTCAATCCTGTTAATTTTCATCCAGAAAAATGGGCTGCAGCAGCAAAGAACGCTGGTATGAAATACGTGGTGTTCACCACCAAGCACCATGATGGGTTTTGTATGTTCGATACCCGGCAAACCGATTATAAAGTAACCGACGCTAAAACACCTTTTTCCCGGGATCCCCGCAGCAATATTGCCAAAGAAGTGTTCAGCGCATTCAGGGCAGATGGTTTTATGATCGGGGCTTATTTCTCCAAACCCGACTGGCATAGCAATGATTACTGGTGGCGTTATTTTCCGCCCAAGAGCCGTAATCCTTCTTATGATCCCGCGAAATATCCTGAACGCTGGAACCAGTTTAAAAAATACACTTATAACCAGATTGAAGAACTGATGACGGGTTATGGCAGTATGGATATTCTCTGGCTGGATGGTGGATGGGTACGCCCGAAAAAAACGGTCGATACTACTGTAGACTGGCAAAAATCAATTCCTTACGACCAGGATATTGATATGCCTGCCATTGCAAGTATGGCGCGGAAACACCAGCCCGGGTTGCTGGTGGTAGATAGAACAGTGAGTGGTGAATATGAGAACTATGTAACACCCGAGCAAACCATTCCCGATCATTACCTGCCTTATCCCTGGGAAAGCTGTATGACACTGGGCAATTCCTGGTCATATGTGCCCGATGACCAGTTTAAATCTGCCAATAAAGTGGTGCATATGCTAACAGATGTGGTATCGCGCAATGGCAACCTGTTGCTGAATATAGCACCTGGCCCTGATGGAGACTGGCATCCGGGCGCGTACGAACGCTTAAAAGAAATAGGAGACTGGATACAGGTAAACGGCGAAGCGATCTATGGTACTGCAGGCGACAGCCTTATCGGTGCACAGGATCATTTTGTGTTTACCCTGAAGCCAGGTGCAGTATATGCCATTTACCGTACAGATGAAACAACACCGGTGCTGCCTGGTCAATTGACCATAACACATTTGCCTGCAGGTAAAGCCATTAAACAGGTAAGCCTGCTGGGCGCAGTACAAAAACTATCCTGGAAAGCAGCGGCAGAGGGGCTTACCGTAAACATCCCCGCTTCTCTGCGCAGTCACCTGCCCTGCAAAGAAGCCTGGGTGCTGAAGATACAGTATAAATAAAAATATGTTATAACAGAGGCCCTGTTTGTATTGTAAACACATGCAGCAGGTGCCGGATGGTGAATGGCAGGGAAGGAACATCCTGCCATTCACCATTTTTTTTGCAGTGTGATTTGCTTTTATCGTTGGAGCTGCTTCTAAAAAACTATCCGAAAAGATTATTGGTAAATGCTACCTTGATACCTGTTTGAAAATTTTCGATGGTCTTGAATATCTCGCGCAGGGTGAGTTGTTCAATGCGTGTAAGGCTGCGCAGGTTGATATGGTTGTCCGGCTCGGTTTTGTCGAGCATGATCTGGCGGGCTTGGTTCTTCAGCCGCATACCCATTAGAAAATAATAAGACTGGGTGAGTTCCTGGTAGGCCTTTTCAGTAAATACCCCTTTTTCTTTCAGTGCTTTTAACCTGTCGCCGGTATTCACCTCGAATACGCGGTGTTTCAGTGCATACACGCGTGCCAGGTCTACAATGGGGGTCATGGCCTTTTTAATATCGAATACTTCCTGTTTGCCTTTTGTGAATGTGCGGATGGTTTTAAAAAAAGTAAGCGGCGGCTCGTATTGCAGCGCATTTTTTGCCATGTGGAAGAACAGTTTTTCCTGGGGCTTCTGCAATTCTTCATCGAGAAATGCTTTCAGTTGCTCCATGATCGCTACATCGCCATACAGGTAACGGCAATCAAAAAAAGTAGAAAATTTGATCACCGTTTCAGGAACAGATTCCAGCATCCAGCTTTCATAATTGCGTTTCCAGTGCGAAAGCGAATGTGTCCATTTGGGGTTTTGCGCCATAAAACCACCGATGCAATAGCTGAAGCCGATATGATTGAGCCGTTCAGATACCTGCTGTGCAAACTGCAGAAAATAAGCCCTTACCTCTTCCCGGTGTTCATTGGCCTTGTCTTCATAAATAATGGCATTATCCTGGTCGGTTTTGAGCGTTTGTTCTTTCCTGCCTTCGCTGCCCAGTACCATGAACACGAACCTGGCGGGTGGTGCACCCATCTCGTCAATAACACCTTCAATCACTTTCAGGGCAATGGTATCAGATACCGTGGTGATCACCTGGTTGGCAATTTCGGCATGTATGCCCCTGCCCAGCAATTGGGTGAGCATTTGCGGCACCTGTTCCCATTTGCGTTTGAGCTCATCCGCGGAGCGGGCCGATTTAACAGACTGGATAAATACCAGTGGCGACTGGGCTTGTTCACTCAGTAATTTATTCCTGCTGAGAAAGCCGGTATAGTGGCCATCATGTTCTACCAGCAGGTAGCGCGTTTTGGTGCGGAACATCATCAGCACTGCTTCGTACACATAAGCCTGTGATGAAATAGTGACAATGGGATTATCCATTACCTGCTGCACCGGCTGTGTGGTGCTGCCCTGTTGTGCCACAACATTATCGCGCAGCGTAATATCGGTAACATAGCCAATAACCTGTTGCTGGTCGCCGGTTACAAACAGGCAGCTAACCTTATTGGCGGCCATCAGCCTGGCAGCTTCATAAACAGGTGTGTTTGCAGGGCAGGAAACGATGGCCCGCTGCTCAATATTTTCCACCTTGCGCGAATACAGCTGATCTGAAGCGATATAACTTTCTTCAAACGAAGCAGGTCTTTTAAAAAAATGCGCAAACTCTTCATTGAGCATGCGTGTGCCGAAGTCGATGGTGAAATAATGAAAGAATTCTTCATAAGCCTGGCAAAGAGCTTTAAAATCTTTTCTTGGCAGGAAATAGACTTCGGTACCTTTTTTAGCGATCACGGTACGCAGCGATTGTTTCCTGTTCAGCAAAACAGAAATACCGCCGTAGCAATACCCTTCATGATGATACTCTATCAGTCTTTTATTGCGGGCGCTATCATAAAAAAAAGATTCATATTCTCCTTTTACAATAATATCCACACCTTTCATGGGAGTAGTTTCCTGCTCGTATATCAGGGTGTCTTTTTGATAAGCAATCTCCTGGAGCAGGTCTGCCGTTCCCTTTAAAACATCATCGGGCAGCAGGTTGAAAGGCGCTACGTTTTTTAAGAATGCCAGCCGCTGATTCATATATAGTAAACGATTAAGGCTATAAGCAAACAAATGGCCAGTACCAGCATGCCCCATGCACTTTTCCGGGTATCATTACTGCCCCCCGGGCTGTTAGCCTGCTGCTGCACAATTTTTTCATCGTTGATATCACCTCTTTGCCGTAACGCAAAATAGCAGCGGGCGGTGGCCAGTGCATCTGCCAGGGCATTGTGCTGACCCGGCTGCTCTTCATTAAACAGCAGGTTGTATAAATCGCCCAGCCGCAGGTATTTCTGTTGCGGGTTACGGATAAGAAAGGTAGTGGCCAGCATGGTGCAAAAAGCAGGCAGCTCGTTCATCGGGTTGGCAATACCGGTTCGGTAAAATTCTGCGCCGGTAATATGCTTGTCCAGCTCTACAAAATGCCCTACTACCAATGGCTGGTAAAAATGAAGGTCATCGGCGAGCAGTTGCATCACTTTTTTCCTCGGTTCGCCCTGCGTTGATAAAAAGCCGGCTGTTAAACCGTGTATTTTAACAGAAGCGGCAGTGATAACAAAATCATTGTCGCTGATATAATGATTTTCCTCTTTGATCTTTTGTCCGCCCGATGTGTAGATGATCCAGGATACCTGCACCGCATGCGGCCATACGCCCTCTTTTGAATAAGGGGCATCCCATTTTTTGGGCAAGCCTGAAGCTTCGGTATCGATAAACAGCAAGAAATCTTTCACCGGAAAGGATAAAAATGAACAATCTACGCAACTGGCAGCTAAAGCTGTCATTTTTACAAATATAACGGTATCAGGGCAAAATAGACGGTTATATCTTGCAGCAAACCGCTTTTTCAATGCATTGATTTTGTAATTTCAGCAGTGGAAATATACGGCAGGCGGACAATAACTTTTCCTCCGGAAACGCTGTTTGCCCAACAGGCTGTACCTGCTGATTTTATCAATCATTTTAACCAGATCTATGTCATCAAGAAGAAAATTTTTGCAGCAAAGCACTGCAGTGATGGCGGGAAGCGTGCTGGCCTCTGCGCTGCACAACCAGGCCTTCGCCATCTTCAATAACCGTTTTTCTCCTTCAGACCAGCTGAACATTGGCGCCATCGGCATCAATGGTATGGGCTGGGCGAATGTAACAGCCGCGCTAAAACAGCCCGGTGTGAACCTGGTGGCTTTATGTGATGTAGATAAAAATGTGCTGGACAAACGGATGGCCTCATTGGCGCAGCTGAATGTGGATGCTTCTAAAGTAAAAACCTATAACGATTACCGGAAGCTGCTGGAGCAAAAAGATATTGATGTGGTGATCATCGGCGCTCCCGATCACTGGCATGCCTTGATGATGGTGCATGCCTGCCAGGCAGGGAAGGATGTGTATGTAGAGAAACCGGTGGGCAATTCCATCGGCGAGTGCCGTGTAATGGTGGCCGCCCAGCAGCGGTATAATAAAGTGGTACAGGCTGGTCAATGGCAGCGTAGCCAGCAGCATTTTAGAGATGCAGTGGATTTTGTGCAGAGCGGGCAGCTGGGTAATATACGTACGGTGAAAGTATGGTGTTACCAGGGATGGATGCATCCGGATGAGGTAAGGCCCAACAGCGCCCCGCCCGCAGGCGTTGATTATGAAAAATGGCTGGGACCCGCACCCAAAAAGCCGTTTAATGCCAGCCGCTTTCATTTCAATTTCCGCTGGTTCTGGGATTATGCAGGCGGACTGATGACAGACTGGGGGGTGCACCTGCTGGATTATGCATTGATCGGGATGAAAGCAACCACGCCTAAATCAGTCGCTGCATTGGGCGGCCGTTTTGCTTATCCTGAACTGGCAGAAGAAACACCCGATACACTGACAACATTATATGAGTTTGACGGCTTCAATGTAGTATGGGATTCGGCAATGGGTATCGACAATGGCTCATACAACCGCGATCATGGTATTGCTTATATCGGCAACAACGGCACACTGGTATTGAACCGCAGCGGATGGGAAGTGCTGGAAGAAAAGAAAGGAAAGAACAAAGTGGGCAAACCTTTTGCCGCTTCTTCAGACAATGGCCTGGAAAAGCACTGGGCTAATTTTGTGGGCGTGGTACGCTCGCGCAAGATGAGTGATCTTCATTGCTCCATACAAGATGGTGCGCATATCGCCACCATGGCGCAGATGGGTAATATCGCTTACCGTACCGGTAAAAAACTCAACTGGGATATCGCCGCCCGGCAGTTTACAGACGCCTCTGTCAACCTTCAATATTTTATGAAGGAATACCACAATGGTTACAAGCTGCCGGATGTATAAGCGGGGACAAACACAGTGGTGGTGGTTCACCATCATAAAAACGGGTGTTGACAGCAAATGCATCAACACCCGTTTTGTATGTATTAAACCGCCCGGTAAAATAAATATTGGCTGATCATATTATCACCTGCTGTTTAAAAATCGAGCGATTCTCCTTGTACCGGGAAGATAATATGCAAGCCCAGTGCGTTTTGCTGTAATAACTCCTGCCTGATACGGGCTTCATTACCGGCTACAGGTTTAATATGAGTGATCACGACCGGGAGATTTTTAGCAGCACCACTACTCAACTGGTTTAAAACCTGCATTTCTTTCATGAGCAATTGAGGCGTAAGATGCCCGAATAAAAGCCTGGACGGTTGTTCATCCGGAAAGGAAACTTCTATAAAAATACCTTTCAACTGACCGTTTTTTAGCAGGGGGGCCACTGCCTGCCATAGCAACTGCAGTTTGTCGGATTTTTCTATTTCATCGGCACCGGTATCGCCCAGGTAAAGCAGGTAGGCATTTCCCTGCTTCACCAGGAAAGCCGTGCTTTGATATGGAGCTACATGGCTTAACGGGAATGCTTTTACCGTCATGCTGGTTTGTGCAACAGGTGTTTCTTCACCGGGATTGAGGTACACATAATGGTATTTTTTCAGCTGCGGCTGATCACCGGCATCGGTAAAATTGGCCCAGCTTTTCCAGGTGAAGTATTTGTCTTTTACAATATCCAGGCAATAAGGCAGTCCGTAAATGTTTTTAGCCGAATCATCGGGTGAATTGATGATCAGTCCGGCAATATGATCCAGGTGACCATGGGATATACAATATCCTTTAATGTACTGGCGCAATACAGTTGCTGCAGGCACCCTGAAAGTACCCGTGTCAATGGCTTTTTGTATACCATAATGCAGGGTGCCTGCATCAAGGCAGAGATAATTATCAGTGCCATGCGGCGCCACCAGGTAAGCAGAGAGATTGCTTTCATCAATGCCGCCTTTTACACCCAACGGAACAACCCGGAATGCCGGCTGCCCCATGGTTTGCACCATCAACCCCGAACCACACCATAACAGGAATGCGAATAGATATGTTTTCATGGGTTAAATATAGGGGGAATGGTTGATTTGTTGAGGGGTTGAGAGGTTGAATGGTTGATTGGTTGAATGGTTGATTGGTTGAATGGTTGATTGGTTGAA
>CBJLMB010000039.1:0-60963 GCA_966424055.1 uncultured Deminuibacter sp. | reverse complement strand
GGTTTTATGACCTTCTATTGCCCCGGCAACTGCCGGTATAAAGTAATGGAAGCTTTGCATACTTTTGGCGGTGAGGTTAAACCTTACCAGTTTACCCAACATGGTCTGCATACCTGGACCATTCAATAAAAACCGATATGACAGCAAGGATCAAAAATATTATAGCCGCATCCATCGATGTAAAACAGCAGGTACTGGCCGATGACGATTTTATCCGGCGTATAACCGAAGCTGCAGCCACTGTTACGGGTGCTTTTAAAAAAGGTAATAAAGTGCTGTTCTGCGGCAATGGCGGCAGTGCAGCCGACGCGCAACACCTGGCCGCAGAATTTTCGGGGCGTTTTTATAAAGACCGCAAAGCGTTGCCTGCCGAGGCATTGCATTGCAACACCTCCTATCTTACTGCGGTTGCCAATGATTACAGTTACGATGAAATTTATGCCCGGCTGGTGAATGGCATAGGGCTGGCTGGCGATGTGCTGATAGGACTGAGTACTTCAGGCAATTCCTCCAATATTGTGCGCGCTTTTGAAGTGGCAAAAGAAAAAAGCATGCTTACGATCGGTTTTACCGGTGTTACCGGGGGTGTGATGAAATCGTTCAGTGATTACCTGTTTAATGTGCCTTCTTCCGATACGCCACGCATACAGGAATGCCATATCCTTATCGGCCATATTATTTGCGAGCTGGTAGAAGAACAAGTTTTCAGCGTATGAGCCGTATCAGAGAAGCGATTATCCTGGCCGGTGGCCTGGGTACCCGGTTGCGTTCGGCCGTGCCGGATCTGCCCAAATGTATGGCACCAGTGAACGGGCGGCCTTTTGTGGATTATGTTATCCGTTACCTGCAAAGCCAGGGTGTTGAGCAGTTTATTTTTGCACTGGGGTACAAGCACGAGTATTTTCTCGACTATCTCCGGCAGGCCCTGCCTGGCGGAAACTACCGCCTGTCTACAGAGGATGTACCACTGGGAACAGGTGGCGCTATCCGTTATGCTGCCACGCTGGCCACTGATAAAAATATACTGGTGACCAATGGTGATACCTTATTCAAAGGCGATCTGCAGGCACTGGCGGTATTTCATCAGCAAACAGGCGCCCATTGCACACTCTCACTAAAACCTATGCGGCAATTTGACCGCTATGGTGTGGTAACAACCGGTATCAACGGCAGGATTACCCATTTCAGTGAAAAACAGTTTTATGCAGAAGGACTGATCAATGCCGGGATGTATATAATACAGCTGGCATCATTCATGGCCGAGCCGTTGCCGGAAAAGTTCTCTTTTGAAAAAGATTACCTGGAAGCAGTGTTCACCCGTGACATATTATACGGGCTGGCACAGGATAATTATTTTATTGATATCGGCATACCTGAGGATTATGCAAGGGCTGCTGCCGAATTACGTTAAGTATAGAGTGGGGCACTCTTCAAGAGTGCCCCACTCTATACGCTATCAAGTATAAACAATCATGCTGGATTTTACCAAGATCGACAAAACCTGGACCCTGTTCCTGGACCGTGATGGTGTACTGAACCGCGAAAAAGAACAGGATTATGTACGCCATATCCACGAATTCCATTTTTATGATGGTGTATTGGATATAGTTAAAATATTAAATGAAATATTCGGTATTATCGTTCTGGTAACCAATCAAAAAGGTATTGGAAAAGGCTTGATGACCGAAGATGATTTAGTCCTTATCCATAGTCATATGCTGCAGGCCATAGAAGCGCATGGCGGCCGTATCGACCGTATTTATTTTGCGCCCGACCTGAACAATGATGCCTTCAACCGGAAACCCCAGCCAGGTATGGCATTCCTGGCACAGGCCGATTTTCCGCAGATCGATTTCAGCAAAAGCATCATGGTGGGCAACAAACCCAGCGACATGCGCTTTGGCCGCAACGCCGGTATGCATACTGTTTTCCTGGCCACTACCAATCCTGAGCAGGCATTTCCGCATGCAGATATCGATGCCAGGTTCAATAACCTGCCTGAGCTGGCCCGGTTTTTACAGGAAACACTGGTTGCCAAACGACATTAATAAAACCCTAAATTTTAGCCTTTTATACCTGCCGGTACCCATTATACGTTGACTAAAAGCAGTAATTTGAAGCAGGGAAACAAGGATATAAATCAAATATTAATAAGCACTCCCCCTTTCATTTGAATGATTATCAATTAAAAGCATGATCAGATCTATAATAGCATTTTTATTGAGCTGCACTTTCTTCACAGGTATCTATGCCCAGCATCCCCAGCAACTGCTGCCAGCTGCCAGCCGTAAGAAACTGGTTGCCGAAGAAGATACGCTGAAACAATTGGGACGCACAATGATCTTTGATGTGAAAGCCTCCCGCCGCTTTTCTGCGGACAGCAGTTTTATCCGCCAACTGGTAAAGACTTTAAGAACGCCTTATTCTTTTTACTATCCCTTCGATTCGCTGGAAACAGTTTCACGGATCTATGCACCCGACAGCAGCTTCCGCATTTTTACCTGGCAGTTTCAAAGGGATGAGGATTATTTCAGGCAGCGTGGCGCTATCCAGATGAAAACACCGGATGGATCCCTGAAATTATTCCCGCTGATCGATATGTCTGATTTTACGCAGAACCCGGTAGATTCCGTTCGCTCTAATCTCAACTGGATCGGTGCCATTTATTATGGCATTGTTGAAAAAACATACAACAATAAAACATACTATACCCTGCTGGGCTTCGACGACAATAATATGCGCAGCACCAAAAAATGGATCGATGTGCTCAGCTTTGATGCGACAGGCCAGCCGCATTTCGGCGGGTTGTTCTTCGACTATAAAAACGACAGCCTGAAACCCGCACAGCCTGCTTACCGCTTTTGCCTGGAGTTTAAGAAAGATGGCCGTGCAAGGATGAATTATGATCCGCAGATGGATATGATCGTTTTTGAGCACCTGGTGAGCGAGAACAATGATGTGAGCAAAAAATATACGCTGATACCTGATGGCGATTATGAGGGTTTTAAATGGAAGAACGGCCGCTGGCAACATGTTGACAAGGTGTTTACGTATAAACTGGAAGATGGCCAGTTCCCCGTACCTGCCCCTATTAAAGATGCAGCCGGCAAAAATGATGAGCAGAAACTGATGGAGCAATCATTGAAGAATATGCAGAAGGCAAAGGAAGAATCGCAAAAACAGAAACTGCAGAAAAAACAGCGCACAGACCCCACCAAGGCTGAATCCTATTAACTCAAGTTGCCAGTTATAGCTTCAAGCTGATAGCGGTAAGCTGCGAGAAATGCATCTCGCGGAATACGCGGAAAACGCAGAAAGGATGATTGTTTGCAGGATGGCCTCGCAAAATAATTTATGCTATTTAACAGGACATTCCTGCCTCATAGCTGGAAGCTCATGGCTTGCAGCTATAAAAAATACATGGGATTATCCCGCAACTTGGGTTATTAGTGTTTTGAATACTTGAATGGTTTGTTTTGTATTATTATAATATGCTGATAATAAGTTATTTATAAGAAATAGTGTGAATTAAAATCAAGATCATATTCGTGCTGTTACTTCCCGGTTCATCTTGACTAATGTTTTTGCTTTCTGGCAATAAAAAACTCCTGTTATAAGAGCGGTCTCTTAGAACAGGAGTTTATAACAAGTATACTATTCCCTGACAGGAAATTTCCACGAAATTTCCTGGTGTACAAGGTTATTATCAATAATGAATTAAGTAAGGTATAGCGAAAACGGACTTACTTTTTCTTTGCGCTTTTGGGTGCGAACATTGCCAGCATCCGTTTGCCTTCCATTTTAGGCATTCCCTCCAGGGCGCCAACTTCTGTAAGGCGTTCAGCGAATTTCAGCAACAACAATTCCCCGCGGTCTTTAAACATAATAGCACGTCCTTTAAACTGCACATATGCTTTCACCTTGTTGCCTTCTTTCAAAAACTTCTCGGCATGTTTGGCCTTGAAATCAAAGTCGTGATCGTCTGTGCCCGGCGTGAAGCGGATTTCTTTCACCTCGCTCTGCTTGGCATTGGCCTTCATTTCTTTTTCCTTACGCTTTTTCTCGTAAAGAAACTTTTTATAGTCAATTACCTTACAAACAGGAGGATCTGCGTTGGGAGAAATCTCTACTAAATCTAATTCCTGTTGCTGAGCAATGCGTCTTGCTTCTTCTATGGGATAAATACCCACTGTTACATTATCGCCTACCAAACGTACCTGTGGTACCCGGATTCTTTCGTTGATACGATGTTCAGGCTCCGGCTGCCTGTTAAACCTGGGGTTGAATCTACCTCCTCCCCCGCCTCCTCTTTGTGGTAACGCCATTCAGTGTTGTTTAGTGAAAAATTGTTTTTTGTTTTTTTGATTGATAAAAGAACCACCTGCTTTTTAAGCAAGCACTAAAATAATCATTTTTTATGCTTTCCGCTCTGCAATTTCATCCACAATATTGTTGATAAATTCATCGACGGTTTGGGTGCCGGCATCGCCTTTGCCCTGCCTGCGAACCGACAATTTCTGTTCAGACATTTCTTTTTCGCCCACTACCAGCATATAGGGTACACGGCTCAGTTCTGCTTCGCGTATTTTTTTGCCGATCTTTTCATTGCGCTCATCAATTTCCACGCGAACACGGGCTTTGCGTAGTTTTTGCTGCACTTCTTCTGCATAGGGTAGGAATTTATCGCTGATAGGCAGCAGTTTTACCTGCAATGGTGCCAGCCAAACAGGGAATTTACCGGCATAATGCTCCAGCAGGAAGCCGATAAACCGTTCGTGTGTACCCAGTGGTGCGCGGTGAATGATCAGCGGAACATCGGTCCCGTTGTCTTTGGTGGTGAACTCCAGGTTAAACCGCCTGCCCTGTGCAAAATCCACCTGGTTAGTGGCCAGGGTAAATTCGCGGCCGATGGCACTCCAGATCTGCACATCAATTTTAGGGCCGTAGAAAGCACCTTCACCTGCCACTTCCACAAACGGTATATTGGCTTCGATAAGTACTTTGCGCACCATGGCTTCTGTTTCGAGCCAGAGCTGCGGCTCGTTGATGTATTTCTGGCCCAGCTTGGCGGGGTCGTGCAGTGATAAACGCATCACGTATTTGTCGATACCGAATATTTTGAAATATTTCAGGTACATATCGTTCACTGCCATAAACTCCTGTGCAAACTGCTCTTTGGTGCAGTAAATATGTGCATCGTTCATGTGCAGGCAGCGAACCCGCATCAGGCCAAATAATTCACCGCTCTGCTCATAGCGGTAGCAGGTGCCGTATTCTGCCAGGCGTAGTGGCAGGTCTTTATAGCTTTTGGGCTCTGCCGCAAATATTTTATGGTGATGCGGGCAGTTCATGGCTTTCAGGTAATACTTGGTGCCATCCAGTTCCATGGCCGGGAACATACCATCCTGGTAATACGGCAGGTGGCCGCTGGTGAGGTACATGCTTTCTTTGGCAATATGCGGTGTAACCACCCGTTTATACCCCGCATCTTCTTCTGTTTCCTTGGCCAGTTTTTCCAGTTCTTCAATAATGATGGTACCATTGGGCAACCACAAAGGCAGGCCTGGCCCTACATCATCATCCATGGTAAAAATACCCAGTTCTTTACCCAGTTTGCGGTGGTCGCGTTTTTTGGCTTCCTCCAGCATTTGTAGGTATTCATCCAGTTCTTTCTGGTTGGGGAAAGTGATGCCGTAAACACGGGTGAGCTGTTTGTTTTTTTCATCCCCTTTCCAGTAGGCACCGGCAATATTGGTCAGCTTGATGGCCTTAATAGGGCCTGTGCTGGGAATATGCGGCCCACGGCACAGATCGGTAAAATTACCCTGTGTATAAAAAGTGATCTTACCATCTTCCAGTCCGGATAAAAGATCAAGCTTGTATTCATCGCCTTTTTCAGTGAAATACTGAACGGCTTCTGCCTTGGGTATTTCTTTCCTGATATAGGTATTGTTCTGTTTGGCCAGCTCGTTCATTTTCTTTTCCAGTGCGGCTAGGTCTTCTTCGGTGATCTTGCGGTCGCCCAGGTCCATATCATAATAAAACCCATGATCCAGCGGCGGACCAACCCAGAATTTCACCCCGGGAAACAAGCTTTCCACTGCTTCTGCCATAAGGTGGGCAGAGGAATGCCAGAAAGTGGATTTACCGTCCGTATCATCCCATGTCAATAATTTCAGTGTAGCGTCTTCCGTAATGGGGCGTGTAGCATCCCATACTTTGCCGTTTACACTGGCTGCCAATACTTTTCGGGCCAAACCCTCACTGATGGATTTGGCAATGTCCAGGGCGGATACCCCCGCCTCATACTGACGAACTGCGCCGTCCGGTAATGTAATGTTGATCATACGAACAAATCCTCTGACTATTAAAGGGATGCAAAGGTAGCGAATTGAATGGGAATTGGGAATTTGGAATTGGCAAATGCCCCCTAGAATTCCCTCAAAAATCGCTCATCCCACACCCCATCCCACCCCACAAAAGATCCATCCCCTCTCAACCACTCAACCATCCAACCTCTCAACCAATCAACCTCTCAACCTCTCAACCAATCAACCAATCCCCACCCTTTTAACGCTTCTTTATCAGCTTGTGCTATATTGCAGTGTACTTTTACCATATGAAGTGTTGCTGTACGTTGGTTTGGCTGATTTTTTTACCGTTTATACTCACCGCCCAGGATTTGACAGGGATCTGGAGAGGAAATTTTGTTAATAGTTCTGAGCTATACCGCGAAAGATATAAATACGAGGTACAGATCAATGAGCTCCCCGATCATTCGCTGCAGGGTGTCACTTATTCCTATTCCTATATCGCCAAATTGTTTTATGGCAAAGCCGATTTGCAGGGCATTTATATGGATAAAACCGGCAACCTTATTTTTAAAGAAAACAAGATGCTGGAGTACAAAGTAAGTGACCAGAGCACGCCCTGCCTGATGACCTGCTATCTTCAATACCACAAAGAGAATGGTGTAGAATACCTGGAAGGCACTTATTCGAGCATTGTTACAAACAGTGGCCGCGACTGCGGTTCAGGAAAAGTGTACCTGGAACGGGTGGAGAATTCTGATTTTACCAAAGAAAGTTTTCTGCTGAAAAAGAAACAGCCCGGCAGCAGCAGATTGCATATCAAACCGGGGGCAGCTGCTGACCTGGTTTCGGCCCAGCGCCCTTCTTCTTCATCAGCTTCCCGGCCGCCAGTAGCGAAGCCAGAGCATAAAACACCTGCTGATGCACAGGTTAAAAAACAATCAGCGCCGGTTAGTGGCAGCAACGGGGTTACCAGGAACGCTCCTTTGGCACAAAACAGGAAAAAGCCTTTGAAAGATACGGCCTCCCGCCTGAAGCCTGCTGATGCTTCTATTGCCAGCATTAACCCGGGTGTGAAAGATGCTGCCAAACCTGTTTCACCGATTGAAAAAAAGCCTGTGCTGCCTGTACCGCAGATCATACGTGACAGGGAGAACAGGCTGGTGAAAACGATCGTGACCCATTCGCCCGATATCAGGATACAACTTTATGATAACGGCGAAATTGATGATGATACCATTACGGTTTACCACAACAATGAAGTGGTGGTGTATAAAAAAAGACTTTCTTACGACCCCATTACCATCAATATTGCCACTACGCCCGATAACCCGGTACATGAACTGGTGATGGTGGCAGATAACCTGGGCCGTATACCGCCCAATACAGCGCTGATGGTGGTTACCACCGGCGGAAAAAGATATGAACTGTTTATCACTTCTACCGAACAGCGCAATGCCAAAGTGGTGATTGAATACAAGCCCGGGTAACAGGGCAGTTACCGGTTATAGCAGGTCCCGGTCTGCCGGTTTTTCATCGCTTATTTCCAGTGAGCCGCAGAAAGCCGTTCCATCCAGTACAAGTATTTTTGGTGGCTGCCCCATGTCTATGTTGTGAACGGTGCGTTTATCGTTAATACCACCAAAAAAGCCGGTGATCTCAGACTGGATAGTCCAATGCGGCGGAACAATAAGCTGTGCATGACCAAAACAAAGGGTGATATCCATCCTGGCATGGCCAGACATATCGGCATTGCTCAGGTCAATAACAGCAGCGCCTAATACGCAGGTAACATCGCCACCGGTGAAATTTTTATAGGTAACCGTTTTTCTTACATTGCCCAGCACCACGGTGCTATCAACAAATTCTCCTTTCCCTGCTGTATCCCAATGCCACCAGTTATGGTAATGGTGAGCATGACCATGATGATGGGAGCGGCGCCTTAGTAAGAAAGAGAAACCGACCAGGATAATCACCAGCGGAGTGGTATATTGCTCCAGCCGCCATTGCGGCATTTGCTGCTGCAGAAGAAAAAATGAACCAACAGCCATCAGTGCCAGCCAGATAAAATGGCGGAAACCATTTAAAATGCCTGTCAGCAAACCGATACCTATCAGCAATACCGGCCAGGTGGCCAGCCATGCCGGAATAATCATATGCATTTTACCCAGTAACAGCACAGTGCCGCCCAGCAACAGGAATATGCCGATCCAGGTAGTTGTAATGGATATTTTTTTCTGCCAGTAGGCCCGGTTAGCAGGTTGGCCGGGATGAGGATGTTCTTTCATTGTATGTTGTTTTAACAGGCCAGTGTGCTGCCTTGGTGATTATGGTGATTGACAGAACAAAATTAAAAACTGCCTCTGCGGCAGAAAAGCGGCAATAGGCTGCCGGCCGGAAACCACAGGTAAATGGCCGGAAATTGCCGGTAAAAATACCGGGCATGGAACGGCCTGTACCAGTAAGGTCATAGCGATGGCATCACCATTTTACATTCCAGGTAACAGAAGGCAATAAGGGAAACAGGGATATTTTTTTGGCAGTGACTTTACGAATGGCAGAGCCGGTTTCGGTGTTGGTAGACTGGTCAAAATAGTAGAAATAGGGATTGGCCCTGCTGTATACATTGTAAATACTGAATACCCAACTGGATATATAACGGTGTTTCTTTTTGGGAACAGGTGTATAAGTAGCTGCCAGGTCGAGGCGGTGATAAGGCGCCATGCGGTAGGCATTGATTTTACTATACTCCTGGGTTAATACATTGCCGATAAAGTAGAAACGCTCCGGCAGCGACATGGCATTGCCTGATCCGAATACGAATACAGAAGACAGTTTCCATTTTTTATTCAGCTCATACATACCTACAACAGAAAGATCGTGGCGGCGGTCGTATTTGCTGGGAAATTTTTGTCCATCGTTCAGTTCAGGAAATTTACGCCAGGTCCAGGACAGTGTATAGCCCACCCAGCCTGTAAGCCGGCCTTTGGCTTTGCGTACAAATAGTTCTGCACCATAGCTCCATCCTTTACCGAACACAAATTCGTTTTCAGGATCGGCAAGGGAAGGTGTGTATCCTGCGCGGTATTCAATCTGGTTCTGCATGGTTTTATAATACAGCTCCAGCGAGGTTTCGTAAGTATTTTCTTTAAAATTACGGAAATAGCCTGCTGCATATTGCCAGCCTATCTGCGGTTTTACGTGCAAAGTACTGGGCACCCATAAATCAGTAGGCAGTGTAGATCCTGCATTCGTAACAAGATGAATATACTGCAGGTTACGGGTAACCGCAGCTTTGATGGAGCTATTGCTGTTTAACAATATACGCAGTGTGGCCCTGGGCTCCAGTCCGCCATAACCCTTTACCAGCGTGCCCTTGCGGTAAACCACGCTGTCCAGTTTATTGCCACTGGCATCAGTGGTATAGGCGGTGTAAGCACCTACCTGGTGGAACACGCTGTACCGCAGTCCCATATTCAGTTTAAGCACCCGGCTGATATCCCAGTCATCCTGCAGGTAGGCGGCATATTCTTTGGCATATTTTTTCAATGCATTGTCTGGCCGGAAAATGGTAGAATCCTGTTGCCCCGAAGCCACATTGGGTGTAAAAGTGTGGTAAGTATATTGTGCACCGAAACGTATTTTATGACGTGGAGTGGCATACCAGTCAAAATCGGCCTTGGCACCCAGATCGCGGATACCCGAATTGAGTTTGATATCAAAATTGCCCTGGCTACCTGAAAAAGAAAATTTATAATCATTGAACACCAGTGTGAGGTTGGAAAACAGGTTACGGCTGAACACATGATTCAACCGAACGGTAGCTGTTGAATTTCCCCAGGGGATATTGGTGCTGAAAGAGCGTTTGCGGTTTTTAAAATCGAATACATCCCTGCCGAAATAGCCGCTGATATAAAGCCGGTCTTTAGGCGAAAAAATATAATTGATTTTGGCATTCAGGTCGTAGAAATAATAACCGGAGCCATAAGAAGAGCTGTTCTTGGAGATAAAAGGTTTGATAAGCGCATCGGCATAGGTGCGCCTGGCGGAGATCATATAAGATGCTTTCTGTTTTTTTATCGGTCCCTGTATAGTAAGCCGGGAGGCGATCAAACCGATGCCTGCATCCACTTCGGTTTTATTCAGGTTGCCGTCTTTCATGGCGATATCGAGCACTGAAGACAACCTGCCGCCATACTGCGCGGGCATACCGCCTTTAATAAGCGATAGACTTTTAATGGCATCAGCATTAAATACAGAGAAAAAGCCAAACAGGTGACCGGTATTGTACACCACGGCATCATCCAGCAGGATCAGGTTTTGATCGGGGCCTCCTCCCCTTACATAAAAGCCGGTATTGCCCTCACCTGCATTGCGCACACCCGGCATCAGCTGCAGGGTTTTAAGAATATCTGTTTCGCCCAGCAATACAGGCAGGGTTTTCACCGTGTTCATATCCAGGTCTATCTTGCCCATCTGCGCAGTTTTCAGGTTGTCTTCTTTTTTGCGGCCGACCACGGTTACATTGTTCATCAGTTCAGTACGCGGCATCAGCAAAATATCCAGCCGCCTGCTGGAATCCAGCACGATCTCTGTTTGCTTGGGTTCATAGCCAACAAAACTGCAGGTAACATGATAAGTGCCGGGACGGAGAATGATGGCATAAAAACCATACTGATTGCTGTTTACGCCTTTCTGGCTTTCTTCTACCTGCAGGGTGGCGCCGATCAGTGTTTCACCGGTAAGTGAATCCCTGATATAGCCATTGAGTATATTTTTCCCGGCGGGCTGGGCCTCCAGTAGCAGGCCGGATAGTCCGCATAAAACAGTCATCATCAATTGCCGCATAACAAACAAATATTTTATACCCATCGCCAGCATAAATAAAAAGCTCCGGCTTTTCATAGGGCCGGAGCTTTTGGTATGGATAGCGATAAGTTTATTTCTGCCTGAAATCAATTGAATCTTCCACATTCCCGCAACCAATCATCCCACCAGCATACTTGGGATGTTTTTTTCCGAGATAAGGGTTTACAATATGATTGCTGTTGCTGATCCAGGATGCTTCCTCATTGTCATTGAATGCCATGGGACAGGTCATGTGATAAATCACAGCCTGGTCGTAATGCACCGTGCGGATCAGGTTGTACAGGTTTTCAGAAAGGGTATAGAATGATCTGCGTTTACCTTCTATAGTGTTTTCGCCGCCGATGGCTTTGCTTTCTGCCACAATACCGTCGGCAAAGCTCTGGGCTGTGGCGATAATAGCCGAATCTCCTTTCAATTCTTTCAGCGGCACTTTTACTGTTGCTGCAGCCACCTGCATTGCATTTTGTGAAGCCCTGGCCGTATCCCAGTCAACCAGTGCATCGTGCAAGCTAAAATAAGCCGCCAGCAGCTGGTTGAATGGCTGGTTGAAGGCCTCACTGTTTTTACTGATGGCCAGTGGTTGTTGCTTGGGCGCCTCCGGGGTTTGGGTTTTATTTTTATTTCCCAGGAGAAAATAGGCTCCTGCTGCCAATACCACCACCAGCAATAGCCATCCTAATCCTTTTTTCATGCAATCTGCTTTTTTTCAAAGGTAAAGGTTAATCCCCTTCTGTTTCACCGGGTCAATATCAAATCATCATTGTGTAATCTATGTTCTGGCTGTATGGGATACCGATGGCAATACGGTATCTCACTGCAAAAAACAAACCAGCCGGGCCTTTCCTTTTTTTGATAGAATGAATATAAGCATTTCTGCTTTAGCCACTGTTGCCTGTGCATTAACTTTCTGTTGAATACCTGCAGACAACCAGCTGCCTATAAAGCGATTATCGCATGTTAATTGGTATAACCCTGTACCTCTTTTCTACGCGGATGAACAAAAAGCACAGGAATGGATAAGGAATGGCTGTAAAAAGCAATGAACCACCTGTTGCGGGCTTTGCAAAAAGAAAGCTGCCAGGCATGCCCGAGGCGCTTCCAGCTATTAACCCAAGTTGCCAGTTATAGCGGGGCGCTGATAGCGATGAGCTGCGGGAAATGCATCTCGCGGAACACGCAGAAAGGATGATCGTTTTCGGGGTGGCCTCGCAAAACAATTGATTCCATTTAACAGTACATTCTGTCCCAGATAGCTGGAAGCTTATGGCTTGCAGCTATCAATACATGGATTATCCCGCAACTTGGGTTATGAGCTGTTTTGCTTAAGGTAAGCAGGATGCGACAATATTTTTTAGCTTTGCGCAGCATTTGAAAAAGTAACGGAGTATTTTTTATGTTAGTAGGACTGAATAATGTGACTTTTGAATTTGGGGCCCGTGTGATCGTGGAAGATGCCACCTGGCATATCCATCCCGGTGACCGTGTTGGCCTGATCGGTTATAATGGAACAGGAAAATCCACCCTGCTGAAAGTGATCGTAGGCGAATACCTGCCCAGCGCCGGCACGGTGGAAAGAGGCCGTGGTACCACCATCGGTTACCTGCACCAGGATTTGCTGAGCTTTGATACCAACGATTCTATCCTCGAAGTGGCCATGGGCGCTTTTGAACGGGTGAAACAGCTGGAAAAAGAAATTGAAGAGCTGGGGCACCAGCTGGAAAAGACATCCGACGAAAAACTGCTGGAGCAATATACCGATAAACTGCACGAGCTGGAAGTGATGGGTGGCTATAGCATTCATCACAGGACCGAAGAAGTATTACAGGGGCTGGGTTTCCAGAATGCCGACCTGCAAAGACCTTACAAAGAATTCAGCGGGGGCTGGCGTATGCGTGTACTGCTGGCCAAAATGATATTGCAGCAGCCGGATGTACTGCTGCTGGATGAGCCTACCAACCACCTTGACCTGCCTTCTATTGAATGGCTGGAAAAATACCTGCAACATTACCAGGGCAGCGTTGTGATTGTAAGCCATGACAAATACTTCCTCAACAGGATGGTGAACAAGATTGTAGAACTGTACCAGCAGCAGCTGCATATTTACACCGGCAATTACGAATATTATGAAACCGAAAAGCAGCTGCGCACCGAAATGCAGCAGCGTGCTTATGAAAACCAACAGGAATACATCAGACAGCAGGAGCGTTTTATTGAACGCTTCAGGGCCAAAGCCACAAAAGCGGCAGCAGCCCAAAGTGCCATGAAAAGGCTGGACAAACTGGACCGTATTGAACAGGTGGAAATAGAACGCCCTAACCTGCGTATCAATTTCCAGGTAGATAAACAGCCTGGTAAGGTACTGGTACACCTGAAAGATATCACCAAAACATTTGGCGACCTGACCATTGTAAAAAATACCGGCGCTGAAATTGAACGCGGTGATAAAATTGCACTGATCGGTGCAAACGGCAAGGGTAAATCTACCGTGCTGCGTATCATTGCCGGTACCGAAGCCTTCTCGGGTGAAAGAATATGGGGGCATAATGTGCAGGAGAGTTTTTATGCACAGCACCAGCTGGAAGCATTGAACCTGAATAATACCATACTGGATGAAATGCTTGAATGCGGAAGCGGCAAAACCGAACTGGAGCTGCGTTCACTGCTGGGTTGTTTTTTGTTCAGCGGCGATGATGTGGAGAAGCGCATCCGCATACTAAGTGGTGGCGAAAAAGCCAGGGTGGCACTGGCCAAGGTAATTGTAAGCAAGGCCAATTTCCTTATGCTCGATGAACCTACCAACCACCTTGATATGCACAGCGTGGAATTGCTGGCCGATGCATTGAATAAATATGAAGGATCGATCATTTTTGTAAGCCACGACCGTTATTTTATTTCCAAAACCGCGAATAAGATATGGGAAATCGTTGATCACGAGATCAAAGAATTCAAGGGCAGCTATACAGAATGGGTGGAATGGAAAGAACGCATGGCTAAACGGCAGCAACAGCTGGATCGCGAACAGCGCATGGCCCAGAAAGAGGCCGCCTCGCCGGCTCCGGCAGTTAAAGCCATTGAAACCGCGCCTGCACCGGTGCTGGACAGGGACCAGAAAAAGGAACTGCAGAAACTGCAAAAACAGTTTACCAGGCTGGAAGAACAGATCAGTGAGCTGCAGCAGGAAAAAACAAGGTTAGAACTGGAGCTGGCCAATCCGGACAGTTATACAGATAAACAGAAATTCAGCTCACTGGAAGCGGCTTATAAAGCTGTTCAGGAAAAAGTGGTACAGGCCAACCAGCAGTATGAGACTTTGTTTGAAAAGATCATGGAATTTGAGTGATTGTCTGTACAACCGCAGCAGCTGTTTCACACCTGTTCTATATCTGTAATATCTTTTTCGCCAGCGCAATCATTTCCGGGTCGCCTGTGTATTTGCCATGCTCATCAGAAAGTTTAACCACCTGTGTCCAGGGTTCATTTTCAGGGCGGGCCTCCGTCATCTTAATAACAATATTCATTGGCTGCAACCCTACATCATTGGTTAAATTGGTGCCGATGCCAAACGACATACCGATCTTGCCCCTGCAAAAGGCGGCGATACGGGCTACCTTGTCATAATCCAGTCCGTCAGAAAAAGTAATGGTTTTTGAGCGCGGGTCAATACCCATCTGCTGGTAATGATGAATGGCTTTCTCTGCAAAAACCAGCGGGTCGCCGCTATCATGGCGTACCCCGTCGAACAGTTTGGCAAATTTTTTATCAAACTGGCGGAAGAAGACATCGGTGGTATACGTATCGGATAAGGCAATACCCAGTTCACCGCGGTATACATCCACCCAGTGTTCCAGGCTCAGTGCATTGGCCATTTTAAAACCATAGCGGGCAGCATGAAACATAAACCATTCATGCGCATGTGTACCGATAGGCCTGGTGCGGTGGTGCATGGCCAGGTGAACATTGCTGGTACCCACAAAGCAGTGCCCCCCATACAGGCGAAGGGTGTCTATCACAAGATGCTGTACCTGGTAAGAATGCCTGCGCCTGGTGCCGAAATCAGCGATCGTAACATCCAATTGCCGGTAATGTTCTATTTTTTCCTTTGCAATGCGGATCACGGTGGCATCATCTTCCCGTTGTAAATGCTGCGATTGGTAATACAGTTCAGAGATCAGTGACAACAGGGGCACTTCCCACAAAATAGCCCTGTACCAGTAGCCTTCAACAGCAACCTCAAGCAGCTCCCCCTCCTGCCGTATCACCACCTCTGCAGGATCGTAACGATAACCCTGTAAAAAATCAAGATAAGTGGGTGTGAGATAAGGGCAGGTATGTGTCAGGAAATCCCTTTCTGCTTTTGTAAGCTGTAAGCCGGCCATTGCATCTGCTGCCTTTCTCAGTGTGCCGGCAAAACCGGGTGGAAAACGGTGCTGCCCCCTGTTAATGAACTGGTACCGCACCCTGGCCCTGGGATAGAGCTGAAACACACATTGCTGCATGGTGAACTTATAAAAATCATTATCGAGTATCGATGGCGATGGTAGCTGATTGTTAGGCTGCATACTTAAAAATAAGCAGGAAGGATGAATTTAGCCGGGTGATTGTTAAATTTTATCCGGTTCTGAACTTCCGGTAATGTACTTTGTACTTCACTCAAAGTATATGATTTCTAACAGGCACCTGGTGTTCATGGAAGTTGCCAGGCAAAAAAGTTTTTCAAGGGCCAGCCAGGAACTATTTGTTTCGCAACCGGCCATCAGCAAACATATCAAGGCACTGGAAGAGCAGTATAAAACCAAATTATTTGAACGGAAAGGCCTGCAGATAGAATTGACTGATGCCGGCCGTCTTTTGTTTGAACGGCTGCTGACGGTAAAACAGATACAGGAACAAACAGAATTCGATATCTCGTCTATACACCAGCAGCAGCAGGCAACGGGTATACTGAAACTGGGTGCAAGTACCACGGTGGCTTTGTATATCCTGCCCAAAGTAATGTCGGTTTTTCATCAGCAGTTCCCGCTGATGGAGATCACCCTGCTGAACAGGAACACGGAAATCGTGCTGGATGCCCTGCTGAACAAGGATATCAACCTGGGTATCACAGAAGAAAAAAGCAAGTTGACCAATGTCAGTTACCAGGCTTTTCTTACCGACCGCGTGGTGGCTGTATGCAGCCGGAAAAGCCTGCTGGCCAGGAAAAAGCACTATGCCCTGAAGGAAATACTGCAAATGCCGGTAGCCATACGGGAAAGAGGCAGCGGAACCCTGGAAGCGGTAAAAAGGGTACTGCAGAAAAACAGGATCAAGCTGAATGAACTGAATATAAAAGCCAGGCTGGGCGGTACGGAGGCGCTAAAAAACTTCCTGGTAGAATCTGACTGCCTGGGTTTTTTACCCCATCGCTCCGTGATAAAAGAACTGAGGCAGGGCGAACTGACTGAAATAACCTTTGATGGATTATCAATAGAACGTAATTTCTATTTTATCCAGCGCAAGGGCGAAACCAGTGAACTGAACAAAAAGTTTATCCGCCTGGCCAAATCCATCTATAACCAATAGTTATAGAGTATAATAGTTTTATATCGCCGGGGTTATGTGTTGCATTGTATTTTTGTTGCCGCTTTACCTCCAAACAGAAACGGATAATGGATATTTATGAAATACTTTTTTAAATATGAGGACCTGTACAGGGCGCTGTGCTCAACAGCACAGCAACTGGCCGCTGCAACACAGTATACCCGCGATAAAGTATTGCTGGCCCTGGTTAGCAACAACAATAACAGTAACCAGCCTCCCGCGGTAACAGAAGACGAGCTGGAATCGGGAATGGATGCCATTGTGCATATCCCTGATACCATTGTTTTTCCGCAGGCCATTGCAGAATTGATGGGATTTAAAAAACTGATCGAGAAAGACTGGGACCGGGATGATGAAACCGTATTTCATTATAACCCGGCACTGGGTTGATCTTTGATGATGGCAGACAGTTCTTCCTGCTGCCGCCCGCTTTAACTTGTACAAAGAAAAAAAGGAGTGGTTAGCCACTCCCTTTTTGTTTGTATCATTCCTTCCCGATCATTTCCAGGAAACCTTATACACTGTTTCGCTATGGTATTCTTTACCCGGTTCAAGTATGGTAGACGGGAAATTGGGTTTATTGGGTGAATCCGGGAAATGCTGTGTTTCCAGGCAAAGGGCCGCATGTTGCTGAATGGCTATGCCTGCAGGTGTTTTTAATTTTCCGTCAAGAAAATTGCCTGAATAAAACTGCAATCCTGGTTCAGTGGTGAACACTTCCAGCTTTCTGCCGCTCAGTGAATCACTCAATACAGCTACCTGCTGCAGACTGCCGTCTTTGCGGTTGAGAACGAAATTATGGTCGTAACCGCCTTTTACAGAATCGATGCGTGCACCAATGGCCTTAGCACTGGTAAAATCGAACGATGTATTTTTTACTGGTTTGATTTCGCCAGTGGGTATCAATGTACTGTCTACAGGTGTGTAATTGTCGGCGTTGATCTGCAATACATGTTTCAGTATCGTATGGCTGGCATTGCCTGTAAGGTTGAAATAGCTGTGGTTGGTGAGGTTTACCGGCGTTGGTTTATCGGTTGTAGCCGTATAATCCAGTTTTAGCTCATTATCATCGGTAAGTGTATATTTTACAGTTACTTTCAGGTTGCCGGGATAGCCTTCTTCTCCATCTTTGCTCAGGTAGTTGAGGGTGAGTGAGGGCACAGAATCTACAGGCGGTGCTGCATCCCATACCACTTTATCGAATCCTTTTAAACCTCCATGTAAATGATTGGGGCCATCATTGGTGGCCAGTGTATAGCCTGTTTTGCCGATACTGAACTTACCCTTGGCAATACGGTTACCATAACGGCCGATGGTGGCACCGAAATAAGGCGGTTTTTGCAGGTACCCCTGCAGGCTGTCGAATCCCAGTACAATACTGCTGGCTGTTCCGCTTTTATCGGGGGTGATCCACGAAGTAATGGTGCCGCCATAATTGGAGATCTTTACCTGGACACCATTTTTGTTGGTGAGTGTGTACAGGAATACTTTTTTCCCGTCTGTTTCACCCCAGCCTTGCTGAACAATACCGGCTTTAGCCGTTGTTTCGTTCTGTTGTTTGGTTGGGTTATTACCGCAGGAATGTAAAAGAACGGTGGCTGCTAGTAGTGCCGGCGCATAACAAATCCATTTTTTCATATTGGCTTTATTTGAAGTTAGTCAACACAACAGGTGTACCGGTGGTAGGGTTGCCGACGGGCTGGTGAGCGCAGTCGAACCAGCGGGTCACTGCGCCGAGCGTAGTCGAGGCAGGACGGCTGTTGTTGTTTACAAACTCAGCACTACCACCGATAATGGCGGTAAAGTAACAGACAATTGTCCATTTTCCTGCTTAAATCCTGTAAATAATTGGGGCTTTACTTTTCCAGGCTGGTCAAACGAGTTGTAATCAGTATAAGATGCAGCGCTGAGCACCTGGCCACTAACTGTTTTTCCACTCCCTGCTTCGGGTAGCAGTGTATTGATGACAACTGATTTACCCGGGTAAAGATTAACAAAAGAAATATGAATGGTACCGGCGCTGTCTTTGGAGGCCGATGCATTGATTGCAGGTATTTTTTCATTCCCTACAGCATAGTCGGGACTGCTGAATTTTACACTGAGCAACTGGGCATCCTGGTGTACTTTAAACAGGTCAAATACATGGTAAGTAGGTGTTAGCAGCATTTTCTCTTTATCAGTCAGTATCAGCGCCTGTAATACATTAATGGTTTGCGCCAGGTTGGCCATCCGCACACGGTCTGCATGGTTGTTGAAGATGTTCAGCGTAGTGGCTGCTACCAGTGCATCACGCATACTGTTCTGCTGGTACAGGAATGCCGGGTTGGTTCCGGGTTCTACATTGGTCCATATCCCCCACTCATCCACGACCAGCCCTACTTTTTTCTGGGGATCGTATTTGTCCATAATAGCCGTATGACGGCTGATCAGTTCATCCATATGCAGGCATTTCTGCATAGTGGTGAAATATTCCTGTTCGTTAAACTGTGTGGCCGAACCTTTATCATGCCAGTTACCCGGTACAGTATAATAATGAAGCGATAAGCCCCACATCATCTGGCTGGAAACATTCTTCATCACTGTTTCGGTCCATTTATAATCAGCATCACTGGCGCCGCAGGCTATTTTTTTCAGCTGGGCATTGGGATAGTTTTTACAGAAGGTGGCATACCGGCGGAACTGGTCGGCATAAAAATCCGGTGTCATATTGCCTCCACAGCCCCAGCTTTCGTTGCCTACACCCCAGAAGGATACATTCCAGGGAGCGGGATGACCATTTTCTTTTCTTACAGCGGTAACAGGGCTGATACCATCGAAATTGAGGTATTCAATCCATTTGCTCATTTCCTCTACGGTACCGCTGCCTACATTGCCGGTAATATAAGGTTCGCATCCCAGCAGGCCGCACAGTTCCAGGAATTCGTGGGTGCCAAAACTATTGTCTTCTGTTACATTACCCCAGTTGGTATTGATCATGGTGGGCCGTTGCTTGCGTGGGCCAATACCATCGCGCCAGTGGTATTCATCGGCAAAACAGCCGCCCGGCCAGCGCAGGTTGGGAATATGGATCTTTTTTAATGCATCCACGATATCAAGCCTGATACGGTCTTTCTTGGGCACATTCAGGTTGTCTTTTACCCAGAAGCCATCATAAATACAGCGGCCCAGGTGTTCAGAAAAATGGCCGTAAATATGCTTATTGATGATCACTTTTTCTGTACCCGGTGCAATAATAGCGGGCACTGGTGATTGGGCATTGGAAAGCTGGCACGAAGCGGTAATTGCAACAGCTGTAGCAAGTAATCGGTTCATTTTTTTCACAAGCAAATTTTTTCCTGATAAAATTATTTAAACGATCAGAACAGGCATAGCCCTATCTGTGTGAACAAATATAAGTGTTAATTTTACACTTTTTATTAAAAAATGCAGGTAGGCCTCAATTGTTTGCACAAAAAAGCCGGCAAGGTGGTTTCAGAAAAGGCTGCGAACAGTGTAACGGATGATAGAAAATTGTGCTGCCAATATTGAACTTTGCGGTATTTTAAAGCTGTCGGGTTCCCTGCGGTGTACAGGCACTGGTTTAAAATTCTATATGCCCCCGCAGGGCAAAAATATGAGCCGGCCCCCTGTCTTTATTATACCCGGGGTTGTTGACAAACTGGTAATCGGCACTCAGCACAATATGCTGGAACAGTTGTGCGGCATAATAGCATTCAATAATACCTTCACTACCGTAATTGAGGTGTCCATCGCCCACCATAAACCCGTGAAAGCCTGCCCGCAGAAAATCACGATGATCGGCGGAAATACCATTGATGACAAAAGCGGCTCCCAGGTGATCATTCTGCCTTTTCCACATCTTACCATTGAAATGAAGACCGCCGCTGATACTTTTGTCTATTTCGGTAAAAGCCCAGGTAGCAGTTTTACCATCATTCCAGCTGGCCCTGAAAAAACTGCCTATATTGCTGGAGAGATCCTGGTTAATACTGATGCCCCAGCCAAACTTTTTTCCGCCAAATTGTTTTCCTGCTTCGTCGCCGCTGATGATAGGCAGGTTGCTGCTGTCGCCGGCTTTTACCTGGTCCAGTGTGGTTGTATATGATGGGGCCCTTGAAACATTATAAAAAGCAAGCAGGCGTATGGTTCCCGGCTGGTGGTAGAGTGTATAGGTTTTTTCCAGCTCGGCAGTTTCCCCATTGGCCCTGGTGATCTTTTTGTCCAGTACCGGGCCATTGGCTTTAACAGGTACCTGTGCTGTACCAATGCGCAAAGCCCATCCCGGCTGAACCAGTTCTGCTACCAGCCCTAATGTATAACCGCGGGTATTGGCCGGGTAATCCCATGCGCCATTGCTCATAAGGCTCCAGTTTAAAAATTGTGAACGTGGGTCATGGCTGTATACATTGTCATCGAAAAAATCACTTAAAGCAAATTTGCCCGCACTGAGGGTGATGCGCGAATCGGGAATCGATCCGCCCAGCTGGTTGGCATCATCAGCGATGGCCTGGTAATGTGCATTGGCCAGGGCGATATGTTGTTGCAGGTAGGCCCTGGCTACATACAAAGTAGGCGTTGGATCACCGATACGGAATGTTTCTCCATTAGGAAAACCGGCTATACCTGTGGCCTTGCTGATACCCTTTCCACCGGCTATTTCTGGGTTGAAATAAACTGCGGCGCCTTTCCATAGTTTTCTTCCAATAAATAAAGTAGAGGTAATGCTGGTAACACCGCTTTCTGCAGTATCTGCCAGGCTGTTGGGGCCGGAATAAGCTGCTTTGAAAGAAGGGTGTCCCTGTGAAACAACTGTCAACTGGAAATGAGTGGTCCATTTGGCCCTGGACAATTGCGCAGTATCGGTCTTCTGTGCCAGCAGGGAGTATTGAACCAACAGCAACAGGTAAACAAGCATTTGCTTTTTCATCATCAGCATACTATGAAGGGTATAATAAGTCTTAAATGGCTGCATAATTACAAAAAAAAGGCCATACCCAGCTTAGTGGTATGGCCTGTTGTATTGAATTAATCCAATCATCATTATTATCGGGCAATATACTGCCGGGTAATAACGGTCACCGTTTTACTCGTTCACAAAAAATAGGTAATGATGATCAGCTGAAAGGATGACAGCCAAGCCGCTTGTTATTGCACAGAGCGATTGAGCTTTTTCCTTCTGAGCAAGCGGTAATAACGCCGGTCAGCCCTTTTTCCTGTTGATGCCCCGCTGCCAAACAGCAGATCAAAGATATCAGCAGGAACAGCGGGCATGTTTTCGGGTGCATACACATCTACTTGCCTTTCCTGTACAGTCTTTTTGCCGGTCTTGTGGAGAAATTTAAACATAACACCTGGTTTGTTCCCGCAGCAGGGAGGTCCACCAGGACTATCCGGCATACGGAAGATTAAGAAATTGTTTTGTTTTTACACGAAGAATAATCCATCTGTTGAATTTGGATAACAAATACTTTGGTTTAAAAACATAGCAAAGATAGCATAATTCATTTATTGACAATGTTAAAACGATCCACTGCCAGCACAATCGGGCCGAACGGATGATGAGGCTGATGATTGCATAACACAGAGGGCAAACGGTGCGGGTACTAATGCGGCGCTGCACCTGTATCAATAAAAGCATCCATCGCATGTGTGGGCTGGCCATTTGTATCGAATGCGCCTTTGGGATAGTTTTTCCATTGATAAGATTCCGGCTCCCAGTAAAACACACCTTTACCCATGCCATCGGGCAATGATTGTGTTTTGTAGATGATGTCTTTTAAAAAAGCATAGCCTGCAACAGCGGCCTGTGCATCCATACCTACCTCACACACCATCACAGGTGTATGATAGCGGCTGATCATATCCTGCATATTAAGCAAACAAAGACTATCAAGCTGCTGCCAGTTCGTGGTATCGGGATAAAGGGAGATACCGATCATGTCCCAACGGCCGCCATGGATTTTCAGGCTATCGAAAAAATGACGGAACAGGCTGTTCTGGAAACCCCTGTCCACATGAACGACCACTGCTATATTCTTACCGGCTTTTTTCACTGCCCGGTAGCCGCTGTTCACCAATTGTGCCAGCTGGCTGAAATGTTTTGTATCCCCATCGGGCCAAAGCATGCCGTTGGTGATTTCATTGCCTACCTGCACCCATTCTGGGTAAATACCGTTTTTCTGCAGGGCTTGCAGTACGGCCAGTGTATGCTGGTATACATCCTTGTTCAATTGTTTGAATGAATGTGTTTTCCAGGCTGCCGGTTTGGGCTGCTGGCCGGGATCGGCCCAGGAATCGCTGTAATGAAAATCGATCATGATGCGGAAGCCCTGCTGCCTGGCGCGTTTGGCCATTTTTACCACATCATCCTGACCACACCAGCCATTTAAAGGGTTTACCCATACCCGCAGCCTGATGGCATGGATGCCTTTTTCTTTCAGTACCTGCAGGCAATCGGCCTCTTCACCCCTGCTATTGTAAAACTTGCGGCCGGCAGCTTCCATTTCGGATAGCCAGCCCACATCGGCACCCCGGGCAAACTGGGCGCGGATATCACTGGCACCAGTCAGCAGGCTGATACTGAAAATAAACAGGCAATGGCGCAGGTATTTTTTTGCAGGCATAGGCAAAAATAAGTGTAAAAAATACAGGCCATACAAAACTGTACGGCCTGCTTTCAATGATGAGGGGATATTCTTTTATTCTACTATCCATTCATGGATACCCGACGCATTTTCAGGCGGCAATTGTAGCTGAAGCCTGAGTGCAGTGGTGGTCACTGTTTCAAACTGCACGGTATTGTAGGTATCCTTGGTTGTGGTGTAAGGTGTGGTGTTCTTTACCGGAACCCAGTTATTGCCCTGCTTATAATACAATGTCCAGGAAACAGGTACCCGGCATCCACCCCAGGGGCCATCATCGTACCAGTACACCTGCGAACGGGAGATGGAATATGCTTTGTCAAAATCGTATTGCACCCATTCGCGTGTATTTTTTTTAGGCCACCAATGCAGGTACAGGGCGCTGTTATCTTTTGAATCTTCCGGTACAAACTGGTCGTTCAGGGCCTTCAGCATTTGTTTGTTGCTGACAGATGCCGATACTTTACTTTTAGAAGCGATGGTAGGCGCAGGTTTGGGCCTGGCGGCAGAAGACCGGTAAGGTATCCATACTTCCATTTCCCCTGCACCACGGTTGCACCAGGCATAGTACGGAATGGCGGTGATATTCACCTGCCTGGTGACCAGCTCATCACTGTTGACCACCCTGGTTGTGGTATTGCCTGTTGTAGTGAGTACGGTTACACCATTCAGCAGGTCTTTTCTATAAGCTGCCTGCACGGGTAAGGCGCTGTCGGCAACGATGCTCTGTACACTGCTGTCAGGATGGTCTGCACCTTCCAGGCAGTATACCAGCGGGCCTCTTTGCAGTGCAAACCGGTCTTTATCGTCTTTAACCTGGCTGTTGGCAAGTATTTTATGCACTTCCATTGGTAATTCGATGGTTACCTGGTCACCTTTTTTCCAGTTGCGTTGTAACAATGCATAGCCTTTTTCTTCGGTATAGTTTACCTGTTCTCCGTTGATTTTAATAACCACTGCCTGTGTATGGTTGTCTGCATAATGGTAAAGATCACCGGGTACAGGCTGTTGCTTTGCCCAGCCGGGTATGCGTATACGCAGGTTGAAACCGGTATTGTTACCCGGGTCAACCAGCAATGCCACGCCCCCATTCCAGGGATATGTTGTTTGCTGCTGGATGGTTACACCGCCATTGCTCAGCGCAATATGTGCTGTATTGCTTACAAACAGGTTTACATACAGGTCGTTGTTGTTCTGCGCATAAATATAGCCGGGCATAGATGGCAGAAAGCGTGTCATGTTCGAGATACAGCAGGCACAGCTGAACCAGGCACTACGCTGGTGCTGCCCCATAGATGCAAGCGGGTTGGGATAAAAAAAGCGGTTACCGCTGAGTGATACACCGGCCAGCAAACCATTATAAAGCGTGCGCTCCAGTACATCAATATAAGCCGCATCTCCATGCAACAGGAACATGCGGTTGTTCCAGTATACATTGGCAATAGAAGCGCATGTTTCTGCATAAGCGCTCATATTGGGCAATTGAAAAGGGGCGCCAAATGCTTCACCATTACCCGTTGCGCCAATGCCCCCGGTGATATAGATCTTTTTGTTCACCACATCTTTCCATATATCATCTATCGCCATCAGGTAGCGCTGGTCGCCTGTGAGGGCTGCTACATCGGCCATGCCAGAATACATATAGGCTGCACGAACGGCATGGCCTTCCGCCTCATGCTGTTCTGTTACTTTTTTATCAGACTGGCTGTAAGCTTCTCCTTTGGGACCGCGTATGTCGAGGAAAAACTTGGCGAGATCAAGGTATTTCTGTTCTCCTGTAACACGGTACAGCTTTACCAGGCCTGTTTCCACGATCTGGTGACCGGGATATGCTTCTACCTTGCCGTAACCAAAATCTTTCACCAGCAGATCGGCATTTTTCAACGCGATATCCAGCAGGTTTCTTTTACCGGTGGCCTGGTAATGTGCAACGGCAGCCTCGAACAAGTGACCGCTGTTGTATAGTTCATGGCTCAGCTGTTCTTCTTTTTCCCAACGCCTGCTGCCGATCCATTCATGTGGTTTGGCGGCATGTATCGAGCGGAAGGTATACAGGTAGCCATCAGGCTCCTGTGCTGCACCGATAATGGCTATCAGGCTGTCGAGGTATTGCTCCAGCTGCGGATTTTTCTTTACCTGCAGGCCGTAGGATGCGCCCTCGATCACTTTGTATACATCTGTATCATCAAAGGGATAAACCGTGGTTTGATCGCCTTTGAGTGTATGCGCCGCGCGCAGAAAATTGTCGATACGCCCATGTTCTTTACACATTTCGAGTACATAGGGAATGGTGACTTCTGCGTTCATACGCACTTTAGGTGCCCAGAATGCATCAGTCAGCTGCACTTCGGTAAAGGGAACGGGTTGAATGGGATAGTCGCGCCGCTGCCCTTGTACCACACTACTGCCGAGTGCCAGCAGGGTTAAGCCGGCGAGTACTTTTTTTCCTGGTAAGCATTGCATACTGCTCTTTCTTTTAAATGGCTTCATTGACAAGTATCGTTAAGCATGAATATTCAGTTTTGTGCCTGCCCTGCTGTTAAAGGAACTGCATTGCGGCTTTTTTTACCCCATACAAAATAGTACACCGGTATGCCCAGCAACACAATGCACAGCCCGGGCCAGGTAAAATAAGGTTTGTATACCAGCAGGGCAATACAGATAAGTGTGGCTGCTGCTATGTACAATACCGGCAATACCGGGTAGCCGAACGCTTTATAAGGCCTGGGTATACCAGGCTGGGTTTTGCGCAGGCGGAAGATACCGGCGATGGTGAGTATGTAAAAAATCAACACCACGAAAATCACATAATCCAGCAGTTCACCGTATTTACCGCTAAGGCAAAGAACAGATGCCCATATACACTGCAGCCATAGGGCTTTGGCCGGCACGCCGTTTTTGTTGAGCATCGACACTTGTTTAAAAAACAAACCATCCCTGGCCATGGTATAGTATACACGTGCACCGGATAAAATAAGACCATTGTCGCAGCCAAAGGTGGAGATCATCAGCAGGATAGCGATAATAAGGGTACCACTGCTGCCGAAAATATAAGCAGAAGCAGCAACGCCCACACGGTCGTTCTCTGCAAATGCTATTTCATGCAGCGGCATCACGCTGATGTACATAAAATTGGCCGCCACATAGATCGCTGTTACGATCAGTGTGCCCAGGAAAAGACTAAGGCCGATATTTCTTTCGGGCCTTTTTATTTCGCCGGCTATAAAAGTGACATTATTCCAGGAATCGCTGCTGAACAGGCTGCCCACCATACTGGCAGCAATAGCACCCAGTGCGGCGGGGACTGTATAAGGCAGCCAGCGGTCTGTTTCCATTTTCTGCAGGCTGAAACCACTGGCCCAGTTAGATTGCCATATGGACTGTTTGGAGGCCAGCAAAAAACCAAATACAATAAGCGCAAACAATGCCAGCAGCTTGGTTAATGTAAAACTGGTTTGAATGATCTTACCCTGTTGTACACCCCTGGTATTGATATAACTGAGTAATACAATGAGCAGAATGGAAGTGAGCTGGGCAGCCGAAATTTTTATCAGCCCGAGATCGGCAAGTATATGCTGGTCGCTAAGGGCGGGAAACAGGTAGGCGGCAAATTTGGAGAAAGCCACACCCACTGCGGCTATAGACCCTGTTTGGATCACGGTGAAAAAGCTCCATCCATATAAAAAACCTACCAGCGGACCGAATGCCTCTTTGAGGTACACATACTGCCCACCTGCTTTGGGATACATGGCACTCAGCTCACCATAACTCAGCGCCGCTACCAGCGTGAGCACACCGGTAAGCAGCCATACCAGCAATAAACCACCTGCTGAGCCTACATTACGGGTAATATCTGCACTCACAATAAAAATGCCTGAGCCGATCATAGAACCGGCTACGATCATGGTAGCATCCAGCAGGCTGAATGAGCGTTTGAATGATGCAGATTCTCCAGACATACTGTTTGGTTTTGGGCAGCCGCCGTATCTTTTGCTGATACCGGCAAGTTAATTATTTAGTGTTTAAATGACACTTTTATTTCAGCACATAAAAAAAGTAGTTGCCATATAGATCATTTGCCCGGGCAAGAAATGATGTCCTGCCCGGGCTGTATCATTGGGTTAAATTACCTGGAAACCATAAGCATACGGATCGTCGTCCGGGTCGATAGAAATGGTATTGTAACCATAAATGCGGGCCCATCCCTCAATACTGGGACGTATGGCCGGCTTGCCGTTTACGGTTGTTTCCTCTTCAATACGCCCGGTGAACTTGGAGCCGATAATACTTTCATGGATAAACAGGTCCCCTTTTTTCAATTTTCCTTTGGCATACCATTGTGCCATCCGCGCCGAAGTGCCTGTTCCGCAGGGTGAGCGGTCAATGGCTTTGTCCCCGTAAAACACGGCATTGCGGGCTGTAGAACCGGCATCCATCACTGCACCTGTCCATAATATGTGCGAACAACCATTGATGGTTGGGTTTTCCGGGTGCACAAACTGGTACTGCTCATTGATGCGCTGCCGCATGGTGCGTGCCCATGCGATCAGTTTATCCGCAGGATAATGTTCCAATCCTTTAAAATGCGGCTGCACATCAACGATCGCATAAAAATTGCCGCCATAAGATATATCCACCGTTAGCATACCCAGCTCGGGGCATTCTACCTGTAAACCCTCTGCAGCCAGGAATGCCGGTACATTGGTGAGTTTGACAGACTGCACTTTTTTGCCTTCTTGTTTGTATTCGATCAATACAAGTCCGGCAGGCGCTTCCAGCCGCACAAAGCCCGGTTGTTTGGGTACAATAAGCCCCTCTTCAATAGCAATGGTAATGGTGCCAATGGTACCATGCCCGCACATGGGCAGGCAGCCACTGGTTTCAATAAATAAAACAGCCACATCATTTGCGGGGTCGTGCGGGGGATACAAGATGCTGCCGCTCATCATATCATGGCCACGGGGTTCAAACATCAGTCCTTTGCGTATCCAGTCATAATCACGCAAAAAATGCTGCCGTTTTTCACTCATATCTTTCCCACTGAGTACGGGGCCACCCCCGGCCACCAGCCGTACGGGGTTACCGCAGGTATGTGCATCGATGCAAAAAAAAGTTTTTTTCATATGTCTTTAATCAAGAGGAGCTGCTTACTGCCGCCTCTCAGGCTATTGAATTATTCGTCCATTCATTATTTACCAGCCGCCATATCCCATATGGATTGGCATTCTTCAGTTCATCAGGCAGCAATGCTTCAGTGAAATCCTGGAAGCATACAGGGCGTACCCATCTTTTAACAGCGGTTGTGCCAACAGAAGTAAACCGCGCATCAGTGGTGGCAGGATAAGGGCCGCCATGTACCATGCTGGCGCATACTTCCACACCTGTAGGCATACCGTTCAGGATGATCCTGCCTGCCAGTGAAGTTTGCAGCTCGATAATATCGCTATGAACAGACAGGTCGGCCGGTGTGGCCATCACGGTAGTGGTCAGCTGACCTTTAAGCGATTGCAGTACCTGTATCAGCTCGGCTTTATCAGCGCAAACCACCAGAAGAGAATAAGGCCCGAAGAGCTCTTCACCCAGTTGTTTGTTCTGCAGAAAATCTGTAGCCCGCACACGGGCTATGGTAGGGAATGCTTCCAGGTGTACCGGTTGCTGTGCTGCCTGTGCCACCAGTTGTACACCATGTTGTGAAAGCATGGTGTGCAGCCCGGAATGATAGGCCGTATGAATACCCTCGTGCAGCATGGGTTGCGGCACTACCTTGTTAATGGCTTCGCCCAGTAACAAGGCGAATTGTTCCAGCGCATCGGATGCGATGCCGATAAGCAGGCCGGGATTGGTGCAAAACTGTCCCATACCCAGCGTGACGGATGCAGCGCAGCTTTGGGCCAGTGAAGCCGTATGCTGCTGTACTGTATCCGGCAGTAGTACCACGGGATTGATACTGCCCATTTCTGCAAATACCGGGATGGGTGTGGCACGCTGCACAGCATAAGTGCAGAGCGCTTTTCCTCCTGAAAAAGAGCCGGTAAAACCAACGGCTGCCGTGAGCGGATGTTTTACCAGCGCCTCTCCTGCTGCATTGCCATGGCCGGTTACATGCTGAACAGTATAAGCGGGCATACCGGTTGTTTGTATCGCTTTTTCGATGGCTGCAAATACTGCCGCAGATGTTTGCGTATGTGCGGGATGCCCCTTGATCACCACGCTGCAGCCGGCGGCCAGCGCACTGGCTGTGTCACCGCCTGCGGTGGAAAAAGCAAAAGGAAAATTGCTGGCGCCAAATACCACAACCGGGCCCAAAGGCAGCAGCATTTTACGGGTATCCGGTTTGGCAGGCGCCCTGGCCGTATCGGCGGTATCAATGGCCGCTTCTACCCAGCTGCCTTCTTTTACCAGCCGGGCAAACAGCCGCAGCTGGCCGGTAGTACGCGAAAGCTCGCCGTTGAGCCTGGCTTCGGGCAAATGCGATTCCTGCATGGCCAGTGGTACCAGTGCCTGTCTTTCGTTTTCCAGTGCATCTGCTATGGCTTCCAGCAAGGAAGCCCTGCCCTGCGGCGGCTGTTTTTTGTATTGGTCAAATGCAGCCTGTGCCTGTTGCAGCACGGTATGTATCTGTTGTTCTATCGCCTCGCTCATGTTGTGCTTTTATAAACTTCGTACAATGAATACTTCACTACCTATATTTTAACTGCGGCTGCTTGAGGGGCAGCTACATCCGGCAGTTGCGGCCGGTTGGCCAGGCCTGTTTCAATGATCTCCAGTATTCTTTCCCTTTCCCTGCCTGCCAGCGGCAGCCGTGGTGCACGCACATGCTCACTGCCGATACCTGCTTTTGTTTCGGCCAGTTTGATGTACTGAACCAGTTTGGCATGCAGATCCAGCTCGAGCAGCGGTAAAAACCAGCGGTTAATTTTCAGTGCTTCTTCTATACGGCCGGCTTTCACCAGGCGGTAAATGGCCACTGTTTCTGCAGGAAAAGCGCAAACAAGTCCTGCCACCCATCCTTCAGCACCGAGCAGCATGGCTTCCAGCGCGATGGTATCCACACCGCACAATATACTGAAGCGATCGCCGAAGCGGTTGATCATCCGGGTGATATTGGTGATGTCGCGGGTAGATTCTTTTACCGCCTGGATATTGCTGTTCGCGGCCAGCTCTTCAAACATGTCCAGCGTTACTTCGATCTTATAATCCACAGGATTGTTGTAGATCATAATGGGCAGATCAGTTGACTGCGCAATGGTATTAAAGAAAGTCACTGTTTCGCGATGATCACTTTTATAACGCATCGGAGGCAATAGCATCAAGCCTTTTGCGCCCCATTCTGCAGCCAGCCTGGCCTGTTGAACGGCATCGCGGGTGGCACCTTCTGCGATGTTGAGCACCACAGGTATTTTTCCGGCTGTTTTTTCCACCGCAAATTTTACCAGGGTTTCTTTTTCTGACAGCGTTAATACACTGGCTTCGCCCAATGAGCCACCCAGTATGATACCGTTAATACCTGCATCCAGCTGGGCTTTCAGGTTTTTTTCAAACAAAGGCAGATCCAGTGTTTCATCTGCATTGAACTTGGTTGTAAGTGCGGGAAACACACCTTTCCATTCTATGGCCATACATCTTTTTTTTCAAAAATATTTCAATCGCTATAGTAATATACGCCGGTTTTTAATCAATACTAACCTGATATTAACCTGTTTGCCATTTTCTTTTTACCGCATCGCAAGGGCTGGATCTAATGTTATTAAATGTTTAAAATACACTTAATATATTGGCGGCCGCTCTCTGCTGAATGGGTTCCCGGTATTTCCACATTTAAACAAATAAGAAAATATGTTACTTGTATTTTATCCTTAAAACTAATTTTCAGGTAAACAAATTGATAATATTGTACTAATTTTAGTTCTCCCGGCGAAAACCGGTGGCTGTTGCCACTCTGTACCTGATATGCAAACATGCGATTATGAAAGTGTTACCGTTCACCATCCCTGTACCGGCGGACAAAACCATTATCGTTCAGCGTAATGTGCTGCCCTATTTTTATCCTCACCTGCACCGGCATAAGGAAATACAGATCACCTGGATACAACAGGGCGAGGGTACGCTGGTGGCCGAAAACAATATGCATGCTTTCCGCAGCAATGAAATATTTTTTTTAGGCGCCAATCAGCCGCATGTATTTAAAAGCGATCCCTCCTATTTTTTACCCAGGAGCAAAAAAAAGATCTATGATATCACCATCTTCTTCAATCCCAATGGTGCACTGGCTTCTTTTTTTGCTTTACCGGAAATGAAAACGGTAAAAAACTTTTTACAACAGCATGCCTGCGGGTTTAAAATACCGCAGCAACAGGTGACTGAATTATCCAATAAAATGCTGCGCATCAGGGACAGCAGCGGAATTGACCAGTTGCTGTATTTTGTAGACCTGTTGCGCAGTATGGCTGCGGTACAGCAACTGCCGCCATTGTCTGCCGCTACCCAACCAACCGTATACAGCGAGCATGAAGGAGTGCGCATTGGTACGATATACAATTATATTATGCAGCATTATGATAAAGCGATCGCGCTGGAGGATGTGGCCAAGCAGGCCCATATGACACCGCAGGCTTTTTGCCGGTATTTTAAAAAACATACCCGCCATACATTTGTGGCTTTTTTAAATGAAGTGCGTATCAACGAAGCCTGTAAAAAACTGACAGACGGCGCCTGCGACAGTATTGCCACAGTGGCGTATAACTGCGGCTTTAACAGCATCACTAATTTTAACCGTGTATTTAAAGGGGTAACCGGGAAATCGCCCAGCGATTATGTGGATAGTTTTTTTCAAAGCGTAGAACAGTGATGTTTGCTGCCTGCATTCCTGTAAAGCGATGAAACAACAGGTCCCGCTGCTCTTTTATGAAAGAACAGCGGGACCTGCTGAATTGATTTTAAATGGAAGATCAGCCGAAACGCTCTACTGCAAAGGCTTCCAGCGGAATGCTTGTTTTTTCTTCATGAACCAGTTCGCTTACAAGTTTACCCGTGCCTGCGCCCAGGCTGAGGCCCAGCATGGAATGACCGGTGGCTATCACCAGGTTATTGTAACGCCGTGCTTTGCCAATAAAAGGCAACCCATCTGCAGAGCAGGGACGGAAGCCATACCAGATTTTCTCTGTGGGTGGCATGGCAATATCAAAATCGGGAAAGAAATCTTTGGCTGCTTTTAAAATACCGGCTACACGCTGGTAGCGTGGCGGTGTATGTACTGGCACCACTTCCATTGTGCCGCCAAAACGGATCTTATTGCCATCCATCGGTGTAACAGCGGTACGCCCTTCTACAAGTATGGCAGGGTGTTGTAACTGGTAAGGTGCATCTTCCAGTGTAATAGAATAACCTCTTCCCGGCATCATGGGCAAACGGATGCTGAGCTGTGCAGCCAATTCACGGCTCCAGGAACCGGTGGCCAGTACAACAGCATCTGCTTCATAAGTATCTTTATCTGTGATCACTTTTTTTACCTGCCCACCACTGGTTTCAAACTGCTGTACAGCATTATTGCCCATCAGCTTTACCCCTTTTTCAATAAGGTATTGCAGCAGTATATGCATCAGTTTATTGGGATATAAATGTGCATCGCATTTAAAAAATATAGCGCCCAGCGCATCAATACGTGTTTGCGGTTCCAGTGCCTGCATGGCAGCATGGTCGAGTATGCTGGCATCGAGACCGAGTGCATGTGCCTGTTCAACGGTATGGCGTGCATGTTCTGCAGCGGCAGGTGTTTTAAATATTTCGAGCAGGCCTTTGTGTTCATATGCAAAATCAAAACCGGGTAAGCGGGTCCATGAAGCATATTCCTGCTGGCTTAACAGGGCAATATCCCTGAGCGGAACACCCGATGCGGCCACATGTTTAGCATTGGCTTTTTTCATGAACTGCCATCCCCAGTCGATCAGGGCTTTGTTAAAAGAAGGCTGCACATAAAAAGGGCTTTTACTGTTCAGCATCCATTTCAGTCCCTGCTTAACAATACCCGGTGCTGCAAGGGGAATAAAATGGCTGGGGCATACATAGCCTGCATTGCCATAAGAGCAATTGTCCATGAAATTGTCTTTGTCCAGTACTGTTACCTGGTATCCTTTCTGTTGCAGGTAAAGCGCCGAGCTTAGCCCGATAATGCCGCCGCCGATAATAATTATATGTTTCATTCAGTTCCGGTTATGCGATATAGTGTAAAATTATATTGTTGTGAATGTTGTACTGTTTAATTTTTTGAAAAAAGAAGATATAAGTATCAGGGCAGCGGGTAAAAGCGCCAACTGCTGGTAAAATCTTTTGTCAGGGGCTGATTGGTTAAAATAGCCCTGAGCATTTCAACAGGCATCATGTTTTCGTGCAATACAGCATCGTGGTATTGCTGGTAGGTCATTTTACCGCTGTCTACCAGTTCTTTTTTCAATGCTTCAAACTGCAGGCCGCCGATCATATAGGCAATCTGGTACAGGGGGCCATAACCACCGGTGAAGGAACGGCGTACCTCCCCTTCGGCATTGGCCCTTTCATGACCAACCCGGTCAACCAGGAAGTCTATGCATTGTTTGGGTGTCCATTTACCGAGATGGTAGTTCAGTGAAAAAATAATGCGTGCACAACGGTGCATACGCCAGAACAGCATGCCTATACGGTCTTCGGGTGATTGTGGAAACTGCAGATCCCATAGCAGGCGTTCCCAGTACAAAGACCAGCCTTCTATCCAGAAAGGTGTTTCAAAATGGCGGTAAGTTTTGTAGCGGGCTGTCATAAATTCCTGCATTCCATGGCCTGCAATCAGTTCATGATGTACTGTTGCGCGGGAAAAATGCGGATTGTTACCGCGCATGCTCATCAGTTTATCTTCATATTTCATGGTGTTGGTGGGATAGGAAATAATGAACTCCTCCCCGCCCAGGAAAAACGGGTTGACGAGCTGCCGTTCGGGCGACATCATGCTCATACGCCAGGTTTCTTCGGCCATTGGTGGAATAGTGAGAAGCTGGTGTTGTTTGAGGAATGCCACCGATTCATCATACAGCTTCAGCATGGCCCGGGGCTGCTCACCTGGTTGTACATAACTGTTCTTCACTTTTTCCAGTGCAGCTTTCCAGTTATCGCCAAAACCCATTTCTTTTGAAGCCTTGAGCATCTCCCTGTCGCACCAGGCAAACTCTTTATTGGCAATGGTAACCAGTTCATCCGGAGTGTAGGGGATCATTTCTACCTGCAGCTGCCTGATCAGCTCTTCCCGGCCGATGGGATTGCCGATGATACCGCTGCCATCATCTTTTTGTGAAGGATTGTTCGCTGCTTTGGTATGAAACAAGGCGGTATACGTTTTCAGCAGGCTGTCGGTTTCATGGTAAGTTTGCGGTATCCACCAGCTGAATAAAGGATCATAGCCGTTGTAGAAATCATAAATGGATTTTAAGGCATCGCCCAGCCCGCTGACAATCGATTCAGCCCGTTTGCTGACAGATACGGGCATGTTTTTTTCAGCAGCAGCTTTTTGCTGCAGCTGAACTACCTGTTTGTTAATGCTGTTCAGTTCTTTTGCCCAGGCAGCGGCATCGGGCATAGCGCCCCGCCTGCGCAGTTTTTCCATTGCATATACCGAATCGGCAAATGGTACCCAGGTGGCTGCTGCGGCACATTCTTTTTCTTCCAGGTTCAGCAAACGCAGCTGTTCGTTCAGGTCACGGTTGAACAGGATATAATCCACCCTGGCGCCAGTGTTCAGCGGGGCGAACGGCAGCTGTTGCAGTTTTTGAAGATAAGCAGCTACCACATCTCTGAGGCGTGCCCTTCTTTCCGGCGACTGGCTGATGGTGTAAAAGCGGTTGATATTGCCCATATCTGCATAATACAATACCATCAGGTTGTTCACTTCGCTGGTTTGCTGGTAAAGCGGCGACACAACAGTTTCCTGTGCGTATACCCGAGTTGGCTGCATGCATAATGTGATGCTGCAGGCCAGTAATAAAAAAACGATGAGATGGCGTTTATGCATTGTTGTAAATTGTTTTTGTCAATACAAGCAGTGTGTGCAGCAGTATTAATATTCGCCGGTGTTTCTTTGCGGCGGTTCTTCGTTCAGCAGGTATTTTACAAAGAAGTCTCTTTTTTTCTGCCGGCCATAGGGGCCGCCATCGCTATGTCCCATGCCGGGTACAGGTAGAAAATCGAATGTTTTACCAGCTTTGATCAGCGCATCAGCGACGCGGTAGGTTGATTCAGGCGGTACATTGGTATCTGCCTCCCCTACAATCAGCAGCAGGTTGCCCTGCAGTTTTGCTGCATTGGTTATATTCGATTGGGCGGCATAATGTTCTCCTACGGGATAGCCCATCCATTGTTCATTCCACCATTGTTTGTCTACCCTGTTGTCATGGCATCCGCAGGCCGCTACTGCGGCTTTGTAAAATTCGGGATGAAACAACAAACCACCTAATGCATTCTGCCCACCGGCTGAAGTTCCATACAATCCTACCCTTGTGCTGTCAACATAAGGGTATTGACGTGCCAGGGCTTTGATCCATCGGATGCGGTCGGGAAAGCCGGCGTCTGCCAGGTTTTTCCAGCACACATCATGAAATGCTTTTGACCGGTTGGCGGTACCCATACCATCTATCTGTACAACAATAAAGCCCAGTTCTGCGAGGCTTTGCATTTCGCTGTAGGGTAAAAAACTTTTGGGAACAAAGGCATCCTGCGGACCTGCATAGATATTTTCAATAACGGGATAGCGGAGCGTGCTGTCCATATAGCTGGGCCTGCACACAATACCCCAGATATCTGTGATGCCATCCCGCCCTTTGGCGTGGAAGATCTCGGGCAGGGGAACACCGGTGGTTTTGTAAAGCGACAGGTCGGCATGCTCCAGCTGCATGATCTTTTTACCATCGGCTGTACGCCTCAGTTCAGTTACCGGTGGCAGGTTTATTTTGGAATAAGTGTCCAGGTAAAATTTTCTGTCAGGCGAAAACACTACGCTGTGTTGTGCATCGGCAGGTGTGAGGGATAAAAGATGACTGCCGTCGAAACCGATACGGTAATAATGTACCTGGTAAGGGTCTTCAGCGGTGTTCATACCGCTTGCGCGGAACCAGATCTCTTTTCTCTGTACATCGATACTGTCTATATCGCGTACCACCCAGTTGCCCCGTGTAACCTGCTGCATACTGCCTGTAAGTGTATTAACCAGGTAAATATGCCGCCAGCCATCTTTTTCGGAAGTCCATACCAGCTCATTGTTTGGGAGATAAGCGGTGAAGATGCGTGATTCATAAATAAAAGTGGGTGATTGTTCATCCAGAATAGTTCGTGTATTACCGGTGCCGGCATCTACTTCAATCACACGGAAGCGCTGGTGGCCCCTGTCTACTTTTTCATACAAATAATGCTGTGCATCTCCCCTGCGCCAGTGAATTGCGGGGGCATCAAAAAAATCGATCAGCGGTGTCTGCACTTTAACCGGGCGGGCTGTTGCCAAAGGGAACAGGTACATTTCGTAGGTGGTAAAAGGATCGCCTGGCTGTTTATACGGCTGCGAACGCAATTGCCCCCGCGTGGTACCGGGTTGTGAGCTAAGCACATAATAAACAAGTGAATCCTGCTGTGGGTGAATATGGTAACCTACCAGGTATTTACTATCCGGCGACCAGGCCAGTGAACCATAAGGATGTTCCCGTGTACCATCTGTTGTGAACCGTATGGCTGCTGTATTGCCGTTGGTGAACTGCACATACACATCTCCATCTTTGATAAAAGCAGCCCATTGCTGGTCGGGAGATATACTGTCTGTTTCAAACGATTCCCAGCGGCTGCGTTTGTGTGTAAAACCGGGATAGTGTGTTGTATCGGCAGCCGGTGCATTTGTTGGCGTACAGGTATAAGCCGGCAAGCTGCATTGCCACCATTGACCTTTCACTGACAATGACACCAGGTGAAGGTCTTTGCTGAAACGCATTGCATCGATACGCAGCCTTGCATCGGGTTGCAAAGCGCCGGCTTGCTGCAGGGCATGGCGCATTTTTTCTGTATCGAATGCTTCCTGCCTGGTGCCCTTCACTGCATCTACATAAAAATACTGCTGCACACTATCTTTCAGTAGGTTCCTGTACCAGAAAGCATTGCCACCAGGCAGCCAGTTGGCCTGCACGTTTGTTTTGAATACCGTATTCCGCACTGTACTGTCCAGCTGTGCGGCATGGCGGTAACGGGCCAGCAATGCTGCATGGGTGGGATGATCGGCTTTTAAACCGGCGGTTTGTGCTGCCAGCTGCTGCACACTGCAGATGCAGGTGCATGCAATAAAAAATAAACTTCTGTTGAAACGCATATCCGGGTTATTTTACCTGTGCAGATAAAAACGGAAAGTACAGAAGGCCCGGATAGTGCAATTGTTATTAATTAACTGATTATTGCCGATAATTGACCGGAGCCGGTACACCTGCTACCGGACGAATAGACAGAACAAAGCCATTTCTCCCTGCAAACAGTATGTTGCATGGGAGAAATGACTTTGCATGAGAAGCCGTAAGCATTGCCAGGCGTGTTAACGGCGTATGATCCTGCAACCGAATACCCTGCCTGCTGTTTTTCCCGGATGCGCCTGTATGCGTATGGTTACTTTATCTGTGTTCTGCAGCAATCCATCAGGGATGGTATATTCCATATCAAAAAATCTCCCGGTGGTAGCGCCTTTCAGTTCCTGTGTGGCGATTTTGGTATCGTTAACAAGGACATCGAATACACGGCCTTTGTCGTCACCAATATAGGTGCACAACAGGTTGCTGGGCACACCGGGTATCACTTTCATATCGAAAGAAAAGAAACCGCCATCCCTTACTTCCCTGCCCGGGCGGCCCAGGGCTTCATCTGCATAAGATTTTTCGCTGGCTTTGAGGTTATGGTCTCTTTCCGGCTGCATCTCTCCCAACCGCATGATATCGATGGTCCTGGTTTCTATTTCCTGGTTATGTTTTTTTTCTGCTTCATATGCTGCCTGCCTGGCACTCCATTCCGTGTTAGTGAAATAATCGAAATACACACTGTAGTACTGGTCGTAGGTTTTGTAAAAAGGTGCCAGTTCAGCATCTTCTGGTTTGCCCACACCTTTTAACCGGAAGCGCAGAGGCTGGTTTTCTGCTACAGCCCAGTCGGTCACATTCCTGTTATCGGTTAACAGCACAGGTGTACCGTATAAGGGATCAGGCATCTGTTTGCCCAATTGCCCCGCCAGCACCACAGGGCCATACAGCAATGCAATACGGCTGGGATTATCGGGCATGCTTTCGGTATACAGGTCCATGGGAAAATCAACCTGCAGCTGGTCATTGTTGTGCCATTGGCGGTTAACAACCAGGTAACCGGAGCTGTCTTTTTCTGCTTTTACCGGCTGCCCGTTAATGGTTAGCTGAACACCTTTTTTGGCCCACCATGGATAACGGATATGCAATGCGAATTTTGTGGGAGACGCTGTATGGATGGTAAGCCCGGTTGATTCTTTTTCAGGATAAGCGGTGGTTTGTGTTACTGTAATGCCCTTTTCTTTCCAGTTAAGTTTGGATGGAATAAAGAGGTTCACATACAGGCTGCCGTCACTGCCCTGGAAATAAATGCTTTCAGCATATTTGGAATGGTTTTCCATGCCACTGCCCACACAACAGGTAAAGGTATTGAAGGGATCGCTGAACACTTTTTTAGTGCCCATACGCAGTGGCACAAAATAACACATCATGCCGTCTGTAGGGTTTTGTGAAGCCAGTATATGATTGTAAAGGGCCCGTTCATAAAAATCACCCAGTTCGGCGCTGGGCTGCCAGCAAAAAAGATGACGGGTGAGTTTAAGCATGTTGTAGGTATTACAGGTTTCGCAGGTGTTATCACTCAGCTGATCGTTCAGCTTATTGGGTGCACCGCAGTATTCATAATTGCTGTTGCCACCTATTACATAGCTATGGTCATGCACCATGATCTTCCAGAAAAAAGCAGCGATGGTTTTATCTGTTTCTTTACCGGTTAATTCATATTGTCTTGCGCTGCCGATAGCCTTGGGTACATTGGTATTGGAATGTTTACCGGGCAGGGGATCGATTTTGCGGGAAAGCGGCTCCATCACAAAATCGTCGTAGAATTTATAGGAAAGATCCAGGTATTTTTTATTGCCCGTGATGCTGTATAAATTGGCCAGCACATCGTTCATGCCGCCATATTCGCATTTCAGCATTTTCTGCAATTGTTCGGGTGAAAGTGCGCTCAATGTATGGGCGGTCCAGTCTGCCATACCCGATACCACTGTGATGGCCTCCCGGTTATCGCAATAGAGATAAGCATCTACCAGTCCGGCCATTACCTTGTGTACGGTATACCAGGGCGACCATCCGCCGTTGAGATCAAAACCGGAAGATTTTATTTCACCTCTTGACAGTTTGCCGAAAATAGAATCTTCATTGGGAATAGCGCCTACATAACCGGTTTTTCTCGCCTGCTGGCAGCGGGCCAGTTCTGCTACAATATAATCTACATTCTCTTTAAACCGTATATTGCCGGTGGATATATACATCATGGCACAGGCCGATAAATAATGCCCCAGTGTATGACCTGATAGACCATCACTCTCCCATCCGCCATATACAGCTCCTTTAACCGGCAAACCTGCATTGGCATAAAAGCGATGCAACAGGCGGTTGGGTTCAATACTAAGCAGGTAGGCGGCATCTTTATCCATTGCATTTTTGAAAGGGCTTCCTTCCAGTAATTGTACATCGCGCAGGTCAAAAGCATAGGCTTTCAGTGGTACAACAGGTTGTATCTTGATTTTTTTATTGGCTTTTTCGGGCGCATAAGACTGTGCGGTAACCTGTGTTGTTACAATGAAAGACAGCAGAAGCCAGCAGGCAGTGATGTTGTATCTGAACATCCTGCAGGCTGCAATCGTTTTTTTGGCAGGTGAATACATGATGGTGAAAATAACAGTGTTGAGTAATTTTAGTATCAGTGCGGCAATCGCCATATCCGTTGCCTTTTTATATTAAATGTAATATTGACATTTTTTATAGAAACGGACAAACCGTATTTTAGCACCCTCTTCACCTATTTTAGCTTTTTAGTAAACTGTTGTATGCAATGCCTGGCGGCCTGCTCCAGCAGTATGCCTGCCTGTTGCCTGGCTATTTGTGTTGTTGTGTTACCGCAGACCAATGGGTACACATCTGTAAAGCCGCTGGCCTGCAGCGTAGCCTTATCCAGTTCCAGTACACCACATAAACCGATCACCGGAACTTTATAGGGAGCAGCGGTTTGTATCACCTGCTGCACCAGTTTGCCCTGCAGTGTTTGCTGGTCTATTTTGCCCTCACCGGTAAATACCAGGGCAGCCCCGGGTAAAAAATTGCTGAGCCCGCTTGCGGCCAGTACCATGGCGGCACCGCTGTGCAATGTGGCGGGTAAAAAGGACAGCAGGCCGTATGCTGTTCCGCCCGCAGCACCGGCGCCCGGCAGGCCACTCAGGTCATGCGCGGTATAGCGGTGAACAAGGCGGGAAAAATGTTCCAGTCCTTTATTTAGCTGAACAACCATGGCAGCATCTGCCCCTTTCTGCGGGGCATATACAAAAGCCGCGCCGTTGCTGCCATACAGCGGATTGCGTACATCACAGGCCAGCTCAATATGCAGTTTTGCGGGCAGCGCGGCAGGTTCAATACGGTCTATCTGCAACAAACCAGAACCATTGGGCGGCAGCAATCCGCCCGCAGCATCATACATGCAGAAACCCAGCGCCGCCAGTATACCTGTACCGGCATCATTGGTGGCAGAACCACCCAGTCCCAGGATGATTTTAACCGCGCCCCTGTTAATTGCATCCCTGATCATCAATCCTGTTCCGTATGTGGAGGTATGCAGCGGGTTCTGCTCCGCGGGTTGCAGTAATACCAGTCCGCTGGCTGCTGCCATTTCTATAATAGCAATTTTCTCTGCAGCATTCCATTGATAAGTGGCTGTAATAGCCTTGCCTGCGGGGTTAACCGTGCTGCAGGAAATTGTTTGAGTATGCAGGTAATAGTGCATCACTTCTGCAAAACCATCCCCGCCATCTGCAAGCGGCAGCAGGTTGATGGTTGCAGATGGCAGAACAGACCTGATACCTGCAGCAATACTGTTACAAGCTGCCATACTGCTGAGGCTGCCTTTGAATTTATCGGGTGCAACAATGATACGCATAGAACAAAGATGACGAAATCAGGCGAAAGCGATACTGTACAGCTATGGTTGCCTGCACACGATAAAAATATTCTGTAATTTTAAATATGCAGCACGAACAGGCAGATATGCTGGTAGCCAAACAATACGACCTGGTAAAAAGCGCACGCGATGTGCTGATAACCTATTGTGAAACATTTTTACATGTCGATTACCTGAAAGAGCTAGCCTTGTTCCAGCAAAAAAGCATCCGTGATATGCAGGTGCATATTGCCAATATTTATATTCACTGGCTGGGCCGTTTTGCCATGAATGCCGATATCCCTTACCTGGAAGAAAAAGAAATTGGCAGTGCCTTTGCCATGCGCGGTCGGTTTGATGTGCTGGATCAGCTGGTATACCGGTTTATGCAGGCATTTGGTGAACAATGGCAGGATCCGTTTACCAAAACCATCCCGGGAGATACCGGGCAGCTGACCACTACGCCGCTTACTGTTTTTACACATGTTATCACCCACGAGTTTCATCACAAAGGCCAGTTACTGACCATGGGCCGTTTGCTGGGGTATACACCTCCTGATACAGATATCATCCGCTTTTAGTGTAACTATTATAACATAAAAAGGGCAATGGCTTTATCGGCCACTGCCCTCCCGAAGGATTATGCGCCAGGGTAGCGCAGCTGGTTGTAAAGGGTGCTTATAAGTTGATAAAAAGATCGCTATATCCTTTCTGTTATTACCATCCCGGGTTTTGTTTCAGGGATGCATCATTGCTCAGCTCATCTTGCATAATGGGGAAAAAGAAATGTGTAGGTGTTACAAAAACCCATTGTGCTACATAAAAACGCTGCATCCTGTATTTTTTGCCGTTGACTACAATTTTGCCATTGGCATCTTCTATCGGTCTCATACCGTTAACCATACGCTGGCATTTGGGATAAGGCCATACTTTTTGTGAACGGGTATCATTATCTCCACCGGCGGCAGTCCAGGCCTGTTCTTGGGCCAGCTGAGCAGGATTGCTGGGCTCGAGGTATAGCCTGGTGGTGAACCAGCGTTCATTTTCGTAGAACAGTTCTATCCTGCGCTCCCGCTGGATATATTCATTGGTTTTCGCTTTATCGCCCTTAATAGTGGGCGGAACAGGCACCATGAATGAGCGTTGGCGGATGGTGTTAAGCTGGTTCACTATTTCATCAGGAGAGCCACCTGTTTCATTTAATGCCTCTGCATAAATGAGCATAATTTTGGGTAAACGTATCAAGGGAAAATGCATCTGGAATGCCACCCCGTTACCAGGCCTGTATGCTTCATTGTAAAACTTGCGTAAAAAATAACCGGTGGTTGTAGAGTTGGTCGCTCCTATCTGGTCAGGACCGCTGGCGGTGGTTTTCACCGAATTCCTGAATGTAGCACCATGATAGATCACATCGCGGTAAAAACGCGGATCGCGGTTAATGCTTTCATATGGGTTGGCATCATCATATCCATCAGTGGTAGCCCTGGATGCGTAAATAGGATAACCATACCCGTCAGGAGCGATGTATTCATACTCATCAACCTGTTCCTGTACAGGCTGCTGCCTGGATCCTCCGCTTTCAGAAGGTGGGTAGTTATCACTTTGCCAGGCATCCCATTTATCGTTCATGTTCATTAAAATGCCCTCTGTTTTAAAAGCGTTGATATCGTAATACATCTGGTACAGGCGGGTGTATACTTTTTTGTTGCTGCCCGATACAAAATCAGATGGGCCAAAACCCGTATACAGCGAATACCTGGGCTGTCCATTGTCCATTTTTAAATCGAGTACTGCCTTGGCTGCATCCCGGGCAGCCTCCCAGCGTTTGCCATCGAAACCGTATTCATTTTTAAACTGGCGTGTATCATTGGGTAGCGTACCGCCATTGTATAAAGGTGTTGCAGCCATCCAGCGAACAATAGCCTTAAGCGCCAGTGCTGCTCCTTTTTCAGCCCTGGCAAACTGGTCATCGGGTTGGTTGGTGGGTAACAATGCAATGGCCGAATCGCAATCGCTGCAAATTTTATTGACAACGCTGTGGAATGATTCCTGTTTGATATCGTTCATATTGCCATTTACATTCACCAGGTAATTCATGTAGGGTATTTCGCCATACAACCTGGCCGCGAGATAATGGTAATAAGCGCGCATAAAATAGGTTTCACCGATGCGGATGTTTAAATCGCCTGCGTTCAGCGGGTTGTCGGGCGTATGGTATTTTTTTACGCCGTATAATACCAGGTTGGCATTGCGGATAGTGGTATATATATCGCCCCATTTATACCCGCTGCCCGGCTGGCCAGAGGGGTTCCAGCCGCCGGTATTGAACGTTCTTGATTCACCATTTTCCACTGTGGAGCCGCGGCATTCATCTGTAATAGCGCTGAGTGAAAAGTTTCCCAGAAAAGCAAAGCCCCTTGAACGTGAATGAAGATCGTTATAAAGTGAAGTAACAAACTGGTTCACTTTACTGTAATCACTGAACACCTGTTGTTCAGTAAGCTGGCTGTCTGGCTGGCGGTCGAGGAAATCTTTTTTGCAGGCACTGAACAGCGCCACAATCCCCATCAACCAGGCCAAACCGTATCGTTGTGATAATATTGCTGATTTCATCTGTAAACAATTTTTTCAATGGTAGATGCAACCTGCAAGCAATACAGCCTGTACAGGAAAATATTGTATGCTGGTTGCATAGACAAAAATTATAAGTTAACGGTAACACCAAAATTGTACACTTTCATGATCGGATACCAGTCACCATTAAACCTGTTGATTTCAGGATCCACATCAATGTCTTTCAAGCCATCGAAAGTGAGCACATTCAATCCCTGCACATATACCCTTGCGCGTTGCAGACCCAGTTTTTTCATCCATTTCTGCGGCAGGTTATAACCTATTTCAAAATTCTTCAGCCGCAGGTACCTGGCATTGTATAAAAACAAGCTGCTGTTGGGATTTTTATTGTTATCGTTCGCGCCATAATGCAGGGCCGGGTATTTGGCAATAGAAGCTGTTGCCGGCGTCCAGCGCTGCAGGTGCATGGGTTTTACTTTACCTATCTGGTCGTTCTCATACAGGGGAAAATCGTAGGTGGCCGGGCCTCCCAGCTGCATGGATGTATGCAGCGCTCCCTGGAACAGCACACTTAGATCAAACGATTTATAGCTAAAGGTCATGGGCACACCAAACTGTATCTCCGGTATACGCGGGTAGCCCATGGGCACCCTGTCGTTGAGATCGGTGATCTGTCCGTCGCCGTCGATGTCTTTGTATTTCACATCACCGGGATGCACGGTACCGAATTTCTGAAAGCCGGTACCATTGTTCATGGCATTCAGTTTATCGGCTTCAGCCTGGTTGGCAATAAAGCCATCGAACACATATACAAAGGGCTGGCCAACCGAATGACCGGTGCGGTACTGCCAGGAATGCTGGCGGGAAATTTCCCGCTCATAGATGATTTTATTCCGGGCAAAGGAAACGTTGGGACTGATGGAGTACAGGAAATATTTACCGATTTTATCGCTCCAGGAAATCTCCAGGTCAAAGCCCTTGTTGTTCACGATACCCAGGTTCAACAAGGGGGCCTGCGCGCCCACCAGTGAAGGAAAATGTTGTATATCCGGGTTATTGGGATTGGTAAGGATATCATAGCGGTGTTCATGGAACAGGTCGAGGGTAAATGTGAGCCGCCTGTTCAGGAATTCCATATCGATACCCAGGTTAACCTTCCGTGCTTTTTCCCAGGTAAGATCAGGATTGGCCAGGGCGCCAGGATAAAGTCCGCCGGGGTTATTGTTGTTTTGCAAACCAAAATTATAACCATTGCTGCCATTAAAAAACTGCAGGTAGCCAAAGCGGTTCTGGCTGGGGTCGGGCCCCAGCTGATCATTACCCACCAGGCCATAGGAACCACGTATTTTCAGCAGTCCCAGCCAGGATTGAGTGGATTGCATAAATTTTTCATTGCTGATCACCCACCCGGCCGATACGGCGGGGAATGTACCATAGCGTTTTCCTTTGGCAAAATTTTCAGAGCCGTTATAGCCCACATCAAATTCTGCCAGGTAGCGCTGGTCATAGTTATACGTAACACGGCCCGAAAGTCCCTGGTAGGTAAACGGCACTTCACTGTTCTTGATCCTGATAGAACGGTTACCCAGTATAAGACCGCTGACATTGTGTTTGCCAAATGATCTGGCATAATCAATTTTAACCTGGTAATAGCTGCGACCTATATTGTCATCATTGCTATAGCTATTGCCGATGGTGTTGTCTGTAGATCTTTCAGGACTGGAATAGCCACCCGTATAATGTCCGCCGGCTTTGTACACATCTTCCCCGTCTGAGGGAAAAAAAGTAGCATAGCCAGGATATACCCGGTAGCCCTGTGTTTCTGTGGGAACAGTTCTAGATATCCAGTAACCGCCCTGCCTGTCGTAGGAAAAAGATGCTTCTACCTTTAATCCTTTGGTCAGGGCATCCAGTTTGTAACCCAGGAAGAAAGTGCCTTCGAGATAATTATCCCGCTGATCGAGGAAGCCGGTCTTGGTTGTTTCACCCAGCATATTAAAGCGGTTCAGCCTTGTGCCGAACAATAAGCCATCAGGGAAATTGGCGAAATACTGTTTGTTGGCCGGGTTATCGTTGTTCTCTACTTTGATGGGATAATAAGGTGGCTGTGTATTGCCTATTTCCATGATCCTGGCGGCAGTGGTGCCAGGTGCATTCCTGTCGGTAACGCGGGCGCCGAGGTCAAGACGGGCATAAAAATACTTGGTAATGTCAACATCTACATTGGACCTGAAATTATACCGCTTAAAAATAGCCTGGGTATTGTAGGCATCGTTGACAGTATGTTTGTAATTGCCGTTCTGCTGGAAATAGTTTCCCATAATATAATACCGCGCATTATTGGAGCCGCCTTGTATTGATAGCGTGTAATCCTGCTGGTATCCCGCTTTAAATGCATAATCCAGGTAATCGATATTGTATCCCAACCCGTCTGAATTATCCCCCTTTGCTTTTTTGAAATTCTCAATGGCCTTTGGTGAAAACAATCCTAATGTGGCAGGATCAGTACCGGCAGGCGCGTCGTTGAGTTTGGCTTCATTGTACAGCGTGGCATAATCTGCAGAGCCCAGGTATTTGGGCAGGCGGATGGGTTTATTAACACCATTGGAAATTTTGAAATTCACCGATGCTTTTTCCGAAGCCTTCCCGCGTTTGGTGGTGATCACAATTACGCCGTTGGCGCCGCGTACACCGAACACGGCAGTAGCAGACGCATCTTTTAAAATAGTAAAGCTTTCAATTTCATCGGCACTTAAATAATTCAGTGAGCGCTCTACACCATCTACAATCACGATGGGTTTGGTATTACCATAAGTGCCCACACCCCGGATGTACAGATCGCTCAGGTCAACACCCGGCTCTCCGCCCGAAAACTGGTTCACATTTAAACCGGGTAAACGGCCTGCCAGTGCATTGGTTAAGCTGGCAGTAGGGCTTTGTTGCAGAACCTTTGAAGAGATGGCCGATACCGCACCTGTCACCGTTACTTTTTTCTGTGTGCCATAGCCCACCACTACCACATCTTTCAGGTTCTGGGCATCTTCTTTCAGTACAACTGAAATTTCTGTGCGGCCCTGTAAAGGAATTTCCTGCGAGAGGTACCCTACAAATGAAAATACAATGGTGGCTTCTGCATAGGGTGCATTGATGCTGTACCGCCCATCGCCATCTGTTACCACGCTGTTGCCTGTACCGCGTATGATCACGGTAACACCTGCCATAGGCAGGCTTTTGTCGTTCGTCACCTGCCCCCTTATTTTTACGGGTGGCGGTGCTGCATAGTAGGTTTCAGGCGAGCCCTGTGTTTCGTTTTTTTTAGGCGGATCTTCACCGGCACTTTTGAACAGCAATATCTGTTTATCTTCAATGATGCTGAACGAAATACCCAATGGCTTCAGCACCGATTCAAGAAAATCAGATAATTTTTTGTTCACCAGTTTACAGGACACTTTTTCTTTTACATTGATCACATCGCTGCTGTAAGTGAAGTCGATCCCTGTTTGTTTTTTAATTTCCTGCAACAGTTTTTTTACTTCTGTTTGTTCAACTGTTACATTGATTTTTTTGTCCAGGATACTTTGTGCATTGGCACGTGCAGTTTTGATGAATGCCGGGAATACCACAAGCTGTAGCAGCAGCAATCTTGCAGTAATCAAAAAAAGCAATCGTCTTTTTTTCATAGCTCGAAAAAATATAGGTGAAAGAATAGCAATTAAGATCGTCTTGGCAGTATGATTTGCTAAAACGATAGAGCATTGGGGCACTAGAATATAGGGCCATCATTGGAAGGCATTTGTTACATAAGCAATAAGTTAGGTTAACGGTTTAATAAGTATCTGAACCTGGTACACCGGCAAACAACTCCATCATATACAGTATATAGCAAGATGTTTGCATTATGTGCAATGGATAGATGCGCAGGTGTAGTGATATGTCTTTTTTCTTTGCCTTAATAGAGTAAAGCATATGGATGATTTAATGAAGCTTTATGTAAACAGAGATAAAGCCACCATGTAAATCATTGATCTTGTCATTGATCGCCGGAACAGGAATGGTTACCCATTGGCCCGGCTGTATGGTAACAGGCTGGCCATCGGTTTCGTGGTTGGTATTGCCATCAAAATATTCAATGCTTACATAGGTGGTAAGACTGCCCGGATTGGTATCAGGGTTATGAACACTTATATAGGATGTAGACCAAACCTGGAGCACATAGGGATTTATGGGTCCTGTTAATGGATTGGGTATATTACCCAGGTCAATAAAACTGTTGCTGCCACCGGGAAGGTTGATACCAAAATGTGAAAAATCATAATCCACCGGGCTATTGCTTGCCTGGGTTCCGGTAACACCAAACCTGATATCCCCTATCACTAGGCCTGCATTATTGGTGTTCATGAGTAAAAAATCGAACAGGTAGTTCCCTGGCGGCTGGCCATGGGCTTTATGGCTAAAAACCAATCCTGTTATAAGCATTACAAGAAATAGCTTTTTCATAATAGTATAGTTTTAGTTTTTCAGTATAAGTTCTTCTGCACCTTCAGTTGGTCAATAGCATCCCTTTCACAACACGGAGTGTTACGCTGGCTGAACAATCAGGTATAATTTGATTACTGGTTTACGGGCATGCCTCTCCTTTGATCAATATCTCTGCACCTTTCACTTCATAGTTCTTTTGTGTTGTGCGACAAATATTATCCAGTTGTGTGTACAGATCGTAGCCGGCAAGATTACCGGTAAAATGGCAATGGCCTACACCATCATTCTCCGGTAAAATACTAACCCCGTATATTTCGCTCAGCTTTGAGCAAACTTCAGCAAGGGTTGCATCTTCAAAAAGAAGATGGTTGATAGCCGTATCACCGGCTTCTGTTTTAGGTATGGGTTTAGGGTGGTCGATCAAAGATGTGATCAGCTGGTTGCTGACAGCATTAAACACCACTTTTTTATTGGGTGTAAGAATAACGCTGTTGGTATACGCATCACCCCCGCTGCCATTGTTGGCGGGCGGCTGGTAAACCCGTATTTTACCGGTCACCAGCTGAATTTCTATCAGCTTGTCTGCAGCTTTGTTCTGTATGATATTGAAACTGGTACCCAGCACTTCTGTCATCAGTGCATCATTCACCTGCACCTCAAAATGCCTGAATGGATCATGATGAACGGCAAAAAAAGCGCTCCCTTTTAATTTTACACGCCTGGTACCGCCATCATCCATCTTCGGATAATAAATAACCGAACCGGGGCGCATTGTAATAATGGTACTATCGCCCAGTATCAGTTGTTTATCTACGGCTGTATTATTGGCAAAAATCTGGTATTGCGCTTCTTCAGGCAGTGCCCGGCTGTGGCCGGGTGTATGAGATCCGGTAAACCAGTAAATGGCTATACCAGCCAATAATACCATACAGGCAGCAACGGCCAGCGCCAGGTATCTTTTTTTTCCTGCTGTTTTTTTTACCGGCGCTATAACGGGGGGATATTGGTCTTCTGCAGGAATGGTTTGTTTAATACTACTCCACAGCCGCCGTTCTATCTGTATTTTTTCAGATGCAGATAAATCAAGCGCTGTTTTTTCCACCAGCTGGTTATACCATTCTATGATGATCTTCTCCTCTTCAGGCGTACACTGTCCCGAAAGGTATTTTTGCAGTAACTGATCAAAAGCTTGCTGGCTCAAAAGGGCTGTTTTTTAACTAAGACGTAAAACCGGCGCTGATCCCTAAAACAAACCGGAAAAAAATTTTACATAGTCTTTTAACTGGTGGCGGAGTTTTTTGATAGACTTGGTGATATGGTATTCCACCGCTTTTTCGGTCAGCTGCATACTTTGGGCAATTTCCCTGACAGATTTGTTCTCGTAGCGGCTCAGTTTAAAAGCAGTCTGGGTTTTTTCGGGCAATTCGCTGAGGGAATCTTCTATCAGCCGCAGTAATTGTTCACGGCTCATTTCATCCGGCTGGGTATGTGGCTGGAGGGTGGTATTATAATTTTGAAGAAAACGTGCTTTAACCGCCTGCTGCCGCTGAAAGTCGATAACCAGGTTGCGCATTGATGCTGCCAGAAATGCACCCCAGTGCTTTACTTCCAGTCCGGCGCGGTTTTTCCATATTTTTTCAAACAGTGTTTGTACCAGTTCCTCTGCATCCTGCGGAGAGGTTGTTTGTTTGCAGGCAATACAATATAAAGGATACCAGTACTGTTTATACAGGGTTTCAAACGCACTGATCCCCCCTTCCTGCAGGGACAAATGATTTGCATTATTGTGAGGAAAATGAGCAGACATGGCAGCTATCTGGTCGTTGAATATACAGCTATTCGGGATCAAATATATTGATTTACGAAAAATAATCTTCGCTGCCGTTTCATGATGCACGACCTGTTTAATAAAAAAACAGTAGCATCATTGTTATAACATCCGCTTTATAGTTTGCTGATGATCGCTGTTGCAGAACCCGTTTCTCCTATCATCGGAAAAATAGTATGCAGGCTGTGTTCATGTGCCGGCAAACTGCGATCGGTCATGGCATCTGTCGCGAATGAAATATTGTACCCCCGTTCATGTGCCCCCCTGGCTGTACCTTCCACACCGATACTGGTGGCGATGCCGGCCAGTACAATACCGGTAATACCTCTTCTGCGCAGCTGCAGATCCAGGTCAGTGCCGTAAAATGCACTCCAGTTATGCTTGGTGATCCTTATATCCTGTGGCTCCAGCGGCAGGGCGCTCACCAGTTCATCCCACCCGGGCGGGTAAGCTGCAGCCCTTGCCGGTGCTTCATTACGGGGCCTGAGTATATCCCCGCCATCTGCAGAGAAACTGACATTCACGGCAACGATCAACCGGCCGGCCTGCCTGAATGCGTTCACCAGCCTGGCTGCATTGTCCAGCACTTCCTGTACAGGGTGTGCCAGCTGGTTAGATACGATGCCGTTTTGAAGATCGATAAGCACCAATGCTGTTTGGTGATCAAGCGCTGTTATTGGCATAAGATGATTTTTTACTGAACGATATACTTGATAAATAAAAATTATACTGCTACTGCTGTTTCCTGTAGCTGGTAGCTCATGGCTTGCAGCTAAAAAACGGGTTGCCTGTTATACCAAGTTAAAAGCGGCAAGCTAACAGCGCTGAGGTGCAGGAGAATTCTCTCGCGGAATACGCGGAAAACGCAGAAAGAAGATGTTCTTTTGTTCCGGGAATTTTTTATTGAACGCTCCATTCCTGTCTCATAGCTGGTAGCTCATGGCTTGCAGCTAAATAAATGCTTCAAGCTATGAGCGCTGGGCTACAAGAAATGTATCTTGCTGAACACGCGGAAAATGCGGAAAGGAAGATCATTTTCGGGATGGCCTGGCAAAACAATTTTATTTAATCACCTATCCTGTCTCATGGCTGGCAGCGCATAGCTTGCAGCTATACATGTCTCCGGTTAATCCGCAAACCGGGTATCCATTTCTCTTCAGTCCCAGTCGTTCAGCAACCGCCTGATCACCACGATTTCGCCGGTATGATAAGCAGTATGGTCGGCAATAAGCATTGCTTCGCGCAGCAGGTTCTGGCCATCGCCATGGGCAAAGGGAGTGTATAAGTCGGCACCAGGTTGCTGTAACAGCTGGATGAATGCCTGCCTGTCTTTCCTTATCTGGTCAACCGTATGCTGCCAGGCTGTTTCGCTGGCGGGTTCTTTTTCCTTGGGCCAGTAGCCTTCAGGCCATTTGGGAGAACGATGCTGCGGGTTGCGTGAAAATTCCAGTATATCCCACTGGGTAATGCGGATATGTTCCACCAGCTGCCAGATACTGTATGGCAGTGATTCCGGCCGCACACCCCTCAATGCCGCCGGTAATTGTTTGATGGCATCATCAAAATCAATATGGGCACTGCCGCCTTCCAGCAGTTCGATCAGTGCCTTTATTACCGGATCCTGTGTGCTGTTGTCTGATTCCCGTTTTTTCATATGCTGTTATAATTTATTTATGAAGAAGATATACAACTCAATAAACAATATTGCGGCCAATAGGTTGTATGTATGGTAACGGTATAATGTTTGAAAAGGAAAAAATAATAATACGATAGCATTGCTCATCATTCAACACTCCATATGAAACAGCTGGACGCTATCATCATTGGGTCGGGGCAGGGCGGTACGCCGCTGGCCAGGAAACTGGCCAACGCCGGTTACCGCACGGCCCTGATTGAAAAAAGATATATAGGCGGCACCTGTATCAATGATGGCTGCACGCCCACTAAAACCATGATTGCGAGTGCCGCAGTGGCCTACACCGTGCGCAACAGCGGGCAATGGGGAATAGAAACCCGGGATAGCTCGGTTGATTTTACACGGGTGGTACAACGCAAGAACGAAGTGGTGCACTCTTTCCGCAGTTCATCTGAAAAAAGCCTGCAAACCACACCCGGACTTGAACTGGTATTTGGAGAAGCTGTATTTACGGGTGATAAAACCATTGCTGTTCATTTAACCGGTGGTGGCATCATGCAATGCACTGCCCCGCTGATCTTCATTAATACAGGTACGCGCTCCGCAGTTCCGGATATTGAAGGAATTGATTCAGTACCTTTTTTCGATTCCACTACCCTGCTGGATGCTGCAACACTGCCTCCTGCCTTGCTTGTGCTGGGCGGTGGCTATGTGGGGCTTGAACTGGGGCAAATGTTTCACCGCCTGGGGAGCAGTGTGACAATTATAGACAACAATCCTGTTTTTCTGCCGCATGAAGACAGGGATATTGCGCAATGCATTCAATCTATCCTGGAGCAGGAAGGTGTTCGTATATTATCGCATACCCGCGTAAAAAAACTGCAGAAAAACCAGGCAGGCGATGGCATACTGGCCATAGCAGAGCAGGACGGGAGCGAAATACAGCTCGCTCGCTGGATCCCACCTGCTGGTCGCTACCGGCAGGGTGCCGCAGACCGATCGCCTCGAGCCTAGTATTGCCGGTATTGAAACCGATAAACATGGTTTTATCCGGGTAAATGAATTTCTCGAAACCACTGTGCCCGGTATTTATGCATTGGGCGATGTAAAAGGCGGCCCGGCTTTCACGCATATTTCCTACAATGATTATGTAGTGTTGTATAAAAACATCTTGCAGCAGCAACGCATTTCAGTACAGAACAGGCCTGTACCCTATTGCATGTTCACCGAGCCGCAGCTGGGTCGTATCGGTATCACCGAACAGGAAGCCAGGCAAAAAGGCCTGCCCGTTCAAACAGCCAGTTTGGCTATGGCTCATGTGGCAAGGGCGGTGGAAACAGGGCATACGCAGGGCATGATAAAAGCGGTAGTGGACAGCCGCAATGGTCTTATCCTGGGCGCAGCGGTATTGGGAATGGATGGTGGTGAGATCATGAGCGTATTGCAGATGGCAATGATGGGCAATCTCTCTTTTCACCAGCTGAGCGAATGCATATTTGCACATCCCCTGTACGCAGAGGCGCTGAACAACCTGTTTATACAACTGGAATAATCCCATAACAGCGGCCATACATTTTGTCTGCGACAAAATCCTATTGCTTACCCATAAAAAATTGATCATAGCTTACTGTCATGATACAACTGCAAGACGTTAGCAAATTTTTCGGAACAACAAAAGCGGTGAACCGGGTTTCCTTTACCGTGCAGGAAGGTGAAACCATGGTATTGCTGGGCACCAGCGGATGTGGTAAAACCACTACCCTGCGCATGATCAACCGGCTGATCAGTGCCGACAGCGGCCGTATCAGTGTAAACGGTCAGGCTGTTGACACGCAACAGCCGGAGATACTCCGTAGGAGCATCGGGTATGTATTGCAGGATAATGGTCTTTTTCCTCACTATACTGTGGCTGAAAATATTGCGGTGGTTCCCGGTTTACTATGTTGGAATAAAACACAGGTGGCAGAACGCTGTAATGCCTTACTCGAAAAATTACACCTGCCTCCCGGTGAATTTGCAGATAAATATCCGGGACAGTTGAGCGGCGGCCAGCAGCAACGTGTAGGACTGGCCAGGGCACTTGCCGCCGACCCGCCGGTATTGCTGATGGATGAGCCTTTTGGCGCACTGGACCCGGTAACCCGGCAGCGCGTCCGGCAGGATTTTCTTTCCCTTGATGAAATAACACGCAAAACCATCGTACTGGTAACACACGATGTACAGGAAGCCTTTGAAATGGGCCAGCGCATTTGCCTGATGCACCAGGGTGCCGTTGAACAGCTGGGTACACCGGCTGAACTGTTGTTTCATCCTGCCAATGATTTTGTACGCAGCTTTTTCGATGGCCAGCGTGCTTTGCTGGAATTGAAAGTAGTACGTCTGCAAGACAGCTGGCATTTATTGCCTGATGAAAATGCAGCATCCGGCAATGGTCATCCATTGTTGCCAGCCAGCCTTAGTTACTGGGATGCGCTGGAAATATTTGCCGGCGGTGCAGAACAAATACAGGTAAAGCATGCCGGTACAATTAAATGCTTACGCAGTGAAACACTGCTGGCATCTTTCCATTCTTATAAGATCAATCAAGCTTAATATGGATCAGCAACCCGGTTTTTTCCAGTTTGTGCAGCAGCAGTCTGGTAAATTGCTGGAGCAAACACTGGTGCACATAGGGCTCACATTTATTTCGCTGATCATTGCCATGATCATTGGCATCTGGCTGGGTATATTCATCAGCAGGCGGAGAAAAATGGCTGCCCTGGTACTGGGCCTGGCCGGTATTTTGCAAACCGTACCCAGTATTGCCCTGCTGGGGTTTATGATACCCTTGCTGGGCATTGGCGCCAAACCTGCTATCGCCGCTTTGTTCTTGTATGCATTGCTACCGATTATCCGCAATACATATACGGGCATCACCGGCGTACCTGTGGCAATAACAGAAGCTGCCAAAGGTATGGGAATGAGCAGGGCACAAATTTTACGCAGGGTACAGCTACCGCTGGCTATGCCGGTACTGCTGGCAGGCATCCGTACAGCTACAGTGATCAATGTAGGCGTAGCCACGCTGGCAGCCTATATTGCAGCCGGAGGACTTGGTGAGTTTATTTTCGGTGGCATCGCACTCAATAATACCAATATGATGCTGGCCGGAGCAATACCTGCAGCCCTGCTGGCTGTTTTGTTCGACTGGCTTTTATCGCGTTTGCAAAGGATCAACCTGAAAAAAATACGGGTGATGACCTGGCTGCTGCCACTGGCTTTTTTGCTGCTTTCTTCTTTTTACCTGCTGCCTGCCGCTTATGGCAGTAAAATGCTGGCCGGTTTCACCGCAGAGTTCATGGGGCGTTCAGACGGGTTTCTGGGTTTGAAAAAAGTGTATGGTTTGAACATGCGCACCGTTGTGATCAACGACATGATCATGTATAAAGCGATCTACGAAAAAAAACTGGATGTGATCAGCGGCAGCAGCACCGATGGCCGGGTAAAGGCATTCGACCTGGTAGTACTGCAGGATGATCAACATATTTTTCCGCCCTACTATGCAGCACCGGTTATTGCGCAGGCCACACTGGCAGCGTTTCCTGACCTGGAAAATGTATTGAACCGGCTTGCCGGGAAAATCAATGATTCGGTGATGACAGCGCTTAACTACAGGGTAGATTACCTGAAAGAAAGTCCTGAAAAAGTAGCCGGCGATTTCCTGGTGCGATCCGGCTTATGGCAGCCCCCGCGTAATGGCAATAAGTCAACCATCACCATCGGCTCAAAAATTTTTGGCGACGGGTATATACTCGCTAGTATGTATAAAATGCTGATTGAAGGATATACCAATTATAGGGTTGTTACCAAAACCGGACTGGGCGGCACCAAAATTTGCTTTGATGCATTGGTCAATCACCAGATCGATCTGTATCCCGAATATACCGGCACCGGATTACTGGTGATATTACAAACACCCAAAGCAACAGTCGATTCTCTGGTTAGCTCACCCGATAAAGTGTACCATTATGTACAGGATCAGTTCACAAAACGGTATGGCATCCGCTGGATGCAGCCGATCGGTTTTAACAATACCTATGCATTGATGATGCGCCGCCGCCAGGCCGATTCGCTGAACATTCATTCCATTTCGCTGTTGAAGCAATATGTATCTGGCCATTAAATAAATAAGCCATGCAACTGATCGACGAGTACAAGAAAGTTCGCGGCAGAACCATGCAGATATGCGAACCCCTTAAAACTGAAGACTATGTGGTACAACCGGTGGTTGATGTTAGTCCGCCCAAATGGCATCTCGGTCATACCACCTGGTTTTTTGAAACATTCCTGCTGCAGCCGCATGCCAGGGATTACCGGGTTTTTGATGAAACCTACAATTATGTTTTCAACAGTTATTATGAATCAGTAGGTGCAAGGGTTATCCGCACCGATCGCGGCAACCTGAGCCGTCCCGCCGTGGAGGATATTTTCCGTTACAGGCAATATGTGGATGAAGCGATGATCAGGTTCCTGGAACAGGAACCCGGCCGGGAACTGCAGTCCCTTCTTGTGCTGGGATTGAACCATGAAGAGCAGCACCAGGAGCTATTGTATACTGATATCAAATACATCCTTGGACACAATCCATTATTTCCCGCCTATGGCAATAGCATATACCCTGTAAAAGCACAGAGTGGCTCGGGCATATACATACCTGTTAAAGCGGGTATATACGAAATAGGGCATGCCGGTGACGGGTTTTGCTTCGATAATGAACAGGCCCGGCATAAAGTGTACCTGCAGGATTACAGCATCTGCGATATGCCGGTCACTAATAAGGAATATCTCGGTTTTATCAACAGCGACGGTTACCATGATTTCCATTACTGGCATGCCGAAGGCTGGGACTGGGTAAAACAACAACATATCGAATGCCCATTGTACTGGCACAGGATCGACGGCCGTTGGTATTGCTATTCCCTCGATGGGCTTCATCCCCTGCCGGAAGATGAACCGGTAACCCATATCAGTTATTACGAAGCCGCAGCCTATGCTGCATGGGCTGGTATGCGGCTGCCTACAGAATTTGAATGGGAAGTTGCGGCAAAACAATTCAGCTGGGGGCGAAGATGGGAATGGACAGAATCTGCCTACCTGCCCTACCCTGGTTTTGTAAAAGCAGCAGGTGCTATCGGCGAATACAACGGGAAATTTATGGTGAACCAGATGGTACTACGCGGCGCATCTGATGTAACACCACCCGGCCATAGCCGTATCACTTATCGCAATTTCTTTCATCCATACCTGCGCTGGCAGTTCACAGGCATCAGGCTGGCCAGGTAATTGTAATTAAAACAACATATGAAAACGATTGGAACCATCGCTATAGAACCTGTGTACACCAGGCAAAAGCAACAGCTTACTTCTTTTTACCGGGATGTAGTGAAAGGGCTCAGCTCCATGCCTAAACACCTCGATTCAAAATATTTTTATGATGCGGAAGGCGACCGGCTTTTTCAGCAGATCATGCAGTGCCCCGAATACTATCCTACCCGTTGCGAAATGGAAATACTTACACAGCAGAGCCGCGGGATAGTACATTATATACAGCAACAGCTGAACGATTTTGATGTGGTAGAACTGGGTGCCGGCGATGCCACAAAATCTGTTCACCTGCTGCGGCAATTACAACAGCAGGGCATTGCCTATACTTATTATCCTGTGGATATTTCGCTGAACGTAATTCATCAGCTCGAAAAAAATCTGCCTGCGCAACTGCCACAGCTGGCAATGCACGGGCTTCATGGCGAATATATGGCCATGTTGCAGGAAGCGGCCATGTATTCGCACAGGAACAAACTGGTTTTGTTTATGGGTGGTAATATCGGCAATTTTCATCCGGATGCGGCACTGGCTTTCTGCCGGCAGATCAGAGCACAGCTGCATACGGGAGACCTGCTGCTTATTGGTTTCGACCTGCGCAAACACCCACAAACCATTCTCCGCGCTTATAACGATAGCCAGGGACTTACCAGGGCATTTAACCTGAACCTGCTGCATCGCATCAACCGTGAGCTGGATGCAGATTTCAAACCCGACTATTTTGATCATTTCCCGGTATACGACCCGGTGAGCGGTGCCTGTAAAAGCTACCTGGTAAGTGTAAAAAAACAACAGGTGCAGATAGGGCGGTACCAGCAGATCGAATTCGGGGAAAATGAACCGGTATACATGGAGATAGCACAAAAATACAGCCTGGAAGAAACAGCGCAGCTGGCATATGCAGCAGGCTTTCAACCCCTCACCTCGTTCACAGACCAGCGTAAATGGTTTGCCGATTGTTTATGGAAATGCTGATGCCGCAGGTGCACCGTTGCCTTCGCACCGCGGCAACACTGCCGTTCTGTTGAAGGCATTCTACATAGTTGGTTCAATAATGGATGAATACCCGGGTATAATACAGCCGGCACAATGTTCGCTGATCAGATCAATATATACATGCCGTCAACATGTAAAGTCTGGCTTAACAGCGCAGCGGTGAATGGAATTGTGCCAGCCATGTTGCGACAAGAAAGGATGCTGTGGGGGCATCCTTTTTCTTTTGATCGCGCTTGTGTAATTATTACCCGGTTTGTTGCGGGTTATACCTTCTCTGCCCTGCTGTGGTGAGAATAAAAAATACAGCATAGTTCATTTCCAATAGGCAACCGGCAGCATTTCAAACAGGCATGGTTTTGCTGGCATGTTTGAAAAACAACTAGCGTATGAAACAACGAATCTACTTTCCGGGAAACACCAGAAAGCTGGTAGTAGCAGAAGGCTATAAAAATGAAGAGACCGCCCGCACTGCTGTCGATGCTTTTTTACAGGATATTACTTATAGTGAAGATTGCAGGCTGCAATACACCAGGGCCAGGAAACGCAGGGCCCAGAAACAGAAATACACTTTCTCCATTTCTGTCGCCTGATTCCATGATCAGGCCGTTAGGCTGATTATGTCTTTAATGCATTGATTATAAGTTTTTTAGAAAGCTATCCCCTTCAAATTAAATAAATATTGTGTTTTGCCGTGTTGGCAGGTATGTCATTCTGCCTCAAAACAGCCTATCACTCCGCTGACCAAAAATAAAGTTTTCATAACATGCCTGGCGGATGCAGGCCTGCACATCATTATGCCATTGCCGCAACATCCTTAAATACCTGCCGGCATTTGAATGTAAAACCTTAATTTCATTTGAAACATTCTGCTTTTCACGCTGTTAAGATAAAAAGGCGGAACAGGCCAAGGCGATAAGCGTACCAGGTATGGCAGGATCTTTGTTCAGAATGGATTGTTTCTATTAAAACACTTTGCGTGAAACGGACCTTAATACCCCTACTGATCTATCTGCTGCTAACGGGTTTTAAAGCCGGTGATGAATTTTGCGGTGTACGCAATTATTCTTTCCAGCAAGGCGAATCTGTTATGTTCACCGTTTTTTATGCCGTAGCCGGTGTATACATCAATGCCGGTACTGCACAGTTCACCACCACCCTCGAGCATTTTAATAACCAGCCCGTTTATCATGTAGTGGCAACAGGAAGCTCGAACAGCGGCTATGACTGGATTTTTAAAGTAAGGGACAGTTATGAAAGTTATTTTGACACCACTCATTTGCAGCCGCTTAAATTTATACGCAATATCCAGGAAGGCGGGTATAAAAAACATGAAAATGTAAGTTTTAATAAAGCTGCCGGTACCGCCATTACCGGCGAGGGTGTGTTCAAAGTGCCCGAATGCATCCAGGATGTGATCAGCTCGATGTATTATGCACGCAACATCGATTTCGCAAAATACCAGGTTGGAGACAAGATCGCTTTTAATCTTTTTCTCGACAATAAGGTATACAATGTGTATATCCGGTATATGGGTAAAGACAAAATAAAAACCAAGTACGGCAAGTTCAACGCCATCAAAATAAAACCCCTGCTGCTGGAAGGCACACTGTTTAAAGGCGGCGAAAAAATGACCATATGGGTAAGTGATGATGCCAACCATATTCCCCTGCGTATAGAAAGCGCTATCGCTGTAGGCAGTATTAAAGTTGATATGATGCAGTACCGCAACCTGCGTCATCCCCTTAGCTCTATGCTCAGTTTCCGGTGATACATTAGGATAGCCTGCAGCAGGCTGCTATTCCTGCTGAATTTTACCTATTTTAGTAAGGTTCTTGTATTATTGACAATTAAAAGAATTGCATGGCTCATCCATCCAGGCGGCGTTTTATTGCTGCCACAGGCAAAACAGCAGCAGCAACGGCTATTTCAGGCATGGTTGCTTCCCACGCAATGGCGGCTACCGGTAAAGACGCAAAGGTTTTTGTTCATCATGTATATTTCTGGCTGAAAAACCCGTCCAGTACAGAAGACAGGGACCGGCTGATTGCCGGTTTAAAGAAACTGGCCTCGGTAAAAACCATCCGGCAATGCCATATAGGCCTGCCTGCAGCCACCAGCCGCGATGTAATAGACCATTCCTACAGCGTTTCCTGGCTGTTGTTTTTTAAAAACAAAACCGACCAGGATAACTACCAGACCGATCCCATCCACCTGAACTTTGTAAAAGAGTGCTCACCCCTCTGGGAAAAAGTGATCGTGTACGATTCAGAAGATATCTAGGGGCAGTGTTCGAAAGTTCGATAGTTCCAAGTGTTCAATGGTTCCATTGTTTGATTGTTGGATGGTTGAAAGATTGTTAGATGGTTGAATTGTTGAATTGTTGAAAGATTGTTAGATGGTTGTATTCTCCACCGTAGGAATATAGCTACCCAACAATGAAAC
>CBJLMB010000038.1:0-62163 GCA_966424055.1 uncultured Deminuibacter sp. | reverse complement strand
TTTCAAATTCGGGAATTTTCAAATTTTCAAATTACAGTCATGGAGTTATCTGAAATCATCCCACATATTGAAGTGCTGATTTTTGCCAGCGAAAAGCCTTTAACCAGCCTGGAAATAGTTGAGCTGATCAACAATGCTTTTGCTTTTATGGAAGAGCGGATAACGCTGGACCAGGTAGAATCCTGCATGGAAGGGATCAGGGAAAAATACCAGAGCGAGTTCTATCCTTTTGAAGTGCGGGAAAGCGGGGGTGGCTGGCAGTTTTTAACCAAGAAAGATTTTCACCGCACCGTGGCCCAGCTGAATGGCGATAAATTTTTAAAACGCCTGTCCAATGCTGCCCTGGAAACCCTGGCCATTATTGCATACAAGCAACCCATCACCAAAGGCGAAATAGAAGCTATCCGCGGGGTAAACAGCGATTACAGTATACAGAAGCTGCTGGAAAAAGAGCTGATCGTGATCACCGGCCGCAATGAAGAATTACCGGGTAAGCCCCTGGTATATTCCACCTCCAAAACATTCATGGATTATTTCGGCATCAACAGTGCCGATGACCTGCCCAAGATTAAAGAAGTGCTGGCTGAGCAGATGGTAGAGCCTACTATTGTGCATGCCGCTTTACAGGGAACCGAAGCCGCAGAAACAGCCGATAATGGAGAGGCCGAAACAGCAGCAGCGCCACTGGCTGTAGACAGCAATGGCGACCTGATCGCCCATCCCTTTGCCACAGAAGAAGCTGAAAACAATACCGGCTTTGATGAGACAAATGGTGAGGGTGAAGATATTTCCGGGCAGGAAGAGGCTGCCGCCCATTTCTCTGAAGCCGGAACTGCAGAATATACAGAAGAAGAAACTGAAGCAGCAGCGGAAGAGATATTACCGGAAGAGGAAGATACTGCCGGCGAAACCAGAACAACAACATCGAAGCAGGACGGGGATGAAACTCCCCCCGCCGGAGAAGAGGATGCCCATGATCCTACTGCAGAAGATGAAAAAGATAAGCCTGAAGCATAGTGTTCTGCAAAAAGTATAGGGAAAGTCCTCCGCAGTGAGGGCTTTTTTATTGCCCATACGGAAGATTGCGCCTGCGCATTACTAAACTTTCATTCAAATCGTATCTTCGTTACATGTCACAGTTAAGCAACGATCAACTAACTGCCATCGCCCACCGCTTTGGCACCCCCGTTTACGTGTACCATGCCGAAAAAATAAAAGAGCAATACCATAAACTTACCCATGCATTTGCCGGGCAGGATATTGTATTTTTCTACGCCTGCAAAGCCCTTACCAATGTGAATGTTTTAAAATACATTAAAGGGCTCGGTGCCGGGGTAGACTGCAGTTCTATCAATGAAGTAAAACTCGCCCTGCATGCGGGTTTTGAAGCAGGCCGTATACTGTACACTTCGAATGGCATTGCTTTCGATGAAATTGAAGAAGCACAGCGCCTGGGCATACATATCAATATAGACAGTATTTCAAACCTGGAAAAATTCGGAAAAAAATTCGGGCACAGTTATCCGGTGGGCATCCGGTTAAGACCGAATATTATGGCAGGCGGTAACCTGAAAATATCCACCGGGCATGATAAAAGTAAATTTGGCATACCGGTAGACCAGATAGAGCAGGTAAAGGCGGTGGTAAAAGAACATGATATTTTTATACAGGGTTTGCATATTCATACGGGCAGCGAGATCAAAGATGCTGCTGTTTTTGTGAAAGGGATTGAAGTATTGTTCGACATCATCCCGCATTTTACCGAGCTGGAATTCATCGACCTGGGTGGCGGTTTTAAGATCCCTTATAAAGAAGGTGATCCTGAAATAGACATCAGTGAGCTGGCTGCGAAAGTAGCAGAGGCATTTGCCAATCATCCCAACCCCAGCGGAAAACCGCTGCAGGTTTGGTTTGAGCCGGGTAAGTTCCTGGTAAGCGGTGCGGGCTATTTTATTACACAGGTGAATGTGCTGAAAACAACCTCGGCCACCACCTTTGCCAGTGTGAACAGCGGGTTCAACCATTTGATCCGGCCTATGTTTTATGATGCTTATCATCATATCAGCAATATCAGCAATCCCGGTGGTGAAGAAAAAAGATACAGCGTGGTAGGAAATATCTGTGAAACGGATACGTTTGCCTGGGATAGAACGCTGAACGAAGTACGTGAAGGCGATCTGCTGGTATTTTATAATGCCGGTGCCTATGGTTTTGAAATGAGCAGCAACTTTAATTCAAGATTTAAACCGGCCGAAGTGCTGGTGAGGGATGGCGAAGCCTTGCTGATCAGGAAAGCCGATAAGTTTGAAGACCTGTTGCGCAATCAGGTAGAAGTATTGTGAAAAGAGTGAGGCACTCCCGGTAGAGTGCCTCACTCTTTTATATTTATATACCTTTGGTAAAACCAGTTCTCTGCATGAAACGATCAGCAGGTATTTTTCTTTTCTTTTTACTCCTGTTTACCGGTTTTACTGCCTTAGCCCAAAATGATAGCTGCCGCCTGCGGATCAGCGTGCTCACCTGTGCGCCGGGGGATGAATTGTATTCGCTTTTCGGGCACAGCGCCATACGTGTTACAGACAGCAGCAGGTACAGCGATATCGTTTTCAACTACGGCACTTTTGATTTTACCGATCCTGATTTTTATATGAAGTTTGTAAAGGGCAGGATGGATTTCTTTGTTTCGGCCGAAGCTTACAACGATTTTATCCAGTCGTACCAGGCCGAACAACGGAGTGTGGTAGAGCAGGAGCTGAACCTTAGCTGTGAAGAGAAAATAAGGTTGTTCACTGCACTGAAAGAAAACCTGCTGCCGCAGAACCGGTTTTACAAATACGATATTCTGTTTGACAACTGCACCACGCGGATCGGTGACCTGCTGCGGAAATACATCAGTGGTTTTACTGTTGACAAGCCACTAACACCCCCCGGCACCACTTACCGTAACCTGCTGCACAATTACCTCGATGAAGGTGGATCGCCCTGGAGTAAGCTGGGTATAGACATCCTGCTGGGCAGTAACCTGGATAAAAAGATCAGTATCCGGCAAAGCATGTTTCTGCCTCAATACACAGAGAAAGCGATAGACAGCGCAACTGCAAACGGGCATGCCCATATGGCCACCGGTAAAAAAATATTGTTTGATGCGCCACCCCTGAGCGATAAAAGGGGGAAATACCTGCCACTGATAGTGATGACCGTTGTATTATTGGTTGTTGTGGCATTGTCGCGGGTTAAAAAAACAGCTGTTAAAACCTGCCTGCGTATTGTGGATTCACTGTTATTGTATCTTACAGGTCTCACCGGTATATTGCTGGTATTTCTGTGGCTGGCGAGGGAAGACATCCTCTGCCGTAATAATTACAACCTGTTCTGGGCATTGCCCACCAATTTTATCGCTGCTTTTTTTATATGGAAAAAGCCTGTATGGATAAGAAAATATTTTCTGTATGCAGGTTTTTTGCAAATCGGGTTGCTGTTATTCTGGTTTGTATTGCCCCAGCAACTGAACATTGCGCTGATCCCGGTGGTTGTAATATCGGCTTACCGGTATTTCCAGTTGTCTAAAAATTAAATGTATGCTGCAGGTTTTTGATTACAAAGGGCGGCCCCTTTATTACCTGGAAGAAGGAGCGGGCAAACCAATTTTACTGTTGCATGGCTTTGCAGAAGACCACCGGGTATGGCATCTGCAGGTGGCAGCAATGCAATCGTACGGCCGGTTGATTGTTCCGGATATCCCGGGCTCGGGTTCATCGGCCATGCTGCAGGAGGATATGGCTGTTTCTATTGAACAGTATGCCGATGCAATGGCTGCGCTGCTAGAGCATGAACAGATAAGCAGCTGTACCGTACTGGGGCATAGTATGGGCGGCTATATAGCCCTGGCCCTTGCTGAAAAATACCCCGGGCTGGTGGCTGCACTTGGGCTGGTACATTCTACCGCCCTGCCCGATTCAGCAGAAAAAAAACTTAACCGGCAAAAGGGTATTGAGCTTATCGGGCAGTACGGTGGTTATGGTTTTATTAAGAATACCACGCCCAACCTTTTTTCAGCAGCCTTCAAAGCGCAGCATGCAGATAAAATAGCCGGACTGATAGAGCAGGGACATGGTTTCAGCGATAAAGCCCTACAACAATATTATTACGCCATGATGCAGCGCCCTGACAGGCAGCATGTATTGTCAGGCAGCGCCAGGCCTGTTTTGTTTATCATTGGAACAGAAGATGTGGCCGCACCTTTAAAAGATGTACTGCCCCAAACATACCTGCCTGCCACCTCGTATATACATATATTGGATAATGTGGGTCATATGGGTATGTGGGAAGCGCCGGAAAAGGTGAATGAGTTTATCAGGAGTTTTGTATATTAGGCTAACCGAAACATAGCTGGCTTATGAAACACCCTAAAACCATTCAGGTAATCAACATTCTATTAATATGTTGCAGTACACAATTAAATGCCCAATGCCCGGTGGCTGATGCCGGGCCGGATAAGTACTACTGTAGTACACCTGATCCTACAGGGGAGCAGAATCTGGTTTTCATTGGTAGCACGTATTCCAGAAGTGACTTAAATTATAATTGGACCCCTACTATAGGTTTAATGGACCCGCATTCGTCTTTTGTTGAAGTAAATCCTGCAATGACAACTCAATATACATTGACAGTATCATCCAAAAATCTATTGGCAAATGCTGATTTCGAGCAAGGGAATTCTTCTATTAATTCTGATTATATTTTTCAGTCTTCTTTCAACTTTACCCATGGAGTTTATACAATAGCGAACAATCCCGGCGCACTATATTCTTGGTGGTGCAACACTTCACCGCAAAGTGGCTCAGGTATGATGATCATTGACGGCAGTACTGATAATCAAAAACGAGTTTGGTATCAAACTGTAAATGTAGAACAAGGATCAGAATATAAGTTTTCTGGTTACTTTACCAATATTTATGCACAAAACGGATGTGGTGATACTTACGATTGTGCCCCGGCAATTGTTATTAAGGTAAATGGTGTAGTGATGTTCGGGCCCCAGCAATTGCCTTTTACAGGGTGTAACTCGTGGCAAAATTGGGGATTTAACTGGGTGGCCAATTCATCCACGGCTACAATAGAGATATATTCAGCAAGCTCACAGGACCAGGGAAATGATTTTGCTATTGATAATTTGTCATTTGCACTCAATTGTGCCGCATCTTCTGATGATGTTACTGTGCAGGTAAAATCCGGCCCGACTGCAAGAACCTTTCCAAAAGGGCAGGTTGACCTTTTGTATGTTTACGATGGAATTCTGCCGTTTACATTGAAATCATCTTCTGCCAACGAGAACCAATGGTACTTTAACGGGGCGCCTATAGCCGGAGCTAGTTCTCAATATTATACAACGGTAAGTGATCAACTGGGTAGTGGAGCTTATTCCGTTTCTGATGGCGGATGTTTATCTGCTGAAGTTTATTTAAATTTCTTGCCACAATTTCCTGATGTGGATATTAATACGCCCAAAAATTATTGTTTAGGACAATCAGGCGTTATACGCCAAGATGCAATCTCTTATCCGAATACCATTTACTCCTGGGAGTTTAGCGACCCTAACTTTTATGTAGTAACTGGTGCTCCGAATGAAGGTACTCTTTATGTTCCATCATCTGTAATTAATCCGTTTGTAACCGGTGTAACTGCAAAGGCCGAATCAGCGTTTTATTCGAGGTATATATATTATGGAATAACTGTGAATGCATGCAGACTGGCAAACAAAAGCTTGGCGGTGTATCCTAATCCAGCACAGAACATGTTAAATATTGAAGGCTATACAGGACAATTAAGAAGCTTGCAGATTTATGCCATGGACGGAAGGTTAATGAAAAATATTTATGTCAATGATAAAAATGGAATAAAGAGGATAGATATTTCATACTTAAAAACAGGTAATTATATTTTAAGAATCGTTACAACGGATGTAATAGCTTCAAAAGCTTTTACAGTTGTGAAATAACAAATATACTTTGGCTCCCTTAAGAAAAATAGTTGGTCTCATTTTACTGTTTCTACCATTCGTCTCCTATGCAGGTCATATAGCCGGAGGTGAAATGTATTATTCTTATTTAGGACCAGGCAGTTCACCCAACACAAATAAATACCAGATAACCCTCCGTTTATTCCGGCAGTGTAACCCACCTCCTTCCAACGGGCAGCAGTTGGCAGATTTACCTGGCAGTGTACAGATTGGCATATTTGATCTTGGCAATGGCGCATTGATTACCTCGCCCACCATTAACCGAAGCACATTTAACGTGGTTTCTCTCCAGGCACCGATCAATTGCGTGGTGAATGTGAAGCCCGGTGATATCTGTTACCAGGTGGCTACTTATTCGTACCAGCAGGATCTGCCTGTGAATGCTGCTGGTTATACGGTTGCATTCCAAACTTGCTGCCGCTCGAACAGCCTGGTGAATATTCAGCGGTTCCAGGTTTCTGGTAATTCCTTTGGTGAAGGAGCCACTTATGCCTGTGATATACCCGGAACAGATATAGTGGGCACTGCACCCAATTCCAGTGCTGTTTTTGCTATCAAGGACACCGTACTGGTTTGCCAAAACAAAAACATCAGGCTTGAATTTACTGCCACAGATCCTGACAAAGATTCGCTGTCGTATGCGCTTTGTGCTGCTTACAACAGGGGTGCTTCAACAGGCGCTAACAATATACAGCCCTCGGCCCCGCCTTACCAGGAGGTTACTTATTTAAGCGGATTTTCCGGAACACAACCGCTGGGCGCCGGTATCAGTATCAACCCTATTACCGGAGTTATCAGCGGCAGGGCACCTGTTAATGGCGGCTATGTAGTGAATGTTTGTGTTACAGAATGGCGCAATGGCAAAGCCATCAGTATACACCGTAAAGATTTTATGGTAACGGTAGCCAACTGCGATTATGCGGCAGCGGAACTTCCCTCTGCTTATGTCAATTGCAGGGATTCTACCCTGCATTTTGAAAACCAGACAACCTCCTCCAGTATTCACTCTTATGCATGGGATTTTGGAGTACCTAATTCTACCACAGATACTTCCAGCTTGCCTACACCTTCTTATACTTATGCCGATACAGGTACTTACACTATTAAGCTGGTGATCAATAAAAATGAAGAATGTACTGATTCGGCCAGTGCCATTGTAAAGGTTTACCCCGGCTTTACACCCGATTTTGTAGTAAAAGGCAGCTGCCTGCAAAACCCTTACCAGTTTATCGATTCTACAAAAGCCAAGTATGGCGTGGTAGACAGCTGGAGCTGGAATTTTGGGGATAACAGCACGCTGGCAGATACTTCCCACCTGCAAAATCCTTCTTACCAGTATAGTACAGCGGCGGTGCGGCCTGTTCAGCTGATCGTAACCAGCAGCAAGGGCTGTATCGATACAGTTACCAAACAAGTAGATATCCGCGATAAACCTTATATCGATCTGGCTTTTCGTGACACTTTGATATGCAGCATTGATACACTTACCCTGCATGTAAAGGGTACAGGTAATTTTACCTGGACACCCACCATCAACATGCTCAATGCCAACTCCACCGACCCGATGGTGTACCCGAAAGATACCACTGTGTATAAGGTGACCCTGAACGACAATGGTTGCATCAATACCGATTCGGTAAAAGTGAATGTACTGGATTCTATAACGGTGAAGCTGTCTGATACCACCATCTGCCGGACGGATACCATCCAGCTGAAACCCATAACTGATGGACTGCAGTTCAGCTGGACACCCGTTGCAGGGCTCAGCAATCCTGCTGTTAAATATCCTTTGGCGACACCATTGAATAATATAACCTACCAGTTACTGGCACACCTGGGTAAATGCCAGGCAACGGGTGCCACACATATAAAAGTGGTGCCTTACCCGCAGGTGAGCGCCATACCAGATACTTCGATCTGCTATGGCAGTACTATTACACTGCGTGGTTCCATTGTGGGTAGCAGCTTTGCCTGGTCGCCCACCAGTTCACTGATATATGCAAACACGCTGACGCCTGTGGCCGGTCCTCCGCAAACAACAGCATATGTGCTTACCGTTTACGATACACTGGGCTGCCCCAAACCCTCAAGAGATACGGCTTTGGTAAAAGTGATCCCCCCGGTGCAGGCTTTTGCAGGCAATGATACCATCGTGGTAACAGGGCAACCACTCCAGCTGAATGCTACAGGCGGCACATATTATTACTGGACACCGGCAACAGCACTGAATAACCAATCGATCGCCAACCCGGTTGCTGTTTTTGATGCGTCGCTGGATTCTATCACTTATAAACTGCGTGCATTTACACCGGAAGGTTGTTATGGTGATGACAGTATCAAAATAAAAATATTCCGTCCCAATGCCGAAGTGTATGTGCCCTCCGGTTTTACACCCAATGGTGATGGTAAAAATGATATACTTAAACCCATTGCACCGGGTATCAGGCAGATCGTGTATTTCAGGGTATACAACCGCTGGGGCCAAATGCTGTACAGTACCAGTGAAACAGGCAAAGGATGGGATGGTACTTTCGGTGGAAAACCACAGCCCAGCGATACTTATGTATATATGCTTGAAGCCATTGATTACCACGGTAAACCCATCAGGCGGAAAGGTCCGGTGGTATTGATCAGGTAGAAAAGCCATGCCATATGAGATATGGCATGGCTGAAAAGGTTAAATGGGTTCGAGCATGGCTTTTACTCCCCAGCCGCCAAAATCTTCGGAAACAGCGAGCCATAACTCATTGCGGCCTTTTTTCAGGTCGAGATAAACTGCATCGAAATAACCTACTGTCCCCAGGAACCGGTAGTCCCTGGACATAAACTCATCATTCCCTGTATACAGCAGGCGGTTGTTGCAATACACCCTGATACGGTCAGAAAAACCAAAGGTCAGTTTCTGAATACCTGCTTTATCTGCCATAATCACTTTTCGCATAAACACGGTATTGCTGTTCGGCTTAACAGGCCATAACTGGGAAAGATTGGCAATACCCAGTTCATCTGCCTGAAGGGGCTGCCATTGCAATGTACTGGTATCAGCACTGCTCGGCCAGGGTTTATCTTTCACCCTGTTTTCATCAAGAGGGGAAGAAACCTGCCATAACCGGATAGTGCCCGGTTGTAATACCGGTGCAGGTGTGGGCTTGCCTTTCAGGCCAACATCGTTTGAGCGGGTATAAGTGAAATTGCTGAACCAGGCTGTTTCGTTGTAAGAATTTTCAAGGGCAAGCATACCGCTGCTGATACCGGTTTTAAGCAGGTTGATAAACAAAACAGGTTCTGCATCTTTATCAAAATATACTTCTGCCTGTTTGCCGGATACGACAATTTTAATATGCAGCCAGCGGTCGAACGGCAGCCGGACCGCGTTATTAAAACCCTGTCCGTAATACAGCTGCCATGCACCCATATCATTAAACACGGGCATATACTGCATGGCATCAGGATTACCCGACTGGTGTGGACGCAGGTAATACTGCTCGTAATTTTTTTCATCCCGCATGCGGAATTCGATGCCGGGAAAATAACGGGCTTGTTTAAGGGCGATATCAAATTCAATAATGCCGTTACCAAAATCGGCATCTTCCAGTAAAGCGATCCGGCCTCTTAATTTCAGTGAAGGTTGCCCCAGGTGTATTTCTTCCGTGCTTTCCGGGTCTTTTGCATTTTCCACGGTTTTGAATTTCCAGCGGGGCGAATTAAACGGAACACTGGTTTGGGCGATCACCTGCAGGTTAACAAAAAAAAGAAGCAGGATAAAAACAACAATGCTGCGCATGAACGTGAATGTTTAATTTGTGTAATAAAATCTTGAATAGAACCGTACTGAAAACTAAGCAGCCTTTTGTATGACGGCTATTCAGGGGTTGTACAAGTTTGTTCAAGATGGTTCAAGTTGTAATTAACTGGGTATCAAAATGCAGAAAGACGATCATTTACAACAATGCCGTATTTTAATTGAACAGCGGCTGGGCTGGGGTAGCAGCGATCATTGGCAGAGCCAGGATTTTGAAGCCTTGAGTGAACGGATATTTGCGCAAACACAGGTGGCACTCAGCACCACTACACTGAAGCGTGTTTGGGGTAAAGTTGCCTACAACAGTCTTCCTTCTGCCACAACCCTGAATACCCTGGCCCTGTTTCTCGGTTATACGCATTGGCGCGATTTTCAGCAGCATCACACTGCAATAACAGCGGCGCCTGCTGTTGCAGAACCCCTGAACGGCCAGTTACAAAAAGCCCGGCCGTTTTTTCATTCAGGATGGTTGCTGCCGGCGGCGGGGGTGCTGGCATTGCTGTTGCTGGCTGGATGGGTGTACCGGCGAACTGTACACCGCAGTAGCACACTGCCTGCGGCAGTGTATACTTTTTCAAGCCAGCCGCTGGCCAGCGGTATACCCAATTCGGTGATATTTAATTATGATGCCACTGCAGCATCAGGCGATTCTGTATTTATACAGCAGTCCTGGGATCCCCGCCGCAGGTTCCGTGTTCCAAAAGAAGGCCATACCTATACATCGATCTATTATTACCCGGGTTTCTTTAAAGCAAAACTGGTGGTAGATAATAAAGTGGTAAAAGAGCATAACCTGCTTATCCCCTCCGGCGGCTGGCTGGCAGCTGTAGATGAACAACCGGTACCGGTATATTTTTCAAAAAAAGAATGCATCAGCCATGGCATGTTGCAAATACCCGTGGCACTAATGGAAAGCAGGCATATTTACCTGCAGCCGGATACACCCGAACTGCGTTATTATAATATCGGCGATTTTAAAGGATTACAGAACGATAATTTCATTTTTGAAACAACGCTTAAAAGCGACTATAGTAAGGGCAGCGCTGTTTGCCAGCAGGTAACAGTGGTGATCCATTGCGAAAATGCTGCGATCATGATACCGCTGGCTATACCGGGCTGTGTGGGAGACATGAGCCTTGGAGTAGTAGATACCGGTTTTACAGCACAGCAGGCAAATCTTTCCGGCTTTGGCTGCGATATGAACAACTGGGTTCATCTCCGCTGCGAAGCCAGGAATAAACAGCTGCGTATATGGGTGAACGGGCATGAGGCCTTTATGTATACTTTCTCTGCCGAAGCCAATAAAATTGCCGGTATAAGTTACCGGTTTAAAGGCGCCGGTTCAGTGGATGCGGTAAAGTTTACCCGTTTGGACGGCTCAGTGGTATTTGAAGATAATTTCTGAAAAAGCAAATCCATACCTTGGGGATATGGATTTGCCTTGAAAGAAGCTGTTGCTATTGTTCTGTTACTTCCACCCATTTACCGCTTGTACCGCCATTGATGGTATGATCGTACATCGCTTCACAGTACACGCCGGGCCAGTAGTATTTACCTGGATAAGCCGCATTTAACTGTACATAATAGGTGAGTGATTCCCCCTGCCGCAGGTTGAAATAATGATACACCCTGTCGTCGCGGATATCCATATAATCACTGGGAGATGATTTGAATACGCCTTCGCTGTTATACAAACGGGTGTTCAGAATTTCCCAGCCACTGGGGAATATTTGGGAGAGCGCCATATTGCTGTACATACCACGTTGCCCCGGATTGGTCACTGTTACTTTTGCCACGAAATCGGTACCCTGTTTTATTTGTGCAGGATCGATCGATTGGCCTGATGAAGTAAGATAGCTCAGATTCACCTGCAGCACTGCCGGGTTATTGTTCACCGGAAGCGGCTCATTGCTCAGCGGTTGCCCTTCATTGATAACACGCACATACAATACATTGCTGCCATTATTGACAAGCTGAACACTGCCTTTACCATTCTGCCAGCTGATGGCGGTTTGCGATACAGGGCTGGCAGTGCTGATGCTGACTGTTTTGCCATTGATCTTCGCGGTTGCGCTGATCTTTTGTCCGTTCTGGTTGGCGCCACTGTATTTGGCAATGGCGATGAGGGAATAGGCAGTGGTTTGTGTGCTGTACCAGTTATCCTGCGAAAGCTGTGCTGCAACCGATCTTACCAGCTGCGTAGCTTCGGCTTTGCGGTTGAGCAGGGTGAGTGTTTCCAGTGCCATGGCCTGGTCGCGCAGTTCACTGCCAAAGCTCATACCGGGGTTAGGTCTTGCAGCAAAGCTGGTTGGCAGCCCGCTGATCAGCTGCAGGGCTGTATTGGGTTGCCTCGCCAGGTAATAGGCTGCTGCCAGCCGCCATTTGCCTTCAGGTGTAAGGAACTTGAATTCTTTCAACCGGTTCATGGCGCCCAGCTCAGGTGCTTTGGCCAGGGCCAGCAGGTATAACCGGTAAGCCTGGGTAAGGTCAGTGCCATACCAGGGCGCCGCGGTCACGTTCCAGGCCTGGGCCTTGCTGCGCTCATAAGCCCGCCATTGCTGCAGGAAGGAGGCAGGCACATTGTAGCCTTTGGCTGAAGCCTCCAGCAGGAAATGACCTGCATAGTTGGTGCCCCATTCATCACTGTTGCCGCCACCGGGCCAGTAACTGAAACCACCATCTGAGGTTTGGAAATTCTGCAGTTTCTGAATAGCTGCTTTGATATTGAGATCTATTTCCTTCTTGCGCTGATCGCTTAATTCCATCAACTGGTTTAATACCAATTGAGGAAATACAGAAGAAGTGGTTTGCTCCACACATCCATGCGGGTACTGGATAAGATAGCTCAGTCTTTTCTGCAGGTCGATGGCAGGTATGCTGGATATTTCCAGTACGGCTTTACTGGTACTGCTTTCACCGATCATGGCAACGCTACTATTCCATGACTGGCCTGCCTGTACGGTTGCATCAGTAACCTGTGTGGTATAAGGATTGGGATTGCGGATATCCAGCTCCACTTCGTATTCTGCTTTTTCTTTACCACTGCTGGCAACAATCTTCACTTTGCCAATACCGGTATTGGGTTTTACTTTGGCTGTAAAATATACCTGCTGTTCGCCGGTTTGACTAAAGCTGATATTCTGTGCGCCATTGGCATCAATGAACGGGTTGGTCTGTATGTTGAGGTTCACATTGCGGATATTGTTCTCCGTTGCAAAAACAGTCACAGGTATTTTCAGTTCTTCTGAAGGGCCAAGTACACGCGGCAGTGTTGCAAGCAGCATCAATGGTTTTTTCACCTTTACGCTTTTTTCTGCCATACCGAATGCATGATTGCCCGATGCAATAACCATAGCACGCACGCTGCCCATATAAGATGGCAGGGTAAAATGATGGTTCTGGCTGCCGCCGCCGGATGTAAAGGGCCCGAGGAATTTCACCACCGGTTTAAAACGGTTGGCCCGTCTTGTTTTAGCTGCCAGCTCGGCTGCTGCATCGCCGCCAATGGTTAATATCCGCTCCAGCTGGCCGCCCCAGGCGCCGATGACCTCATCATACAGGTCCCAGCTTTTTACACCCAGTGCTTCTTTGGCAAAAAAAGCGGCATGCGGGTCGGGTGTTTTAAAGCGGGTGAGATCGAGCAGGCCTTCATCTACCAGTGCAATCACATAGGTCATGCTTTTGCCGTTCGATTCAGAAACGGTGATCGTGTTATCCTGCTCAGGCCTTATTACATCGGCGACTTTGATTACAGGTTTCAGTACCGCATTTTTATCTTCCACCATTATGGGCACCACACCATACATACGCAACGGCAGATCGTTGACGGTTTGCGCATGTGGTTGTATCAGGCTTACATTGACATACACATTGGGCGACATTTCTTTCTCGGCGGTAAAGGAGAATTTGGTTTGTCCCTGTGTTGTTTCCACCCAGTAGGTTTTCAGCACCTTGCTTCCTGTTTCGATGCTGATAAGTGCACGGCCACCCTTACTGCTGGGGATGGTGAGCTGAACCTTATCGCCAGTATTGTATTTTTCTTTGTCTGATGTAAAAGACAGCATGGCTGCGGCAGAAGGATCGTTGTTGTCGCTCCTGCTCTGCCAGTTATAATCATCTACATAAAATGTTTTACCGGTAACATGCCCGCTGCGCAGGTCTTTCACCAGCAACAGGTAGCGGCCCCAGTTTTCTTTACCTATATTCACATCGTACGAACCCCTGCCATCATGGATGGTTAGGGTTTCTTCCTTCACCAGTTTATTGTAATTGTTCTGGGTAAAATTGCTCAGCTCCTCGCCGGAATTATCCCACCACCAGCGCCATTGTATTTTATACAGTTCTACTTTCATTTCCGAACTGCCGCTTACCGGGTTGCCCCTGGTATCTACATCCGCGATATCAAAGCGGTGCGATTTGCCTGATTCCAGGAAGCCCCATGTTTTATCGCCATCAGGCACATGGATACCGGCATAAGAACTGTAGGGGTTAAAGGGCATGGAGAAATTATCGATGCTGAAATTGCCACCCGGCTCAAACACTTTGATCATCAGGTTGGCCAGCAGCTGGCCCGGGGCCTGTTCTCCCACTTCAAAAGACGGGCTTACGGTTGCACTGCCTTCTGCATTAAGCGGCCCATCGAAAATGGTTTTGGATTGCGTGCTGAAAGAAGTGGTGGGATTATCGAAAACATAATCCTTGAACTTGGGAAAGCTGGTTTTGGTTTTATACAGCTGGGCATCTACCCGTCCTTTCAGGTTACTGGCCGTAGCGCCGAACAGCCATTTGGCACTGAGTGTTCCATTAACGGTAGCATTTTTACCCAGTGCTTCAAGACCGCCGAAGTTGAGGTCTATTTTCAGGCGGTTGGGCATTACGGTTTCTATTTTCAGCTTTTTCTCGAAAGTGGCGCCCCCCAGTTTTACCCGGCACAGCCAGTTACCTGTGGGCGCATCGGGGTCAGTAACCGTGCGGAATACATTGAAACCATCGGCTGCATTGGTCTGTATAAGCCTTTTGTATAACTGGCCGCGCGGTGAAACCAGTTCCATTTCAACAGGGTGCTCTTTGGGCAGCTGGTTATCGCGGTCTTCAATAATACAGCTCAGGAACAGGCTATCGCCGGGCCGCCATACGCCGCGTTCACCGAAAATGAATCCTTTAATGCCATTCTTCACTTCTTCACCGGCCACATCAAAACGGCTTAATGGCAGGCTGCTGCCATCATCCAGTTTGAGATAACCTTTTTCATTTTCTTTTTTAGCAACGAGTAAATAAGGCTTGCGTTTCAGCGGTATGATGGCCAGTCCGTCGTTGTCGCTGCTGGCGGTTGCTATCACCTGCAACTGGTAGTCCAGTACTTTCAGCTCAACACTGCCCATGGGCGCTGTGCTGAGGATGTTGTTAACAGCTACAAACAAGCTGTTGTTATTGCTGCGTTTGGCGGTAAGGCCGATATTGCTTGCCAGTATATTCCTGCTGGCAAAACGTTCTTTGTTATAATACGATTTTGAACAGGGATTATCGCGCTGCTCCCAGTTATAACCGTAAGGATAGTACGAATCGTACCTTCTCCAGAAAGCATCATCCTCGTCCATCTCACTATTGCCTTCATAATAATCATCTTCGCCTGTTTCATCATTTTTGTCTTTTACTTTTTCCTGGCAGGTATAGAGGGAGTATTCTGGTTTGAAACCGATGAATACGCGGTAAATGGCGCCTGGCTCTGTGCGGATGTATTTATCAATATCCAGCGAGAAACGGTTTTTACGGTGCAGGTTCAGTGTTTTATCATCATCGAGTTTAACGGTTGCCTGTACCAGCGGTTTACCAACACGGCGCAGCTCCTGGTCGCCATCGAGTTTGTTGGTTTGCAGAAATACGGCCACATTGTTCTCGTATATCTTGATGATAGACACATCTACTGCTTTCAGGTTGGTCGCTTCAAAAGGCAGTACCAGCCTGCCGCCGCTATTGGGCAGTATCTCTCCACGGCCCTGTATTTTTACAGAGGGCAGCCTGTTCTCAAAAAACACATTGGCCGAAAATGCGGTACCCAGTTTATTGCTCCACTGGTTCTGAACACCTTCATGTACTGCTACGGTGTAGTCTCCATCGAGTTTGCCCGATGTATATACTTTTACCTCGCTGCCAAGTATGGTATAGCTGAGTTGTTCCTGGTTGCTGATAGCAATAAGCCCGTCCAGTGTTTGCCCGATGGTCAGCGGGTCGCTGAACTGCACCAGCGCATACTGTTCTTCATCCTGTATGGCACGTATATCCAGCACTTTGAAATCGCCGAGTGCGGGTATGGCGATCTCTTTTTTGTCTTTCACAGTAGCGCCCAATGCATCCCCGTTCCATTGCAGAACAAGATCACCGGCACTGGCAGCGCGGTTAATACCGTTGATGATAAAACCATGTGTTTTATTGCTTTCATTGTGCTGCCAGGTTATTTTCATATTGCTGCCATTAAGCGATGCCTGCAACAGCTGTTCTACCTTGGCCGATTCTTCCACATCGGCAGTAACGATCTGGCCACTCAGGTTCATCACCTGTTTGTCCTGTGCTCGCAGGCCATTTTCCTGTACTTCGAAAGAAGGTTTGATGATTTGCACATTGAAATGGAAATCGCCGTAATTGGAGGGCACATTCATTACCTTACCCAGCCGGAAGTTCACCTCGTACAGCTCATCGGGCTTCAGGTCTTTTTCGGGTTTGAATTCTATTGTTCTGGCATCTGTCCAGTATGCTTTTCCTTCAACGGCGGGGGAAAAACTGAATAAAGATTCCTTGATGGTTTCATTAAGAGAGTGGGTTACATTGGCATCTGCCGCCAGTTGTATACGGATCGTGCTTTTTTTGGAAATAACGCCTGAACTGTATGCGTTAATATAACGGCTGAATGCCGGGTCTACAGCCATCAGCTTTTTTTTCCGGTTACAGGAGCTGATGGTAAAAAGGATTAAAATAGCAGTCAGCCATGTGCATGTTCGTAGGGCAGGCCGTTGGTGTGTTTCCATATTGATGTTTATTGATGGCAAATCAAAATAATAAAATGCTTTAATAACTAAAAGGGAAAAATTTGTTAACTCCTGTATTTCCCTTCACTGTTCAGTTGGCTGAACAGGTGTTGGTATCCCTGGCAGATGGGAAGGCGGTTCGCATAAATGATGAAGTGATATTTGGAATTTCCGTTCCTATCTGTTTACTTTAGTACCAAAATCTGAGCTATGCCCATACGTATGGTCGATGATCCGGATGATCAGTCAGACAACTCCAATGATGATAGTGGTAGCGGTGGGGGCGGCGGTTTCCCTGGTGGCGGTGGTGGTGGTTTGTTCCAGTTTATTCCCCTGATACTGGGTTTGCTGATACGTAAGCCGATCCTGTTACTGGTAGTGCTGGCCGGGGCAGCCCTGTTTTATTTTAAAGGTGGTTGTCATTTTAACAGCCAGCAGCTGGGCAGTTTTGGCCTGGGTGGTGTACTCGATCCAAAGCAATTTGAAAAAGCCCAGGTATACGAAGGCCTTGATCCAGGCAAGAATAATTTGCCAGAAGCGGTATCCCTGCTTAAATATGCGCCTGACCGTAAAAACCAGGGGCACCAGGGCAGTTGTGTGGCATGGAGCAGTGCTTATGGGGCCAGAACCATTCTTGAATCAGTATCTACAGGAGTGAATCCCAACCAGGCTGCTTTCAGCCCGTCTTTTTTATATAACCAGATAGGGCTCGATGGCTGCCAGGGTAGCTATATTGTAAGGGCCATGGAAAATATGACGCAGGTGGGTGCCGTACCGTTCAATGATTTCCCTTATGATGAAACAGATTGCAGCCGGCAGCCTTCCGGCCAGCTGAAGCAGGAAGCCACCCAGTTCAAAATGCTGGGCTTTACACGGCTCACCGATGGCGACAGGCTGAATGTATTAGACCTGCATGCAATTAAAGAGCATCTTTCCAAAGATGTTCCCGTAGTAATAGGCATGATGGTGGGTGGAAGTTTTATGCAGGATATGATGGGGCAGGAGGTCTGGCATCCCACCCAGGATGATTATTCACAAATGGGCTTTGGCGGCCATGCCATGTGTGTAATAGGATATGATGACAGGAAAGAAGGCGGGGCTTTCCAGATCATGAACAGCTGGGGACCAGAATGGGGCCAGAATGGTGTGGCATGGATACGGTACAACGATTTTAAACGTTTTGTAAGGGAAGCTTATGGGCTTAACCCGATGCCATTGAAAGGCAGTGCTGCAGAACGCGATCTTGACTGCTCTATCGGCCTGGTAGAAGCCAAAACACGTAAATACATCCCGCTACGCCTCAGTTCGGGCAATACATTTGAAACCAATACCCCCATACTGAAGGGTACACAGTTTAAAATGGAAGTGAAAAATACCGCAGCCTGCTATGTGTATGTGATCGGCAAGGAAACAGATGGCAGCAGTTATGTTTTATTTCCTTACCCGTTAAAAGAAGATCCTACTAAAACAAAGTTCTCCCCTTACTGTGGTATCACGGGGTACAGGCTTTTCCCGCGCGGGATGAGTATGATGGCCGACAGTATCGGTAATAAAGATTATATGGCTGTAGTGGTAAGCAAAGAGCCGCTGAATGTGTTCCAGCTGAATGAATCCATCAACAACAACAAAGCATCAGGCTTTCCTGCAGCGGTAATGTCTGCTATCCGCCGGCAATCGATCAATGGCATCCAGTTCAGCAGTTCTGCTGAAGGCACCATTCATTTTAAAACAACGGCTGCCGATAAAACTGCAGTGGCCTGTGTGGTAGAAGTAGATAAACAATAACCGGTATGCGGCCGGCTGATGAGTAGGCACTAGGAAGAACTTTATATAGAAGCCCTGATCTGCGGTTCATCCGTCGGGATCATTCAGGCATTACAACCATACAACTGCTGCTGAGGCCACCAATAAAATAATGGCATGAAGAATACATTGTTGATCATTGCTGTTTTATTCAGCTTCACTGCAAAAGCTGCTTTTGCAGATACCTCAAAGTTGTTGTATCACCCTGATGCCAATGCCATAAAAGATATTGCCAGCGCTGTAGCGCAGGCCAGGCAGCAGAAAAAACATGTGTTGATACAGGCCGGTGGAAACTGGTGCAGCTGGTGTCTCCGCTTTAATAAAACGGTTACAGAAGATCCTCAGCTCGATTCGGCTGTGCATGCGGGCTATGTGGTATACCATTTAAACTACAGTAAAGAAAATACCAACGATGCAGTATTTGCACAGTATGGTTTTCCGCAGCGATTCGGGTTCCCTGTTTTTATCATACTCGATGGAAAGGGTAACCGCATCCATACGCAGAACTCTGCTCTCCTTGAAGAAGGTAAAGGGTACAATAAAGAAAAAATACTGGCATTCTTGAACGGATGGACGCCCGCTGCCATTGATCCTGCCAATTATAAAAAACACTGATATGGCTGCAGCAGCCCCTTTTCAGCAGTTCAGGAAATTTATCCTGCACCCGGTACGGTTCAGGCTGTTTTTATTAAGCAAGCTGCCGGTGGCTTTTTTTGCGGGCATACGTATTATTTCGCTCAGTGAACAAAAGGCTGTAGTGCGTATCAGGCAGCAATGGTTTAATAAAAACCCCTTCCGCTCTGTTTATTTTGGTATGCTGTCTATAGCCGCTGAAGTAAGCACCGGTATTATATGTATGGGTACGCTGTACCGCAGTAAACCACCGGTGAGCATGCTGATTGTGCAGAATGAGGGCAGTTTTTTAAAAAAAGCAACAGGCACTATCTTGTTTACCTGTGAAGATGGTGATCAAATAAAAGCGGCTGTAAGAAAGGCCATTGAAACAGGTGAGGGAAATACAGTAACTTGTCGGTCTGTCGCTACCAATGAACAGGGTGAAATAGTCGCAGCATTCCTGTTTACCTGGAGCTTTAAGGCAAAGCAACAGTAAAAAATAGTATAACAGCTTATTCTTAATTCAACTGAAGATTATGAAGATCGCTTTTCATGGTGCAGCGCGCACGGTAACCGGCTCCAAGCACCTGTTAACTTTAACAAAAGGAACCCAGCTATTGTTCGATTGTGGTATGTTCCAGGGACTGGGAAAGGACACAGATATGCTGAATGCCTCTTTTGGTTTTAACCCTAAGGAAGTCAGCTACCTGCTTTTGTCTCATGCACATATCGACCACTCCGGCCTTATTCCTAAACTGGTAAAGGACGGGTTCAATGGCCGCATTTTTTGTACACCTGCTACAAAAGACCTGGTATCTATCCTGCTGCTCGATTCTGCAGAGATACAGGAAGATGATATCAAGTTCTCCAATAAAAGAAGGGCCAAGCAAAACCTGCCACCGCTGGAACCTTTGTACACTGTAGAGGATGCAAAAAAAGTACTGCCAATGCTGGAACAGGTGGCTTATGGCCAATGGTTCAAAATAGAAGAAGGCCTCGAAGTAATGTACACTGATGCCGGGCATATCATTGGCAGCGCAGCTGTACATGTTCGTGTTACAGAGAATGGCAAAACCGAGCAGATCAGTTTCAGCGGTGATGTGGGGCGTTACCGCGATATCATTCTCCGCTCACCCGATGTATTTCCCCAGGCAGATTATGTTATCATTGAAAGCACATACGGCAATAGTTTGCATGAAGATGTTTTCAATACACCCGACCTGCTGCTGGAATGGATCGAGAAAACCTGTGTACAGAAAAAAGGTAAACTGATCATTCCTGCATTCAGCGTGGGCCGTACACAGGAGCTGCTTTATTTTTTGAACCAGCTGAGCCTTGAACACCGTTTGCCAAAGGTGCCGGTGTATGTAGACAGCCCTTTGAGCCGGGAAGCTACCGATGTGGTAAAACACCACCCGGAAAATTTCAACAGCCGTATTAAGAAACTGCTGGAGATAGATGATGACCCATTTGATTTTGAAGGACTGCATTTTATTAAAACTGTTGATGAAAGCAAGCAGCTGAACAGCTACCAGCAACCTTGTGTGATCATCTCTGCAAGCGGTATGGCCGATGCGGGACGTGTGAAGCATCATATCATGAACAATATCGATAACCACAACAATACTATTTTGATCGTGGGTTATTGCGAACCCACTTCGCTTGGTGGCAGGCTGATGAATGGTGCAAAAGAAGTGAGCATATTCGGCGAACATTATAAAGTACAGGCTGAAGTAGGTGTACTGCGCAGTATGAGCGCTCATGGCGATTACAACGACCTGAGCCAGTTCTTGTCGTGCCAGAACCCCAAGGAGGTAAAGAAATTATTTATTGTGCATGGTGAATACGATGTGCAACAGGATTTTCAAAACCGCCTGCTGAAAAAAGGATTCCCCGACGTAGAAGTGCCGGAACTGCATGAAGTGTTTGGCCTGGCCTGATGATGATAATAGTGATGAGTTATTCCATATCTCGAGATATGGAATAACTTTTTTCAATCCCGCTTTTTCTCCTCCTCCCCGAACAACGATGTTTTGAACTTCTGGTAAAAGAACGACAGCACCAGCAGCAATGTGCCGATAATGATATAGCACAGGATTTTTTGTAAAGTGGTGAAACGCTCACTGTCTAAAAATATCAGTTTAACAAGTGTGATACAACACAGGGCAACAGCCATTAGCCTGGGCCATGCTTTGCCACCTGCAATGCCGCATACAAACAATACCGCTGTGATCAGCAGCCAGACAAGCGTAAGTGAAAAACCTTTCCACTGCAATGCAGTAAAAAGCAGCGAGGTGATAATAGCCTGCAGCAACAAAGCCCGGGCCGCAGCAGGTTCGGTCGGCCGTATAGCGGAAAACAGGTAGCCCATAGCAAAAAACAACAAAGCAAAAATGCCGGTAATAGTTGTAGCCGCCGTATGATGCTCATCGCCCTGGAACAATAACAGCGCAGCTGTATACAAAGCCGTATTGTTCAGCAGCAGCTGTGCCCGTTCTGTAAAACTAATGGTGGTATGCCTTTTAATACGCGATGCCAGTGCACTGAGCTGGAATAATACATAAAATAACAGCATAAATAAAATGCCTGTCAGCTGGTCTTTGGTTTGGTACCGGAAAAAACACCAGCTGACAAACAATAGCCAGGTAATGATCATTGCCAGCTGGCTCATGATCTTCCAGTTACGGCGGAATGATAAATACACTACACCGATATTGGTAAGCAGTATATAAGAAAAGAACAGCGTGATGGCATCATTGTTCCTGCTTATCAGAAAGGGAATACCATAAGCACCTACAATACCCAGCACTGCAATCTCCTGCCGGTTGTACCGGATGGCAGAGAAGGCGGTGTATACTGTCATCAGCACCATTAATGCAAAAGCCAGCCAGCCGGGCATCAGGTCATAATACACACAGGCGCCATAGGTGGTGAAATAGAGCGATGCCATACCACCGCTGAAAAGAATGGCGCTGAACAGGGCATAGTTCTTTTTCAGCCGCACAGATAATCCATACAAAATAATACCGGCTAAATAGGCCAGTATAATCCGCGCCAGCGGTGAAACCAGGTTCTGGTCAATAGCATATTTAACACCGATGGATAAACCCGTTACCAACACAATAATGCCCGCGAGATGAATAAATTTTAACCCAATGAAATTTTCCAGCTTTGAACTGTCTGATGCTACCGGCGGTTTGGCAGTATCAGCCGTTGGAATAGTGGTATTTACAGGCAGGTTTTGCTGCTGCTTCAGTTGTTTCAACTCTTGCCTGAGAACAGTGATCTGCTGCGACAGCAATTGCAGTTTTTTTTCCAGCGCCTCTATTTGTTGCTGCTGTTCCATTAAATGAAAATACGGAAATGTTTGAATGTAACAGCCTGGGGCAACAGTCTGCAGTCTTTGTCCTGTCCTTGTAGCTAACAGCTCATAGCTAATAGCTCATAGGTATTTCTCATCTGCGTTTTCAGCGCATTCTGCGAGAGAACCAGTCGGCAGTATGCAAATATTGTCCTTTTTTTAAACAAAATTGACCATCGCGGTATACGGGGAAGCGCATAGCAATCTGGTGGTTTATATTTATGAATACACTTAAAAACTGCTAAAAAACCCCGCTTATGAGAAGTATAACCTTTTGTTTAACGGCATTCCTATGCCTTTTATTTCAATGGGTGAATGCCCAGCAGACCACCATTTCAGGAACAGTTCTATCCCGGGAAGACAATACGCCACTGGCCGGCGCAACAGTTAAAGTGAACGGTGCTCCCGATGCAACACAAACCGATGCAGAAGGCCGGTTCAAACTAAAAGCAACCAAAGGCGCTACACTGGTTATTTCCCTGGTGAGTTATGCTACCAAAACAATCGTTGTAACCGACGAGCTTCATTACCAGGTGCTGCTTGAACCATCTACCAGGCAGCTCGATTCTATTGTGGTAACTTCTTTTGGTATCAAACGCGATAAAAAAACACTGGGCTATGGTGTAAGCTCTGTGAAAGCTGATGAAATACGCCGTGCCCCTGTATCTGATTTAACCAATGCGCTGGCCGGTAAAGTGGCAGGTGTGCAGGTGTCCGGTACAGGCGGTGGCTTTTCAAGCTCCAATATTATTATCCGTGGCTTTACCACTTTTACCCAAAGCAACCAACCTTTGATCGTGGTGGATGGTGTGCCTATTGATAATTCAGGTGGTGGCAATAGTGTAAATACCGGTGTAAGCAATACCAACAGAACCGCAGATATCAATCCCGAAGATGTAGAAAGTATGAGTATATTAAAAGGTGCCGCCGCTACTGTGTTGTATGGTTCAAGGGCTGCATCCGGTGCCATTTTGATCACCACCAAAAAAGGTAAAAAAGGAACCGGCAGCCGCCTGGCGCTCAGCTCTAATATAGGTGTGGGGGCTATCAACCGGTTTCCCAAATTTCAGAATGAATATGCACAAGGTGATAGGGGTATATACAAGAACAATGTTTCCGGATCGTGGGGACCGCAGATAAACGGACAAACAGTGACCAACTGGTTTGGCAAGCAGGATACGCTGCGCGCTTATCCCAACAATGTACACGACATCCTGCAGCATAGCATCACCAACCAGAACGATATCAGCTTTACCGGCGCGAGCGATAAATTCAGTTATCGCCTGGCTTATGGCAATGGATCAGAAAGTGCGTTAGTGCCCGGTAACAAGCTCAACAAAAATAATTTCAGTGTAAATCTAAATGCAGTGGTTAATCCTAAATTAAGAGTAGGTGCTTTTCTTAATTATACCAGCAATATTTCTGACAGAACACAGGCCGGTAACCAGGGCTCTAATCCATTATGGCGCGGCATTTATACGCCCCGCAGCTATAACCTGAGTGGATTGCCTTATGAAGATGCTTATGGCAACCAGCTTTGGTTTGCTGCGGAAGACCAGCCTTACTGGGCCATCGCACATGTAAAATACCACCAGGAAGTGAACAGGATATTCGGCAACATGAACCTGACCTACGATTTTACACCCTGGCTGCATGCCGATTTAAAAGTAGGTGCAGATGTTTACTCTGATAATAACCAGGGCTTCGACGATAAAGGCATCCGTGGTAACGGCAATACTTCTTCTGCCGGTAAAGGCGGCCTGATCGACCGGCAGAACCTGGTACGCAATATCAACAGCTATTTCACCGTAAGCGGCGACCGTAAATTAGGTGAACACTTTAACCTGACAGCTACAGTAGGTAATGAGATCATTGTCAACTATGCACGTTCACTCAGTGCAACCGGCCTCGAAATAGTGGTGCCGGGTTTCAGCAACCTGAAAAATTTTGTAAACTACAATACCGCCGATAGTTATACACGGCTGCGCACCACCGGCTTTTTTGGTGATGTGGCACTGGACTATAACAACTACCTTACTGTTAACCTGAAAGCCAGGAACGATTTCTCTTCCACGCTCACCCAGTCCAACAGGTCTATTTTTTATCCTGCCGTGGCGGTGAGCTTTGTACCAACGCAGGCTTTCCCTGCTTTGAAAGGGAAAGTGCTGAGCTCGGCTAAAATACGGGCCAATATAGGGGAAGTAGGCAAGGGCGCAACAGTGTATTCAACCAAGACCTATTATGTAAAAGCCAGTGCCGGTGATGGCTTTGGCTCAACTGGTATCAGTTTTCCTTTCAACGGTCTGGCGGGTTATACCTACAGCAACAGTGCGGGTAATGCCAATATCACACCAGAGTTCACCCGTGAAATAGAGCTGGGTGGCGAATTTGGGTTTTTCAATAACCGCTTGTTTATTGATGCATCGGTGTATAAAAGAGATACCCGTCACCTTATCTTCAATGTACCGGTTCCGGGCTCATCAGGATTTACTTCTGTTACCATGAATGCAGGCAGGCTTTCTACAAAAGGCATTGAGCTGATGGTAAGCGGTACGCCGATAAAATCAACCAATTTCCGTTGGGATGCCTCATTGAATTTCACTTCTTTCCGCTCTACGGTGAAAGAGCTGGCGCCTGGTGTTAATTCCATCAGCATTGGCGGTTTTACTTCACCTGATATTGAACTGATACCGGGAGAAGAATACGGGCAGATTTATTCCACCGCCTATAAACGCAACAGCAATGGGCAAATGATCATCGGCACAGATGGGCTGCCCATTGTAGACAATGGTGTAAAAAATATCGGTAATCCCAATCCCAGGTTCAGCATGGGGCTTACCAACAGCTTTACCTATAAAGGTTTCAGCCTGTCTATCCAGGTAGACGGGCGTTACAAAGGTAGTATCCTTTCCCGTACCATTGGCGATCTGCGCATCAATGGTGTTTCTGCAGAAACAGCAAAATATCCGCGGTTCAACAGCGATGGTACACCCAATAAACCCTTTCACTTTGATGGTGTGCTCGAGAACGGGCAACCCAATAATATTAATGTAACAGCGCAGGATTATTTCAGTACAAAAGGTAAATATGTGGCATGGGAAGGCTATGTGCTTGATGCCTCCTATATCAAGCTGCGTGAAGTGAACCTGAGTTATACACTGCCTGCATCATTACTGGCCAGAACCAAATTTATCAGCGCTGTGCAGGTAGCCGTGTTCGGTAGAAACCTGCTTACCTATGCACCGCATTATCCCGATCTAGATCCTGAACAAAACCTGCTGGGTGTAAGCAATGCCACAGGGCTGGAGTTCGGTATTCAGCCGGTAGCGCGCACCATAGGCGGCAGTGTGCGTATTATTTTCTGAGTTTTTTTATTCTGCTTATCACTTCAATCAATTTATTATGAAACTGCATAAATACTGTTTAACCGTTCTGCTTTTTGCACAGGCTTCTTTTTTATCCTGTACAAAGTATTACGATATCAATAACGATCCCAATAATATTGACAAAGCGCCAACGGCACAGTTGTTGCCTTCCGTTACCGTGAATATCGGCTATGTGGGCGCCAGTGACCTGTTCCGCTACAGCGGGCTCATCATGCAACAGTTCAGCGCACAGGGGCCTGTTTCAGCCGGTAATACATTCAAGGAATATGAGCGGTACAATATCAACGGGTCAGACGACAACAACCAGTGGAACGCCATTTTTGCCACTATACTCAGCGATGTGGAGCTGATGATCAACCAGGCAACACAGGAGAACAGCCCGCATTATGCAGGCGTGGGCAAACTGCTTAAAGCCTATACCTACCAGGTATCGGTAGATGCATGGGGCGATATTCCTTTTTCTGAAGCTGTTAAATTCAACGCGGTATTGTATCCCAAATATGACAATGATGAAACGATCTATAAACAGCTGATCACGCTGATCGATGATGGCATCAAAGATATCAGCGCCACCAGCTCTGCACAGGACCCTACTACCGGCACTACCCTGTATCCTAATACCAGTTGGACTGCCGCACAAAAGCAATGGCTGCAGTTTGCCAACACGCTCAAGCTGCGTATTTTTCTGCACTACAGTAAAAAAGACCCCGGCTTTGCCGGGCAGCAAATCACCGCATTGGTCAATAGCGGTGCTGCATTCATGACTTCTGTGGGCGACAATTTCCAGATGATGTTCAATACCACCGCCCAGCAGCAGATACCTACTGCAAGTATTGAAGGCGGACAGTTTAAAAACCAGTTTTTCCCCAACCGGAATATAGTGGACCGGATGAATGCCAAAGCTGATCCACGCCGCGCATTTTATTTTGTGCCTTTCCCTTATTATTCCAATCCCGCTACTTACAAAGGCGCCAGCATTTTAGACGGTGTGGCTTCTGCTGCTTATTCCAGGCTGCATGTATACCTTAAAGGAACTGCCTCCAATGTGGATGCCTCAAAAGTAAATGCCGACGGCAGTTTGAACGATGGTGCCATCACTTATGGCGGCAATGCACCTGCCAGGCTGCTTACCTATGCAGAATACAATTTCATTCGCGCGGAAGCCGCACTTACACTGGGTGCACCCGGCGACCCGCAAACTTTTTTCAGGGAAGGGATACGCGCCTCCATGCAGGATGCAAGTGTAACCGCCAATGATATCGCCACTTATCTTGCAGCCAATGGAACACTCAGCGGTAACACACAACAGAAACTGGAACAGATCATCAATGAAAAGTATATTGCTAATTTCGGAGTGGTGATGGAGCCCTGGTCAGACTGGCGCAGAACAGGCTTCCCGGCCATCCAGTCGTTAACCAAGCCCACTGCTATTTATAATGAAATACCCAGAATACTGCCTTACGCTTTATCGGAGGTGAACAACAACCCGAACACCCCCAAGAGAGCAGACCTGCTGGACAGGGTTTTCTGGGATATAAAATAAGGATGCACTATTTTTCAATTATAATTGATACCAATGAAGAAACGATATATGCTGTCTGTTGCCTGCGGCCTGTTACTGGCAGGCCTGCCTTTTGCAGGAATAGCCCGCTATGAAGACCCCGGTGAAAACCGGATACAGCAACTGGTTACACAGTATGTTGCAGACAGGGATAATCTTGACCGGGTATATATTTTCAGGGACAGCCCCGAATATTACGATCGCATCAGCCGCTACAACAGTGATGTGCTGGCACAGTTAAAAAGCATTCGTTTTGAAGCGCTGCCGGTCACTGACCAGGTGGATTATATTTTGCTGAAACGCAATATAGAACAGGCACAGCGCGACCTGGAGCAAAGCCGTAAACTGTATGGGCAGCTGCAGCAGTATATTCCCTTTGCACAAAGCATCCGTAACCTGCAAATAAGCAGGCGGCGGGGTGCACACCTTGATGGTGCCGTAACAGCCGATACACTGGTTTCGGTTAAAAGATCTATCCGCGCAATGCTGGCAGCCATGGAAAAAAACAATTCACTGGATGCAGAGCAAACAGAAAAGCTCACCGATATACTGGATGAACTGAAAAAGGGCCTGCAGCAAACCTGGACTTTTTACAATGGTTACGACCCCATGTTCACCTGGTGGGTGAAGCAACCCTACACCGAAGTGGATTCTCTGCTGGGTAATTATGCCAAACAAATAAAATTGCGTGCAGCCAGAAGCAATAAAGATGATGGCAGCGGTATCTCCGGGCACCCTATTGGCAGTGAGGCACTCAGGGATGCACTGAAATTTGAAATGATACCCTACAGTGCTGAGCAACTGGTGGAAATAGCCAATAAAGAATTTGCCTGGTGCGATGCTGAAATGCGCAAGGCTTCCAATGCAATGGGCTTTGGTGATGACTGGAAGAAAGCATTGGAAAAAGTGAAACAGCATCATGTGGAGCCCGGCCACCAGCCGGAGATGATCAACCAGCTGGCAGAAGACGCCATCCGTTTTGTAGAAAGCCATGACCTGGTAACTGTTCCGCCGCTGGCCAAGGAAACCTGGCGTATGTCGATGCTGACGGTAGAGCAACAGAAATTCGCGCCTTTTTTCCTGGGTGGCGAATCAATACTTATTGCCTATCCTACAGATGAAATGGATGAAGAAACCAAGCAGATGAGTTTGCGCAGCAACAACTATGGCTTTTCCCATGCCACAGTGTTTCATGAGCTGATCCCCGGCCATAACCTGCAGGGCTTTATGAACCGCAGGTACAAATCGTACCGCGGTATATTCAGAACACCGTTTTCCGTAGAAGGCTGGGCGCTATACTGGGAGATGCTGCTATGGAATAAAAACTTTCACGCCACACCCGAAGAAAAAGTTGGCGCGCTGTTCTGGCGGATGCATCGCTGCGCCAGGATCATTTTTTCACTGAATTATCATCTCGGCAAATGGACACCGCAGCAATGTATCGATTTTCTCGTGGAGCGGGTAGGGCATGAACGCTTCAGTGCCACATCGGAAGTGCGCCGCTCTTTTGCAGGTAACTATGGTCCTTTGTACCAGGTGGCCTATATGATGGGTGGCCTGCAACTGCGGGCACTTCACCATGAACTGGTAGATAGTAAGAAGATGACCGATAAACAGTTTCATGATGCTTTCCTGAAAGAAAATGCCATCCCCATTGAAATGTTCAGGGCCATTGTTACCGGGCAGAAATTATCACCCGATTTTGCTACACAATGGCATTTCGCCGATGACCTGTGAACAACAGGAAAATTTTTTAACCAGTAAACCAGAAAGCCGGGCATCATGTCCGGCTTTCTGGTTCAGGCATATTCAACAGGATTTTCTTTGTTTTCACCGGAAGAACCATATTTATACAACCGGATATAATCACTCGGCGACATGCCTGTCATTTTTTTAAACACCCGGTTAAAATTAATAGCACTGTTAAAGCCCGTTGCATAAGCGATAGAGGCAATATTGTCAAAGTCGTTGTTGAGCATTTTTTTACAGGCTTCATTGATGCGTATTTCATGCAGGAAAGACACAAAGGTTTTTCGCGTGTGCTTTTTGAAATACTTGCAAAAAGCATGTGGTGTAATATGCACCAGTGATGCAATTTTTTTCAAGGAGATATTTTCGTCGTAATGTTTCAGTGTGTATTCAAAAATATCATTCATGCGGAAGCCTTCCATACCAGGCACCGGCTCGTTGTTGAAGCCGGTAGACAATGATTTCCATCCCTTCACTTCTGTGGCCAGGTATTGCAGCAGTGTAATCAGCTTGATCAGCCGGTTAAAATCATGCGACTGGTTAATGGCTTTGATATCCAATGCCACTTTGGTTGTATACGTATGCGGTACCTGCAGTCCGGGCAGTGCCTCATTAAATAACCGGTTAACAGGTTCCAGCTCCGGTAGATCCATAAAATTTTTAAGAAAGCGCTGGTAGTCGAAGAAGATATGAATAGCATGCACATTACCTGGCCTCGGTGAAGCAAAATACTGTTTGTCTGATTTGAAAATATGTGGCTGGTTCGGTCCCAGTATATAAACATCGCCTGGTTTAAAAGGCTGGGTATAGTTGCCGGCAATCAGTTTACCTTTCCCTTTCAATATTAATGTGATCTGCAATTCGCTATGCCGGTGCATGTAGTTGTAGAAATAGGGTAAGATATCTTCACTGACTACCACAGAGCTTTGTTTATCTATTGGTACACTGAACTGAATTACTTTCATCTTAACCAATATTAGCAGTTAGAAATCGTGGTAGCTTAAATATAGGAAGAATAACAATAAAGATTTGCGGAAGATCGGTGTATGGAGCTTAAAAAATGCAAGTCGCTGCAAACGCTGTACAGCTATGGCATGCAACAGCCCTTTCGCAGTATGCAACTGCAAAACACAGCATCAAAACAAGATAGGGGCAGGAGGCGGGGTTACAGGTAAGGCTTCATCTCATCCTCGATGTTCTTGCGCAGGTTCATCAGCCTTTTGGCATATTCTTCGAGTGATAATTCTTCCGGGGTTTGCGGTGTCCATTTGGGTACCGCCACTGTTTTGCCAAGATCATTCACTGCTGCAAACACCATAATACAATGCGTGGTTTTCACCTGGTCATTCAGCCTGGGATTACCGGCAAACACATTAATGGCTACATGCATGCTGCTATTGCCTGTGTAAATGATCGTAGCGGTGACTTCTACTATATCACCAATAGCAACAGGTTTAAAAAAGCGGATACCACCCACATAAACAGTAACACAATACTGGCCGCTCCAGTTGGCAGCACAAACATAACCGGCCTGGTCTATCCATTTCATTACGGCGCCGCCATGTACTTTGCCGCCAAAATTAACATCGCCGGGTTGGGCAAGAAAGCGAAGGGTGATGGTATTGCTGCGTTGTTCAGGCATAATTGGTTGTTTTCTTAATGAATGCTGTCCTGGTATAAAGCCATACTGTTTTCTCAGAATGCCCGGTAAAATAAACAAAGAGACATACAACTGGAATAGGAGCAAGAAAAAAATCCCATCTTTTCAGATGGGATTCGCAACTTTAGAAATTTCCTTTTCCTTGTCCTTTCGGAACTTCTTTATATTAAGTATTAATATATCTCTGCCGCAAAGATAGTGATCTTTGCTGGTATTCCCAAATAGCCTCGGTAACGGCTCTGCTGCTGGTTTCCCGGTAAAGAGGCGAACCTGCAGGATGCCTGGTAAACTGTCTTGAATAAAAGGCCAATCCAGCGTAGTATCCTTCCGGCATATACAACTATTTTTAAAAGAGGCGATCTGCCTGCTGGCCGCCGGGCTGTATCTATGGCCTGCACAAACCTATAGTAAACAAAACTGCAGCTGAGGTCCCGAAAAAGGAGATGCCTGCTGCAGATAAAAATGATAAAGATGAAAAATACGATGCTTCGTTTTGCTGCCGTTCTGCTGCCCTTGTTGATTGCATACTACAGCCATGCAGCACCGTTCAAAGAACGGCCGCTGAAAATACTCATCATTACCGGTGGTCATGGCTTTCAGCGTGATTCATTTTACCAGGTATTCAATTCCTTCCGCAATATCCGGTACGATACCCTGGTACAACCCAGGGGAAATGAACTGATCGCTTCTCCTGCAGTTGACCGGTATGATGTACTTGTTTTTTACGATCTGTACGATTCTATTACAGCAACGCAGCAAGAGGCGTACACCCGGCTGCTGAACAGGGGTAAGGCGATGGTCTTCCTTCATCACTCACTGGTTTCGTACCAGCACTGGCCCGGGTTCATAACAATGATCGGCGGAAAATACCATACCGATCCTGTTGTGGTGAACGGAGACACGCTGAATGCCACTTACCAGCACGATGTGCTAGTGCCTGTTAAAGTGGAAGACAAAAAACATCCTGTTACAAAAGGCATTGATGATTTTGAGATATGGGATGAAGTATATGGCGGTTGTGAGATACTGCCTTCAGTGCATCCGTTGCTAAGCACCACACATCCCAAAAGTATGCGTTATGTTGCATGGCTGAATCATTATGGCCGTTCAGAGGTGGTGTATATCCAGCTGGGTCATGGGCCTGAGGCATACCGCAATCCCAACTACCGTAAACTTGTGCAGCAGGCAATTGAATGGTCGGCCGGTTATCACAAAGCCCGTAGTGAATGAATTGGCCTGCTTACTTATGACCGGGATTCTGCAGCTGCTGCTCGATGCGCTGTGCAAATTGCCGCAGGTATTCGCTGGTATCCTGTTTGGCCAGGCTCAGGTAATGCGGCAGCAGGGGCGAGTGCAGCTGGTGCAAGGCCTGCAGCACCGTCATCCTGTGGTATTCCAGCATTTCACCTGATGGATGATCCCAGGCGATTTTACAATACACAATTGTTTTATCTGACCCTATCCGCGCAAGCGAAAGCAGTGCCCTGCGGCGCATATATTCATCTTCCTGCTGCATAAACATTTCCAGCAATGCTTCTGCTGTTTGTTTGTCTTCCAGTTCCGGTAAATGAACAGCCAGCTGCCAGCCTGCATCGGGGCGGTGTTGTTTAACGGCTTCTGCGGCAAGCTGTATCAGCGCGCGCGGGTAACGGGCCGTACTGCGTGCCAGGCTTCCACTGTCATTGTCTCTTGCAATAATATACAACAGCTGGTCTATCACGGTTGGCGACCATGTTTCCGGTTGATGGGTTTGCAGAAAATCGTCGTATAGCTGCCAGAGCTGCGGCCATTCGGTATAACCGGCTTCCCAGTTCCAGCCGCGTTCCGCTTCCGCCTCATTGGGATACAATGGCGCAGCCCATTTGCGGAATACTTTAATAGCATTGAATAAGGCGTGTTGCATAGGCGGATGTTTTATTAAGGGAATAAGGTGCGGGTAATACACATATATAATTTCAGTTTGAGCTTAATAAATCACTACCGGTTATTGGGGAATAATAGCAGTGGCTTCTACCTCAACCAGTACATCATCCCTGAACAGCTTGTTCACCTGGACCAATGTACTGGCTGGCGGGTGTTTTGCGTCTACGAACAGGTCCCGGGCTTTGATCTTTATTACATGATGCATATTACCACCCAATTCTTCAACAATGCCCCTGATATTTTTGAACACCTGCACCGTTTGCTTTTCCCTATCTCCTTTGCCTGTAAGATTGCCCTGGCTGTCAAGCGGCACCTGGCCCGACAGCAGTATCATGTTGCAATTGCCCAGGTCAACCACCGCGGCCTGTGAATAGCCTTTGGGTGCTGCCACTGCCTGTGGGTTCACCAGTTGAACAGGTGTTGTATTGGTTTGGGAAAATCCTGTTGTAACAGTGCCTAATGCTATTGCCAGCCAGATCTTTTTCATAGAATAAAAATTTAGACCAGTGAAATTACTGCACCGGGAGAACAGATCGCGCCACCAGCCAGCCGCCGGCAATAAGGGCAGAGGAAAAACAAGCGATGATTTCATAGCAGGGTAAAATATCCAACTGAAAATTGGCGGAAGAAACCTGAAAACTGTGATAAGCGGGGCTTAAAATTCCATTAATGTTCGCTACTTTGTAAATCGATTATAAAGTTTATTAGTTTTTCTAAATAATTTAACAACAGCCAAAAACAAAAAAGAAGATGAAAGCAGTTTCTTATAAGAGCCAAATTATAAGACATCTCTTTTTTTCGGAAAGATTATCCTGTACCGAGCTGAGTGAGAAGATGCAAAAAAGCCTCCCTTTCGTTAACAAGAAGCTGAATGAGCTGAAAGAGGAAGGATATGTGCAGGATAATGGGTTTGCTGATTCTACCGGCGGACGGCGGCCTGCCACGTATTCACTGAAGCCCGACCTGATGTATATCGCCGCGGTAGCGGTTGACCAGTTGTATACCAGGATTGCCATTATGGATATGGCGAAAAAATATGTAGGCGATGTGGAAAAATTCGACCTTCCCCTGCAGGATAACCCGGATGCATTGTCTTTGCTGAAAGAAAAGATCGAGCAGGTGATCCACCAGTCGGGTATCAATAAAACAAAAATTGCAGGTATCGGCATTGGTATGCCCGGCTTTATCGATGTTGGAAAAGGTGTTAACTATACATTTTTTAAAACCACGAATGAGAATATTGTTGACTTTATCTCGCGCGAAACCGATTTGCCTGTTTTCATCGGTAACGATTCCAGCATCATTGCACTGGCCGAATTAAAGTTTGGTGCAGCGCATAACCAGCAAAATGCCATGGTGATCAATATGGGTTGGGGCGTGGGACTGGGTATGATACTGAAAGGCGAGCCTTTCAGCGGGGAAAACGGGTTTGCGGGCGAATTCAGCCATATCCCTTTATTCAACAACAATAAACTCTGCAGCTGCGGAAAAAGCGGCTGTTTGGAAACAGAGGCCTCTTTACTGGTGATCGTGGAGAAAGCTGTTGCCGGTTTGCAATCGGGCCGGCGCTCGATGCTGGAAGGCAAATCACTGGGCAATGCAGAGCAGGCCTATTATGCCATTATCCATGCAGCACTCAATGGTGATAAGTTTGCTGTTGAACTGCTGTCTGAAATAGGTTATCACATTGGACGTGGTGTGGCTATTTTAATTCATTTGCTGAACCCTTCGGTGGTTATACTCAGCGGCCGCGGTGCTTCTGCAGGTAAAATATGGAGAGCGCCTGTACAGCAGGCATTGAATGAACATTGTATTCCCCGGCTGTCAGACAATACAAAAGTTGAAATATCAACTATCGGTGCAGAAGCGGAGATCATCGGCGCTGCCGCCCTGGTGATGGAGAATTTTCTGCATGTGGCGCTCAGTAAAAGCATTTTTGCAGAGGTGGAAGAACGTGATTATACTGATCCTGGTAATTAAACCCATGAACTAACTGAATAACCAAAACGAGTACCCTGGCATAAGGGATCGAAGAAAATAAAACCAGCTGCGAGAGACACTGCCTTCGTTCCCATTTATCGTATAACATACTGTGCTGCGCCATAACGGCCGCAGGCAATAACCTATAACACATCACCGCTGCGTGACCTGTGAAGAAGACCTTTATGCCTGAATAATCCCCTGCCGCATCGCTGCGATACAAATTCATTACGGTAATATAACCGGAACTGGGCTGTATGCTTTTGCAAACAGCACATGGATGGGTATGCAGTAAACTGAACCTCCTTTGCTGAGAGCATGGCAACTATTGTATTTATTCATTCTAGAACTATAAACTGCAATTGTTATGCGAAAAAAACTATTTCCGTATTTATTGCTCTGGCTGGCGTTGCTTGCCGGCCTGGGCCATGCGGGGGCACAGTCTGTGCAAACCATTAACGGTGTTGTGAAAGACGAATCCGGAAGACCCCTTCCCGCTGTTTCAGTTACTGTTAAAAAGGGAAAGCAAGCCGTGATGACTGATGAAAACGGACAGTTTGTATTAAAAAATATTCCTGCAGGTGCAGTACTGGTATTTTCTTATGTAGGTTATGCTAATGTGGAGCAACCTGCTGCCCTTGGAATGAACATTGCTTTGCAGGCTGCTACCGGAGGGCTAAATGATGTGATGGTAACGGCGCTGGGTATTAAACGCGAAGCCAAATCGATCGGTTATTCTGCACAGAAAGTAGCAGGGGCAGATATTACCCGCGCTGCAACACCCGACCTGGCTTCTGGTTTAATGGGTAAGTCGGCCGGTTTGAATATCTCTGCATCCAATGGTGTACAAGGCAACTCGCAAAGAATTGTGATACGCGGCAACAACAGCATACTGGGAAGTAACCAGCCATTGATCGTCATTGACGGAATACAGGTACAGAATGATCCTGTTGGCGGGCAGGCCTCTTCTTTCAATACCACTACAGGTGCCACTGACCTTGTATCTCCCAAAGACTGGGGCTCTTTCCTCAATTTTATCAACAGTGATGAGGTGCAGGATGTAACCGTGCTTAAAGGGGCCAATGCTGCTGCATTGTATGGTGCCCGCGGATCTAACGGGGTGATTTTGATCACAACAAAAAAAGGCACCAAAAGGCCTGGCCTGGGGCTTGACTACAATATGTCCACGCTATTCACCCATCCATACCGTTACCAGGATCTACAGGATGAATATGGCTACGGCGGCGCCAATGCAATGTGGTCGGCAGTACCGGCATTTCCGCAAACTGCCGGCGGTGACCTGCGTTTCCCCGGCAATTTTCCCTGGGATGGAACCCCTGCCGGAGATAAATACCAGTCTGCCGGCCCCATACCCGGTGGTTATTCCACCTGGGATGTGTTCAGCTGGTATGGCCCTGCTGCATCATGGGGGCATAAGCTGGATGGAACAGAGATCATCTGGTGGGATGGTGTAAAACGGAAATGGGATCCGCAACCCGGTAACCGGAAAGTCTATTTCAGAACAGGCAACACCACCACGCACAATGTTTCATTCAGCGGTGGCGGCGATTTCGGTACTTACCGTGTGGGATATACCCGGCAGGATAATACAGCCATTATTAAGAACAGTAATTACAATCAAAACAACCTGAGCTTTGGCTCCAACCTGAATGTTTCTTCCAGGCTGAAGGCAGAGGTTACCACCAATTATACCAACTATAACCGCCTGAATGTACCGGATATTGCCGGCGACAACGGCTGGTCGAATTTTATGATCTATTCCATGTCGCGGGAGTATAAGCCAATTGAATTTGATACCTATAAAAATCCCGATGGCAGTAAGCGGGATTTTATTGGTACATCAGCTTTCGGTTTTTACCCTTACCAGAACAATTATAACCAGAACTTATTCTGGCATCTGTTTGAGCAGAACCAGCGGCTTACCCGTAACCAGTTGCTTGGCTCTGTAAAGCTGTCTGCAGATATTGCGCCCTGGCTGAATATCACCGGACGTTCTTCCATCAGTTATGCCAATACCAGTGTTGAAAGCAGGTACTCGCCTATAGATGCTGCAGGGGTGGAAGGGCAGTACGGCTATGAGTATATCAAGAACCAGGATGTTAACCTGGAACTGTTTACAACGCTGCATAAAGACAATCTCTTCGGTTCAAAATTCAGCGGCAGCCTGATGGCCGGCACCAGCACACTGAAAAGCAGAATGTACGATAATGCAGCCTGGAATAGTGGTGAACCGGGTGCTACTTATGGCAATAGCAGCAATTATCCATGGTCTGTGCCATTCAAATATTACCTGGCAAATACCACTGCTACAGGTATAACACCACCTACAGAAGTGTGGAACAATTATAACCTGAATTCATTGTTTGGTATTTTGGATATCTCTTACAACAACTATTTATTTTTACAGCTTACCGGGCGAAACGACTGGTCATCTACACTGCCGGTAAAAACTTCTTCTTATTTCTTTCCCTCTGCCAGCCTGAGCTTTGTGTTCACTGAAGCCATTAAAAGTTTACAAAGCCTGAGCTGGCTCAATTATGGAAAACTAAAGGTTTCCGCTGCGCAGAGCGCCAATGGTACATCGCCTTATTTGTCTACCTATACCTACAGTTCTTCTGTTATCAGCAATTATATCAACGGCACTGCGCCTTCTTCTTTCGGCGGGCAGCCTATACGGGGATACCAGACAAACCTGCCACCTGCAGGCTTCCTTGTACCACAACGGAACAACTCCTATGAACTGGGTATTGAAGCCGGCTTTCTGAAGAACAGGCTGAATGTAGAGTTTACTTATTATCAAACAAAAGCTACCAGCCAGATATTGAAAGGCAATCTGGCATTGTCTTCCGGCGCAGGCGCCGTAACATTCAATACAGGCGAGCTGGCCAATAAGGGCATTGAATTCATTATACGCGCAACACCGGTACAATCCCATAATTTTTCCTGGAACCTGACACTGAATGGGGCACATAATCAAAATAAAGTGGTAGCCCTGGCCGATGGAATTGACAAATACCCGTTACAGGATTTATGGGGTACTAATGGTGTACAGATGTATGTAAAAGCAGGACAGAACTATGGTACCATTTACGGATACGATTATACTTACCTGAATGGTAAAAAGGTAGTACAACAAGTGTTTGACAAATCAGACCCTTCAAAAGTGGTGGGTACACAATATGTAACCACTACTGATCCTGTGCCGATAGGCAATGCAACACCTAAACTAACCGGCGGCCTGGCCAATAATTTCCATTATAAAAATTTCAGTCTCTATTTTCTCACTGATTTTAAAATTGGCGGACAGATTTATTCTGCAGACTATTCCGCTGCAATGGGCGAAGGCATTGCACCTGAAACCCTCAAAGAAAGAAATGGCGGAGGGTTGCCTTATACCTATCCCGATGGCAGCACGGCTAATCATGGCGTTATACTCGATGGTGTTTTTGCAGATGGCAAACAGAATACCGATGTAGTACATTACCTGTGGAAATATGCAGGCCAGTATGAAGCTTGGTCGAATGTTAAAATGCCCAGGAGCAACGCCATATTCACGAACTCATGGGCCAAATTGCGTGAGCTTACCCTTACTTACAGCTTACCGGATAAATGGATTAAACGCACTAAAGTGCTGCAGGGCCTTGATATTTCGCTTATTGGCCGCAACCTGTTTTATTTCTTTACCACCTTACCCGATCACCTGAACCCCGAAGCCATCAATGGCATAGGTAATGGTCAGGGTACACAATGGTCTGAATTTCCCGGTACCCGTGATTATGGCTTTTCTGTGAAAGTTAAACTGTAACATTTAAACAAAGTATTGTATGAAACCAATCATATGCCGGATAGAAGCATTGCTGTTTGCGGTGTTATTGCTTGCTTCCTGTAAAAAAGATTTTGAAAGTATCAATACACCGCCTAAGGATGCCACTACCGCTACTACACCCGAAGTGTTCAACATGATCATCAGCTCACTGCCTGAAACAGGCGGTGAACAATCAGTGTACAATTCCTGGATTTACCCCATTACCCAGCAGGCCATTGTAACTTCCGGTGCTTATCCATACGACAATGCCAAGGATGGATTATGGTCTAATTACTATACCACTATGGCTGATTATCGTTTGCTGGAAAACCGTATTACAACAGCAACCAATCCTGCCAGCATGAACAACCTGTATGCCATGCTTAAAACCATTATGGCATACAAGACTTTCAAGACCACCAATTTTTTTGGTGATATGCCCTATTCCAAAGCAGGCTATGCGCCATTGAACGGCGCCAGCTCTTATAAAGCTGCTTACGATAAACAATCAGATATCTATACGGCTATACTAACCGACCTGAAATGGGCGGTCGATAACCTGAAACAAGATGCATCCCAGTACTCGGTGGGCAGTTATGAAACATTGCTGCAGAACGATATCGCCATGTGGACAAAATTTGCAAACAGTCTGCGCCTGTACATTGCGGTAACCATGTACGACAAAAACAGCACGCTGGCTGCAAGCCACATTACAGAAGCATTGGCCAAACCCCTGCTTGCAGATGGTGATAATATCGGTTTGTGGCCGGCAAAAATTACCGGCCTGGAATTCCAGTGGCGGCAATGGTCTTTTTCTTCCAATTGTTACCTGCGCATGGGCAGCACTATGTGGGGCTGGATGTCTGCCAATAACAATACAGATGGAAGCGGCATATTTGATCCGCGGTGTAAAATTTTCTATGAGCCCAATAATGCCGGCGAATGGGCTGCCTATCCGCAAAACCCAACATCTGCCACAGCTTCAGAAGGAGGCACTCCTTATGATACCAAACGGTTTACCAACTGGAATGATAAAGGTGTTTCATGTATTTACAGTCCTTTCAACCTGTATTTTGAGCAGGATACCAAATCTGTTCCGGAGCTGATGCTTACAGCTGCCCAGGTACACCTGCTGAAAGCAGAAGTATATAATAGGGGGTTGGGCGTAACTGCGAGCGGTACAATGGCTCAGGCTGAATACAATGCTGGCATAACCGCTTCAGTGAATATGTGGAAAAGCATCGCTTATAATTCCTCTGTGTGGGTGATGAGCAAACCTGCATCTGCAACAGCAACACCAGACGAATTGAATACACTGCTCACCAACCCTGTAGTGCAATACGATGTGTCGAATGCCGCCAATGCGCTGAAACAGATCTATGCACAGCTTTGGATTGACCAGTTCAGGCAGCCATGGGACACCTGGACCCTGTTACGCCGCACAGGGGGCAAAACACCGATGTCTGCTTCCAATACACAATATTATGCTGCCAATTTTGGCAAGTACACCCGCTTTGTTTATCCAGATAATGAGGCGAGCTACAACACCGTTAACTGGAAAGCGGCCACTGGTGGAAATGATATGAATTCAAGTAAAATATGGATCATGCCCTGAGAAGGAAATACAAAACCCGGAAAGCGTTTATGTTTTCCGGGTTTTGTATTATAGGATGTCGTTATGTGGATACCAATTCCAGCCCTGTTTTAAAGAGGTGCTATGCCTTTATCATCTCCTTCAATGCTTCACCTAAAATATGTATTTCTTCTTCCGTATTGTAGTAATGCACAGAAGCCCTGACAATATTATCCAGCCGGTGTTTGTGCATATAGAACAGGGTTGACTGGGCAAAGCCTACAGATACATTGATCTGCTTTGCTGCCAGCAGATCTCTCACCAGCTGGCAGTCCATGCCTTTCACCGTAAAGGTAACAATACCGCATTGTTGGTCTCCTGCATCATGCAGCGTGATACCTTCAATATGCCGTAGCTGTTCGCGCAGTAAACCGGCCAGCAGTTGTATGCGTTGCCATATACGCTCCACGCCAATATTGAGCGCATATTCTGCCGCTTTACCCAGGCCCAGCACCAGTGCACGGTTTTTTTCAAAAAGTTCAAACCGCCTGGCATTGTCTTTTAGTTTGTAATCATGATCGCTCACCCATTGCGTGGAAAATCCGTCCATCAATTGCTGCTTTAAACTGCCGAGCACAGATTTCCGTACATACAAAAACCCCGTACCTCTTGGTCCGCGCAGGTATTTCCTGCCAGTTACGGCCAACATATCGCAGTTGATGGTGCGAACATCCAGCGGTACATGCCCTGCAGACTGGCAGGCATCTACAAGGTATAAGATCCCATGCTTTGCTGCGATCTGTCCTATCTCGGCAATAGGCATCATGCCACCTGTTGTAGAGGCGATATGGGTAATGGCAATCAGTTTTGTGTTAGGTGAAATAGCGGCTTCCAGTGCGGGCAGGGAAAAATTGCCCCGCTCATCATTGGGTATTACCCTGAAAGTGATGCCCTGTGTTTGCTGTGCATGTAAAAAAGCGAGCAGGTTGGTCACATATTCCATTTCGGAAGTGATCACCTCATCTCCTTTTTTAAAATCTACTCCGTAAAAACCAATACCCCAGGCAGTACTGGCATTTTCAACAACAGCAATTTCATCAACATCAGCATTGATCAGCCGGGCGATCAGGGCATAGGCATTGCTGAGTTGTTCTTTATACCTGTGATCTGCTTCATAACCACCATAGACAGCTTCTTCTCTCAGGTACCCGATAACAGTATCCACAACAATATCGGGCGGCAGCGAGGCGCCTGCATTGTTGAAATGTATTCTTTGGGCGGTGCCTTTTGTTTCAGCCCGCAGCTGGTGTACTTCCTCTTCGGTTAATGCGGTAGTTTTCATGGTGAATGCTCACTGGTTTATTGGAATATTTTATTGTTTATTTGTAATTTATGCCAGAACAAAGAAACAACTTATATAAGTAAAACAGGTGCCCTGATACGAAGCAGCCTGGTGTAGCATATTAAAAAGAATGTGATGATAGTTATTACAGAACTAGCCGCCATGGCCGCAGCTTTTCCCACCATTATGGATATCAGGCAGGAGATTTTTCTGATCAGGGAGCTGGAAAAGCTTCCGCTCACTGATATCGGGTTGTACCACGACCAGTTCTTGAAAATAGTAGACCAGCTGGATCTGTCACACACGGGCGGCGGCCTGTTCGAGGTTACGAGGGAAAACGAAACTGTTTTCACCGGGTTTGCTGCCTGGCTGTTGCTTGTTGAAAAAGAAACCGGTTGGAAGCTCAGCCATTTTGCCGCTGACTTTAATATGACCTACGACGATATAGCCAACGCCATGCGACCTGGATAAACAATAAGCAATGCGTATCGCATCCGGTGCATGCCATGCAAAACGCCTTTACTTGACTTTTTCCAGCAGCACGATCGAAAAGATCCGCTCATCATCCACCCAATACCGCACGGCCCTGAAACTGTCGCTGGCGCACATCTTCCAATCCACTTTCCCGTATTTGGTTGCATAATGGGTGTCCCAGAAAATATAGCTGCCGCGTGGCGCATTTTTCATCAGCTGTGGCGTTATTTCCTCTTTCTTATGTGGGAACTGGTCGTTCCTTTTATTATAATAATAATTAAAAAGCGGCAGGCAGCTGAGAATATGCCTGCTTTCGGCAATTTTATTTTGTTTGGCCCAGGTGCAGGCTTCTTTCATCGCCAGGTTTTCTCCTTTTAGTTTAATAGGCCGCAGCATCACCAGCAGGTAAACGGCTGATAAAATGAGCAGGTAATAATAGCGGCGTTTAGCTGTTACAGGCAACAGGGCCAGCACCAGCGCCAGTATGGCAAACAAAAAAAGAAAAGGATCAGGCGAATCAGGTTCCAGCTTTATCCAGTTATGATGAAAACAGGTGAATTTTAAAACCAGGTACAGGTAAGGCACCAGGAAATACAGCAATTTCCATTTGTTTTCCATTGTAGAAAGATGGTCAAAACCTGTTGCTGCCAGTACTGCTATGATAGGCGATAATACAGTCATATAACGCCAGTTGCCACCGGTAGATGCACCGATCGTGAGCGATTTCCAGTTGAAAAAGCAATGGATGAAAAAGAACAGGCCTGCGCATACCAGCAATAACCAGTCAGGCCGTATTTTCTTAAAGCTGCAAAGTGCAACATAGATAATAAAAAAAGTAAGCGGGATAGTACCGAATATCAGCGGTGCCACTTTAAAATAGTGATCAAAGCCTTGCTTGGGATAGTTGGCCCTGGTATAATCAGTCATCCTGCCTGCTTCGTTGAAAAGATAGAACAGATCTTTGGTTGCAATATAACCTGCCAGCATATAAAGCAAGGGCGCCAGCCCCAGCAGGGCAGCCAGCAGGAATTTTTTTCTGCAGCAGAGATAAACACCATACACCAGAGCAATGGGATAAAACTCCTGCCTTACTGTAAGGATATAGGAAAATAAAATGATGGAAAGAACCAATTTGTTCCTGTAATAAAAGTACACCGACAGGATCAGCAGGAACGCGGTGAGCAGCTCTGAATAAGTGCGGTGACTGAGCTGGAACCACAGCAATTGTGTAAGCAACATCAGTACACCCGTAAAGGGCACTTTTATATTTTTCAGTGCACATACTTTATAAACGAAATAAGCCGTAAAGGCAGATAACAGGCAGTTAAGAAAAATAACAACCTGCGGCCCCAGCAATGCGGGAAACACATATAGCAGCTTCCACCCGGTTTTTGCCCAGTTGCCCAGGATCACTTTCCAGTCGCGCCAGAAGTCCAGCATATTGATGTATTGGGCTCCTTCTTCATTTTGATAAAATCCATTGGATACCCTTGACCAGGTATAAAAAGCGACGATCAGCAGCAGACTGATACCCAACAGGTGCAGCTCACTTAAATAGCTGGTGTAAGATGGCTGGGGTAATTTGACCCGTGCCGCTTTGCTTTTTACAGCTACAGGGTGTTTTTTCAGGACAGCACGGGGTAAAGGCCCTTTGTTCCGGAGGGTCATTGTATTGACAATTAAGGTTAATCGGATAAAAAAGAAGGAAGGGCAGCAGGGAAAACAGGGCTTTTCTTTTTACACCTTCCTTCGTTATGGATAACAAGAAAACAACACGCAGCTAAACACCCCTATCATTTGGCGGACAAAAGATTTGTTAAACAGCTATGAGGCCATTAGCCTGGAACCTTCCATTGCCGGTTTTACAATAATTTTTCACGCAAATCGTCTACCTGTTTATATGTTTGAAACAAATATCTTTATGCGGCCAGGGTGATAGTGAAAATGTATAGCGGTTTGTTCAACGGTAGCTTTCGTAAACACTGTCCGGCTGTTAACCTGTTTCAAACCAATTTTACGTACCCGCTTATTTGATACTTTAATCAATATATGTAAGATGTTGCTACAACTAAAAAAAATTAGTGAAGTAAAACACCTGCTGCCCCAAGACTGCTGGGCAGTAAAGCGCAATGAACAAAAAGGCGAACTGGAAAATGACCTGGTGGCCTGGGTGAATGGTGATTGGGAAACAGGCAATCTTGACCTGGATATGCATCATTCTTTTGAATTCTTTTTTCCCGGCCTGGAAATGCCTGAACCGTATGCCTGCATCTCGCTTGTATTTGTCTCGGGCAACCTGAAGGCACGCGATATTTTTTGTGAAGAAACCGATGGCGCCACCGACCTTATTGTAACCGGCAACCTGGAGGCAGAGAATATCACCGTAGGCGGCCAGGAAATTTTTGTGCAGGGAAATTTGTCTGTCAGCGGTTTGTACTGGGGCGATTATAACCATGGTGCCTTGAGAGTACAGGGGCATATTGCCGCTCATGTGTTTATATCTACAGATTACAGTTTTGATGTTGAACGGTTTGATACGGCAGACCGTGTGGAAGTTGACCATTTTTTCTGGGATGAGAGTGACGAAGAATTTGACAGGGACCTGCTGGCTTTTGTATTTCAACCCGATTGCCTGGTGGCAGAAGATGAAGTAGATGAGGATGAACTGTACAGCTGGAATGCATGGCTTGATACATCACGCATCAGGCAGCGCCTGCTGGAGGGACTTCCAGTTTTACTAGATGATCCTGCTCCTTACATAGCACAGGAAGTGCAGATCCCGTTTATATTTGAGAGCAATGCATTTAATCCTGCCAACCTGCAGCGTCTTCGGGAATCGCCGGTATTTCTCGATCATATACCGGCTGATGCAGAGAAGCAGGTACAGGAAGTGGAATACTGGCGTGGCGAAATATTTAAACGTGTGGTTGTAGTGAAAAGGATCCCTTTGTCTGAACAGGTGTATTTTCAGCAGGGTGACAAAGCCATCCTGATCCGCTATGAAAAGAACCCTGCGCTGCAGGGCCAGGATAGTTCAGAAAATGCGCACCGTCTTGCAGTGCTTTGCAGAACGATCGTGGAAGGAGAAGAGCCGGCCTGGTACTATTTCGATCCCAGGCTGCCGGCACACCAACCATTTGTATCCATGACACAACCGCTTTGGGAAGACCTGCTGCGTGAATGGTCGGAAATTGAATACTGGCACGAACAGTTTAATGCTATCGTAACACGCGAAAAAGTAGAGCGGATACTGGCTTTGCCATTGGTGAAAGACAAGTACAGTGATTACTACAGTGATGATGGTAAATCACTGTCTATTTTTAACGGCCAGGTGCAGTTCAGGCAGGGCAGCGAAGGGCGTGCCCCGCGTATCAGCATTGTGAAATATACCAGGAAAGAAGATGAATACAATTTCTATCATTATGATATCCGTGAACTGAGGAATGGCGAAACACGTGTACTGCTGTACGATCAGGCCAGTGATGGTTATGAAAGCAAAACCTGGCAGGTTGGCTGGCCCGATGTGCAAAAGTACCGGGACGCTATCCGGTATTTTACTACACTGGAACTACTGATCGATAAAAAGAACAAAAGCTACCTGCTGAAGTAAGAAGATGATGATGACCCGGAAGACTAAACAATAAGCTCATTGCAGATGATGTGGATAGTATTAACGGTTATATTGGTTTTGCTGGTGGTGACCCTTGTATTGCTGAACCATCCAAGCTTTGGGAGGGCTCCCCGCGGGGAACGGCTTGAAAGAATAAAACGCTCACCCCATTTTAAAGAAGGTAGATTCCGGAATATAACACCAACCAAAACACTCAGCTCCGATAAATCCTGGATGGCCAGTGTATATGAATTTGTATTCCTCAAAGTGAAAGACCTGCGGCCGGTTAATCAATTACCCGCAGTTAAAACAGACCTGAAAAGCCTGGACGTTAATGTGGATATGCTGGTTTGGCTGGGGCATTCTTCCTGCTACATGCAGTTAAACGGTAAACGGCTGCTGCTCGATCCCGTTCTGGTGATGGCATCGCCGGTCTCTTTTCTGAACAGGGCTTTTGATGGTGCAGATATTTACCGCCCTGAAGATATACCGGATATTGATTACCTGCTGCTCACCCACGATCATTGGGATCACCTCGATTACAATGTTATGCTGAACCTGAAAAGCAGAACAGGTAAAGTGATCTGCCCCCTGGGTGTGGGAGAACACCTGGAATACTGGGGCTTTGCCAAAGACCGTATTACAGAGCTTGACTGGAACGAAACCACTGCGCTTGACAATGGACTTGTGGTGAATGCGCTGCCTGCCAGGCATTTTTCCGGCCGCGGACTTTGGGCCAATAGAACATTGTGGACGGCTTATATGTTGCAGCGTGATGCCGGGAATATTTTTATCTGCGGAGACACGGGCTACGATACGCATTTTGCAGAGATCAAAAAACGGTTTGGGTATATCAGCTTTGCTATCATGGAAAACGGGCAGTATAATACTGATTGGAAGCATATTCACCTATTGCCGGATGACCTGGTCAGGGCGGTGAAGGAATTGGATCCCGGCAGGTTTTTTACAGTGCACAATTCAAAGTTCGCTTTGGCAAAACATGCCTGGTACGAACCCCTGGACAATATTGCCAATGCCGCAGAAGCCGCAGGATTGCCACTGATCACGCCCATGATAGGTGAACCGGTCTATTTAAACGATACCACGCAAACCTTCCGCAAATGGTGGCGGCTTGAATAGGGGGGACGGATGTTGCGGGGATGGATTTGCAGCCACACCTGTTCCACCTCAGAGCTGATCCCTGATGGCTTTGAGATACTGCCTGTTATTTGTTTTTTTAAATTCAATATCCTGGCATTGATTGAACCGTGCAAATGTTCTAATTGCCTCAGCGACCTTGGTGAGTACCGGGTTGCTTAGCTTCAGTGGTTCAAAATGAAGGTTGTGAACTATCAGCCTTTTTTGTTTTCGTTCTGCTTTTGAATCCATCCGGGCAACGAATGTGTCACCTGCCAATACCGGTAACGAGAAATATCCATATTTCCGTTTGGGCTGTGGAACAAAGCATTCTATCTGGTAATCAAAATCGAAAAAATCTTTTAGCCGGTGCCTGAATACATTCAGTACATCGAATGGTGAAAGAACAAATGCATCACCAGACAACTGGATCTTTTTGTTTTTATACACCGGTAACATGTAAAGCGGGGCGGCTGGGGTTCCTTCAATTGCAACGCGGTAAACTTCTCCTTCATCCACAAGTTTTTCCAGCTCCTTTTTTACCAGGTTGTTCTTTACGCGGTGCGCCCGCCAGGCCAGCTCTTTTGCATAGGCAATACCCAGGGACTGCAATGTACGCAGGATGATATGCCGGGCAAATTCTTCCGGTGTGGGCATTGTAGTATCAATATCGTCCGGAATTAAATTGATGGGCAGGTCATATATTTTCTGAAAATCTTTTGTTCGTGTGGTCATCAGTTTGCCGCTCAGGTACAGGCGTTCGAGCGCGAGCTTGGAAGGTCGCCAGTCCCACCAGCCGGCACTGGCAACCTGGCGGTCATTCTCAAAATCTTTCACCATCAGCGGTCCTTCCCGTGTAATCCTGTCCAGCACTTTGTCCATAAGGTTCAGCTCTGCCTGTGTCAGCGGTTTCCTGCCTGGTAAAAAACTTTCTTTAATGGGCAATGAAAAACGGAATTCATGCATGGGGATATAACCTGAATCGGAGATAAGGAATTCAAAGATCCTTCCATCTGCCTGCAGATCTTCCAGCCATTCCGGTTTATAGTCGGGTACACGCGATGCAATAGAATGATGGTGTGCGCGTTCAACAACATAATTGGTATCGATCTGGATAAAACCAAGATGGTCGATCAGTTTATACACTGCTTCAGGCCCCTTTCCAAACTGGGCCCGCCGCGATAGTCCTGCGGCATGAAGAATGATTTTCCTGGCCTGCGACCTGCTGAGGAGAACCTGTTTCATATAATTTGAATAACTGAACTAAAAATAAGCAAATATGCGGGGCATACCTGTTTGCTGATACAAAGTAACAGGATGGTCAGGGAAGATCAATACAGGTGCACTCCTGCATCAATTTAGTAAACCTGGCGGAATAAACAATGCGCCGGATCGATCTGTCAATGTATATCACAATTTGTCGAAAACAACATTAGCTGCCCGGCTAACGGATATATACATCTGTTTACCGTTAAAGCGTATATCGCCTTTATCGCCATCAAATCCATGTTTGGTGGTGGAGAAATGATCTTTATCCACAGGTGTTAAGCGGATCATTGTTTGCGGGGGGCGGTATAAATACAGGGCGCCTTCTTTCAACAGAACCGTGAAGTTTGTTTGGGCCTCATCTGAAGAGTATGTTCCTGTATATGCTTTCAGCTCATCTTCAGAAACCTGGAACACCGGTGGTGTAACCGGTATCTGCTGTTCCTTCGCATTGCCGGAAGAACCGGGTGGGGGATCATTCAAAAAAATATCCTCTACCTGTCTTACAGGATTGTCGGCTGCATCAAATTCGGAGGTATTGCTTAACCAGGCAATGGATAACTGTATCGCCGGGAAATGCACCAGGAAAGCCCGGTAAGAGGCAGTGGCCCCGCTATGGTTGATGCATAGTTGTCCATGCCTTTTATCGATGAATAAACCTGCGGCATAAGAATTGGGCTTGCCGTTGTTTAATTTTTCCGTGGTCAATTGTTTGGTGAGCAGGGACGGCGTACCCAAATGGCCACCCAGGTACCAGGCATTCCATTTCAGCAGGTCTTCTGCTGTTGTGAGCAGGCCGCCATTGCCATATACATCTTCATTGGGCATATCTGTTTCATAAACCTTGTTTTTTTGTGCATAGGCAATAGCGCGATCGGGCACTATCCTTTTGTGGTCATCACGCCAGGAAGTATGTGTCATGCCTGCGGGTATAAAAATGTATTGCCTGGTGAACGCAGCCAGGCTCATCCCGCTTACACGTTCAACAATAATGGCAAACAGGTTATAGTTGGAATTGCTGTAGCCGAAAGCATCATTCGGCGTATTGTTCAGGTGATGCTGATGGGCTATGATATCCAGCGCATCATAATTATTGTAGGTTTTGGTACTGCGCGGCCAGCCGGCAATAGCGGCCAGCGCACCCCAGTCGCGCAATCCGCTGCTGTGGTGCATCATATAACGCAGCAGGATGGGAGAGCCGTAATCAGGCAGTTCAGGAATGTATTTGTGTACATCATCATCGAGGGACAGTTTACCCTGTTGTTCAAGCAGGAGTACAGCTGCTGCCGTAAATTGTTTGGAAACAGAACCCGCTTCGGTGATGGAAGCTGTAGTAAGGGGCACATGGTGTTCCAGGTCGGCCATGCCCCAGGCTTTTGAATAAATGACCTGCCCGTTGCGGCTGATAGCCAGTTCACATCCCGGGTTTTCAGCATGATATCTGCTGAACAGGGCATCAATGGTTTTAACAGTATCCTGCCATGTCTGTGCATGGCAAACAGGGGATAGGGCCAGGTTAAGGACAAAATAGATGGCCAGCTTTTTTCTGCATCGCATATGGTGAATTTAATATTTATTTCAGCGCGGGGGAAGAACGGAATATTATCTTACTTGTATGGTAAGCCGTGGAAGTATGATATATATGGGAGCCTGCGGGCAGGGAAGAGCCGTTAAACAAAAAACCATCCCTGATGGGATGGTTTTTGTGAATTTCGTACCGTGTCTGGGAACTGGTTCGAACACCTTTCGAAGTTTGTTGAAAGCTTGCTTTATATAGAACGTTATAAACTATCTGGTTTGGCATAGTCGAGAAACCTAATATGTGCTGCAAACGAATTTTTCGTGCCACAAAGGGGACCGAAATGTGTTCGAAGTTCCCGGCGGAGGAATTGCATCGTTTCAGATTTAGTTTCTATCTCATTTGGTTAGAGTACATTGGTTGAAGGGATTAAAGTTGGATTTCCCGCAGAAAGTGAAAAAAAAGGTCCATTTTTGATCTCCTTCCCGCCGACGCGAACAAAAGAAGGAAGCCGCCATATGGATTTTGCAAGCAGAGAGGAGCAGATTTCACAGATCGAGCAGGACATGAACACCGCCATCGCCGCGCTGACGGAAAAGATTACGGAGTTCGGATCCTTCAATTTGATCGCTAACTCCGTGGCGCGAAACCAGCTTGAAATGAGACGTTTCCAGGAAAGTCGTGGCCCGGAGCCCGTGGCGATTGCAACCGAATACCTAGCCCTCATCTGCCTCAAAAACCCGTTTGTGTGGGGTTACCGGGAGCTATCCGATGCTCCGAACTACGCGAAGGACCTGTATGAGATAGAATCGCTTGCTGGGCAAGTCGTGCAAAATTATGCCCTGCTCCACAAATACAAATTTAGACAAGGAAAGCCCCTTCCCACTCATTTTGAAGCGCCCGACTACACCGAAGCGATGTCTTTGGAGGAACTCCTGATTCGAAACGACACCTTTGAGCTGCATCACTGGGACCAGCTTGAAGGATTGTACTGCCCGTTCGACGAGCTTGCGAGAGAAAAACTGGGTTTTACTATTCGCGAGGCGATTATTCTCTGCGAGACTATTGCAGACTATTGTGCTGATACCATTGCGTACATGATCAAGAACGCTCGGACGACGATCAGCTCGATGTACGAAGAAGCCATTGCCTATAAATACAAAAACAAGCTTCCGCATAACTTTTATCCGCGGGAACACCTGGAATTCTTCAAGCGGACACCTAACAAAGCATTGAAGGAACATTTCGAACGTTTTGCGATGACCTATGAAATGACTTTCCTAGGAAGGAATATGAGCTTTACAGCCACAGATCTGGAGGCAATGGAGCCGCTGCCGCTGCCGATAATTGAGGCCTTTCTCAGCAAGCTGGCGATCGGTTTCGGCGAGATCGACCCTGACTTTTCCCAGCCGGAAATAATGCATCCGCTCAAGGATCGGCCGCTTATCCACAACGAGGGCCGCTACATTTGTCCTTCGCTCGCCTTGCTGGATTATTCCCTTGACCGCCTGTTTTCGAACCTCTTACTAACCGAAAGGCAGGCCAAATTCAAAGATATTCGCCATGATTATGTCGTTCGGGAGGGTATGAATTACCTGAAAAAGGTCCTGCAACCGACGCAGTGTTACGAAAATCTGAAGTACGGGAATTACGAAATGGATGGGTTGATGGAGGTGGACGGAAACTACTTCTTTATCGAAGGTAAAGGGCACCGGATCACCGATGCAGCGAGGGGAGGCTATATTGATCGGCTGGAAAAGCATTTTAAGGAGATTGTTACTGGCGCCCACAGCCAGGCCATTCGGTCCTACGAGTACCTGGCGGGCAAACCTGCCGCCGAATTCCGCGAAAAGTCAGGAAAGAAGGTCCGGATCGACGGAACCCGGATTAAAAGAGCTTTTTTCATTTGCCTGACCCTAGAGCCGCTGCGGACGGTAGCCTGTAATCTGAAGGTGGGCAGTCCGCTGGGCGATTTCGACCTCAGACGATTCCCCTGGCTGGTGTGCCTGTATGACCTGCGGGTAGTGGCAGAGCATATGGAAGGCCCAGCCTATCTGATTCATTACCTGTACCGGAGGTCTATGTTTTTCACGCATACCAAATTCGTCGTGCAGGACGAGTTAGACCTGCTGGGGCACTATCTGAAACGAGACCTTCGCTTTGATGACCTAGACAAGAAGAAGTATGCGGAAGCAGCTGATGTTCGGCTGCCGAATTTGATGAACGTTTTCAACCGGTATTATCATTCCCAACAGGGTATCGGCGAAGCTGGCGTACCGATCCTTTCTCATCACTGTTCTCCGGAGATTAAAAGACTGATTCACGCTCTCGGGCAGTGCGGGCTGGAAAACAGCCTGAATATTGCTGTCCAGTTGTTGGAAATGGGCGACACGGACCGGCGGACCTTGATAGGGGCCATCAAAACGATCAAAAAGCGGTATCGTCATGACCGGAAGCGCCATGATTTTACCGGGCTTGGTAGAAATTGGGAGGGGGTTACTTGGACGGTGAGCTATATGGTTGGGTCGGGAAGCGAGGAAGACCGGAATCGCTTCGACCAGTTCGCACGAGCGCAGCACGCCAAAAATGCATTGCAGCTTTGTTTGGCGATCTTCGATACGGGCGACAAAGACTTCGCCATCACCGACCTCCGCCTTTTGATACCCCCAGCCACCCGTTAACCCCTCTGCATCTGATTCAAAACATTGTCCAATTCAATTTAATTTCTGACAGAAATTCCGGCCAGTTAATCGTATCCTTAAAAAAGGAAATCGAGGAACCAAATGAAATCAGTGCCGCCAGGACACAAAGATCAGCACAGCACAACCAGTAGCCAAACCTGTATTCAATCAGAAAGAAGATGATCTATTAAAATTAGCAGCCTCCCTAGTTGTAGAAATCGTCCTAAAAGAGAATACCACAAATATTGAGTTATTCGGATGCGCACTAATCATCAGACTATGCAATAGCATGCTGCTTTTGGACGACACTCGTGAACATTTCAGCGAGATAGTAAAATGCGATATTGTTTTTAGGAGTTTCAAATCTCGGACTGAAGACGATATCCAAATCGTACTGTGAAACCCTTATAAGACCTACATTGTTAGCTTTGAGAATAGACTGGCCCACTCTGTGAATGTAGTTCTCGGACATAGCGAGGAACGTGTTTTTACGAATAATTTTTATCGTAACGCTGGAAATAACCCACTTTTTCAATCCGATAATTTTGCCTCAACAGAAAATAGGTTTTGAACAATCGGTTCAACCTTTTTTTTAACTACGACATATTCCACATTTTCTCCTTCTTCGATCCGTCCATAAGTTTTAAGATAATTCAGAGAAATACCCATTTTATTCTTTTTGATATTGAATTTAGATTGAACCTTGTTTTTGAAGAAAAGCAAACTCATAAAAAAAATTGAACCAGATGAAGCGGTAAAAATGCTCCGGAAAAAGGGAATAGACGCAACGGTTGAGCTGTAAGTCTCACCATAATGGATTGGGAGAAAACTGAAACAAGGAAAGCATTTAATGCATTTCTGGAAAACTACTACCCCAAAGATCAGATCCAGCATATTACTACTCAGGTGGGGCAAATCGTTACGGGCTAACCGCTCTGCCACCTTCATACTCCCCAATAACGGCTTAAAATAAAGCAAGAAAAAATTTCACCTATGTGAAAAAGTGTGAAAAACCGCTTTCCCGCCCTTCTACTTTTATGCTCAAAGCGACAGGGAATGAATGAAGAAGCGACGACAACGTTTATTGTTATTCCCAAACAGGAATGGGAACTAATTAAAACCAGTCAGCAGGAAATCCTGACCTGGTTCAAAGAGCAGAAAAAAAAGAAGCAGTCCCCTGGAGCAGGTTATGTCACGGCTATTGAGTATATGAATGCTGTGCGGATCAGCCGGTCAAAATTTGACGAGTTAATCGCAGCAGGGAAGATCAGGGTGATACGCAAAAAAAGGAAAATTTATGTACCTGTAGGCGAAATAGAGCGGTATTTCAGTGATCCATCCATTGAATGAATAAGCCTTTTTGTAGTAAAAAAGAAGGAAACTATGGAACAGCAAAGGGAACTTCCAACACTGGAAATAATTGGTGATCGCTTTTACGTAGATGCCTATAGGGGCCATTTGACCCTGGCAGAAGACGCAAAGAAAGCGATAAACTTCAAGGACATGGACTTCGATTCTGAAATCGGTCCTTATTACCGGTTCTTATATGATCAGGAGAAAAAGGAAATTTTCAAGTTAAACTCTGGCTTGGAGAAACTGCCAGCGAATGTACTGTATGTAGAAATTCCGGACAGATACGAACTTGATCCAGTGGGCGTGAGTATGAGAACTGATCCGTCAGGCCAAGCGTCCGAACGTTTGAAAGCTCTAGCTCTGCACAGTAAAGCTCGCATTATTCCTACCGTGCATCTGGTGGGCGATGATTTTTATGTAGACATACGCAGCCTCTCCTTCATTGACACCCTCGACCACAAAAATAGAATCAATTTCGCTGATGTAAACATAACAGAAGATGGGACGATTTTTTTTGACTACAATTCACTGACGCGAAACGTTCAGAAAGATAACGAACCTTATGAATCCTATGAACATATTTCGCTGGTCATGCTAAAATCTTATGACCAGCTTGATCCGGAAGGCTGGAAACTGAAAGAGGCCTTATCTCCTAAACCTATTGTTCTGCTGGAAGGGAAGACCAATCCTGAAACAGAACAATATAAACGCTCTAAAAAATCAAGAAATCTCTCTCCTCCGGACAAATCCTCTAAAAAAAGAAAAAGGTGATAGGGATATGAGGTTTAATAAACAGAAAGTTATTCATACCTCCAAAATTTAAACTACATGATATGGCAACGTTAAAAGAAAATGTACTTGTATTCAGTACGGGCAGAAAGATTAAAGTAAATACCGGCAATCTTTCTATTAACTGCTTTCTGGAAGTTTCGCAGGGCTACGGTGGCCATATACTGAAATACGATCCTGACAGCAACCGGGATCCCGATGTGGAAGCTGTGTACAATACGCATAACCTAACCGAGGATGAGGCGCTTGAAATGGCGGATTGTGTTATGAACCTGTGGATGAAGCTGAAGGACAATATCAGGCAGCACGGGATAGCCAATTCAAGGATATTCCAGAGGGAATTCTAGTACCTGGCTATCAGGCAATCACGGACAAATACAGAAGCATATCAGGCAGGATTTGTTGAAATGAGTGGAGGATCTATGAAAAGGGTGATAAGGCACGCCAGTCTCTTCTCCGGTATCGGTGGCTTTGAACTGGCGGCGGAGTGGATGGGCTGGGAAAACATTTTCATGGTTGAAATTTCAGGTTTCTGCCAACAGGTATTGAAGCATCATTTTCCGCAGGCCGACCTGTACGGCGACATCAGGGATTTTAAAGGAAAAAAATATTATGGCACAGTTGACATTATTTCAGCAGGATTTCCCTGTCAGCCCTTCAGTGTGGCAGGAAAGCGACGCGGGAGTACAGATGACCGTTTCCTCTGGCCTGAAGCTCTCCGGGTTATTAAAGAAGTCCAACCGGGCTGGATCCTGCTTGAGAACGTTGGTGGGATCTTCTCTATTCTGGAACCGGACACACTCTCTGAAGTGGAATTGCAAGAGATTGAGCTATTTTGTGCGGACAAAAGACAGCGTCAAAGTACCACGATCATCCGCATCCAGCGAAGAATCCTGGGAACAATTATTTCAGAAGTCCAATCCGCTGGATATATATTACCGGCACTTGAAGATGGAACGCCAGTCGTGTTGTGTATTCCGGCTTGTGCCCTCAACGCCCCGCATCGCAGAGATCGATTTTTCCTTGTGGCCTTTAGAGCAGCCAACAGAAAACCGGAAACCCGGCAGGCCAACAGAAAAGCAGGTAATGATTCACAATCTGCAGGAAATTCTGCAAGGCAGACACCTGCCGACACCAACAGCAATGGACGCAGAAGGGGCAACAGCGAGGATGAAAAGCACTTCCGTAAAACCAGGGGGCATGCATTCCCAAACGTTAAGTCGGCTCGTCTCACTTCTGCCGACGCCGACATCAACAGATTTCAAGGGGACAGTAACAGCAGCATCCTTGATACGCCGGGACGGCAAGAGCAGAAAGGATACTCTTCGCAACTTGCCTGCCATTATTGGGCAGCCTGGCCAGTTGAATCCCCTGTTTGTAGAAGAGATGATGGGATACCCGGTAAACTGGACGGCATCGGCGTTTCAAAATGGCGAAAAGAAACGATCAAAGCATACGGAAACGCCGTAGTCCCCCAGTTGGTATATGTTATTTTCCAGGCAATCCAGAAAGCTATCGATGAAATTTCATCATGATTATAGTCCTATGCAAAACCGGCAGTCCAGCCTTTACCGCACGGAATTAATACCTGATGGTTCACTCTTAAATCGTCATACCATGCCAAACAATTTGCAACAGCTCAGGAAGTTGACAGATGAACTGGAAAGCAAGGTGTCCTTTAAAGGGTATCTGCTATTGGAAAACTACCAGATGATTTCTCCAAGATTATTTGTAAAGGACGATACCCCTGAAATTATCCGGCTGACAAAAAAAGGTGGCCGAACTGTTTTTAAGAACTTCCTCGTCCGTGAAGATAAGGGTACCTTGATTGATTTCATCTGCCACAGGTCCGGGGAAAAAGGAAGGGTTACGCCCGACAGGAATGAATTTTCCCTTGAAGGGGCCATAAATAAAGTGAGATTGCTGCTGGGTTCTGCTGCGACAGCTGTCAAACCCCTGAATAAACACAGTCGGCAAATTTCTGATGACCGTTCGTCAGCTATCCGGTTATAACCTGGTAAACTATTTATCATTTTTGAACTCTTGGTATATGGCAACAATAAAAAAGGATTCGATTGTTTTTTCAACAGGCAGGCAAATTACTGTTCCCAATGGGGTGCTTTCCATAAGCAGAAAGCTGGAACTCGCCGACTATTATTCCAGGAATGTTCTGTTCTATGGGGCGGATGTTTCTGGTGAAAAGAAAGCAGAAAAGGTCGTGAATATTTATAGCCTGACCAAAGAGGAGCTGATTGAGATTGCCGATTCCATGATCCATTTATGGATCGACTTAAAGGACAATGTCCGGTCATTGGGTGTCGATAACCCGGAGATCTTTAATTTTCGTAAAAGCGAAAAGTAACCAGATATGAATATTGAGCTAAAAAATATTGTAACAAACGACAGGATAGGCAGAAATGGTTTGGCATTTCATGCTACTTTGTATATCAACGGTGCGAGAGCAGGTATCGTTCAGAATTCTGGTGATGGTGGTGTCACAGATATTATGCCTCATCCTAAAAGTGAACATGATTGGAAGCCTATTCGAGAGGCAGAGGAATGGTGTAAGAAACAGCCTCCAAGAGTAGAATATTTTGGAGAGAAAAAGGTAACAATTGCTTCCACGCTCGAAAACTATGTTAGCGCCCTGATTAGCCAACATCTTTTTGAAAAAGAAATAAAACGCAAGGAGAAAACAAGTGTGATCTATGGTGAGCCAGGCATATCGTACAACGAACTGGCGATTAAAGTCCCGTTAACAGATATTTTTGAAGATGCCCTCTTGCGAGCAAAATTTAAAGAGATCGTCAGGTTAGACCTTCTGCCTTTGCTAACGAAAGATATTAAAGTCCTAAACAGTAATATCTCCTTGCAACAATGGGAGCAGGTTGGGCTCCCCAAGGATAAACTTTTTATTTCTGAAAAAGTTATTCCCCTTAAACCCAAGCCTGAGAGAAAAAGGGTGCCGCCAAAAACAAACAGAGGTAGGAAAATTTAACGATGCAAAGATTGTCGTAACAAAAAAAATCTCCCTTTCTCTGTGACTTACTGACTGACAAAAGTTTCATCTGCTTTATTAAGCCAAAAGAAATATCATGGAAAGAAAACTGCATACCCTTGGCATTTTTAACGGTCGATATATCGTTGATGCAACAAAAGACTACCTGGCCTTGAAAAATAATCCTGACAAAAGATTGTATTACCGGGATATGAATGTTATCCCTGCATCCAATACCCTCCAGTTTCTTTATAATCCGGTAGAAAAAAGCATCTATGCTCATTCGACGCAGGAGACATTTTTGCCGGAAGAGATAAGTCTTGTCGAAATAAAACATCCTTCGGTTATTGACCCCTTGGGTAAGTTTCTTAGAGACTGTAAGCCAGATGCAGACATGCCGGACGAATGTAGGCAAGTAGGAACTGTTCACCACAAGGCCAGGATACTGCCAAGAGTGGATTTATTTGATGGGAGAATATATGCGGGAACGAAACACGAATTTTTTGTAGATGTTGGCCGGATGGTATTGGTTGATACACTTGACATACAGAACTTGATATTGTGGAGTGATACACTGGACTGCCCGAAAGGACAAAGAAAAATTGAATACAATGTCGCAACCAGAAACCTAGCAGGCAGGACGGAGGGAGAAAACGAAGCACATTGGACGGTGGCTGTGATTGACCAGATCAGAAAACTCGATCCTGGTGGCTGGAGATATTTCTTGAATGAAAAACGGGTGGCGAAGATGAGCAATATTTTGCTGAAAATCGAATCGGATACCATTCGGCAGCCCCGAAAAAACAAAAGAGAAATCCGCCCTGATTCACCTGCAGGAAATCCCCACAGAAAGACATCCTGAAGAACCTTTATCGGCACCGGGATACCGAAAATCCATTGAAATAAAACAGGGTCAATAATCTAGTAGGCTGACAAATCACATCTCATTTAAACCGTTTTATTATGAAAAAGAAAAAAGAGCAATCGCTGGTAGATCGGGTAATCAGCAAGGTCGTTGAGAAATCATATATCCCTCTTCACGGTCTGATTGACCAGGGTTTGCCATTTCGCAATCAACTGATCGATAATTTAGTTAATGGTGAGACCGCAATTGCCAGCGGCAAACAACCTGCTAACTTTTCCATTCAACATCAGGGGAAGATGGATGGGCCATACACTTTTGAACTGAAATTTGAGTACCCTCCGATGGGAAAAGACCCGGAAGTAACAGCAGTTACCCTTTCGATAGGTGATGTTTCACATACCGAAAATATTGGATCAATAACAAATCTTCCATCCTTTTTTGTTCTGGAGAAACGGTTACCAGTTTCACAAAAGAGGTTACAAAACGAAAAAAAGATTGGTCCGGATAGCCAACAAGGGCAGGGATTATAGGAGTAAAAAATACTAATTTTTGTCATTTAAACATCGGATTTACGTGTCTCTGCGGCATATTAACCCTCGCGGGGTGACCGGCAACGTCAGAAGTTGCCAGCAAGATGGACGGTTGTAATACAACCGTATCTTGGAATACCCTCCGAAGTCGGGTATTCGGGGAGAAAGTTTTTCGGAACTCAAAAATTTGCGAAGAAAATGGATACCGGGGAAGTGGGGAAAAATGATTGCAGGAACCGGCAGCATGTGGTCACATTCCGGCTAACAGGAGCTGAATTTGCCGAGCTGAAAAAAAAGGCTGAGGCCACTATTTCAGGAGAGGTTTCGGGCTATATCCGGACTGTTATTACCGGCAAAAAAGTGCAGGTTGTATACCGGGACCGTTCTATGGACGGGTGGGTTCAGGAGATGTCCCTTTTACGAAAAGAACTGAATGCCCTGGGTAATAATTTTAACCAGGTCACCAAAAAAGTGAATGCCACGGCTGGAAGGCCCTCCTTCGCCTTCTGGGTAGAACAAGCAATAACCCTGCAGAAAGAGCTTGTCTGCAAGGTGGGCATCATCAAAGAGAGGATAGAAAAATTTGTGCGGAGTGGTTTGCAGAATATTCCCGGGGACAACATTCAGGGGGGTACTGAATTATAATGAAAATAAGGTAGCAACTGGCGAGGCAAGACTGCTTTCTGCAAGTGGATATCCCATAGATCATCACAGACTAAACTTCCTGGATAAACTGGAGCGGCTTGAAAGCCAGGCTAAATTAAACACTGGAGCTAAAAAGAAAGTGTTGCACATTACTGTCAGTTTTAGCCCTAAAGATTTGCTTGACGACGAAAAAATGGTCGCGATCGCCGAAGACTATATGGAACGTATCGGGTTCGGAAATCAGCCTTACCTGGTGTACCGGCACACAGATACCCATCATCCACATTTGCATATTGTCACTACAAAAATTGATCAGAATGGCGTGAGGATGCCTACGTTCAGGATAGGGAAATATAAATCAAATCCGGCCAGAGAAGCAATTGAAAACAAATATGGCCTGGTCTGTACAGGCAGGGAACAACCCAGGAAAGAATCCATGTTGCTCCTGCCCGCAGATCTCGAAAAAGCAGTATATGGCCAGAAGCCAACCAAAGAAACCATAACAAAAATTGTCCGCTCGGTAGTGGAAAATTTCAATTTTTCTTCCTTGCATGAATTAAATGCAGCACTCCGTCAGTTTAATGTGCTTGCCGACCGTGGGGCCGAAGACAGCCAGATGTTCCGGAATAAAGGCCTTGTTTATTCGATTATCAATGCAAAAGGTGAGAAACTTGGCAAGCCAATCAAAGCCAGCAGCATCTATACAGAGCCTACGCTGGAAAACCTGGAAGAGAAATTCAAGAAAAATAAAAAAAAGGAGCAATATAAAGAACGGTTGCGCAGAATTATTGATGATGTTATGGGCACTGGTATCACCACGAGGCAGGATTTTGAGCATTCTCTTGCTGACAAAGGTGTCTATGTTTTGTTCCGGGAAAACGAAGACAAAAGGGTCTACGGCATCACCTATGTGGACAACAAAAGCCTCTGTGTTTTTAATGGCAGCGATTTGGATTCAAAAAAAACGTATTCAGCCAAAGGTATTTTGCAGCGGTTGGCCGGTGGTAATCCCACTGAGATACTTTCCAATAAAGCCTTTTCCGCAAAGGTTCTGGCGAATACTGACTACGCCCAGGGCTTTAACCAGGTGGTGACAGGCTGGGTAAAAAAAGGTATGCTGATCTCGGCCGAGGTATCCGTGTCTGGTGAACCCATTTACAAAATGGGTTATGCATTGTCTGAAAGCGAAAGTTTCGTTCCTGCTGATAAAAAGTTGTCCCGATACCTGATGGTAAATGGATATACAGCAAGTAGGGCCGCATGGTTAAATGATAAAATGCAACAGGAATACGACCGGATGGCGGAGCATGAGCTCCTGTCTGTCCCTGAAACCACCATCTCCGGTTTCGTAAAAGAAATGATGCTGTATACCGTGGAAGACAGCTGGCTGGACTACCACTGGCTCAGCGAATCCCGCAAGCGCAGGAAAAGAAAGAGACGGCGTTGATATGGCCGGAATGTGAGGAAAGAAAATGTGATAAGATATGAATACCGGCGAAAATGAGCAGAGCCTGAGGGCCATTATAGACCTTATACGCAAGGTCAGTATTATTTTACTGGCACTCCATTTTTATGCGTTCTGTTATGTCGCGTTTGAAAAATGGCACCTGACCACCCCGGTGGTTCAGCGCATCATATTGAATTTTGGGCGCACGGGAATACTCCGAAATCCCTTGTGGACAAAACTGTTTTCCCTGGGATTGCTGGCCCTTTCCCTGGTCGGTTCGCAGGGCAAAAAAGAAGAAAAGGAAAGGCCCTCGACTATCCTGCTGCTGCTCAGCATCGGATTGACGTTCTACTTCGGCAGCGTCTTTTTCTTTTACCTCGATGCGGACCTGCAGGCCATTGCTGCAGGATATATAACCCTGACATCTTTGGGGTTTATCCTGATCCTTGCTGGTGGTGCAAGGCTATCCAGGCTTATCCGATTGAAAATGCGCAAAGATATTTTCAACGAGGAAAACGAAACTTTTCCGCAATGCGAAGAACTGCTGGAAAATGAATACAGTGTCAACCTCCCGGCGTTATACAGGTTTAATGGCAGGGTCCGCAAGATGTGGCTCAATATTATCAATGCCGCCCGGATGGTGATGATCATCGGCAGCCCGGGCGCTGGCAAGACCTTCTTCCTGGTTCGCGAAATAATCAAACAGAGCATTGAAAAAAAGCAGTTCTCGATGCTGCTCTATGATTTCAAGTATGATGACCTGGGAAAAATAGCTTATAACTCCTGGCTGAAAGCCAGGCATCTTTATCCGGTTAAACCACGATTTTTCATCATCAATTTTGATAAGCCTGTCAACAGGTGCAATCCCCTGGAGCCCTCATCGATGCGAGATATTACGGATGCCACAGAAAGTTCCCGCACGATATTGCTCGGTTTAAATATGGAATGGATCAAGAAAACCGGTGACTTTTTCGTGGAATCGCCAATCAATTTTCTTACCGCCATAATATGGTACCTGAAAAAATATAAAAACGGGGCCTACTGCACGTTGCCGCATGCCATCGAATTAATGCAGGCAGATTATAATGACCTGTTCCCCATTTTGGGGGTCGAGCCGGAGATCGAAGTGCTGATAGGGTGGCGGGGGGGGGGGTTGGGGTTGGGGGGGGCGAGGCTACAAAAAACCCCCCCGTTTCCCCTCCCCCCCCCCCCCCCCCCCACACACAC
>CBJLMB010000037.1:0-62401 GCA_966424055.1 uncultured Deminuibacter sp. | reverse complement strand
AAAGAAGGGGTTTTGTCTTGTGGCTTGCTACTTGTGTCGTGCTACTGGTTGATTTGAAAATGTGGCAATTTGAAAATTTGAAAATGGTGGGGGGTGGTTGAATGGTTGGATTGTTGGATTGTTGAGTGGTAGTGATAAATGAAGGGGTTTTGTCTTGTGGCTTGCTACTTGTGTCGTGCTACTTGTGTCGTGCTACTTGTGTCATGCTACTGGCAGGCAGGGATTTTAGGTAATGTGTTCAGTTGAAGTTGCTTCGCTGCGCTCGCAATGAGGCTATATTTTCTTGGCAATTATCGTTTGGTTGATGCCTTTTGATGCTTCTGTTAGCGTGATTTTCATGGTGCCGGGTTCTTTAAAGATGATGGAAAATTTAAAGTCTTCAATACGGCAGAGCCTGTTGTAATCAATGAAGAGCGTATTGTTTTCCCATTTTCCTTTAATGGCCATGGGCAATCCGAAGGCTGGCTCCCTGGAGATTGTATATTGATTGTCCATCCCGATGGGGTGTTCTTCTGTAGGGCTGCCGCCAAAGCTGACTATTATATAGTAGCCGGTTTTTCTTTTCTCAAAACGCATGCTGCGCAAGCCCATCTCATTATTGTCAAGCAAGAAGGTCTTGTTCAGCTCATTTTCCGGGAAAGACGCTGGTGTTGTGGCGGATGTATCGGGCAGGGAAACTTCTTTCAGTGTTTTTTGTAACAATGCATAGCCGTTCTCCTTTTTATCGTATTGATCAATCGCCTGCAAAATAATGTCGTCAATTTTTCCGCTGTCGTACCCGCCGCCGCCGTCTGTGGCTATCACCATATTCCTTGCTTTATAAATGAATAACCGTTGTCCACCTCTACCTATTGCCTGCACCAGGTCGGCACTTTCCGCATCCATCCACCAGCCGTACCCGTAAAACTCTGTTTTTTGAATCTTATGCAGGGGCTGTATTTTATCAAGCCATTGCTTTGACACAACTTGTTTGCCATTCCATTCTCCTCCATTCAAAACAAGACAACCAATTTTGGCAAAGTCATAAATGGATATATGCAGATCACCCCAGCCGTAATTAACGCCTTTATAATTTACAGGCCAGTAAGAGGCGCCAAAGTCCAGGGGTTTAAAAAGATATTTTTGTGCGAATGCATGACAGCTCATTTTAGTTGCCCTCTGCAGGATTTCTGCGAGTAAATAAAAATTACCGCTGCAATAAGAAAATTGTGCATCAGGATTATTGGCAAATCGCAATGTCAACATGTATTTAACCCAGTCCTTGGTTTTTCTCATTTCGCCCAATTCCTTTTCTCCATCATCCCAGCTGCATTGAAAACCGGCAGACATATTGAGGAGGTCTTTTATCCTTACGGTTTCCAATGTGTCATTGCTGATCTTGTATTCGGGGAAGAAATGTACAATGGGTTCATTTTCGCTGTTGATCAGTTTTTTGTCTATTGCTATACCTATCAACAACGAAATAACGCTTTTGGTGGACGATGCCAGGTCGTGTACGGATGTACTTTTAAATGGATAGAAAGATGCATCAAGAACAAGATGGTTGTTTTTGATGACCAAGAGGCTATGAATATTAGTGCCATCATGTTTAAGCTGCTTTATGCCATTGGCGATCCCTGAGGAACTTATTCCCTGCGCTTCGGGAGAAGAGATTTTCCAGGTACCTGGAGATTGGGCTAAAACCATAGAAGCCTGAAGCAGGAATAAGGATATCCACAAGCAATTTTTGCAAAACATGTTGACCGTATTGATTAATGCGTATTTTTTCAAAAGTAAAGATATGCGATCAATCTTTAACTGAATGATGGGTAACGCTCAATAGTTCCTGGTTGCCCGCGCAAGGTCCTGGAAAGATGGCTGTTTTTCAATTACAGGCTTCCTGCCTAATCCCGGTGAGTATAAATTCATTAATTTGGGCTGGCGGAAGGAAACGGATCTGAAGTAACAATAAATGCTGAGTATAACCGATCATTTTGCACCAATAATATATAACCATGACAAAAAGTAGATTGCTGCGGATGGACAATATCCTTATTGTCGTTAATGATCTCGATGCCATGAAATCTTTCTTTCTCCAGCTTGGGTTCGAATTGGAGGGCGAAACGACCGTCGAGGGGCCCTCTGTAGACCGGCTTATTGGTCTCCAGGATGTACGCGCTACCCTTGTGGTGATGCGTACCCCGGACGGACACGGGCGCATTGAGCTGGATAAATTTCATACGCCGGAAGCGACCAGGACCGGACCGGAGAAACCCCGGGTGAACGAACTTGGATTGCGCCGTATCATGCTGACTGTTGATAATATTGATGAATTGGTTTCGCGCATGCTTTCCCAGGGCGCCGAACTGCTTGGTGAAGTGATGCAATTTGAAGATATAAACCGGCTCGGCTACCGGCTCGCTTATCTGCGCGGCCCCGAGGGAATCATCATCGGGTTGGCCGAGCAGCTCAAATAATAAACCGGTAATGATACGATTTGGCGCCAGGCATGTTTCAGCATGCGGCAAGGAGCTTCAACACCGGTCATTTCAGGAACAGATCCCTGTAAGCGGTTGTAGTCCGAAGCCAATGCAGCTATTTACCGGGTGCTCATTTTGCTAGTTCCGTTTCTGCTATACGGTCCTGGCCTGTTTCCGCATAGCGGCGGGTATAACTATACCATTGTCCATGGCCTGCGATCATCCATTCCAACCCCTGTATAAATGTTTCCACTGCTGCCTGCAGATCGACAAAATCAGGCAGGCTGGAACGAATATGCATAAACTCCTCGATATCCTGGTCATGTTGTTCTATAGTGGCCACCAGGGCTTCTTCAAGGGTGCATTTTGTTTCATGTTGAATGATGAGTACTAAATTGGTAGATTCTATCCCATGCTCCCGTTTCGAAGAAATGCAATCATTGAACCAGGCCATTAGCCGGTTCGCAAGTACAATTAAACGGTGTATAGATGGATGATTCAGCACCGCATCGGGCAATATCCTGTCTGTTGCAATTTCTAAAAGATCAACAAGCGGGAACACCGCAGATGTACGCAGCCGCAGCGCCATATATTGTTCCCTGCCAGGGTATAACAGGTTCTTTTTAAAGTTGTATTGCAGTTCCTCTTCCACTGCGCTGAAATAGTCGGCCATATTATTGATGAATCTTTTATGCCAATGAGGAATTGCGTATATCGCAATTTCTGATGAAAAAACTTTTAGCTGCTGCATGATATCATTATCGATCACAACGGGCTCTCCGGCCAGTATTGCCACCGCTTTTCTGGATGTTTCATGAAGTTCGGCCAATGGTTGCGGGCCGAGGAAGTCGTCATATGGAAAAAACCACATTAATAACCTGCTCAATGGTATTAGTCTTTCCAAACTCGCCTGGGGATAAAACAAGGGACCTAAAAGGTCAAACCGGGATTGTTTATACCTGTGTATCATATTGCCTGGCAAACAAGTATATTCTTTTATCCAGTCCTGCGCTTTGTCTGTAATAGAACTGGCGTGTGGGTTCATTTTCGCTGCAAAAGGATAGCGCAGTCTGTTAAGTAATTCGGGTTGCATATTCAGGTGCTGATTTGTTGCGGATAGATGGGTATTGGATAGAAGGAAAAACCTTCAGTCAGTGTAAGACTTTTCTTTTCCGGCTTTTTTGCCGGAAAGAACTCTCTGGCTTTCATTGGCAAGCTGTATCTGTGGCCATCAAGTATGCTCAATTGCACTGTGCAGTAATTATTATGATATCTGCCGGTTTGTGATAGCTGGGCACAAGATTGTTAAAACAATACTACTTAAGGCTTTGGACGCTGGTCATAGGGTGATGGATCTGCTATTCCAAGATAGATATTTCTGTTTTATCTTGTACTATTCATTTTGTTCCCGTGTATAGACGATTGTAACAGGGTAAAGATCAAGTATGCTTACAGCGAACATAATAGGGGCATAGCCTGTAACAATGAGCTTGCCGGGCAAATAGGTAACCAGGTAAGCAACTGCCTGCTGTTGGTCAGGTTTTCTATTATTACCGTGGTTCGCTGCGGAGGAAATTATTTCTTTGATGCATTGCAAGCTATAAGCATGCCATCGCTAATTGCTTCAGTCAGATCATGCCAGTCCGCATCCAATGAATGGTTGTATAATAGTTAGCATGAGGCACGCTCGAAGCGTGTCTCATGCTAACCGGATTTGTTGAAAAAGGATAACAGGGCGGTGCGTTCCTGGCAGTTTGTAGTTGGGGCAGTCAGTCAGTTGCAAACAATACTTGATCTTTATTTGGGGGATTGAAAATAAACCCTGAAAAATTCTTTAAAAGCTTTGGCTTCCTGTTGTTGCAGGATGGGCAATTCTACTGCTCCGAGCATTTTTCCTATTTTATAATTCTGTGCCGGTACTTCAAACATAATGGTTGTATCATCTTTGAAGTCGAATGTATAAATAGTGCTCATTGTGCCCAGTTTTGCTTTTTTCAGTGTTTCACCATGTACAAAAACTGGCCATCCAAAGCTGGCTAATTTGGCATCTATGGGCAAGATCACCAAATCGCCAGTATGGTTGTTAAACGCTATTGCATAATTGAAATACTGCGTTTTCCTGGTGGTCAATGTGTCTTTTTTTTCAATCATTTTGCCATAGACGATCTCATATCCTGCCAGGTCGTTTTTCTTCAAAGCCTGCTGCATAAAAGATGCAAGCTTTTGTTTTGTAGCGCTTACTTCTTCTGCAGCAGGTATAAAAAGCTGTTTGATGCTATCAAATAATCCCATCGTTTTTTATTGAGCTTTGTCTATACGTACTTCGGTTAAATTGTTCGATGATTCATCAACGCTAAATGATATCATTACTTTATCTTTCGAGGTAAATGGTTTGCCATCGTTGTCATAAAACAGTGTTTTACTGCCATCTCCGCCGCCATCTTTGGGAACAAATACGCTATTATGCCCGCTTTCTTCCCAATGCATGTCGGCCATTGCCATAAACGGACTGCTTTTTTCTGGGTCAGGGTACACATAAACAGTTTGAGGCCTGTTGGTATAAACAGTCATATTGGCTGAGTAATCCAGGTAGCCGGTGATGGCGAAGCGTTTTCCTTCGTTTGCCTTTTTATCTGCTAAAACCTTCTCTACAGCTGCTTTGGTTGATGCTATGGGTGTACCTTTTTTCCGGTGTTTACTGGTGCCTTCAATAAGGGTACAGGAAGTTATGGCAATAGCTGTAACGGCTATTATTGCCAGGAGTTTTGTTCTGATCATTTTCATTATAAAAAGTGTTGGGTAATATGTGTTTTAAAACAGGTTATAAACGAAAATTTTATTTGTTCGATAACATTGATCCAGGTGCTTCATTGACCGGTTAAGCCAACAGTTGCTACAAAGAAAAACCGGAAGGCTTTGTGGTCAGCTTTGACTATACTTCCACTTTGAACGGTTTTTAGGATAACCTGCCTGCCTGGTGATCTTTTGAAGATTTTTCAGGGTTGAGTTAATAAAACTCAAGCAGCAGGAGGGTGATTTAAAAGTACAAGATAATTGTAGACCGGCCAGGGTTTATATACATACGCTGCGGGTAAATACATATACGTTGTTTTTTACAAGAAAACCGCCGGCCCCCTCTCTCGCAGAACAGGCAGAAAAGAGGTGTAACAGTTGCAGGGCTCCTGTTTTGCTTTAAACATAATCAATATGAATAATGATGACACCATTGTTGTTGGATCTGGCATCAGCGGGGGCTGGGGCGCCAAGGAATTGTGTGGGGGCTCGCGGAATGCGCGGAGAACGCGGAAGAAGGAGGGGCGTGTTGCGGCACAGCCTACCAGCGCCCTTCGATCCTTTATATGGCATTGACTGCGCGTGCTGGGCATTTTGCGGTGGATGAAATGAAGAAGGGTAATTTGTGATGGTACATGGTTAGTGGGGGCTCACGGAAAACGCTGAAGAGGGGGCGTGTTGCGGCAAAGCCAACTATAAAAGATCCCTGATGGTATTGATGAGCAAATTATTTTTTCGCATAAGCAGTTTTTCAACAAAAAAATCACCCCCGTTATTCATGATCTGATCGATAGCAAACTGATCCACAGAAGCGGAGTTGACAATTATTTTTACATTTTTCCATCTTTGCTTTATAGCCGAGGCCGTTTGCAAGCCATTCATTAAAGGCATTTCCATGTCGAGTATGATCATGTTAGGCAGGGTTGTCATTGGCATTTTGTCCCGCTTTTCCATTTCTTCAATGCACTCTATTCCATTCTCTGCTTCAAACAGCACGGAAAACCCTTCTTGGGCAAGTATTTTTTGCAGAAGTTTTCTGTGTATTGGATCGTCGTCTATTATGGCTATTGAGCACTTCTCCTGGATCATTAATGGTTTAAGTTTTATAAAATACGTTGCGCAGGTATGGTTTCAATTTGCCGGCAAATTTCTAAAGAATCCGGAGCTGGGCAACCCCATGTTTATATCCTGATGCCTCCCTAATTTTAGCGGGTAGAGTGGGGCACTCTCCAGGATTGCCCCACTCTACTAATACCGAAACCATATTCCTTTCCACGCTTTCTGCGTGTTCCGCGAGAGCCCCGGTAGCCCGGCAGCTTAACGCTTGCCGCTATACAGGTTATCCAGGTACCGTTTTTTGTTTCCGGCGGAGCAGGATCATAAACATGACCACCACAAAAGCAGCATAGGCAAACTGACCGCGGGACACTCCTACTCCAAACGGGAACCAAATACCCTGGATATGCAGCGCAGATATCTCCTGTGCAAATAAGCCTATCGAAACCAGTAGCAGGGCAAATAAATCGATCCATTCTTTTCGTCCAGATTTGCGCATACCAAGGTAAACGATGAGCAATAATAATGCGATAAACAATAAACGTGTATAATCTGCGATGGACTGGAAGGTGGTATGTGCAGCAGACACAGGGAACCAGGGCAGGGCCAATAGCTGCGCGACTATATACACCAGCGTAAGTACTGCTATGGTTTTAGATAACCAGGATAGTTGACCCAGCTGGTACCATTCCCGCCATGCCATCAGCCAGCTGCCTAATATCAATGGCCGCAGGGTAACGGTTGTTATGATATCAAACGTATGCGCATCTTCTACCTGGAACCAATAGAAAACAGCCTGGTTGGCCCGTACAAGACCCAATAAAATGAGGGCGATAATAAACCATTTGCAGGAACGGTTTTGTTTGTTGCGCTTATAAGAGAAAAACATTGTTATTGCCAGCAGGATAAACAATAGCGGCTCTATTACTTCTACGATATAGCCTTTGATGGTTTGGCCCCATTGAAATTGATAGACCGATGCTACCGCTTTTTTGTCTCCCAGTACCGGCGCAATATGGATACCTCCCAGATCAGTCCCCTGGGTTAAAGTGGCAGCACTCATCCATACCCTGAAAGCGATCGTTATCCATTTTTCTTTTTTTGCATTTTCCGGCAGCAGGAACATACGCGGTTGTATGCTGTAGATAACAGGTGTAGACCGGGAAAAATCACCGCCTCCCGAGCCTGATAATATGCCATTTATAAATAACTGGTATGCATCGTCCACTGCGGGCGGACCGGTTAATGCCAGCTCATTTCCCTGTAAACTATCTGACAATATCTTTAAACGGTACCAGGCATATCCTGCATAAGCAGGATGACCTTTGGCTGTCCAGCCGGGTATATACCCCGATAGGCCAACATCGCCATCATGCGCACCAGGAGGGGCGGTGAGATCAACCGCTTCCCAGTCAGCATCATTGTGATCAGGGCTGGTCCATTTTATATCATCGCCTGTTTTGAATTTCCAGGGACCATTGAGTGTGATTAACTGTGTGCTTTTAACTGTTTGGGTATTCACAGCAAATGCAAAGAGTAACAGGGCTATTAGTGCCGGTAATTTTATTTTCATCTGGAGGAATCGTTGCCTGAAAGATAGCCGCATAATAAAAGGTGTTGCTTTAAAATGAATACCGGGAGATGGTTGTGTTGTATATGCCTGGACGGCGTGCACATGTTTTCATCATTTCTTTAAGGTACAATAATTAATATTAATGTAATGAGCCGTTTAAATAATCCATCGTGGCGTTTCGCGGGATGCGCTGAAAACACGGAAGAAAGAGTAGCGGAACTGTCTTCTTTCTGCATTTTCCGCGTATTCAGCGAGGGGAATTTCCTAATACAGGACCCCCGGGGCTTTTTTGCACGAAAATTGGCGCAGACAGGGTAAAACAATTATGAAACAAGCGAATTTACCAGAAGACGCCGTTGTGATCAAGGTGGACTATACTTCAGACGGGCTGCCTGAACCCGTACGCAAATTCCGGCCTGTTGTTTACCAGGACAAGGATGTTTATTGTTGTGTATTGGGAGAAGATGCAACGATGGGTATTTTCGGGACAGGAGATACACCGGAAGAGGCGATCACAGATTGGGTGCTGGCGTTTCAGAAACGAATAAACGAGCCGGCAAAGCAGGACGATGAAGTGTTACAATACATTAAAGCCAACCAGTAGCAATGGCGGAAATGCTACAAAAACCGGGAAGAAAATCCCCAATGCTGCTAATGGTCCGGTTACATAGTTGATACATATCGTAATAACACTGGTTGTCGCTTGGCGATGCAGGTGCATAAAATTGGTCTGCCCGTTTTGTTCGAATTGGTCTATCCCTGCCAGCCATTTCGTTGTTATTTTTGCGAATTGCATTGGTAAAAGAAAGCGAATGAACGATAGCAGGGATGCCTATGATGGCTGAGATAATATCGGCGCTTTTCGGAAACATTGAGCGGAGTGGATTACAAAATAGAAATGATAATTAGCCTGGTAAAATCAAATAACCATACCTGGATGGAAAATATAATTGTGCGTAAAGTAACACTGCAGGATATTGCCCGGTTGCAGCATATCGGCAGGCAAACTTTTACAGAGACTTTCGCTGCAGAAAACAGCGAAGAAAACATGACGAAATACCTGGACGAAAAGTTTGCTGTTGAAAAGCTAACCGCCGAGCTGGGTAATGAATATTCCGCATTCTATTTTGCTACACTTGATAACCGGGTGATCGGTTATTTAAAACTGAATACCGGGCAGGCTCAAACAGAAATAAAAGACAAGCATGCGGTTGAAATTGAACGGATCTATGTATTGCGCGAATTTCATGGTAAAAGTGTAGGGCAACTGCTTTACAATAAGGCCATACAGGTTGCCGGGCAATTGCAGGCAAACTATATCTGGTTAGGTGTTTGGGAAAACAACAGGCGGGCAATAAGCTTTTACACAAAAAATGGTTTTATTGAATTTGATAAGCATATTTTCAGGTTGGGAGCGGAAGAGCAGGTGGATATTATGATGAAGAAAAATCTTATTGCCGGCAATACGGGCGGGTGATCTGTTAAGCCAGGTTGTGATTGGGTCAGCGGGTTTTATCGGCCGCAAAACCAGCGCTCCCGGCGGGCCTTTCTGCGTTTTATGTATCCTTCTTCGATCGGGATAAAACGCTTTGTTCCATCCTGTAAAAACGGCCCTTGTATGTATCAAAATCAAACGACGGGGTGTATCATAAACGAACACTATCGTACATTGTGGCTTCATAATTCATTGCTGATCAAAATGCTAATTATTGGCATATTTTTCTATGTTTAAACTGCCACTATCCCGTTGATACTGATATAGCCTTCCCGGAAGATGGCAGGTGGTGAATGACCGGTTGGGGAGGCCAGTACTGCGGGACAGGTAAAAAATTGCCGCTATGATCCGCAACTATATTAAAACGGCTTTCAGGAGCCTTGCCCGTAACAGGAACTATACGATCATCAATATTGCCGGGTTGGCTGTTGGTATAGCCGTTTGTATGATGATCTTTATCATTATACAATTTCAAACAAGCTTCGATAATTTTCACCCGCAGAAAGACCGCATCTATCGTGTGCTGACAGAATATCATCATGCAGATGCGGCAAATATTGTTTTAGGAAAAGATGTGCCTTCCCCCTTGCCCGCCGGTTTGCAAAAGGCTTTTCCTCAACTGGAACAAGTAACCCCGGTCTTTGCAAGCCACAATGACCAGCTGCTTATACCTGGCGATAACGGAACAACAGTAAAAACATTTAAAGAAGACAAAGGCGTGTTTTTTACAACACCTTCATTCTTTACGATGTTCCATTTTCCGTTACTGGCAGGTACTTATGAATCATTGAAAGATCCGAACAATGTATTGCTTACAAAGGAGATCGCAGAAAAATATTTTGGTGACTGGAAAACAGCAATGGGCAAGACCATCAAACTGGAAGCAGGTGGTTTTATATTTGAACATGGTGTTGAGGCATTAAAAGTTTCGGGCATTCTTGCAACCATACCTGCCAATACTGATTTCCAGTTAAAACTGGTTGTTGGTTATGGAACAGGTTTTACCGGCAGCCTGATAGCAAAATCCACAGACTGGGATGGGATAACCACCGATTTTGGCTGCTATGTTTTATTGCCGCCCAATATGCGTGCTGATCAATTTAATGAGCAGTTAAGGGCCTATTCAGCAAAAATGGAATCGTCCGGAAACAAGGATAGCCATATTATACAGCCCCTTACTGCAGTACATTATGATACACAGGCAGGTAATTACAGTAATAAAACCATCAGTCATGAACTGCTCAATGTATTGTGGCTGATCGCGGCGTTCATACTGCTGATCGCCTGTGTAAACTTTATCAATCTTTCTACCGCGCAGGCTGTTAACCGTGCAAAGGAAGTGGGTGTAAGAAAGGTTTTAGGCAGCAACAAATCACAGCTGCAGATGCAATTCATCAGTGAAACCTTTTTAATCGTTGCGGGTGCTGTTATACTCGCAACAGTTATAACCATTCTTGCATTGCCTTATGTAAATAATCTTTTAGAGCTTTCGCTTTCATTCAATCTGTTGAACAATCCTGCCATTGTCCTGTTCCTATTGGCGGTGACCGTCGTGGTGACCCTGCTTGCGGGTTTTTATCCCTCTATTGTTCTATCCCGTTTTAATCCTGTTAATGCTTTAAAAAGCAAGCGCACGGCAAATGCATCAAAAGGCATTTCCTTAAGAAGGGGGCTGGTGGTGTTTCAGTTCATCATTGCGCAGGCGCTTATTATCGGAACGCTGATCATTGTAAAGCAGATGAATTATTTTATGGATCAGCCGCTGGGTTTTGATAAAGATGCCATTATCAATGTGCCTTTCCGTGTAGACAGTCTCCGTATCAGCCGGCTGGATTATTTAAAAGAACAGCTGCTGTCGGTAAACGGTGTGCAGGCCGTAAGTTTCAGCTCCAATACCCCGGTAGAGGATGCGGATAATATGTGGAGCACATTCAGGTTTAACCATGCAGTAAAAGAAACAGATTTTAAAATCATCACCAAATTCGCCGACAATAACTATGTGCAGGCATATCAATTGCAGCTGGTAGCCGGAAGGAATTTGCAGCCTTCTTCTTTAACAAGAGAATTCCTGGTGAATGAATCGCTGGTGAAAAGCCTGGGATTTAAAAACCCGGAAGATATATTGAATAAAGAAATAAGTATATGGAACGGCCTGATAAAATGCCCTGTTGTTGGTGTGCTGAAAGATTTTAACGACAGGTCGCTCCGCAATGATCTTGCGCCACTGCTTATTACCACCAATGTTACCATGTACAGCCAGGCGGGGATAAAACTGGCCACACCCCATATCGCTGCTACATTGCAATCGGTAAAAAAAATATGCGAGCAGGTATTTCCCAATTTTGTATACGAATACCGGTTCCTGGATGATAAAATTGAAAGTTTTTACAAACAGGAAAACCAGTTGGCGCAGTTGTATAAATGTTTTGCTGCAATAGCGATATTCTTGAGCTGTCTTGGGTTGTATGGCTTAGCCTCCTTCATGGCCGTGCAGCGTACAAAAGAAGTGGGTATCCGTAAAGTGCTGGGTGCTACTGCAGGTAATATTGTTTATCTGTTTTCAAAAGAATTTATCCTGCTTATTACCATTGCCTTTGCTATCGCTACGCCCATTGCATGGTATTACATGCACCACTGGCTTCGGGATTATGCTTACCGCATCCATATCAGCTGGTGGATATTTGCGGCCGGAGGGCTTGTGGCCATTATTATTGCACTGATAACAATAAGTTTCCAAACCTTAAAAGCGGCAACAGCCAACCCCATAAGATCATTGCAAACGGAGTAGGGGATGCTGTTATCAAGCCTGTCCAGTATTCAGCAGCCTGCACGCAGTCTTCAGTCCACAGTCTATGTCTCAAAGCTCGTGGCTCATAGCTCACAGCTATTCTCTAACGATTCTCCATCCTTCATCTTCGGCGTATTCCGCGAGAGACCCGGTTGGCATTCCACAGTCTTGTCTCAAAGCTCATGGCTCATAGCTCACAGCTATTTACGAAGGTTTACCAGCAATTCATCCAGTTTTTCAAGCGTTGCCATCATGCCTTGTTCCATACCCATTTGAATCACCTTTTCCAGGTCGGCGAATGACTGGTAGCTGACAACTGTTTCCACCAAAGCATTTGCATCTTTATCCGTGAAGGTTACCCGCCATTCAGCACTGGGCAGGTCTTTATTGATCTCACCTTCCGCATTGGAGAATGCATCTGATGAAATATAATAATCGATCGGTTGAATCTTAATATAATCTACCCAGCCCCAGTATTCAGTGCCATTGGGTTCAACCATCGCATAATGCCAGTGGCCGCCCTCGCGGAAGTCCATTGATTTTGTTCTTGTGGTCAAAGGCTTGGGGGCAAACCATTGATCCAGCAGCTTGCTTTGCGTGTGGCAATCCCAAACCAATTGCCTTGGGGCAAGAAACTCGCGCCTGATGGTGAGCGTATTTTTTTCCTTGTCAACAACGAAATCGAACTGCAGATTGTGCTTCATTTTTTTTGATCTTGTATGGTGGCTAAAAGTTGATCGAGCTGCTGGTAGCGGGTTTCCCATATTTTGCGGAACTGTTCCAGCCAGAGATCTATTTCTTTCATCTTGCTTATTTCAAGCTGGTAATAGATCTCCCGCCCCTGTTGTTCCTGCTTTAGCAGATGGCATTCGGTCAGTATCTTTAAATGTTTAGAAACAGCCTGCCTCGTGGTATTAAAATGTTCTGCAATAACATTCGGGGTCATTGCCTGTACTGCTATCAGTACCATGATGGCCCTGCGTGTGGGATCGGCAATGGCTTGAAAAATATCTCGTCTCATAGGAATTCCGGTTTACTATACATCCTGTCTGTTGTACCTGCAGGCCCTGTGAAGAGGGATTATTTGCTTATTAAGGGCAAATACTTTGCCCTGTTCTCGATTATCACCCAAACAACAATAGCGATCAATGCAAATACGATAGGGAGGTTTGATGGGGCAATGCTGATATTGGCCAGCAGTATACCTGTTAAAACAGGTAAGATCACGATAGCACCCAATGCCCTTGTTCTTGGTAATACCAGTAGCAGGCCACCGATAATTTCTATACTGCCAACCAGTGGCATAAGCCAGCCTATCGCGGCAAATGCCATCCCGGCTTTGATCATTTTTTCAGGCATGTCTTTCGGCATGGGCATATAGTGGAAAAACTTGTCCAGCCCTGCATTGATAAATAAAAGGCCGGCCAGCAGGCATAAAACAAAAAGGATCTTTGCTTTCATTATTCTTGGTTTATGTTGAGCAACTAATCGGTTGCAAATATAATTGCAACTGATCGGTTGCGCAAATTTTTTTAGAAAAATAAGCGCAACCGGTATTAACTAACCCTGTTTGTTCTGCAAGCCGGTACCAGGGCGACTATTTTTTCTATATGCTTCTGCAGCTTTTCTTCTTTCATAGCGGCTATGGTATTGCTCAGCTGTCAATGTACGTATTATGGCTATGCTTTAGGTGCTGTTCAATATCCTGTCACCCGCACTTTGGTGAATGAAAATCGGTATGCAGGAATTTCTGGTCTGTGCGCCGCAATGAACCAGAAGTTCCCGAATACAGGATGGGTTTGAAGATCGCTGGTTTATTGCAGCCAGCTATTATAAATGGAACGGCCGATGGCATAAAATGAATCGTCAAAATGGTTGCCGTTATTGGTAAGCAGTATAATGCCGGATTTTAATTCAGAATAGATCAAACAAAGCGAAGTAAAGCCGGTTGTGCCACCATCGTGCGACCAGCGTAAGTGATGGCTGTTTTTGGTGGTCATGATGCCCCAGTTTAACCCGGAACCTTCATTGGTATCTCCAAACGTGAGTTTATGTGACAACTGGGCAGCTTGGTCGTTGGGATTTAACTGGGCTTTGCAATACATGAGCATGTCATAATCTGTTGACCGTATACCGCCGGCTGCTTCTGCCAGCCGGTTCCACCAGTATGTGGTGGGATTGCCCTCCAGGTCATATCCAGTGGCATACTGCTGCAGTGCTTTTGTTGGTAGGGTGGTGCTGCTATGGTGCATGCCATAAGGATCGAATATGTATTTTTTCAATAGCTGTTCATAGGGCATGCTATAAACCTTTTGCAATATAAGGCCCAGCAATCCTACTGCAAAGTTTGAATAAGCCCGCCGGGTTCCGGGAAGGGTATCAGGTTGTATATTGTGCAGTATATCTTTCAGCATCCCGTCTGTAAAATTGGTTGATGGACTAAAAGGATCTTCACTGCTGGATGGCAGTTTAGGCATAGAGGGAAGCGCCGAAGTATGATTGCTGAGGTGTACTATCCGAATAGGCTGCCCGGCATATTGAAGGTTGGGATACGATCCATCCAGGTATTGCCGGATATCATCATCCAGTTTCAGCCTGCTTTCTATAACTGCATGCGCTAAAAGTATACCCGTAAAGGTTTTTGTGATGGAGCCAATCTCGAAAGCGGTATTGGTATCCGGAAGCTGGCCGCTGCCTTTTATTGTTTCCCCAAAATGATACAAATAGGTGCTGTCATTTCGAAGTATACCTACACAAAGTCCGGCAACATTTTTATTGCTCATATATTCTGCTACAGCCTGCTGCACAATGCTGTCCTGCCTGGATTTGAGCTTATTGTCAGATAAAAAATGAGTGCGGGTACGTACGATGGGTAATTTATAAAAAGATAATCCGAACCGGTTATAGATACCCGGTGTTATAACACCCAACGATAATTCCAATGATCTTTTGGGGAAAACAAGCCGGTACGACCGGTTGTCTTTATTCTCGGCGATCAGCTCGCTGCTTACGATGGGACCTAATGTTTTGGCACTGCTCAATAACCCGATGATCTGGTTTTCGGTAAAGGCGGCTTTGAAATTGCTGTCTGCCATTTCATAAATGCCTTTAAAATCTCCCCGGTTAAACCGGGTTATAATACTATCCTTTACATTGTCATAATATTGGGCTTTAACTGTAATGCTGAAAAGCAGTAGTAAAGGCAGTATCGTTTTCATGGAGGTGTTTTGCGCCTAAATTACTATTTATTCGTTAAATTAATATAAGCGGCGTGAGGCGTATTTTATAGCCATGAGCTATGAACCCAAGTTGCCAGTTATAGCGGCGAGCTGATAACGATGAGCTGCGAGAAATGCATCTCGCGGAATACGCGGAAAGCGCAGAAAAGATGATCATTTTCAGGATGCCTCGCAAAACAATTTATTCAATTTAACGGGACATTTCCACCTCATAGCAGGAAGCTCATGGCTTGCAGCTATAAATACATGGATTATCCCGCAACTTGGGTTAAGAGCTTTTAGCTATGAGACGGAGGTGGTAGTCGGCGGTAGGCAGTCTTCAGTCGGCAGTCAAAGACATAGAATGCGCAGGCTTATCGCTATGTGTATAACTAGCCGCTCATGGCTCATCGCTCATAGCCCAATTTTTTTTGCTGCGAGCCATGCGCTTTCAGCAATGAGGGAGTGCGACGGATAAATTGCAGTCGGCAGTCATCAGCCGGCAGAATGGAACGAACAGCCGCAGGCTGGTTTCGCGTATTCTGCAGGTAAAAACGCACAGCCCGCCATGAATAGACAACAATACTTGCATGCCATCAACTACCTAAAAAATGTCACTCTTTTAATTCTGCGTTTTCTGCGTATTCCGCGAGAGAGCCAGTAGCAGTCGGCAGTCAAAGACAAGAATGCGCAGGCTTGTCGCTTTGTGTATAACTATCCGCTCGTGGCTCATCGCTCATAGCCCAATTTTTTTTGCTGCGAGCCATGCGCTTTCAGCAATGAGGGAGTGCGACGGATAAATTGCAGTCGGCAGTCATCAGCCGGCAGAATGGAACGAACAGCCGCAGGCTGGTTTCGCGTATTCTGCAGGTAAAAACGCACAGCCCGCCATGAATAGACAACAATACTTGCATGCCATCAACTACCTAAAAAATGTCACTCTTTTAATTCTGCGTTTTCCGCGTATTCCGCGAGAGAGCCAGTTGCAGTCGGCAGTCTGCAGTTTGCAGCCGGCAGTCAAAGACAAAAGGATGCAAGGCTTGTTGCTTTTACTCGTGTATAACTAACCGCTCGTGGCTCATCGCTCATAGCCCATTGCATGCTGCGCCGCTGGCAAAAAAAATGCTCTTTTATGAAAGAGCATTTTTTTAAACGGGCGATTTCTTGTTATTTCAGTGTGATAGTACCCAGGTTCACTGCCGTGCCATAGCTCACCTGGATATTAGACTGGCTATACACATGCAAGCCGGAAGCGGGTAGCGGGTTGATCCATAAACTATATGTACCACTTGCCATACCGCTGAATGCAAAAAAGCCGTCTACAGGAGAGGGAATGGCACTAAGTGTATCTGTACCATTGCTGGCATATACAACTGCGCCAGCAGAAAGCGGCAGTACATTGCCTTTGACCTGTCCGTTGGTGGTTTGGCTATAAGCCCTCACTACTGGTTGCAGCTGGTAGTTGCCATTGCCATTCTGTACAATTGATTTGGCTGCATCAAAATCTATCCAGATATCATATGCGCCACCGGCGACCAGTGCATCATGTAAATTCAGTTTTACACCGCTTGTAGTACCGGAGGGGGTGTTTAAAGCATAAGTGGTGCCGTTTACTACCACGCTGTTATTGCTGCCAAGTATCAGCCTGATCTGTCCTACCTGGCCGGCAGGCAAATTGGCCCGGAGCAATAAAGTGTCCATCCCGTTGCGGAACTGGAGAATGTCATATACACCCGGCCGGATAGCAGAAAGGGTTACGGCACTGCTCCCGGAAACAGTCACTTCTACTTTTTGGATGTCAAGATAAACATGGTCATAAACTGCCGGACCATCGGTTAAATGCATAGAAACCTGAGCGGTTCCGGAGCTGTTGCTGTTGTTGTCTTTGCTGCAGGAAGTGCCAAAGGCAATACAGCCGATCGATAGGCAAAAGCCTGCGAATAGTCGTTTCATGTGCGTAAGGATTTGTTCGCCCCAGCCTGAACCAATAGTGTACCAAGGCGGTGAAAACAAACCATTTTCCGCAGTTTATTAATCTGTTTTTAATCGTATTACTTATAAAGCCAGGTTGTTGTATGGCTGCAGGCTGGTCTTCAGTCTTCAGCCGGCAGTCTTCAGTCGGCAGTCAAAAAAATAGACGCTTATGGCCTGGTTTTATAGCTGTAAGCTGTGCGCTGCAAGTTGCCAGGAGAAAAATCGTTAAATAAAATAAAATGTTCTTTTCAGCTTTTTTTGCGTGTTCCGCGAGAGAAGACCAGTAGGCAGTCTGCAGTCAAAGACATAGAGTGCGCAGGCTTGTCGCTTTGTGTATAACTATCCGCTTGTGGCTCATAGCTCATAGCCCAATTTTTGCTGCGAGCTTGAAAATGGTCAGTATTTAAAAGGGAGATTGGAACGAACAGCCGCAGGCTGGTTTCGCGTATTCCACAGGTAAAAATGCACAGCCCGTCACGAACAGCCAATAATGCCTGCCTGTCATTAACTGCCCAAGAACATCGCTCTTTTCATTCTGCGTTTTCCGCGAGAGCCAGCTGCAGCCTGCAGTTCGCAGTAGGCAGTCAAAAATTGCACTGGCTTGTCGCTTTTACTTGTGTACAGCTAGTTGCTCGTGGCTCATAGCTCAATTTTTTGCTGCGAGCCATGCGCTTTTAGCACATACCTGTTTTATACAGCATCATTAAAAAAAGTGTTGCTACCGGTAGTGATGCCGGTAATTTTCCCGTATGGCCGGGTTACTATTTAGTATCCGGCAGATCGATCTGCAAACCGTTCAACTGCGCCCGCATGGTTTGTCGCTCCCCTTCATACCAGAATTCCCTGTTTGCACGAAGCCGGCAGTGAATGGTGAAACAAAGGTTGTCTGCAGGCGTTACAGTAAAGAATGTTCCATTTTCTGTCCAGATCACCTTTACCGGGACCGATTTTTGGTTGTACGTGACATTAAGTGTAGAAGTCATACATGCATAGCCTTCCATTTTTTGAATAAATAAAACACCAAATTTTAAAGCCAGAAAAAGGATGCTTATAAGAAAGGGTAATGAGGGAGGTAGTGCAAATATTTACTGATGTAAGGAAATTAAAAATACGATTATTATTTGAGTAATACAAGGCCTGTTTCCTGTAAACAGCCTGTTATTCCCATGGTTGTAGGGGATACAGGCAGCAATGTTACAGGCAAAAACTAAGGGATATATAAAATGCATATATCCAGTTCTTTACAATAGCCTTTGGAGCCTGATCTCACCGGTAAATGCATGATGCATGAATACATCCTCATGCATATTTGTCGGAAATGGCCCTGAAATAGGCGCAACACCCACCCGCAGCATCAGGCACAGGGGATTAGCTTTGTGATGATTATTTTCTGGCACTATTATACGAACTTTAAAATATGCCATTATGAAACCTGCAGCAAAGGAAAAAACAGCCGGTCTTCCTATCACACAAATAAGAACTATTATTTACATTAATAAACATCATTAATAAACATCGATAGTATGACAGTTGAACAAGTAGCCGCGCGCCTTGCGGAGCTCTGCCGCGAAGAAAAATTCAGTATTGCACAAAAAGAATTGTATGCAGATGATGCGATGAGCATAGAGCCCCACGATATACCAGGTTTTGAAAGAGAAACCAAAGGCCTCACAGCAATGATGGAAAAAGACAGGAAATTCAATGCTATGATAGAAGCCCGTTATGGCACCAGGGTTTCGGCACCACTGATCGTGGGCAATGTTTTTGCGATCACCCTTACCATGGATATCCAGCTGAAAGGACAGGAACGTATGACGATGAGTGAGCTGGGAGTATACCAGGTAAAAGACGGCAAAATTATTTCGGAACAGTTCTTCATGTAATAGATCGGCGCCCGCAGGGACCATTTTTTACATTTGCCGCAAGCGTGAAGCAGTGGTATCGATAAAAATAGTCCTTGAAGCTTATAATTATTTTAACCTGGCAGTAAAAAAGTAAAACCTATACATCTATCCGGTTATGAAAATCAAAGCATATGCGATCAAAGAAAAAGGCGGAAGCGCTGAACCCTTTTATTATGAAAGAAATGTAGGTGATAACGAGGTTAGGGTGAAAATTATTTATTGTGCCATTGCAAGAGGAGATGTTCAGTTCATCAGCGATGACTGGGGCGATACAAAATTCCCTTTTGTGCCCGGGCATGAAATTGTAGGGATCGTGGAAGAAACCGGTTCAAATGTAACTACGCTGAAATTGGGTGATCGTGTTGGCGTGGGTTACCAACAGGAGGCTTGTTTTGAGTGCGCGTTCTGTAAAGAGGGGAATGAACAGTTCTGCACCCGTCAAAAAGTAATTGGTGTACATTGTTATGGCGGTTTGGCTGACTATATTATTGTCGATAACAGGTTTGCTTTCAAACTTCCACCGGCATTACACGAGGTGAATTCGGTTCCATTGCTGTCTTCTGGTCTAACCGTGTATTCGGCGATCAGGAGGGCGCAGTTGCCTGAAGGTTCGGTTGCCGGTGTACTGGGTGTTGGTGGCCTCGGACAACTGGCTATTCAGTTCTTACATAAAATGGGCCATGAAGTGTATGCATTTTCGCATTCTCCCGGGAAAAAAGAGCTGATCAACCAGCTGGGTGCTGAATGTATACTTGGCTCAGATACCCATCACCCGGCATTGATCAGTAAAAAATTTGATTTTATTATCTCGACATTGAATGTTCAGTACGAGCTGGATGATTTTTTAAAAATACTGAAACCACAGGGCAAATTTTGCGTGGTGGCCACGCCTTTGCAAAAACAGCCCGTCAGTCTTGGCCTGCTATACGACTATGCCCAACGGACCATTTATGGAAATTATGTTGGTAGCCGCAGGGATATGGTGGATATGCTTGAATTTGCAGCAAAGCATCATATCGGGAGCGCGGTGGATGTGATGCCATTCTCTGAAGTAAATAAAGCAATAGAAAAAGTAAGATCAGGCGCAGTTAAAACAAAGTTGATATTAAAAAACCAATAATAAAATGAATTCACAGGAAAAAATACTGCAATGCTATAACCAGGTAGCCGATGATTACGCGGTTGAACGTTGGGATGAGCTCAACAAAAAACATCTCGACCGATTATTGTTGACAGAATTCGCCGCTTCTAATAAAGACAAGGGATTATGTGCCGATTTTGGCTGCGGTCCCGGTCAAACCACAAAATTCCTGTATGACAATGGCATGAAACACATCGTGGGTATTGACCTGTCGCCCGCAATGGTGAATGTTGCCCGGAAACTTTCCCCGCAAATTACCTTTGAAACGGGCGACTTGCTGAATATTGCTTACCCGGCAGGACACCTGGGCAGTGTACTTGCATTTTATGCGATAGTGCATTTTACTATCGACCAGGTTAAAACATGTTTCGGAGAAATAAACAGGGTATTGAAAACAGGCGGCGATTTTCTATTTGCTTTTCATGTAGGAGACCAGGTTGTTCATTTTGACAAAGCGCATGACAAAGAAATAGATGTTGATTTATGCTTCTTTAAAACGGAGGATCTACTTGAATTGCTTTATGAAACGGGCTTTACGGTCATCGATGCGATAGAGCGGCATCCGCATAAAGATATGGAATATCCAACCCGGCGGGGTTATATATGGGCGGAGAAAAAATAGTTGTGTACGAAGTACGATGTGGGATGTGTAGTGTAGTTGTACGCAATGAAAAGCGGGAGGTTTTCGTACTTCTTACTTCGTAGCTCGCATTTAGGTTGTGCTGGAACAGCGATAGAGGGATATAAGCCGTATATAATAGGTTGCCCGGATAATTAGCGGTATATTTGGGGGCATATATAACGGAGGTTCGGGAAAAGGAGGGAAAATGATGCTTGCTTTACCCGGTTGTGCAGTGGTTATTGGGCGGGCAGCTGTTTATGTATGTGTAACGAACTAAACAAATATTGGAGATTTGCACAGGCTCCGGGGCATTTTAAAAAACTTTATGACGATAGATAAACTATATAATACCTTGCAGGATAGATTGTTCTACGAAAAAAACAGCCGGAAACGCTACCGCTTCAAAGACAATTCCCTGTTTATTGACCGGAAAGCTGAAGTACCTTTTGTACTTTACATGGAAGAGGACCGGACTTATTTATCGGCCCAGTTATTGTCAGAAACAGAACAGGATTTCCTGGTAGAGATCGATGATCATAGCGCATCGATCCATTTCTATGAAAAGTGCAGCGGCAAAGAAATGTGCATCCTGGAATAGTTTTTATGCCCGGAAGCCGCCGCAGTACCGGATGCCTGCCATTTTATGATGCCTGTTCTGTTAAAACAACGGTTCCGGCTTATGTCAGGATGAGGGTAGTTCAATAGTCGCAACATTGTAAAATCGAAATAAACATTGAATAAAAAAGACAACGAAAGAAACCGACAAAAAAGAAAACAGGAAAAATTAGAAAAAAAAGAAGAGCGTAAAGCCAATTCCAGTAAGGGAAAAAGCCTGGAAGATATGATGGCTTACGTAGACGAGAACGGCAATATTTCAGATACGCCTCCTGACCTGTTAAAGAGAAAGGAGATCAATGCTGAAGATATCCAGATTGGCGTGCCTAAACACGTGCCGTCAGATGAAGCCGACCTGGTGAGGAAGGGGGTGGTCGTTTTTTTTAATGAAGCCAAAGGTTTTGGGTTCATTAAAGACAAAGAAACCGGTGAAAGTATTTTCGTGCATGTAAATGACCTGGTGGACAGGATAAAGGAAAATAACCTGGTTAGTTTTGAAGTACAGCAAGGCCGTAAAGGCCTCAATGCAGTAAGTGTAAAACTGGATCGCTGATGCTGATCGATTGAGGCTTCACTGCCGGCTGTTCTTTACCGGTAAGCACTCATTGAAAAAAATACCACAAATACTGGTTAAAAAAAGCGCAATACCCAATAGATAAATGGGCATTGCGCTTTTTTGTGCTGGTTATGAGCTATAGCTGCAAATTATAATGTTGCGCTACAGGAAACTTCTCCCGCGAAAAATGCAGAAAAGAAGATGTTTCACCTGCAGGAAGCCTGGCAAAACAATGGTATTCCATTTTACCATCCATTCGCATCATAGCTGGAAACGCATGGCTTGCAGCTATAAAAGCTGCTGAATAACCCGCAACCTGGGTTGATAACTTTTACCACCTGGAACCCGAAAAAGAATTGCCACGGTCTATTTTGGGTTTGGCCACAGAAACAGCGATCGAACGTCCTTCCACTTCTTTTCCATTCAGTTCACGGATGGCCTTTTGGGAAGCCTCTTCTGAAGGCATTTCCACAAAACCAAATCCCCTTGATTTATTGGTGTATTTATCTATAATCACTTTGGCTGATGAAACTTCTCCATAAGTGGCAAACAATGCTTTCAAGGCTGTATCATCAACATGAAAGCCGAGATTGGAAACGTACAAATTCATATACTAAAATTTATAAATGACAAATAAACAGGTTAACAACGGTAACAGACTGCATTTATATTCATGCCTGCGCCAACAGATGCGAACAATATCACATCGCCGGGGTACAGTGCATGCTCTTCCACCTGTTGTTTCAGCACCAGGTCGTAGAGGGTGGGGATAGTTGCTACCGAACTGTTCCCCAGCCAATGAATGCTCATGGGCATAATACCATCCGGCACCTGTTGTATGCCGTATAAATGGTAAAAAGCCGCTACTATGCCTTCATCCATTTTTTCATTGGCCTGGTGAATAAATATTTTTTTCAGGTCACCAATGGCTACACCGCTTTTATCGAGACAGTCTTTCATTGCTTCGGGTACATAACGGATAGCATATTCATATACCTTTCGCCCTTTCATTTTAATATAACGTGTGCAGGTATCAGGCTGTGGTGCATAGGATTCACCAAAATGAATATAGAATACCTCGTTAATGCAATCTGACCTGGTACTGGCAGACAGTATGCCGCTATTGGCTGCGCCGGCATCTTTATACTCGATGATGCATGCGCCCGCGCCATCAGAAAAGATCAGGCTGTCCCTGTCTGAAGGGTCGATTATCCTGGATAGCATTTCTGCGCCGATAACCAGGCATTTTTGCGCGATACCGGCCCTGCCATATGTATCAGCCTGGATCAATCCCTGTACCCAACCGGGGCATCCGAACAATATATCATACGGGATGCACCGGGTGTTGTGTATGCCCAGGTTGTGTTTTACCCGGGATGCGAGTGAAGGAACTGTATCGGGCTGTACCGAGCCCCAGCGCATGTCTCCATAATTGTGTGCAACGATGATCTGGTCGATCGTTTCAGGATCTATGCCACTGTCTTTAATTGCCAGCAACGCAGCATTGGTGGCCATATCGGAAGTATTGATGGTTTGCGGCGCATACCTTCTTTCCTCTATGCCGGTGATCTGCTCAAGTTTTGCTACCACCCGGTCGGTAGGCTGGTTAATCCTCTGCCCGTCTTCGGCAAAAAAAACTTCAGATACAAAATCGCTGTTCTTTTTGATGACAGATGGAATATAACTACCTGTGCCAGTTATAATGGAACGTTGCATGGTTATTGATTGGTTTGGAGCAATTGATCACCGGGCTGAAAAAAACATTCCGGTGGTATCATCCATAAAACAGCTATACTGATGTAGCTGCTATATTTTGTTAAATGAGGCGTACTACATCAATGAGCGAGTTTCCGGGTTGGTAGATCAGTAATATGCTCATAATTGTTATTCAATGTTTTAAAACCCGGATGAGATAATAATGCCGGTTGTTTAGCTTGAACCAGGTAATACACAGGCTTTTTGGGCGTGTATCGGCCTGCTTATGGTCTAACCTTCACAATGTTGAATGGATTAAAATTCAAGAAAAGTGCAGGGAGGATTATAAGTGCTGGTGAAGGTACACGATAAAAGCAGTATAAAAAAGCTTTTCTTCAGAAAGGGAAGTTAAAAGCGTTCAGTTGAATAGAGTGGGGCACTCTTGAAGAGTGCCCCACTCTATGAAGACCCGCCAGCTTCTGTATTTTTAAGGTTCGGTCTGTAACGATTTTGAAAAAACTGGATATCTTTAATAGGAAAAATAAAAACCGGATAAGACTATTATAAAACCAGTTAAAGAAGAACGCTTGCCCCCCGGTTATCCAACTTGTACCCTCTGTAAATTAAGCCAGCGCATCGCTTTTGCTCCCACTATCCTACGAAAGTTGATTAATCCCAATACGTTTTAATGTACTTATACCCTGGTTAACGGTAGGCCGGCATTATAAACAGTGCCTGGCATAGGTAGTATGATCCATTTCAACTTATAAATCAACTTGTATGTCCAACGCAATTTGGCTAAATCCTGTTTATGCGGAGTTAGAACATTTACCCAGGCCTGCTTATCCCTGGCCGGATTATATACATCCACTTTACCGGGAACTAAGGGAGGAATATTATGCCTGGATTGACAGGGATTATGCGTTTCAAAGTGAAGCAGCCCGTGAAAAGCATAAACAGCATCATCTTACAGATATTGCTGCAAGAGGACTGCCTTTTCTAAAAACAATTGAAGAGCTTAGAACGATTGCCAACTTTGCAGCGAATGGCGCAATGATGGATGATTATTTTGACCGGTGTTCCCGCAGGGAAATGCTCGAGCTTGTAAAACAAATAACAGGTATCTTATTGGGCGATATAAAAAGCGAACCGCAGGATAATGGATTTATGCGGCAATGGTGGGTGTTGCGCCAGAATGCTGTTCAATGCGCCATGCCTGATCATATCTACCAGGGCTTTGTTGATGCTGTTGTGCAGGTGTTCAATGGTTATGCCGAAGAAAAAGTATATTACACTGCCAATGTATCTCCGCCTCTTGTTGTATATACCGTTATCCGTGAAGCTACCAGCGGGGGCGTACCATTTGGTAAATATGTTTGCCTGCAAAAAGATCACCGGCAGCTTCCTGCAGCCATACTCGATCATCCGCATATACAAAGAATGATCGTTACCTGTGCTATGATGATCGGGATACACAATGATTTTATCTCACTGCCAAAAGAGTTGAGCAGGAATGGTGACACGATGAATATCGTGAAGGTGATACAGCAGGAACAACGGGTGTCTTTAAGGGAGGCTTATATCATGGCGCTGGAGCATCATGATAATTATCTCAAAGAGTTCTTGACCTTGCAGCAACACCTTCCAAAATTTGAAGCCGGGTGGCAGGATAAGGTGATGGCATACACGAACGACCTGGGTATTATGGTAGCAGGCGTATATGCATGGCATACCCATGATACAGCACGGTATGTTCCAGGGGGATATGTAGAAGGCGAGTACAAAAGAACCAGCTTGTGAGGATGGCAGCCTGGATCTGCCGGTAATGCACTCAGTAATACGTGTCCTTCAGGTGTGCCGGATGATACAATAGCAGTTGTTTGTATAATGGATAATAAAACAATACACAAAACGGGAAAATAATTCTTCAATTTGATAAGAAGCGGTGTTTTGTTCAACAACTGCCGGCACCTTGTTCATTCCATAGCCGTTCAACTTTAGCAGTGCTCAACTGTTATTCAACATATGAAACGTGCTGAAAAGACATGGATGGAAATGGAACATGACCCTGAATTAACCGCTAAAACCATAGGGTTGCGTTATGTTGCTGATACGATGCCAGGCTATTCCCGCAGAAGATCGGGCAAGGGTTGGCGCTATTATGATCCGGAAGGTCGTTTGGTAAAAGATGCAAAACTGCTTGAGCGATTCAAGCGGCTGGTGATCCCTCCGGCTTATACCGGGGTTTGGATATCACCTTACGAAAACAGTCACCTGTTGTTTACAGGCATTGATGCTGCAGGACGCAAGCAATACCGCTATCATCCAAGCTGGAATAAAACCCGCAATGAAACCAAATATCACCGGATGCAGCGTTTTGCTGCGTATTTACCCGCCATACGTAAACAGGTAGATAAAGACCTTGCCCGTCCACAGCTTGACCATGAAAAAGTAGTGGCGCTAGTGATCCGCCTGATGGAGTTGACCAGTATAAGGGTAGGCAATGAATCGTATAAAAAACTATATGGCTCTTTTGGCTTAACTACATTGATGGATAACCATGTAAAAATTGAAGGGGCAAGGCTGCAGTTTGAATTCAGGGGTAAAAAAGGCGTCATGCAAAAAATTTCCCTGCAAAGTAAAAAGCTGGCCCGGCTGGTGAAGCAATGCCGGGATATACCCGGTAAAGAACTGTTCCAGTATTACAATGAACAAGGTGAGCATTGTGCAATAGGATCGGGGGATGTTAATGATTACCTGAAAGCCATTACCGGAGAAGATTTTACTGCCAAGGACTTCCGCACCTGGACGGGTAGTGTGAGTGCGCTTCATGCCATCAAAGAGGCCGGCGAGTTTACCACCATAACTGAATGTAAGCGGAAAATAGTCAGTGTGCTTGATAAGGTGGCCCTCTACCTGGGCAATACCCGTAATGTATGTAAAAAGTATTATGTACATCCCGCTATCATCAGGAGCTATGAAGAAGGTGTTATTTTCCGCTACCTGGATAAGCTGGATCATACAGCAACTTTCCAGGCCATAGAACTAAGTATCGCCGAAAAAATACTGCTGCAGCTGCTGGAAAAAGAACGGCTTGCGGAAGCCTGTTGAGGCGATAACGTGAGGCGCTCTCGAAGAGGGCCTCACGCTTGGACGACCGGCTTTTTATTGTTCTTTCAGTATGATATTTCCTTCATGGGATTTGTCAACCACCAATATCAATGATGGGGTGAAAGCATAGCTTTGTTTGGCGCCCTTTTCTACTTTATAGGTAAGTACCATTTCATTGTTGCCATTCTTCTGAAGGCTCACCGGTGTAATACTGGTGGCAGAATCGGTGACAGGGTGCATAAGGGCGATAACATATTGTTTTGAAAAATCGATCGCTGTTGGTTTACCATTGCTGCCCATGGTGGCTGCTGCGCCGAAAAATTTATTAAAATCGTCCTGGCTGGTTATTTTAGGCGAGGGTATACTTGTGATCGTGTTTTTGACAAAATAATGCTTTGCTTCTACAAAAGGGATCTCTGTTCCCTTGGCTGGTGCAGCGGCAGGATTGCTTTTGGCTGAATCCTCTTTTGTGGCCGAACTGCTAGGGCTTGTCTGGCAGGCTGTAATACTGATACAGGCGGCCAATGCAATAGGTAAGATTCCTGCGTTTTTCATCTTATTAAGTTGTGGGTTGTTTGGATAATATAAGGGAAATTGTCTGTTTGCTTACAGTAAAATACAGCATTTCCTCATCATAAAAAAGAAAAGAACCATAGCCTATTTTAGGAGGCACCTGCTACTGAAAAAACTTCTTTCTGCGCTTTCCGCGTGAGAACCAGTGGGCAGTCTTCAGTCGGCAGCAGGCAGTCATAAAAAAGTGCAATCACATTTCTATTCTGCTTGAAAATTGTTTTCATTTCTGCGTGTTCCGCAAGAGGCCAATTGGCAGTCTGCAGCCGGCAGTCTGCAATCTGCAGTCTCGTGGCTCACAGCTATCAGCTTGCCGCTTCCCACTTGGTTTAGCTGCGAGCCATGAGCTTTGAGCCATGAGAGGGAGCGTTCAAAGACTTTTCATGAATCAACAGGCTTCATTTCTGCGTTTTCCGCGAGAGAAATTCCTTGTAGCACAAACCATCAGCTGTGTTTTTTTATCAGGATGGCACAGCCCGGTACTTTATTCCGCCTTGAATTGTAGAAAACGGGTTATTTTACGTACATAAAACGTATTGCATGCACCAAAACAACAACAAGAGCCGCAGGGGCTTTTTAGAAAAAGTTACCAAAGGACTGATAGGGGTGACCATTGCACCGAAGTTGGCAGAGGCCGGGGCGCCTTATATTACCAGGGATTTTCTTAGCAGGGGAGAACAGCAGTATAGTGCCAACGATCATATACAGATCGCACTGATCGGCGCAGGTGGTATGGGCACGGCTGATACCAATACGGCCATCACTGTTCCGGGTGTAAAACTGGTAGCGGCCTGCGATCTCTACGATGGCCGCCTGCGGGATGCAAAGAAAAAATGGGGTAATGATATTTTTACTACCCGCGACTACCGCGAAATACTGGAAAGAAAAGACATCGATGCCGTGATCATCGCCACACCTGATCACTGGCACAAGGATATATCCGTTGCCGCGATGGATAAAGGGAAATCTGTGTACTGTGAAAAACCGATGGTACATGCGGTTACAGAAGGCCCTGCAGTGGTTGCTGCACAAAAAAGAAATGATAAAGTAGTGTTCCAGGTGGGCAGCCAGGGTATGAGCTCACTGGGCAATGAAAAAGCCAGGCAATTGCTGAAAGATGGTGCTATAGGTAAACTGAATTATGCTGAAGGCTTCTGGGCGCGTATGTCGCCTTTCGGCGCCTGGCAGTATCCTATACCGGCTGATGCTTCCCCCGGTACTGTAGGCTGGGATGCTTTCCTGGCCAATACTACCAAACGCTCTTTTGATCCGCTGCGTTTTTTCCGCTGGCGCAATTACAGGGATTATGGTACGGGTGTTTCGGGCGATCTGTTTGTTCATCTTTTTTCCAGCCTGCATTTTATAACAGGCGCTGCGGGTCCTAACAAGATCATGGCCACTGGTGGTCTCCGCTACTGGAACGATGGCCGCGAAGTACCCGATATCCTGCTGGGTATGTTTGATTATCCTGAAGCCAACGGACTGCCCGCCTTCAATCTTTCGCTTCGTGTAAATTTTGTGGATGGCACCGGCGGCACCAATTACCTGCGTATGGTAGGCAGTGAAGGTTCGATGACGGTGGAATGGGATAAAGTAACCCTGTACCGCAACAAACCCTATGCGGCTGCCGATGACCCCCTATTGCAAAGCAAGGCTGGCGACACAAAACAATATACCTACGGGCGCGCACAGATGCTGCCACCCGACCAGGTGGAATACACGGCAGAGAAAGGCTATAAAGGTGCCCATTTTGATCATTTTTACAACCTGTTCAACGCCATGCGTACGAGTGGTAAGGTGGCAGAAGATCCTTTATTCGGCTACAGGGCAGCTGCACCCGCGCTGCTTTGTAACGACAGTTATTTTCAAAACAAAATTGTTCAGTGGGATCCACAGCAGTTAGCTGTGATCTAATCATGACCAACGGCGGCGGGCTGTTCTCGCGGAATGCGCGGAAAATACGCAAATGAAGGAAGTTTAGCTGCAAGCTATAAGAACAGGAGCGGATGGTGAAAGAGAATAAATTGTTTACCAGCCTTGCTGCAGCTGAAAACAATGCTGAAAAACGATCTGGCTGGAAATAGCTTGTTTGCTGCGTTCTCCGCGTATTCCGCGAGATGAATTCCTCATAGCTCAGCGCTCGTAGCTTGAAGCTTTTAGCTGCAAGCCATGAGCTTCGAGCGATGAGGTGGGATCTGCGTTTTCCGCGTATTCCGCGAGACAAAACCAAACAGCTGCCGCTTGCTTACTTCATCACCTCCGGTACCGGCTGCGGCGTAGTGGTAGGGCCTTCTACAACAAGCTTTCCATCTTTCAGTATTTTCATCCTGTCAATAAAAACAACACGTTTTTCACCTGTTGCAGATGTACGGCCATGGTATACACAAAACATTTCTTTCCCATCCGGCGAGTAGGTGATGCTGTTGTGCCCGGTGCCGGTTACAATGCCGCCTTTCTCTGTATTTTTCTGCAATACAGGGTTGTTGGCTGCTTTGGTGAACGGACCCAGCGGTGTTTTTGCCGTAGCATATCCCACTGCATAGTTTTTACCGCCATAATAATTAGCGGAGTACATGATATAGTAAGTATCTCCTTTTTTAAAGGTGACAGAGCCTTCTGTCCACCGGCGGTTCACTTCCTTTGAAGTAACAGAGCGGCTTTCCCATTCAGCCTGCTTGTCATTCATTTTTACAGGAGGACGTAATAACAAGACCGGCTCGCCGGTCACGCCGCTGAAATCAGGTTTTAGCTCAACGCCATATACCCAGCTCTCCTCTATCTTATCGAAGCAGCCTTTTTGTTTAGCCCAGGTAGCTACTTCGCTTTCTACAGGATGCTTATAGCAGCAGCGGGAATAATAGAGGTAGATTTTACCATTGGTATCAAAAAACACATTGGCATCGATGATGGGATAGCCGGGATCAAAAACAGGCCCGTTGTTGATATCAGTGAATGGTCCCGTGGGTTTGTCGGCCACAGCTACGCCGATACGGAAATGCTCGACCTCCTTATTGGGGTTCTCTTTCCATTGTGCGCTGAAGAACATGTAGAACCTGCCTTTGTACTGGTACACTTCAGGTGCCCAGTAAGCGCCATTCCACGCAGCATTGGAATCGCTCCAGCCGTTTTTACCACCTGCATAATATACCTGGCCTTCCTCTTTCCAGTTAACCAGGTCGGCAGAGGAATAAGCGGCAAACCCGTTTTTGGCAACACCGCCCGTGCCGTACATATAATATTTGTCACCTTTTACATGCAGTACATAAGGATCGCCCAATGCTACCGGCAGCGGGTTCTGGTAAGTATGTTGTGAAGGTTGGCTATACTGCGCCCGCAGGCTGGTGGTATTCAGGGATAATATCAACAGGAAGCACCTGGCTAAGCTTTTTAGTGTTCGGTTCATTATTGGGATGTTTACATGAGCGAAATAAGGCCATGCTGCTCACACTCAGCATATCCAAATATAACCGCGGGAAATTACATAGTAAAATTTCCCCTGCAGAACAGCTGTTCCTGCAGTTACATGCCGGGCAGCTTGATATTGTTTTGTTTGAGATTGGCCAGGATCTTTTCCTGTAGTTCAAACCTGAGCTGGTCGTACTGCGTGCTGGCACCCCAGGCAGATACCATCAGCTTCCATCCGTCCGGGTCCATACCCGATACTACCGCCTGCGGTGCAGGATCGGCATATAACGACTGCAGCTGGCTGAGCCCTTTTATGGCCACTGCTTTCGCCAGCGTTTCATCCAGGCCATAGCCCAGTTTAAGCTCGATATCGATCCTGCGCAGGTTTTGCCGGCTGTTGTTAATGATCACTTCATTCGATAATTTGGAATTGGGTATAACGACCGTTCTGTTGTCGGCCGTGATCAGTACTGTATAAAAAAGCTGGATAGAATCCACCACACCGGTTTGTCCCTGTGCCATGATGGTATCGCCCAATTCATAAGGCTTCAGTAATAAAATAAGCACCCCGCTGGTGAAATTCTGCAGGGTGCCTGATAAGGCCAGGCCTGCCGCAACGCCAACAGCGCCTATCAGCGTTGCAAAAAGTGTCATCTTGATGCCTACGAACTGCATCACCAGTAATAACAATAAAATATACAGTGAAATAGTGATGAGGTTCGCGAGAAAGGGGCGGAGCGCAGAATCTGTTTTTCTTTTGTGTAAGAATTTCAGGAACCCGCGTTTCAGCAGCCTGATAAGCCATTGGCCGATAAACAGGATAACAATGGCCAGCACCAGTTTGGGGCCATAGAATTCCATCCAGTGAGCCGTTCTATCGTATAACCGGGACCACATGCTGTTGAGATGTGTAGATCAAAATAAACCAGGCTAGGTTTTTTTGTGCTTATTTGCCTTGGTTTCTTTTTTATTGTGGGTAACATTATTACCTTTTAAACTGAACTCGCTGTTTTTGCGGCTGTCCAGCTGGTCCCTTATATCTGCTTTTTCCTGTTTATGTGTATGAATGGTTTGTGGCTTGCCTGCGGTGTCATTATTTGTTTTCATATACATCTGTTTTTACGGATAAATAGCATGATGATCATAATTCAAACAGCAGCTGCCCTATATGCCCTTTCTCCGGTATCTGCCTCACAAAATTGTCATAGCCTTCTTCCTGGTCGTTGTACACGCCGTAGGCATTGAGGCTATAACCTGTTAAGCCATCATTGCCCTGTATCAGGTAAAGTATGCTCATATCAGAAGGATCGGTGATGCCTTCAAAACGGTAAGTTTTCAATATCAGCAGCTCGGCTGCTTTATAGGTTTTATTATTGGCCGAAAAACCTTTCTGGTCCCACCTGAATTCATGGTCCATGTGTTGCTGCTTTAGTTTATTCAGCACATCGGTCAGCGTGGTCATTTCGTGAGGTAGTTCCATGAGTGTTCATTTATTGGTTGATGCATGGGGTTATACAGTGATATCCAGTACAATCTTGTTACTGTTCAATGATGCAGGCGTATCGCTGGTGATTGTATCGGAATAATGCACTATTCCTTTGGCCAGCAGGTAAGTGCCTGCTGCCAGTTCGGTCAGTGCCATGACGGTGGATTGCCTTATGTGACGTAATCCCCGCACGAGCAATACAATACCTCCTACTGTCATTAACAAACCCTTTTTATCCAGCAGTACGGCATAGATGGATTCATTGTTTTCCTGCTTCATAGGCGATTGAATTGGATACCCTGGTATTCGGACAAGAATCGTGCAGCAATTCGGCCTGCGGGTATTGGCCTGAAAATGGCGAAGCATGATGCAGAATTTCCACAGTATCAGACAGCCTGCCCATTAGAATATTGCAGGGTTTGTTTTCGTCCTGATTGCAGAAGGGAAAAATTGACTGCATCAAACACACTGTTCAGCCCTGGCTGGGTTGTCCAGTCAATCAACCGGTGCAGGCGTTTATCCAGGGGCGACCAGCGGCCGGGCTCGCCATCCATGCTGATGATGACACTGCGCGTGCGGGTAGCCGATGCAATATGTGAAACGCCGGTGCAATTGGCTACCAATAAAAAAGCATCGCGTATCAGCACGGCTGCCTGTCCAAGACCTGTACGGCCGGTTAGATCGATAGCCGTGTGGCGCATGCGTTTCATTACTTCTGTTGTAATATTTTTTTCATCGGGTGTGCCGGTGATCATCACGGTGAAACCGTTTTCTATGCAATAGTCGGCGATAAGTGCAAAATATTGCGGGGGCCATTGCCGCCAGCCACCTCTTGAGCCCGGGTGGATGATGATATAACTTTGCGGTGTTACCGGTAAAAACAACTGGTAGACTTTTTTTTCATCGTCAGGATAAATGGGGAATTCCAGAGCTGGTCCTGTTGAAGAAATACCCAATGCCTTCATTAAGTGTAAATGCCGCAATGGCTCGGGCAGATCATCGGGATAAGGTACAAATAAATCTCCCGGCTGCGGACTGTCTTTGGGATAAAAGCCGGCTATTTGTTTTGCCCCGAACAAAGGCAGTAGATCATTTACAATGGTGCCATTGCCCTGCATCTGTACAACCAGGTCATAGTTCTCCGCCTGCATCTTATTTAGGAACAGGTTGAATTGCGCTTCATGATAATCCTGTTCAGGAAGACCGGGGTAGCCGGGGAAATGTATCACTTCATCAAAATAATGCGGGAACCTTGTTTGCAATGCTGCCGCCCAGGGCAAACCCAGCAGGGTGATATGCGCATGCGGGTATGCATGCCGCAATGCTCTTATGGCTGGTATGGCACAAAGCAGGTCTCCCAGTTGCAATGCCCGTAAAATGGCGATCTTTTTTATTTTTTGCGGATAAAGTTTCATAAAAAAAACACTTTATATTTTATTGATCCATACAATGTCCAGAATATCGATAAGAAGGGTATCAGTGCCGAGGTAATAACCATTTCACTTACATGTGCAACGCTCCTGTTGGTGCCGTTAAGCCTGCGGATGATAAAATCCACTGTTAAAAACAACCATCCAGCCGTACCGGCAGCAGCCAGTAACAGGCTGCCGGAGAACATACCCAATAGTATCAGCAGGAGACAGAAAAGGATGCTGTAATATTTCCATTGCGGCGACTGGCTGATCCTGGTCCTGTACCATTCGGGATGTTTTTTATACAGTAGAGCATTGTACATGCTTTTCTTTTGTTCTTTCAGGCTAATGCCCCACGCAGCAGTACGTGCAGGGTGTATTACCCATGCAGGAATGCGGCGGTAGATAGGGATGGCCAGGTTCATCAGTTTAAATTCGAGGTCACTGTCTTCACGCCAGGCAGCCGGAAAGGTTTCATCAAAGCCCTGTACGGCTTTCAGTGCTTTCAGTGTGCAGGCGCAATTGGCTGTAACAAAATCAGCAGATTCAAGCAGTGTGATATTGCGTTCATAATCCGTAGGATGGGGACCTGCCGGTACTTTTATACGGCCGGTGAAAGCTGCGAGGCAGGTGCCCGCTGCCTGGTAGTTTTTCCAGTAAACGGATAGTAATTGCCTGGCAGGGATGCAGTCATCATCCGTGAATACAACCAGTTCCCCTTTTGCCTGCTGCCAGCCTTTGTTACGGGCAGCAGCAGGGCCCTGTTTTTCCCTGAGCGATAAGCAGCTTACCAGGGGTAGCTGCGGCAGTACGGTGTACTGTGCTACCAGGCCGGCGGTATCACTATCGGGCCCATCTGTTACAATGATGATCTCATAGTCTGCTGCGGGAAAGTCCTGGGTTAACAACCGCAACAGGCACCTGCCCAGCAGGTAGGTTCTTCGGTAAGTGGGTATTACAACAGATATTTTCATATGCCTGCATGCTGATGGGATGATCATTTTATGCGGTTTCAAAAACCGTTGTGCTTGTTTTTTCTTCCCTGCTGTGCAATGTGCTGCCCGGTTGTTTCTCCAGCAAAAATGAATTCAGCACAAGTGCATCCAGTGGTGATGTCCAGAAACATTCTATTGCATCGCGCGGTGTGCATACAATAGGCTTGCCCCTGGTATTAAAAGAAGTGTTGATGAGCACCGGTACACCTGTCATTTTTTTAAATGCCCGCAGCAGGTCGTAATACACTTTGTGTTGTGCCTGGTTGATGGTTTGGATACGTGCTGTGCCATCTACATGCCGCACTGCGGGGATGGTGTCTGCTTTTTCCGGTTTTACAGGATATACAAATAACATGAAAGGAGAATAGCCAGCCTGTTCAAACCAGTTACCTGCTTCTTCTTCCAGTACAACCGGTGCCACAGGCCTGAAATCTTCGCGGTCTTTTATTTCATTTAACCGGCCCTGCATCGATGCGTGCAGTGGAGAGGCCAGTATTGACCGGCTTCCCAGCGCCCTGGGGCCAAATTCCATTCTGCCCTGGAACCAGCCGATCACTTTGTCCTGTGCCAGCAGTGCGGCTGTTTCCTCTGCAACTGAATGTATTTTCCTGTATGGTATTTTTGCCCATTGCAGCAATTGTTCAATTTCTTCATCACTATAAGAGGGACCCCAGTAAGCATGGTTCATGTAAAATGTTCTTTCTGCAGGCTGCCGCTGCTGCATATCGATCCATAAAGCAGCGCCCAGCGCTGTGCCCGCATCACCGGCTGCGGGCTGCACCCATACGGAGCGGAACGGGCTGTTATCCCTGATAACCGCATTGAGCACGCAGTTCAGTGCAACACCGCCTGCAAAACACAGGTGCTCCAGCCTGGTTTGATTGTACAACCAGTTAACCAGCTGTAAAACGGTTTCTTCCAGCATTTTCTGCAGTGAGTGTGCGATATCGAAATGCATTTCAGTAAAAGGACCGTCTTTTTTCCTGGCCGGACCGAACCGTTCTTCCAGGCGCAGGGGAAGTATGGTATATGTACCATCGCTGCCCAATTGCACCATAGACCTGAATTCATTCAGGTAAACAGGCTTTCCATAAGAAGCCAGTGCCATTACCTTGTATTCATCAGAAGAATGCAGAAAGCCCAGGTAGGGTAAAGGAAACAGGTGAAATTGAAAAAGATGTGGTGAGGCGCATCATGCGCACCAGTATCCGGAATAATTTGAAAGAGTACTTCCTGATAGGGAATATTATTCAATGGCATGAGTATCTGTTGCGTATGGTAAGACGCCGCCGGGTGGCAGGTAATAAATAAGCAGGCTTTGCTTCTGGCAATGGGCCTGTGGAAGAGTATATTTTGTTTCCGTTTTTGTGTTATTTATCCACACCGTTATGGGTTGGGGCTGCCGGAAAATACCGGTTTCAGGTGCATAAAAATCTGGCATGTGTTTTTGAATAAAAGAGAAGCAGTAACCTTATTCCATCAAGCACTAAATCTTTTTAATTATGGAAAAGAAAACACAAGAAAAAGAAACACAAAATGTACAAAAACGCCGGGCTAAAACCACCGATCATCCACAGCTGGAAAAATTACTCACAGACAGCCTGAAGGATATATACTGGGCGGAAAAACACCTGGTGAAAGCGCTTACAAAGCTGGAAAAAGAATCTACCACCGATGAACTGAAACAGGCTTTCCAGGAACATAAAACCGTAACCGAAGGACATGTATCAAGGGTGGAAAAAGCATTTGAAATGCTCGGCGTAAAACCGGTGGCACAAAAATGCGAAGCCATTGAAGGTATTACCAAAGAAGCAGAATCGATGGCTGATGAAACCGAGCAAAATACTTTTACCAGGGATGCTGCACTGATCATGGCAGCCCAAAAAGCAGAGCACTACGAAATTGCCAGTTATGGCGGTATTATTCAACTTGCCCGCACTTTGCAAAAAGGAGATATAGCAGATTTACTGGCACAAACACTGGAAGAAGAAAAAGAAGCAGATAAAACCCTGACAAAAATCGCAGAAGCAAGCATCAATGAGTATGCTTTGGATGAATAGATGTGCTTTGTTGATTTGTTATGCAGAACAAGCCGGGACAAATTCTTGCCCTGGCTTTGTTGTAAATAATGGGTCTTCCTGTTTATTTATGCAGTACTGTCTTTTTTTACAATGCTGATCTCCCCGTTTCTTTCTATATAAATTTCCTTCACATGCTCGAGCGAATCGGCATTGATCCTTAAACGTATGCCTTCCTCTAAATCCTTTTGACTGATATGTGCACGATCCATATTCTTTTTATTTTCCCGGCCATTGGCATACAGTATTTTTTTATCCCCTTTTACCAGCCGGCCTATTTTATCATAGTGCACGCTTAATTTACCCAATAGCCAGTGAATAAGCGAAAATGCCAGGCAGGCAACGCAGGTCGCGATAAACGGCGAGGCACCTACAACAGCCCTGCTTAATATTGAGCCCAGCATAATGATGACCACATTGTCAAAAGGGGATTTTTTCCCGAACACTCTTACACCTGCTATCCTGATGAGGATAAGGGTAATAAAGAATGCCAGTACTGCCCTGCAGGACATCTGTAGGGCGTTAAGCTCGGTGCCGGAGCCAAACAATAGGCTGATCCATTCCATAACAGGATGTATTTATTGAAATAAAATGATTGGCGTTTTAAATTTCCCAACACTCAAACACTGCAGCCGCTGGTGAGTTAGCCGGATGCCTGGCAGGGCTCCAGGAATGTTGGTTTTAACAAGCCGGTTGAACAGATCAGCGCCTGGAACCTGGCCTCGCTTGTATTCAGTTTACCTGTTGCATTTACGGCGTTCATAGCTCAAGTGTAGAGATTACCGTAATGCATAATAAATGCCATTTTGCCAGCAACAGCATGATCAGACCTGGCTGTATAGCATATGAGCATAAATGGGGAAAAGGTGATTTACTGTAACAAAAAAACTACCTGACCTGTAGATATTTTTGCACATAACACTGATGGCGGAACAGTAACAGCTTTATTTTTTAAACCGTAGAGCGGCAATGCTTCTACCATACTTTGTCTCGCCAGAAATAGTAAAACCTGCTTTTACAAATGTGGATATATGGCGGTATACGAATTCGGGAATTGCGGGATATGCTTCGAGTACATCAGCTCCGGCTTTTTTTGCATAGCTGATCGCCGATTTTACCAAAGCGGCCGTTATACCTTTTCCCGGTAGCCCTTTATTGTTCAACAACGGCAGCTGCCTTGTTGCACCGGTGGACATTTTACTGTGCCATAGCTGCAATATACACAGCAGTCGCCAGCTTTGGGCTTGATGCGCATATGGCATTCTTCACATGTATAAAAATACTGGCAGGCATCGACAGGCATTGTTTCTTCCTTTTGGTGCCCGCATCCGGGACAAGTGATCACTGAGGTCAATTGAATGGGTACTGTTGGCATGATTTAAATTTTTTGCAGGTAGTGGTTGAGTTTTACAAGTTATTGCCGGCCGGGCAGCATGGGTACAAAATGGAACCGGTGAAATACTTCCTCCGTAAACCCTGCACCGTTTTTTTTAACACGTAACATGAACTGGTTCTCTGATTCTCCTACGGGCACTACCATATAACCGTTCTCTTTTAATTGACCAGCTAATTTGTACGGAACTGTAGCCGGTGCGGCTGTTATCATGATCCTGTCAAAAGGCGCCTGGTCGGGCCATCCGTCAAAACCATCACCATAGCAAAAATGCAGGTTTTTATATTGTTTTAAATAGGTAAAAGTGCTGTTGCGCTCGTATAATATCCATTGCCGCTCGATTGTATAGATGGTCAGGTCCATTTCTGCAAGCACGGCTGACTGGTAGCCGCTCCCTGTACCTATTTCCAGTACTTTCATACCAGGCTGTACATCCAGCAGTGTTGTTTGATAAGCCACGGTATAAGGCTGGGAAATGGTTTGTCCTTCGCCAATGGGTAGCGGTTTATCCTGGTAGGCTTCATCTTCCATCTGCGGCGGTAAAAAAAGATGCCTGGGAGCACGGTTCATCGCCGCCAGTACAGCCTCATCATGAATCCCTTTTTGCCTTAGACTGTTGAGCAGCTGTCTTCTTCGTTTTACGAGAAATGGGTTCTCTGACGCACTGTTCATGGCCCCGGTTTTAGCAAACGCCACAAAAACTAAACCATATAATAAAGATGATTATTTATGCAGTTCACAGTCAATAACCTGCTTTTTGCTGCATGATATTTCCTGGTAAAACCGGTTGGGTTGCTGTAGCTCGCCTAATCCGGTACATGGCCGAGCCTGGGTACCAGGGCATGTTTTTTGGCATTCTTTTAATAGAAATAATAATGGCTGCTTGCCGGTAAGCCGGTACGCCGGTATTGTCATGCTGTGCATAACCAGAAAATAAAAATATATGGACAATAAACTGGTTCCTGAAAACAATGAAGGGAAAAATACCGATTTCAATCACAGTGAAACATTGGCAACAGAAGCTGCGGCGAAAGATTGCTTCAGGCGTGCATCCAAACGGTTATTGAATCCGCCTGTATGGCAGAAGCTGGTGGGTACATTGAGCGCAGCATTCGTGCTTACAGACAGCAGGGGTGTAACTGCAGAAAGACTTGCCATGGTGAATGATTACATAAAAATAGATATTCCGGGCCCCGGTAATGCTGCAGGAAACGGGGTTGATTGGGTGAAAGTAGAAATGATAGAAGCGCCGGTAACAGGTGTATCCGCTGATGAAAGCCTGGGTATCAGGCTGCGGGCCACTGCTGCGCCGGAAGGAACAGTGGCTACTGCACATTTTTTTAAAGATACAACCACCTCTAGCTTTATTATTACACGCAAAGCTAATCTTGTTACGGCCGCCTATTTTGGCAGGAACGAAAAAGCCAATACCTCAACAGGAAATATGGGTAACAACCTGCGCAATGCGCTGGTAGCTGCCGGTGCGGCCGCAGGCCTGTCGGAACTACAATGGAAAACACTGCTAAAAGCCCTGCTGGAACCGGAGATAGGTGAAACCAGCGAAAGCTAATGGTCAGGTAAATAATTCCTGTTCATCTGTGTAATATGTTTTACGGGAGCCTTTGGTATCTTTTTGTATAGGATACCCACCAGGACTTTGTTTTTTGGCGGCCTGGTGAATAAGCAGGAAATCACGCCTTTCGCCGCTGATAATTCCGGGCTCTTCTTTTAGAATTTCTTTCTCTGCCCATTTTAGTACTTTCTTTATAGAGGTGGCCAGTTTTTTTACTGCAGGTACGGGTATTTTTGAAGCAACTGAAAAAGGGGATATACGCGCATCCCATAGTATTTCGTCTGCATAGGCATTGCCAATGCCTTTTATAATTCAGTCTTCAGTCTGCAGTCCTCAGTCGACAGTCTGCAGCCGGCAGTCTGCGTTTTTTGCGCATTCCACGAGAACCCCGATCGCTCTGTCTAACAGCTTGCCGCTGATAGCTCATAGCTCATCGATGCTCCTCCCTTCGCTTCTGCGTTTTCCGCGCATTCCGCGAGAGCCCCGATCGCTCTGTCTAGCAGCTTGCCGCTGATAGCTCATCACTGCTCCAGGCCGGATCGTCTAAAAAGTTGCCAGATGGCATAGTTTTTTATAAACATTGTTTATGTCATTGATAACCTACCGGAACAAGCGATCATTCCGGCGCACGCCAGAACCTGAAGGAGGTGCACCGGAGGAAGACCGGCTGATCTTTGTGGTACAAAAGCACCATGCTTCCCACCTGCATTACGATTTCCGCCTGGAAATGAAAGGTGTTTTAAAAAGCTGGGCAGTACCCAAAGGGCCGTCAACAGATCCTGCTGTCAGCAGGCTTGCCATGCTGGTGGAGGACCATCCGTTTGACTACAAAGATTTTGAAGGAATTATTCCCGAAGGAAATTATGGAGCAGGCGCTGTAATTGTATGGGATAACGGCACCTATGAGCCCGCAGTAAAAACAGCAGGGAAAGCAGCCCGGGAAAAAGAGCTGGTGAAACAGTTTCACAAAGGCGCTATCTCTTTTGTGCTGCATGGAAAAAAATTAAAAGGTAAATACATTCTTGTACGCAATACCGCCCGTGGCGAAAATGCATGGCTGCTGAAAAAGGTAAAAGACAAATATGCTGGCAAAAAAGATATCACCCTGCAAGACCGTTCTGTGGTGAGCAAACTGACCGTGGATGAAGTGGCAGCAGACCGCCATGCCGCACGCTGGAAATCCAACCGTAAAGCAGCACCGGCAAAACGCGGGGCCGCTGGTACAAACAGGAAAAAAATAATGGATAGCTGGCAATCGCTTGCAACCAAATCCCCTCCGCCAGGGAAAATAGCGCCCATGCTTTGCACACTGACCAAAGAACCGGCGGCAGAAGAGGCCTACCTGCATGAAGTTAAATGGGATGGTTACCGGATCATCGGCCGGTGTATCAAAGGCAAGGTACGCCTGGATTCCAGGAGTGCGATAGATTATACGCAAAGATACCCACCAGTTACACAGGCTTTACAACAGTTGGGCAGGGATGTGATCGTAGACGGGGAAGTCGTTGTATTTAACCAGGATGGTAAACCCAGCTTCGATGCATTGCAGCAGTTTGGCAACCACGGCGGGGATATTGCTTACTGCCTGTTTGATATGCTCTGGCTGGATGGGTATAACCTGATGTCTGTTCCGCTGGCAACACGTAAACAGGTGCTACAGGAGCTGATTGCCGGCAATAAGATACTAAGGTTCAGTGAATCCTTTGATGACGGCCCCGGTCTGTATGAGGCAATGATCAAAATAGGGATGGAAGGAATTGTATCCAAGAAAAAAGAAAGTACATACAAGCCTGGTGTGCGCGGGTACGACTGGCTGAAAACGCCTACACAAAAAAGACAGGAATTTGTAATAGGTGGCTGGGCCGAAAGTGAACGCGGGCGTTCATTCCGCTCTTTACTGTTTGGCGCTTATAACCCAAAAGGCGGGCTGGAATGGATAGGCCGTTCGGGCGGAGGATATAAAGAAAAAGAAATGCCGGGTATACTGGCCCGGCTAAAAAAACTAGAGACAAAAACTTCGCCGTTCATCAACAAGGTGCTGGATACCAAAGGCGCTATTGTGCATTACGTGAAACCGCAGCTGGTTGCAAATTTTTCATTTGCCACCTGGACAACATCCGGCCGTATCCGCAAACCCGCTACATTCCTGGGTTTCCGGGACGATAAAAAAGCACATGAGGTAGTAAGGGAATTACCTGTCTCAGGGGCTAAGATAGAAGCACAGCTGCATACACCCTCCACAGCAGTTGAAAACAAGATGCCCGGAACACAACAACCTGCACGTAAACTGCCGCCGGTTGGCAAGAACAGTCATTGGCGGCAGCTGGACCAGATTGAAGTGTACCAAAGACAGGATTTTGATATCGGCGATTGTACAATTGAAATAACCAATGTAGACAGGGGCATTTGGAAGGGGATCACCAAAGCAGACCTGATCACTTATTATCACCAGGTGGCGCCCTACGTGCTTCCTTACCTGCAAAACAGGCCGCAGAGCCTGTATGTAAAACCTGTTAATGCAGGTGCGCCCGGCTTTTTTATTAAAGATATGGAAGGCCGGCAGCCGGCTTGCGCTGATATATTCAGCGATCACAGAAGACACGAAAAAGCCGGGAGGAAAAAACGGATTGATTACCTGGTATGTAATAACGAGGCTACTTTGTTGTGGATGATTAACCTGGGCTGCATCGATATCAATCCGTGGAACTCCAGGGTGCCCAATGTTGAACAGCCTGATTTTATTGCCATTGACCTTGATCCCATGAACGACCCTGCTGCTCCTGAGCTCCAAAAACTGGCAGAAGTGGCCATGACTGCCAAAGCCTATTTAGATGCAGTGGGATTAAAGGCTTTTGCTAAAACTTCGGGTAAAACCGGCCTGCATTTTTATATCCCGTGTAATGGATTCAATTACCAGGAAGGCAGAGCGATTGCCAGGCAGATCTGTGCGCAGATACATGACTGGGTTCCCGGTTTATCTACCATTGCGCAGAACATCAGCCAGAGGGGCGATCGCGTTTTTATCGATTTTAACCAGAATGATTATGCAGATACACTGGCAGCTCCTTACAGCGTAAGACCTTATTCTTCACCCTGTGTTTCCACCCCACTGGAATGGAAAGAAATTAATGCCCGCCTTGATCCCGCGGTATTCCGGATAAATACAATTGTAAAGCGGTTACACCGGAAAGGCGATCTTTTTAAGGAGCTCCTGGCAGCGAAGGTCAGCAAAGCCAATAATAAAAAACTAATGGAATACCTGGGCTAAAGCATTGGCGTGTAAGAAGGCTCAGTGGCGTTTTCCCGGCGTATGCAATGAAATAATGCGCAGATTGTGCAAATGATTGTGGTTCTTAAGTTAAAAATGTGGAACGATGGGCACACATCCCGTCGCGTTCCCCAGCTATTTTTCTTCCATGTTCCATCCGTAAATAAAAAAAGATGCCCGCTCTTTTATTCCCGCCGCGCTGCATTTGCATGGTAATAGTCTAAGTGTAAAGGATATAATTAAATAGATATGTGGAACGATCATAACTATTCAGGTTAATAGATTTAAGTGCGTGGATGAACGGAACATATGTGTTTGGAATCAGATTTGTGTTTCCTGAACAGTATCCATACGCTGCCAGGTAAAAGCATAAATGGAGCTGAATCTATCATTTTTATTGCTATAAAAGATGCTATCATGCGAAAAATCAGACCAGTGACACTGGGATTTGTTGAGCCAATGAAATCTGTAACCGGGGATATCTATGTAACAAACAATGCGGAAAATAACTGGTTGTACGAAAGAAAACGCGATGGGTACAGGATCATCTGTGTGGTCAGGGACGGCAATGCGGTATTGTACTCTTCCAAGGGGCTTGATGTAACAGAACATTACCCCTCTATTAAAGAAGCCTGCGATGCCATAGATAAAAATGTGGTGCTGGATGGTGAAATTACGGCGGGGGATAATAAAGATGATTCCTGTTTCGCTGCACTTCAGCGTTATTTAAATAAAGGGGAGGGAACCGTTCATTTCTGTGTATCGGACCTGCTTTACCTGCAGGATCAGCCCATGACCGAACTGCCTTTTGCAGAACGCCTGCAGTATTTGCAGGATGTACTTGGTCCATTTGTATCAGCCACACTAAGTGTTGCTGAATTTTCAGACGATAAAAGCCAAATGGAGGCCAGGGCTTTACAGGAAGGTTGCTCCTGTATAATGGCCAAATTAAAAACCAGTGTTTATGAACCCGGCAAGCAATCGAGGAACTGGGTAAAACTGAGCATCACTTTTAAACAAGACCTGGTTATTTGCGGATTCACCAGGCCGGATGGCTATCGTAAATATTTTGGTTCGATCCTGCTGGGTATTTACAGGAACAACAGGCTGCATTATGTAGGCAAATGCGGTAGCGGCTTTGATGGGTATGCTTTGGATAAACTGTTCCATAAAATGGAAATGTATATTTCACCTGTTAGTCCTTTTGAAGAATATATAGGGGAGGAGATCACCTGGCTGCGGCCGGTACTGATCGGCGAGATACAGTTTCGCAAGTGGACTGCTGAAGGAAAATTGCGTAATGCTACTTTTCTGCGGCTGCGTAATGAGGTGGCTGCTGATAAGCAGGCTATGTCAAATACCACTGTTCTGAATGCGGGCAGCTGATTATTCCACAATAATTGCTGTAACTGCAAAACTGTTATACCTGCTACATACAAGCATGCACGTTTTTTGATATGCTTGAACAGCAGTGGTAATAAAACGCCTGTTAAGTATGGAGAAAGAAAAATTTCACTGGTGGCAGCGGGGGATTATATACCAGGTATACCCAAGGTCATTCCAGGATAGTGACGGCAATGGAATAGGAGACCTGCCTGGTATTATCCAGCGGCTTGATTACCTAAAAGAGCTGGGGATCACGGCTATCTGGTTAAGTCCTATCATGGAATCGCCTATGGCTGATTTTGGTTACGATATTTCCGATTACCGCAAGATCCATCCCCTTTTTGGTACCATGGCCGATTTTGATGCGCTGCTGCAGCAGGTACACCAGCGATCAATGAAACTGATACTCGATTTTGTACCGAACCATACATCGGATGAGCATCCCTGGTTTAAAGCAGCAGCCAGTTCCAGAACTGATCCTAAACATGACTGGTATTTATGGGCAGAACCACGCCCTGACGGATCGGTTCCGAACAACTGGCTCAGTGTATTTGGTGGCAGTGCCTGGGAATGGAATGAACACCTGCAGCAGTATTATTATCATGCTTTCTTAAAAAAACAGCCTGATCTCAACTGGCGTAATCCGCAGGTGCAGGAAGCTATGTTTGATATTATGCGTTTTTGGCTGGATAAAGGCGTAGACGGGTTCAGGGTGGATGTAATGTGGCACCTGATCAAAGATGCACAGTTGCGCGATAACCCGCCCAATCCCGCCTACCAGCCTTCTATGTCTACATACGAGCAGCTTGTGCCTGTGTATTCTACTGACCAGGCCGAAGTGCATTCCATAGTAGCAAACATGCGCAGTGTGCTGGATGAGTATGAAGACCGCATGATGATCGGTGAAATTTATTTGCCGATCAACCGGCTGGTTTCTTATTATGGTACAGACAATAATGGCGCACATCTCCCTTTTAATTTTTTGCTTATTTCAGCGCCATGGCATGCTGTACAGATTGCCGCAGCAGTGAATGAATATGAAGGCGCGCTCCCGGAACATGGCTGGCCTAACTGGGTACTGGGTAACCACGACCAGTCAAGAATTGTAAGCCGTATCGGGGCTGAACAGGCAAAGAATGCAGCGCTGTTATTACTTACGTTGCGTGGTACGCCTACTATCTATTATGGTGAAGAAATAGGTATGCGTGATGTGCCGTTAAGTGACGCGGAAATAAAAGACCCACAGGGATTGAATATGCCGGATAAAAGCCTGAGCAGGGATCCTGCACGTACGCCTATGCAATGGGATGCAGCGGCGGCTGCAGGCTTCACTACCGGCCATCCCTGGCTGCCGGTAGCCCGCAATTATAAACGCAACAATGTAGCCGTACAGCAAAAAGATGCGTATTCCATGCTGGCGTTTTACCGGAAGCTGATAAGGTTACGCGATAGTGAGCCTTCTCTTGCCACAGGCGGTTATGTTCATATACATGCAACAGAACAGATAATGGCCTATTCAAGACAGGCAGAAGGGCATAGCCGGTTTCTGATCGTACTCAACTTCAGCCACAGGGCCTGCAGTTTTCCTATTGAACATATCTGTGAAGGCGGCATTATCGTACTGGCCACCGAACCAGAACTGGAAGGCCAGGCAGTAAATACAGTGCTCAGCTTTGATGGTGATGACGGCGTTATCATCAGGCTTGCGGAAGCTACCGGCAATGGTTAACAGGATGAACGCTACCGGATGAAAAGAAATTTGTACCAGGTAATAAAATTTGTGTTATGATCCATATTCCCGGCGCCCATTTACATAGCAGCGGCTGCCAGTTTACCGTATGGGCGCCCTTGCATCCGGCAGTATACCTGCACCTGCTTAAACCGGTGGAGCAGATGCTGCCGATGCAGCAAGCAGAAAATGGATATTTTGTATTGGATACAGATGCCAAAGCCGGTACCCTTTATTATTATCACCTGCCGGATACAGGCGATTTTCCCGATCCTGCATCGCATTACCAGCCTGATGGTGTTGATGGCCCTTCTGCAGTTGTTGATCATGAAGCATACAACTGGCAGGACACCGGGTGGAAGGGGCTGCCCCTCCCGGAATTCGTGATATATGAACTGCATACAGGCTGTTTTACAGAAGAAGGACGGTTTGAAGCTGTTGTGCAGCGTCTCGACGATTTGCTGGAGCTGGGTATTAATGCGATTGAACTGATGCCGGTAGCACAGTTTCCGGGAGCACGTAACTGGGGATACGATGGGGTGTTCCCTTATGCAGTACAAAATAGTTATGGTGGCTCGCAGGGACTGAAAAAGCTGGTAGATGCCTGTCATCAGAAAGGAATGGCGGTGTTATTGGATGTTGTGTATAATCACCTGGGACCTGAAGGCAACTGTTTGAAAAATTTCGGCCCTTATTTCAGCAAAAAGCATATCACTCCCTGGGGCGATGCATTGAATTTTGACGGGGAGTACAGCGATGCCGTGCGTGATTATTTTGCTGAGAACATGGCTTACTGGTTTACGCATTATCATATAGACGGGCTGCGCCTCGACGCGATTCATGAAGTGTACGATACCAGTGCAATACCTTTTTGGGAATTGCTGCATCGTAAACGTTCTACGCTCAGTGAACAAGCTGGCCGTCCTTTGTACCTGCTTGCAGAAAGCGATTTGAACAATCCCCACATCCTGCATCATCCTGAAGCGGGTGGTATGGGGTTCGATGCACAATGGCTGGATGATTTTCACCATGCACTTTATGTACTGCTAGATGAACAGGGTAAAAAGCATTATGTTGATTTTGGATCGATGGAGCAACTGGCCAAAGCTTTTAAAGAAGGGTTCGTTCACAGCGGTCAGTATGTATCCTTTCGCAAACGGAAATTCGGCGCTTCCTCCGCAGGTATACCAGGCGATCGCTTTATCGTATTCTGCCAGAATCATGATCTGGTGGGTAACCGGCCCGGCGGGGAACGCCTTTCGATGTTGCTGGATACAGCGCGGCTGAAACTTGCTGCAGCAGCTGTGTTGCTTTCACCCTATATACCCATGCTGTTCATGGGAGAGGAATATGGTGCACTTACTCCTTTTTATTATTTTGCCAGTCCGTCCGGTGCCCAGCTTATTGAAGCACTGAGAGAAGGGCGGCGCAAAAACTATTCGGTACCTGAATGGGATCAGCTGCCACCGGATGCACTGGACCCGGCTGTTTTTAAACAGTGCGTACTGCAATGGTCGCAGCGTAACGAAGGCGTTCACCATGAATTGCTACAATGGTATACCTCACTGATCCGGCTGAGAAGGGCAGAACCTGCATTACAGAACACCAATAAAGATAATATAACAATAAAATTGCCTGAAGAGGGTGTTCTGGAAATGCTGCGTATAGACCCGGAAACAGGAACAAGCCTGGTTTGTTTTTTTAATTTCGGCACAGGCAGCTATGAGGTGACAATGCCTGACCCCACAGTTGACTGGCAGCAGGTACTTGTATCACAGGATCACAGTGCATTGCCTTTGCATTGCCATGGCAGCCAGCCTGCTGTATTGCCGGGCTTATGTATTTGTGTTTATAAAACAGCGGATACCTCAGGCAATTCAACACCTGGTGACAAGCAGGCTAATTCACAATTATTCCTGGTATAAGCAGGGCAGCAAATCAAACGCGTTCATATCGCTGCCCTGGAAAAATAACCGGTGCCTGGCTTTAATCGTGCCCTTCTGTCTTTACAATTTTATTATAAATTCCAAAGAGCAGGAATGGTGCTGCCCATTGCCCGATAAATAAACTGGTTTTAGGTTTACCCATACATTTTAGCAACAGTGATATACCCATTGCGGAAATAGCAGCTGTTAAAAAGACCGTCGACGGTATTTTTGATGTATTGCTTTCTATCTTTTTAGTCAGCTGTCCTTCTGAAGAGGTTGTTTGGTTTTCCATAAATTAAGATTTAAGAATGATGGGGTCAATAATTTTGCCAGGCCAAATTCAGCAAAGAAATGCGCGAAGCGCAAAACAATACGTAGAAATGCCGCCCGTTTATGAAAATAATACACAGCGTTCCCCAGGAATCAGTTTTATTGGCGGCAGATCATTTAAAATGAATACATGGCCATAACAGTACCTGCTGCATATTGCTGAAATGTGACAGGCAGATATTGTTTTCAGAAAGCAGGAGTTGTTTGTTCTGGTAATGAAAATAAGACGGACCTGTATGTATGTTCCTCAGCTGCTATTCCAGGTGATGAATATCCTGCCTGTATATTTTTGAGTAGGTATTGGTAAATAAAGTGTATCGCTCAGTAAGCCATATATCCAGCTGGCTTTTGGAATGTATATCTTCTCCCGCTGAATAATTGATATCGAGATGAAATGGCGCATCCAGGCATTGATAATGTCTTTCGGCAGCGCTTATTACAGCTATGTGATAGGGCGCATGAAAAAGGCTTGCGGCCAGCCAGGAAAACAGCCTGTTGTTGGCGGCTATATCGAACATATAGATGCCATTGCAATGATCGGTTTTTACATAGGTGCGAATGTTTATCTGTTCCAGGTCAGGAAAAACCGGATGGTTGATAAAATACCTGGGCGCCATCTTCCTGATGGTAAAGGCAACCAGGGAAACCCATGCGTCTCCGTCAAATTCATCCGCGATAAGCCCGGGTGGAAGCAATGATGTTACAACGGCTGGCGGTACACGAAAATGTAAAAATACCACATTGTGCCATTGCTGGTACCCCACGTATGGCGTATCAGGAAGATGATAGGGCCGGTGGCCGGTGTTGCGTAATAGATCCTGTTCGGCTAACATAACGATACTGTATTGAAGTTGATAAATACCAGGTTGATATCATTATAGCTTCGCTTCTGTTTAACCAGATCAAAAGTCCTGCTATGCAGGCTGCCGGTTTGTGTTGCCTGCCACACGGAAAGAAAACGGGTAATCAATGCACAGGCAGAGGAGACGGGTCTACACTTACTGTAGCATAACTACGCCGACATTTCTTTCACCGTAAACCTGCCCGTCCTGTCACCACTGAATTGCAGTACAATAAGCTTCTGGCATTTTTTTGATGACAACTAGATAAAAAGATGACAACTAGATAAAAAACTATGCAGGCCGTTGTATTTCATAAACCAGGAGATGTTCGTGTGGAACAGGTGGATGATCCTATTCTCCGGAAGGATGATGACATCATTTTAAAAGTAACTTCCACTGCTATATGCGGGTCTGATCTGCATATTTATGATGGATTTTTCCCGCAGAAAAATCCACTGGTTATGGGGCATGAGTTTATGGGTATTGTAGAAGAAACCGGCAGGGCCGTGACCAGGTTCAAAAGAGGTGACAGGGTGGTGGTGCCCTTCCCGGTTGCTTGTGGTCAATGTTATTTCTGTAACCACGGGTTGAGCCCGCATTGCGAAAACAGTAATCCTGATCATTATGGCCCGCAGGGAGATATGACTTCAGGTAAAGGAGGAGGGCTGTTCGGCTATACAGAATTATACGGTGGGTATGCCGGTGGGCAGGCTGAATATGTCCGTGTTCCATATGCCAACTATAATCCACGCCTGGTTCCTGATCTTCTTGAAGATGACCAGGTATTGTTCCTGACAGATATTTTTCCCACGGGCTGGTCGGCGATCGACTGGGGCCAGTTGCGGGGTGGCGAAACCGTTGCCATCTTTGGATCGGGACCAGTAGGACTAATGGCACAAAAAGCGGCCTGGTTAAATGGTGCGGGACGCGTTATAGCTGTTGACCCGCTTGAATACCGGTTACAGCGGGCAAGGGCGGTGAACAGGGTGGAAACGCTGAATCCGCATGAAACAGATGTGGTAGAGGCTATCCGGGAAATAACTGATGGCCGGGGTGCAGACCTCTGTGTAGATGCAGTAGGTGCAGAAGCGGAACGATCGTTTATGGATCGTGTAAAAACAGTGCTCAACCTGGAGAAAGGGACTGATAAAGTGCTGGAGACATGCATCAAAGCGGTTCGCAGGGGTGGTATAGTATCTGTGGTGGGCGTATACGGCAGTACCTACGATAATTTCCCTGTTCACCGTCTTTTTGATAAAGGGATCAGTCTCCGTTTTGGACAAGCGCCGGTATTGAATTACCTGGATAAATTATTCGGTTTGGTTGAACAGAATAAAGTTGTGCTGGATGATATTATCACGCACCGGCTGTCTTTGCAGGAAGCCGCAGATGCTTACGATATCTTCAGGGATAAGCAGGATAGTTGTATAAAAGTGGTCTTACGCCCGTAAACGCTTTTCTGCTGCGAGCAGGTAACATCATCAAAAACAATAACGATATGTTTCATCATGTAAAAGAACTACAGTTTAATGTACGGGTATCCAGGCCCGATCCAAGATTTGCGGCATTGCTGCTGGAACAATTTGGCGGACCGAACGGAGAGTTAAAAGCCGCCATGCAATATTTTATCCAGGCATTTGGCGCCAAACATCCTTACCCGGATAAATATGACCTGTTAATGGATATTGCCACAGAAGAGTTCAGTCACCTGGAAATTGTTGGTGCAACCATCCAGCTGTTATTGCAGGGTGTAAACGGGGAACTGAAAAATGCTGCAGACAGTGCTGAGATAATGGATACCCTGAAAGGAAAACAATCTAAAGAACAATTTATTCACCAGGCCATGGTGCACCCGGAATTTTATATTGAAGCAGGTGGCGGACCGGCCCTGACCAATGCACAGGGTGTACCCTGGAGTGGATCGTATATAAATGCCAATGGTGACCTTACTGTTGACCTGCGTTCTGATATGGCGGCTGAATCAAGAGCAAAAATAGTGTATGAATACCTGTTGCAATTTACTGATGACCCTTACGTGCGGGATTCATTACAGTTCCTGATGACAAGGGAGATCGCGCATTTCCAGATGTTTGAAGCAGCGCTGAATGATATTCAACCCAATTTTCCGCCTGGTGTATTACAGGCAGATCCCAGGTACAGCAATAGTTATTTCAATATGTCTAATGGAGAAGCAAAAAGAGGGCCGTGGAATGCGGGTGTAAGCCCGGAACTGGGAGAGGAGTGGCAATACATACAGGATCCTGTAAAGTATGTTGCGGAGACCAATGAATTATTGGATGTGGAGATCAAAGGAACAGACCGGACATTGGAGATGACTGGAGAGGCGGGAAAGGAACTTGGCAAGATGCGTGCTGACGAGATCGTGCAGGGCGCTATCAGGGCCAATAATCAATGGAGCCATCCCAACGGGACAGATGGAGCAGAACAGTAACCGTTCCCACTTCTTTTCCAGGTAAGCATCAGCATGGGGTCGTCCGTTCAGGATGGCCCTGTGCCTGATGCTATGGTTTGGCCAAAGTAGTATTCTGGTTTGGTTATGTAATAAAACGGTTTGTTTTTCATGGGATGCCTGGCCGTAAAACGCAGGCATCAGGAAAATCAGCAACGATATGATCCCAATTATTCCCAGCCGTGTACACGGCATCATCGATTATTTATTCGGCATTTTATTGATCGCCTCTCCCTGGTTATTTCATTTTAATCATTTAACTGATATCGGGGCGCCTACCTATGTGGTTGATACAGCCGGGGCCGCGATCATCGCTTATAGCAGTTTTACAAGGTATGAACTGACACTGCCGTTTTTACGGACGGTTTCGATGAAAGCACATTTACTATTAGATGCGGTCATTGGTGCTTTGTTAACGGCCTCTCCCTGGCTATTCGGCTTTGTTACAGCGGTTCACAGGCCGCATGTAGTGATGGGGATTGGCCTGCTGGTGTTCGTTCTTTTTTCCAATTCACATACATCCCTCCGTGAACCCACCACTACTAGCCCTTAAACATGATTGTTCTGAATTATATCCGCTAAGGCTGTGCTGCACCACTGATTGTTTTTTCCAGCTTCAACAGCTTTTCTAAAACAGCATCGGTAAAGTATAGTTGTGCATCCAGCGCATTCAATGGCGGCGCAGTGATCTTGTCTTTATCAATGATCTTCCCGAGAAAGGATATAGCATAAAAAGCAAATAATCCGTGTATATTTTTCTGTGGTACTGTTGTGGCATAACCGGTAATGGCCACACCAATATGGCTGCTGAAAAGAACAGGTACCTGCAGCGCCATTTGATCTGTAACTGGCTGGGATACACAATCGCAGGCTTCTGCTTCTATCGGCTCAATATGAAGATGCCTGGATTTTTGTCCCAGGTTGTATACCGTAATGCCGCCCTGGAAAAAATGTTTGGCATTGTCCGCCTGTGATAAAGCAGCCTGTAAATGTCCTGAAGTAACACTTTCAGCAACAGCGATCGTTTTTTGGCTGGCCAGCAATATATCCCTTATGGTATTGATTTTCTCTGATGAATACATAACAGGTATTTGTAGTGGAAAATTTGAAATGATCAGTCATGTAAGAAAACTCTTTCAGGATATCCAGTGTTGCAGCAGGGTGGCCAGCCACAAAAACACGGAAAAGCCTATCACATCCTGGAACGCGGTTTCAAATGGTCCTGCAGTGGTGGCCGGGTCAAAACCGAGGCGTTTGGATAATACCGGGATAATGGTGCCCATTAAACCGGCTGTAAGCATAGAGCAGGTGAGTGCAACGCCGATCACAATACCAAATGGAAGGTGGCGGGACCAGATGGCGCCGATTGTACCGAGCACCAGTCCGCATGCCAATGCCATTAACAATGCAGTGGCTGCTTCTTTAAACAAAGAAGCGGTCAGGCTTTTGCGTTTCGATTTTGTGATATCCAGTGCACGCACAGTGATCGCTGCGGCCTGCAGGCCAACATTACCCGAAATAGCGGAGATCACCGGCATAAATGAAGCCAGTAAAATCACTTTTTCCAGCACACCATTGAAATGCGAAATAACGATCCCTGCTACCAGTTCAATAAGCATGGTCCCCAGCAGCCAGGGAACACGAAGCTTAGCGGCTTTCAATGGTGACATACGTTCCATTGCTTCAGCATCTGTGCCCACCGCCTGTGTGTATAACCGCCGTTCCCTGCCCACCACCACCTGCATCAGTACATCGATCGGTATTACACCTACCAGGTATTCTTCCTCATCCAGCACTGGTAATGTCAGGAACTTATATTTTGCTATGAGTGCGGCAGCGTCATCATCTGTTGCAGTTGCTGAAACTGCCACAGTATCTTTTGCCATGATGTTGTCAACTACTGTTGACGGTTCATGCAGCAGCAGGTCTTTTACAGATACTACGCCAAGCAACCTGAAACGGCCGGGATATTCGGCTTTGTTCCTGATCTGCGGGTTAACGATATACAGGTCATCCGGCATATCAATACCGGTATCAGCCTGCCTTACAGCCTGTAAAGCCTGCTCAACCGTAGTGCCGGTGGAAATAAATGAAAATTGTGTTGTCATTATCCGTCCTGCAGAACCCTTCGGGTAACGCAGCCGTGTTTCAGCATCCATTAAAGTGGCCGGATCGGCATTGTTGTTTTTCAGGTATTGCCTGATGTGCCGGCGTGGTGCTTCGGTTACCACTGTGGCCGCTTCCCTGGGTGATAGCTCTGCAACCAGGCCAGACAATGAATTGTTGGGCATCTTGCTGAGCACCTGCTTTGTAAGCTCCGGCTCAAGAAGGGCTAAAACTTCGGTGGCATGCTGTGTATCCAGTACTTTGAATACGGTGACCGCCTGCTCCGGTTTAAGCGATTCCATTGCCAGCGCAATGGCGGCAGCCGGTTTGCCTTCCAGCAGTTCAATAATAGTTTGCTTGTCGGGTGATGCATTTTGGTTGAAGATATCCAGCATCTCTTTGCTTAGCTCAGCCCATTGTTGTTCGGTGGCCATAATGAATTTGTCTTAAGTGTCGGAGGCAAAAGCTATACCGCTATCGCCCTGTTGTAGCATATAACGAAGGTGCATGTATACAGCTGTTGTTCTTCACGGCGCTTATTCCATATAAACAGAAATGGTAAAAACTGTGCCGGGAGCTATTTTATTTGTGTATCATCTTTTTTGCCTTGCCGGAGCCTACTCTTCCTATTGCTATAAATTTCTTGTTCTGTATCCGGTTATAGTTTTTAAAGAAATCTTCCAATTCCTTTATCAGCTTTACCGGCAGCTGGCTAATATCATTGACATCACCATATACCAGGGATAATTGTGGAACAGCCAGGTAGCGGTCATTGCGGATCATACTATTGCCCGACTGTTGTTCTGCCTTGATGGCACCAATAATGCGGCATTCAATAATACAACCCGGAAAACTGTTGAACTCGGAGAGTATAATTACATCAAGCGGATCGCCATCTGCGCCCCTGGTACCGGGGATGAATCCAAAATCGTAAGGGAAGATCATTCCTGCGGGCAGGATTTTTCCCAGCCTGAAACCTTTTAATTTTTTATCGTGGTCATATTTCTGAACAGAGCCCCTGGGGGTTTCCACTATTACAGTAAAGGTTTTCATAGTATCCTTCATTAATTACTTTTTTTAAGCAGGCGCTGGTTGCCGGAGAACTGTACAAAACCTGCACAGCCAACAGGTCTTTGTAGCTGTTTGTGGAAAAATAGCTACATAACCCAAGTTGCGGGATAATCCATGTATTTATAGCTGCAAGCCATGAGCTTCCAGCTATGAGGCAGGAATGTCCTGTTAAATAGAATAAATTGTTTTTCGAGGCCATCCTGAAAATGATCATCCTTTCTGCGTTTTCCACATATCCTGCGAGATACATTTCTCGCAGCTCATCGCTATCAGCTCGTCGCTATAACTGGCAACTTGGGTTACATAGCTAATCGCTGTTCAGGCGGACTGCCCGGTTAGCCGTCTTGTTTAGTTCTGCCCAGGTACAGGATAGCAGCTCTTCCATTTGTATATGTTCGATATCGCTGATCATTTCGATCATTTTTTGTTGTGCATCAGCAGAGATAATGCCATTGCTCAGCTGCCTGAATTTGCGAACCGTATCAGACCAGCTGAATGGCCGCGTATAATAACCGTGGTAATCTTCGGTAGTTTGCGTGTATTTCTTCCCATCTTTCATCGTGACCGTTACTTTGGCCATCAGTTTTTCAGGGTATACAGCTGTGTACTTATCCAGCAGGCCCACTACTTTAACCGGTTTATGAAAAGGGAATTTAGTTTGTACCTGTATTTTTTTCAATAGTGACTGAACATCGTTTTGTAGTATCCTGCTTTCCAGCAGTTGTTCGGGCATCACTTTGCCGTCGAGCAAAGCCACTGCGATTACATAGGGAAGGCTATGGTCTGCCTGTTCTTTGGTGCGTACAACATCCCTGCTGCCGTATTCCCCACCGCCTACAATATGATAGCTGGTAAGGAAAGTGCAGATAGCCACATGAGTAATATCCGCAGGGGAAATCTGCTCCTTTTCACGAAGCATAAGAACCGCTTCTATTGCTGATTGTGTATGCACCTCGGCATTATATGATTTTAGCGCACATTTTTTTACGAGGTCGAAATTTTCTTTCGACCAGTCATAGGTAAGCGGCATTCCCTGTATATCATTAAAGCCTTTCTCTGGTATCTCAAACAAAAGAACAGGCCCTGTAATATCATTGGCGGCCATCTGGGCTATCTGCATGGTGTTTTGGGTAACAAGAGAAGAAGCCAGTCCTTTCCATTCTGTTGTATAAGATGCGCGGCTGCTGACCAAAGGGTTCTGGGAACAGCCGGCAATGCCAATGGCAGCGGCGATTTGCTCCTCGGTCATGCCGAACAGTTTGCCGATACCTGCAGTGGCGGAGATGGCTAGCAGTACGGTATGATCGAAGCCATTGATCATAACCGGTATCTGTTCTACCAGCCGGCATTCAACCTGGTAAGCAACGGCCATGGCACATAGGAAATCGCTGCCTGTAACAGGCTGCCTATGGGTTACAGCCAGCAAAGGACCTATGTTATCGCTGGGGTGGCAGGTAGCTTCTTTACCCAGGAAATTATCCATAAAATCAGGATACCTGATCAGGGCGGTGTATAAGAGGGCAGCTTTGTCGGCCGCCACTTGTTCCCAGCGTGTATTGAATAAAGGTATCTGCAATGCCTTTGTCAGCTTGGCAATGGTCGTTGCCTGTGTTGCGTAAATAAACGATCCCATCGCATCGAGTAGATGACGCTTCAGCTGTTCTGCAGTGGCTTTGGGAATGCCGGCCAGATTGCTTCGAAGGGCGAATGATGCGATTTGCCTGGTTTGAGGTATTGACATAATGATGCTTTATATGATTTGATCTTTCAATAGCTGCAGCTGCTAACAATAGGCGCTGCAATAGGGTATAAGCCTAGCCGCCAAGATAGCCGCCGATGATGGGCAGCACCTCTCCGGTGATATAACTGGAGCATTGGGGTGAGGCGAGGAACACATAAGCAGGTGCTATTTCTTCCGGCTGGGCAGGCCGCATCATCGGGGTTTTAGCCCCAAAGGATTTCAGGGCTTCTGATTCTTTATCTGCCGGGTTCAAAGGTGTCCATACAGGGCCTGGTGCTACCGCATTTACCCGGATGCCTTTATCGATGAGGTGCGTGCCCAGGGACCGGGTAAATGCATGAATACCGCCTTTTGTAAGTGCATAGTCAGGTATATCCTTGTTGCCCAGCATACCTGTTACTGAGCCTGTATTAATAATAGCACTTCCGGGTTTCATATGCGGTATGGCTGCCTGCGCCATATGAAAATAACCATACAGGTTGGTCTTCAGTGTACAATCAAAATGTTCTTCTGACAGGTCTTCAAAATCGGACACATGCAGCTGGAATGCGGCATTGTTGACCAGTATGTCCAGCTGTCCGAATGTTTCCAGGGTTTGCTGCACAGCATCTTGACAAAACTCGCGGTTGGCAACATCGCCGGATAGGATCAAACAACGTTTGCCCTCTTTTTCCACCAGGGTTTTTGTGATCGTTGCATCCTCGTGCTCGTTTAAATAGATAATGCAGATATCTGCTCCTTCGCGGGCAAATAAAATAGCCACCGACCTGCCAATACCGGAATCACCGCCTGTAATGATGGCGACTTTGTTCTTCAGTTTTCCTGAACCCTTATAATAAGGCGCATCATACAGAGGCTCCATGTTCAGTTCTGCTTCCTTGCCGGGTTTTTTTAAATGCTTGTCGTCAACAGGTGGTACAGGATACTTCCTAGCACCGGCCTGCATGGCCTGCTGGGGCTTCCTGGGCGGATGTTGTTTGTCTTTCATCGCTACTTCCTGTTGGATCTGCTGGTGTTTCCTGGCTGTTTTTTCCGCTTCTTTTTTATAAATAGCTTCTTTTTTCATGTCATCAATTTTATTTGTTGAGTAGTTTATGTAAAAGACATACATGACAGTTAAGGGATGTGGATTGAATACATGCAAAACCAGGCAGCATCGTTCTTGGGCCTGCAAATGGGGGGAGTGCTTGTTTTTTAGGGAAGAGTGGCTGATGAAAACGTGCTTTTATGAAGGATCTGCAAATGAATAAAAATGAACAAGCCGCTTAAGCCGCATGTTAACCTGCTTCTTTTAGCAGGCCTTGCCATGATCCTGCTGTTTACTTTGTTAAATGTTTTGTCTCCAACAGAACATAAAGTAAAAAATCAGGCCAGTTTTATAGAACTGCTTATACAAGCCTGGCTTTGTTAATAGAAGCTGCCGGTTATATTCAAATGAAAAGCAGCCCGCAGATAGCAGTGGATCACAGGCGGCTTGTCTCGCGGGATACACGAAAATGCAGAAAGAAGACGGCCCGGTCATGATGAGGGCACGTAGCTATAAAGACCTTAAAAAAGCCGCTTTTTTATCATTGTGCGCTACAATTGGTACAGATGGCACTTGGTTTGTTGAAAAAAATACATACAAGGAAATCTATGCATCTTAAACAAATTTTGCTTGCCGATGATGACGAGGACGATCTGGAGATGATTAAAGAGGCGTTACTGGATGAAGAACCGTCATTGTGCTTTCATACCTTTCAAGACGGTGCAGCTGTTCTGCATTTTCTTGAACGTGCATCGCCATTACAGTTGCCCTGCCTGATTGTACTGGACTATAACCTGCCTATTTTAAATGCTGTTGAAATACTGTCAGCCATGCAACGCCTGAAGAAGCTGCTGGAAATTCCCAAGCTGATATTCAGTACAAGCAATGCCGGTCATTACAGGGAAAAATGCATAAGAAACGGTGCCCTGGACTATTTTGCCAAGCCTGTTCACTGGGCTGATTACCGTTCATTGGCCAGAACCATGCTCAGGTATTGTTGTAGTTTCGGGAAAGTGTAGCTGTGGATAACGGTATGTGTGGCATATTAGCACAACGCATCCATGCAGTGGATCAATAATAAAATGGCATTCGCCAATCACCTGCTTTAACAGCGGTATTGGCGAATGCAACAGGATTAAATTCTACAACCGGCAAAGCCATTAGGGGAATGAAATCGACAGTCTGGTTTAATGTGGTATTGGCTCGCCTTTCACATTCATCTTATTTATGTTCAGCAGGTCTGCCAGTTTATTGGCTGAATCAAGGTGCCGGTGCAGCATCTGTAAACTGCCGCTGGCAAAGGTTCTGGTAACAGAATCAACACCTTTACCTGCTTCTTTTTCAAACTCTTTAATGTCAGATTCATGGTCGCTGACCATCATCCGGATATAAGCTTTGTCAAACTCTCCACCCATTTTCTTTTTCAGGCTTTGTATTTCCTTTTGTTGCTGGTTTGATACAGAATCGGGCAAGACGATCTTTTTACGGCTGGCCAGGCGTTTTATCTCTTCTATCCCTGCACTATGATCTTTAACCATCATGGCGCCAAAATCCTGCACGCGTGCAGTGGTGGAATTGGCCTGTGCTATCCGTCCTAATTCCACTTCCATCATAGCGCCACTGGTGGCATCCACCAGAAAATCTGCATCGGGTTTTGAAAGAACTATAGATGAATCAGTTGGACGTTCCTTAACAGCCTGGCTGTCTATTTTAGCAGCATTTGAATCCTTTGCCTGCTTAACATTATCGGAACTTCCTCCATTACAGCTAAATAGAATGGTGACAATGATCACCAGTCCCAGACAGGGAAAACGTACATTTTTCATAGTAATCTTTTTTGATCAGGCCCAAAAGCTGTGCCACTGGTTAATAAAAAACTACCATGGATCGCTTAACTATGGCATGGTTTTTCCATAACTATTTACAGAAGTTTCCTGCAGGGGGTGGTCTGGTAAAACAGATCTGAGAATATACTCCAAATACCTGAACTGGATAATGCCAGCGTAGGGAAAAGGGAAATAACGGAGCTCCGGGTAAAACCGGAGCCCCTTTTGTTTTACGACTTTTGCAAAGGCAGCTCTACCCAGAATGTAGCGCCTTTTCCTTCTATACTTTCTACCCATATCTTTCCGCCATGTGTATCTACGATCTGTTTGCAGATGAACAGGCCAAGCCCGAAAGATTCTTCTCCCGATGTTCCCTGGCGTTTTATTGTTTCAGAAAGATTGAACAGGTCTTCTTTCAATGCATCAGGTATACCAATGCCATCGTCTTGTATAGCGATGCTTACCCTTTCGGCATTGCATTGCATATCTACATAAATAACACCACCCCGGTTGCTGAACTTAATGGCATTGGTAATAAGATTACTGAAAACCCGCCATAACTTTTCCCGGTCGCCGGTGATGATGGCCGGACAAAGGCTGGTATAGATACGTTGCTCTTTTTCACGGGCTTTCTGTTGCAACAATTCCACACAATACTGGATAACTGTGTGTAATTCCAGTCTTTCTTTATGGTCATCACTGGAAATATTCAGGTGCATCAGTTCATTTATCAGCATCATGGCACGGGAAGCAGATTCTTTTATCAATGTTGTAACTTCCAGGTTTTCCTTATCTGTTATTTCACCCGAATAATACAACAGGTCAGACAGCGGGATAATGGCTCCCACTGGATTGCGGAGGTCATGAACAATGATCCGCATCATTTTACTGTTGCTTTGATGGCTTTGCTCAAGAGAACTGAGGCTTTCTTCAAGAACTTCATTCTGCCGTGTAATGGTATCGTTCATCCGCTGCAGTTTTTTGGCCTGGGCCTTTGCTTTTTTGGCATTGTACCAAACCTGGAGGATGAAGCCAATTGCCAGTACAAAAAGCAGCATGGAAATAATGAGGTAAGCCGTTTTTATTTCGTCCTGCTTTTTCAGCAGCTTAAACTCATAATCCTTCTCTAAAAAATCGAATTGCTGCCGGGTGTTCACGCTATTGAGCGGACTGTAGATATTTTCCAGTGAATCCCTGGTGTGTAGAAAGCTGTTGATATAACTTAAAGCCAGTGATGGCTGGTTGTTTAACTCATAATACTTCGATTGAAGCTGCATCCAACCGGTTTTTTTCTGAATATCAGGAAAAGAATCGATCGATGATTTTAACTTGTCAAGCCATAGGCGGGCTTCGCCATACCGTTTTTGTGCAAGCAGCAATGTTACCAGTTTGATCATGGTGGCTTGTGCATCACCTACCTCAGCTCCTATTTGCTGGTTGATGCCAATACTTGTTTTGTATAAGTTTTCTGCATAAGTGGTATCGCCCATGCTAAACAAGAGCTCTCCTTTGTTGCCATAAATAACAGCTTTGGATACCTGCATATTCATTTCACGCTTGGGTACACCTTTTAAAAAAGGTTCCTGCAGTTGTATATAATGCAATGCACTGTCATAATAGAAAAGTGCGCTGTCTTTTCGCGCAATTTTCTGGAAGCTCAGGCCAATATTATCCAGCATGCCCTGCTGGTAATGAAACCGGTAAAACGAATCCTGCCTGCAGGCGTTGAGATTTAGAAAAGCTTCACGGAAATAAGGCACCGCATCTGCATACTTTTTTTGCCGGTAATACACCATGGCAATACGCATGTCGAATTCATTGAACATACAGGTGTCGCCTGTTTTCTCGATATACTCTTCTCCCTGGAAATAATTGGAAATGGCCTGGCTGAATTTCTGTTCATCTCTGAGTATATCCCCCTGGCATAACAAGGCAAGACCATAAAGTTTGGCACTGGCTGGTTCTGTTTTTGAATCTTCCAGGATATGCAGGATGCTATCGATATACAGGTTTGATTTGCTGATATTGTGCTGCCCCAGCCAGTAATGATCCAGTTTGTAGTTGTATTTTTTTGCCAGGTCTAAAGGGCCTGGGTTGGGAAAGGTGCTATAAATAGAATCCAGCCGGTGAAATGCATATTCAGCCAGATCATAAGTGTATAAATGCATTGAATTAAGAACAGAATCAAAATAAGCTGCATGGTCCTGTTTTTTGTGTGGTGTACTACAGGCTGCCGTTACCAGTAGCCAATACAAACAAAAAAAACAGTATGCCAGTCCGGCAGGAGAATATCGTAGAAAAGGGGATTTTCTGATCATATGTTCAATTAGTCCAAATTACGGATTAAGATTAAAGTTTGGAAGGTTAATTTGAAAATGGGGGGAGTGGTTGGGTTGTTGAATGGTTGAATGGTTGAGTGGTTGAATGGTTAAGTTGTTGAATGGCTGAATGGTTGCATTGTTGAAGGTGAGCGGTAAGCAGGAGGCTTTATCTTATATCTTGCTACTTGCATCTTGCTACTACCCACCAGCCACGACTGACGATTCATGATTCACGGAGATGGTTAATTTGAAAATGCAGGGAGTAGTTGAATGGTTGGAGGGAATGGTTGAGTAGTTGAATGGTTGAATGGTTGCATTGTTGAAAGTGTGTGGTAAGCAGGAGGCTTTGTCTTATATCTTGCTACTTGCATCCTGCTACTACTCGCCGCTCACGAGTGACGATTCACGGGAATGATTAATTTGAAAATGTGGTGATTTGAAAAT
>CBJLMB010000036.1:0-66381 GCA_966424055.1 uncultured Deminuibacter sp. | reverse complement strand
TTTTTGTATACAGCCAGAGGCTGTGGGGATAGTGGTCACCCGCGGGGACGCGGGCGACTGATAGTTTTTGTATACAGCCAGAGGCTGTGGGGATAGTGGTCACCCGCGGGGACGCGGGCGACTGATAGTTTTTGTATACAGCCAGAGGCTGTGGGGATAGTGGTCACCCGCGGGACGCGGGCGACTGATGATGATGATAGCCGGCTAACTGATCTTCCGGCCTATTTCGGACACCAGCTCCCGCAGCTTCTGCTGCATTTGAACCGGGTGTATAATTTCTGCCTGGTCGGCAATACCAAGAAACCAGCGGATAAAATATTCAGGACTGGCAATAAGAAAATTCATCTCCACACAATCGCCAACCACCTGCTCGCTTACAAAACCGAAATAATACCGCTGCTCCTGCAGATGGCGGGCTATGCGTTGCGGCACACGTATCGATACGGTTTGCATATCCTGCTGTTGCGGGTATTGCTCCAGGTAATTTTTTAAAGTAGGATGCTCTTTGCTGAAAGCCTCAGTGGTCGTACTGATATGGTTAATACGGTCTGTTCTGAAATGCCGGTAATCGTTCCGCAGCCGGCAAAAAGCAATGGTATGCCAGTTGCCGCTGGAATAAAAAATGCCAATAGGCTCAATAACACGGTGCGTGCTGCCATCATTGTTGTGAATAGCCGTATACGTGATCTGCAGCGCCTGCTTTTCAGCAATACTTTTTAACAACACCGGCAGTACATTGGTAATGCCCGACTGGTGTAATGGATTAAAGCGGCGCAGTACCTCAATATGGTCTTCCATATTTTCAAGCAATGTTTTCTCGGTGCTGCGCAGCACAGCTTTCACTTTAAACAATGCATTCTGGTAATTAACGCTGGTATTGGGGTCGGTGAATTTCTCCACCAGTTTATCGGCAGTAATAAATGCAGTGGCTTCTTCGGGAGTGAACATCACCGGTGGCAGGCGGTAGCCATCCATAATGCTATAGCCCAGACCTGCTTCACCTATAATGGGTACACCGGCTTCTTCCAGTGTTTTAATATCGCGGTACACAGTACGCAGGCTGATATTAAAACGGTCGGCAATGGCCTGCGCTTTTACTACTTTTTTCGACTGCAGGTGTATTAGTATGGCAGTTACACGGTCTATGCGGTTCATAGGGCAGAAAGGTAGCAAATAAGAAAATAAAACCGGCCACCGTTTGTCATTTAACAAACGTTCGTTGTGCAGCCATAAAAAAATCCCGCCTTGGCGGGATTACAGCTAATATTGGTTAAACAGTATTTACACTTTTGCTGTGAGACGCTTTTCTATTTCCTGGTTCAGCAGGCCGGCGATTTCATCCAGCGAGCCTTCACCTTTTATATGCACCACTTTGTCGAACTGTTTGTAGTAAGCAGCTACTGCAGATGTTTTCTGGTGGTATTCACCTATCCTGGCACGGATAACGCTTTCATTGGTATCATCACTGCGACCGCTGGTTTTACCGCGGTTCAGCAGGCGTTTTACCAGCTCTTCTTCAGTCACATCCAGTGCAAGTACCACATGTATTTCGGTATTGTTTAATTTGAGCAGTTTATCAAGCGCTTCTGCCTGTGCTTCTGTGCGGGGAAAACCATCGAACAAAAAACCTTTGGCATCCGGGTTCTGTTCCAGTGCAGAGCTGATCATGCCGATCACCACTTCATCAGGCACCAGCTGCCCTTTATCCATAAAACTTTTGGCTTCCAGTCCCAGCGGAGTAGCATTGGCAATTTCACTGCGCAACAGGTCACCGGTGCTCAGGTGTTTAAGGCCATACCTGGCGATCAGCTTTTCACTCTGTGTTCCCTTACCACTGCCGGGAGGGCCGAATAAAATGATATTAAGCATGTTATCTTTCAAACTTGTGTGAGTGACAAATATAAGGCTAAAGCATTAAAAATCATTTAACAAAATTATGCAGCTGTTGAAGAATATTCAGTGTAAGGATTAATCGGCTTATTCGTTATTAACTGTAAACCATTTACATAAGTCTTACGTATTTATACCAAGAACCTCATTATTAAATATTATGAAAACCAAATTAGTTTTACCACTGTTATTAGTAGCAGGCATTGCCATTCAAAGTTGCCAGGCACAAAACAGCAATAAACAGAAACATATGGATAGCAGCGAAAAGAAAAACCCCGTGTATTCCAGGTCCGATACCGGTAAGGTGGTATTAAGCGATGAAGAATGGAAAAAGATTTTATCACCCGAAGTGTATTCCATTGCCCGGGAAAAAGGAACCGAAAGACCTTATACCAGCAAGTATGAAACATCGAAGGAAGTGGGTACTTATTATTGTGCAGCTTGTGGTAACCCGCTGTTTAAAAGCGATACCAAATTTGAAAGCGGTTGCGGATGGCCCAGTTTTTATGAGCCTGTGAGCAAAAGCTCTATTATTTATGCACCGGACCATAGCCATGGCATGGACCGTACAGAAGTGATGTGCGGGCGCTGTAAAGCTCACCTGGGACATGTATTTAATGATGGTCCTCCACCAACAGGCCTGCGCTATTGTATCAATGGCGTAGTGCTGGATTTTGAAAAGGCAAAAGCCGCTGAAGAAAAATACAATAAACACGGATAATCAATCGGGATGTTTTGTTGACGGAATCCCGGCCACGCGTTTGGCCGGGATTTTTTATGGGTATATATACTATCTGTATTGATGATAATGGATGCCTTGCAGCATCAGTTTTTAAAATAAGCACCTGCAGTGCGCACTTTTTCTACCCACATACCCGAACCTGCCGATAATACAAACTCACTCAAACCAACTTTTCTTCCCCCGGGTGCCCAGTCGTAAGTATACCCCATACGTGTCCAGGGATAATGAAAATCGGTGGCGGATTGCAATGGATGATAATAGGCGTAAATAATATAATTATTAAACCAGTTGGCATAAGCAGGTGTAACACTGCCCAGCAATACTGCACCTGTTGTGGTGGTATTGATGGCCGGGTTGCCTGCAGGCCGGTAAAGATTTTGTGTATTAACCCATACTTCGGCAATATGTGTATTGCTGCGGCTGTTTACAGGTGGCAGGCCCAATAGCTGGCATACACGCATAATGGTATCGGAAGTAGGCGTAAAAACAGGCGCCATCCTGCGTTTCATTTGTGCAGGAATAAAAAGCCAGGATTCCCCCCAGGTATTGGTAATAGAATCACCTTCGGGATAACTGGAGGGAAAACGCATGAAAGTGGCCATGAGCACATAAGTTTGGTTGTTGATCGTTTTCCATTGCAGCGATTTATTGTCTGACGTAATAGCCCAAAGTGTGTCGATGATCCTGGTGCTGTCTGCAACCATCGCATCTGTAATAGCCCGTGAATACAATTGATCCAGGGTGGGCTGGGGTTGCGGTGTTTCATCTTTTTTACAGGCTGTAAAAAACATAAAAGCAGCCAAAATGGATGATAACAGCCAGTGATTGGTTTTGGTTATTTGCATAAAGTAGCTTCAGCAGTTAGTGAATAATAATTAAGTAAAAATAATATATTTAATAAATTAAATATGTTTTTTGTAAATATGTTTGATGTATGTTGGTTGCTGATGGCGCTGTGCAGAAGGGATACGGTATGTATCTTGCATGCAGTAATCAAACCTGTTTCATGAATCATAACCGGTACCAGCGCTTTAGGCATAGATGCACCTGTTTCACCCCTCTCTTCTTTTTATTGACGGGTATCATTTTTTGTTGCATTCCGGCTGAAGGTGTTCAGGCCCAACCCGGCAGCCTGTTCAGCAGGCAGCAGTTTGAGCAGCTGTTTCCCCATCGCAACAAGGTATATACCTATGATGCATTTATAACAGCAGCCAAAGCATTTCCATTGTTCTGCGGCGAGGGCAGTATAGCAGTACGCAAAAAAGAACTGGCCGCTTTCTGGGCCAATGTTTGCCAGGAAACAGGTGGTGGCTGGGATGGCGCACCCGGCGGCAAATACAAATGGGGACTGGTTTTTACAGAGGAACAGGCCTGTAAGGATGGGCACTGTACACAATACAATACAGCAGGTACCAGCAAATACAATCCGGTAGCAGGAAAGTCGTATTACGGGCGCGGACCATTGCAGATCACTTATGCTTACAATTATGGGTTGGCAGGTGAGGAGCTGGATCTGCCTTTACTGCAGCACCCCGAGCTGGTAGCCACAGATGGCATTACTGCTTTCAAAACGGCGATCTGGTTCTGGATGCGGGCACAGCAACCCAAACCATCCTGCCATGAAGTGATGGTGGGAGCCTGGAAGCCCTCCGCCCAAGACCAGGCGGCACACCGGGTACCCGGATTTGGCATGACCATCAATATCATCAATGGCGGATTGGAATGCAATGCTACAGACCCAGCCATCATCGCCAATAAACAAAACAGGATCGATTTTTACCAGTTCTGCACCCGCCTGCTGGGCGTGAAAGCCGAAGCGGATTGTGATTGTAAAGGAATGGGGGTGTATTGAGATCATTGGCGGTTCTCAGTCGGCGGTTGGCAGTCCGCAGTCGGGACATCACACTTTAGGTAATCTGTCGCGTTCTTTCTCAAAGCTGATGGCTTGCAGCTCATAGCCCGCATGACAGTCCGCAGTCGGGACATCCACTTTAGGTAATCTGTCGCGCTCTTTCTCAAAGCTTGGGGCTTGCAGCTCATAGCCGCCATTGGATGGCCCATAAATTTTCCGCGCTTTCCGCGTGTTCCGCGAGAAACCAGCTATTCTGCAAGAAACCACGTTAACTGAATAAGAACGCCACATCCGCTGTCGACAACGATTTCACAAACCCGTTTTCCTCACTGATCAAATCTGCGGCAAGTGCTTTTTTGCGTTGCTGCAGGGCCAGTATCTTTTCTTCCACACTATCGCGGCAGATCATTTTATAAGCAAAAACCTTTTGCTGCTGTCCAATACGGTGGGCGCGGTCGATGGCCTGCTGCTCCGCTGCAGGGTTCCACCAGGGATCAACCAGGTAAACATAATCTGCGGCTGTAAGCGTTAAGCCAACGCCGCCGGCTTTCAGGCTGATAAGAAATACCTGCACTTCTTTTTCTTCCTGGAAACGTTGTACCAGTATTTGTCTTTCTGTTGCCTTGGTGCTGCCATCGAGGTAAAAAAAGTGGATGTTTTCTTTTTCCATTTCCTCTGCTATCAGCTGCAGCATACCGGTAAACTGTGAAAAAACCAGCACCTTGTGTGCGCCCACATTCTCTTTTATTTCCTCCATCAGCTCTTTCAGTTTTACTGAGGCGGTTGTGCTGTAACGCTCATCTTTCAGCAGCTGTGGGGCATTGCATACCTGGCGCAGCTTGGTTAAGCCTTCCAGGATGTATACAGCGCTGGATCCCATACCTTCCTTTTCAATTCTGTCGAGCAGGCTGGTGCGGTAATGATTTTTCAGTGCATCATACATTTTACGTTGCTCCTCTTCCATTTCGCACCAGAGGGTGATTTCAGTTTTGGCGGGCAGGTCTTTGGCCACCTGTTCCTTGGTCCTTCTCAGCAGAAAAGGATAGATCATTTTCCGCAGGCGTGCCGCCTTATCCTGGTCGCCGTTTTTATCGATAGGCAGCGCAAATTCTGATTTAAAAAATTCCTTGTTGCCCAATAAACCCGGATTGATAAACTGCATCTGCGTATATAAATCGAATGTATTGTTTTGAATAGGTGTACCGCTTAAAATAATCCGGTTACGCGATTGCAGCTGCAGTACTGCTTTCGCAACCTGCGATCCTGCATTTTTGATCACCTGGCTTTCATCGCAAACAATATATCCAAAATGGAAAGCCATGAACTGCTCCAGGTCGTTGCGTACCGCACCATAGCTGGTAATGATGACAGAAGCAGCTTTCCAGGCAGCTTCATCAAAGCTGCGGGATGCACCATGATAAATAAGATAACGCATATCAGGAGAAAACTTTTTCAGCTCGCTTTCCCAGTTGTACAATAACGATGTGGGGCAAATAACAAGATGTGTTTCATCCGGGTTTTTCTCTGTTTGATAATGCAGGAAACTGATGGTTTGCAAAGTTTTGCCCAGTCCCATATCATCAGCCAGGCAGCCGCCCCACTGCATTTCATCCAGCAGGCACATCCATTCAAAACCGGCTTTCTGGTAATCGCGCAGGGTGGCCTGTATGGCTGGTGGTACCTTGAACAGGTCATGCCCGTTCTGTTGCAATTGCTCCCATCTGGCCACATAATCTGGCGTGATCACCTGCCGGGTAAGGGCATTGCCTTCAGCCAGATCCTGTGTAAGCGTCCAGTGCAGTTTAGACAGGCGCAGCTTGTCTTTCTGCACATTGCCCAGCTTTAAAAGCAGCCCATATTTTTGGTACCACTCTTCGGGTATCATACCCAGGGTACCATCTTTCAACAGCAGGTAGGGCTGTTTATTCTGCAGTGCTTTCTGTATATCGGCCAGACTTATTTTCTGATCGCCATAGCTGATTTCCACGCGAAGATCGAACCAGTCGATACCATTGCCGTCATGCTGGATGGTTAACACCGGTACATGGGTATTGTAACGGAAATGCTTTAGTTGGTTCATGCCGTAAACAGGAATATTGCGATCGATCAGTTTACGGTAAAATTTTACAAACCACTGGCTTTTCTCTGCTTCGGTGAACGACAGGTAAAAATAACCGTTACGCTGCTGTGCAAAACGTGCATGCAATGAGCGGATGAACAGCCTTATTTCTTCTTCGGTTACACTATGTCTTTGAATATTGAACTGAACACTGCCCGATCTTATCTGTGTAACTGTGTCGTTGTTATCATCCAGTTCAAACTCACCGTACTGCCAGCGGATGCTGATCATCAGGAAGCTACTGTTCAGTTCGCTCAAATGCACCCTGGCCTGCGGTGGTACATCAATGGTTTCCTGTTGCATCAGTATATCCTGGTTAACCGGATAATCCTGCGCCAGCGGCTGAACAACCGTTTCGAGGAAAGTTTTTTCCCTGCCTGCCGGTATATCGGTAAAAGCTTCGGGAAAGCGTTCAAGTGTTTGCGCATCCTTCAATGCAAGCACAAAAAACTCACCCCTGCTCCGCAGCAGAAAATCGTAGCGGGCAAATTCCGTTACCGGGAAATGCTGTCCGTTGATTTGTACCAGTGCCAGCAGCCGTAATATACCATTGGGTGTACGTACCAGTTCAAAAGAAAGGGCTGGCGAAAAACTGCTGATCGCTGCCGGCTTGATCACGGTGGCCGTCAGCAGCAGCTCATCTACACCCTGGTAATACCACTTAATAAAAGAGGCAAAAGGCCGCAGTTGTTGAAAAACACTGTACCGGTACGATTGCAGGCCTTTTTGCAAGTATTCATCCAGGGGGATGCCTGCCGGTTTTTTCAGCTGGTATTGTTCCTTCAGCCATTCCCGCTGCGCACTGGTTTGTGCTTCAGTTAAAGAAAAAATGATCCTGCGCAGTTCAATGGGCAGGGCTTTGAACTCTGATAAAGAAATATCACCCACCAGCGGAAACACCCGGTAATTACGGCTGCCATTGAGCTCTATTACCAGCAGCCCGGATACTTCAAAATCGCCCTGCTTTTTTTTATCCAGGTTAATCAGTAATGCAGGGGTAATAGTTTGTTTGCCCTTCCCTTTTTCTTTTGCCGTTGTGGCCGGCAGTATAATGGTTTTTTGTGGTTTGCTTTTATCTGTCTCTTTCATCCGTTAATGCTATTTTTTAGCGGCCGGATACAATCCCGTATCGCATGCTTCAACAGCATAGCGCATACGGAATTTCTCTGCTACATCGCCGGGAATAATACAAAACGCCGGCAATAATAAAGAAATAATCAGGGACAGCAGGGCAGGGTGGATAAACTATGCATTGCCTGGCTAACAGTATTTAACCGGCAGTTGATACTGATCAGGTTATTGTTTCCAGCCGGCTGTTGCATTCTTCCTGCACAATATTCATCATTTTGGCTACCCGGCCGGCAAGTACCTGTAATTCCGGTTCGGTGATATGGTAATCTGCCTTATACCGGGCATCGACATAAGCTTTTTGCAGCAGCTGGAACAGGTGCGCTTCTTCTGGTGTGTTCCTGGGAAAAAGCAGGATAAGCTCGATGGAAAAACACCGTGTACTGCGTAGTAGTTTATCCAGGTTATGGGTTTGCAAGCGGTAACCGGTTGCTGCAAACAGCATGGCTGTGTATAAATGCTCGGCTGCCTGATGCAGCAGGAATGCCGCCATGGTCAGCTGGTGCAGGTTCAGGTAAAAAGAAACCCCTTCCTGGCAGGAGCGGGCAAATTTCAGCCGCTGCTGCAGCTCATCCTTCCTGCCGGCATGGGTATAACTACCAGGGCCGGGTGGCATATGCAATGGTATATTGCCTGCATCGTGCAATAGCCCTGCTTTGGTTAGCAGTTTTTGGATATAAGGATGCCCGGCTTCCATCAGCTGCCTGAACTTGGGTTCGGGAAATATCAGCGCGGTTACCGGTGCAGTGGCCTGGCAGCGGTTTTCAATGATATCCTGCAGTTCTGCTTCTGTACGCTTTTCACCGGCGGCTGCCACTACAGCCAGCTCATAACTGATGTCTTGCAGAAAAGGATGATGGGGCGTATTACAAATATGCTCGGTAAAAATGCATTCGGCATATTTACTCACCAGGAATATTTTTTCCGGCGCGATGGCCTGGACAATAATGGATATCAGGTGTTGAACAACCGGTTCATCTGTATCAGGAGGTAAGTTGGTATATTCCATAAGATCAGTATAAGGTTAAGCAATCATATTCCCTGCAGCCTGATGCAGCGTCCCGCATCGGGGCAAGGTTTTAAAGGATGATTATCTTTCCCGTAACAATTCCTTGCGGAATAATAAGCAGACCTGAGTTTAATAAATGGTTAGAACAAACCGGGAAAGCCTGTAAATCGTACGAAATAAGTATATTCGGGCTATAGCCTTTTTCTACAACGATATTAGGCATTTTTCTATGAATACCAAAATTTTTAGCGAATTTTTTCTAATACTTTCATTTGCTTGCGTTTAATTGACCGCTTATACCAGTACCTGCACCATAAAAAGTGCACCGCCTATGCCTTTGAACATGCATGCGGTATTTCAAATGGCTACCTGAATAAACAGATGAGCGGGAAAGGGACCATCGGATCTGAAATACTGGAGAAGATCCACCATCACTGCCCCGATCTAAACCTGCTGTGGCTGATCACCGGCGAAGGCCATATGCTGCGCAGCGGCCACCCGCATGAATTGAAAGAGGATACACCAGCTTACCAGACAAAAGATGATATCATCGCCTTGCTGAAAGAACAGATCACTGTATTGCAACAGTCCAATGCTGATAAAGACAAGATCATTGCTTTACTGGAAAAACGTCTTGCTAAAAGAAAATAAACCGTAACAAATGTACAGCCGCAAAATATGGCCCTGTTTATACAATGACAGGAAGGTAAATTTTTTCATGGGAACACCGCGGAATATAATTGTTATCAGCTGATCTGCTGATTTTTTTTCGATGGCATTTTTCTTACTTTCACCCTTAAAAAATGATCGGCAAGATTGTTCTTATTCAACTGGAACCCTTTATTGTTGAAATATCCGGCGATACAGTAGAGCTGAGCGGAAAATACCAGGCGGAAATACTGGATAAGGTAAAAGTGCGCGATGAATATGGCGGCTATGTAGATAAATACCTGGTAAAACTGGCCATTCATGAAGATGCGCATACGGTTATCTGCATCAACCCCGATGAAATAGAACAGCTGCTCTAACCACACTTAGAAATAATTTGCCGGAACCTGCTGTATTTTCCTCTTTTAATCATACTACGATCACCTGTTTATGCCAATCAACATGAATGATTGGCTAACCTGCATGCATAAAAACAACCGGCCGAATCAGCCTGCTTGCCGATATTTGAATGGCTGAGCAATTATTATTTTTTGTTTTTAAAAGTTTACAACACATGGTTCTGCAACGATTATTGCCCTGTATGAAAGCAGCCGTTTGCCTGCTGTTGCCGTTGTTATCCGGTGCACAGAAAAACAACAGTATTTACCATACCGGCTGGATTGATTTTAATAAGAATAGCCATATGGATGTGTTTGAAGACCCACATGAGACGGTAGAAAAAAGAGTTGCCGACCTGCTTTCCCGGATGACCATAGAAGAAAAAACCTGCCAGCTGGCTACACTATATGGCTATGGCCGTGTGCTGAAGGATGAGATGCCCACTGCCGGCTGGAAAAATGAAATATGGAAAGATGGTATTGCCAATATCGATGAAGAGCTGAACAGTGTTGCCAACAACGCAAAAGCCAAAACAACCTTCTCTTATCCCTTCAGTAAGCATGCTGAAGCCATCAATACGGTACAACGCTGGTTTGTGGAAGAAACAAGGCTGGGTATACCGGTTGATTTTACCAATGAAGGCATTCATGGGCTTTGCCATGAAAAAGCCACACCCTTGCCGGCGCCTGTGAGTATAGGCGCCACCTGGAACAAAGCGCTGGTAAGGCAGGCCGGTGATATTGTGGGCAGGGAGGCCAAAGCATTGGGTTATACCAATGTATATGCACCCATCCTGGATGTGGCCCGCGACCCGCGCTGGGGCAGGGTGGTGGAATGCTATAGTGAAAACCCGCACCTGATTGCAGCACTGGGCACACAAATGGCGCTGGGCATACAGGAACAGGGTGTTGCTGCCACCTTAAAACATTATGCAGTGTACAGCATGCCCAAAGGTGGGCGCGATGGCAATGCCCGCACCGACCCGCATGTGGCCCCAAGGGAGATGTTCCAGTTGTATTTATATCCTTTTAAGAAGGTGATACAGGATGCCGCACCCATGGGGGTGATGAGCAGTTATAACGACTGGGATGGTGAGCCCGTCACCGGCAGCTATTATTTTCTTACCCAGTTGCTGCGGCAGAAATTCGGTTTTAAAGGTTATGTGGTTTCTGACAGTGATGCACTGGAATACCTGTTCACCAAACACCATGTGGCGGCAGATTATAAAGGCGCCGTGAAAATGGCGCTGGAAGCGGGCATGAATGTGCGCACTAATTTCACCAAACCCGAAACATTTATTGTTCCGCTGCGCGAGCTGGTAAAAGAAGGGCGTGTATCTATGCAAACCCTTAACCAGCGTGTGGCCGAAGTGCTGCGTGTAAAATTCAGGCTGGGACTGTTTGATCATCCTTATGTAGCCAATACCAAAGCAGCAGACACAGCTGTGCATACCAAAGCCAGTGATGCAGTAGCATTGCAGTTGAACCGTGAATCGCTGGTATTGCTGAAAAATGAAAATGCATTGCTGCCACTGGATGCACAAAAAACAAAAAACATCCTGGTAACAGGTCCGCTGGCGGCTGCAACAGGATACGCTACCAGCCGTTACGGGCCATCGAACAATGCCATGGTTTCTGTACTGGATGGTATCCGTACATACCTTGGCAATACAGCCACAGTGCAGTATGCCAAAGGTTGCGATATTGTTGATGCTACCTGGCCCGAAAGCGAGATCATTCCCACACCATTGACAAAAGAAGAAGAGGATGTTATTCATGAAGCTGTAACCAAAGCAGCATCGGCCGATGTGATCATTGCCGTGGTGGGTGAAGATGAAAAACGGGTGGGTGAAAGTCTATCCCGCACAGGGCTTGGCCTGCCGGGCAGGCAATTGCAGTTATTGCAGGCATTGCAGGCAACCGGCAAACCGGTGGTGATGGTGATGATCAACGGCCAGCCGCCGACCATTAACTGGGAAAACCGTTACCTGCCCGCCATACTGGAAGCCTGGTTTCCCGGGCCCTCAGGCGGAACCGCGATCGCTGAAACTTTATTCGGTGCTTATAATCCCGGCGGCCGGCTGGCATTTACTTTTCCCAAAACACTGGGGCAGATTGAGCTCAATTTTCCTTATAAACCTGCCTCACATGCCGGTCAGCCGGGGGATGGACCCAATGGTTATGGCAAAACCAGTGTGGTAGGGGCGCTTTATCCTTTCGGCTATGGCCTGAGCTATACTGCTTTCACCTACAGCAACCTGGTGGTAACACCAAAAGAGCAGCATGCCGCCGGTAATATCGAGGTATCGGTTGATGTAACCAACAGCGGCAAACAGAAAGGCGATGAAGTGGTGCAGCTGTACCTGAAAGATGATGTGAGCAGTGTAACTACGTACGAATACGATCTACGCGGGTTTGAACGCATTACACTGGCACCGGGAGAAACAAAAACCCTGCATTTCACGCTGCAGCCCGATGACCTGGCATTACTGGATAAAAACAATAACTGGACGGTTGAGCCCGGCAGCTTTGAGGTAATGGTCGGCAGCTCGTCTAAAGATATCCGGTTGAAACAGTCGTTTACTATTACAGATTAAAAGAGTGGGGTACTCTCCAGGAATGCCCCCACTCTTTTTCAAGTTGGTTTACACCGGCAGGATGAGTATCTTTTGGCCAGTTTAAGTATATAACTGTTTTATGAAACTGGCCGCTATTCTGTTGCTGAATGTATTATTACTTCCTTTTATGGTAACCGCGCAGGACAGCCCGGTATCAAGACGTATTATTTTAATGGGTGATGCCGGTGAAATCAACAGTGGCCAGCAGGCCGTGATCAGGCATGCGGCCGGTCAGGTATTGCCTGGCAAAACAATGGCATTATACCTGGGTGACAATATCTATCCGCGTGGTATGGGATTGCCCGGCAGCAGTGAAGAAAAACAAACACAGCAGATACTGCTTTCCCAATACGGTGCCATGCGGCAACAGGGCGTTCCGGTTTATTTTATCCCGGGAAACCATGACTGGGACAGAATGGGGCCAAGGGGCTTTGAAAAAATCGTGAGGCAGGGAGAATACCTGGAAGCGCTGAACGATTCCTTACTGCGTTTACTGCCTCCCGGCGGATGCCCCGGGCCCTATGAAATTCCTGTTGCTGATGAACTGGTGATGATTGTAGCAGATTCTGAATGGTGGTTGTTCCCGTTTGGCAAAGCTTCGAACAATACAGGCTGCGATTGCACCAATAAAGATGAAGTGATCACAAGGATGGAAGACCTGCTGTATAAAAACAGGTACAAGATCGTGCTCTTCGCTACCCATCATCCTTTTATCAGCTACGGACCACATGGCGGTTATTTCAACCTTCGCCAGCACCTGTTCCCGTTTACGGCGATCAACAAGAACCTGTATATCCCTTTGCCGGTACTGGGTTCGTTGTACCCTGTGCTGCGCAGTGTGATCACCAGCCCTGAAGATCTTCATCATCCCCTGTACAAAAACATGATCAGCCGTTTTGATGCGGCGTTAAAGCGCTATCCCAATGTTATCCATGTATCGGGGCATGAGCATAACCTGCAATTGATACAGGGTGATGTATTGCAGGTGGTAAGCGGTGCCGATGCCAAACATGCACCGGTAAAAAAAGGTAAACAAACACTTTTTGCCCGTAGTGGTCATGGCTATGTGATTGCCGATGTACTGGCCAGCCGCGCAGTAAGGCTGACCTATTACAGCGTTGAAAAGGACACGGTATTGCCCGTATTCAGTTTTGTTAAGCCATTTACCGATGTGCAGCGCCAGGAAGACATACTTTCACGAACACCGCTGCCCGATAGTATCAAAGCAGCACCCTACCCTGCCTATGACCAGGTAAGCAAATGGCACCGTACACTCCTAGGCGAAAACTACCGCAAGGAATGGGCTTTGCCAGCTACATTGCCGGTGCTTAAAATATCGGCATTGCCCAACGGACTGGTACCTGATGAACGTGGCGGGGGACATCAGACAAAATCGTTGCGGCTTACTGATAAAAACGGCAAAGAATGGGTGTTGCGCACTGTGCAGAAAAACCCCGCAGCAGCACTGCCCGAGCCATTGCGGCAAACTTTTGCACGTGATATCGCGCAGGACAATACTTCTGCAGCACATCCCTATTCAGCGCTTCCTGTACCCGTACTGGCGGAGGCGGCCGGTGTACCGCATGCCAACCCGGTTGCCTTGTATGTTGCTCCCGATAAACAGCTGGGGCAATACAATAAAGATTTTGCAAACACCATCTGCCTGCTGGAAGAAAGAGAGCCCTATGGTAAAACGATCAATACACTGAAGCTGTTGAAAGCAGTACAGAAAGACAATGACAACAGTGTTGACCAGCAGAGCTTGCTGCGTGCACGTTTGCTGGATGTGTTTATGGCCGACTGGGACCGGCATTTTGATCAGTGGCGCTGGCTGCCGCAAAAAGAAGGCGGGCAAACGGTGTACAAAGCCATTCCCCGCGACAGGGACCAGGTATTGTATGTAAATGAAGGATGGCTGCCCTATGTAGCTTCCCGCAAATGGGCCGTACCTTTTTTACAGGGTTTTAAAGACAGGGTAAGAGATGTACCCAATGCATTTTTCAATGGCCACCAGCTGGACGACCAGTTCCTCAACAATATACCTTATGAGCAATGGATGAACATCACCCGGCAAATGATGCGTAACCTTACCGATACCCTACTGCATACCGCATTGCACCGGATGCCTAAAGAGCTGGATTCCCTTCGTCACCAGGCATTGTTCACCAGGCTGCGTAACAGGCGTAACGATATGATACGCGTATCAGCAACCTATTTTCATTTTCTGAATAAAATAGTGGATATCCAGGCTTCAGATAAAAATGAACTGATTGAAATAAAAGACAGCGCCAATGGTCAGCTATGGGTGGCCATGCACAAAATTTCGAAAAAAGGAAAGATCGATGAAGCTTTATATGGCCGGCTGCTTAACCCGGCAGAAACAAAAGAAGTGCGGATATTCACGGGTAAGGGCCGGGACAGTATCGTGATCAATAAAGCACAGTCGCATATCCGCGTACGGGTGGTGGGCAGCACAGATGAAAGGCATTATCTTATTCAGAGCGCATCGCACGATGTGGATGTATATGAAGGCAAAAGCAATGCGGTATTTGAAGGAGATGCCGGCGCAGTGACCAAGCATTTATCTGATGATCCCGATAACCTGGCCATCGTTCAAACCAACCGTTATAACAAGGCTATCCCCTTGCCGGTGATCGGCTATAACCTCGACGATGGCCTGATGCTGGGTATGGGCCTGCGTTATATCCGCCAGGGCTTCCGCAAAACACCGTATAGCAGCAGCCAGCAGGTATCGTTCGGTTATTCCTTTGCCACTTCTGCTTTTAAAGCAAGGTATGTAGGTGAATGGATGAAAGCATTGGGTAATGCCGACATCCTGCTGCAGGCAGATGCCCGTGTACCTGATAATGTGACCAATTTTTTTGGCCGTGGCAATGAAACACCTTTTGACAAAATGCCCGGTAAAAACCCCATCCGCTTTTATAGAACACGGTACACGTATATTACTGTAGATCCCATGCTGCGCTGGCGCAATGCTTCCGGTAAAGCCAGCATTACCCTGGGGCCTTCACTGCAGCAATATGCATTTGATTCGGCAGACAATAAAGGACGTTTTATCAATGAAGTTGCCCGCATCGGCTCTTACGATAGCAGCACCATTCATCAGTCCAAAACACACCTGGGGCTCACCGCCGGTTATGTGCTGGATACCCGTAATAACCAGCTGCTGCCGGCATGGGGCGTGTACATCCATATCAGTGCACGTGCTTATGCGGGGCTTACCAGTATGGCTAAATCGTATGCACAGCTGGTGCCGGAGCTGGCATTTTATAAAAGTGTGAATGCACGCTCCACCATAGTACTGGCCAACCGCACCGGCGGCGGGATAACGTTGGGCAAAACCACTTTTTACCAGTCACTGTTCCTTGGCGGGCAGGATAATTTACTGGGTTTCCGACAGTACCGTTTTGCGGGTGATCACCTGCTGTACAATAACCTGGAGCTACGGGTCAAGCTCACAGATTTTGCATCTTACCTGTTTCCGGGGCAAATTGGCTTGCTGGGTTTTTATGATGTGGGCCGCGTTTGGCAGCAGCAGGATCATTCAGACAAATGGCATAACGGGATAGGCGGAGGTTTGTATATCTCTCCTGCACAACTGGCGGTGGTACGCATTACGGCTGGTTATTCTGCCGAGGGCTGGCTGCCTTATATCGCACTGAACTTCCGGTTTTAACAACGCAGCAGGGAACATTATAGCTGTTGTTTTGTTGACCTGGTACCCTCTGATCGTACAGAAAAAACAGCAATAGTTACAGGAATACCGGGAACCGTTTGCTGAAATTTACAGTTCAAAACAAATAACACGATATATGGATTTACAGTTACGGAACAAGAAAGTGCTGATATCCGGCTCTACTGCCGGCATCGGCCTGGCCACTGCAGCCCGCTTCCTGGAAGAAGGTGCTGCAGTAATTATAAACGGGAGAACACAGGAAAGGGTGGACAAAGCGATAGAACAATTACGCAACCAGGTTGCCGGCGCGGATATAACCGGTATTGCAGCCGATTTTTCCAAAGCGGAAGATGTGGAGACGGTTACCAGGCAGTTTCCCAGTGTAGATATTCTCATTAACAACGTGGCGGTATTTGAACCGAAGGCATTTATGGATATCACTGATGCGGACTGGCTACGTTTCTACGAAGTAAATGTAATGAGCGGTATTCGACTGTCAAGATATTACCTGCCCAAAATGCTGCAGCAGAACTGGGGCCGTATCATTTTTATTTCCAGCGAATCGGCCATCAATATTCCGGAAGAAATGATTCATTACGGCATGACCAAAACAGCACAGCTATCCATCAGCCGTGGCCTCGCTGAGCTGACAAAGGGTACAGATGTTACGGTGAATGCCGTGCTGCCCGGTCCTACCAAATCAGAAGGTGTAGGTGGTTTTATTGAAAACCTGGCCAGATCGCAGAACAAAACAGCCGAGCAGACTGAGGCTGATTTTTTCAAAACCGCCCGTCCTACATCATTGATACAACGTTTTGCATCAGTAGAAGAGATCGCCAATATGATCGTATATGTGGCCAGTCCATTGGCTTCTGCAACCAATGGTTCAGCACTGCGCGTGGATGGTGGTGTGGTAAAAAGTATTATCTAGAGGAGCGTAGAGTGGGGCACTCTCTGAAGAGTGCCCCACTCTATAAAGGGTTTGGATCAGTGGAAAAGATCTCAGTATGATCGTGTATGTGGCTATTCCGCTGGCTTCTGTGGCCAATGGTTCAGTACTGCGTGTGTGATAATAGAGTGGGGCACTCTCTGAAGAGTGCCTCACTCTATGAAGGGTCTTGCATCAGTGGGAAAGATCGTCAGTATGATCATGTATGTGGCTATTCCGCTGGCTTCTGCGACCAATGGTTCAGTACTGCGTGTGTGGTAATAGAGTGGGGCACTCTCTGAAGAGTGCCCCACTCTATAAAAGGGTTTGGATCAACTAATTTTAAACTATGGTATATCCTGAAGCCATGCCATAAGCTATTTCATACCTGATCAGTTATCCAGCAATCTCCGGTGGTAATTTACCTGGCCCAGGTGATAGCCCAGGTGTACTGCCAGGTGGGTGAGAAAAGCGCCGGTGGTGGGTGTGCCTGTAACAGGTGCGGGAAAAGGCTCATTTACCAGCGATGCAGGGAGGCTGGTCAATACCGTGTTTACCATAGCGGCGGTAGCGGTGATCTGTTCGATCAATTCTTGCCTGGGCACATCACTACGCGAAAATTCAAGCTCCCGGTGACGCAGATAGCCTGTTTTGCCCAGTTCTGCACCAATAAATGCATTGAGGTTGCCGCAGAGGTGCAGACAAAGATTGCCGGCAGCATTGGGTATCTGGTGTGCCTTCAGCCAAAGCCTGCTTTCCTGTGAATAAGCTTCCACTTCATTTTTCAAACGTTCCAGGTCGCGCTGGAACAGTGGATTGAGTATATCTGCAAACATGACAATGAAATTAAAAATGATGGAAGCAATTTACTGAATAGTATCCCGGTGGGCAGGATAGGGATAAAAAAAATCTCCCCAGCGGGGAGATTTTTACATGTAACCATTGCATCAGGCTTACACAGCATCAGAAAGAGAAGTGAATGTAAAATCTTTGATCTTCATAGGTGGAATCAGGTAACTGCGGTACGATTCCACGCTGATGGTTCGTTCAGGTTTGCCCAGTGCTTCTACATTATTGAGCATGATCACCGGGCTTTCATTGAAACGGAAATTTTTAATGGGGTATTTTATTTCACCGTTCTCGATGTAAAAAGTTCCGTCGCGGGTGAGGCCGGTGAGCAGTAATGTTTGCGGGTCTACCATACGGATATACCAGAGGCGTGATACCAGTATGCCTTTCTCAGTGCTTTTAATGAGCTCTTCGAGTGAGGCGTTACCCCCTTCCATAATAATATTGCCGGGAAAGGGTACAGGCTTTACACCTTTTTTCTGCGCCCAGAACTGGGAATAGCTCAGGTTTTTTACCACGCCTTTTTCAATCCAGTTGATCTTATCGAGTGGAAAACCATCGCGGCTCCAGGTAGAAGAAGGCAGTTCGGTATTAAAAGGATCGGAGTAGATGGTTACTTTTTCATCCATCAGCTGCTCGCCGAGGCGGTTACCACCACCGGGTTTGCTCATAAAGCTGCGCCCTTCATCGGCACTGCGTGCATCCAGCCCGCGGAACATGTTTTCCATCATGTAAGCGGCGGCTACCGGTTCCAGTATCACTGTGTATTTGCCTGGTTCTATAGCTTTGGCGCCTGCAGAACCATTGGCTTTGGATGCGGCGATCTTTGTTGCAGTATACGTATCAAGTTTGCTTACATCATTAAAACCTCTTGCCGCATAGCCTGAGCCGGTGCCGGCCTGGTTGCGGGTGGTGATGGTGAAAATAACATCAGTGCTTGTATTATAAGCAAACAAACCCTTAGAGTTCATGATAGCACTGAAGCTGGTGGTATTTTCCAGGAAGCCGGCGGCTTCCAGTTTAGCCTCTTTGGCCACCTGGATACTTTTGGCTACGGCTTCAGCCCTGGTATCGGGTGTGATGGCAGCTGTTTGCGGAACATAGGTGATGGCTTCTTTGAAATCTGCAGGCCCCAGCAGCGGCATATGTTCCGGGTTGTCGGGTGCCAGCTGTGCCAGCTCTTCTGCACGCCTTACCACTTTTTGCAGAGAGGCGTCGTCAAATTCATTAATAGTAGCCGTGCCTGTTTTTTTGCCGAATGTGGCACTTACAGACAGGTTGAGTGTGCTGATATCACCTGCAGTAGAAACGGCATTGCGTGCATAGCGGATATTGCCGCCTTCTGTTCCCACAAGGCTGATTTCGCATTCTTCAGCTTTGGAATAGCCCAGCACTTTTTTCAGCAGTGCCTGTGCTTCTTCTTTTTTTAATATTGCCATGGTTGATTGATCAGATTTTACGTGCGGTATTAATTACATTGACGCCATTGAAACGGGTAGTGGAACTACCATGTGAAACGGCGTTGGACTGTGATGGCTGCCCTTTGCCATCGTTGAAAGCACCGCCAAGGCGGTAATCGCTTTCATCAGCGATGGCTGCGCAGGAATTCCAGAACTCCTGTGTATTAGCCTGATAGGCCACATCTTTCAGCATGCCGGCGATCTTGCCATCTTTGATCTCGTAAAATGTTTGTCCGCCAAACTGGAAATTATAGCGTTGCTGATCGATGGAGAAAGAGCCATCACCGATAATATAAATACCTTTTTCAACGTTTTTGATCATATCGTCCACGCTTAGTTTTTCCTTGCCGGGGCGCAGTGATACATTGGGCATGCGCTGGAACTGTACATCTTCCCAGCTTTGTGCATAGCAGCATCCCTGTGATTGTTTAAGTCCGATGATATGAGCCTGGTCGCGGATGGCCTGGTAATTGACCAGTACACCTTCTTTAATCAGATCCCATTGGCCGCATTTCACGCCTTCATCATCATAACCTACTGCTCCCAGTGAGCCGGGCTGCAGTTTATCGGCCACGATATTTACCAGTTTACTACCGAAATGAAAATTGCCTGAACGCCATTTGTCCAGTGTGAGAAAACTGGTGCCTGCATAATTGGCTTCATAGCCCAGTACACGGTCGAGCTCTGTTGGGTGAGCAACGGATTCGTGGATGGTAAGCCAGAGATGGGATGGGTCTAGGATAAGATCATATTTACCCGGCTCTACTGATTTGGCTTTCAGTTTCTGTTCTACATCTGCCGTTGCATTTTTTACATCTTCCAGTATATCGTAACGGTTTTTATAACGCGTTACAATGCCAGGCACACTGCTACCGGCAAGTGGTGTAAGGTATTCGTAGCCCATGCCAACAGGTGAGCTCAATGATTTTCTTGTTTCAAATTTACCGGAGGCACGGTCGATCCTCGTTACGGTGAAAGTGGGGAAGATGCGGTGGATATCCTGGTTGATATAAGAGCCGTCTGTGGAAGCAAAATATTTTTGCTCATTTACTGCGAGGATGGCGGAGTTGACAAAATTGGCGCCCCCCTGCATGGCGATACCGTTTACCTGCAGCAACAGGTCTGCTTTATCCTTTACCGGGATTTCAAACGTATTTTTTTCAATCGGGGTTTTCCAGCTTACCTCTCCATAACCCTGCTGTGGTGCCAGCTGAACGGGTTCGGTAATGATCTTGGCATTGGCTTTTGCTACAGCCACAGCTCTTTCTGCCGTACGGGCAATATCTTCTTTTGTTACCCTGTTGGATGCGGCAAAACCCCAGCTGCCATTGGCAATAACACGGATGCCTACGCCAAACGATTCTGTATTGGCCACACCCTGTACCCTGTTTTCGCGGGTGGTGATAAACTGGTTAAGATAACGGCCTATGCGTACATCGGCATAAGTAGCGCCTTTGGCACGGGCGGTGTTCAGTGCAATGTCGGCCAGTTGTTTTTTCAGTTGAACATCCATGCCATCCTGCAGCGCCTGCAGGGGATCGATAGGGTTGCCCAGCAGCATGAATTTGGGCATCAGTGCAGCTCCCAGGCTCATGGCCGAAAGCTGAAGGAAGTCTTTTCGTTTCAATGTGTGTTTCCTCCTTTGTTAGTTTGGTAATATGTGCCAGGAATGGCAGGTGATTGAGGGACTGCAGCAGTATCCAATGGAGGCCGGTGTTACCGGTAAAGATGTTTGCAGGGCTAACCGGAAATGCTGTGTATTACTTTCAATCACATGCACGTGACCTAAAGCACACAGGCAATCTATTGAAATTTTAATAGTAAGTAAAATTTTTCCGGAATAAAGGGGTGAAATGCGGATAATAGGCGGTAAGTGTAGTAGCAGGATGTTGGTAGCAGGTAGCAGGAGAGCGCCTAATGTGGTGGGTAGGAAGTATCACAGTTTCAATCGTACTTCGTAATTCCCACTTCACACTTAGCCAAGTACGAATTACGAAGTAATAAGTACGAATTACGAAGTAATAAGTACGAATACCTTCCCTTCATACCCTCGAACGCACACCGTACATCCCATATCGTACTTCGTACATAGCAAAGTTCGAACTACGAAGTAAGCAGTACGAAAATCACCCATTTATCACTACGTCCCTACATCGTACATCCCACATCGTACCTCGTACATCAAAGTGCGCGCTACAAGGTCATAAGCAGGAAAACCCACCCTTTTATCACTACGAAACAAACTACGGGCTGCCAACTGCCATTCTCCTGCTCTCTATCCATAAATACGTACAGGCAAGGAGAAATAGCAGGAAGAAAGGCCATCGCGGTACCTGGCGGCGGATGGGGCTATTGCCGGTATTGCTGGCGGAAGCGGCGGTATGTTGTGCCAGGTACTGCTGTGTATCCTGCCATCTCTGCTGCAGCAGGAGATCGTTCCAGTCATTTTGATCAAATGCATACCACCAATGGGTTTTCCCCTGCAGCGTAAAACTTGCCTGCCATCCGGGATTAACGGGCCAGTAAGTGCCGCTCCATTGCCAGGGAAGGAATAGATGGCCAGACAGTGATACCACTGTATTGCCCGTTTGTGCCAGCGGCATACGGCCGGTTGCTGTATTGAGTGAGAGCTGTACAGGCGCATGTACACGCGGAATAAAAGGTGCAACTGTCCAGCTATCCTGCTGCTGATTGCGGCGGGCGGCCTGCTGCAGCAGGTTGTTCCAGAACTGCTGGTAATAAGTAGTATCGCCCCTTAATAACCAGGTATAGGTATTGTGCAGGGTGGTGAGTATCATGTTGCCGCTTTCATATAAAGCTGCGGCTGCAAGCATCCTGTTCTTTTCGTTCCATGCCAGGGGCAGCAATCCTGGCTGCCCGCTGATGAATACCGGTGTTTCGTTTGGCAGTGGTGCGGGTATGCCGGTAGCGGTTTGTACAAGCAATGTCTTTTCTGCCGGTGTAGGTGCCGGTTGCAGCGTAAAAGCTGCTGCATAAAATGCACCAGCGGAGAATAATGTATCGGCTTTGATGAGCAAGCCGGTTCCCTGTGCTACCTGTGTGCGGATGGCTGCCAGCTCGCTGCCGCCGGCAGACTGCAATGCGGCGGCATCTGCCAGTATAATATCGAACCGGCTGAGTGATGATGCATTGAGCAGACTGGTGGTAATACGGTTGGTATTAAGAAAAGTTTCATCGTATTTGTCCCGGCTGATGGTGGTGCGCATGGTAATTCCATAACCATTCCCGGCCAGCCAGCCGGCGAGAAATTTATTTTCAAAATCGGGTGATGCTGCCAGTATCAATACCTGCAGTTTGGCTGCATCTGTAACCTCTACCGGAAGGGGTGATGTTGTAAGCGTGTCTTTACCGGTTATTGCCTGCAGGGTATAAACTGCACGCCCCAGTTGTTTGGGTATGGTGGTGAGGGTGAACGATTGTTGTGGTTGGGTTATTGTAATACTGTCGAGCAGGCTGTTAAAAGCAGATAGCCGCAGTTGCACAGGCTTGCCGGATGACGGTGCATAAGTACCCTGTACTTGTAAAGGCTGCCCTGCAGTTAGTTGCTGTGGCCAGTGTATGGCGATAAAGCCTTTGGGGCGTTCAGGCTGATGCCATGTTATTGTGCCGGCCGGCAGCTGCTGCCATTCAGGTTGTGTAAGACCATAGCCAAACACATGCAAGGTTGGTGCGGCAACAGTTATACTGCTGTATTGCCCGGGTGTGTAAACGGGGATGGATGTTCCCTCTTTTTGCAAAAAAATTTCCAGGCTGTCTTTGCTGTATCCCTCTGTTAGTAAAACGGCATTGGCCGGATCTGTGGCTGTGGTGGTATAATACAATGGCAGCGCCATGGCTGCCAGCGAAGCCACAGCCAGCAGGCTAGCCATCAGCCTGGGGATGCGTGTGGTTTTTGCGGGGTTGCGCAGTTCGGCCCATAATAAAAACACCAGCAACAGCAGGCACAATATTATCACCATATAAATCCACTGTGTCATGGCCGTTGGCTGTGTTGTTTTAATTGTTGAAAATATTGCTGGTATAATTGATTATCTGCAGGAGCGGATGCGGCAGCCGGAAGACCGGGTGGCGGCGCCAGCAGCAGGTATAATCCATGCTGGGCAAGTGTGATATCGGTTAGCCCGGGTGATTGTTTTTGCTGAACAGCCCTTGCAATCCTGTTGATGGCTTCGAGTGAAGATAAATACTGTGCAGGCGCAGCCGCGGCTTTTGTTGCCAGTGACTGCCTGGCCGATTGAAGTAAAGCCATACCAGCTGCATCAACTGAAGGCTGGCCGGTTTTCAACTGTTCCAGCATACCCAATGCCTTTCGCAACTGAACAGTGCCTGCATCTGTAGAGGCGTATTGCCGCTGCGTTAAAGGACTGGTGATCTTGCTGAGATCGCCGCTGAGCCTTTTCTCCGGTTTCAGTGGAGTGGTTTTAATACCGGTTTTGGCAACATAGGCGCGTGATTTCTGTTGCAGATCTTTCAGCAGGCGCAGCGCCTTGTATTCATAGGGCAATGCCTCCTGTGGTTTAAACAGGCGGAGCCGCAATTCGGCATTCCACATTTCAGTGAGTGTTGCTTTAAGCTGCTTTTTGGTTTCAGGCTCAAAAAAACTGGCATCTTCGGCATTATCATGTTTATCGGTGAACTGGTCAAGGATCTTTGCTGCGTTGCCAACATCATGGGCCGGGTCATCTGCATGGGCGGGCGCATGATCGTGTTCATCTGCTTCCAGCCTGGGATCGCCGATATTGGATTCAGCTTCTTCACCCAGGAATTTACCATAGCGAAGCCGAAGCAGTTTCTGGTCAATACCCAGGCCATTGCTTTTGTCTTTAAACCGCTGCGCACTAATGGTGTCCTTGTTCCTGATAAGCTGTTCGGTTTCGATGATGATCTGCCGCTGGCTGCGGAAATATTCCGGTTTGAGGTTGATGCCATTGACCAGTCCGTCCATACTCATGAGTTGTGCGGTGTCGGCGAGGGAAACGATCAATACATCAGAGCGGGTTTGTTGCTGATGATTGTCGGTGGCGGTTATATAAAAATACAGTTCATCACCCGGCTTCATACCCAGCGGTGCCAGGTGGATGGTTTTGCTGAGGTCGCTGTTGCGCGGATGATCGCTGAATGACTGGTCGAAACGGATCTGCTGCTCTTTGAATTTTACAGCTTCACCACTGCCACTGGCAATGGTAGTGTTGATAAAAGCATCGCTGATACCATAATCGTCGCTGATGGTTAATTTCAGTGTGAGCTGCTGCGGCTCGCCATAATCAATGGTGGTATAGGGTTTAGGCGATTGAACCGTAACTGCGGGGGGCTGGTCGCGGATGGCTTCTATCCTGTATAGTTCAGATAATTCCTGTTGCAACTGTACCTGGTAAAAACCTGCACGACTGATTGTTTTAGCTGCTTCCCAACTGGTGTGCGCATTGTTCTTTGCCTGCAATGAAACAACTGTGCTGTCGTTGAACACCAGCTTCAGCGTGGGTAATGAGCGATTGGTATGGATCTGCCATTTTACCAGTGCACCTTCTTCCGCTTCAATATTAAACTGGTGCTGGTTGCGTGATGATTTGCCTGTATAAGCAGGCGGCTCAATGGTCAGGTTTATTTCTTTAATGGCAGGTAATATTTTTTCCGGTGAAGGGGAAGTAGTACCTGTTGCCGTTGCGACTGCTGGTTGTGTAGGTGTATAATGAACAAATACTGTGATGATAATACAGCACAGCAATGCGCTTGCCAGCATGAGCCAGGCGGCCTTGAGTTTTTGCTGAAAAGGATGTGGCTGATCTAATGACAAGAGTGCCTGTTCTGTCTGCTGCACCTGCAACTGTTCCAGCAGGTTAAGCTTTGCTGCGGGTTTCAGTAAAAGCCCACTGCTTTCTTCCAGCTGGGGATAGTGCTGATCGAGGTATCGTATCACCTGCGGTATTTTTACCTGCCTGCTGCGGTAGCGGAACCATCCGGCTGCAAAAGCAACGGCAACTACGGGTAGCAGCCACCACCAGGAAAGCTGCATGATTTTTACAGCCACACAAATCAATACCAGTGCCAATGCCAACAGTGGTAATAAAGAAACCAGCAATGATTGACGGGCCCATCGCTGCTGCCATTGTCTGATAATATCATGTGCCTGTTCAGGCATAAGCCCTCCTTTTTGCAGGTTGCATGACAAGCAGCCGTTCAGCAAAGAACAATGCAAATAACAATATCCAGCATAGTGGCGCAAGGTCTGTTGATTCACTATTGCTGCCAGTGATTATAGCGGTACTGGCTATGGCAGGTGATACCTGTTGCGGATCTATTATACGCTGATCTTTCCAAATATTGCTACCGGCTGCCGGTAATATTAATTGTAGCAGCCATTCGGGGAATTGCTGGCTCCAGGGTAATGCGTTCCAGGCGGGGTTGAAGCGGCTATAGAAAGTGTACATCGTTTGGCCAGCAGCCGGGTTGCAGTCAAGAATGCAGTTTCCGAAACCATCCTGCCATAATGGAATAGCAGGCTGGTTTGTAACGGCAATGCGCTGAAACAGCCTGGCAGAGCCGGTTGGGAGACCTGTATTGATCCAGGATGTGGCAGCTATGGCTTTGCCGGATGCATAGCGGAAAACATGAGCGGCCTTGCCGGAAAAAGCATAAGTCCGGTCGCTTAGCCAGAACAACCAGTCTTGCTGAGCAGGTATATTGCCGGGTGTGGAGATGGTAGTAATGCGTATGCTGCGTTGTGTAAAACCGGCAATAGCAGTGAGCGCTGCATGTACATAAGCGGCATCATGCAAAAGATTATCTGCAAACAGCGTGATGCGCAGTACGGATGTATCAGCTTCAACAGCTGGCTGATTGTTGCGTGATACTCTCCAGACGTCTTCCTTTCGTGTTATGGTAAATGGTGCTGCGGCGGTGGGGGCTACTATTTGCCTGGCATACCAGATGCCAGTGCTATCGCTGTTACCGGTTATGATGCATAGACTATCTGAAGGCGTAAGTGTGGCGTTTGCGATCCAGCTGACGGCTACAGTAGCTGGCGTATAGGTTTGCCAGTGAACAAGCCGGTTGGTGAGCGGGCGCGGCCCGGAAAAATGGCGCAGGTAGCCGGTAGTGAACAAATAAACTGGTGTATGGGGAGGCAGCTGGCGATCCAGCCGGGAATAGAGGTTCCAGTATGCCATGCTATCTGCGGCAGCGGGCGTGTTGCTTTGTGTGCTGTCTGACCATGTTGCCTTTTCAAATCCTTCATCAAAATAATGTAAAGTATAGCCTATCCTGGTCAGTGAATCGATAAGAGATTTAAAATGCTGTCTTGTTAGGGGTAGTTGACCTTTTTCAACCATTATCCATCCCTTTGTATCGCTGTTGGCAGATGAATACCATACCGGGCCTGCAAGCAGCAGTGACAGAAAAATGATCAACAGGCAGCGGAGAAAAAGCAGCAGCAGCTGAGACAAGCGGATACTCTTTTGCCGGCGGCTGCTTGTTTTTTCCAGCAATGCGATGCTGCCTACGGGTAATATTTTGCCTTTGCGACTGCTCCACAGGTGAATAGCCAGTGGTATGAGCAGGCTGGCTAAACCGGTTAATGCTATGGGATTGGCAAAATGGAGCAAGGATCTATTTTAGTTTACATGTGTTACAAAAAATGCTTCTCGACTGCGCTCGAAGCAATGATACAATGGTTCGACTACGCTCACCATTCACATCCCCCGCTGACGCTGGTATAAAAAATCACGGAGTGCCTGGTCAATGGGTTGATCCATGGGTAACAGCCTGTAAAAAATATGTTGTTCCAGCATACTGGTTCGTATTTGTGATAAATATTGTTGTAGTTTTTGCTGATAAGCTTTGAACTGGCCGGAGTGCAAACCGATGGTTTCTCCTGTTTCCAGGTCTTCCAGTGCGGTATAACCGCTGTATTGCAAATGCAGTTCATTATTGCCGATAAGGTGGAATACGATGATCTCATGTTGCAATGCGGCCAGTGTGGAGAGCAGTGTGGATATTTCCTGGTGCTGCTCATAAAAATCAGTGATAAAAACCAGCAGTTCTCTTCTGCGTTCGCCGGTGAAGAGGTGGCGGTAATGGATAGCATCGGTAAAGCGGCCTGCGGGTTTTATATTTTCCAGCTGAAAATAAAGCCGGGATAAATGTTGCGGATTGTTGCGTGATGACAGGGAGAACAGGTCTCCATTACTAAAAACGGCCAGGCCGGTAGCATCACCCTGGGTATGTGCCAGGTAAGCAAGTGAGGCGGTGAGGTAACGGGCATATTCTATTTTAGTGTATGAGCCATCCCGGTGATCCATCGACCTGCTGGCATCTACCAGGAAGCGGATGGATATACTGGTTTCCATTTCCGATTCGCGGATATAATAGCGGTCGGAGCGGGCATACATTTTCCAGTCGAGCCAGCGCAGGTCATCACCGGGCTGGTAGCTTCGGTACTGGCTGAATTCAAGTCCGGCACCCTTTACCTGGCTTTTATTGATGCCCGACATAAACCCGTCTACCGTTGTTTTAGCGGCGAGGGAAAGGTCTTTAATAGCCATCAATATTGCCGGGTCGAGTAAGCGGGACATGGGATGTATGCTGTTAGATGTATGATGTACGGTGTATGTTGGATGTACGATGTATGTTAGATAGATGTTGTGTATGTTGGATATGTGTTTAACCTACAGTGTGTGGGCGTTGTACCTGTTTGAGCAGGTGGGCCGTGACTTTGTCTGAGCTGATGCCTTCGGCATCGGCTTTAAAGTTCATGAGTATACGGTGACGCAGTACGGGGTAGGCCATGGCCTGAAGATCGTCCTGTGTTACAGCATAACGTTTTTTAAACAGCGCCCTTGCCTTGGCTGTGAGGATCAGTGATTGTCCTGCACGCGGACCAGCGCCCCAACGTACCCATTCCTTTACAAAATCGACAGTGCTGGTATCAGGGCGTGTGGCACGGATAAGCGTTGCTACATATTGCACCAGCTCTTCACTGATACTTACATCGCGAACCAGTTTCTGCAGCTGCTGAATTTCCATTGCGCCCAGTATGGGCTGTATAGTTGTTCTTGCATTGCTGGTGGTACTGCTCAGTATGGCTGCCTCTTCATCGGCGCCGGGATAGCCTATTTTAATATACAACAAAAAACGGTCGAGCTGTGCCTCGGGCAGGGGATAAGTGCCGGCCTGCTCTATGGGATTCTGTGTGGCCAGAATAAAAAATGGTTTATCAAGCGGATAAGTTTGGCCGCCATAAGTGATTTCAAACTCCTGCATGGCTTCCAGCAGGGCTGATTGTGTTTTGGGTGGTGTTCGGTTGATTTCGTCGGCCAGTATAATATTGGCAAACAGCGGGCCCTTGTTGAATTTAAAAAAACGTTTGCCGGTGGCATGGTCTTCTTCCAGTATTTCAGTGCCGATGATATCGGTGGGCATCAGGTCGGGTGTAAACTGGATACGGCGGAAAGAAAGGTGTAAAGCCTGGCTCATTGTTTTTACCATCAGTGTTTTGGCCAGTCCGGGTACACCTTCCAGTAAGCAGTGGCCACCAGCCATCAGTGCCACCAGTATCTCTTCCAGGATAGTATCCTGGCCTATGATGATCTTCTGAATTTCTTTTTTTAATTGAGACAGTTTGTCCAGTAAATGTTCCACTGTAGTTGCAGTTATTTCCAAAGCCAATGGTTTTAAATCTGATAAAACAAAAGGGGCAAGAACCGGAGCGGGCCTTCAGGCTGAACAGCAGCATCCGGCTGTCCACCTGTTTTGAAGGGGCTGTACACAGCCTTATCCATTTTGGAAATTAGACATAAAAGCAGGAATTTTAAAAAAAATACATGACCGGTAACCGATAATTGACCGGCTTACAGCGAAAAGCATGCAGGCAGCAAAATTTACATTCACCAGGCTGAGATACCGTTCGGGCGATTGGGATACAGACCAGCGCATGCCTTCTAACCTGTTGAACTCACTGCTTGAATATACCACCATACCCATTGAGCTGAAAGAAAAAATAATTGACCTGGACAGCGATGAATTATTCAGCTGCCCGTTCTGTTATCTCAGCGGACATAAATTGGTGCAGTTTGATGCGCAGGAGCGTGCGCATTTTAAAAAATATGTGCAGAATGGCGGCTTTGTATTTGTCGACGATTGCAATCATGATATTGACGGTTTATTTGCCAAATCATTCGAAGCACAGATGCATAGCCTGTTTGGTGCAGACGCCTTAAAAAAAATTCCCAACAATCATCCCCTCTATCATTCCTTTTTCAGCTTCGAGAAAGGGCCGCCCACTACTTCATTTGAGCTGAATGGCTGGGGCGACGACCTGGTACATGATTACCTCAAAGCTATAGAAGTGAACAACAGGATCGCGGTATTATACAGCAACAAAGATTATGGCTGTGAATGGGATTATGATTACCGTAATAAACGCTTCATGGCAGAAGACAATACCAAGTTCGGGGTGAATATTGTGGTGTATGCGATGGGTGCCTAGAAAACATCATTACGGCCGGTTTTTCAGCAGCCAGCCATTTTATTGTATGTATGCAGTAACATGCCTGCCGGCTGCTGAAAGCGGAACAGTATCTTTTACCACTCATCAAAAAGCCGGGTCTATCTCTTCAGAACACGGGCAACAATGTTTAAATTGTACAAAGAGTAGCTAAACTTTAATTATTCACCTTTAAACCATGACTGCTTGAAACGAAGAGATTTTCTACAGATGGCAGGTCTGGGAATGGGGGCCACCCTTCTTCCGCGGATACCTGTTCTGGGCAATGATATCCCGCTTGAAACCCCCTGGTACTCGGTTGATGTTGCCCTGAAAAAAAAGCTGGCAGATGTTGCGCTGAACGAAGCCAGATCCAAAGGGGCTACCTACACTGATGTACGTATTGGCCGTTACCTGAACCAGTATGTGATAACAAGGGAAGACAAAGTGCAGAACATTGTCAATACCGAATCATATGGCATTGGTATCCGTGTAATAGCCAATGGCAGCTGGGGTTTTGCCGCAACTGATAAAATGGATTCCGACAGTATTGCCAAAGCCACACAGTTGGCAATTGCCATTGCCAGGGAAAATGCCAGGCTGTTAACCACACCCGTTGAGCTGGCCCCTCAAAAAGGCTATGGTGAAGTAAGCTGGAAAGCACCCATTGAGAAAAATGCTTTTGAAGTGCCCATCAAAGAAAAAGTAGACCTGCTGCTTTCTGTAAATGATGCGGCCATCAAGGGCGGCGCCAACTATGTTAACTCGTACCTGTTCCTGGTGAATGAACAAAAATATTTTGCTTCAAGCGATGGCTCGTATATCGACCAGGATATTCATCGCATATGGCCCAGCTTTACCATCACCAAAATAGATCAGAAGACCGGCAAGTTTGAAACCCGTAATTCACTGAGTGCCCCTGTTGGTATGGGTTATGAATACCTGGTACCCAGTGAAGCCGAAAAAATAAAAGGGGTAACCACTTTGTACAAACGCCGTTACGATATGCTGGAAGATGCCAGGGCCGGCGCTATCCAGGTAGGCGAAAAATTACAAGCCAAATCAGTGGAAGCCGGTAAATACGACCTGGTGCTCGACCCCACCAACCTGTGGCTTACTATCCATGAATCTGTGGGCCATCCTACCGAGCTGGACCGTGTATTGGGTTATGAGGCCAATTATGCCGGTACCAGCTTTCTTACCCTGGACAAATGGGAGAGCAAAAAATTCAATTTCGGCAGCAAGCTGGTAAACATTGTTGCAGACAAACAGCAGCAAGGTTCACTGGGCGCTGTAGGCTATGATGATGAAGGCGTGGCCACCCAACGCTGGGACCTGATAAAAGACGGTATACTGGTGAACTACCAGGTGATACGCGACCAGGCACATATTCTTGGCCTGAAATCCTCACAGGGCTGCTGCTATGCAGATAGCTGGAGCGATGTACAGTTTCAGCGCATGCCCAATGTTTCGTTGCAGCCGGGCAAACAGCCGCTGAATGTTGAGGACCTCATTAAGAATGTGGAAAAAGGCATATACATTATTGGTGACAGCTCTTATTCCATCGATCAGCAGCGGTATAATTTCCAGTTCAGCGGCCAGCTGTACTATGAAATCAAGAACGGTAAAATTGCCGGCATGCTGAAAGATGTGGCCTACCAGTCGAACACACAGGAGTTCTGGAATTCCTGTGCTGCCATTGCTGATGAAAAAGATTACCGCCTGGGCGGCTCTTTCTTCGATGGTAAAGGACAACCCGGCCAGGTAAGTGCCGTATCGCATGGTGCGTCCACCGCACGTTTTAATGGAGTAAACGTAATTAACACAGCCAGAAAAATATAATGTATGCCCATACTTACAAAAGAAGAAGCACAGGCATTACTGAAAAAAGTATTGAGCTATTCCAAAGCAGAAGCATGTGAAGTGAACCTTTCCGGTTCTGATGGGGGTAATGTTCGTTATGCACGCAATGCTGTATCTACCAGTGGTGGCATCAGCCAGAACAGCCTGGTGGTACAATCCTCTTTCGGCAAAAGATCGGGCGTGGCCACGATCAATGAATTTGATGATGCCTCACTGGAAAAAGTGGTGAAACGTTCAGAAGAGCTTGCCCGCCTGGCGCCGGAGAACCCTGAGTTTATGCCTAACCTGGGTCCCCAGCAATATGCCGATAATCCCAAAACATTTGAAGCTTCCACCGCAGGTATCACACCGAAACTGCGTGCAGATGCAGTGGAACAAAGCCTGAAAATTGCCAAAGAGTTCAACCTGGTAGCTGCGGGTTTCTGGGAAAACAGCGCGGGCTTCTCTGCAATGATGAACTCCAACGGACTGTTCGCCTACAACACTTCCACCAATGTCAACTTTAATGTTACCATGCGTACGCAGGATGGCAAGGGATCGGGATATGCCTCCAAAGGATTTACAGATGTAAACAAGCTGGATGTAGCGGCTGCCACCAGGATCGCTGCACAGAAAGCTGCCAACTCTTCCAATGCAAAAGCACTGGAACCGGGAAAATATACCGTGATACTGGAACCCGCTGCCGCCATTGTGCTGCTGGAAACAATGTTCTATAGCCTGGATGCCCGCTATGCCGATGAAGGACGCAGTTTTTTAAGCAAAGCCGATGGTAAAACCAAGCTGGGGGAAAAGCTGGTCGATGAACGGGTAACCATCTACTCCGATCCGCAAAATCCCGATCTGCCCACCAGTACCTGGAATGGTGACGGAAGACCACAGGAGAAAATTACCTGGATAGATAAAGGCGTGGTTAAAAACCTGTATTATTCACGCTACTGGGCGCAGAAAAAGAATGTAAAAGCTGTTCCATCGCCCGATGCCATTATCATGGAAGGTGGTAGTGCCTCGCTCGAAGAGCTGATCAAAAGCACAGAGAAAGGCGTACTGGTAACCCGTTTATGGTATATACGCGAAGTAGATCCGCAAACGCTGTTGTATACAGGCCTTACACGTGACGGTACTTTTTATATTGAGAATGGTCAAATAAAATATCCCATCAAAAATTTCCGGTTTAATGAAAGCGCTGTTATCATGCTAAATAACCTGGAAGCAATGGGTATACCCGAGCGTACGGTGAGCGGTGAATCGAATTTACAGGCGATGATACCGCCTTTGAAAATACGTGATTTTACTTTCAGCTCATTATCTGATGCAGTGTAGGCGTTTGTATATCCGGTAGCGGATGTCCCACTCCTGCAAAGCTCCCGCAGTATACAAATGCTTTATGGCTTTGTATGCACTGCGGGAGTTTTTTAATTGTTTATTATTGAGGCTTGTTACAGTAAAAGCATATTACCCTATTGCTGCATCGAAGCCGGACACTTTCTTCATTGTATCTGCGGCGATCTGTAAACACTGTTGCATACAATTGTATGTAACGGCGAAATTTTGCCTGTAAAATGGTGGAATCAAAAACATCTTCAACTCCTGCACAAGAAACTATCGCTGCAACAATGCTTTTGCCCTGTTCACAACATTTTCTACCGTAAACCCGAATTCTTTCATCAGTGGATCAATAGGGGCCGATTCACCGAAACGGGTAATACCCAGTACATCCCCGTCATCTGTTACATAATGCTGCCAGCCTATGGGCGAGCCGGCTTCTACGGCCAGGCGTTTTCTTAATTTTTTCGGGAACACCTGTTCTTTATAAGCATCCGGCTGCTCTTCAAACAATTCCCAGGATGGCATGCTCACCACGCGGGCAGCAATACCATCGGCTTTCAGTTGCTGCTGGGCTTCCAGTACCAGCTGTACTTCCGATCCTGTGGCTATTAAGATGAGCTGTGGCTCGCCCTCAGCTTCTGATAAAATATAAGCGCCTTTTTCAAGGCCGGATGCTTTAGCATATTTATCCTGGTCTATGATGGGCAGGTTTTGCCTGCTAAGCACCAGTATCACAGGCCCTCCCTTGTGTTCCAGCGCTGCGCGCCAGGCCTGTGCTGTTTCATTGGCATCGGCAGGCCTTATCAAAACAATATTGGGAATAGCACGCAGGGAGATCAGCTGCTCAACAGGCTGGTGTGTTGTACCATCTTCTCCCAGGCCGATGCTATCGTGTGTATACACGAAAATGGGCCGTATTTTCATGATGGCTGCCAGCCTGATAGGTGGCCGCATATACTCTGAAAAAATAAGAAAAGTAGCTCCATAAGCGATGATGCCGTTGGTCAGTGTCATACCATTGAGTACGGCGCCCATCGCATGTTCCCTGATGCCAAAATGAAAGTTGCGGCCGCTATGATCGTCTTTTGAAAAAGAAGCATATTTCTTCAGGGTTGTATCAGTGGAAGGGGAGAGATCTGCTGCGCCGCCAATCAGCAGCGGTAAACTGTCGGCGATGGCATTGAGCACCTGGCCTGAAGCCTTGCGGGTAGCTATTTTGCCCTGGTCGGGTTTAAATACCGGTAAATTGGCCTGCCAGTTGTCTGGCAGCCCGCCTTCGCTGAATAATTCATATTCTGCGGCTTCTTTGGGATATTTTGTTTTATATTCTTTATATAACTTATCCCATTTCTGCTCCAGCGGCACCCCTTTTTGCCCGGCTTCTTTATAATAGGCGGCCACGGCTTCGGGTACCACGAAATATTGTGAGGGATCAAAACCAAATCCTTTCTTTACCAGTTTTACTTCCTCTTCACCCAATGGTGAGCCATGGGCTTCGGGGGTATCTACCTTATTCGGACTGCCATAGCCGATATGGGTACGCACTTTGATAAGAGAAGGCCGGCTGGTTTCATCCCTTGCAGCCTGAACAGCTTTGGTGATGGCTTCTACATCATTGCCGTTTTCAATTACCTGTACATGCCAGCCATAAGCTTCAAAGCGTTTGGCTACATCTTCTGTATAAGCGATAGCTGTATCGCCTTCTATAGAAATATGGTTGTCATCATACAGGTAGATCATATTGCCCAGGGCAAGATGGCCGGCCAGGGAAGCGGCTTCTGCACTAACGCCTTCCATCAGGTCGCCATCACTGCAGATAGCGTAAATTTTATAATCGAATAGATCAAATCCCGGCCGGTTATACCTGCTGGCCAGGAATTGCTGGGCGATGGCCATGCCTACGCCATTGGCAAAACCTTGTCCCAACGGACCCGTTGTTACTTCTATCCCGTCGAGCAGGCCGTATTCCGGGTGACCGGCTGTTCGGCTGTGCAGCTGCCGGAAGCTTTTCAGGTCGTCCATGGTTATATTATAACCGGTGAGATAGAGATAAATATATTGCAGCATACAGCCATGGCCAGCCGATAAAACAAACCTGTCACGGTTAGGCCAATGCGGATTTTTGGGGTTGTAATGCATTATCTTACTCCAGAGAACATGCGCCATGGGCGCTGCACCCATCGGCATACCGGGGTGGCCTGCATTTGCCTTTTGTACTGCGTCGGCCGCTAAAACACGTACCGTATTTATACACAGTTGCACTGTGTCCTGATTTTGTTCAGCCATTTTTTCGTTTTTATTTATCGCACAAATGATGTACCATGAATGGAAGGCGATTGCCGGTATATAACCTGCAGAATACCGGCGGCAGATACCCGGTTTAACGAACCTGGATTTGTAGCAGGATCACTGTATATTGTACCTGCTGAACAGGCTATGGCCGGCAACAGGCCGTTGAACAAAGAACAAACAGGTATGCAGCCTGGTTATACTATATTATTTTATTATTAACCTGCTTAATCCTAACAACGATGATAGATCCCCGCATGATCACAAACAGCTTTCAGCTGGATGGCTACCGTATTGTACAACACCTGGGTGTGGTAAGAGGCATTACGGTTCGTTCCAGGAGTGTATTGGGTAATTTGGCCGGTACATTTCAAACATTCTTCGGTGGAAAGATCTCCATTTATATAGAACTGTGTGAGAAGGCCAGGGAAGAGGCTTTTGTTCACCTGCAGCAGCATGCGGCAGATCGCGGTGCCAATGCCATTATCGGTATGCGCTACGATGCCAACGAAGTAATGGATGGAGTAACAGAAGTGCTGGCTTATGGAACCGCTGTAGTGGTGGAGAAAATATAATATCAGCAGCAGGGCCTGTTCTCACAACGGAACAGGCCCTGCTGTTATCTGCTTATCCCTTATTCTTTTTACAGGATAATGATCAGTACCAGGATGATAATGATAATGCCGGCCAGCGAAATATATACCCCTCCATGCCCCAGCGATTTGGCTTCCTTGCGCATGTATTTTACCTCATCCTTCAGCGCAATGCGTTCTTCCCTGGTTAGCTGCGATTTATCCATCGCCTTGATCTCTTCAAGTCTTGCTTTGATCTCTGCTACACGGGCTTCTTTTTGCTCCTGGGTCATAGCGGCTACTTTGGCTTCAATGGCTTTGTAGTCAGCATTTTTGTCTTTGGCATAACTGGGGTAGGATGAAAAAACCAGCAATAATGCTAAAAGTGGCAGAAGGATTTTTTTTCTCATACTTTAAAATTTAAAGGGTGATGAAGCTTTGATCGGTTACTGCAAAAAAACATCCAAAAACGGCTATGGAAGCCCAGATGTTTTATAATGCGGTTATGCTACAACCGGGCTGTGGCTTTTTTTCTACAATATAATCAACAGAAATGGCTTTTGAAAGAGGTTCAGGAAGCCAGTGCCGCAGGTGCTAATTTTTTAGCATCACCCCGGGTGGTTTTGGTTTTACGGAAGCGGAAGAGAAACCAGGCCATACCATCATTTATACAATAATTGTACACGATAACCGGGATGGTAACACCACCTGCAATACCACCCAGCAGCAGGATGGCGGACTGATGTATGCCCAGTTTTACCAGCAGTATACGTACCAGCGCAGTGATCATTACATGCATTACATATATGTACAAAGAATGGTAACCCAGCACACGCAGAAAGAAGAACAGGTTCATCCGCTGCAGCTGAAAAGCGATCAGCAGCATAAAAAGGCAGCCCGTTAGCGCAATAAGCAGGAATGGTGCATCATTTACCTGGTGTTGTAAATAATAAACCTGCGCAGCAACAAAAGGCGGAGCTGCACAAACCAGCAGTAGCGGCTTTTTCAGCAGCGCCTGTATCCGGGGTGTGAAAAAAACGTTGCCCAGTGCATCACCCAGTGCGAAGAAGAAATAAAATTCCATCCAGTCTGTCAGCATGCTGATCTTGCCCAGGTGGGGGCGGGCAAAATAAAACACCAGCCCCATGAGGCATTGCAGCCATGCAGCCGGTTTCAGTTTTGTTTTAACAAGTACATACAGTACAGAAGTATTGAACAAAGCGGGCAGGTACCAGAACTGGTCAAGCTCCCGGGGCTGGTAAAAAATATAGGTATAATCTATCCAGCTGCGGCCGGCATTGGTAAAACGGGACAGTACAATTTGCAATGTGATCTGCAAGGTGGCCCATACCAGGTAAGGATACAGCAATAGCCCGAATTTGTTGTATATAAATTCATGCACTGTTCTTTTGGCCAGGCTTGCGCTAACAAAAATGCCCGAGAGCAGAAAAAACAGGGGCATCCTGAAGCTGTAAAAAACCATATTGGCATTTACCAGGGCGCTGCTTACCTCGATCCCGCTTCGCTGAATACCGATTAAAGCATGCCTGTACACCACCAGGATAATGGCGATACCTTTAAGGTAATCTACCCATTGCAACCTGCTGTTCCTGCGCAGTGCGGGTAAATTGAATGCTTTGTTCAGGAATGCTTTCATAGAACAGACCGGTTAGCTAAAGAAAAGCGTGGCAGGCGGTCATTACCGCTTAATTGCGCAACGCCTCCTCCAGCCGCATACCGATGTATTTTTCCAATTGTACTTTATACAGGTTTTGCTGCAGCTGCAGACTGAGTTTTTTGGCAATTTCATTGTTCAGGTTTTTGGATGCCGAGTTATAATCGGCGATGGGAATGGTACCATCCCTGAATTTCTGTTCTACCTGTAAAAAAGCAGCCTGTTCATCATCCACCACCTGGCTCTGGATGGCAAACAGCTGATTGTAAATTTTGTATTGCTCATAATTGGTCAATACTTCAGCCCTTACATTTCTTTGCAGGTCTTCCACTTTGTTCTTGCCTACCTCGGCCATTTCGCGGGCTATTTTAACATCGCTGTTTTTGGAGAAGATGATGCCCACAGGTATGGTTACGCCAAAAAAGTATTTGGGATAAATATACCCCACCTGCTCACTTTTTTTGGCAAAGGTCTGGTCATTATAATTGGCCGAAAGTGTCAGCAGGTTAAGCCAGGAGTTTTTTGCTTTTACCAGCTGCAGGTCATTGATTTTATTCTGGTGTTCGGCATCCTTGAATGCGGGGCTTTGCATGGCCAGCTGTACCAGCTTTTCTTCTACCGCTGCGCTTGAATCGGCAGCGGTGGCGGGTGCAGTGTACCTGGGTTTCTTAACTGCAGTACTGGCCGGGTTGGTAATAATATGCTGCGCCCGGGTGCTGATTGCAAAACCCAGTAATACCAGGAACACAGTGGTGCATTGCCACCCAGCCCTGCCGGGCAGCAATTTTTTTATATTGACAGAACAGAACATACGTTTCATACAGATTCAGGTTTAGGCGGGTACGGTAAGCTTTTTAATTTCATCAGAATAGCAACCAGTGGATAATACACCACGATATCAGTGATCTGCCCGATAGCGCTTTGCGAAAACTCGGCCACATAAAAACCGAAAACCGCGGCAAAGCAGGCAGCATAAATATTTTTATACCATTCATGGCTGCAGCTGAAATAACCCCTGATACCGGTTTGCAGCACAACGAAATAAAGAAGGCACATCAGCAGTAAACCTATCCAGCCGGTTTCCACTGCTTTTTTCAAATAACCACTGTCTGTTTGAAAACCCGCCAGGTAATGGCCGGCATTATAGGTTTCCCCAACAGCCCCGGTGGTGCCCAGGCCACCACCGAACGGATGTGTATAGATATAAGGTTGGATAAATTTCCTGTTCACTTCCCGCACATTGAACGATGCATCATCCGAAGCAGAAAATGTACTTCTGAAACGCTGCAGCGTAGGGCTATTGAACGGCCCGTACAACATGGCAATGAACACCAGGCCGGCCATCAGGGCAAAACGCCTGGTATATTTCTGCTGCATGGTCAGCAATATATACATCCCTATTCCCGCAACCACCATGGCATTGCCGGTACGTGTACCCGAATAGCCCATGCCCATCAGCATAAAGACTGAACCGCCCAGCAGTACCAGCCTTACAGCCAGCCTTCTGGGGCCCAGTGCCAGCAATATGAATACAAGGCTGCAGGCAGACATGGTGATGGCATATTCTGCCGGGTCGGACATGGTACCGAATTTTCGTATACTGCCATTGATATACATAAGGCCAAACCGGTGCTCATCTGCAGTAACCCAATCCCATTCAAATGAAAAAAGCCCATGCCATTGCTGTATACAACCATACAGCCCGGTAACAGCACTCAATACAAACAATACAGTCAGGTATTTTTTGATGCTCCGGTAACTGTTAAATACACTGTAGGCAATAAACAATAGCAGCGATACACCCGTGATTTTCCTGAACGACATAAACCATCCGTTGAAGGAAAGTTCGTTGGGATTGAATAGTTCGATCAATGTATATCCCCATACAATGAGAAATAAAATGGCAACAGGCGATTTATTGATCTGGTTGATATTTTCCCTGAGACCACTGCTCCTGTTGATGATAAAACTAAAAAAAGTGGCTACGATAAGAATATCTGAAAAAACACCCACAGGCAGTGTATCATGAAAAAACATCCTCGAAACCTGGAAACCGAAAAAGGAGTAAACAATATTGATATATAAACCTGTTTCTGCATTGTTGAGGCAGGCTATAACAATGGCTGCACCACAGGCCATACCAGTAATACTCAACCCGAACACCAGGTGACGGCTTATCAGGAAGCCTGTTGCCGCACCGATAAAAAGGAACAGCAGCCAGCCGGCCCAGTTGTTCAGCTTCTGCTCCAGTACCAGCTTATCCCATAATGCAGTAAGCGTGGTAAAACGGCCCTGTTTGATATGTTGAAACGAACGGCGTAGCATGACCGGTTAAAAAAACAGTTCTTTGATAAATACAAACAGCATCACCGCTGCGGCAATCGCGGTGACGAGTTTTTCGTAGGCTGAAGTTCTTTGCTTTGATTGCATACCTGGTAATTATGAAAGTGCCACATCCTCTTGCCAAACCATATTCAGCACGGCACCACAGAACTTGCCATTCATAGATTTGAAAAAACTGATGGATTCTTTATCGATCTGTTTAATGGAATGATTGGCGGCAAAAATGGCTATCACACCATCCACATATTGGGATAACTCTTTACTATCACTGAAATCATTGAGTGGTGGCCCTTCCAGGAATATATAATCATATTCTTCGGTAAGACTGTGAAGATGATACAAAACACTTTCGCGGGGCAAAAATTCAGAGGGCGTATAATCTCCACTGTTACAGCCTATGGCAAAAACAGTTTCCACACCGGCATTGCGTACCTGCTGGTTCACATGCGCGAGCAATGCGGTGCCTGACTGGTATTTTAATTTATCCAGCACAGGTGCCGCATCCAGCTGCAGGGTAAGATCGTTGTTGCAGAAATTGGTATCGATGATCAGCACTTTTTTCTTGCTCAGGCTCATGCTGTAAGCCAGTGCCTGTATCAGTGTGGTTTTCCCCTCGCCTTTACGGGTGCTGGTAAAAAGAAATGTTTTTTTACCGCTGCGCTCCACTTCAAAACGAAGTTTACGGATAGATTCCCTGAACTGGTTGTTCCTTCTTTTATCAACCGGTTCATCTGAGGTATTAGTGGAAGCCACCAGGTCGATCAGGCGCCTGTTGCGGAACTGGACATAGTTGACCATACTGATCAGCCGCAGGTTAACCACTTTGCTGAAAATATCCGGTGTTTTAATAGACAGGTCGAGATAAGTAAGCAATACAATGACCAGGATGCACAGCACAAAAGCCGATGCACCTGCCATACCCACAATCAATGCCCTTTTAGAGGGCTCGGCTTCGATAGCCGGTTGCCCCATCAGCACCAGTCTGAAATTGTTTACAGAAGCAGAACTGATATCGGTAGCATCATTGTAGCGTTGTTTAACGGCCAGGTAATCTTTATTGGCCTGATCAGCTTCTTTTAGCAGGGTTTCTACAGCGATGTTTTTAGAGGCGTCCTGCATCACATTTCCTTTCAGTGTATTTATCCTTGCCTGCAATGCCCTGATATTGTCGTTGCTGGCCTGCAGGTCAACTTCGATATCGCTTTTCTTCTCCTGCAGGTCTGCCGCAGAATTGTCTGTAACCGGTTTTTTATTGTCTGAACTGTATTCCGCTACACGGCCCTGGTAATCGGCTTTGAGCTTTGTGTATTTATTCAACAATGCCTGGTCGCTGGAGCCGCTGTTGAGATAAGCGGTATAAGCTTCATTCATGGCTTTCCGCATCAGCAGCAGTTCATCATTATTACTGCTACTGGCAACTTTTGAGCTGCCCTGCCTGGATAATTTCTGTTTTAATTTTTCAAGCGAATAGCTCAGCGTGGTATTCCTGTTGCGTTCTTCCGCCAGCGTGGTTTCCAGCTGGGTGATCAGCTCAAACTTGCTGGTACTTTCTACATTGGCATCAATAGCGCCGAGGCTGCGTAGGGCCGCATTGATGGAATCGAGATCGTGTTTTTTCTTTTCCAGCAGGCTTTGGAGTGTATCAATTGATTCAGTGGATTTTTCACTGCGGATGGTTTTATAGTACCGCTGAAATTCGCTGAACACATTGTTTACAATAAAAGCAGAAAGCTGCGGGTTTTCTGATTTATAATCGATCTGGATATAATCCGTATGCTGTAAACGGTAAACATTCAGGTCTTTCGATAAAGAGATATAATCATACCCATACAGTTTCAAAAATTCCAAAAGCTGTTTTTCTTCAGGTTTAAAGGAGGTAAGCACGCTCATGGTGAGCAGCTTGTTTTCAAACATATCAATAGCCTGCTGTTTGTTTACAGCGGTATAAATTTCAGATTTCTTCTGCTGGGTGTTCAGCTCGCGAAAGGGCTTGCTGCCGCTTAAATCGTGTAAAATAAGTTTGTAGGAAAGCAGGCTGATCACTGTTGGCGAGGTGAACGTTACAATGGCATTGTTGAATTTGGTATCCGCCTCGTAATAATTGAAATTATCGTTTGTTATTTTTATTTCATCATTGGTGGCAAAACCGGTTGAAACCCTTGCCACGGATTTGTACTGCCTCACTTCATTTTTGGTAAACAGGTAGGCAATCACCGCCGCGACGATGGCTGCCGAGAGAATGATCCATTTCCTCTTCAGCAATACCTTAAAAAGATATATAAAATCCATGGGGCAATTTTTATTGGCGACTTGAAAAGCAGGTTGTTTTGATACTTGCTGGTTTGCCAATTAAAATTAACCGGACAGCTTTGCATGTAAGGGTTGAACTTGGTGAAGTGTTCATTTTTGTTCGGGAATGCATTGAATTGTCTAACGAAAACACGCTGTCTTACTTCGATAGGGGCCTTAACCGGCTGGGAACGATAAAACAGCGCCATTTATATATTAATTAAACAGGTGGGCAGCAGAACTCATCTTAAAGCCATGTTCCTGCGGGGATGGTTGTTTTTCTCGGGCCTGTTTCTTTTGCCATGCAGGTATTCACCTATGATCGTATACCGCACAAACACTTGATAACTAAGCAAACTGAAGCCAAACCCAGCCACCAGCACGATCGCCGGCCTTAATGGAACAGGCAGCGGGGACGACAGCAGCAGTACCTGGCATAAAGCCACTACCGGCAAGTGAACCAGGTAAACCCAGTAGGCAGCATCGGAACAATAACGCCACACCCTGTTCTCGTTATGAAAATATTTGATGAACAAGCCGGTTATGCCCGCTGTAACAGCAATGGTTTGCAAAGCCGTCAGCGGCAGCAGCCATGATGCACGTAGCCCTGGCTGTAAAAACAGGTAAACAGCTATTGCCGTACCTGTCGCCAATAGTCCATAGCAGTACCGCCCCAGTGAGCGTACTGCCTGGCTTTGTACCTGCACTATCCAGCCTGCCAGGTAAAAAAATCCATAGTAGGCCAGGTAAAACAGGCTAGGCTTTATACCTGTATATACCGGGGGCTCGCTGCTGCCAAAGCTCCATAACACCAGGTATAATACAATAGTCGCCGCCAGCAAATGGATGATGGAAATGTTTTTACAGGATAACTGCCACAGCCCCCGTTTAACGGCCAGCAGCCGGCCTGCCAGCGTAATACTATAAAAAATAACCAGGTAATACAAAAACCACAGGTGAGCCAAACCATTCCAATGCCATAGCTGCGCTGCACTGTTTTGTAAAGCGGTATTAACAGGCAGGTGATCGGTATAACAGAATTTATAAAAATTGAAAGGGAAAAGGGTGAGCGGCACAATAACAATAACCCCCAGCACAAACGGAACCACGATCCGTTTAAACCGTTGCCGGATAAAGTACAGGCTACCCGACCGGCTAATAACCATCCTGGCAAAAAAACCAGCCACAAAGAAAAATAATGGCATGCGGAAAACATGGATATAATTATACAGCCAGTCGAGAAAACGGCCATTGATGGCTGTATCGTACGGCCAGTTAGGCTCTGGGCTTGCCTTGTAGGCGATCACTGCATGCAGCAGCACTCCCAGCCACATGGCAATGGTTCGCAGCGCGTCAAAACCGTGAATTCTTTCTGTTTTCGTCATGCCTTTTATTTAATGCGCCAGCTGTATAAGAAAAAAGATCCGCCACCGGATGGTGGCGGATCCTGTTTAACCGGTGCTTTTATTTTATCACTTTAATAACCGTGTTTTTATTGCCGGGCATACCCAGTACCCTGATCAGGTACATGCCCTTCGGCAGGTGAACAGATCCCAGGTTCAGCTGGTACTGGCTGGGGCCCTGCGGTACATTTCTCAGCTCTTTCAGGTAAAGTGCATTGCCCGAAATATCTGTGAGCACAACATTCATCTTATCCACCGCTTTTTCCATAGACAGTTGCAGGGTAATATTGTCAATGAACGGATTGGGATATGCTTTTGCCGTATTATCGCCCACCGCTTTATTTGCAGTATTAGGCTGGGTTTGGCTGTTTGCATTGGTTTTCGGTTGCTTGCTTGCTGCCAGCCTGCTGAAAGGCGTAACATTATCGCTGGTATCGGCAGCATTGGCAGCCTGTATCACCAGTGCACCAATATAGCCGTAAGCCGATTTGCCACCCGCTTTGATCTGTATGTTCACTGCGCCGTTTGCATCAGGGGCAATGCCATTGATCTGTGTTGTGCGCGAGATATTGTCTGTACAATTGAGTGAAGCACTGCTGTTGCCGATGCTGTAAACCGTTGTTCTGTCGCCATTGTCGCCATTGCCATTGCGGCTGCCAAAGAATACGAAATTGTACCGCATGGCCTGGTTGAGGCCATCTATTTTCAGAGAGGCAGTACTGCCCACATCCAGCCACCAGGTACAGTTGATAACATTATCGGGGTAAATACCGCTGTTGTTACCGGTGTTCATGCCATAGGGATTGTAACCGCTGAAATTATCACCCACCGTCATGTTAATACCGGTGGAAGTGTTCTGGTCGCTGACCAGGTTACTGTAAACGGTACCGGCCTGTGGTGTGCTGTTGGTATTGTTCCATGGTGCAGCTACAGGATTGTCCCTGTTGAAATTGATGTACACAAAGAAAGAAACAACAGATGCACCGGCTACATTGGTATAATCTGAATAAACAGTTCCAGCTTTGGCACGTACTTTATAATAGTACTTGCTGTTGGCGGCGAGGTTCTTATCGGTGTAAGTGGTTACATTGGCGGCTACTGTATCCAGCAGGGTGAAAGTGCCGTTGTAAGTGGGGCATCGCCATATTTCAAAAGCTGTTTCATTATCAGATCTGTCGGTCCAGCTGAGGTTAATACTGCTTCTGGAAGAAGAGCTGGCAGCAAGCGCTGTTGGTGCAATGGGGATGCCGGTATAGGTATAAGCCTGTATCACCATGGCATTGATATAGGCATAAGAGGAAGTGGGGTCTTTAACCACATTCACCAGTATCTGCCCTGTATTATCAGGTACCAGCCCATTGATCTGTACGGTGTTGGATGTATTACCGGAAGCATTCAGCGATACAGTTTGGCTGCCTACGGAATACCTGGTGAGCCTTGTATCAGAAACACCGCCCCTGCTGGCAAAGAATATCAGGTTATAACGCCTGGCGGTTGAAAGACCAGTTATGCTGATGCGCTTGGTGTTGGATGAAGGCTCATAATAAGCGGTGCTCATCACATTATCGTTAAACACGCCGGTATTATTACCTGTTACTGCACCAACATTGTTAGAGCCGCTCCAGCTGTCGAGCAGGGTTACGGCGATACCGGTGTTGGTATTGATATCGTCTTTTGCATTGGTTACGGCAGCACCTGCATTTGGGGCACTGTTAAAACTGTTCCAGGGCCAGGGTTCAGGATTTACCTCATTGAAATTGATGTAAACAGAAGAGATGGCCTTGTCTTTAACGGTCAGTGTAAAGCTCCGTTTGCTGGTATCGCCATATGCATCGGTTGCGGTAACAGTGATATTGCTGTAAGTACCCAGCTGTGTATTGGACGGGTGCAGTACCAATGTACCGGTTGCATTTCCGTTATCAGTAAAGCTGGCAAAAGATGGCAGGTTGGAAGCCGTGAGTGTAAGGCTTTGTGAACTGCCATAACTGGCAGACACAGGAATGCTGAGCGTTTGATCGCCACGCATGTACTGGTCGGCCAGGTTAGCCATTACCGGCGGTTTGGCCGGGATAGCTGCTGATACTACCGGTGTAAAAGCTGAAACGCCATGCGTATTGAATGCACGCACCTGGTAATAATAAGTAGTATTGCCTGCTACAGTGCTGTCGGTATAACCGGCTGCCCTGGCAGGTGTAGTGCCTACTGGCTGGAAGGGACCTGCTGCAGCGGTGGAGCGGTATACCTGGTAGCCATCTTCATTATAGGCTACAGGCGTCCAGCTAAGGGAGGCGGCTCCCCTGGGCAGCACCGTGGCGGCCAGGTTTTTAGGCGCAGCAGGTGCTGTACCATCGTCATAGAGCTTATCTATCACCATGGCATTGATATAACCATAAGGCGAGGCTGATCCGCTCTGCAGTGTGATGGTCAGTGTGCTGTCTGCATCAGCTTTCAGGCTGTTGACAGTAACCGTGTTCTTTGTATTGCTGGCTGCATTCAGGGATACGCTGGTGCCTTTTACAGTATAAACAGAAGTCCTGTCGTCTGTTACGCCCGACCTGCTGCCAAAGAAGGTCAGGTTGTATTTGCTGGCAGTATCGAGGCCGGTGAGCTTGAAGGTTTGTGTTGTACCGCTGCTTGTGAAATAAGCGCTGCTCATCACCACATCTGGATAAATGCCGCTGTTATTACCGGTATTCGCACCCAGTTCATTGGTGCCATTGTTCATGTTCTGCCAGGGCGACATCACCTTTATGGCAATGGTGGTGATATTGCCACTGCTGTCTTTAAATGGCCCATAAACATCATTTTGTGCCGGTGGTTTATTGGTATTGTTCCAGGGGGCAGGTGCGCTGGTGGTACCGCTGTTGAAGTTGATCAATATGCGCTTGTTGAGGTTAACCGTATTTACTGTGATCGTAATGGTTTTATTATCTGTACCGCCACGGCCATCAGAAGCTGTTACTCCCACTGTGTACACGCCACCATCAGCATAGCCGGGTTTAATATTGAACACTACTGTGCCACTGCTGATCGCTGTTGTTACAAAAGAAGGCAGGTTCTGGAAACTCCACCTGACTGAATCACCCGGGTTCTGGTCTGATGCAGTCAATGTAAGACTGCCCGTGCTGCCTTCGTTAACAGTGGTTGTTGCAGTGCCCGAAATAACCGGGTTGTAATTATCATTAACGGTCAGGTTAAAGCTGGCAGAAGCTGAACCGCCATGCTGGTCGTTTACGGTAATGGTAATATTGTTGTAAACACCCTGGTCTGCCTGCTGCGGGTTAAAGGTTATGGTAGCCGTGCCATTGCCTGTAGAAAGAAAACTTCCGAAAGCTGGCAGGTTGCTGATCAGTGTGGTCAGCTGTTCATTGTCCGGGTCGGAAGCAGCCACATTCACCTGCAGTTGTGTTCCATAACGCATAAACTGGCTGGCGATAGCCGCAATAACCGGTGGGTTATTCAGTGTAGTGGCGCTTAGCTCCGGTGTATAACCGGATGATGCGGTTGCGTTGATCGCCCTTACTTTATAGAAGTAAGTAGCATTGGCAAACAGGGTACTGTCGGTATAAGTAACAGCATCAGCAGCGCCAACCGTAGTGAGCAGGGCATAATTGCTGTTGTTATTGGCTGAACGGTAGATCTCATAACCGGTTTCATTGGTCGCACTATCTTTCCAGCTCAGCTGTATTTTGGAAGAGCTGATCGCGGTCGCGGTAAAATTAACCGGAACATTGGGCGCTCCGGGTGCTGCCAGTGTGGTGGCATTTGCCGGCAGCATATTCAATACACTGTCAGGTATCGCCTGTTTGCTGATGCCAGGCCCGGCATAAGATGCTGTCAGGATTTGATCGCCCCCGTTCTGGAAATAGGCCACCCTTATCGCATGCACGCCTGCAGTAAGATTAACTGTGCCCGATTTTTCAACTGCGCCATGTAATCCATCGTTGTTCACTACAAGGTTGCTGGTACCGGTTCCGTCAATATACAGGTTACTGCCATCGTCACTGGAAGTATAGAACGTATAATTGCCGGTTACAGGAACCTTGATATGTCCATCGTATGTAATGGCATATTGGCTGTTCCTGTTGCGGATGCTGATATCAAAATTGTTGATATTACCGGTTTTTTGTGGTGTCAGCGTCGTGAAATCGGGTAATACGCTCAGTGAACCTGTTTCGTAATATTTGTATTGCAGTGAAGCATAGCCATCATCACTGAATGGAGACGATCCGTACTGGCCTATTGCTTTAATCTTATAATAATAGGTGGTAGATGGCTGCACAACAGAATCGGCAAATGCGGTTTTACCGGCGGCTACGGTGCCAATGGTAACATAAGGACCAGCAGCAGCTGCAGAGCGGTAAATTTCAAAGCCGGTTTCATTGTTGCTGTTGTCCTGCCAGCTGAGGTTGATCTTTTTATAAGAAACCGCTGTGGCCACCAGGCCTGAAGGCGCTGCCGGAACTGCACCCATGGTGATCTTTTCTACAAACGCGCTATCAGGGATGCTTACAAACTGGCCATTGGTTTGGGGTGTTTGCCAGTTTACATTCATTGCATAACCGCCACCCTGCTGGAAGAAGCTGGCAATAAAACGGTGAACGCCTGCTGTAAGGGTTAATGCCTTACTGTTCACTGTTTGAACACCATGAAGCCCGTCATTGTTCACTGTGGAAGGCACAGATACGCCATAGGTTGTATCGATATACAGTTTACTTCCATCATCAGAGCTGGTTTGAAATACATAAGTGCCGGTAACCGGGATATTGATATAACCCTGCCAGAGAAAAGCAAAGTTTACTTCGTCCAGCCGGTTGCTGAGGCTGATATTAGGCGTTACACCGGTTTGAACAGGGGTAAGTGTTTTGAAATCTGGCATAAAATTCCACTGCCCCCTGTAGTAGCTGTATGCAAGGCCATTGAAACCTGCACCCAGTGCCAGTTGATTGCTGAAGGGAGATATATTACCGCTGAGGTCCCTGGCTTTTACCAGGAACGTATAGGTTTGTCCTTCTGTTAAATTGTATACAGTGAAATTGGTTTGATTACCGATGGAATACGATTTTACACCATTCACATATATATCATAATTGGTAACCCCTACATCATCTGTTGCAGCATCCCATATCAGTTGTGCTGATGTTTGTGTAACAACACCGCTGCGCAGGTTGGCCGGTGCTGTAGGTGGTGTAAGGTCGGCCTGCGTTAAAGCATTGGCAGGGCCTGCCGTTGCAGAAGCTGCGGTATTGTTCACTGCTCTTACTTTATAATAATAAACAGTATTGGCATTTAAACCCGAAGCAGTATAGCTAACAGAATCGGGATGGATAAAAGCCACCAGTTTATAGGGCCCGCCTGAAGCTGTAGCCTGGTAAACTTCAAAATTGGTTTGCTTAAACGCCGGGTTGGGGTTGGCGCTCCATACCAGCTTGATCTGAGTTTTTGAAATAGCTGTAGCGTTCAGGTTGGCCGGTGCATCGGGGCCATTGGGGCCATTGGCATTGACAACCGTAAACGAATCTGAAAAATTGCTGGAGCAGCCAAATTGTTCAGTCACTTTTACATGATAGTTGCCCGGCGTGGCACCCGGTAAATAACGGGTGGTACTTAATACAGTAGTATCAGTGGTCCGCTGCCAGTTATAGCTGGCATAACCTGCGGGCACTTCCAGCTGTACACCGGTACTGCCATCGGGTGCGGGCACCACTTTACTGGCAAGACCGCTCACTTGTATATTGGGCGAAACGGTGGGCGCTTTGGTTTGGATCACCACCGGTGCGGGTGACCAGGGCGACCAGCTATTACCTCTTTTCACCCGGCAGTCGTAAGTACCTTTGGCTGTTACCGTAAGCTGGTTGGTAGTGGCGCTGCTGATCACAACACCATCTTTTCTCCACTGGTAAGCATCAAAACCGGCTGTTACGCCCAGTGTGGCATTGATGGCATCATTGGGGCAGAACTGTGTTCTGCCGGTAAGTGACCAGGGATTGGCTTTATGCGCCCTTAATGCATACGGAAAAAAATCAGGTTCAGCCCATGCCCTGTCCCAGGTACCGTGACCAAGATCAGGATATTCTGTGTAAGTATAATTACCACCGGCAGCGAGCATCGCATCTCTTACCTGCTGCGAAGTGGAAGGTGCAGGAGAGCCATCAAGTGCACCCTGGAAATTCCAGATCGGTGTCCATTTTACGGTATTCACCGTACCGGGATCTTTATACCCGATAGAATTATAAGACATAGGCAGCGCTCCCGCGATATAAGTGGGTTTATACAGCAGCATTTCCCAGGTGCCCTGCCCTCCGGCAGACAGCCCGTTGGTGATCACCCTGAAGGGATCCAGTTTGTTATTGGCAACCATATAATCAATCAGCTCGGTCAGCGCCTGGTATGCGGGATTGCCCCAAAAGCCTCCCTGGCTTTGCATGATCAATATATAGCCGTCAAAAACACCATTGTTCACAGCATCATTAAATACGTTGCCGCCATGGTACATCGAATACTCATTGTCTGTAATGGGGCCTGCTTCTCCGGCACCATGGAAAAACGCGATCATGGGATACTGCTTTCCATCTGCAGCCGTAGGATTGTATGTTTTGGGAAACTTCAGCCTGAAGGCGATACCATTATATATATACGCCTTATAGGAATCTGTGTTCCAGTTTAATTTTTTGGTTCGCACCCATTTGCCGATCTGGCCTGCGGGCGGCTGGGTAGGCGGATTGCTGGAATTGTATTCCACAATCGGATCATTGGGGTCTAAAACGGATTGCCCGAAAGAAAAACAGCTGAACAGAACGGTATAAGCGAAGGCCAATACAGTGTAGAGCTTTTGCATGGATATGTTTTTATGAGTGGACAGAAGCAGGTTGTTTTGGCTGGTTCTGCTGGATATAAGCCTCTAAAATTAGCGTTACCATTTGCTGCCATGAAGGCAATTTGGTGAAGCCATGATTTTTATTCGTGAAAGCATGGAAATGGGTTGCAATGGTACCGTCACTGCCCGTGAATGCGGATAATGGGATATCTTTTGTTTTCTTTCATTGCCCAAAGCCTTAGACAGGCTTCGCTGTTAGCACATTTTCCACGAACGACTATTGTATGTAGCTGCTGCCACGTACACCTGTTTTAATAGCTGCAGTAAAAATGCGGAGGAAGGATTTTGTTATTGTATGCTGCACTGCATTACAGTTGTTCAGTAACCCGGGCGCTATTTGATATAAGATATACTATATACCTGCATCCGCTATTTTATAAGATCACATGATTTTTTTGCCTTCGCATTTTCTGTCGTTCACGAGTATTTTTTTATCGTTTACCGGTTTTGAAATCTGCAAGAAGAATGTTCCGCTAATTTGGTGTTAAGGTTATGATCCGGATAGTGTTGGCTGCAGGCTGGCAAAGATCAAAACTGAATCAAAAAGAAAAACACGCTACCATCTGTGCAACCGGCTGACCAAAACAGGATAAGTACAAACAGCAATTCATGCTGCTATGTTTAAATCTGACCCATTATGAAACATGTATTGCTGATAGTAGATGACAACGAAGCTATACTGCGGTTACTGACGGTTGTATTTGATAAAAAATATACGGTTTTCACTGCATCTGACGGTGTGGAAGCCATTGCCCTGCTGGCCGAAGGTATTATGCCCGACCTGGTTATCACCGATCTGTTGATGCAGCATATCAATGGGTATGAACTGGCGAAGCATTGCTCTACCAGTAATATATATAATAAAATACCCTTCATTGTTGTTTCAGACGCTGTTGAATCAGAGCTGGAACATATCATGCAGCTGCCCGTGGTGATCGCGGTATACCGCAAGCCATTCGACCCGGTTGCACTGCTGAAAACGGTGGAGGCGGTCATTGGTAACCCGCATTTCGATAACCGTGTAATAAACGGGAAAGCGGTACACCTGGTGGGCAGTTTTAATCAATCATTCTCCAAATCCTGAAAAACCATATGTCACAGGCAATACCATTACAACAATCGCAGCTACAGGTTGGTGCATGGCCCGGTCCGGTCACTGCCAATGCGGCCAGCAGAACGATCCTTTTTATCGGGGAGCCCTTTCCGGCGGTGATCAACGGGATGGAGCTGGAAGGGTATTCGGTAATACAGCTGCGATCAATACATGAAGCGAGAAATATACTGATATCACGCTGCCTCTCCCAACATCTGCCATCGCCGGATGCGGTTTTTTGCAATGCTGCTATGGATGAATCGCTGATCAGGCATTTTGCCGGTTATCTCTCTATTGTAAAAGAACTGATGGATGTACCGGTAATACTGCTTTCTGACCAGCATGCTGCACCATCCGGCAGCTCACATGCATTTATGTATAATGTAGACGACAGGATGTCTGCCGGTTCGCCGATAGAAGACCTGCTGGAAAAAGTAGTCGTTTTAAAAAAATACAAATGCCTTAAAAATAAATATCCCTACCAGCCCGGTATAGCCGAACGCACAGCTATAAAACCGGGATACCTGCTGGGCAGGGCAGTAGACATTGCATTTGCAGGCACCTGCCTGCTACTGTTATTGCCGGTGCTGTTATTGATAGCACTGGCTGTTAAGCTGGAATCACGCGGCCCCGTTTTGTATGCATCCCCCCGTGCAGGCAAGGGATACCGCATATTCAGGTTTTATAAATTCAGAACAATGGTAAAGGGTGCCGATACCAAAATAGACCAGCTTAAGCACCTGAACCAATACAATGTAAAAAACGACGCCGGACCAGTATTTATCAAAATCGATAAAGACCCCCGCGTTACAAAGCTGGGCCGTTTTCTGCGCAATACCAGTCTTGATGAATTACCGCAATTGCTCAATGTATTGCTAGGCGATATGTCACTCGTTGGCAACAGGCCGCTTCCTTTATACGAGGCTTGTTCCCTTACGATCGACCAGGCAGCACAACGCTTCCTGGCGCCTGCAGGCATTACCGGTCTGTGGCAGATAAAAAAACGCGGGCAGCCCAATATGTCTGTACAGGAGCGTATCAACCTGGATATCGATTATGCCAACCAGCATTCATTTTTTTATGATATGCGCATTTTACTCAATACACCCAAAGTGTTAATGCAAAAAGCCGATGTTTAGCTCACTTATATATATAGGTGTACTCATTGTTTTCATTTACCTCTCCGTTAATGTGCTGTACCTTTTCCTGTTTTCACTGGCAGGAAAATACTTTTACAGGAAGCATGCGGTTATTGTTGATGTGTTCCCGGAAAAACGTATCGCGATACTGGTACCTGCCTACCGCGAAGACGGCATTATTCTTTCAACAGCCAGGAACCTGCTTCAGCAGGCTTATCCAAAAGAACTGTTTGATGTATATATTATTGCTGATTCTTTTCAAAAAGAAACACTGGATCAATTGCGGTGGCTGCCGGTACAGGTATTGGAAGTGCAATTCGACAGCAGTACCAAAACCAAAGCACTGAATGAAGCTTTCCGCCGTATTAACCACGCTTATGATATTGCATTGATCTGCGATGCGGATAATATGCTGGCCAAAGATGTGCTCAGCCTTATCAACCAGGCATTTGTTCACGGCGCCAGGGCTGTACAGGCAAAACGGGTAGCCAAGAACACCGATACTTCTTTTGCTGTTCTCGATGCATGCAGTGAAGCGATCAATAACCATATTTTCAGGAGAGGCGCCAATGCACTGGGGCTGTCATCGGCTGTTATCGGCTCGGGCATGGCATTTGATTTTTCCCTGCTACATAATTCCCTGCTGCATATTGCTGCAGTAGGTGGCTTTGACAAAGTGCTGCAGCTCGATGTGGTAAAACAAGGCATCACCATCCAGTACCTGGAAGCGGCATTGGTGTTTGATGAAAAAGTAAGCTCTTCGCAGGCCTTCCGTCAACAGCGGAAAAGATGGATGGCCAGCCAGCTGGTTTACCTGAAAAAATACCTGCCTTCAGGCATCGCCGCTTTATGCAGGGGCAATTTGAGCTATTTCAACCTGGCTGTTATGAACAACCTGGTATTGCCAAGGGTGTTCTTGCTGGCTATCCTGCCATTTATGGTATTGCTTTGTTTTTTCTTCCAGCCCGCATGGCTGGTATGGAGCATGGTGCTTTGTACCACTTACCTGCTAAGCCTGGTAATAGCATTACCGGCAGCATTGATTAACCGGCAGCTGGGTATGGCATTGCTGAGCTTACCCAAAGCAGCGGCCGGTATGTTTACATCGCTGCTACAATTGAAAAAAGCGAATAAACGGTTTATTCATACCGTGCATACACAAACCGAAATCACCAATCCAATATTCAACAAGCATGGGCAATAGTCAACCTCTGGTATCTATTATCACGGTCAATTATAACAATGCCGCGCTTACCTGCGATTTATTGTTGTCGGTAAACTGCTTAACCTATTCCAATATTGAAGTGATCGTGGTAGACAATGCGTCAAAAGAAAACCCTGCGCCCCAATTGTACAAAGCCTGCCCGGGTATAAAGCTGGTCAGCAGCAAAACAAACCTGGGCTTTGCCGGGGGCAATAACCTGGGTATTAAAGAAGCCCGTGGCGAATACCTGTTCTTTGTAAACAACGATACCGTACTTACACCCGATATCATTGAAGGATTACTGGAAATTTTTGATACCTGCCCCGATGCCGGTGTGGTAAGCCCCAAGTTTCATTATTTCTATGCACCGGGTACCATTGAATTTGCCGGCTACAGGGAAGTGAACATCTTTAATGGCAGGAACCGCATGATCGGCTGCCGCCAGAAAGATTACGGACAATACGATAAAGCCATGCCCACCCATTATGCACACGGTGGCGGAATGATGGTGTCCGCAAAGGTGATCCGCGAAGTGGGCCCTATGCCTGAGCTGTACTTTTTATATTATGAAGAATTTGACTGGTGCGAACAGATCAAACGGAAAGGATACAAAATATATTACCAGAGCAAATCACTGATCTATCATAAAGAATCCATGTCGGTGGGAAAGAACAGTGTGCTGAAAACATTTTACCTCAATCGCAACCGGATCCTGTTTATGCGGAGGAATGTAAAAGGGCTGCCGCTCTACCTGTTCTTTTGTTATTTCAGCCTGGTCACATTGCCCAAGAACACCCTGCTTTTCCTGTTCCGGAGAGAAACAGATCACCTCAAAGCTTTCTGGAAAGGGATTGCCTGGAACTTATCTAACTATAATATCAAAAACTGCTGATATGTGCGGAATAGCCGGATTTTGTGATTTCAACAACAACACCAGCAAGCAGGTGCTACAGCAGATGACAGATGCACTTACGCACCGCGGCCCCAATGATGCCGGCTACGAGGTATACCAAACACCTTATGCTGCAGTAGGCCTGGGCCAGCGACGTTTGTCTATCATCGACCTGTCCAGCAATGGCCACCAGCCCATGCAGTTTGAACACCTGAGCCTGGTGTTCAACGGTGAGGTGTATAATTTCAAAGAGATACGCGGCGAGCTGGTGCAGAAAGGCTATGCATTCGATTCCTGGTCAGACACAGAGGTTGTATTGAAAGGCTATCATTGCTGGGGCGATGCCATCGTGCACAAGCTCATCGGCATGTTTGTATATGTGCTCTACGATAGCCGCAAGCAGGAAATGACCATTTGCCGTGACAGGGCGGGTGTAAAACCGCTGTATTATTTCTGGAACGATCATGTTTTTTTATTTGCGTCTGAACTGAAAAGTTTTCACCGGCATAGCAGTTTTACAAAGGAGATAGACATCAACAGCCTGTCACTGTTTCTGCAATACAGCTATATTCCTGCACCATACACCATATTCAAAGGAAGCGCCAAGCTGAAACCCGGCCACTACCTTAAACTATCGCTGAAGAACAGGACACTGGAAGAAACCGGCTACTGGGATGTTGCCGACTATTACAACCGGCCCCGCCTGCAGATAAGCGAACAGGAGGCTATGGAAGAGGTGGAGAAGCTGCTGATATCCGCCTATGAATACCGCATGGTGGCAGATGTGCCCGTAGGGCTTTTTTTAAGCGGAGGGTACGATAGCTCCAGTGTGGCCGCTATACTGCAAAGCAGGAGATCGCAACGGCTGAAAACATTTACAATCGGGTATCATGAAGCTTCTTTTAATGAGGCAGATGAAGCAAAGAAGATCGCTTCTTACCTGGGTACCGACCACCATGAATGGTATGTGACTGCTGCGGATGCCGCAGATATATTTCACCAGCTTCCTGAAATTTATGATGAGCCCTTTGCCGATAATTCAGTGGTGCCCACTGCACTGGTAAGCAGGCTGGCAAGCAGGTATGTGAAAGTTTCGCTTTCTGCAGATGGCGGGGATGAGATTTTTGGTGGCTACAATAAATTCAACCAGTCGATACGCTATACCAGGAACCTTCCTGCTTTTATACAATCCGGTCTCAGCAGCATGATGCACCTGGTTGATCCTGCACATATACCGTATTTCAGGAACAAATACAATTTTGCCACCCGCTATAAAAAAATGCAGCGTATATGGGCTGATAAGGATGCGCTCAGTGCCATGAAATACATCAGCCAGTACATTACGGATGATGAAGTAAAAGGATTTCTCCGCACAGGTTACCAGCCCTATGTAACCAATTTCGATTCGGGGAATAAACTAACCGGGCAGCTGGATGATTTAAACAGGATGCTGGCGATTGATTATAAAACATTCCTTGTTGACAATAACCTGGTAAAGGTAGACCGTGCCACCATGGCCGTAGGCCTGGAAGGCCGGGAACCCATGCTGGATCACCGGTTGATAGAATTTGTAGCCCAGCTGCCTCCCGGTTTTAAAATACAACAGCAAACGAATAAATATATTCTCAAAAAAATAGTGCACAAATACATTCCCCGGCAGCTGATGGACAGGCCAAAAATGCCTTTCATCGCCCCGCTGAAACTGTGGTTTAAAGAAGAACTGAAAGAAAAAATAGCCCATTACCTGGGCGATGAAAAGTTGAAGCAGTCCGGGGTGTTTAATTCTGCTGTAGTGAAAAAGCTGAGCACGGATTACCTGAATGGCAAACAGGTGAATTACCAGAAAGTGTGGAACCTGCTGGTATTCCAGCTGTGGTACGAACGTTGGCAAAAGAATGCTGCCTAAAACAGCGACTATGCAGGCAAAAAAGAAAATAAAAGTATTGCAGGCTATCCGGCAGGGACAAGTGGGCGGGGGAGAAACCCATATTCTTAACCTGGTACAGGAAATGAATAAAGCGGTGTACGAGCCGGTGGTACTTGCTTTTACAGGTGGGCAGATGATCGACCACCTCAACAGCATGGGTATTACCAGCCATGTAATTGCTTCTGAAAAACCGCTGGATATACGTAAATGGAAAGCGGTAAAAAAATTTATGGCCCAACAGCAGATCGATATTGTACATGTGCATGGAACAAGGGCCAATAGCAATGTATACTGGGCCGCGAAATCATTACGCATTCCCATCATCTATACCATACATGGCTGGTCGTTTCATAACGATCAGCCATGGTATGTGAAACGGCTGCGTATTGGTTTTGAGGGATGGATCACCAGAAGAACAACCTGTAATATTTCTGTCTCTGCTTCCAACCAGCAAACCGGTAGCAGGCATATAAATGGCTTCCGGTCTTTTGTGGTGAACAATGGCATCGATGTACAGCGGTTTCACCCCGCAGCGCCAGGTGCATCTGTGCGTGATGAGCTGGGTATTTCCCCATCTGCCTGTGTGATCGGGTTTATAGGCAGGATGACAGAACAGAAAGATCCGCTTACGCTGGTAAAGGCTTTTCATACCGCACTGGCGGCTCAGCCCAACCTGGTATTGCTGATGACAGGCGAAGGAACCCTGCAACACCAGGTACAGCAACAGGTAAAAGAACTGGGCATAGAACAGCGTGTGATCTGCACCCCTTTCCGTCAGGATGTGCCGGCATTGCTGAAAGCCATTGATGTTTTCTGCCTGCCTTCTTTATGGGAGGGCCTGCCCATCGGCCTGCTTGAAGCCATGGCCATGGAAAAAGCCGTGATCGCAACAGCGGTGGATGGCACCAAAGAAATTGTAGATCACGGGAAGAACGGTTTTATTGTTCCGCAACAGCAGCCACAGGCACTTGCAGCGGCAATATGCACCCTGGCAAATGAACCCTTTTTACGGCTGATGCTGGGGCGCAATGCAAGACGCACAGTAGAAAACGCTTTTGATATCACCGCCATGACCCGGCATATAGAACAGATATATAGCGAAGTACTGTGTTTCAATAAAGAACATGCACCGGTTAAAAACAAGGGCTTGCAAACGGCCACGCTTTATAAAACAGATAACTATTCAGGGATGAAAAATGATACAGTGTGGGAATACAACAGGATCGCCGACAGGAAGCGGGTGGAGTTTATTGCCAGCGCACTGCAGCAATCGCTTCCCGCCAATGCCCGTATACTCGATGTGGGCTGTGGTAACGGCGTAATCAGCCGGCATCTTGGCCGCCTGGGCTTTCATGTTACGGGGATCGATATCAGTGAGAAAGCCATTGAAAAAGCAAGACAGGTAACCGATTTATCCAATGTACAGTTTTTACAAAAAAGTGCTGAAGAGCTCGTCGCCGCAGGCGAACGGTATGATGCTATTGTTTGCAGCGAGGTGCTTGAACACCTGGATGATCCCGGCGCTTTGTTGCTGGTACTTCGCGAAAGCCTTACCGATAACGGTAAACTGATTGTAACCGTACCCAATGGCCGCGGCCCCAGGGAAATGCTGGTGACCAAACCTGTATTGAATATGAGAAATAAACAGGGGCCATTATGGCGTACCATTATGGCATTGAAACGGCTGATGGGATACCAGGGTACAACGGTACAATCTGCTGCTGACAACCTGGATCATGTTCAGTTTTTCTCAAAGAACGACCTGGTGCAGCTGTCCAGCCGCCACCAGTTTACCATCACGCGTTTTGGTAAGGCCAATTTTATTGAAGATGTTTTCCCTTTTTCTTTTTTAACCCGTAAGATAAAATGGCTGCAGAAAATGGATTGCCGCATTGCCGACTGGCTGCCCGCCCGGTTTTCCGGTGGATTTTTTACGGTATGGGAAAAAAATGCGAAGGAAAATACTAACCGCTTATCTGTGAATATTGGAAAATAAACAGCAAAGGATCAGCATCGCTTATTTGACCGTTAATGATCCTTTAGACAAAAGGTCATGGTCTGGCACCACGTATTATATTGCCCAGACACTGCAGAAAAATGTAGGGGAAGTAGACTTGCTCGGCCCTGTTAATTTTCCCTGGGCAGTGGAAAAATTTGTACGGGGCATTGCCAAACTTGCGCGGGTACTGTTCAAAAAAGAGTATCTCGCCAAGTACAGCCTGTTGAAAAGCTGGTACGCAGCCCGTGTGCTCCGGAAAAAAATGGCCGGTAAAAAATACGATTGCATTTGTGCACCCGCAGCCTCTACCGAGCTGGCCTGTCTTAAAACCAGTGTACCGGTCATTTATATTTCAGATACCACTTTTCATCTTATCAGTCATTATTATAAACAGGACTTTAGTAATGTAAGCCTGCTATCGAAATGGGAGGCCAACTGTCTTGAAAAAAAAGCATTGAGTAAAAGCAGGGCCATTATCTATTCATCAGAATGGGCAGCGCATTCTGCAGTGAGCGACTATAAAATAGCCCCCGGAAAAATAAGCATTACCCCGCTGGGTGCCAATATTGATGCGGTGCCGCAGCGCGAACTTATTTATGAAAAAGAAAAGAACCCCCATCTCACGCTCTTGTACCTGGCTGTTGAATGGGAGCGGAAAGGCGGCAGTATCGCATTTGATACCCTGAAAATACTGCATGATACATATGGTATAAAAGCCCGTTTAATTGTATGCGGCTGCATACCGCCATCTACTTTCACTCATCCAAACCTGGAAGTAATTCCTTTTTTAAATAAAAATATCCCGGCCGATCAGCAGCGGTTTGCGCACCTGCTGGCTTCTGCCCATTTTTTATTGCTGCCCACCAGGGCCGATTGCTCATTGCTGGTTGCCTGTGAAGCCAATGCATACGGCATCCCGGCCATCACCACCGAAACAGGTGGAGTGCCTGATATTGTTAAAGATGGCGTGAACGGGTATTGTGTACCCTACACCGCTAAGGGAAATATTTATGCCACCCTGATCGCTGAACTGTTTGCCGATAAGGAAAAATTTCATCAGCTGATCACCAGCAGCCGGCAGCGCTTTGAGGATGAGCTGAACTGGGATAAATGGGCTGATAATTTCAGAAAGGTATACCAGGCCTTTGTTTTAAAAAATGAATCCATGTTTAACCAACTGCAGCATATCAGTAATTCTATCATTTCTACTCAGTAAACTCAGAAGCAATTGAAAAAATATTTCTCCTCTTATTGGATCAGGTCTGCGTTCTATTCGTTTTTACAACGGTTTTCCCTTACTTTTTTTGGGTTTATCAATTTTATCGTGCTCATTCGCTGGCTTACACAGGCGCAAATGGGGGTTTGGGCACTTTTTCTTGCGGTGACATCTATTTTTGAGGCAACCAAAAGCGGGTTACTTAAGAATGCCCATATAAAATATGTAAGTGTAAGCGATGATGAAAATGAAAAAGCCGAGATCGCTTCTGCTTCTTTTATCATTAATAGTGCTATCAGTGCATTGTTCATTATATGCCTGCTGCTGTTATCCGGTTACCTGGGTGTGTGGCTGCATACTGGTCCTGAGCTGGCCTACATGCTTAAATGGTTTATCCCGGGACTTATCTGCATGGTCTTTTTTTCGCATTTTGAAGCCATTCAACAGTCTTTTCTTGATTTCAAAGGTGTGTTTGCCGGATACCTGGTTCGGCAGTTGGTTTTTTTTGTAGCCATTGTTTCGCATGCTTTGTTTCATATTCCTTTTTTATTATGGCACCTGGCATTGTATATGTCGGCCAGTATTTTCCTGGGTACGATAGTGCTGTATGTTTATTCAAGAAAATACCTGCTGCACCGTTTTGTGTTTTCGGTGAAATGGATAAAACGGATCGTTGCTTATGGCGGCTATATTTTCGGGTCGGGTGTGATGTCGAATATTTGCGCCAATATCGACCAGGTAATGACTGCCACATTTATGAGCAGCAGTGCTGTGGCCTGCTACAATGCAGCTTCACGTATCAATGCCCTGGTAGATATACCTTCTTATGCAGCAGCTGAGATCCTTTTTCCTAAAAGCGCCAGGGCTGTTGTGGAAGAAGGGGAGAATAAGGTAAAATACCTGTACGAGAAAATGGTGGGGATACTGATCTCCTTTACCATGCCCGCAGCCGTGATCATCATTCTATTCCCGCACCTGATCATCCAGCTGATCGCCGGTGAAAAATACCTTGCTGCAGCGCCTATTCTTCAAATGTATATGGTTACAGGGCTTATGCGCCCTATGCAAAACCAGGCAGCCAACCTGCTTAACTCCATCGGCAAAGCCAGGCTTTGTTTTATCATCAATACCATCGGCGTGATCGAGTACCTGGGTGTAAACTATGTTTGCCTGTCGCGTATGGGGTTTTACGGTGCAGCAATAGGTTCGGTAATTATGTGTGTGATAGGCGCTGTGACCTGGTATTTTGTAATGCGCCGGCAAATTGGTTTGCAGATGCGCAATGTATTCCGGTATATGATGGCTTTTTATAAACAACTATATACATCTGCCACCGGCTTCAGGGTAAAACAGAAAAGCGTACTGGCACGTTAAGCGGTTAAGAATGAAAATTGCACACCTGATATTGGCACATAAACAACCGGCACAACTGGAAAGATTGATCCGCGCACTGGATCATCCGGCGGCTGTGTTTTTTATCCATATAGATAAAAAAGCCGATGAAACCGCTTTCCGTTATCTGACATCGGCAGCAAATGTGCATTTTATACAGCAGCGTGCCAGCATATACTGGGCCGGCTATGGTACCATACAGGCCACGCTGAACGGGTTTCAGGAAATAGCGGCGGACAGGTATGATTATATCAATGTAATATCTGCGCAGGATTTTCCGCTGAAGCCGGCGGCAGAAATATACCAGTATCTTCTTGAACGTCGGGGTACTGAATTCATCACCTGCGAATCTATCGATGATGAATGGAGCGAAGCAGCACCAAGGGTAAGAAAATACCACCTGATCAACTGGCGGATACCTGGTAAATACCGGCTGGAAAAATGGGTGAACCTGCTGCTGCCCAAAAGAAAATTCCCGGTGGATTATGCGGTGGTAGGCAGGGCCAACTGGTTTACCCTGTCGCAGCCCGCGGCGCAGTATATACTCGATTTTGTACAGCAAAACCCGCGTTATGTGCGGTATTTTAAGTATTGCTGGGGCGCTGATGAATTTTTCTTTGCCACCATCCTGTACAATTCTTTTTATAAGAACCGTATTGTCCCTAACCTGGTGTATGTAGACTGGCTGCCTGGCAAAGGACATCCTGAAATAATCACCAGTGATAAGCTGGATGCGCTTACTGCATCCGGTAAACTGTTTGCACGAAAATTCGACAGCGCGGTTGATGCCCAGGTGCTGGACCTGTTGGAAGAATGGATCGGCCTTAAAAAGAAAATCCATACCCAAGCGCCGGCTATACCATTAAATAATGAATAAGATGACAGCAAAAAATATCGTTATCGCGCCCTGCGGTAATAAATCGTACCTGTTTAAAGATGCCTGGCTGAAGTACCAGGAAGAAAAAACATTCGATGTATGCCTGCTGTTTTACCATGAACAGGTGAATGATCCCGCGCGGTATGCCGGTGTGGATTATTTTTTTCATCTGAAGAATTTCAAATATCATATGATCCATGAGCTGCTGACGCAGGTTAAACCCGAATGGCTGCAGCAATACGAATATTTTTATTTTTTAGATGATGACATAGAAATAGATACCCGCCAGATCAACGACCTGTTTTCACAAACCCGGGCCCTCAATGGATGGATTTGCCAGGCCGCACTAAGCAAAGATTCCTTTTGCAGCTGGCCTATTTTCAAACAAAGCAAGGGCAGTTTTTGCCGTTTTGTTGGACAGATAGAAGTGATGGCGCCGGTTTTCTCTGCAGGGGCACTGCAGCAATGCCTGCCTTCTTTTATCGGTAACCGCTCCAGCTGGGGCGTAGATGCGGTATGGTCTAAACTGCTGGGATATCCCGAAAACAAACTCATTGTTTTTGACACCGTGGTGATGCGGCATACACTGCCCGTGGGGGGGGGCGAACTTTACCAGAAGATAGGTGTAGACCCACACACAGAATGGTTACGTATAACAAATGATAATGATGCGAGAAAGCAAAATTACCGCGAATACGGCCGTTTACAGCTGGTGAATAAAAATCACCATCGCTTATATTACTGGTGGTACCGGTGGAAAGAATTCTGGGCTAAAAGAAAACAAGACTGGAATGATTATGATCTGCCTTCAAGAGTAAAAAGCAGGAAGAATAAAATATTCAGAAAAATTAAATTCGTGAACGCATCCTGAGCAATTAAGAATGGTATGCTTTCTGCAATTTATCTTACGTTAATAGCCGCCCATCGCTTTTTTGTTTTTTCTTCCTGTAGTATAAGATAGATACAGTCTATCATCTTTCACGCATTCATTAAAGAAAACGATTATTGAATTTCATAGTTACTTAACTATATATACGTCTGATTTATATTTATCACACAGGGGTTTTCAATAAGCTGTATGGCATATTACTTGTGCCGTTCTAAACGTCCAATTACTTATTCAGAAAAACCCCCAATTGATGAGGTCAGTAAATTCTACACTCAAAGGCCGGTCTGTGGCCAACTACATTCATTTTTTATCACGGTTCAGGCGGCTACCGCTTTTGCGGTCAGGTAGCTTTGCCACAAAAGCATTGATCCTTCTCGCTTTTTTCGTGAACATCTATACCAAAGGATTTATGCAGTCGGTGGTCGGTAACCAAAACCTAATACAGTTGCCTATATCCGATTACAGCAACACCAACGCCCTACTATCCCTCCCTGATGATTACAATACAAATAGTACCCAACAATATCCGCTCATCATTTTTTTACATGGTTCTGGCGAAGCGGGTACTAATATCTCCCAGCTGCTGAACACCGCACTTCCCCAGCGTATTGCTAACGGAATGAAGATGCAGTTCACGAACCCTAAAGATGGAAAACTCTATAAATTTATTGTGGTATCGCCACAAGCGCCCAGCTGGTCGTACCAGTATATGCATGTAAAATATATGCTGCCTGCTATACAGAAACGTTACCGGGTAGATGCATCACGCATTTATATTACGGGGCTGTCAGCGGGTGGTTATGGCGTATGGACCTGCATTACAGATGATGCCGCTTTCTGCGATAAGCTGGCGGCTATCGTACCTATTTCTGCTGCACCGGTAGAATCAAACAGGCAGGCCAACATTGTTAATGCGGCCAAACACAATGTAGCGGTATGGGATATCTGCGGCATGCTGGATAATTTCTGGTCTGTTGCCCTGAGCTATACCGGTATAATCAATGCTGCGAACCCGGCCATACCCGCCCTGCTCACCGGTTTGCCGGGTATAGGCCATTCTGCATGGAATGAAGGGTACGACCCCTCCTGGAAAGTGAATGGCATGAATGTGTATGAATGGATGCTCCAGTTCAGCAAAGGCAGTTCACCCACTCCTCCGCCGAACAAGCCTCCCGTTGCCAATGCAGGGAATGATATCACTATCACGCTGCCGCAGAACAATACTACACTGGATGGTTCAGCCTCGACCGATGGTGATGGCAGTATTACTGCTTATAAGTGGGCAAAAACGGATGGCCCTTCGCAGTTTACTTTATCGGCAGACAACACAGCAAAAGTAAATCTCTCCAACCTGGTGGCTGGTACTTATTCTTTCCAGTTAACCGTAACCGATAACCAGGGTGCTACGGGCAATGCTGCTGTACATGTTACGGTACTGCCCTCCAGCGCCCCCCCGGTGGCCAATGCCGGCAGCAATGTTAGTGTAACACTTCCCCAGAACAGCGTAACGCTCGACGGATCTTCTTCTTCAGCACCTGCAGGTAATATTACCAGCTATCAATGGGTGCAGAAAAGCGGGCCGGCACAACTGGTGCTTGCGGGCGCCAATACGGATAAAGCAATATTATCGAACCTGAGCGCTGGAACCTATGTAATGCAGCTGACCGTAACAGACAATAATGGTAAAACAGCCAGCTCTACAGTTCAGGTAAATGTAAATGCAGCACCCTCTACAGGACAGCCGGGTTGCAAGGGTAAAAGAATTTACCTCAATAAGCAGGGAGATAATGGCATTTACATCAATGGTGGCCGCTTTGCTTATCAGCCGGGTGATACGCTGGTGGTAAAAGCAGGATCCAATCCATGGTCATATATATCGCTGGAAAATATATATGGCACAGCGACCTGTCCGGTTACCATTATCAATGAAGGCGGCCAGGTATCGCTTACCAATGGTTTTGCCATTAACAACAGCCGTTATATTAAATTAACCGGTACGGGCAGTAATGACAAGTACGGGTTTCATATACAGGATCCTGTTAAGGGCGATGGCGTTGCCGTGGATATTTTCGGCCGCTCGAGCAATGTGGAGGTTTCTAATATAGATATATACCAGAAGACCTATGGTTTCTGGGTAAAACAGGATGGCTCCTGTATCGATTCATTGCAGTATCCCAAATGGGTCATCAATAATATTTCGCTTCACGACAACCATATTGCACATGTAACACAGGAAGGGATGTACCTGGGTTCAACAGATCCCAATGGTACCAGGCAGGTCATCTGTAATGGTGTGGCCACCAATCCCAAACCGCTGCGCCTGGGCAATGTGAAAGTATACAATAATATTATTGACAGCACCTGGCGCTCGGGTATACAATTATCCAGCGCATCTGAGGGGGCCAATGAAATTTACAACAATCATGTTACCAACAGCGGTTTTGAAATAAATACCAACCAGGGCAATGGTATCAGCCTGGGAGGGTATACTTCGGCTTATGTACATGATAACTATATAGAAAATACCTATGCACTGGGCATCCTGGTACTGGGTGCGGGTAATATTAAAATAGATCACAATACCATTATCAACAGCGGCAGGCTGAGTAGCTATACTGTGATCGGTATGGATGGTATCATGGTAGACACACGCCGTACCGACCCGGTCGATAGCTCCAGGCTTACCGTGACCAATAACACAATAAAAAATCCAACCGGCGCAGGTGTGCGGTTTTATAAATCGTTCGATACCTACGCAAAAGGAAATATTGTATGTAACAATACTGGCCTGGTGAATATTGTGCTGGGTATTGACTGGAGCAGTAATTGTGCCGTTACGCCCAATAAACCACCTGTTGCCAATGCAGGAAAGGATATCTCCATCACCTTACCACAAAACAGTGTAACACTGGATGGCTCTGCCTCTTCTGATCCGGATGGCAGCATTGCGGCTTATCAATGGAATAAAGTGAGCGGCCCGGACCAGTTTAATTTGACCGGTAACACAACTGTGAATGCCAGCCTGGGTAACCTGGTGGCAGGGGTTTATGCAATGGTGCTGAAAATAACTGACGACAAAGGTGCCACCGCAACGGACACGGTAAAGATAACCGTGCTGCCTGCACAGAACAAACCACCTGTGGCCAATGCCGGTAAAGATGTTACCATCACCTTACCACAGAACAGTGCTACACTGGATGGCTCTGCTTCCTCAGATCCCGGTGGCAGTATTGCATCGTACCTGTGGACCAAACTAAGCGGCCCTGCACAATTCACG
>CBJLMB010000035.1:0-70800 GCA_966424055.1 uncultured Deminuibacter sp. | reverse complement strand
GAATTGCATTCCTGTTCCACGTTTTCCGCGCACTCCGCGAGGGAACCAGTCTACATGCATTACTCATAGCTAACCGCTTGCAGCTATAAGCCACATCAGCTATGAATTGCATTCCTGTTCCACGTTTTCCGCGCACTCCGCGAGGGAACCAGTCTACATGCATTACTCATAGCTAACCGCTTGCAGCTATAAGCCACATCAGCTATGAATTGCATTCCTGTTCCACGTTTTCCGCGCACTCCGCGAGGGAACCAGTCTACATGCATTACTCATAGCTAACCGCTTGCAGCTATAAGCCACATCAACTATGAATTGCATTCCCGTTCCGCGTTTTCCGCGCATTCCGCGAGAGAACCAGCTGGCAGGTAGCAATGCTGCTTATTAGTAAAATAAAGAAATTATTAATTCTCCGTTTTAGGCAGAAGCCTCCTAATGTATACTGCTTTTTTTATATATTATTGCACCCGGCATTCATTTATAACCCCGTCACTCGGCTTCAACCTGCTGCTTATTAAAAAACAGTTCCCCGGAAAGCAATGATGCACTTGCTGTTCCGGGAATCCGGTAACGTATCCTTCATAACCCAATCACGTAACGTGTCAGCAACAGTCATACATGGCAACCAGCCCGTATGCAATAAACGAGCATTGTATGAGTGATAATTTTATCGTCGAGTGGTCGTACGGAAAAGAATACCCCCGGAAAAAAGAACAGCCGGTTACCGCCCCTGGCCAGCACCATCATGCGCTGTTCGTTCAAAAACCCACAGGCGAACATCGCTATGAAATAAAAGCCACCTCTGTATTAACTGCATTGGGTAGCAGGGTAGTGGATATGAGTGCAGTAATAACCTGGCTCGTTAACAAGCTGGGCACACCTGCCGGCGGCTTACAGGTAAATCTGACCGTGGAAAAACAGGATATCCAAAACGAACAATCTGTTTTGAATGGCCTTATCGATTTCACCAGGCTGTTCAATATTCCCACACAAAAAATGGCTTTTCTGGTTGACCGCAGCGGTGCAATAGTAAAAATACTTAACCAGCAACAGGTATATGAACGATGGATGCAGCTGAAACAGGAGCAACTGCTGCAGATGCAGGCTGATGATGAACTGGAGCAGCTGTTACTGAATGGCGACCAGGAATTCAGCGATACATTGCCGGTGATCAAGAACAGCCTTTTGCATGTGTTGTTCTTCCCGCCTGTGTTCGGGCGCAGTTTGGGTGAATACAGGGATGCCACCGATATCGGCAAACGGCTGTTCAACTCGCAGCTTTTTCAGCATACCATCATTCCTGCAGATATAAAGCAGGAATTGCTGGAAGACCGTAATGGAATGCTCCGGTTGCTGCATACAGCCAAAATACCGGTGGCAATGGAAAAAGAACTGCAGAAACAGTACAAACAGCACTACCAGCCATTGCTGGGGCCTGAGTTTAACTATAATCTTGTTTACAGGGCAGAATATGTGTTTGAAAAAGAAACCGGGCTGCTGAAAAGCTGCCAGGCTGTTATTACAGAAACAGCCAACAAGGCATTGCACCATAAAGCCACCTATCATATTCAACTCATATAAAAACAATACGATGAGCAAACATTATGTACCGGATGAAGTGAACCTGATCTGCTCAGAAGGAAGGGAAGTGAGGCAACTGAAAGTGACCAGCCAGCAGACCATAAAAATTGCCGGCGACAAGCTGGCCGCAACACTGAAAGACCGTATCAACGGGAATTTCTATTGTGCAAAAATGATCATCATCGGGGCCATACTGGGAGCCATTGGTGCTGCCATATTCGGGCTGCTGATGATATGTACCGGTGGAACTGTTGCCATGGGGCTGGGTATGCTGATGGCTGCCGGTGCAGCAGCAGGTGCTGCAGGCGGCGGTATCCTGTCGCTGATACCCAGTATCTGTTCTTTCTTCACCATGTCGCATGAGTGGGCGCCTGTACACCCCACCGTGGAATTTGAAAGTAAAAAAGCATTGATCGAATCTTCAAGGGTATCATGTATACTGGGTGGTTATGTGCTGATACAATATTCCAAAGAAGCCGCTGAAGCGGCTGTAGCACTGAAGAAAAAAGAAACACTGATAGATGTTGGCGCGATTATTGGCGCCGCCTATATCGCAGCACCTGCTATTGAAGGGGTGGCTACTTCTGTGGCAACCGCTTCAGGGATATTCAGCGGCTTCGGTGCCCGTGCGGGATTGAGTTACCTGGGATCGCTGGGTTTGGGTTTTGCCACCAACCAGGGACTTGACCTGGTAAAATCAAAGGTGAAAAGCAATGTGTACAAGTGGACAGGGATAGATAAGTATGTAAATGGTTATGAAACGGATATCGTGAAAATTGAAGACAGCATGGACGTGGAAGGCGGCGAGAAAAATACAACTTATGACGACCTGCGCAAAACAGCCAAATCTGTCGACAAAGGCAGGAAGGCTGTGGGTGACAGAACCAGCAGTTATGAATCGCTCGATTATGAATCAAGAACAGTGGTCACTGACAAAAACGGTTCTGTTGCTGAAGTGAACTCAGATAGGGTATCTACAGAAAAAGCCGGCGGTATAAAAGAAAAAAATCCAACAGTAAGTACATCACGCAATTCAGATTTTTATTCAGACCGTTCTGGTGTGTATATGCATGATGAAACATACACAATGGAACAGGGTAAGCAATATAACCCGGCAGGTATAAAAGATTCAGGCAGCGTAATGCAGAAAACAGTGGCCAACTGGGGAAAAGACCAGTGGGGGATGCCGAAGGGGGCAGAGAATTTTTCTGGCGAGCGTTCATTTAAAAACGGGCCCAGCGGTGGTGGTCTGGTAATGGACCTGCTTACAGATGGCTACCGCGCACTTACCAATGCCCTGCTGAAAGGAGATATCGAAAACTATATCAAAGCACTTAGTACCAGTGAAGCCACAGCCAGGGCTTCTATAAAGGTGGTGGAGGATGACGTATAAACAATTACTCAGGGTGATCTTATTGTGCTGGACTGCTTATTGGGCATACCTGGTGTATGCCCTGGTCAAAGCGCCCGGAGGCCTGGTTGCGGCTACATATACCAATGCCCGCATTGGCCGGGCCGGCGCCTATGGCCTGGTGAAACATTTTTATATAAAAGTAGATAGCCTGCCCAATGCAGCAGCAAGAACGCTTCCCCTGGCTGCCCGTATGGATGCACTGAAACGCAGTTCGGGTATCGACAGGGATTATGCATTCGGTCTGTCGAGGCTGCTGTTACCGGTAACCGAAATCAACAGGCTGGGTACAATTACATTTTATGTGAACAATAAAGACCTTTTACCGGACAATGATAATACTCCACTGATGTATTATGCACCAACAGCCGGCACCATGCCTGCCGGAAAAACCAGGTTGATCATAGATGTGTTCGCCAGCCTGATATACCGCTTCCTGTATGTTCATGTGGGCTTTTTATTGCTGGCATTGTTCTCCAAACCCATCCATGCATGGCTGCAGGGTAGCAGGCAACAGGATACCCCAAATGAAGCCGCGTTGCCCGAATACAAATGGATGATCTGCTTTGCTGCAGTGGCGGCAGTAACCTTTCTGGCTTAAATAAAACAGTTGAAAAAGAAATACGACAAAAAACATGTATACCTCTATGCGCTGGTAGTGGCTATTGCCGGCGTAGTTTGTTCCCGCGCCTGTTTCAGGAAACTGTTGCTGACCTGTCTGGCAGGCATTGTTACCTGCCTGGTTTACCTGTATATATTTGAAGCCGCCAATGTATTTTTTCAGTCAATGCTCTGCCTGTTCTTTTGCCTGCTCTTGTTTGGAGCCACCATTTTTTGCTTATCAGACCTGCTACGCAGGAAATGACCGCTTGAACGGGAGCACTGCTACCGGTAAAGTTGCGGGTTGTTTGGGTGCATGATAAAAGAGGCACCAAGGTGGATGGTATTGAATCCAGACAACATAAAAATGCAACAACGGGATCGCTGGTAATACCGGTGCCGGTCTATTCTATTTTGGCTGCATATGTTTCGTCCTGTTGTATTTTTACCAGACCGGTGATAGCTCCTTTTTCATTGCGTTTAAATACCAGTTGTGCATCGAGTTGCTTCGCAAAAAAACGATCCTGCTTGTAAGCAGCGATCTCTTGTTTTATTTGCTGTGCACCAGATCCTGTTCCATATAACCGGCCATTTTCACTGGTGATGCTGAGTACGAACCCTGAACTGAACCGGTATTTACCGGTATATTTTTCCAGCGAATCAGCAGGAATGAAAATTGGTTTGAATACCGGAACAGTTTCTGCTGAACGCTTCCAGTTAACGGGATCAGCTGTCCCAGTCGTGGTCATGGAGCTGATATTGCCCGCGCTGTCCCGCATAAATGTCAGCAGGATGAAATTGTTTTTGCAAAAGAACCTGTCTTTTTCATAAGCCTGCAACGGCTCTTTCGAACCGCCTCTTGTAAAGAACTGCAGGTTGTTTTCTTCACAGCTTATTACCCGCTGCTCGCCGGTTAGGGATGTATAAACACCGGCGTATTGCTGCAGCGTGGCCGGAAACAGCACTGAGATCACTGCTGAAACAGGAAATAAAAAGTTTATTATGAACAAGAACCTGCCTGAAGAAAAAAAACTTGCTGATCTGCTGAAAGCATATGGGACAGAAACGCCTGCCGGCCATTTTTCAGAACAGCTAACCCGCAGGGTTGTAGCAGAGTATGCGGGTGCGCGGATAAAAACATTCAGGGCTGAAAGATGGCTGGGTAAACTGATTATAGCCGTGCTGGTGTCTTTTAACCTGCTTTTTTTGTGCTACCTGGGCATTTGCCTGTTGCAGCCGGTATTGTTTTTTTCATTTGCTGCATTTATAATGGGAGTGGGGGTTGTTGTGGTGCTGGCAAAACGCGCGCAGCAAACGGCGTTGCCAGGTGCTGGCAATTAATAATCATCGCCGGAGATAAAATAATAAAGCACCCGGTGCAGAAATACACCGGGTGCTTAAGTTTACAGCCGCAAGCCGTCTTATAGCTGACAGCTCATGGCTTGCGGCTATAAAAACTACTGCTAACCCCCAACTTAGGTCAGTCCACTTCTTTAACCGATACAGGGCCGGCCAGTCCTGCAGGCATCAATGTCGATTCTTTACCCGCAAACTGCAGGTATTTAGGATTTTTCTTCACCGCCTCACCAATGAATTCATTTCTGTTGGTGGCCATCACTTTTATTTCGACAGAATTATCGCCCTGCTGCACCAGGCTGGTAATATTCAGCTGGTAGGGCGCCCATAAAGCGGTGCCTGCCGGTTTGCCATTGATGGATACCTCTGCTGTGAAATAAACTTTTCCCAGGTCGATAAAATATTGTTTGCCAGCTTTTTTATCCAGCCGGAAGGAAGCAGTATATATGCCTTCGCCAGACCTGTATTGGAAAGCCTCTTTTGTTCTCCAGTCAAATAAAGCGCTGTTGGTGACCGTGGCATCACCTGCTTTGATGTTCCAGCCGGTGATCTCGGTTACTGTGTGTCCTTTTTGCGCAGTGGATAAAGGTGCAGCCATTAATTTTTCATCCAGGCTGCTTTTTGATGCATACAACAAGATGGCACTGTATGGCGGGATGGTATAGGAGATACTGCTGCCTGCATTCTTTACAATAGTGCCTTCAGCAGCATCCAGCCAGTAAAAATTTTTGTAGGCTGCATCTGCTGTTAGTGCAACCGTTTGCCATTGGTCTGATTGATTCCAGATGAATTCCAGCCGGTCACCGTTTTTCATGTCCCGGTCAATGATACGTGTGAACGGGTATTTATCTTTAAACCTGATCTCTTTTACCAGCGCATGTATCCAACCGTCGATGCTGGCACCTGTTGCCAGGATGGTTGTGTTGTTTTGTTTGGCTGCATCCTGCAGCAGTTGTTGGGTTTGCGCATCGTTTTCTTTATAATTCAGGTAGCTGGGTTGTTTGTCAGGTATGGCGCCGGTAATAAGCAATTTAAGCCCCTTTGACGTATAGTCTTTTATTTTCTGCGCAGTTGCCAGCTGCACATAAGGTTCATTGAGCAGCAGTAATGCCTGGTAATGATTACCACGGATGCTGAGTAAACCGTTTGTTATATCGGCCTGCTGTAATGAAGCATCATTAATAAAATCCCAGGTGATGCCGGATGCATTCAATGCATTTACAACCGGCCATAGCCGGGCATACCATTCCTGTAGTGGCGTCATCTTTTTGCCATCCCCGGCTATCAGTGACATGGTTTGTATAGCTGGTTCAATGCCTTTCAGTTCGCCTTTTGCCAGTATCTCTTCCGGGTTGGCGGTGATATTGCCTTCGCCGAAATCAACAAACGGGAAATAGATCAGCACATCTGTATGCGGTTTGCCGGAGCGCAGCGCGTACTGAGAGCGGGAGATGTACTCATTCACTGCTTTCATATTTTTCCAGTAAGGAAAACTTTCATTGATATCAGAGGAAAAATTGAACATCGGCATGAAGGAAGATGACCACGCATTCCAGCCTTCCCTGCCGTATTCCCCGGTCTGGTATTTATAAGGCGTGCCGTGGTAGATGAACTGGTTGATGCCTTCGGCAAAAGATTTATCTGCCAGCATCCTTATCTTCTGCGGCGTGGTCATTTCGGCCCTGCCTGAGAATACAACAGATTCCTGCGAGATCACCGGCCTGTTGTATAAATGTGCTCCAGATGTAACCAGTTTGATAAAGCCTTCAGAACCTTCTGCAAAAAGCTGCTCTGCTTCCGGCTGGCCGGCAGCGCCGCTGGCTGCGATCATATCCATCTTTACACCATAGGCCTGTGTGCGGTGCAGTATACCGCGTGCCTGCATCCAGCGGTTGCTGCTGTTGATAAACTGTTCACGCAGCAGATCGCCTACTGTCTGGTCATAATCGTACCGTATCCGCCAGTCTTCATCAGATAAAATATAAACAGGCTGCTGGGCCGGCATAAGAAAATTGGCGAACGCATTGTTGTACCCTTTCTGAATATTGGCTGCCAGCAGCGGCCGTATATCATAACCCCGGTGTGCCTGGAAATATGCCAGGAAGTTTTTAGAAAAATGCCTGTCTGGTTTAAACTCGTAGCTGTCATTGAAAATCGCACGGAAAGGCTTGCCATAATATTGATCGAGACCGGTTCGTTTGCCGAAAAGATCTTCATATACTTTAAATAATTGTACAGAATCAAAATGATCGGGGATATAACTGGCGTTTTGGGTGGCGATCAGTGCAGGCTTTTCACCATCGGGTGCCGACCAGAATGCGATGATCTTCCACTCACCACCCTGCGGAACATTCCAGCTCAGCTGGTTATTGCTTACCTGCGTGGTGAGCTCCTTCACAGATGACAGGTCGAGTAATGTTTGCGCGCCATTCTGCCGGATGATCTTTGCGGCAACCACTGCCTGCAGGCTGGCCAGGGAAGGATCTACTGCTGTAAACATACTCATGCCTGCAAGCGTTGGCAGCCTGGAAATATCCGGCATTTTTTTGGGCAGTGGGATTTTCAATGCCTGTCCGCCGGCAACAGTGGTATCGCAGGCCAGCAGTGTATGCATGCTTTCTTCCGGCTTTACCCCCGGACTGCTGATAGGCCAGCCACTACCGCCATTCATATCTACCGTGATGCCCGATTCCTTTGCCTGGTCCATCACCGCTTTCACATGTTCATAAAAAGAGGGTGTATTCCAGCTGTATACCCGGGCAGCCTGTTCGGGTGGTGATTTGAAATTGAGGCCTACAGTAAGCGGTTGTATTTCCACACCGGAAAAACCATGATCAGCCAGAAGCCTGATCTCTCTTTTAAGTTCTTCACTGGTTACATCGTTGCCCGGCCACCACCAGCGTGTATAAGGTCCATAGCCCTGTGGTGGTTGTTTGAAAGCAGCCGCATCAAAATCATAATAAGGGAACCAGTTCTGCGCCTGCGCAGCAGCGGGGCTTTCTTTTTGTGCATCTCCCTGGTGGCAACTGAATAAACCTGACAGTGAAATAGTAAGTAATACGCCAGTTACTGTTTTTATCGTTTTATGGTGTTGCATATTTGTAGAATAAGGTGTTGAATGATCCCTAAGCCTGCTACTTAAAATTTATAGCTGACCGTTAGGAAATAGCATCTTGGCTGAATAGTGAGAATAGAAAATGTGGCATTGGGATTGGCCGCAAGTTTGGATGGCAGAAAACCCTGCCGGTCGAGCGATACAGGAAAACCTCCCGGTGCCTGCCAGCCCATTGCACCTTTGCCATTTAAGATGTTGTTGATATTGAAACTGGCATTCAGTTTTTTGGAAAAATCGTAGGTCAGTGCCATATCAAACTGGCTGAAGCCTGGCAGTGTAAATGTATTGGGCACATTGGCCGGGCGGCTGCCCATATATTTCCAGTTGATATTGGCATAGAACTTTCCTGCGGTATAACCGGGGCTGAGGGTAAACATAACAGCCGGGTTATTATCGGCTTTATTGCCGGAGAAATCCTGCGTTTTATCGTCCTCAGGACCTGCGTTGTTGAGTACCCATACTTTCCATTCTTTGGCGGTGGCTTTTTGCAGGGTTAAAACACCTCTTACACTGAAGTTTTTAGTAGCATCATAATTGGCTTCCAGTTCAACACCATAGTCTTCCATTTTATTCAGTACAACTGGTGTATTGTAATAAGAGCCATCTGCATTCTGTCCCGTTGCAGAAGTGGGTATATTGCTGAGCAGGCTGTAGAAAGGTGTAAGCGTGAATTTCAGCTGCTGGTAATTTGCTTTGAACCCAAACTCCAGCTGTTTCAAATCCTGTGCTTTGGGGTCTAAGGTCGATGCCAGGAAAGGTGTATTCGCACCAAGATACAAGATCAGGTCTGGCGCTTTTTTACCGTTGGAAAAGCGGGCATACAATGCATATTGGTTCGAAAACCTGTAATTGAGCGCGGCAGAATAGGAGAGCGTAGATACTGTTTTGTTGTAGGGGAGAATGGCTCCGCTACTGGTAGCATAGTTGTCGTATATCGTTTGTATATTATGATCTGCCCCGCCATTCTTGATATCTGTTCCTGTTACGGTAGCCTGGTTACTGCCTTTTACATGCATGTTATCATAACGAACACCCCAGTCAAGATTCAATTGCGGCGTTATCTGCCAGTTGTGATTGAAGAATGCGGCAACCTGTGTTTGTGTGATATCTGCAATGCTTAAATTCTGCCTGCCCATACCACCGGCACCCGAAGGCGCTGTAACCTGGTAATTGTTGCCTGCAGAATCAGTTAAAGTAATACCTACGGGATGGGGCCTGTTTTCAATAGTGCCATAGCCCGCACCCACCACACCTTGTGCGTAACCAACAGTTGACCTGGCAAAATAACCGCCTGCGGTAAAGCTCATATTCCTGAGCTTTTTGCTGAATGAAAGCTGGTCGAAAAGCTCATTCACCTGGTTGTGGTTTAAAAAAAGGCCCTGTAACATCAGTGAATTGGCTTGTACGTTTTGTCCTGGCAATGTATTGTTTCCCTGCAGGGTATAGTTGCCATTCCTGGCAAGCACCTGCGCCAGCTGCTGGTTATTGGTGAGATCAGTAAAGGTGAAAATACCGTTTCGGCCCAATGTATTGGAGAACAGGTAGGGATACATGCTTTCCAGTCCAACCGTGGTAATGATCGCGCCGGTGTTCCAGTTGGTCGATTTGTTGGAGTATTTGAGATTGTTGTTGACAGTCCAGCCATTGCCCAGGTGCTGGCTCCAGTCGAGGCCAATGGATGCTTCTTTTGCATGTGCCAGCCTGGTTACATCAAAATCCTGGTCGTAGACAGATGAATTGAACGGGTAACGGAATTTGAAATTTTTGTTGGGCAGGTAAGTATCTGTATTTTTTACACCCGGGGCCAGCTGTGGTTTATTGAAATTGACAGCTGGTGAAAATTCAAACCAGGCATTGTGATCATTGAGGTATTTGGCATACAATTTCAGCGAACCTGTTTTATAGGTTTTAAGTATATTGGCTTTTACCTGGCCGCCATAGTTTACGGGGTAGCCAGGATTTCTTGATCCATTGTCATAGCGGTAAAAACCGCCGATATTGTAAGCCCAGCTTTTGTCATGGCTTATTGGGCCGCCTGCATTCAGGTCGCCACGGTAATAAGTGTTGCCATCACCTTCTATCCCTGCTCTTGCCCTGAACTCGCCGCCAAATGTATCGCCACCTGTTCTGGAAATATAATTGAAGATACCGCCGGGTGCATTGGGGCCAACGATAGAGGCCGAACCACCGCGCACAGCTTCCACTTTGGCGGTAGTGACATCGGCCCTGAGGAAATAATCGGGTCCATAGTTGCCATAGGTGACATTGGTAACAGGTAAACCATCTTCCTGCATCGATACATAATAATAGCCGCGGTCACCATCAGATGAATTGGCCGATACACCGCGCGAATACACAACATTCCTGATCTCTCCCAGCGAGGAGTTGACAAATACACCGGGCACATTTTTAAGCAGGTCGGCAGCGCTTACCGGTGTTTGTTTGCGTAACTGCGCGGCAGAGAGTGTTGTGATAGCAACAGATGATTCCATTTTTTTTCTTTTGTCGAATACACCTGTTACAATCACTTCATCCACTTCTTTTACTTCTTCCCGCAGTGTGATACTGACGACATCGCCGGGGCTGCTGATCTTCAGCTCCTGTTTGGCAAAGCCAATAGACGTGACCTCCAGCGTGTAGTGACCATTGGATACATGATCAATTGTAAAACGGCCTTCATTGTCGGTGACGTACATTTTACCTGTTTCTTTTAATTTGACAGCGGCGCCCGCAACAGCTTCTCCTTTTGCATTGCGTACATTGCCATGAATAGATCCTGTTTGTGCCTGGGCTGTTAAAAGAGAGAGCCAGAACAGAGGTAAAGTGCACCAAACCCTCCATCTGGATAGTTTGCAGATAGTTTGATACATTGTTGAAGATTTAAGCAATCGTTAATTAAAGTGATATAAACCTAGTTGAATCAATTTGTATTACAGTCCTGAGCCATCCTGAACTATGCTGCACTGTGCTGGTGAGCTGATGTTCGGTGGCAGCAAGTATAGTGTTGATGCGATTACTGTGGATTTCCCGGTGACAGAGCGGCCGGCTTGCAGCTTTTAAAATGATCCGGGGTGGATGGTTGAATATGATGAAATGTATGCGGATTTTTTTAATGAGACAGCAGGGTAAGAAAAATCGTTTTTATGTTTTTGAGAACAGCCGGATAAAACATGGAGATGGGCTCCGGAAAATATAAAATGCCCTGCATGAGCAGGGCATTAAAAGTTAGCAACAGCAATTTGGGTTGTTTTATTTTTTCTGCACTGGTGGCTGTTTAAACAGTGGTTGGTATTGGATTTTGAACAAAGCCTGCTATTTATTCCGTACGCAGGCTCTTTACGGGATTCGCTGTTGCAGCTTTGATAGCCGAATGCCCTACTGTAAGCCAGGCAATAAAAACAGACGATAATAAGGTGGCCAGGAAGATGCCTGCACCCAGGTGAATACGGTAAGTATATTGCTGCAGCCAGTTATGCATGAAATACCAGGCTACCGGTGCCGCAATAAAGAATGCGATCCCTATCAGCAATAGGAATTCGCCGGAAAGCAGTAAGAGGATATTGCTCACCGGTGCGCCCAGTACTTTGCGGATGCCGATCTCTTTTTTCTTCCGTACTGCCATAAAAGAAACCAGTCCGTATAAACCCAGGCAGGAAATAAAAATTGCTATACCGGCGAACAACAGGTACAACTGTGCCAGTTGTTGTTCCTGCTTATAGTAAGCGGCCAGCGTTTCATTCATAAAATTATATCCAAATACATAGTTGGGAAACAGCTTGTTCCATATGCTGGTGGCCGCTGCAATAACGCTACCGGCTTTATCTGGTGCTATTTTAATATTGACCGTTTTGTACATGCTTTTAACAGTGCTTAATACAACCGGCTCAAGGCCATGCCGCAGTGAACGGGTATGGAAATCTTTTATCACGCCAACAATAGGGCCTGTAGTTTTACTCACAGTAATATCCCGGCCTATCGCGTCTTCCGGATGGCGGAGATCCAGTTTTTTCAGCAGGGTTTCATTGATCACAAATTCATGCATGGTATCAGCAGGATGATAGATGCGGCCCGCGAGCAGCTGCAGATGGTACAGACTAAAATAACCTGTATCGGCTGGACGCATGATCACGATAACATCGGGCTTGCTGCTGTGTACCCTATTCTTCCATAAATCGGTGGCCCAGCCCGTTTTTCCCGATGGAACAAATGCACTGAAACTGATTTCTTTTACACCCGGCTGCTGCAATAGTTCATTCCGCAGCGCAGACATTTTTACCTGCCCAATGCTGTCCCAGGGAAAGTCGGCATGAATAATGGCCTCTTTATTAAAACCAAGATCAATATTGTTGAAATACCTCATCTGGCTTACCACTACCAGTGTTCCGATAATGAGCACCTGGGCTATCACAAACTGGCATACAACCAGCGATCGCCTGAGCGATACTGTTTTCCCGGTGGCGGATGATATTTTGTTTTTCAGCGCACTGATGGGATTGAATCCGGATAATACCAGTGCCGGGTATGCCCCGGATAAAAAAGTGACCACAAGCCATGCCAGTAGTAAGCAGGTGAGGGTGCCTGGCTTCCATAAAGCCGCGGGCGGGATACTGGTTTCCAGCAACCGGTTAATAAAAGGAAGGCAGCATAAGGTGAGCAGCACTGCACCTGCTATCGAAAACAGGCAAACCAGTCCTGTTTCACCAAAGAACTGCCATAGCAGCTGTTTACGGCTGCCTCCCAGTACCTTGCGTACACCTATTTCTTTTGAGCGGGTAACAGCATGTGCAGTGGAAAGATTGATGAAATTAACGCAGGCAATAAGCAACAGGAATATACCGATGATACGCAGGGTGGCGATCAACTCATGACTGAACGTGTGTTCCCTGAAATTACCGAAGCGTCCTTCAAAATGCATTTCGCGTAATGGCTGAAGGGAAAGATGATAATCTATGTTTTCTTTAGGCACATGCCTGGCGATCAAACCCGATAACAGGTTGTTGAACTGTGTTGCGCTATGGCCTGGTTTCAGCAATACAAAACAATAATGACGTGCTGACAGTTGTATCCAGTCGTTCAGGTCAATACCCAGTGATACATATGTGCTGTAAGATGCTACGATGCCAAGAGGAAGATCAGTATTGGCCGGAGGGTTATCCAGTATGCCTGTTATCCTGATATCGTGCTCATATATCCGTATAATACGCCCGATGGCTTTTTGTGCATCCCCGAAATAGCGCACTGCCACTTCCTTTGTCAGCAAAGCGGTATTGGGCTCCCGGATAGCATCGGCAGGATCTCCTTCAGGCATCCTGAAATCGAACAGCGAAAAAAAATCAGGTTCAGCAAAAAATACATTGTTGTTCTCTTTGAACTTTTTCAGTACCGAACCGTTTTCACCAGGCACAATTACCTGTACATTCCTGTCGCCATAAATGGCTGCTGCTTTTTCTACCTGCGGAAATTCTTTTCGTAGTGCACCTGCAAGCGGAAAGGAGGCATCCCCACCCGAATAATCCTGCGCTTCTCTCACCACCCGGTAAATACGGTCTTTTTTTGTATGAAAAACATCAAAACTTTCTTCGTACTGCAAAACCAGGAAGATGAGCAGGAAAGCACTGAACCCTACTAATAAGCCTGTGGTGTTAATGGCTGACTGGGTTTTGTTGTGCAACAGGTTCCTGAAAGCTGTTTTAAGATAATGTACAATCATACGTCTTGTTATTGGCCCGGTGTGGAATGCCTTTGTGTAACAACTGTAGTGCCAGCCAGGTATGTGTTTGTAAATCAACCGGCTAAAGGTGAAGGCGATGGCGTACTGTTCGCTTCCGCACACTTCTTGTTCATTTATGTAAGGCACAATAGGATGGGCTGCATACAGGCTCTGTGCATTTAAAAACAATGTCATGAAAAGTATACAGGCCTTGTTCTTGGTGGTAAATGACCGGGAATGCCCTGGTTATTTTGCCGGAAGACCAGGCTATGCTTTTTGCAGGTACTGCACATCCCTTGGCGGGAAGAGTTTTGCTGCCAGCCGTTGCAGCCTTGTTGTGGTGTTCCTGGTTTTTTTTACCACCGGGATGCTGTTATAAGGAAATTGTTTGAAGGCTTCTATGGTTTGTGCGGGTGTATATTGTTTAAAATAGGCAGTCGTGAAAAAATCACTGATGCCTTTGGTCCATTCTTCTTTATTGCTCCAGTAGTGGGCAATATAGGGCGCTGCTTCAGTGAGACCATAGGTTTTATCAAGGACAAGAGAAAGGGCATATTGTTCTATCAGCCTGCGGGTAACACCGGCTGCGCACATTTCATCACAGATCGCCAGTGCCAGCCTGCATTCTTCGCCACGCAAGGTATTGGGCGTTGCCACTACACCTGCGTTCCACATCATGTCTGCAGGCTGCATGGTTAAACCGCCGAACGACCGGCCACTGACCTGCTGCCACATTTTCTTTTCTGTTTTGCTGCCTGCCTGGCTCAAAGGTCCTTCTGCCAGGTGCATCAGTGCTTTATTGTTTGCCAGCTGCTGGCGGAATGCGTTGGCTGCATTGTACAGGAATGTATCCGAATCCAGGTAGATCACCGGTTCGCCGGCATAGCGGTTGCAGGTTTGTTCAATGGCTTTTATTTTGGCTCGCCAGAAAAAATCATGCGGCCCTTTCCATTCGCGCAGCAATGCCTCATCTACAGGAAGTGTATTGACCCTGCCAGACAAATGCGCATAAAATTCAGGGCAGTCCGTCAGCATATCAACCGTATCACCAGGTGCTGCCTGTGCAAGAAACGACAAAATGGAAAAAGAAGCCTGTAAATGATGCGAGATATGGTTGCCGAAAGTAAGATAGAACAAATGCATACCGTTGGGTTAAAGCACAGGCCACCGGGTAATAAAACCATACCTGCCAGCCCGTTGCCAGATACTATGATTAAAGTCGCGTAAAGATATTCTTTTTAAAGATACCCCCAGCCCCCTCACTAAACCACCCAACAATGAAACTTAGCTGCTACGAAGGTTTAAAAGTTTAACGTGTAAGGTTTAATGTTGGTTCTGTTAGGTTTGAAAGTTCAAATGTTCAAGAGTTTAAGGGTTCAAGCGTTTAACGTTTAAGGTTTAACGTTGGTTCTGTTAGGTTTGAAAGTTTAAATATTCAACGTAGGTTATATCACTAACAACAATGAAACAATGGAACAATGAAACAATGGAACTTAGCTGCTACGAAGGTTTAAAAGTTTAACGTTTAAGGTTTAATGTTGGTTCTGTTAAGTTTAAAAGTTCAAAAGTTCAAATGTTCAAGAGTTTAAGGGTTCAAGAGTTTAACGTTTAAGGTTTAATGTTGGTTCTGTTAGGTTTGAAAGTTCAAATGTTCAAGAGTTTAAGGGTTCAAGCGTTTAACGTTTAAGGTTTAACGTTAGTTCTGTTAGGTTTGAAAGTTTAAATATTCAACGTTGGTTATATCACTAACAACAATGGAACAATGGAACAATGAAACAATAAAACAATGGAACAATAAAACAATGGAACAATTTTAGATAGAGTTCTCTATTTTAAAAAAATCCCCTTACATTTGCCCTGTTAAAACCGTTATGCAAAGCAAAATAAAAGTACGGGACAGGATCCTTCATGTTGCTACTGAATTGTTTTACCACCAGGGATTCAATCAAACCGGTATCAACCAGATCATTGCAGAGGCTGATATCGCCATCGGCTCCTTGTACAATCATTTTGCCTCCAAGAACGACCTGCTGCTGGCCTATTTAAAGAAACAGGAGGAGGATTGGTTTGCAGGCCTGGAGCAGTTCAGCAAAGGTGTTACCCAGCCAAAGGAGAAGCTATTCAAGTTTGTCGACTACCGTATTGAACAACAGAAAAGATCGGGATTCTCCGGCTGCCCCTTTATAAAAATTATGGATGAAGTAGGGGCTGCCGATATGCAGGTGCTGCAACTGGTGGAAGCGCACAAAGAAAAACAGCGTGCAATGCTGAACAGCCTTTTTAAACAGGTGCCTTATGAAGGCCCATTGGACAGGAAGCTGCTGGCCGATACGGTTTTCCTGATGATAGAGGGTGGAACGGTCAATACCACTATCACCCGTAATATGCAGGCCCTCGAAAATGTGCGCAAATTTTTAAAGAAGATACTGGGCTAAAATTTTTTTTTCACCAAAATAAATAGATATATCTATCTATTCTTGAAACAACTGCAACCCGCAGATCATTACCTGCCGGTGCAGGATTATTTCACTTTAAATTTTATTGATATGATACCTGGTCAGGAAACCTTTGATGGTAGTTTCCCATTCGCGCCGCATTTTACAACAGCGCCGGGATTTAATATGCATTATGTTGATGCAGGCAGAGGGCCCGTGGTGCTCTGCCTGCACGGGGAGCCTACCTGGGGATATTTGTACAGGCACCTGGTTGCACAATTGTCTGGCAGCTACAGGGTAATTGTTCCCGATCATATGGGCTTCGGCAAATCTGAAACACCTGCCGACAGAACATATTGGCTGCAGGATCATATTGACAATCTCGAAAAGCTGGTGCTGGCACTCGACCTGCATGGTATTTCGCTGATCATGCACGATTTTGGCGGTCCTGTCGGTATGGGACTGGCAGCGCGCCAACCCAACCGCATGGCACGCGTGATCAGCGTGAACGGACCTGTCGCTTTCGGTCAGCCTGAACTGGAGCAGGCTTTTGCTGCTAACCTGCAGGGATCTCCCTGGTTTCAATGGATCATGCAGGCCGAAAGTGAAGGGAAGCTGGAACTGGTGTTGCAGGAAATACACTACCATATTATAAGCACACTCAAGCTGAACGGTTTTGAACAAAATACGGTGATCACACCTGCCTGGACTGAAGCCTACCGCGCTGCGTTTGCAGCGCCTGCATCCTGTCTCGGTGTCATCGGCTGGGCAAAAGGTGTGGCCACCGGTGCGCATGTATTTGAACAACCCGGGGATGCTGCAAGGGAAAAAATAGCCGGCCTGCCTGCACTGTCCATATGGGGCGCTGCTGATACAACGCTGCAGGCAAAATATTTTATTCCACTGTTCCGCTCTGTGTTCCCTGCAGGACTGGTCTATGAATTGCCGCAAGTGGGGCATTACAGTTTTGAAGATGCACCTGGTACCATCGGCGCGATGATCAGGCTGTTCCTCGATCTTACCACGCACAAAGCGGAACAGTATCAGGCAGCTGCAGCGCTCAGGTAAGAAGATTATTTTTTTCTTTAAAAATAGATAGATCTATCTATATAAAATTATGCAAACAAAAACATCCAGATGGCTGTCTATGCTCATCGTATCCTCATCCATTTTTCTGGCGGTCATCGATATATTCATTGTTAACGTGGCATTGCCTTCTATAAAAAAAGGTATTGCTGGCAGCAACAGCGACCTGCAGCTGGTGATTGCCATTTACCTGCTGGGTTATTCCTGTTTACTGATCACCGGAGGCAGGCTGGGGGATTATTATGGCAGGAAGAAGGTTTTTATGCTGGGCATGTTCTGCTTTAGTATCAGCTCCTGTTTTTGTGGATTGGCGCAAAACGGCACACAGCTAAGCATTGCGCGTTTTTTTCAGGGAATAAGTGCTGCACTGATGACGCCGCAGGGTGTATCGTATATCCAAGTGCTGTTCCCTAAGGCTGGTGAACGTGTAAAAGCGATCGGTGTTTATGGAATTATTGCCGGCTCTGCTTCTGTGATCGGCCAGTTCCTTGGTGGTCTTTTGCCTGGTACGCATTTTATCAGCGAAGGCTGGCGGCTAATATTTTTTATCAACCTGCCACTGGGCATTGTTGCCCTGGTAGCTGCTATGTTGTTCCTGGAAGAAACACCTGCAGACACTTCGCAGAAATTTGATTATGGTGGTGTTGCCCTGCTCACGCCGGCATTGTTCTGCCTTATTTTTCCGGTAATACAGGGGCGAGAGCTGGGCTGGCCGGTATGGAGTTTTGTAATGCTTGCCGCTGCCATCATTTTGCTGTTTGTTTTTGCAAAGGATCAAAAGAAAAAACTGGCGCTTTCAAAAGCGCCGCTTATCGATGCAGGATTGTTCAGGTTCAGGGATTTTAAAATAGGCTTGTATGCGACGGTTTTTTATTTCCTGGTACAGGAACCTTATTTTTTAATCACAGGCATTTTTTTCCAAAACGGGCTGTCTATCAGTTCGCATACGGCCGGTGTGTATTTTGCTTTCCAGGGCACCGGTTATGTAATGGCTTCGGTATTGTCGGTGAAGCTTGTGCCGCGGTTTGGCAAAAAAGTACTACAAACAGGTGTGCTCATCATGATACTGTCTTTATTGCTGCATACCAGCTTCCTGGTATCACCCGGAACAGACCCGTTGCTGTTTTCTATTATTCTTTTTGTTTATGGTGTGGGCTGTGGCTCAGTGCTGCCTTCTTTACTGGCTTTGTCTTTGAAAGGCATACCGCGGCAGTTTGCAGGCGCTGCATCGGGAACATACTACACGGTGCAGCAATCAGCCATTGCACTGGGGGCTGGTGTGATAGGAGGAGTGTTCTTTTATTTTGCAGGAAATACACCCGGTTTGCATGAATACATCACCGCTTACAGAACAGCTGTTTTTGTGAGTATGGTATTGCTGCTGATGGTCAACATCTGTCTTTTCCTGATGCCCGGTAAAGAAAAGGAAACGATGGAGCCGGTATGTTGCGGGTAGCGGTGACCGGTATTACTTTGAAACATCGCCTGCCCACTGGATACCCTGTTCAGAAAGGGAACAGCTGCGTTACAAAAGCGAACAGTTGAAACGGTGTTGCTGGGTTATAAGTAAATGATTTTCAGATGACTGGGAAACTGGCATTCTCTTCGTTATGTTTAACGGGCGCATGTTTTATAGCAGGCCTTTACTCATTATTTAAACAGTTTTCCATTATGTTTAAAAACTATGTAAAATCAGCGTTTCGCAACCTGGTAAAAAACAAAGTACATGGTGTGATCAATATTGCAGGGTTGAGTATTGGCATGGCGGTTGCCATTTTGATTGGTTTATGGATATGGGACGAGCTTTCTTTTGATAAAAATTTCCAGCACAACGACCGTATAGCGCGCGTTATACAAAATGTAACCAACAATGGCAGCGTGCAAACCTGGATGGATGTGCCTTACCCGCTTGGCGAGGAATTGCGGAAAAATTATGGCAACGATTTCAGGCAGGTGATCACTGCCGGAGGATGGGGTGAACATTTATTATCGTACAACGATAAGCGGTTGTCTGAAACCGGTGCTTTTTTTGAAGACGGGGTCATCGATCTTTTCAGCTTGCCGATGTTACAGGGAAACCGGCAAAGCCTGAACGATCCTTCATCGGTCATTTTATCTGCTTCAGCCGCCAGGGCTTATTTTGGAGATGCTGACCCAATGAATAGGATGATAAAAATCGACAACAGGTTTATTGTTAAGGTAACGGGTGTGTATAAAGATTTTCCACGCAATTCCTCAATGAATAACATGCATTTTATCGGCACATGGAAATTGTATTATGATGAGAACGGACTGAAAACAATGGAAGATTCCTGGCGCCCCAATTCCTTCGCGCTTTTTGTCCGCCTGAATGACAATGCAGATATCCGGAAAGTTTCACTGCGCATCAGGGATGCCAAGCTGAAAAAAGTAAATGCACAGCTGGCAAGAAAAAAGCCGGAGCTTTTTCTGCACCCCATGAGCAAATGGCATTTATACGGTGAATTTAAAAACGGCGTCAATACAGGTGGCGCCATACAATATGTGTGGTTATTTGGCATCATTGGTGTTTTTGTGCTGCTGCTGGCCTGCATCAATTTTATGAACTTGAGCACAGCGAGAAGTGAGCGTCGCGCAAAGGAAGTGGGCATACGCAAAAGCATAGGCTCGCTGCGAAGACAGCTGGTTGAACAATTTATGAGCGAATCCCTGGTGGTAGTGGTGGCAGCATTTGCCTGCTCCCTGCTGCTGGTACAACTGGCACTGCCGTTTTTCAATATTGTTGCCGATAAGCAGATGACTATTCTATGGGGCAATCCTTTTTTCTGGTTACTATGCCTGGGCTTTGTGCTGGTAACAGCACTGGTAGTCGGCAGCTATCCTGCTTTATACCTGTCTTCTTTTAAACCGGTGAAAGTATTGAAAGGTACTTTTAAAGCCGGGCGTTTGGCGGCGCTGCCCCGCAAGGTACTGGTGGTAGTGCAGTTCACGGTTTCCGTTGTACTTACCATTGGTACTGCTGTAGTGTACAGGCAAATACAGTTTGTAAAAAACAGGCCGGTAGGCTATGAAAGGGAACGATTGATCACTGTACCCATGATCACCGATCATGTTCACCGTAATTTTACGGCTGTTAAAAATGAATTGCTGCAAACAGGGGCGGTTACTGCGGTAGCGGAATCCGGAAGCCCTACAACTGATATCTGGAACAGTTCCAGTGGCTTTAACTGGAAAGGAAAAGATCCTGACCTGTCCGTCAACTTTGGTGCTATTGATGTATCGCAGGATTTTGGTAAAACTGTTGGCTGGACAATCAAAGAAGGGCGTGATTTTTCACGGGAATTTATCTCCGATTCTACCGCAGTCATTTTAAATGAGGCCGCCGCACGCTTTATGAACCTGCAGCATCCGGTAGGCGAAACGATCACCTGGTGGGGCAAACCCTATACCGTGATAGGTGTGGTAGATAATCTTGTGATGGAATCGCCTTTCGATGAACCCAGGCCGGTTGTTTTCAGCGCCCTGGAAGGCGCCACCGGCACACTGATCATCAAAATGGCTCCAGCGCTGAGCATGCCTGCTGCCCTTGAAAGAATAGCACAGGTATGGAAGCAGTTCAATCCTGATGAGCCATTTAGTTACCGGTTTGTTTCAGAGGAATACGCCAGGAAATTCAATAATGAAGAACAGGTAGGAAAACTGTCTGGCTTTTTTGCAACGCTGGCTGTTTTCCTCAGCTGCCTGGGGTTGTTCGGTATGGCAGCTTTCATGGCAGAGCAACGGGTAAAGGAAATAGGCGTGCGCAAGGTGCTGGGTGCTTCGGTATGGAATTTATGGGGATTGCTGAGCAAAGATTTTGTACAGCTGGTGCTTTTTGCCATATTGATGGCCATACCCATAGCCTATTATACCATGCACAAATGGCTGCTGAACTATGAAGTGCATACCCGTGCATCCTGGTGGATTTTTGCTGCTGCTGCTGCCGGTGCGCTTTTGATCACCATGTTAACGGTAAGCTTCCAGGGCATTAAAGCAGCACTGGCAAATCCCGTTAAAAGCCTGCGGTCTGAATAGCCTCCGGCTATACGCTTTTAATAAAGCTGCTGAAACACAGTGCCAGTAGCCTTTCTTTCTCCTGTAAAATGTTCCCCTGCCGGGGCAGCGGCCCTGCACGGCTGTTTTATTCAATTTATTCAGTTGGGTGGCCTGTTAACACTGCTGCATTCTTTTTATTTAATTTAGCCATGAAAAGGCAATGCCTGCCGGTATCTTTAACCAATTTGTACCTGGTGATGCAACCCCAAAACCCTATCCTTTTGACCTGTCATTCGTTTTTATTCTTCCCTCAAAATAATTGCTGTTTGGCAAAATACTGGCAATACCTGCCACGTATCAGGCTATACAGTTATATCAATGCCAGTGATGACTGCCAGCGGCAAATAATGTGCAGGTTGTTCTATGGGTTGGCTTCAGGTGTTGCAAGCTGCTAAGTAAAAGCACGCATCCGGCAGTCCCTGTTTATTATTTCACAAACAGGAACTGCTTCGCCCGTGCAAAAATATCCTGTCTCATACTATCGCAATGTTTACCCTTAAAAGAATATCGTTATGTCTGTGAGAGGTGCCAGCCGGTATGAAAAGTCATCTGCTGTGGCAATTATTGGTGCAGGGGCCACAGGTGCCTGTGTTTTTTGTAACCTGGTAAAAAGGAACACACATCATACTTATTATATTTTTGACAGCCGTTTTTTTCAGGGCGGTCTTGCTTTTGGAACAGATAACGATACGCTGTTATGCAATACACCCAATAACCTGAACTCTATTTTTTACGATGAGCCGGACGATTTTGTTGACTACCTGTATGCGGGTGGGTTCAACGCCTCGGGCGAAGGGGTTTCACCCAGGCGGTTGTTTGCACAGTATTTTACTACAAGACTGAAACAGGCCATTGATACTGCCATTGCAGGGGGAGCGAGTGTACACCTGATCAACAGCGATGTAAAGCATATTACCAAAGGGGTAATGGGACGGTATTTTCTTCACGCAGAAGGCCAGGTGCCGGTGATGGTAAGAGATATTATTGATTGCCGGGGTTTCAACACGCCTTATATACCAGATTGGATCAAACCATTTGAAACGGATAAATGCATTATCCGGTCGCCTTTTCCTGAAAATGGCGATATACAACAGGTGCAGACTTCTTCCCGTGTGCTGGTGCTTGGTACAGGGCTTAGCGCGATCGATGCCACACTGCTGCTGGCCAAAAGGAATTGCACTATTGTAATGGCTTCACGCAGCGGAGAACTGCCTTCGGTAAAAAATGCGGTCATAACTGCCCCTGGCAGATACATTCTTTCACAGGAACGCAATATTTTGCTGAAGGCCGGTGCAAAGATCAAAATAAAAGGGTACCGCATACTGCTGAATGCATTGCGCAGGTACAGTGAACTGCCGCGGAGTAAACAGGTAGCACGCAATGCATCCCCCATACAGTTTTTACGTGATAGCCTGGCGGTTGATAAAAAAAATGATAACCATTGGAAAGAACTGCTGGTAGAATTTTATGAAACGCTCAACAGCATCGGTGCACAGTTATCTGGCGAAGACAGGAAGCATATGCTGCAGGCTTTTAAACCCCTGATAGGTAAATATATTTCTTCTTTTCCTGCCGAGAATGCCCGTGAAATACTGCGTTTAATGGAAGCTAACCAGTTGCAGGTGCGAAAATGCAATACTGCAGGCATTGCCAGGATAGAAGATACCTGGACGCTTCACTGGACAGACGGTACTTATAGCCGCTTCGATTATATTGTTTGTGCCACCGGTTTCGATAAACCAAAATTGTATGAAACCAAAGATGGTTATTCCCTGCAGTTCCAGCCGCATTTGACAGAGGTGTTATCTGTAAGCAAAGAGCAGCAGGTTGTGAACAGCCGGTCGGGCAGTATGGAGCGCATCTGGTGCGCCGGTGCAACCGCTCATTGGCTTCAGCCATTGCCGCTTTATTTCAGCGCGGTGGCCAAACAGGCAATGCACCTGGCCGTATTCTTCGCCAGGGCAGAGCCGCAATTATCCTGAACATGCGTTTCATTGTTCAGGGAAACATGTACCGGCTGGAATGCCGTATGGAATGAATTGTTTGAACAGGCCAGCCCTGTTCATGAAACAAATGCTGAACATTATTGGCGCAGGTGCATCACCCGTACAGGAAGAACAACGGAGAGCTTGCATGTATGGGCAAAATCAGGGCTATCTGTCCCCGGCTTATTGTATGGCCTGCTGTACTTGTTTTTCAGCTACTGATTTGATCTTGTGCAGGGTGGTGTTCCAGTAAAAATTAAGGTGCTGGAAAATTGTTTCCGTAGGAAAATTGGTAATGGTCAATTGCAGCAGGGTTTGGCTTTGCAGCGCTGTTAGCTGAAAATCGAAAACAGAGTAATGTTCCGGCACATCGGTAAGCCGTGATAGTGAGCTGAGCTGGTTATAGGTAAAACGGGTGCCGGGCTCATATTTCCATATAGTGCCTTTGTTTTCAAAAGCGGTATGGTGAAAACCCCGGATAATCAGGGGGCTGCCTTCCTGCCAGCTGCTGTGTATTTCCAGCTGCAGCTCGGTATCGCCCATCCATTGCAACATCATATCCGGTTTTGTCAGCGTTTTCCATACTTCACCGGTATGGGCATTTATGGTAATGGTTTTATCAATGATCATCACTTGATTGTTCTTTTTCTGATATGCCTGTCCTGTTTATTGCTTTTTCATTTCTGTCAGATCACCATTAACATCAAAGTTAAGTGTAACATTATTGCGGGAGCCATCAACAGTAGTGTACCATTTCGCATCAGTTTTATTAAAGGCTTTTATTTTAATGTAATTAAAGTACACGAACTGCACTTGTTTGGCGCCGGGTATTTCTTTGGATTTTTCAATGGTCTTGTCAAAAACTTTTTTTGCCGTGGAGAACCTGATCTTATCAAGCGGAAGCAGGAAATCGACCTGGCTGATATTGCCGATGACTTTTACAGGTTGCGGCGCCTGCCATCTGCCATTGGCATAAACATAGGTGTCTATATTCTCTGTGGTGTCAGGATCCTGGATATTGATATTGATTTGTCCGCCATGAAAATCATAAAAATGCATGGACTGATAAAGGTTCAGTTTCTTGCCTTTGAATTGCGGCAGATTTTTTAATTCATCCAGTATTTGATCCAGTGTATCTGCATTGGAAAAAAGGCTCCTGTAAACGGGGGCTTCCCCGGAATAATTCTCCGTTATTATAGTCGTACTACTGGCTGTACTTTGTGCACTGCCGGTTTCGCCGGTGTTTTTCTTTTTTACCGGTTTGGGATGCAGGGTATCTTCAAAGCTTTTGTTGATCTGGTCGCAGGAAGAAAATGCCATCAAACCAAATAAAAAAAGAAATACAGCCGCAGGAGAGGTGAGTGGTCGCATATTATTCAACAGGTGCTATTTGTTGTGGATTATCGGGATTGTATAAAACCGTGATCGTTTTGCCGGGTGTGATATCGGGTATTTTCAACAGGTCCACCACCTTTTTAAAAGAGGCATGGGTGGTATGCCCACGGGCACCTTCAAATTCAACTGTAAACAATACCTGTGGCTGCTCGTTGATATACAACCCGGTTTGTTGGGTATGGATGATGGTTGCCGTTGCCGATTTGCCATACAATAACAACCTGCTTGCTGTACTGCGTTTTCCTGGCTTGCCGGTAAACAACATAAAGGGCAGCAGTTCGAGTAAGCCGATGAACGGGATCAGTATAAATGGGTGGCCAAAGCTCAGGTAGCGCCAGCCATACCCGCCGCTTTCATGGATATAGGAATATACCAGCAGGCCCGGTGCCAGTACCAGCATCAACAGCAATATCGAAAAAATGATCGCCATAATTGTCCTGTTCCATTGAAAACCCTTGCCTTCTATTATTACAGGCGGATTGCTTATTTCAGGATTAACAACCAGGGCGATCGATTTACCGGTAGCAAACCGGTCCAGTGCAGGCTCACTGTCTACTATGTCCAGCGCTGTTTCTACCAGGGCGTTTGAGAAGTTTTTGAATTCAACTTTCAATAACAACAACAGCCCTTCGCCCATTGATTGTACTACCTGTTTGCTGATAATGGTGCCTTTGGTATGCCGGCCATTTTGCATCAGTTTGCTTAATTGCCTTTTTTTCCGGAATTGGCTCAGTATAAAATTATGGATGTATAACCCAATTAACAGCAGCCAGAAAAAGCAGCCCAATCCCAGCCAGAAAAAAGCCATTGTTGCAGACTGGCCTGGGTTTTCGCGCCAGGTGTCGTATTCTACATAATGAACAATGAGGGGAACGCCGATAGTGAGACCTAGTGCCAGCAATACAATGATAAGGATAACTGCTTTCAGTATGCCCAAACCTGGTGTTTTTGTGTTTTCTGCAGCCTTCATAAGGTTAAATTAAGTTTTTTTTCAACAGTAAAGGGATATTGAGCGTTATTATTCCTGCACAGCTCCGGGTGTTCCCGTTTCAACACCTCCTGCATGCATAAACGGCGTAGCGCTTGATGATACCGGCGTATGTATTACCGGCAGGTTGCCGGGTGATAGGTTTAAGCTATTGAAATATAGAATTAATTGATGGTGATTATTGAAGCCGGAATGATAATTTTATCATCCTGCACCATGTTGCAGGCAAGTGTTCATTGCATATCAAAAAACGAATAAAAAATGGGAAAAGAATCAAATGACATCAGCAAATGCCCGTTTCACAATGGTAGTATGAAGCATAATGTTGGCGGTGGAGGTACCAGGAACCATGACTGGTGGCCCCGGCAGCTAAAGCTGAATATTCTTCGCCAGCACTCGGCATTATCCAATCCGATGGATGAAGGGTTTAACTATGCCGAAGCCTTCAAAAGCCTTGATCTGGAAGCGGTGAAAAAAGATCTTCATGCGCTGATGACTAGCTCGCAGGACTGGTGGCCGGCTGATTTTGGCCATTATGGGCCCTTATTCATCCGCATGGCATGGCACAGTGCAGGTACCTACCGTGTAGGGGATGGCCGTGGCGGTGCCGGTTCGGGACAGCAACGGTTTGCCCCGCTGAACAGCTGGCCCGATAATGTGAGCCTGGATAAAGCGCGCCGTTTGCTTTGGCCCATCAAACAAAAATATGGCCGCAAAATTTCCTGGGCCGATCTGCTGATCCTTGCCGGTAATATCGCGCTTGAATCAATGGGCTTTAAAACATTCGGTTTTGCCGGCGGACGTGAAGATGCCTGGGAACCGAGTGAAGATGTGTACTGGGGTGCTGAAACCACCTGGCTGGGTGGCGATCTGCGGTATGCACATGGTTCTCCCGGTGTGGAAGAATCACATGCTGTACTTGTTACAGATGAAGATGCAGATGGCGATATCCATGGCCGCAACCTGGAAAAACCGCTTGCCGCTGTGCAGATGGGATTAATTTATGTAAATCCCGAAGGCCCCGATGGCAATCCCGATCCTATAGCAGCTGCAAAAGACATCCGTGATACTTTTGGCCGTATGGCTATGAACGATGAAGAAACCGTGGCCCTGATCGCCGGCGGCCACAGCTTTGGCAAAACCCATGGCGCCGCACCCGCCACACATGTGGGCAAGGAACCTGAAGCGGCCGATCTGGACATGCAGGGATTGGGCTGGAGCAATAGTTATGGCGCTGGCAAAGGTGCTGATACTATTACCAGCGGGCTGGAGGTAATATGGACAAAAACGCCCACACAATGGAGCAATAATTTTTTTGAGAACCTGTTCGGCTTTGAATGGGAATTAACAAAAAGTCCTGCCGGTGCACATCAATGGGTGGCAAAGAATGCTGATAAAATTATTCCCGATGCCTATGATGATTCAAAAAAGCATGTGCCCACCATGCTTACCACCGACCTGTCTTTGCGATTTGATCCTGCATATGAAAAAATATCCAGGCGCTTCCTTGAACATCCCGATGAATTTGCAGATGCTTTTGCCCGTGCCTGGTTTAAACTTACACACCGCGATATGGGCCCCCGTACACGTTACCTGGGTGCCGATGTGCCGGAAGAAGAACTGCTCTGGCAGGATCCCATCCCCGCGGTGGATCATGTATTGGTAGATGAAAAAGATATCGCAGCCCTCAAAGCAAAGATACTGGGATCTGGATTGAGCGTATCAGAGCTGGTGTCTACAGCATGGGCCGCTGCTTCTACCTTCCGTGGTTCTGATAAACGTGGTGGTGCCAATGGTGCCCGTATCCGCCTGGCTCCCCAGAAATACTGGCAGGTGAACAACCCGCCGCAACTGCAAAAAGTACTGGATAAGCTGGAAAATATTCAGAAAGAATTCAACAGCGCACAGTCAAATGGCAAAAAGATTTCGCTGGCAGACCTGATCGTGCTGGCAGGTGGGGCAGGCATTGAAAAAGCAGCGAAAGATGCAGGATATACCATCACTGTACCTTTCACACCCGGCCGTATGGATGCATCGCAGGAACAAACCGATGTTGAATCAGTTGGGTTCCTAGAGCCGCTTGCCGATGGCTTCCGCAATTACCGCAAGGCCAGGTACCCTGTATCTACCGAAGAACTGCTGATAGACAAAGCACAATTGCTTACCCTTACTGCACCAGAGTTAACGGTTTTGCTGGGTGGTTTGCGTGTATTGAACATCAATTACGATGGATCTAAGAACGGTGTTTTCACATCCCGCCCCGGGCAGCTTACCAACGATTTCTTCGTTAACCTGCTGGATATGCGAACTGCATGGAAGGCCCTGACCGAAGACAGGGAATTGTATGAAGGCAGCGACCGTGCTACCGGTGAGGCAAGATGGACAGCCACCCGTGCAGATCTTGTTTTTGGCTCTAATGCTGAACTGAGGGCTATTGCAGAAGTGTATGGTAGTGCAGATGCGCAGGATAAATTTTTGAAAGATTTTGTTGCGGCCTGGACTAAAGTGATGAACCTCGACCGTTTTGACCTGGCCTCATAATAAAATAGTCAAGTGATAAAAAGCAGCCGCTGATCAAATAAACCTCCAGGAAGGGCGCCACAGGCGCCCTTTTTTATTTTGATCCATACAATATAGCCGCCTTTTTAGAGAACAGCTGTCCACCATGATGCTGCACCATTGCATTGCGCAATGTCGGTGTAAGGGCCGGCGCTATGATAAACTGCCTGTACTTGTGTGTGATTTCGACAATATTGTGTGTGATTTTGAAAGTCTTTTCCCTGTTGCATGCCTGCTTTCGTTATACATTTACCAGGATAGAAAAGAACATGCAGTATGATCAATAAGCTTACGCTTTTACTGAATGAACAATTGGGATTGAATATGGAAACTGCCCAACTGCTGACCAGGAGCTGTGAAATGGTTGCGATAAAAAAAGGCGATTTCCTGGTTGCTAAAGCCGTGGTGCCGGTGCATTATTATTTTGTTGAAAGCGGGCTGCTGCGCTATTACAGTGCAGATGTGCAGGGCAGGGAATACACCATCCAGTTTGCAACTGAAAATTGGTTTGTCGGGGATTATGCCGGCGAAATAAAAAAAGAAACGCCGGCCAGGTTTTTCATACAGGCACTGGAAGGCAGCAGGCTGATAAAGTTGGATGCGCATTTTATTGCGGCAGTGTTTAATATGCACCGCAATATGCTGGATGTTTCGAAATTTTTTTCCAAAATTATATTGCCCTTATGGAAAGCCGGGTTATCCAGCTGCTGAGCTATACTGCTGAGGAGAGGTACCTGTATTTCATGGAAACATTCCCTGGTATTTTTGCCAAACTGTCTCAAAGCATGATCGCTTCTTACCTGGGCATTACACCCGAAAGCCTGAGCAGGATAAGAAAAGGTATTAACGTGAAAAGACCCGGGAAGGAAGAAAAGAATGGCAGTGTTGTGAACTATTCATTTTAAACAAGCTGCAGGCGATGAACTTTTAGTTAAGAGGCGGGATCTGCGTTGCTGCATATTCCGTGAGAGGGATTTTTGTGGTTGCTGAATAATGCATAAACCCAAAATAGTTTATTACCAGGCGTTGATTTGATCCTTTAGAGGTATAACCCTCACCAATCCTGGTGAGGGTTTTTGATTATAACTGGTCTATACGTTCATATATTCCCGGGTCGTGCTTTTTAATTTTGATCCTCACAAATTTGGATGCCGGCATATTGCTTTCGCCCACTACATTGTTGATAGAAACCAGCACATTTGTTTCGGGGAAATAAGTCACCGTATTTCTTTCCGGCACCGGGTAAGCAACAATGATAAACAGGGGGGCGATGCGTTCAATGCCGCCATCATAGTTGAAAAGATCCACTTTTTCTCCAGGTGCAAAACCGGCCTTGTCTATATCTTTCTGGTTCATAAAAATCACCCGCCGTTCATTGTGTATACCCCGGTACCTGTCGTCCATGCCGTATATCGTTGTATTGAACTGATCATGCGTGCGTGTGGTGGCCATCATGTATTCATCTTCAAACAAAGTATTAACAGGCAAAGCGGTTAACGTAAACGGTGCGCGGTCGCCATATGCTTTAGTGATAAAATGCCCATCGCGGGCCGCATTGGGAAGATAGAAGCCGCCTTTCTGCCGTACACGCACATTGTAGTTTTCAAAACCAGGGATACATTTTTCAATATCATCCCTCACCGCATCATAACTGCCGGCATAGCGTTGCCAGTTGATCACCGACCTGTTACCCAGGGTTGCAATGGCCATCCGGCAAACGATCTGCATCTCGTTTAATAAGTTGGCTGAAACCGGTTGCAATATACCCCTGGAGGATTCTACCACACCCATCGAATTCTCTGTGCTCACAAACTGGTGCTCTCCATTGATCATGTCTATATCGCTGCGTGAAAGAGTGGGTAGTATCAGTGCTTCCTGGCCATGCACCAGGTGGCTCCTGTTGAGTTTGGTGGAAACACAAACACTTAATTTGAGCTTTCTTAGTGCTTTAGCTGTATAAGCTGTATCGGGTGTGGCTGATAAAAAATTACCGCCCATGCTGAAAAATACCTTGACCTTTCCTTCGTGCATCGCTTTGATCGAATGAACAACATCATAACCATGGTTGCGGGGAGGGTTGAACCCAAATACCTGCTGCAGGCGGTCCAGTTGTTCGTTGGTAGGCTTTTCATTGATCAGCATTGTGCGGTTGCCCTGTACATTGCTATGCCCGCGCACAGGGCAAACACCCGCACCGGGTTTACCGATGCTTCCTTTCAGTAACAATATATTCACGATCTCCCTGATCATGTCTACACCATTGGGCTGCTGTGTAAGCCCCATTCCCCAGCAGAAGATGATGCGTTTTTTAAAAGCCAGCATTTGTGCGGCTTCATATAAGGCAGCAAGGGATACACCTGCTGCTGCAGCCAGCTCTTCCAGTTGATAACCATCAAACTGTTTGATGAAGGCATCATAGCCAACTGTTTTTTCTGCTATAAAGGAATGGTCGAAGACCTCCCCCGGTGATTTTTTTTCAAAATCGTACAGCAGATATTCAAGGGCTTTTAAGAGCGCCATATCCCCGTTTATTTTTACAGGCAGGTAAAGATCTGCCAGCTTGATGCCATTGCCGATAATACCACTAACCTGCTGCGGGTTGTGAAAGCCCATCAGTCCGGCCTCTGGTAAGGGATTGATGGCAATGATCTTTGCCCCGTTCTGTTTACCTTTTTCCAGTGCGCTCATCATCCTGGGCGCATTGGTCCCGGGGTTATGGCCTATGATCACTATCACATCTGTATCATAAAAATCATTCAGCTTCACTGTGCCTTTGCCTATCCCGATAGTTGGCAGCAGTGCGGTGCCGGATGTTTCATGGCACATATTGGAGCAGTCGGGCATGTTGTTGGTGCCAAATTCTTTTGCAAAAAGCTGGTATAAAAAAGAAGCTTCATTACTTGTTCGCCCCGATGTATAAAAAGCCGCTTCATCGGGTGACCCCAGTGCATTCAGGTGTGCTGCAATTTTACTGAAAGCCTCATCCCAGCTGATCGGCTGGTAGTGTGTACCGCCTTTGGGCATATACACCGGTTCTGCCAGCCTGCCCATGCGCCCTATTTCAAAATCGGTTAGCCTGGAGAGATCATATACTGAATTGCTTTGGAAAAATGCCGCCGTAATCTTTTTTGTTGTGGCTTCTTCTGCCAGTGCCTTTGCGCCATTTTCACAATATTCCCCAATAGAGGAGCGCTCATCATCCGGATCGGGCCAGGCACAGCTGGGGCAGTCGAACCCACCGAATTGATTCATTTTAAAAAGGGCCTTTGTACCCCGTACCGGAATGCCTTCTTCAAAAAGATCACTGAATGCGGCCAGGACAGCCGGGATGCCGGCAGCCCATTTTTTTACACCGGTTATTTTCAGGTCCGATAATTTATACGGGTTTTCCGCTGAAGGCTCTTTTTTATCTTTCTCTTTTTCCATACCCTGGTTGGTTATGCATGTGTAAGCAATGGATTGGGAAAATGATCAGTTTGGTCTTCTTCCACTTTTTCGAGACAGGTGAAATCTTTTTCAACAAGCAGGCTTACAAGGCCCGACTGCCCGTTAAAACCAACGGTATCGGTTGTGTTGAGTTCCTGTATCATCACGCGGGGCATTTTCAGCACGATCCGTTCACCTGTATAATCCGCTGATAACTGGGCAGCATCGGTCGCTTCAATGGCATAAGCCAGGGGCTTGCCTGCAAATGCAATGTGTTCTTCCAGCAAACCCGTTACACCGAGTGTTGCTACATCAGACCTGGTAAGCCTGTACCTGAGTGAATTGCCTTTAATTCTGATTTTCATAATACCGGTATTGAAATGCGGTCACTTAAATGATAAATATTGAACCTGTTTTCTTTGAGAAATCCCAGCAGGGTAATATCCAGCTCCACTGCCAGTTCAACTGCAAGACTTGATGGCGCGCCGATCGCTGCAACTACTGAAATACCTGCCATCGCCGCTTTCTGTATCAATTCAAAACTGGCCCTTCCACTGAGTAACAGGATATGCCGGTTGAGCGGCAAGCCGTTGCTGACCAATGCGCTGCCGATCAATTTGTCCAGTGCATTGTGCCTGCCAACATCTTCCCTGAGCAACACCAGGTCGCCTTCAACGGTGAACAGGCCAGAGGCATGGATGCCGCCGGTAGCGGCAAACCCGCTTTGTGCATGGGTGAGTTTACCGGGCAATTGATAAAGTATGGCTGTAGACAGGTTGAGCCCGGGTTTTTCTAGCCCGCTGAAAGGGCTGACCGTTTTAATTGACTGAATAGAACCCTTGCCACAAACACCACAGCTGGAGCTGGTATAAAAATTCCTGTCAGATTGCATCAGGGCAGGACTGAAATTTTCAGCCAGCTCAACCTGCAGGATATTCTTTTCCTGTGAAGTACAATCTGTTGCTAAATGAAAGGCATTCGTTACATCGCCATAAGAAGTGATGATGCCCTCAGTAAACAAAAAGCCAATTGCCAGTTCTGTATCATTGCCTGGTGTACGCATGGTTACAGATATGTTTTTCTGTACTCTTGCTGATGCAGGGCCATAAACAATCCTTATTTCGAGTGGTTCTTCCACAGAAAGAATATCAGACAGTGGTGCGCTTGTGCAGCCATTCACTTTCCTGACAGGCAGGTGTTTAATGGAAACTGATGCTGTCTCGTTCATTTCCATATGTTTTTGAATAAAAATGCAGATACCTAAATGTACTGAAAATTGATCTAACCAATATGTGCTAAATCTTCGGGCGTATTGTAATTATTAAAACAAAATGCCCATTTCCTGGGAACAGGCAGGTATTGCGTATCCAGCTGGTCAAGAACATATTTCATACTGTGTTGATGTAATACCTGTTTGACATATAAGTGATGGATATTGTTTAATGCATCCGCAGAATAGATGCCGCATAAGGGTTCAGGTTGATTTTTATTAATAAATATCAGTGCTTCGGGATTTTTTTGTTGGTATGCCAGCAATAGAAAATCCAGTACTTCCACCTGCATATTGATCATGTCACATGCCAGAACAAGCAAATCTTCCTGCGGTAGCTGCAGGTGTACACTGAGCAGGCCTTTAAGCGGCCCACCTATAGCCAGGGTAAGATGATCTGTGATGAGTGAATGGATAGGAAATGCAGGCTGGTAAGCGGGGACCTGCTGTGGGTTTACAGACAGGATAACCGGTATCTGCAGTGAAGCCAGTTTGTTGAAAGCCTGCCGTGCCCAGGTTTGCTGTCCGTATGGCAACAGGCCTTTGTCACTGCCCATCCGTGCGCTTTGGCCACCAGAGAGTACCACTCCTGTCATCCTTTTGGGAATATTGGGTAAATAAAAAATCATCGCAGGTATCTTCTCCTTGCGATACCCGCTAAATTAACCATTCAGTAGGAGCCTTGCCGAATTTTTTCTTAAAAGAATACGAGAAATGAGAAAGACTTTCAAAACCCAGGTCAAGATAAATGGCAGATGGTTTTTTGTTCTTTTTTTCTATAAGATGACGGGCTTCTGCCAGCCTTCTTTCCAGTAGCCATTGCCTGGGTGGCATACCGAATATTTTTTGAAAATCACGCTTGAATCCGGCAAGACTTCTTCCTGTAAGCCTTGCAAATTTTTCAACAGGAACATTATAATGAAAATTACTGAGCATGAATTTCTTCAGGTCTATCTTATAAGGTTCTGAAAAATCGAACAGCAGTTCCCTGAGGGCAGGCATGGTATATAGCAGGAGGTATACTGCTTCTTTTACTTTTAACATGCCCACTGCGTTCGTTATTCTTTCTCCCGGATGATGCACATAGGGGAGTATTGATTGAAAAAATGCCTGCAGAAAATCGTTCGCAGGGATGAGGATGCTGGAAGGGCCTGTATATTTTTTCCCTGTTTCTATCTGCTCTTCAAGCGCGATCTTCCTGATGATGTCTTCCTGCAGACGTATAACAATGGTTTGATAATCCTCTCCGTCTAAAGGGATCTTAGTGATCTCTCCCAGTTGGTTTTTTTGAATCAGCAGCATCTCACCACGTCCCATCGTGATACGCTGGCTGGCAGTTTCCATTACAAAACGGCCTGAAACCTGCATTACCAGCGTATTGTGTTCAAGGAATGCCACTTTCTCTTTTCTCCTGGCCGAGAGATAGGAGAAAAAGATGACCCCGGGGATTATTTCGGTTGGATGTATCATTACGTAAAGATATATAACAGGAAGGGGGAGTGCCGTCTTTTATCTCTGCAGGTAGGTGCTTCCAAGTATCGCACCCGGTGCAAAATGTGTGTTAAGCAAATGTAGTTCTTCGGGTGTGAACCTGATGTGCATAGCCTGCATGTTTTCAGGCAATCTTGATCTCCTGCTCATGCTTACCAGTGGCATAATATGCGCTCCCTGTGTGTTCACCCAGGCGATCGCCAGCTGCGTTGGCGTATAGCCTTTTTCCTTTGCCAGCTGTTTTAATATTGCTATTTTTTCCAGGTTTTTCTCCAGGTTCTCACCCCGGAAACGGGAAAAATGATGGCGATAATCATCAGCCGGCAGTGGTGCTTTCATCTCTCCTGTAAGTAATCCTTCGGCCGTGTTGGCAAATGCTACAACCCCGATACCCAGTTCTTTGGCTATGGGAAGCAGGTCTGTTTCTATCTGCCTGTCCGCCAGTGAATAACCTATTTCCAATGCTGTTACAGGATAAACGCTATGGGCCTTGCGCAGCTGATCTGCGGTTATTTCGGAAACACCGAGATAACGCACTTTGCCTTCTTTGATCAGGTCGGCTATTGTGCCGATCACATCTTCTACCGGAACACTGTTGTCGAGCCTGCAAGGCTGGTAAAGATCGATGGTGTCTATACCCAAACGTACCAGTGAATAATTGATGAAATTTTTGATGGCAATAGGGCGGAGGTCCAGGCCAAGCCATTGGCCGCCGTAAAAAAGCCCGCCAAATTTAACGCTGATAAAGGCTTCGTCCCTTCTGCCCTTGATGGCCTTGCCTACAAGTAATTCATTGTGGCCGCTGCCGTAAAAATCGCCTGTATTCAGAAAATTAATACCACTGTCCAAGGCCATTTGAATGGTGGCGATACCTTCCTGTTCGTCATTTGCTATACTTCCCCAAACGGGTGACATGCGCATGCAGCCTAATCCCAGTTTAGACACGAGCGGCCCATTATTGCCCAGGGCTATCTTTGTGATGCTTGCCATTGCTGTTATGTTTAATTGATTAACAGTGTAAAGATCACGCTAAGCGTCCTTTGCGGGTTTTCTTTTATGGCTCAATTTACTTGCCTGGGTGGCTCAGTGTTATAGCGGCAAGCTGATAGCTGTGAGCTACAAGATATGCCGACTGGTTCTCTCGCGGAATGCGCGGAAAACGCAGAAAAGCCATGGACTGCAGCGATGGGTTTTCTGCAACGAACAACCAGCCAGCCCTCCTCACATCCCCCTTGAACTCTTGAACATTCAGCAGTTTTTTAAAATAGCTGGCAATTTTACGCACCTGTTCTGCCGGCAATCCTCTGGTATAAAACAAACCTTCCGTGAAATGCGTTCACGGAAGGTTTGTTTTATCTAAGTTAAAGGGATGAAATGGTGTGCAGGCAGATGTATTTCCCTAGTTCCAGTTATCAATTTTGATATCAACAGGGTCGGGCTTGCCTTTTCCTGTTTCTACCAGTGATTTCAGGCTCATCAGGAATATCGCCCATTTGGTGCTGCAATGATGCATAAATTCTACAGGTTCTTTCCAGTTCAGGTGTTTAAACAGTACGATCACATAGTCGCCATCCTGTTTCAGCTCAAACTGTATAGTGGTGCCTATCCATTCTTCAGGACCAACCATCACTTCCCATTCCACCAGGCTGGGTGCATGGAGCTTTTTTACTTTGATATCGAACCCTCCTGCGCCAAACCGGAATGCTATTATATTTCCAACCTGGTCGCCTTCTCCATTGGTGTTACTGGCCCACCAACCGGCAAGACCATCTCTTGTGGTTAATGCACGGTAAACATGATCGATCGACGATGTTTTGATTCCTACCCGGTGTAAGATATTTGGCATAGATTTTTTTTCAAAACTACTTTTTTATATAAACCTCCAGGCGGTGCAAAATGGACAATATTGCCGGGCGATCTGGCCATGCATCAGTTTGCCAGGTTCATTTGGCAATACCGGTGGTAGGAATGTTCAATTGTTCAATTGTTCCATTGTTCCATTGTTCGATTGTTCAATTGTTCCAGGGGGCAAAGTTTCAAGGGTTTATTGTTGCGTTGCTTGTGGTTGTATAAAAAAAGCCAGTGTCTTTGGGCACTGGCTTTTTACAATGGAATGGTGGGTATTGGTATCAGGCTTCTGCCAGGGTATTGACCTTGATGGCCAGTTCAACTGTTAGGTCGGCGATCCTGTTTGAAATGCCTACTTCATTATCGTACCAGGATACTATTTTCACCAGTTTGCCGATAGAACGGGTTAGGGTGCCATCAACAATAGAAGAATGGGGGTTACCCAATATATCAGCCGATACAAAGGGTTCTTCGGTATACTCCAGTATGCCTTTGAGGGTGGTGTTCGCATGATGCTTTATCCATTCATTGATCTCTTTGGCTGATGCGGGTTTCACCAGGTTCAACGACATATCGGCGATAGAACCGTCAATCACGGGTACGCGGTATGAAAAGCCATCCATCTTTCCTTTCAGGCCGGGTAATACATCGCCAATGGCTTTTGCCGCGCCTGTGGTGGTGGGAATAATGGATTGAGTGGCAGCCCTTGCTCTCCTGAAATCTTTATGCGGTCCATCCTGTAGCATCTGGTCCATGGTAAATGCATGCACGGTGCTCATGAAACCCGATTCAATGCCATATTCCTTATCGAGCAGGTATAGTACCGGCGCGATGCAGTTGGTGGTGCATGATGCAGTCGAAAGCAGTTCATCCGTATCCGTCACCTGGTCGTTGTTCACACCCATTACGATCGTTTTTACATTACCGGTGGCAGGTGCAGTGATCAGTACTTTTTTTGCACCGGCTGCGATATGCAATTGCGCGCTTTCTTTCTGGGTGAAGCGCCCGGTTGATTCAACCACCACATCTACCTGCAGATCTTTCCAGGGTAATTTTTCCGGTGCACGCTCATTTAATAATACGATCTTTTGGTCATTCACTACCAGGCATTGATCCTGCAATGCTACTGTACCTGCAAATTTTCCGTGTAAAGTATCGTATGTAAACAGGTGTGCCAGCAGTTTACTATCTGTAAGATCATTGATGGCAACTACTTCCACTCCCTTTTTGTGCAGCAATGCCCTTAAGGTCATCCTGCCAATGCGTCCAAATCCATTAATCGCTACTTTCATAGTAATATGGTTTACGTTAATCTTCTAATGCCTGCAATGAGGTCCTGAATGAACGGCGGTAATCGCTGGGTGACATATTCATATGGCGGATGAATGTGCGCCGCAGGGAGATCAGTCCGCCGAGCCCGCATTTTTTTGCGATCAGGTCCATACTCAGGTCACTGTCTTCCAGGTACCGCCGGGCCACTTCCACCCGTACTTTTTCTACAAATTTGGCTGGTGTAACACCGGTTTCCCTTAAGAATACGCGGGTGAAATTGCGCAGGCTCATATTGCTTTGCCGTGCCAGGTGTTCTATGCTCAGGTTTTCTTCCAGGTGCCGGATCATCCAGGCATATAATTTTCCGCCAATAGAATTTTCCAGGCGGTGGATCTCGAGCAGCCTGCTGAACTGTGCCTGGTACCCAGGTCGCTTCAGTTGCAATATCAGTTTGCGCGCGATGCGCAATGCCAGTTCCCGCCCATGGTCTTCTTCCACCAATGCTAGTGCCAGATCGATCCCGGAGGAAACACCTCCTGAAGTATATATATTGCTGTCGCGGGTAAAGAAAGGGTCAGTATCAACCTTCACGCTGGGATAGCGTTGCTGGAACTGCTGGCTGTATTCCCAATGTGTGGTAGCCTGTTTGCCATCGAGGATACCGGCTTCTGCCAGGGCATAAGCACCAACGCAAACAGAGCAGATGCGGTTGACGCTGGGATAAATATCTTTCAGCCATTGGAAAAACTGCGTGCCCTTTTCCAGCAGCTGCATCGAGAAACCTCCTATGATCAGTGTATCGATCGGCTGCGTGATATCTGTTACGGTAACCGGGCAGTGTAGCTCCACACTGGTTTTGGTAGGTATCTTTTTCTTTTTGACCGGTGATGCGAGCAATATTTCGTATCCGCCATTGCCATTCAATATTTGGTCGGTTGCAGCAAATACATCACAGGGGCCGGCTATGTCAAGGAGAAATATCCCTGGCATGGGTACAACAACGATCAGTTTCTTTTGAGGCCTTGCCATACTGTAAAATTAAGATGAAGCGGGGATGGCATAAATGACATATTTTATACAATTCCGGCCATCCGGCTTGTTGGGGGATGAGGGCAAAAAAAGGGGGTTAATGGAAAAACAAAGATAAAATAACCCATTTTGTAACATTTGGACCCCTAAATTGAAACATTTGGTGGCCAATCTTTACACTGCCTGGCAATAGTTTTATGATGTCAAATCCACATATATGAAACTACGATTGCTATCGCCTGGCCTTCTGGCCTATGCTCCATTTTGCGACTTATTGTCAGGTTTAACTGTCTATTTTACAGTTAAAAACAATTGCCCGGAATTTACAAGACACCCGTTTAGCTTACCTGTTTCCAGAAAAAGAAAGGCCACTTAGCCTGGGCACAAGACCAGCAAGCCTTATACTTTACCTAAATGCCATCTTTTGAAGAACGGCAATTAAGGAAATACAGTCAAGTTAAAGACATACATATGAAGTCAACCAAAACGATTCGCTTGCGGATATTACTGCTATGGGGTATTCTTTGTTTTTTTCTTACAATAAAAGCATCCGCACAAACAATAAAGGTAAACGGCACTATTATCAGCCAAACTAAGTTCATTCCCATTCCGGGGGCAACAGTTGGTATAAAAAATACCAACCGTTTCACGATCACAGACAAAGCAGGAAGATTTACAATTGACGCTTCAAAAGGTGCTACGCTGGTCATTACCATGATTGGCTACCAAAAAAATGAAGTAGTTGTAGATAACAGCGCACCCATTGAAATAAGCCTGGCCGAAAATATTTCGCAATTGGAAGATGTAGTAATAATTGGCTATGGCAAAACAAAACGGAAAGATGTTACCGGCGCTATATCTTCTGTTAGCGGCGATGAGATCCGCAAAACACAGCCTGTTACATTGGACCAAGCCTTGCAGGGAAAAGTGCCGGGTTTGGTAGTTCAACAAGTTTCAGGTCAGCCAGGCGGAGCTGTGTCTGTACAGATCCGCGGGCTGTCTTCCTTCGGTGGAAGTTCTCCTATGTATGTAATTGATGGCATCATCATTGGTAATACGGCCTCATTAGGTACCGGTGTCAATCCACTGGCAGGGATCAATCCTTCTGAAATTGAATCCATCGATGTATTGAAAGATGCATCTGCAACGGCCATCTATGGCTCTCAGGCAACCAATGGTGTAATTGTAATCACAACAAAAAGAGGGCAGGTCGCCCCTCCCAGCATTACTTACGATATGTATACCGGTTACCAGCAAATACCCAAAAGATTGCCCCTGATGAATTTAATGGAATATGCCACTTTTATCAATGAAAGGAACAAGGGGCTGGGCTGGGGGTTTGATACAAGGCCAGAATTTGTAAATCCTAAGTATTTAGGTACTGGTACAGACTGGCAGAAAGTGCTTTTCAGGCATGCGCCTATGTACAACCATACCCTAACTATCAGCGGCGGGGATCAAAGAACCCAGTACCTGTTATCCGGTTCTTACTTTAAGCAGGAGGGGATTGCGCTTGGCTCTGATTTTCGCAGGATTTCAGTAAGATTGAATCTTGACAACAAGACTACGAATTGGTTAAAGGTTGGTACCAGCCTGCAACTGGTAAATATCAAAGAGAATGTAAATGCTTCAAGTTCAAATGTAATTAATACAGCATTAAGCCAAACGCCAGATATACCGGTGAAAAATCCGGATGGAAGCTGGGGCGGCGCTTATAATCCGAATGGGTGGGTTAATAGTACGGTGAACCCTTATGCCATAGCCCTTATTAACAAAGACCAGGCAACCAGGTACCAGCTTTTCGGCAATGCTTATGCAGAACTTTCCTTTACCAAAGACCTGGTACTGAGAAATGAGGCGACCATCAGCTTTTCAACAGCGACCGAAGATAAGTTCAATCCATCCTATACATTCGGCCTGGTAAAGAACAATAACAACAGCGCGGCTTATAATTCGTCCCAGGCGATCTTTACAACTATAAGGAACTACCTGACGTATTCACATCTTTTTAAACATAAGTACAACGCAAATGTGTTACTGGGGCATGAAGCCCAATTAAGTACCAGCGAAACATCGAGTACCGGCAGAACCAATTTCCCATCCAACAATGTACAAGTGATCAGTAGTGGTGATCCTACCACCGCAACGAATGCAGGTACCAAGGGGCAGAGTGCCCAGGAATCTTATTTTGGCCGCCTGAACTTTGCTGCCAATGATAAATACCTGCTAACCGTTAATGTCCGGGCAGATGGATCTTCAAAATTTGCACCTGAAAACCGATGGGTAACAACTTATTCAGGGGCTTTTGCCTGGAAGCTAAGGAACGAGGATTTTTTACAGGGCGCAAAGGATATTAATGAATTGAAGCTGAGATTGGGTTATGGATTAACGAATAATCAAAATATCAGGGACTATGCTTACACATCAACACTGGCTACCGTTGCAACAGGATTGACCGGTATAGCACAGCTTACTTTGAATGTTGGTAATCCTTATGTGCAATGGGAGAAAACAAAATATGCCAATATAGGGCTGGATGGTGCTTTCTTTAACTGGCGGTTAAGCTTTGCGGTCGATTTTTATAATCGAAGAACCGATGGCCTCGTAATGCAGATCCCTTTGCCCCTGTATTCGGGTACTGCTATTGGTTGGGCTCCGGGCTCCCTGGATGCGCCGTATGTTAATGTTGGCACCGTTAATAACAAGGGTTTTGATTTCAGGATAAGTTCAACCAACCTGAAGGGGAAGCGTTTTACCTGGAAAACAGATATTACTGTTTCACGCAATATTAATAAAGTGATCAGGCTTAATACAGATGGCGCTTCACTGGACAGGCAGTATAGTAAGACGGTAGTAGGCAGATCCATTGGTGAGTTCTATGGCTATGTTGTGGACGGGGGCGTATTTGCAACAAAAAAAGATTTTGAGACACATGCATTGCCAACAAAAAATGGTGTACCGTTATCAGTAGGTGCTGCAGGCGGTAGTATATGGTACGGTGATTTAAAATTCAAGGACTTTAATGGTGATGGTATTATTGATGAGCATGATCAAACATTTCTTGGCTCACCCATGCCCAAGTACCAGATTGGTTTTAATAACAGCTTTACTTACAAGAATTTTGACCTGAACGTATTCTTCAGCGCAAATATTGGTAATAAAGTGTATAACCAGCTTCGTATAAACGGAGAATACCCGGGCACCAGTTTCGGGTATCTCAGGTCGCTGCTTGGCTATGCAAAACTGGTTTTGATCGATCCTAACGGCTCTGCTACTGATATTAACAATGTGTATGTTTCCAACCCCAGCACGCGGATTGTTGGTATTAGAAATGACAATACCAATGATAATAACAGGAATTCGGACAAGTTTATTGAAAACGGAAGCTTTGTTCGTTGCAAAAACATCTCAGTGGGATATACACTTCCTGAAAAGCTCACCAATAAAGCGCATATCCAAAACCTGCGGGTTTATTTCAATGTTTCCAATGCTTTCATAATTACAAAATACTCGGGTATGGACCCGGAAATTGGATCATGGGACCCACTGAGCGCCGGTATCGATGGTGGGTTTTACCCTCAACCCCGCGTGTTCACTATCGGTGCAAGCATCAAGTTGGCTAAATAAAATACTCATCGTTTAATGCAAGATTACTTATGAGATCAGTATTAAATAAAATAATTGCATGCCTGTTGATCGTAATTGGTTTTACAGGATGCTCAAAAAGTTTTCTGGATCGCCCGCCGCTTTCACAAATAAGTGCAGATAATTTTTACCAAACTTCCAACGATTTAAGGCTGGCAACGGCGGCATTGTATGCCGGAACCCCGTGGGCTGAATGGAATTATAGTTGCTATCTGCCAGTTGGGGAAGTGCTTAGCGGCAATATGGCTGTTGGTTATTGGGGAGACGCTGTGCAGCTTAATACCTTTACGGTAACCGGCTTAAATGGGATTATGGTCTCCAACTGGAAATCGATGTATAATATCATCGCGCATTGTAATATTACTATTGATGCTATCGGGAAAAAAACACCCAATACCGTTCCTGGCAGAGATAAGAATGCAGCTATTGCAGAAGCGCGGTTCATACGTGGATTTGCCTATTATAACCTGGCCGTGTTATGGGGAGCTGTACCTGTTATTGAAGACAATAGCAAACTGGTGCTATCGCCATTGATTAACCGGATAAAGACCGGTGATGTATTTAAGTTCGCTATCAAGGATCTGACCTATGCAGCACAAAACCTTCCTGCTTCTGATGCTGCAGGAAGGGTTACTACCTGGTCTGCACAGGGTATGCTTAGCAAGGTTTATTTGACGGTGGCCGGATTGGGTGAGAACGGTGGTACGAGAAACCAGGCTTTGCTTGACAGCGCAAAAAAATATGCAGGAAATGTATGCAGGAATAGTGGATTAGCACTGGTGCAGAATTATGCTGATCTTTTTAAAACCCAGTTTAACGACAATCCGGAATCATTGTTTGCATTGCAATGGGCGCCCGGAGGTGGCTGGCTCGAGGGTAATATGCTGCAGGTATACTCTCCCGGTGGTGCAGAAATATCTGCCAATGGCCAGGCAGGATGGTTTAATATCCGTCCAACCATAGACATGTATAAACTGTATACATCCAAGGATTCTATCAGGCGTAAAGCTACTTTTATGATCAGTGGAGATTATTACCCTGAACTGAATGCTGCGGGCGGTGGTTATAAATTTACAGGTGATTGTGGATTGAAAAAACATATTATTGGCACAAATAAGGATAATAATGCACCAACCATGACCCTGACATCTTCCACGGAGCATAATGCTTTACTGAGACTTGCAGATGTTTATCTTATTTATGCAGAGGCGATACTCGGTAACAACGCATCGACCAGTGACGGGGAGGCACTTCTTTACTTTAACCGCGTTCGTGCACGGGCAGGGATTGACCCGGCCATCAAAATAGATATTGATACACTCATCAATGAAAGACGAAAAGAACTGGCTGCAGAAGGGCAATACTGGATCGACCTGGTAAGGTTGTCTTATTATAACCCCATTAAAGCAATCAGTAAGCTAAGCGGAGAACAAAGGGTGACATTTTCATTTTCAAATGGTGTTTTAACACCAGCAAGCCCCTATGGAACCATTACACCTCCAACCATTCAAAGTTTCACCTTTCCTATTCCGTCTTCTGAAATCACAGCCAATCCGAAATTGCTGGAGCCGCCTGTGTCATACTATTAAAAAATATCAAAACATACTACAGTGAACAACATAATAGTGAACCGGATGTTTAACAGGCTGTTCATGCTTTTGCTTGTGCTTCCTATTTTCCTGATACAGCCGGCATGTAAGAAAGATAGTACTGGGAAGGGGCCGGTTATTACAAGTATCAGAAATTATGCAGCTTCACCTTCTGATACCTTGGTTAAATCTATCACCACCGGCCAGTGGGTGGTTTTAATAGGATATAACCTAAGGGATGCTATACAAGTGTCTTTCAATGGAGTGCCTGCGACCATCAATGGCATACTGTTTTCAGATACGAGTGCAGCGGTGCAGGTGCCTTCTGTGATACCATTCCCATCAGTGTCAGAAGAAGACCGGAATACCATCCGCTATACTACCCGGGATGGAGTGGCTGTTTTTAAATTTACTATCAACGCCCCGCCACCTGTCATTACAAGTGTTTCAAACGAAAATGCAAACGAAGGTGATTCCGTGTATATCTATGGAAGTAATTTCTTTAATGTTGAAAAGATCAGTTTTGCCGGTTCCCCGGTTACTGCATATGCCGCATCCGGTGATGGCACGTCCATAGGCTTTATTTTGCCGGCGCTTGCGCATAGCGGCCCTGTGACCGTTGCTACACAGACCGGAACAGCTTCCACTACATACAATGTAAACGACGGTACAACGGGCATGCTGTGCAATTTTGACAATATAAATACCCTCAGCTGGGGTACGGATATTGATAACAGCAGTGCCAGATTTCCTGGTAACAGGGGTTATTACGCCGTTTTAAGCAACGGAGTACTACCGGCTGGTGATGGAAGCTGGTGGAATGCACAGCGAAGCATAAACACCAATAGTGTACAGTGGATCCCGCCTGATAGCTTACATGTTCCTGTTGATCAATATGCGTTAAAGTTTGAAATCAATGTTCCTGCAGCATGGAATGGTACGTCCATTTATGTAATTAAGGATTACTCATTTGATTATATGGCACGTTATGAACCATGGCTGGACGCCAATGGAGCAGCTTTTGCTTATACCACAAAGGGCTGGCGTACGGTGACTATTCCTTTTTCAATGTTTCGAAAGGAAAATGGTAAAGGTGTAGCCGCTGCAAGTTTGGCGGAGTTGTTGGGTAGTACAGCGACGGGTGCGGTAAATATTCAAACCCAAAATTTCTCTTCCCTGCCTACTGTTTCCGGGCTGACAGCCGCGATCGACAATATCAGGGTTGTGAAGATTAAATAAGGATTAACGCCATCCGGCTGCCTTGTTCAGGAGGTTGTACCCGGTACAACTATGGCTAAGAACCCAGGAAGCCCGGCTCAACAGCGCTCAACAGCTTTTTAGCAGTACATCAAAACAGTTAATGATCAATAATTATAAAAATCAAAAGAAAGGTACAATGCGTAAAAGTATAACGAAATGCCTGATTCTATGGTCGGTCTTGTTTGCTCCTGTTCCAGGAAAACTAATTGCTCAATCCCAGGGACCGGAACCCATGCGGGAAAGGGTGATCAATGTTGACTTCAACAAAGCTGCAGGGAAGCTCAATGATATGTTCAACGAATGTGTTGGTGCCGGCCGGGCTAATGAAGGCCTCCGGGCAGACTGGCAGCAACAACTTGCTTATGTAAAGAAGGAATGCGGCTTCAGGTATATCCGTATGCATGGCCTTTTAACGGATGACATGGCTGTGTATACCGAAGACAGTAAAGGCAATCCTGTTTATAACTATATGTACGTGGATGCTTTGTTTGATTTTTTGCATAGCATTGGCATAAAGCCCTTTATTGAACTGGGCTTCATGCCTTCGGCACTGGCAAGCGGTTCCAAAACAATTTTCTGGTGGAGAGGTAATGTAACACCTCCAAAGGATTACAAAAAATGGGAAGCGCTTATTCAGAACCTTACACAGCACTTTACTGAACGTTACGGAGCGGATGAAGTAAAAACCTGGTATTTTGAAGTGTGGAACGAGCCTAACCTGGATGGCTTCTGGGCAGGTACGCAGGATGATTATTTTAAATTATATTCTTATAGTGTTAAAGCTATTAAAAGCGTCAATTCATCCTACCGGGTAGGGGGGCCGGGAACCGCCGGTGCAGCCTGGGAGCCGGAAATGATTAAATATTGCCATGAGCATAATATACCCATCGATTTTATAAGCACCCATGCTTATGGAGTGAAGCAGGGGTATCTTGATGAGTTTGGTAATTCGGGTACTGTGCTTGATAAAAACCCGATGAGTATAAGCGGTGATGTGCTTCAATCAAGAAAGGAAATCGCCAGTTCGCCAATGCCTCATTTGGAGCTTCACTATACTGAATGGAGCGCATCATATACACCGGCTGATCCTATTCATGATAGCTATCATGAAGCTTCCTATGTGCTACAGAAATTGAAACAGGTGGGTAAGGCTGCTAATTCAATGTCTTATTGGGTTTTTACAGATATTTTTGAAGAAGCGGGACCCCGCTTTACGCCCTTTCATGGTGGCTTTGGGATCTTGAATACCCAAGGTATTAATAAGCCGGTATTTTATGCATACCAATTCCTGAACCGCCTTGGAAATACAGAATTGGTAAATAGCGATTCTGCTTCCTGGGTTTGTAAAGATCAGGCAGGAGATATACAGGCGCTGGTTTGGGATTTTACCAATACCCACCCGGGTGATTCGGTACATAATCAGCAATATTATATCCGCGATCTCCCTTCAAAAATGAAAGGGAAATTGAAGATCAATATTGCAAACCTGCCTGCAGGGACTTATGCAATGGAAGTATATAAAGTCGGTTATCGATGTAATGATGCTTATTCCACCTATCTCTCCATGGGAAAGCCGGCTCAGCTTAGCAGGCAGCAAGTAGAACAAATAAAAAAGCAAAACGATGGAGCGCCTGTCTCCAAAAAGATTATTACGGTAAAAGCGGGTGCTCCATACCTGGCAGAACTAGATATCCGCGAAAACGATGTTTTCTTTCTGCATCTCGTTAAGTGCTGATAGTGATACCTGGTATTATATAATCTGCAATATGAAGCGTATTTAAGCGGATTCAAAAAATCATGTTCTCTTTTCTCAAAAGAACGGCCTTGACTTGCAGTATTTGAGCTTAAGAAAACACCTGCATTACCTGCCCACGATCTTTTTTGTTACAAATTCGTTGAAAAAGAAATCCCTGTAAATACTTCCGATAGGAATTTCGTTGCTGCCTATGTATACCGTGTTATTATCCACAGAATCGATATGCTTGATATTAATGACATAGGATTTGCTTACTCTCACAAACATTTCTTTGGGCAATTGATCGTAGATGGTTTTGATATTCATCGCCGTAATTACTTTCTGGTTTTCGCTGTGCATCACAACATAGTCTTTTAAACCCTGGATGAAAAGTATGTTATTGAAATGGACCTTAAAAATTCTCCGGTCTGCTTTTACAAAGAAAAAATCGTCTGCTACCTGTTCGATATGGTTATTGGCATAGTCTGCCTTAAATAATTTGGCGTAGGTATGGGCTTTTTCAACGGCCTTTTGAAAGCGCGCTGATTTTACGGGCTTTATGAGGTAGTCAATCGCATCCACTTCGTAGCTGTCGGTAGCAAATTCGGAGTAAGCGGTTGTAAAAATCACAAATGTTTCTTTGGGAATGGTCCGGGCAAAGTCAATTCCATTGATCCCTGGCATTTGTATATCAAGAAAGATCAGTTCCACTGTATTGTTTTTTATAAAATCTTTGACGCTTTCCGGGCTGTTGAAGGATCCGGTCAAATCTAAATCATCAGTTTGGTTAATCAACATCTCTATGGCTTCCCTTGCCAGAGGCTCATCATCTATAATAATACAGTTCATAGCTTTATGCGCTTTACTATATAACGAAATAATCGTCTGCGATAGTTGAATTTTCTTTTTCTACAATGCTGGAATACGTTCTTGCCATGTCAACTCCTTTTTGAAACCGGACCGATTTTGAACTAATAATAACATCAGGTTTGTATGTTTGGATTGCTGTTGAGAAAAAATCAGAGATAAAAATAACAAAAGTCTTGCGTGGAATTACCTGTATAAACCCGTAACCCTTTGTTTCATCTGTTTGAATATCGAAAAATACCAGGGCTACCGTGTTTTCAGACATAAATGTTGAAGCCTCACATGTATTGCCGAACGATGCCAGCAATATCAGGTCATCCGTTTGATTAATTAACGTTTCAATTCCGTTTCTTACTAGCGGTTCGTTATTTATTACTATGCAAGTCATAGTTTTATAATTAAGGTTACGCAGTATCTTTCTGCGTCATCTTCGATAGTTAAACTATGTGTTGCAGGAAATAAAAGTTCCAGTCTTCGTTTAATATTGGCCAATCCTAGCCCGCCTGTATTAATAGTGGATTTAAGCATAGGTTTGGAGTTGACGCATTTAAAAAAAAGTTCGTCATTCCGTACATCAAAATACAGGTTTACATAGGATGATTTTGTTGCGTCATTGTTGTGCTTCACCGCATTTTCTACAAAAGAAATGAACAGCAATGGAGGAATTTGCACGCCACTCAGATCTCCCTCCTTTGAAATCAGGAAATCAAAGCTATCCCGCCTTATTTTTTCCAAATTTAAAAAATCTTCCAAGAAATGAATGTCCGAAGTTAACAATACCTTGTCCCTTGCACTGTCGTAAAGTTGGTAGCGGAGCAAATCGCTCAACTTCATTAAAACCTGCGAGGCTTTCTCGGGGTCTTTCTTGGTTAGAACATTGGCGTTGTTTAGCATATTAAACAAAAAATGGGGATTGATTTGGTTTTTCAATTGTTCCAATTCTGCATAGGCTTTCGACTGTTCCAGTTCGTGGATCAATTGCTTGTCAACCATTCCCTTCTGAAACAGCTTAATGGAAGAGGAGGCCGCTAACAGCAGCACGGTAAGAAAGGAGAAAAGCGGGATATTCAACCCGTTCTCTTTACTAAAAGGATTGAAAAAATAACCGCAAATAGCCACTATAACAAGGATGCTGATCACAGATAAGCAATATTCGATATTCCTATTCCTGAATAAGAGCTTTGGCACAAGTACATACATGTTTATGTAGAATAATAGGATGAAATATACAAATATCGCTGTAGGGTTGGCAATTACGGAGTTGCTGTTGTATAATACAATACCTATAAAAACAATGAGCAGCAGATGCCTGAATATCCTGAGGGCAGGTGAAACCAGGAAACGAAAAAGCACATTTTCGCTAACAAGCTGCTGATGGGCAAAATCATTCATGTATCAAATTGTATAGAACAAACTTAATATTTAAAGTTGTGGCCCTGCCCGCTTTTATACGAAACTGCTGTTTTTTTATACAAAAGCAGGATGTATTATAAAAACGTATAAATAAGAAGCCTATTTTGTAGCATCCCGGCATACTTTGCTATAAAAGATACCGTGTTTGGTATAATTAAAAAAAGGCGGTTATCCAAAGGAATAGTTTTGTGTTCAGCGTGCAATTGTTAAATCGCTTTTTTAAAAGATGAGACACGAAATCATTTATACACTGTTGTTGATAACCATTTCATTCAGGGCCTATCCGCAGGGGAGCGTTACATTGAGTGGAATAGTCACCATAAAAACAAACACTGAAACAATAACCGGGGCAAGCGTTTTTATTCCTGAAGCAAAGGTTTCTGCTGTTACCAATGCCTATGGATTTTATTCTGTTACCCTGCCTAAAGGCGAGTATACAATTGTCATCAGCTGTGTAGGATTTGAGCGTATTGAAGAGTATATCACTCTGACAAAAAACAGCAAGAAAGATTTTGCTATGCTTGAAAAAAGCAAAACGCTGGAAGAAGTAGTGGTCAAGTACAATAGTTCGGCAAGCAATATCCAAAAACCGGAAATGAGTGTGAACAAGCTCTCTATCTCCACCATTAAAAAGATGCCTGCCGTTATGGGTGAGGTTGATATCTTGAAATCTATCCTGCAGCTCCCGGGTGTTTCCAATGCCCAGGAAGGTGCAACCGGCTTTAATGTCAGGGGTGGTTCGGTTGACGGCAATTTGGTGTTGTTAGATGAAGCTGTTGTTTACAATACTTCACACTTGTTCGGGTTTCTCTCCGTTTTTAATGCCGATGTAATTAAAGATCTGAAATTGTACAAAGGTGGCATACCGGCTAATTTCGGCGGCCGCACTTCCGCTGTTTTGGATATTTATCAAAAAGAGGGGAACAATAAAGAATATCACATGACGGGTGGTATTGGGGCGATCTCCAGCAGGTTATTGGTAGAAGGACCAATTGTAAAAGACAAAAGTTCATTCGTGGTTGCTGGTCGTGCTTCTTATGCTCATTTGATTATGAAACTGGCCAATAAGCCCAATTCCGTTGCTTTTTATGATTTGAATGCTAAACTGAATTTTAAGATCAACGACAACAACAGGCTTTTTGTTTCAGGATATTTCGGTAAGGATAACATGGATTTTAGTAACTTTTTCAGTAACAATTATGGGAACTCATTCTTTAATCTTCGTTGGAACCATATCTTTTCTGATAAGTTTTTTTCCAATGCTTCTATCATTTACAGTAAGTACGATTATGGCCTGAAGATAAAATATGTTGGTATTGATTGGGCATCAGATATCCGTAATTATAATTTTAAGTACAATTTTAACCAGTACCTGTCTAATAAGCTGGTTTTGAATTATGGCGTCAATTCCATCTATTACCAGTTCAACCCCGGCACAATAAAACCTATGGATGCTACATCGTCTGTTAATCCTGATCAGATTGAAAGAAAATATGCCTGGGAAAATGCATTCTATGTTAGTGCCGAACAAAAGCTCACGGATAAAATATCATTGAATTACGGATTGCGATATAGCAGTTTTCAACGGTTGGGAGAACAGCATGTAAATAACTATGCCAATGATCAGGCAGTGGTTTTCAACCGCGAATTGCAAATTTACGAGGAAGGAACACCTATCAGCATAACGCATTATAATAAAAACAAAAAGATCATCGGTTTTGGTAACCTGGAACCGCGTTTGGCAGTTTCTTATGCGATACATGACAACCAGTCTATTAAGGCGAGTTATAACCGGATGAGCCAGTATGTTCATTTAATTTCCAATACGGCTTCTGTTTCCCCACTCGATATTTGGGCGCCAAGCGACCAGTTTTTGAAACCTGAAATTCTTGACCAGGTTGCGTTGGGTTATTTCAGAAACTTCCGTAATGGAAAATATTCTTTGGAAACCGAAGCTTTTTATAAGAAAATAAAAAATAAGGCAGACTATATCGACGGTGCAGAATTGATCGCCCAGAAAAACATAGAACGGGTATTGTTGAACGGGGAGGCAAGATCTTACGGACTTGAGATGATGCTGAAGAAAAATACCGGAAAACTGACAGGATGGCTTTCTTATACACTTTCTAAAGCAGAGCAGCGCACACCGGGAAGAAATGCAGATGAACCCGGTATTAACAACGGTAAATGGTACCGTGCCAACTATGATAAAAGGCATAACTTTTCAGTTACGGGCGCATATCAGCTGACGAAAAAATGGAGTTTTGGCGGCATTTTTACCTGCCAAACAGGAAGGGCTGCAACCTATCCCATCGGTAAATACCAGTATCAGGGAATTACGATTGCTAATTACGGGGAGCGAAATATTAATTCTTTTCCCGCTTATCATCATCTGGATTTATCGGCAACGTATACACCAAAGCCCGACAGCAAAAAAAAGTGGAAAGGTGAATGGGTGTTCAGTATTTACAATATTTACAATAGAAGCAATGCAGCCTCTATCATGTTCGAGCAAGACAGGGATACAGGGGTGAGCGAAGCAAAGAAGATATCGATTTTCGGTATCACACCCGGTGTTACTTATAATTTCAGGTTTTAATTCCAGTAAATGAAAAATATACTTAAATACCTGCTTGTTCCAGCCTGTTTCTTTCTTCTGTCCTGCACAAAAGTAGTGAAGATGGATTTGGAGACAGCAGAGCCGAGATTGATCATTGACGCATCGATCGACTGGGTGAAGGGTACGGCAGGCAATGAACAGAAAATAAAACTTTCCACTACAACCGGGTATTACAGCAAGGTATTTCCAACAGTTTCAGGAGCAGTAATAAGTGTAACCAATTCGGCAAATACTGTTTTTAGTTTTACAGAAAACCCCGGTACAGGAGAATATAGCTGTTCAAATTTCCATCCGGTTATCGGGGAAACGTATACATTAAAAGTAGCTTTAAATGGAGAGATGTATACCGCAACAGAAACCTGTATGAGTGTACCGGATATAGAAAATAATATTGAACAGAATAATGCCGGCGGGATTAATGGTGATGAAGTGGAAATCAAATACTATTACCAGGATAATGGTAGTCAAACCAATTACTACCTGCACCGTATTGTATCACCTGCATCAAAGTACCCGGATTATAAAGTAAAAGATGATGAGATGACCCAAGGGAACCTGATGCAGGAGTATTTTTCTGACAAAGAGTTGAAGGCCGGCGATGCGATAAACATCAGGCTATACGGAATTTCGAAGCGATATTATGATTATTTCAGAAAACTGTTAACAGCATCCGGGGCGGTGGGCGGCCCGTTTCAGGCAATACCGGGTTCAGTGAGAGGAAATATCATCAATCAGACCCATTTCGAAAACTTCGCTTATGGATATTTCAGGTTATCGGAAGTGGATGCAAAGGAGTATACAGTAAAATAATGGTGAAGCAAGGGTTTTGATGGTGAAAAGCTTATCTGGACGGATCGTACCAAAGATTGTACTATTTTTGATTTCTTGTAAAATGCTATAAACAGCAGTAACTGACAATCTAAATATCTGGCAACCTGAAATTACTTAATCATGAAGCTTAAACCTATTCTGTCATTTTTGCTTTTAACCATTTGTTTTGCTGCATTTAGTCAGGAAAAGCCGTCTGAGAAATTTAAAAACAACAACATGACTATTACTGAAAAAGGATTGATTAAGGTATCCATCATGTATCCTTATTCGGAGGGCAAAACGTTCAATATGGAGTATTATGAAACAAAGCACATGCCTATGGTGGCGGGTTGGTTAGGGGCAAACCTGGTTAAATATACCATTGAAAAAGGAATGGCCAGTGGTGTTCCCAACCAACCCATGCCTTTTATGGCCATTGGAACATTTTATGTAAAAAGTTTAGGTGAGTATCAGGCGGCAATCATTCCAAACAGGGATGCGATCCGTGCAGATTTTGTAAACTACACCAATGCCATTCCTGTTATTTCAGTGAGTGAAGTCATAAGATAAAGCGAGCTTTTTAACGCCCTTTTTTAGTAGGTTTCATGAAATAGGATTTCCTTATTAATGTTAAACCATGGTAACCGGACCGGTAACCTTGAACAACATTACGTTACAGCCATTAAAAAAAGATCTGTATCAATGCAACAGTAGGCAAAAAATATAAGTGAACTGAATTGCACTTAAGCGGAATTTAACTCCATTGTTGTGTATGTACTGTTCCGCCCCTTCTATTAGCTTTATCCCTTCCAAAAATAACGCTGTATGGAAAGTATTGGAATGATCGAAATCATGTTGCGGTGCGATATGTTTCACTGTGCACCTTGCTTGGTTAGGGAAAAAGATACTATGCTTTTCCCTGGAGCTTTTTACGATGGTTTTTACCCCATTTTTCCAATGGAGCTGCTACTTCTTCTGTAGTCAAACAGTAGTCGGTAATGGCATATTCGATTCTGACCGGATAATCGTTTATCACCGTTCTGCTGATCAGTAAATTTTGCTCCAGGTGCTTTAGCTCTTTAGACAATACACGGTTGGTAATTCCAGGAATAGAACCGGCAATATCATTGAAGCGTTTGTTGCCTCTATAAATGGAAAGTATGATCGGTAACTTCCATTTGCCACCCAGTACAAACATGGTGTCCTGTATGGCTTTTATCTTTTCCTTAAAATCCCTTTTTTTATCTTTTTGTGCCATTATTGGTATTAAAAATGAATCAAGTATCCTTTAGGATACAAGTATCAAAAGTATACTTTTTGCGCATACTTTTGATACTTACAAAATAACTAAGAGACATGAAAACAATCTTTATCACAGGGGCTTCATCAGGCATTGGTAAAGCAACTGCAAAATTATTTCAAGCTAAAGGCTGGAAGGTGATAGCCACAATGAGAACACCAGAAAAGGAAACCGAATTGACTGCACTGGAAAATGTAATTATCCTTCCTTTAGACGTAACCAACGATGATCAAATTCAGTCAACGGTACAATCGGCAATTTCATTAGGCAATATTGATGTTGTATTAAATAATGCCGGTCATGGCTTGTTTGGCCCTGTGGAAGCTGTTAACGGGCAACAGATACTAAAACAAATTAACACCAATTTTCTAGGGCCATTAAAAATTATCCAGGCGTTCATACCCTATTTCAGGGAAAAGAAAGCTGGATTGTTTATCAATACTACTTCTATGGCAGGGCTTACAGGTTTTCCCTTAAGCAGTATCTACAATGCTACCAAATGGGCATTGGAAGGTTTAAGCGAATGCTTGTCTATCGAATTGTCGATGTTTGGCATAGGCGTCAAAACCGTTTCGCCCGATGCAACGAAAACCGGTTTATTTACATCCGCAGACGTTGTTTCACATCCTTTATATGATAACGTGATACAGAAGATGATCGGCGGCATACAGCAGTCTGGCGAACCTGTTGATATCGCAGAAGTTATTTTTATTGCCGCAACTGACGGAAAGGATATGCTTCGCTATCCAGCCGGTGGAAAAGCACAGCAGATTTATGCAAGGCGTCTTGAGATTGGGCCAGAGGCTTCGAGGATAGAAACGACCAAATGGTTCCTGAGCTTGTAAAACTGCCTGAACTTTCAGTGAATGTTGCACCCGGCATGTGTGGCGTTAATATAGTTATAACAGTCTTCGATGATTGGCCATAATGAATGGCTGGTAGTAAAACCGGGTTGTTGTAAGGGCGTCTGACCAAAGTTTTTTTGTTAAGAACCTGTTAGGCTCTGGCTAAGCATAACTTGCGATTTTAAACCATTAAATGAGTGTGCCAAAGGAGAATTTTTAGAAGTATATGAGTTTTTGTATCTCCTGAAAGTGAGATTTATTTTTCTTTTTTAGCTGGTTATTTAAAGTAAGCCTGGATCTCTCATTTCCCGTTGCTTATTCTGTCGGCGAGCCGAACCAAAGCGGTATGATATTAAGTAATGACTTGCATGTAAAGTGTAATTTCATGTAGTCAACTTATTACCATACTGCGCAGCTTTCCTACATTGCGGTTCAGTAATTGTACAGGCTGGTCTACAATAACAAACTAAATATGAAAGCATATCTTCTAACCTTAATCATCCTCATTCCTGCCTGGGTGGAGGCCCAACAAGCTACAGATCTTGGCATAGACCGCCCTAAGCTGAGCATGCAACATGCCGGTGAATGGCAAACAACCCTGCGAAATATCCACACCCTGGGCGCAACCTGGTTCCGGGACGGACCAAGCTCAGGGAACGAAGCCGGCATAACCCATTTTGTAGAGGAGATAAAGCAGGCTAAGAACCAAGGACTACATGTGCTTATAAACATCGTGCAGCTGGATGAGGACTATGATGGGGAACTTTTCACCAATCGCTGCGGATGGAAAGAAAAGCGACTCAGCCAGATCAACCTAAAAAAATTCGCCGATAGGTTGCACAAACTTTTCGGAACAATAAAAACAGCCGGTCTTCCGGTAGACGCGGTCGAGTTCGGTAATGAAGATGACAACCATTGCTACAACGCTGATGCGCCCGATGGCCGCGCGCTTACTCCCGCCGAGACATTGACCTGGCTCCGCGGGTATGGAAACTTCCTGCAAACAGGAGCACAGGTACTACGCACCTTTTATCCCCTGGCAAAGGTCATTACCTTTGGCATGGCCCACGGAGGCCCAATTTTGAACCCCGCCCAACTCGTTGCTCAGTTAGAAGACGTCGATGGTGTCAACTATCTTAACAGGGTAGATGGTTATGGTACACATATCTATCCATCCCCTTCCGGCGTAGGTACCGGTGTTATGGCTATTCTGCGGCAGGACGTTTGGGCGTTAGGTCGTACCCGGCCCCTTTGGGTTACAGAGTTTGGTTTTCTTAATCCCCAGGCATTTCCCAACAAAAAAGGCCAGACACTAACTCAGGGACTGAATGAACTGGTAGATACGCTTTGTGCATTTCATCAGCGCGTATCGATGGGGCCTATATTCTTTTTCTCGTACGGATCCGGACTGGTGGATAGCAAGGGGCGTCCCAGCGGATTGGTAGATGCTGCCGGTAATTTCGTACCCGCTGCCAAGACCTTTCTCAGTCAACGATGGGCCCATCCGGCTAATTAATTTTTTCCCTTTCAACGTGAGCTGGGATGATGCAGTGATGCAGGAAGAAATATAGGGCCCCGTTTTCCTGTAATCAGCTTTAGCAATTATGATGACTGCACATTACCAGCGATTATCTTCCTTTTGGCGAAATAGAAAATTCGGGAATAAGAAATTGTCATGCTGAATATGGGTTTCTGTCATTTTTCACCAAAAGTCAGTTATTGAAACAACAACCTGGGGTGAGCCTGACTGGAAATATCCACCTGCACGGATAAGAAAATGAAGTGGTCGAAACGGGTGATGTAACAGAGATTATGTTACAACTTTCGTTAATTCAGCTACCCTGCGCTCAGGCGGGTTGTTGAACTTTGTATTATAATTTAAAAGCTGCAGAAGATATGCAAACGATATTAGGAGCTAACGGACAAATAGGCGAAGAATTGGCAAGAGAGTTGAAAAGAAATTTTACTTCCGACATCAGGATTGTGAGCCGCGAAGCTAAAAAGGTAAATGATACAGATGAGGTTTTTCCAGCAGATTTATCTATCCGTGAAAAAGCCATTGAAGCCGTAAAGGGTAGCGGGATTGTCTATTTCACTTTAGGCTTACCTATCAGCTCAGATTTATGGGAGCAGCAGTTTCCGCTTATTATAAGAAACGTAATTGAAGCCTGCAAAATCAACGGCGCCAAACTGGTGTTCTTTGACAACACGTATATGTATCCGCAGGACGACAGGGTGCTTACGGAAGATACTGTTTTTGACCCAATCGGCAGAAAGGGAAAAGTTCGCCGTGAAATGGCGGAAATGATTTTGAAAGAGATGCAGTCTGGTGGGTTGGAAGCTGTGATTTGCCGTGCGCCTGAATTTTATGGTCCCGGAAAAACACAGAGCATTACCAGCACGCTGATCTTCAATAATATTAAAGAAGATAAAAAACTGAAAGTGCCGTTAAGCGACCGCAAAAAACGCAGCCTGATATGGACACCTGATGCAAGCCGTGCTACCGCTCTAATCGGTAATACGCCCGATGCTTTCGGACAGGCCTGGCATTTGCCTGTTGATGAAAGTCACCCAACATACAAGCAATTTATTGCATTGGCTACTGATATTTATGGTAAAGAACTGAAATATTCCATTGTTCCAAAATTCGTCTTTAAAATAGGGGCAAGATTTAATAAGGGGGTGAAAGAACTGCTGGAACTATTGCCGAGATATGAACACGACAATGTGTTTGACGACACCAAGTTCAGAAAACGTTTCCCTGAATTTAAGGTAACATCCTATAAACAGGGGGTGGAGCAAATTAAGGACGATCAAGCAGCAGTACAACAATAAAATCGGTAAATTAGCAATGTATAAATCTGAAAACCAGCAAATGAAAGCTCCTTCAAAAGTTTCATCTATCAGTGCGCTACATCAGTTCCTGGGATTAGGTAAACCATCCAATCCGCTGATCAGTGTATTCAATTTTGATGAAGTGAAGCTGGAGCCGGACACCATCTTAAGTGCGATAACCACGAATTTCTATGTGGTTGCCATAAAGAAAGACTGTGCTGGCGGAAAATGCAAATACGGGCAACAATATTATGATTTTGATGAGGGGATCATGTACTTCATCGCCCCCCACCAGGTGTTGCAGTTCGAGGACGTATTGCTGAACGGGTAAAAGGTTTTGTATTGGTCGTTCATCCCGACTTTCTGCAAAGCTATCCATTGGCCGCAGCCATAAGAGAATACGGCTATTTTTCTTATGCTACCAACGAAGCCCTGTTTCTTTCAGAAAAAGAAGAAAAGTCGGTGATGGACATTATAGAAAACGTGTCCCGTGAAATAGATGCTAATATGGATGCTTTTACGCAGGATTTACTGGTATCTAATATTGATTTGCTCTTGAAGTATTGCGACCGTTTTTACAATCGGCAGTTTTTGACAAGGAAAAAAGCCAATAACGATTTGCTCGTTAAATTGGAAACGCTGCTGGATGATTATTTTAAAAGTGAACAATTATTGACAAAAGGCATTCCTACTGTCCAGTATGTAGCAGGAGAATTGCATTTAAGCCCCAATTATTTGAGTGATATGCTCAGGGTACAGACCGGCCAAACTACACAACAGCATATACAAAACAGGGTAATAGAAAAAGCAAAAGAACTGCTTTCTACAACGAATAAATCCGTTTCAGAAATTGCCTGCGAGCTGGGGTTTGAGCATCCGCAATCCTTTCACCGTCTGTTCAAAAGCAGAACTACTGTGTCTCCTTTAGATTTCAGGGCATCGTTTAATTAACATCTAAGAACAAGATTGATGAATTAGTAAAAACACTTGCTTGCCCCCTGTTCTGTGCGGGTATATGACCGTGAGAAGTCCATTGGGAGGAACGTTGCAGGGTGCCATTGGAGAAAGTGTATATCAGGAACTAATGCTCATTTTCAGAGATACCGTTACAAACTCCCGTGATTGTGTTACAGGTGCCTTATTTTTTAGAACGAATTTTGTTGCTCATCAATACCAAATTCCCTAAAAATGAAAAAACTCCTGTTAATAGTAACCAACGTAGGAATGTACAAAAGCGGTAAACTGAAAACGGGCTTATGGCTTGGCGAGCTGACACATATTTACCACGCAGCCAAAGAAAAAGGCTGGAATATCACCATAGCAAGTCCGAAAGGTAGAACCGTTCCCCTAGACCCAGAAAGTCTGAAACCTTTGGTATTGGACAAAATTTCAAAAGACTATTACGAAAGCCCAGGCTTTATGGATGAGTTAAACCATTCTAAAAGCCTTTCTGAACTGCAGGACGAAAGTTTCGATTGTGTATACCTGGCTGGCGGACACGCGACGATGTATGACTTCCCGGAAGATAGCACTTTGCAATCCATCATTAGCCGTCAATATGAAAGCGGAAAAATGGTGGCAGCTATTTGCCACGGCGTAGGTGGATTATTAAATGTGAAATTGTCTGATGGAACTTATTTAATCAAAGGAAAAAAGCTAACGGGTTTTGATTGGTTTGAAGAAAGTATTGCCCGCAGAAAAAGAGAAGTTCCTTTTAATTTGGAAGCATCTTTAAAAGAAAGAGGTGTAATTTATGATAAGGCATTTATCCCAATGACTTCAAAAGTAGTGGTGGATGGGAATTTAATAACAGGGCAAAATCCTTTCAGTTCTAAAGAGATGGCAAAAGTGGTTGTAAAAGAATTAGAGAAATAGATAGACGCATATTACATAAAATGCAAATCATTATTAACAATTTAAAATTTACACAATGGCACAGTTCTTACCAGCGGAAAAAGACCCGCAAATTTTAAGACAAATCAGAGAATTTCTAAATGCACTCAACAACAGTGGAGGTAAGCCATTAGAAACAATGACGCCAGAGGATGCAAGACAGGTGTTGGTTGATGCGCAAAAGTCAGTAACGTTCGATTTTTCAGACATTGTGGAAACAGAAAGAGAAATTACCCAGGACGGTATCACAGTAAACATCCACATTGTAAAACCTGCAAATGCAGCTTCTGAAAACCTCCCTGTTTTTATGTTCACCCACGGTGGCGGCTGGATATTGGGCGATTACCCAACCCACAGAAGACTGGTAAGAGATTTGGTAGTAAACAGCGGAGCCGCTGCTGTTTTTACAGATTATACACCATCACCTGAAGCAAAATATCCGGTAGCTATCAACCAGATTTATGCCGCAACAAAATGGGTGGCTGAAAACGGTGCTGAAATTGGCGTTGATGGTAAAAACTTAGCCGCAGCAGGAAACAGTGTAGGCGGAAATATGACTGCCGTACTTTGTTTGATGGCGAAAGATAAAGGTGGCCCAAAAATAAAATTCCAGTTGCTTTTATGGCCTGTAACCGATGCGGATTTTACCCGTGGCTCTTGGCAGAAGTATGCAGATGGCAGATTTTTAACAGCCTCACTGATGAAATGGATGTGGGACAACTATTTACCCGATGCCGAAAAACGAAAAGAATATTACGCAACACCGTTTAATGCCACATTGGAAGAACTGAAAGGACTTCCGCCGGCATTGGTACAATTGGCAGAAAACGATATTCTTTTTGATGAAGGTTTGGCTTATGCCCGTAAATTGGACGAAGCTGGAGTTCCTACCACGATTGAGACATACAACGGTTTTATCCATGATTATGGTTTATTAAATCCACTTGACCACATTGAAGCCGTTAAATTTTCTTCGCAGCAAGGTGCTTTGGCATTAAAGAAAGCATTGTTTTCGTAAATCAGTTTTTATATAAATTTTGAAGGCTGTCTTGTTACAGGGCATCCCTTTATTTAGAATTTGGTGATAGATTATTTTGGAAGAACTGCGGAAATGTATGTGTGCAAAGTGCGGTTGATGGTGCAAAAAAAGAATGGGCGCGCCCGAAACATAGTTTGGAATTTGAAATATTGCATGAATAAATATTCTGGGTGAGTAATGAGACCAGTGCTGATGTTGTCAAAGCTTTGCATTTTTGCTTTTGCGTAAGCAATGGAGAATTGATTTTCAGCCCCCAAAATATGTCTTCAAACAGAAGCGCTATCCCTTTGAAACAAAAATAGCGTCATTGAGACGCTATTTTGTGATCCCGCTGGGACTCGAACCCAGGACCCATACATTAAAAGTGTATTGCTCTACCAACTGAGCTACGGAATCATTCCCTTGATAATGAATAGCGGCAGGTTGCCTCTGTCATTTTGGGAGTGCAAAGGTAGGAATAATGAGTTATGCTCCAAATTTTTAGCGAAAAAAATTTTAAAAAATCTCTTTCCCAACCCAACTGCTCTGCGCGCCGAAGTAGCTATTTTTGTTTCACAATTATTCACTATGGGAGATTTTACAAATAAGGTGGTGATTATTACGGGCGGATCTGAAGGTATCGGAAGGGCATTGGTCGATATTTTTTTGCAAAGCGGCGCCAAAGTGGCAACCTGTGGCCGCAATTTTGATAAACTATACCAGTTGCAGAAGCTCTATTCGGGCAAATCTTTCATAGCGCATACAGCTGATGTAAGCAATGAGCATGATTGCGAAATGTTTATAAAAGAAGTGGTAAAAACCTATGGTACGGTTGATATCCTCATAAACAATGCCGGCATCTCTATGCGTGCCCTGTTTGAAGAGGCCGAACTGGATACGCTCCGGCGGGTGATGGATATCAATTTCTGGGGTACTGTTTACTGTACCAAGTTCGCCCTGCCTTATATCATTGCTCAAAAAGGCACCATTGTAGGGGTTTCTTCTGTGGCCGGTTACCGCGGACTACCGGGCCGCAGCGGCTACTCAGCCTCTAAATTTGCCGTGAATGGATGGCTGGAAGCATTGCGCACCGAGCTGATGGACAGGGGCGTGAATGTGATGTGGGTTTGCCCCGGTTTTACGGCTTCCAATATCCGTAATGTGGCATTGAATAAAGATGCACTGCCACAGGCCGAATCGCTGATGGATGAAGGTAAAATGATGAGTGCCGAAGACTGTGCAGTACATATTGTCAACGCCATTGAAAAGCGCAGGCGCACCATGGTACTCACCGGAACAGGCCGCCAGGCTGTGTTCATGAACCGCTTTTTCCCCGCACTTGCCGATAAGCTGGTTAGAAAATTCTATTATAAAAACGGTGAACTGGTTAAATAAATATACCATCTTTGCTCGTTTTTATAGATGCCTGTACTAACTCTTACAACAGATATTGGCCAGAATGATTATATAGTAGGCGCCATAAAGGGACAACTGTTATCAGTTGATCCTTTATGGAATATTGCAGATATCTCCCATACTTTATCTCCCTTCAATTACCTGCAGGCTGCTTATGTATGCGGCAATGCCTTTAAGCATTTTCCTGCAGGCAGTACCCATCTGGTACTGGTGAACCTGTTTGAATCTATGCCCCTTCATATGCTGATTGCTGCGCACAACGACCAGTGGATCGCCTGTCCCGACAATGGCGTGCTTACCATGATCACCGGTCATAAGCCTGCACAACTGGTGGCTGTGCCTATACCGGCCCAGGGTAACCTGGGTGTATTGCATTGTACCCGTCCGCTGGCAGCAGCACTGCACCGGCTGGGCCGCGGGGCAGCACTGGAGGAGGTGGGCACTGTTATTGATAATATTGAAGAAAAATACCCGCTGCGCTCTACCATCGGTCCCGACTGGATGGAGGGACAGATCATTTTCATTGATAATTTTGAAAACGTTGTCGTTAATATCACCCGCGCCGAATTTGAAGAGCAGCGGCGTGGCCGCAAATTCAAGATCGTTTTCACCCGCAATGAAATCATTGACACACTAAGCAGCAATTATGCCGATGCTTCACCGGGCGAAAAGCTGGCCTGGTTTAATTCTGCCGACTACCTCGAGATCGCGATCAATAAAGGCAATATGGCCGGGCTGTTTGGTTTACAGGGGTATTCAGAAACCATGCACCAGCAAAATGCACCCATGCAAAACAAATGGTTTTACCAGACAGTGCGCATATTTTTTGAATAATTATAAGGCTGCTGTAAATGCACCACTGCTTCCTGCCGGTTTCTTTTTTTTCTCTATTTTCATTGCCCGATTAACCAATTAAACGCTGAAATATGAAAAAGGTATTGCTTTCCGGTATATTCTGCTTATCACTGGCAACTGCTGTCATGGCACAAACAAAAGACGAAAAAGAGGTGGCTGCTGCAGTGGAAACCCTGCGTAAGGCAATGGTTGATGCAGATAAAACCACACTGGCCGGTATTACAGTACCGGAGCTGAGTTATGGCCATTCCAGCGGGAAAGTGCAGGATCAGACAGCTTTTATAGCTGCACTGGTAAGCGGTGAATCGGATTTTGTGCGCATCGACCTCACCAACCAATCTGTTAAGGTGGTGGGCAATACAGCTATTGTCAGGCATACCCTCTCCGCACAAACCAATGACAGTGGTAAACCAGGCACAGTAAAACTTGACATACTGCTGGTTTGGGTAAAACAGCACGGGCAGTGGAAGCTGCTGGCAAGGCAGGCTGTGAAAGTGCCGGTACAGGCATAACACCTGCTCTGTTGCAAAGCACATTAATGATCCCGCCATTGGTAAGTGTGCTATCTTTGCGGCATGCATTATGTTTCAGCAGAAGGATTAACCAAGAGTTTCGGCGTATCGCCCCTGTTCAGGAATATTTCTTTTCACATCAATGAGGGAGATAAAATTGCACTGATCGCCCGCAATGGTGTGGGTAAAAGCACATTGCTGCGTATACTCACAGGCAGGGAAACGGCAGATGAAGGCAAGCTCTGGATCAATAAGGATGTTACGGTAGCCCTGTTTGAACAGGACCCGCAGTTTGAAGAAAACCGGTCGGTACTGGAAAATATTTTTCACCTGGCGCATCCCATTATGCAGGTGATCAAGCAATATGAATCAGCTACGGAAAGCGGCGATGGCCATGCACTTGCAGATGCCATCACCCATATGGATGAGGCCGGTGCCTGGGATTTTGAGGCTAAGGTGAAACAGATACTGGGCCGGCTCAATATCCATCACCTCGGCACTGCTGTAAGCCAGTTAAGCGGTGGCCAGCGTAAAAGGGTAGCCCTGGCTAAAACACTGATCGATATCGGCTTTGATCATAAGCATACACTGCTGATGATGGACGAGCCTACCAACCACCTCGACGTGGAAATGATCGAATGGCTGGAGCATTATCTCAACCAGGAAAATGTAACGCTGCTGCTGGTAACGCACGACCGCTATTTCCTGGACGCTGTTTGCGAAGAAATATGGGAGCTGGAAAGGGAAAATATGTATGTGTACCGCGGTGACTATGAAAATTACATGGAAAAGAAAGCTGCGCGGCTGGAAAGCGAACAGGCCAGTATTGATAAGGCCCGGAATGAATACCGCAAGGAGCTGGAATGGATGCGCAAGCAACCCAAGGCACGCACCACCAAAAGCAAAAGCCGCCAGGATAATTTTTATGAAGTGGAAGCCCGCGCCAAACAACGTATTGAGGATGCGCAACTGCAGCTGCAGGTGAAAATGAGCCGCCTGGGCGGTAAGATCATCGAGATGAAAAAGGTGTACAAAAGCTATGGCGATAAGCAATTGCTGAAAGGCTTTGACTATACATTCAGTAAGGGGGAAAGGATAGGGGTTATCGGCAAGAATGGGGTTGGTAAATCTACTTTTCTCAATGTGCTGCAACAGCTGGAACCCGCAGACAGTGGTAAGATCAATATCGGCGATACAGTGGTGTTCGGCAATTTTTCACAACAGGGTCTCGAGATTAAAGACAATATGCGGGTGATTGAGTATGTAAAAACCTTTGCTGAAAGTTTTCCCCTGGCCAAAGGCGGCAGCCTGAGCGCAGCGCAGTTCCTGGAACTGTTCCTTTTTCCACCCGATAAGCAATACACTTATCTTACTTCACTGAGTGGCGGCGAAAAAAAACGCCTGCAGCTGCTTACCATCCTGTTCCGTAATCCCAATTTCCTGATACTGGACGAGCCTACGAATGATCTTGACCTGCCTACACTGGCGGTGCTGGAAAATTTTCTCAGCGAATACCAGGGCTGTGTGCTTATTGTATCACATGACCGGTATTTTATGGACAGGCTGGTTGATCATCTGTTTGTTTTTGAAGGCGATGGTGAAGTGCGTGATTTTCCCGGCAATTATTCCCAATACCGCCTGTGGCTGAAGGAAAAACAAACAGCCGAAGCGCCGGTACGCAAACCGGCAGAGGAAACCGTGGCGGCAGCTGTTGCGGCAACCAGTGAGCCGAAAAGAAAATTATCTTACAAAGAAAAACGCGAATTCGAGCAGCTGGAAAAAGAGATACCGGGCCTGGAAACCGAACGCAGGCAGCTGGAAGAACAATTGAGCAATACCACATTGCCCTACGACCAGCTTACACTGATCACCAAAAGGATCGGGGAAATTACCCAGGAACTGGAATGGAAAGAAATGCGCTGGCTGGAGCTGAGCGAACTGCAATAGGTGTGAAACACCATTGCCGGCATTAATACTTTAAAATACTGCTTATATGGAATTACTGGGTATCGGCTCACGTGTGCAGCATCCTTCTTTTGGAAAAGGAGTGGTGATCTGCCTGAATAAAAGGAATTATGATATCGCTTTTATCGATCAGGGAATACGCGCTGTATCGAAAGAGGAAAACCTGGAAGTGATCGAGCGTATAGAACCGGAATACAATGTAAGCTTCAGCGAAGCAGAAGATGCATTGATTAAAATACTGCGTGAATGGAGTGATATCACAGAAATCGTTCCGCTTGGTGAAAAATGGAAAAACGGCCTGATGATACTGCGGCCGGGTGATGATACACTGAAAGAAAAGGAAATACCCATTGAGGTGTTCTTTCATAAGATTGTGATGCTGCGCGACCGGCTTCGTGTGATGGAGCAGCGTATCAATGCGCATGATAAGCTGACAGATGAAGATAAAATTAACCTGCAACAGTATATCACCCGTATTTATGGTTCACTTACTACGTTCAATGTGTTGTTCAAGCACAAAACAGATTGCTTTGAAGGGGAGAAGGGCAAAGAATAAACTGCCCGTACCCATCCCTTAAAAAAGTAGGCAGCAGTCTTCCTGCTGCCTACGGAAAAAGGATACATGAATTGTTTAACTGATACCCAGCAGCTCTACTTCAAAGATCAATGTGCTATTGGGGCCTATTGTTGCACTCACCTGCCTGTCGCCATAACCCAAGTGTGGCGGAATAAAAAAACGCCATTTGCTACCCACTGTCATCAGCTGCAATCCTTCTGTCCAGCCTTTGATCACCCGGTTCAGTGGAAAACTGGCTGGTGTGCCGCGCTGTACTGAACTGTCGAATACAGTACCATCGATCAGTGTGCCATGATAATGACAGGTAACGGTTTGATGTGCCTGTGGTTTACTGCCTACCCCTTCAGTGAGTATTTCGTATTGTAGACCGCTTGGTAAACTGATAACACCTGTTCTTTCTTTATTGGTTGCCAGGAATGCTTCTCCTGCTTTTAAATTGGCCGCTGCTTTTTCTGACTTAACTTGAAATAGCTTGTCTGCAATACCCATATAACTTTTTAGGCAAAAATAAGCTTTTAAACAGCGCAGTGCTGCATATGCCGTTCGACCACTTATGTAACAGGTGAAACAGCTCAGCTGCCGTACATAGAATATTTGTGAAAAAACTAATTTGAATCAATATTTCCAATTAAGTTGCCATTTAAAACCTCCCGGAAACCAAAACAGCTGCAGGCAATAGCGGCAACTTAGCCCGGCTTCCTGCATACGAAAAAGCTGTATTCCGGTACCTGATCAGATGTTGATATTAGCTGCACCATATCATTTGTATAAAAAAGCGTTTAGTGGATTGTCTTCTTCCACCTGGTACCTGGCACTGGTAATGCTGATTAACCGCAGCGGTACCATGGTCGTTCCTTTTATGACCATCTATGCTACACAGCGATTGCATTTTTCATTAACACAGGCCGGCATTATTATGGCGTTGTTTGGTACAGGATCTATTATTGGCGCATTGCTGGGTGGCCGTATTACGGATATAACCGGTTTCTACCCTGTGCAGATCGGTGCTTTATTTTTAGGGGGCTTATTGTTTATGGGATTTGGTTTTTTGCACACATTCCCTTCACTGTGCGTGGGGGCATTTATATTGAGTATGTGCAATGAATCGTTCCGTCCTGCCAACTCTACTGCGGTGGCGTACTATAGCACACCTGAAAACAGAACCCGGTCGTATTCGCTTAACCGCTTTGCAGTGAACCTGGGCTGGTCATTGGGCGGTGCATTGGGCGGATTTCTGGCCGGCCATAATTATCACCTGTTGTTCTGGGTAGATGGTGCTACCAATATACTGGCCGCCTGTTTGTTGCTGCGTTTGCTGCCGCGCGTACCGCATACCAGGCAAACCAAAGCCGATATACAGCAAAACCGCGGGTATTCTCCTTACAGGGATGGTACTTACCTGGCATTCATCATACTGATGACCATATTTGCTACCTGTTTTCTGCAGCTGTTCGGGATGCAGCCGGTGTTTTTAAAAACCGAATGGAAGATCACTGAACAACAGATCGGTATGCTGATGGCAGAAAACGGGCTGATCATCGCAACAGTGGAAATGATCCTTGTTTATTACCTCGAAGGCAGGAAACCGCATTTGTATTTCATAAGGATAGGCATTGTGTTGATAGGTACAGCCTATATTTTGCTGAACGCCCTTCCGCATCATTTTGCCACGGTGCTGGGTACAACTGCTATGATCACCCTGGGTGAAATTCTTTGCCTGCCATTTATGAACAGTTATTGGATCATGCGTACCCGGGCGCATAACAGGGGCAGCTATGCGGCTTTGTATACCATGTCCTGGTCTTCTGCACAGATCATTGCACCGGCTGTTGGTTCGCAGGTGGCCACTCATGCAGGGTTCCGCAATCTCTGGTGGTTGATCAGTTCTATCTGTGCCTGCCTGTTTGTGGGTATGTGGCTGCTCGAAAAAAAAGGCAGTAAACCTGCAACGGCTATTTAATGAACAGGGGTCATCTTAAGACAAACAGGGTTGGGTATATCCAGCTGTTGCCCGGCCGTTAGCAGGCCTGTTTGGGTATCGCGTTTGAATATAACCACATTATCAGTGTCCTGGTTGGCCACAAGTACATAATTGCCCGTAGGGTCGATCATGAAATTGCGTGGTGTTTTACCCAGTACAGACTGGTGGCCTGCCAGCTTCAGCCGGCCGCTTCTGGGCTGTATGGCAAATATGGCCAGGTCATTGGCCTCAAAGCGGTTGGATGCATACAGGAATTTGCCATCGGGCGAAATATGGATATCGGCCCCACCTCTTTCCCCGGTATAACCCGGCGGGTAAGCATCGATATGTTCTAACAGGAAAAGATCGCCGCTGTTGTATTCATATGCAGAAATAAAACCAGACAGTTCTTCTATCACATACAGCCATTTTTTATTGGGATGAAAGGCCATATGCCTGGGGCCGCTGCCGGGTGTTGTTTTTACTGCATTAATGGCCATGAGCGGCTGCCTGTTGCCAGGAGAAAAATGGTGTATATTGATCTCATCCAAACCTAGGTCGGTGGAGAGCAGGTAATGCCCGTCGGGTGAAAAAACAGCTGTATGTATATGTGGCCTTTCCTGCCTTTTCAGGTTGAAACCTTTGCCATTGTGAATGATCAGCTGCGAGGCGGTATCCAGTGCCCCATTGCTGCGGATGGGAAAACTGGTCAGGTTGCCGCTGGCATAATTGGCCACAATGGCCCATTGCTGCGCTGCATCCACGCTTACATAACAAGGGCGGTCACCATGTGTGGGCTGCTTATTGATGAAATGTAATTGCCCGCTTGCTTTATCGAAAGAAAAAGCGCTGAGCTCTCCCGCATTGTTTTCGCCATTCTGGTTAACAGCATAAACATAAGTGCCCTTACCGGCAAGCGCGAGATAGGAGGGGTTTAAAGCTGCTATGCTGCTCACCCTTTCTGCTGTGCCGGTATGGTTGTTAAAACGGTAAACATAAATGCCTTCACTTTTACCGGATGTATAAGTGCCAATAAACAGGTAATACAGGCTGTCCTGTGCTTTTACCGTACCGGCAAGCAACAAAAGAAAGAGAAAACGTAGATACGACATGGGCTGCAATTAAAGCGGAAGCTTAAAAATAAACATAAAATGTATTGTACGGGATGTAAAAATGCCCTGCCATGCAGGTTTTTCATCTGTTGTTGCGTGCATTGTTTTTTATGCTGTTGAAATCGGATATTTGTAATAGTAATCCATCATATGCCTTTTTTTAAGAACATCAATCCATTTTCAAAACACAATCCCGATACGGGTTTTGGTGTGAATGCAGCCAATGTGGGCGGCCGGTTTATCAATAAAGACGGCTCTTTTAACCTGGAGAAAGAAGGCCTGTCATTATGGAAGCGCACCAGCATCTTTTATTACATGCTCACCGTGCCCCGGTGGAAATTTATACTGATCATGCTGGCTTTTTATTTCCTGATCAATATATTTTTTACGGTGATATACCTGTTTATCGGCCCTGGCGAATTGCAGGGGATGATTGCAAGCACTGCCTGGGGTAAAATAAGAGAGATGTTTTATTTCAGCACAGAAACATTCACCACTGTTGGTTATGGCCGTGTTAACCCGGTTGGCGACCTGGCCAATATCGTTTCTTCCATCGAATCGATGTCGGGCTTTTTGTCTTTTGCCATCGCTACCGGTTTAATTTATGGCCGCTTCTCCAAACCGCGGGCCTACCTGGCCTTTAGTGAAAACGCGCTGATCAGTCCTTTTCAGGGCCGTACCGCATTGATGTTCCGGGTAGCGGCCTATAAAAACAACCATCATATCAGCAATGCCAATATCAAAGTGAACCTGGGTCTGACCGTTACAGAGAATGGGCAGCAGGTGTTTAAGTTCTACGATCTTGAGCTGGAGCGGAAACATGTGGATATGCTGATGATGAGCTGGACAGTAGTACATCCCATCGATGATAAAAGCCCTTTACTGGGATTCAGCCGGGAAGATATGGAGTTGTCGGATGTGGAAATTTATGTGACTGTTCAGGGTTTTGATGAAGTGTTTTCAAGCAATGTGCTGCAACGTACTTCTTATACCTATAATGAATTTGTTTATGGCGCCCGGTTCCGGCAGATGTACCATGAATCGGAGAACGGGAAAACCACCATACTGGAGCTGGATAAACTGAATGAATACGACCGGGTGGAATTGCCGGATTAATGTATACGCGAGTGGTTTGTCGAGAGGAAGGTTGATTGTAGTTTGTTTTCAGCTTATGTTTTCAAACATCGTAACTATTCAAGCATCGTATACGCGAGTGGTAAGTGGCGCTAAGGCGCCGTGAATCGCGAGTGGTTTATGTAGAAAGGAACGTCTTGTTTTCACAGGCGGGTATGTTTTAAAATGCAGTGACTATTCAACTATCCGTATACGCGAGTGGCAAGTGGCGCTAACGCGCGGTGAATCGCGAGTTGTTTATGTAGAAAGGAACGTCTTATTTTCACAGGCGGGTATATTTAAAATACAGTGGCTATTCAACTATCCGTATACGCGAGTGGCAAGTGGCGCTAAGGCGCCGTGAATCGCGAGTGGTTTGTGGAGAAAGAAATGTCTTCTTGATACTACTCGCGATTCACGATTCACCACTAGCGGTTGTGTGTAACTCATTTTCCGTTACCGGTGTATTTTTACACAATCTAACTACCCAGGAAATCTCCTTTTTAAACCACTCGCGATTCACGTTTCACCACTAGCGATTGCATGTAACTCATTTGCAGTTACCGGTGTCTTTTTACACAACACAACTATCCAGGAAACCCCTCTTAAACCACTGGCGATTCACCATTCACCACTCGCGGTTGTATGTAGTTCATTTTCAGTTACCGGTGTCTTTTTACACAACATAACTACCCAGGAAATACCTTCTTTAAACCACTCGCGATTCACGATTCACCACTAGCGATTGCATGTAACTCATTTTCAGTTACCGGTGTATTTTTACACAACATAACTACCCAGGAAATACCTTCTTTAAACCACTCGCGATTCA
>CBJLMB010000034.1:0-71623 GCA_966424055.1 uncultured Deminuibacter sp. | reverse complement strand
TTTTAATGCCCTATTTTCCACACTAATCAACCATTCAACCTCTCAACCATTCAACTAATCAACCAATCACCAACCTACAGCCCCAGCTTCTCGATGGCCAGTTGGGCGGCTATCTGGCTGGCATCTTTTTTATTAAAGCCTTTACCCTGAGCCATGATTTCGCCATCGAGTACGGCAGCGATGGTAAATACGCGGCGGCCATTTTCAATTTTTTCTTCCACTGTTTCAAATTCCAGGCTTTTGCCATTTTTACTGGCCCAGCCAATCAGTTTGTTTTTCAGGTTGATATCGATCAGTTCCAGGTCGTCAACAAACAAGTGTGGTAATACAATGCGTTGCAGTACCCATTGATGGGTTCTTTTATAACCTTTGTCAAGGTAAACAGCGCCAACCAGTGCTTCAAGGGTATTGCCGAATATCTGGCTGCCTTTTAATGAGCTGTCGAACTTGTTATACATGGTTAGCTTTTTCAGCCCCATTTTCAGCGCGATATCATTCAGCTGCTGGCGGTTCACCATTTTGCTCCGCATCTCGGTTAAAAACCCCTCGCCTTTATAAGGATAACGTTTAAAAAGATAATCAGCCACAATGGTGCTTAATACCGCATCGCCCAGGTATTCCAGCCTTTCATTGTTTTCCTCAGGTCCTTCCTTAACAGAGCGATGGCTCAGTGCAGTGCGGTAAAGAGAAAGGTTACCGGGTTTAATACCCAGCAGGTTATTCAGCTGCTTGTTAAAGGAAGGCTTGGACTGCTTCTTGAAAAGTTTTTTTAGGAATTGCACAAACTCAAGCTACATATTTTTTTACTATCAGCGAAGCATTGTGTCCGCCAAATCCAAAAGTGTTGCTCAAAGCGGCATTCACTGTACGTTTCTGTGCTTTCCAGAAAGTAAAGTTCAGCTTCGGATCCAGCTCAGGATCATCGGTAAAATGGTTAATAGTGGGAGGAACCAAATCGTGCACCACGCTCATGATACAGGCGATTGCTTCTATAACACCCGCAGCACCCAGCAGGTGCCCGGTCATGGATTTGGTAGAACTGATGTTCAGTTTATAGGCATGTTCGCCAAATACAGCCTGGATGGCTTTCACTTCAGCAATATCGCCGAGTGGGGTTGAAGTACCATGTACATTGATATAGTCAATGTCTTCCGGTTTCATGCCGGCATCATCCAGGGTGGCCAGCATTACATTTTTAGCACCCAATCCTTCGGGATGCGGGGCTGTAACATGGTGTGCATCGGCAGTAGCGCCGGTACCGGCTATTTCGCAATAAATACGGGCACCGCGGGCAATAGCATGTTCCAGTTCTTCTACTACCAGCATACCGGCACCTTCGCCCATTACAAAGCCATCACGGTCTTTATCGAACGGGCGCGATGCCGTTTTAGGGTCATCATTTCTTTCGCTCAATGCTTTCATTGCATTAAAGCCACCCACACCGGCCTCACTGATCACGCTTTCACTACCACCTGCCAGCATCATATCGGCCTTACCCAGGCGAATGAGATTATAAGCATCCATCACGGCATGGGTAGAAGAGGCGCAGGCAGATACTACTGCGTAGTTGGGGCCACGCAGGCCATGGCGCATGGATATTTGCCCTGCGGCGATATCCAGTATCATCTTGGGAATAAAGAAGGGATTAAAACGGGGAGTGCCATCGCCTTTGGCAAATTCCATCACTTCCTGCTGAAAAGTGATCAGCCCCCCGATACCACTGGAAAAGATAACCCCCATGCGATCGGGGTTCATTGTTGCTTTATCAATTCCGGCATCTTTCATGGCCTGGTCGCTGGCTACCAGGGCCACCTGTGTAAAGCGGTCAATTTTACGGGCTTCCTTTTTATCCAGGAACTGTGTAGCGTCAAAATTTTTCAGCTCGCAGGCAAACCTTGTTTTAAACTTAGTGCAATCAAATTGCTGAATGTAGTCAGCACCGGGCGTGCCATTAACTAATCCGTTCCAATATTCTTCCAGATTGTTTCCAATAGGGGTTAAAGCACCAATGCCAGTTACAACTACTCTTTTTAATTGCATAATATGGTAAGCCTCGGTAGGTTTTTGAAAGTGATAAATCCGCCCTCCGGCTGCAAAAACTGCTTCCGTAAGGCGGATTGAATAATATCGCAAAGAAAACGGCTATCCTTTACTTAGCATGCTCCTCCAGGTAAGCGACAGCCTGCCCAACTGTTGTGATGGTTTCTGCTTGTTCGTCAGGGATAGAGATATTGAATTCTTTTTCGAATTCCATGATCAGCTCTACGGTGTCCAATGAATCGGCACCCAGATCGTTGGTGAAAGAAGCTTCATTGGTTACTTCGGCTTCGTCTACTCCTAATTTGTCAACAATGATCTTCTTAACTCTTGTTGCGATGTCTGACATTTTGAAAAAGTTTTTGTTACAGGCGCAAAAATATAATTTTTGAGAAATCAGCAAGTTTTTCCTCCACTTTTGTTTTCACACTCACCGAATAGGGTAGCCGTTTAGGAATCATTGCAAAAAAGAATAATTTTTTTTATCATGGTTTATTTTTCATATAATCGGCGCTCCCGAACAAATAACGTTCATAATAGCTTTGTACAGACCTGAAATACAGCGTAACAACGCCAAAAATGAGTATAATTATCCCCAGGGTAAATACCCCCTTTTGCTGCAAACCAATGCCGGCCAGTACTACCGCCAGCCTTGTATATTCCAGGTAAAATACCCATTTTTTCTGTTCCAGTATAGCCCCTGTATTAATTAAACTGATTAAAATAAAGGCCGAAAGAATGGTACACTGGGCTCCTGACAGCATTTTTTCAAACAGGCAAACCAGGAAAAGTAATGCCAAACTAATGCCAGTTTGCCATACAATATACAGCCTTTGGGCCCTGGTAGTTTGACCCACAGGGGGCTGTGTAAGAAAAACCTGCTCCAGCCGGCTGCGATTATCCGCCTCCAGGCCATCAGGCCGGCCAAATACAATAGACCATCTTTTTTTCCAGGAACCGGTTTGCAGGCAGGCATAACCAAGCTCCAGCAAAAAATGAAAATGCTGCCATAAAAAGCTGTGATGCCCCAATGGCTTGGTAAGTCCGTAGCGAATGGGGCTGCTACCCTCTGACGCAAATGTACCGAACAGTTTATCCCATATAATTAATACATCTCCATAGTTTTTATCCAGGTATTCGGTATTGGATGAATGATGCACCCTGTGATGCGAGGGGGTTACCAGTATATATTCCAGCCAGCCCAGTTTACCGATGGTTTGGGTGTGGATAAAAAAAGGATACAGCCCATGGATCAACAAAAAAGCCGTGATCATTTCCGCAGGAAAGCCTATCAGTGGCAATACCGACCAGAACAGGCTTCTCACCACTGCCTGGAATAAGGTTATACGGGCCGATACTGTATAATTAAAGTCTTCACTCTGGTGATGCACCACATGTACAGCCCAGAACAGGTTGATTTCATGCGCCAGGCGATGATACCAGTACCAGACCAGGTCGGTTAATAAGAACAGCAGTATCCAGGTGTACCAGTTGGCCCGTATAGAAAAAAGGGCATAATGATCATGAATGTATTTAAACAGGTAAAAAAACAGGCCGGTTGCAAAAACATCACTCAGGCGTTCGGCAATACCCACATTGAGGTTGGCAATGGATTCGGCAAAATGAAAATGATCCAGCCCCTTTTTTTTGCCATGCCAGTATTCCAGCCCAATAAAGAATAAAAAAAAGGGAACAGCCAGTGCCAGGATGTTGAAATGCATACGGTGGTTTTGTAGTCTACAAATTTAGTAGACAATAAAAATAAAAGAACAAGTTCAGTGAACAAAAAATAAAAAACACATTAACAAGCTTTTTATCACCGTCAAACCACATTCTGCCTGCTATCCGGCACCGGCTGCCAATTTATTGCGGTAACCTGCACGATACGGTCGCATTTCTGCACTATATTTAAAAAATGATACTTAACTTGAAGCCCCAACTGCAATACCCATGGCACTAAAACTCATTGATCACGGCACTAAGGAATACCAGCAAATGGTGGATCTTCGGCACCTGATTTTGCGTAAGCCGTTGGGATTGACATTTACGGCGCAGGACCTGGAGAAAGAGAAAGAAGACATCCTGATCGGGTGTTTTGAAGATGAGAAACTGGAAGGTTGCTGCCTGTTAACTGATTGCGGCAATAAAACAGTGCGCCTACGCCAGATGGCTGTACTCAGCGGTTTACAAGGCAAGGGCATAGGCCGTGTGCTGATGCAGTTTGCCGAAAATATTGCGCGCGACAGGGGCTACAAAAAAATTGTGATGCATGCCCGCAAAACAGCCATCGGCTTTTATGAAAAGCTGGGCTATAATACAACCGGTGACGAGTTTGAAGAAGTCACCATTCCCCATTTCACAATGGAAAAAAATATCTGAGAAGGTTCTTGCCTATTTTGTCTTTACGATTTTCTTACCCAATACCCCGCGCAGTTCATGCGCAAAATCACCATTCATATTTTCTTTTGGCAGCAGGAAGAAAGATTTGGGTGAAAAATAAAGATGAAAAAAATTGGGGCTTTCAAAATAGTTGGTGAACTTATTCCAGGCCCAATCCACATGCCCCCTTTCATTTTCCAGCCTTACAAAATCGTCTTTGAACAGGATCGTAAAATGATCCCTGAAAGTAGCAGACTTTTTATAGATCGTCACCGGCAGTATATACCAGAAAGCTGCCATCATAAACAACCATACACAGGAGCCCAGCAAAAAAGGTTCGGGCCGTATTTTTTTTAAATAAAACAAGATGGCGGCAAGAATGGCGAATACATTTACTAAAATAACCAGTATCCTTATCTCCGGCCGGGTGATAAAATGATACCGCAATCCCTGAATAACTTTTTTCTTATCGTACGAAAAACTTAATTGCATGATGACTATTGGGTGCTATATGCTATAAGCCGTAAATGTAGCTTAATTTGAGAATGTGTTGCCTTGAAAATTTAAAAATGAACAACCATAAATTCCAACAGCCGTCTGCGACGGCTGTTGGAATATTTATAAGTAAACAATTTATCAATTACCTGGTTTCAAATCAGCTGCATCCCATGCTGTTACCGCAATTGAGGCATTTGTAGCAAGTACCGCTGCGTACCGTAATATGTCCGCAGGTATTACAGGCCGGGGCATCGCTTTGCATGCTTTTGGCTGCGGCATTCAATGCATCCAGTCCCACTTCTGTTTTTACTGCTGTTTTCTGCGCTTTATGCGGCTGAGGGGCCGGACTTACATTGGCAGATGAAGGTGCAGTTACACGCACACTGCTCAGTTCTGGTTTTTCCAGCGGGGTAATATCATCTTCTTCATTGCCCATATTGCTGATCTCCGGCCTGTCAAGCACATGTACCAGGTCAGTTCTTCCCAGGTATTCATAGGCCAGTGAGCGGAAAACAAAATCGACCAGCGAAGTGGTGGTTTTGATATTCGGGTGGTCTACCATACCCGCCGGTTCGAATTTAGTGAACACGAATTTCTCTACAAACTCTTCCAGCGGAACGCCAAACTGCAATCCCACAGAAATGGCAATGGCAAAGCAGTTCATCAGGCTGCGCAGGGTAGAGCCTTCTTTAGCCAGGTCGATGAATATTTCGCCCAGGGTACCATCGCCATACTCACCGGTGCGCAGGAAAATAACCTGGCCACCCACTTTGGCTTTCTGGGTAAACCCACGCCGTTTGGCCGGCAGGCTTCTTCTTTCCACGATCCTCGCCAACTGGCGTTTCAGTTTGGTATCGGGTGCGGCCTGCATGCGTTTGGTCACTTCTTCCAGCAGCTCGTCTACCGTTAACTTACTCAGGTCTACAATATGTGTGGCCGGCTCACCCTGTGCGGTTTCTGCAGCTGCTTCTGCCGTTTCTGTTTTTTTCTTTTTCTCTGCTTTATTGCTAAGCGGCTGTGACAGCTTGGAGCCATCGCGGTACAGGGCATTGGCTTTCAAACCCAGCTTCCAGCTCAGCATATAACTATCTGCAATTTCTTCTACCGTGGCCTCATGCGGCAGGTTGATGGTTTTGGAGATAGCGCCGCTCAGAAATGGCTGGCAAGCCGCCATCATGCGTATATGACCATGTGCATGAATATAGCGTTCGCCTTTTTTGCCGCATTTATTGGCGCAGTCAAACACCGGTAAATGGGCTGTTTTCAGGTGCGGCGCCCCTTCAACAGTCATGGTTCCGCATACATAATCATTGGCTGCATCAATTTGCTCTTCTGTAAAGCCCAGTGCTTCCAGCAGGTCGAAATTCCAGTCGTTGTACTGGTCGGCAGTAAAGCCCAGTCTTTCCAGGCAAGCCTCTCCCAGTGTAAATTTGTTGAACACAAAACCAATTTCAAAAGCAGATTTCGCCGCTTCATTCAGTTTTTTGATCTCCTCGGCAATAAAGCCTTTTTCGCTCAGTGACTGGGAGTTGATAAAGGGCGCACCTTCAAATGTGGCTGCACCTACCGCATATTTTATGATGGCATCAATTTCTTTTTCGCTGTAACCCAGGTTTTTCAGCGCAGTGGGCACAGACTGGTTGATGATTTTAAAATAGCCGCCACCACTCAGTTTTTTAAATTTCACCAGTGCAAAATCAGGTTCCACACCAGTTGTATCGCAATCCATCACCAGGCCGATGGTTCCTGTAGGGGCGATCACTGTAGTTTGCGCATTGCGGTAACCATATTTTTCTCCGAGCTGAACAGCATCATCCCAGGCCTTGGTAGCAGCTTTCAGCAGGTAATCAGGGCAGTATTTGGCATTGATGCCAACTGGTTTTACGCTGAGCCCTTCATAAGCATCTGCTGCATCATAGGCGGCTGCGCGGTGGTTGCGCATTACCCGCAGCATATCTTCCCTGTTTTCCCTGTATTTGGCAAAGGGCCCCAGAATGGCGGCCATTTCGGCTGAGGTTTTGTATGCCACACCGGTCATGATCGCAGAAACAGCGCCGGCAATGCCACGGGCTTCTTCACTATCGTAAGGTATACCGCTGATCATGAGCACAGAACCCAGGTTGGCAAAGCCCAGTCCCAGTGTCCGGTAGTCGTACGAAAGCTGGGCCACTTCTTTTGAAGGAAACTGGGCCATCAGCACAGATATTTCCAGCACTACCGTCCACAGGCGGCAGGTATACTCAAACCCTTCCACATCAAAAGTGTTGGTGGATTCGTCGTAAAACTTGCGCAGGTTGGCAGAAGCCAGGTTACAGGCAGTATTGTCCAGGAACATGTATTCTGAACAGGGGTTGGAAGCATTGATACGGCCTCCCTGCGGACAGGTATGCCATTCGTTGATGGTGGTATCGTACTGGGTACCGGGATCGGCACAGCGCCAGGCAGCATAGGCGATCTGGTTCCATACTTCACGGGCGGGTATCTTTTTCATCACTCTACCATCTAAACGGGCTTTCAGTGCCCAGTCACCATCTTCTTCCAGCACTTTAAAAAATTCGTTGGGGATACGGATGGAGTTATTGGAGTTTTGCCCGGCTACCGTCATATACGCTTCGCCCTCATAGCTATTATCATACCCGGCAGCCACCAGGGCGCCTACTTTTTTCTCTTCCTCTACTTTCCAGTTGATGAATTCCATTATTTCGGGATGGTCCAGGTCGAGGCAAACCATTTTAGCCGCCCTGCGGGTAGTACCGCCGCTTTTAATAGCGCCGGCCGCACGGTCGCCAATCTTAAGAAAGCTCATCAGTCCTGAAGAAGTGCCGCCACCACTGAGTTTTTCGCCTGAACCGCGGATCTGTGAGAAATTGGTACCCACGCCGGAACCATATTTGAATATCCGGGCTTCCCGCACCCAGAGGTCCATGATACCGCCATCATTCACCAGGTCGTCTGTTACAGATAGGATAAAGCAGGCATGCGGCTGGGGGCGCTCATAGGCATTGGAGGATTTTTTCAGCTGGCTATCAGCAGGATCTACATAATAATGCCCCTGCGGTTTACCGGTAATGCCATAGCTTTCGTGCAGCCCGGTATTGAACCATTGAGGGCTATTGGGTACACAAGCCTGGTTTAAAATGCTGTAAACCAGTTCGTCGTAAAAAACTTCGGCATCTTTTGCCGAGGCAAAATAACCATAACGCTCGCCCCATACCTTCCAGCAGTTGGCCATACGGTGGGCTACCTGTTTAACACTGGTTTCACGGCCCACGCTTCCATCGGCCTGCGGCACACCGGCTTTGCGGAAATATTTCTGTGCCAGGATATCTGTTGCAATCTGGCTCCACTGTGCCGGTACTTCCACATTGTTCATTTCAAACACAATTTCCCCACTGGGGTTGCGGATAATACTGGTACGGTAGTCATATTCAAACAGATCGAAAGCGCTCACCCCCTCTTTGGTAAAGCGGCGCTGAAACTGCAGGCCCTGTGTAGATTGCTGTTTAGCCATAGCCAGTTGATTTATGGTTAATTAAATTAATTTTCGAATGTTAAGAAACTATGAAGCAGTTGTCGAAAATATCCTTCTATCTGCAATTCTCAAGGCCTGAAATATCAACAAACTGTGGAAAATGCAGGGTTATTTCACGCTATTGCAGCCCCACATTGGTTTTGAAAGTTTCTGCACAAGTGTGACTATTTTTAACGGCCAGGCCCCCCGAAATTTGGCTGAAATTTTGTATTATAGTAGTATAAATTCGCGTTCCAGATTGCCTGCCGTTTATGGTCTTTAATAAAATCTATCCGTTCCCATTTAGTGTACTTACTTTTAAAGACTTTTACATTTAAAGAAGTTTTATATAAAAAAATCCCCCCCTTAAACAAAAAACTTTTTCGCATTTTTGCAAAAGCACCCATTTAAATTACATGAAGCACAACTTATACCAACAGTTTACGGAAAGAAAAAAAACAAGGCGGAAGTCTTTCACTGTGCTGATCGACCCCGATAAAGTGGATGCTCCCAAAATTGACCAGCTGATCACGCTTGCCGTTGATGCAGGTGTGGATTATTTCTTTGTAGGTGGCAGCCTGGTTATTGATAATAACCTGGATGAGTGTATTCAGCAACTGAAAGCGGCCTGTGATATTCCTGTTATCCTGTTTCCCGGCTCGCCCTCGCAGGTAAGCAAATATGCCGACGCACTTTTATACCTGTCCCTTATCTCGGGCCGTAATCCCGAGTTGCTTATCGGCCAGCATGTTATCAGTGCCCCGATCGTTAAAAAAAGCGGGCTCGAAATTATGCCCACCGGTTATATGGTCATTGACGGAGGTGCGCCTACCACTGTTTCTTATATTTCCAATGCTTCCCCCATTCCATCCGATAAAAATGAGATTGCCATGTGTACCGCCATGGCCGGCGAAATGCTGGGCATGCAACTGATTTACATGGATGCCGGCAGTGGTGCCAAACGTCCCATTACCGAAACCATGATCGAGAAAGTGGCTTCTCATATTGAATCCCCCCTGATCATCGGCGGAGGTATCACTGAACCGGAAAAAGCTTACCGTAACTGCAAGGCAGGTGCCGATGTTATCGTAGTAGGCAATGCCATTGAAAAAGATGCCTCCCTGATCAAAGAAATGAGCGACGCTGTTCATCAGCTCGATCCAGTGAAATGATGTACAATGTACGATGTGGGATGTACGATGTGGGGCATAGTGGTACTTCTTACTTCATCATTGACTGTTTGTATTATTTGATGTGTGATGGGGATGTGTGATGTGTAGATCAGTGATCAATTGATTCTTTTCGTACTTTATATTATTTGATATTTTGGGTTGCTTGCTAATAAAAAATAAAATCCGGAGACAACAGAACGGTATTATCGCGCTGATGGCTCCGGATTTTATGTGTTTAGGTTGTTTTGTTATATGCCAGTTAGAAGTACGAGTACAAACTACGCTATTCATCCATATCGTACTTCGTATTTCCCACTTCAACCATCGTACATCCCACATCGTACACCGTACATCGAATGCTATTTCAAATCTGCCGTATTTACTCTCGATGGCGTATCTGTACCTTTGATAATAGAGGCTGAACTGATGGCGATGGCCTTGATTATTGCGGCCATATTGGCCATATCAAGGGTACCTATTTCATCACTCAGCTTGTGATAGTTGGGTTCATTATCCATTTTAGAAGTGGAGATGGTATGCGCAGGTACGCCCAGCCTGGCCAGGGCAGCATTGTCTGAACGGTAAAACAAGTCTTCCTGTGTGTAAGGATCGGGATAGAACGTAAAACCAGAGCCTGCCAGGTTTTTCTCCAGGATCTTTCCCATATCTGTTTTTTCATAACCGGTGATATAAGCCGAATTACGGCCCCATTTCGATTCAGTACCGATCATCTCAATATTAAACATGGCCATCACTTTGGCAGGATCGAACTGTTTTGAAAAATACTGTGATCCGAAACCGCCGATCTCTTCAGCATTGAAAGCAGCAAAAATAAGGGTGCGCTCATTGTTACCCATCGCTTTGAAATACCGCGCCAGCATCATCACAGCGGTAGTGCCGGCAGCATCATCATTGGCGCCATTGTATACAGAATCGCCGTTCTCCGGTTTTTCCGCAATACCCAGGTGATCGAAATGGCTGGAGAAAATAACATATTCGTTCTTCCTGCTTTTGCCAGGCAGTATTCCCACCACATTCATCAGCTTTTGTTCGGTGATATGGTGTTGGGCTTCTATCCGGAAAGCAGCAGGCTTTTTATCGGTCATAACCATGATCACGCTACCGGCAGATTTAAACAACATGCTTTTCAGCCTGGAAAGCCTTGGGAAAATATTGCTGAAAGAAGGATCGACCCATACGATATAGTTTTTATCAGACTGGAGCAGCGACATTATAGAAGCAAACAGGTTACCACCCGGTGCAATTGTTTTCTGTTCATACCCCGATTGCTCAGTTACAGTAAGCCCGGGCTGCGAGGTAAATACGATCATATTTTTGCTGTCTATGTTCTGCTGATCGAGTGTGCCGCTTTGACTGATAAGCCTGGGCTGTACCATGCTGAAATGCTGCAGGAAGCTGTTGCTGCCATTCCAGGTTTGCAAGCCTGTTTTTTTAAATTCACCGGCAATAAAAGCAGCAGCTTTTTCATTACCGGGTGTGCCTGCTTTGCGACCCTGCATATCATCGGCAGACAGTATTTTTTCTATTTTCTCTACTTCTTCTTTGTTGATCAGGCGGTCAATATTCTGTGCAAAAGACAAGATGGATCCCGCAATAAAAGCGGCAATGATGATCAATTGTTTCATCCGTTCGTATTTGTTTTTTAATGTGGCAGGCGTTGTATTACCCCACCCTGTTGAAAAAAGAGATGATCCGGGACAGAACACTGCAGTACAGGCACTGCTATTTACCCGTTTCTTTAAATAAATATAATCAATAGAAAAGCAGGCGCAAAAGCCTGCCATGGAAGCTGCGGCCTCCCATTTTCTTTATGTTTATGGCTGTAACAATTTTCGGGAAGTTTTTCCCTGCAACCAGTGCTGAAAGCTACAGGCTCATCATTTCTTTGAACTTGACCGTTTGCCTGCGGCTGACTTCTATTTTTTCACCACCTTTCAGTTCCAGTAGAAGTCCCCCGTTAAAATAAGGTTCTATTTTTTCGATCCAGCGGAGATTAATGATGTGCTTGCGGTTGGCACGGAAAAAAATGCGGTCATCCAACCGTTCTTCCAGTGCGTTGAGCGATTTCAGGATAAGCGGTTTGTTGTTGCCGAAAAAAACTTTGGCATAGTTGCCTACGCTTTCAAACAGCCTTATTTCGCCCAGTTTTACAAACCAGCAGCGTTCGCCGTCTTTTACAAACACCTGGTCGGTATCGGTTAAAGGCCCGCGGTTAACAAAGCCATTTTCATCGGCTTTCTCCTTGCTTATTTCGTCCTGCAGTTTGTGTACTGCATCGGCAAGGCGCTTGGGTTCTATCGGTTTCAGCAGGTAGTCCAGCGCGTTCACCTCAAAAGCTTTGAGGGCATATTCATCATATGCGGTAGTAAAAATAACGCGGGGGGCTTTTTCCAGTTCTGCCAGCAGATCGAACCCGGTTTTGCCGGGCATCTGGATATCCAGGAAAATCAATTCAGGATTCTGGGTTTCTATTTTCTCTATTCCCTCATCCACATTGGAAGCTTCATCGATCACATCGATCTCCCCGTGCTCCTGCAACAATTTCTTCAGTTCATTTCTGGCCAGACGTTCATCGTCCACAATAATGGCTTTGATAGGCATATCTAACATTTTATGTGCATACATAAAGGTATTTCGCTCACTGTTGAGCAAGTGTTCCTGTTATAACCCGTGTACGGGCATAATCACTTTTGCTTCAACAATATTATCATCTACATCCTTGATCTCAAAATAGGCTTTTGAACCAAACAACAGTTTCAGCCGGTTGCTGGTGCTGGCCAGTCCAAAACCATCATTACTGGCATGGCCGTTCATTTTACCAGTGTTCTGAACAATCAGTTCGTGGTGGTTTTCCCTGAAATCAGAAATAATTTTGATCTTGCCGCCGTCTACCTGTTTGCTGATGCCGTGTTTAATGGCATTTTCCACCAGTGTCTGCAGCATCATGGGCGGTACGGGCTGGTCAAGCGTATCTTCATCAATATCGTATTCTACCCGCAGCCTGTCTTCAAAACGGATATGTTCCAGTGCCAGGTAATCCTGTACAATATTCAGCTCACGTTCCAGCGAAGTGGTTTCCAGTTTTTCTGCCTGCATGCTGCTGCGCAGGATATTGCTTAGCTCGGTAATGGCGGTACGGGCCCTTTCAGGGTTTTCATCCACCAGTGCACGTATGCTGTTCAATGCATTAAAAATGAAATGCGGGTTAATATGCGCCTTGATGGTCTTCAGCTCCAATTCTTTTACCAGGCTTTCCAGGTGAATTTTATCCATCTGTTCAGCCCTGCTTTTCATAATATAATGGGCAATAAAATAAAAAAGGTTCCAGATAAACAGGATCATGAATGTACCGGAGGCACCACGCACGGTTTTATTGAACAGTGAATATTCTTTGTTGCCGTATATGTCTATACCCAGCAGGTCTTCAATATTCACATTGATAAAGGCATTCAGAAAAGCGAATAAAAGCGTGGTGAGGAAGAGCAGGATGATTTGCCGGGCACTGGTAAAAGGCACTTTCATCAAATGGAAAGCCTTGATAAAATTGCGCATCCAGTGAGAAGCGATGGGGCCTACCGTGATCTGGATCAACAGTTCTTCCCAGAAAACAGGCTGAGGTTTTGTGCGTATGGTATAATAGAAAAAAATATACAACAGGCAATAGAACGTCCATCCCCCTATCTGACACAACCAGTATGGTGAAATTTTCCTCAGCATGTTAAGCCCAAATTTAGCGAGTACCCCATTTGTTCAGGATATAATTTTGATTAGAGGTATTTTATCTGTGTATCTGGCAATTTAAGCTATTTGTTTTTTTACGCAAATAAAACACAACTGATTGTCAACTACTTATTTAATTAGCCGGCGGCCCTGCAAACCGATTGAAAATAGTACTTTTACACTATAAATTCAATGTTCATGGATATTACGCCTGGCCCACTGCTGCGCTCCATCGATAGCCCCGCTGACTTGAAAAAACTGAGCAAAGAGCAATTACATCAGGTTTGTGACGAATTACGGCAGTATATTATTGACGTGGTAAGTGTTTATGGCGGCCATTTCGCGGCCAGCCTTGGTGTGGTAGAACTGAGTGTGGCATTGCATTATGTGTACAATACCCCTTACGATCAGCTGGTATGGGACGTAGGCCACCAGGCATACGGCCATAAAATACTTACCGGCCGCCGCGATAATTTTGCCACCAACCGCAAATACGGCGGATTAAGCGGGTTTCCGAAGCGCTCAGAAAGCGAATATGATACCTTCGGCGTAGGTCATTCTTCCACTTCTATTTCTGCGGCCCTGGGTATGGCAATGGCTGCTAAATACAAAAAAGAAAACCGGAAATCTGTTGCCGTGATCGGTGATGGTGCCATGACCGCAGGTATGGCGTTTGAAGCCCTGAACCATGCAGGTGTGGCCGATGCAGATATGCTGATTATCCTGAATGATAACTGCATGAGCATCGACCCCAATGTGGGCGCACTGAAAGAATACCTGACAGATATCTCCACTTCACATACCTACAACAAACTGCGCGATGATGTATGGAACCTGCTGGGTAAACTGCCCGTAGGCAAAAACTTCAGCCGCGAAATGGCCAGTAAGCTGGAAACCGGTGTAAAAGGTATGGTGAGCAAAAGCAGCAACCTGTTTGAATCGCTCAAAATACGCTATTTCGGTCCTATTGACGGGCATAATATCACCAAGCTGGTAGATACCCTGAAAGACCTGCGGAAGATACCCGGCGCCAAGTTGCTGCATATTGTTACGGTAAAGGGCAAGGGCTATGCCCAGGCCGAAAAAGACCAGACCAAATGGCATGCGCCAGGTCTTTTTGATAAAGTGACCGGCGAGATCTACAAAAAAGCATTCGATAAACCACAACCGCCCAAATACCAGGATGTATTTGGTCATACGATCATTGAACTGGCTGAGCAAAATGATAAGATCATGGGCATTACCCCCGCTATGCCCAGTGGCTCTTCACTGAAGTTCATGATGGAAAAAATGCCCGACCGTGCTTTTGATGTAGGCATCTGCGAGCAGCATGCCGCCACATTGAGCGCAGGGCTTGCCACACAGGGCATGCGGGTGTTCTGTAATATTTATTCCTCCTTTACCCAGCGGGCTTATGACCAGGTAGTGCATGATATCGCTATTCAAAACCTGCCGGTAGTGCTTTGCCTCGACCGTGCCGGACTGGTTGGTGAAGACGGCCCCACGCATCATGGTGCGTATGATATTGCCTATCTCAGGTGTATACCCAATATGGTGATCAGTGCCCCGATGAACGAACAGGAGCTGCGCAACCTGATGTACACCGCACAGCTGGATTCCAATACACATCCCTTTGCTATCCGCTATCCCAGGGGCGAAGGGGTGATGCCCGAATGGAGAACACCTTTTGAAGAAGTGCAGGTGGGCAAAGGCCGCAAGCTGAAAGATGGTGATGAAATAGCCATTCTCAGCCTGGGACATCCCGGTAATTTTGCAACAGCAGCCATCCGTGAACTGAAAACGGAAGGGCTCAATCCCGCACATTATGATATGCGCTTTGCCAAACCACTGGACGAAGCATTGCTGCATGAAGTATTTGCCAGGTACAGCAAAATCATCACTGTGGAAGATGGTACCGTAACAGGTGGCTTTGGCAGTGCAGTGCTCGAGTTCATGGCGGCACATCAGTACCATGCCGAAGTGAAGATCATGGGTATCCCCGACCGTATTGTTGAACATGGCACCCCCAAAGAACTGCACCGCGAATGCGGCTATGATGCCCAGGCAATAGCTGAAGCAGTAAGGGAAATGATGAAAAACAAAATACGGGTATCGACGATGATAGCCGGATAATTTTTTATGGATTTATACATGCCATTGCATCCCATTGATATGAGGAAGCAATGGCATTTTAATTTTCTGCTTTTTTGCGGCACAGCTGCCATCCTCACTTTGTTTGTGTATGCATTTTATCATGCCACTGGCTCGGCCGGTAGTGTAAAACAATCGGCTATCAGGGCTGAAGCAGGCATGATGCGTACACGCAGTGTTGCCAGGCAGGCGCTTTCTTACTGCAGGCAGCACCAGTTCAATACCTCTTTCTGCTTTTTGCTGGATATGCATTTGCCCAGCGGTCAAAACCGTTTTTTTGTATACGACCTGCAGGCCGACACGCTTATTGCAGCTGCACTGGTGGCCCATGGCTCCTGTGGCCATAGGTTTTCTTCAGAAGCAGCATTTTCTAACCGGCCCGGTTGCGGCTGCAGTGCCAAGGGCAGGTATAAGATCGGCTATAAATACAAGGGCAGTTTTGGCACAGCATACAAGCTGTATGGACTAGACAGTACCAATAGCAGGGCTTTTGAACGCAATATTGTGCTGCACAGCTATTATATGGTGCCCGACAAAGAAGTTTACCCACTGCCCATTTGCAACAGCCTGGGCTGCGCCATGGTATCAACCGCTTTTTTAAAGCGCCTTATTCCCAGGCTGGATGCCAGCCCCCGGCCTGTTTTATTGTGGATGTATGAATAACCAAGCTGGTCTGTAAAAATGAAAGAGGACGGCTTCGCACTGAAATATGGCGATGCTATTTCTTCAGGTATTTCCAGTTTTTTACTTTGCCCTCACTGATCCATTCAATTGCTGTTTTCAATCGCTCTTCGCGGGTTTTATCGGTTTTGGCATCCTTGATCCAGTTGATGTATTCTTTCTTGTTGGAAGGACTGAATGCGTCAAACACTTTTTTGGCAGCTTTGTGTTGTGCCAGTGCTGTTGCCAATACATCGGGAACAGCGAGTGTTTTTGCCTTTGCCGGCGCTACTGCTTTCCTGGCTGGTACTTTAATACCGGCTTCATTGAGCAATGCGGCTTCTTTAATATAAGCGATCAGTGTTTTATCAGCTGGAAGATCTTTCAGTGAAGTGATCCTGCCCAAGTGCCCCATTGCTTCGCCTCTTGCAGCAGTTAATATAGGTGCATCTTTCATCATCGCTGCTCTCCAGAAAACAATGGCACAATGCTGTTTGAAAGCTGCAATACTGCACATGATCCCTTTATAATCAAAATGCGGGAAACCCCATTTTATGGTTTCTGTTACACCGGGGCAGGCTTTGTGTACCAGTTTACGGAAATGCTGCAGTATGGGTTGGGCAAAACCAGCAGCCTTTTCCATATATGCATCAATGCGCGGGTCTGTATTTTCCATGGAAGGGATTGTGCCTTAAGTTACAAAAATTTTCATTAAGGCCCTTCCCGTTCCGGTACTGTGCCGGTTACCTGGTATCAGGTAATCTACTCAAACGGTATTTCACCGGAGGCGCCGGCCTCATCATTATCAGCAGTCCCTGGCTGACCAGGTGTAATGATATCATCTGCAGAAGGCAGGTCCTCTTCCCTGTTCTCATTCCATTCCAGGATAAAATTGTTTTTGCCTTCGCCTATCATGATGCTCATGTATTTCAGCTGAACCAGTTCAAGCAGTGACAAAAAAAGGAAAATGGCATGGATACGGTCTTCACACCGTTCAAATATTTTAGAGAAAGCGACGGTTTTTTCCCGGTGTACCATGCCCATCATGTGTTCACGGCTTTCTTCCATGGTATAATTGTATTTTACCACGGTATGCACCGGCTTATTGTTCTTATCGTGCAGGCGCTGCATTACTTTTTCAAACGTTTTCATCAGTTTGAATAAAGTAACGGTTTGTATCTCGGTGCCTTCGGATGCATCTTCTCCCAGCTGGGACAATTCTTTCTGCAGGTTACCCCTTTTCACCATCAGCATGCGGATAGCTTCCATTTCGGCCATGCGCAAAGAAGCTTCCTTAAACCGTTTATATTCCAGGATCTTGTCAACCAGCTCCTGGCGGGGATCAATTTCATTGCCCTGGGCATCCAGCTCTTTGCGGGGTAACAGCATTTTAGCCTTGATCCGCATTAGAGTGGAAACAAACAGGATAAACTCGCTGCTCAGCTCTATATTCAGTTTTTCCTGCTGGTGTATATAATTCAGGAAATCCTGTATAATACCGGTAATGGGTATATTATAAATATCCAGCTCGTCCCGTTCAATAAAAAACAGCAACAGGTCGAAAGGGCCTTCGAACTGGGGTAATTTAATCTGGTAATTGGGTGAATTCGCTACTGCCATATCATCATTCTTACTTACTAAAAAAAGCAATATCCCGGGCCGGTTAAGCCAGGCCGGGATATTACAAATGTATCATTTACCACAATAAAATGAAGACAGATCCTGTTAAAGGCGGCAGAATATGGATATCTTCTGCATAAGTTTTTAGGATCTTTTCTTCAGTTCGTCGCGGATTTCGATCAATAACTGGTCGGTGCTGGAAGGGCCGGCGGGTGCAGCTTCCTGTTTGCGGCGCAGTTTGTTCACCCCTTTTATCATCAGGAAGATGACCAATGCCAGCAGTAAGAAATTAATTAATACAGTGAGGAAATTACCATAGGCAAAAATAACCGAACCGGCTACTTTTTTTGCTTCGACCAGTGAGGTTTCGGGTGGCACATTGCCTTTCAGTACAATATACATGTTACTGAAATCGGCCTTACCGATCACGGCTGAAATAAGCGGCATTACCAGGTCGTTAACCACGCTATCGACTATTTTTCCAAAAGCTCCGCCGATGATAACACCCACTGCCAGGTCCATTACATTTCCTTTTACAGCGAACTCTCTGAACTCTTTAATAAAACTCATAGTTGTAGGTTTTGATGAAGGAATGGTTGATTTAGTTGTTTATACAAAAACATGATTGAATACTATTTTTTAAGCCCCGGATACCGCATTTTCAATCCTTTCAGTGTCTGGTGCAACAATTTGGCCACTACATATTCTTTATACCAGTTCTGATCAGCAGGAACAATGGTCCAGGGTATTTTGTTGCAATGTGCAAAACAATCTTCGTATGCCTTCCGGTAATGTTTCCACAGCTTTGCTTCTTCAAAATCTTTTTCGTTGTATTTCCACTGCTTGGTTTTATCATCCAGCCTTTCCTGTAGCCTGCGGGCCTGTTCTTCCTTTGAAATATGGAGATAAAATTTGAGTATCCTTGTACTGTTGTGTTCCTGCAGCAGCCATTCAAAATCGTTGATGGCCCGCATTCTTTTTTTGGCGGTTTCTTCGTCTATCAGTTTATGCACACGGGTTACCAGTATATCTTCATAATGCGAGCGGTTGAACACCTGGATAACGCCTTTGGCGGGCGCCTGGCGATGGATACGCCATAGAAAATCATGACTTAATTCTTCAGTAGTTGGCACTTTGAATGAATGAACCTCTACACCCTGGGGGTTCATACTGCTCAGCACTTTTCTCACCACACCATCTTTTCCGCTGGCATCCATACCCTGTATCACCAGCAATATTGAGTGCCTGCTTTCTGCATACAACAGGTTTTGCAACTCATTCAACTCTTCCAGCATAGCGGCAGTTTCGGTCTTTATTTTCTCTTTATCTGCACCTTCAGGAGCCCGGGTGCTGATATCTGCGAGTTTTCCCATAGCTATTATATCACTTTTCTAAAATTAATTATTCCCTGATGAATAAGGAAGTATTTATGCAATAAATCAGCAGCTATGCTTTTGGCCTGGTTATAGACAAGAACCGCGCCATTTAAACCAGTGAATTGAGCTGTTAGCCATGAGTGGCGAGCATTGAGTGGCTCGCGGAATGCGCGGAAAACGCGGAATGCTGAAAAACTTCGGGCTGAAACGCTTTCCTTTCTGCGTTTTTTGCGTGTTCAGCGAGAGAAATTTCTTGTAGCTCAGTGCTATTTGCTTGCCGCTCTTAATTGAGCTGTTAGCTATGAGCGGTGAGCAATGAGGGGCTCGCGGAATGCGCGGAAAACGCGGAATTAAAGGAGGATTTGTTTGGAGATAATAAACTGCTAACCCAACTCATAACTGTAAGCTCATTGCTCACAGCTATAAAAAAAGTCCCGGTTAGCAAAGCCGGGACTTTTTTATTCAATAAATTTTTCGCGGATTGATTATACTGCCATCATCTCTTTTTCCTTTGCAGCAAGGTGTTTATCTACCAGGGTAATAAAGCGGTCTGTGAGCTCCTGCACATTTTTCTCTGCATCCTTGGCGGTGTCTTCACTGAGACCATCTTTTTGTAATTTTTTAATGCCTTCGATGGCATCCCTTCGGATATTGCGGATGGCCACTTTGGAAAACTCGCCTTCCCCGCTGGCTTTTTTTACCAGTTCCCTTCTTCTTTCCTCTGTAAGCGGGGGCATAAACAGCCGTATTTGTACCCCATCATTCTGTGGAGTGATACCGATATTGGCCATCATGATAGCCCGTTCAATGGGCTGCAGCATATTCTTTTCCCAGGGTTGAATACTGATGGTACGTGCATCCAGAACAGTGACATTGGCTACCTGGTTGATGGGAGTGGGTGAGCCGTAATAATCCACTGTAATACCATCCAGCATAGCCGGATTGGCTTTGCCAGCCCTTATTTTGACAAGTTCTGTTTCCAGATGGCTGATCGCTTTTTTCATAGCAGATTCTGCATCATCCAGTATCAGATCCAATTCTTCTGACATATACGTAAATTTTGATGGCGGCAAAACTAACAAATCCCTTTTATATAAGTTTCTTAAAGTAAAAAAGCAACCCGCCAGGTTGCTTTATAAAAGTTATTTTATTGCTGTTATTATTCTTCCTCCACGGCAGCCGGCTGTTCTTTAAAATTGAACAGGGAAACCAGTTTAACGGCAGGCTGTTCTTCCGGTGACAGCTGTTCCAGGTCAGAATCTTTCACCACATGCAGTCTTGCAGCTTTGGGCTTAATAGCGCTCAGCAGGTAAATGCCGGCAAAGAACAGGCAGATCAGCCCGGTGATAGAAAGTGTGGTACCCAGTTTGGCTGTTGAAAATGCTACAGCACTGCAGGCAATAGAAGCAAAAGCGATAGAAAGGGTAATGGTTTTATGCGAAAAACCTTTGTCCAGCAAAATATGGTGCAGGTGATTCCTGTCGGGTGTAAAAGGAGAACGGCGGTGCAGGATACGGATACCGAATACCCGCAGGGTATCCATCAGCGGTATCAGCAGTATGCCGAACCCGATTGCGGGTGATGCATGCAGCGGGTATTGCTGGTATACAGGCGCCATTTCAATAAAATGGATCACCAGGATGGCGTTCACCAGCCCCAGCAGCATCGAACCCGTATCGCCCATAAAAATACGGGCGGGATGAAAATTGTAGATCAGGAAACCGGCGATGCTGCCTGCGAGTGTAAATGCCAGCAATGCATGTGCGGTATCTCCATTGATGAAAAAATAGGTGCCAAATACAATAGAGGATATTAATCCGATACTGCCGGCCAGGCCGTCAATTCCATCTATCAGGTTAAAAGCATTGATCACAACGATGATGGTGAAGAAAGTGAGCAGGTAGCTGGCCATAGGATCGAGGGCCTGTAAACCCAGGAAACCATGCATACTGGTGATCAGCAGTTTTCCTTTGAAAGCCAGTACAGCGGCCACCAGTAACTGCCCTACAAACTTGCGCATGGGCGATAATACGATGAGATCGTCTTTGGCGCCCAGGAAAAAAATGATCAGGAAAGCGACTGTGTAGTATTGAAACCCGCTTTTATTATCTATGATCACTGTAAGCAGCAGGCTCAGTATAAAACCGACAAACATTGCCAATCCGCCTAAACGGGGAATTGGTGCTTTATGAATTTTCCGCTCATCAGGAATATCGTATAGCTTTTTATCGTGCGCAACCTGTATAATAACAGGTATGGCATAGAAGGTAGTCAGAAACGCAATAATCCCACCGATGATGATCTGCTCCATGCAGTGATTGTTTTAGTAATACAATTGTGTTTTGCTCAATACGGATGCACAAAGTGGGGGAAATGCGCCGCAAAATACACTGTTTTTTCCTAATAACCTTATTATGAAATAATTATTTTCATTTATTCAGCCGTTTCGGAAATGCAGTTGATACCTGCGCCCGGTTAAGATATCTTCCCCGGCAATTTTGCTGCCTACGCCTTATCACTTAGATTTGCCATAAACTAATTTTATGGCAGATAGTCAAGAGCTTAAAAAAATAGCTTCCCAGGTAAGAAGGGATATAGTTAGAATGGTACATGCTGTTCAAAGTGGTCACCCCGGTGGTTCACTGGGTTGCACTGATTTTCTGACCACATTATATTTTAAAGTAATGCATCACGACCCTGATTTTCATTTAGATGGGTTGAATGAAGATATTTTTTTCCTTTCCAACGGTCATATTTCGCCGGTATTTTATTCCGTGCTCGCCAGGTCGGGTTATTTTGATGTAAAAGAGCTGGCCACCTTCCGTAAAATCAATTCCAGGCTGCAGGGTCACCCCACCACCCACGAACATTTACCGGGCGTAAGGGTTGCCAGCGGTTCACTGGGCCAGGGTATGAGCGTAGCCATCGGCGCAGCACTGGCTAAAAAGATGAATGGTGATACACACTTGGTTTATTCCCTCCATGGTGATGGAGAACTGGATGAAGGACAGAACTGGGAAGCCATCCTGTTCGCCGGCCACCACAAGGTAGACAACCTGATTGCTACCATCGACCATAATGGCCAGCAGATAGATGGCCCTACTGATAAGGTATTGAATCTTGGTAACCTGCACGCCAAACTGGAAGATTTCGGCTGGAAGGTGCTGGATATGGACGGCAATGATGTGGATGATGTGATCCGCGTGCTGGACCAGGCAAAATCGCTCACCGGCCAGGGTCAGCCTATCGGTATTGTTATGAAAACAGTGATGGGCAAGGGTGTGGACTTCATGGAAGGCCACCACGAATGGCATGGTATTGCTCCCAATGATGAGCAGCTGGCCAAAGCACTGGCCCAGTTACCTGAAACACTGGGGGATTATTAGTAGTTGCGAACTGGATGTACGAGGTACGATGTACGATGGAGGGGCGTAGTGTAAATGGGAGTATTTTAGTATTTCGTAGTGTAGACTTTATAATTACGAAGTACGAAATGGGAAGTACGATGACGGAGCGTAGGGGAAATGGATGTTTTTGTACTTCGTACTTCGTAGTTCACACTTTTCAATGTACGAGGTACAATGTGGGATGTACGAGGGGGGCGTAGGGGAAATGGGGGGTGTTTTAGTACTTCTTACTCGTAGTTTAGATTTTATAATTGCGAAGGGGCTTGTTGCGCTATCAATCCAAGTCGCGGGTAGCCAGTAGTTTTTTACAGCTGCAGCCATGAGCTTCCAGCTATGGATAGGATAGATCGTTAAATAGAATAAAATTGTTTTGCCAGGCCAACCTGAAAAACATCTTCCTTTTCTGCATTTTTTGCGTGTTCCGCGAAATGAACTCCTTGTGGCCCAATGCTATTAACCCAAATTGCGGGATAATCCATGTATTTATAGCTGCAAGCCATGAGGCAGCATGTACTGTTTAATAGAATAAATTGTTTTGTGAGGCCATCCTGAAAACGATCATCCTTTCTGCGTTTTCCGCGTGTTCTGCGAGATGCTGTCTCGCAGCGCATCGCTATCAGCTCGCCGCCATAACTGGCAACTTGAGTTATCAGCTTTTCAGGCTGTACAGTTGTGTTACGGCGCGTTTGGCGGGGATGATCGCGGCCAGAACGGCAATGAATACGATGGTGATGGATACCAGTACAAAATCGGCTGGCATCATTTTTACGGGATAATAGTCAATGATAAATGTGCCGCCTTCCAGTTTTACCAGCTTGAATTTCCACTGGAGAAAACAAATAATAAAAGCGAGCAGCATACCCAATGCCCCCCCTACTCCTGCCAGCACAAAACCTTCATTGAGAAAAATACCCTGGATCGTTTGATCATTGGCCCCCATGGCTTTGAGCACGGCAATATCTTTTTGCTTTTCCAGCACCAGCATGGTTAGAGCTCCAACCATATTAAATGAAGCCACCAGTAATATCAGCGACAGGATACCATAAATGACCCATTTTTCCACCTGCATCACGGTGAATAAGCTCTGGTTCTGTTCCAGCCGGGTTTTCACCACAAAAGCATCTCCCAGCTCACGTTGCAATACCTGTTTGATCTCTTTTATTTTCCTGCCGTCTGTAACAGACAGTTCAATGCTGCTGTATTCATCGGGTTTCAGGTACAGCATATACTGCATAAAACCCAGGTTGGTAAAAGCATATTTATTGTCAAACTCCTGCTGCACCATAAACGAGCCGGCAACATGCACATTGGCCGACAGCATGTTCTCTTCAATAGAAAGAGAGGTGCCTTGCCGGTTGGGCAGGTAAATGGTGAGGCTGGAAGAAAGCGGTGATTCGGGATCTACACGGGCTGCGTTTTCAACCCCTACCCCCATTACCACCGACGGTGTATCGGTGGTGCCTGTTTCATATTTGCCTCGTGAAATATGGTTATGCAGCCGGTTCACCTGCTCATAATGTTCATCTACCCCCTTCAAAAAAACAATGGTTTGATTGTCTTCGCCATTCATCAGCATCGCCTTTTCTTCTACCACCCGGCTTAACTGCGCTACACCGGCAGTAGCCTGTATCTGCTGCAGGGTTTGCGGTGTGACACGGAAAAACTTGCCTTTTGCCGGTGCAATGCGGATGTCTGAATAAAAATCACCATACAGGTTCTTTACCAGGCCTTCAAAACCATTGAACACGCTCAATACCACGATCAGTGCTGCGGTGCCCACAGCAATAGCCAGCACGCTGATCCAGGCAATGACATTGATGGCATTGGTGGATTTTTTTGATTTGAAATAGCGCCAGGCAAAAAGAAGTTTCAAATTGGTTGATTCAGGTGATGATAAACTTTATCTCTTCCTCAGGGTAAAAACCGGTTATCCGGGTATTTTAAACGACCGGCACTATTCTTTTCCGGGTGAATCAGGTTTGTTCTCGTTGATCTTTTTAAACAGGTCTTCCATTTTAAATACCTGGTCAAGTGTATCATCCTTGAAAAACTGCAATACCGGTATACGGCGCAGCTGGTGTTTTACCCTGTCGCTCAGTTCGCGCTTGATTTCCCAGGCTTTGTCTTCTATTTTTTTCATAGCTGCCCCTGCATCGGGTACCTGGAAAAAACTCAGGTAAATCCTGGCTTCCAGTAAATCGGGGGTTACCTTAACTGCTGCAATAGATACCATGCCGCCATCCAGCATGTTCAGTCCCATGCGGCGGAAAATATCGTTCATTTCTTCCTGTATTACACCGGCAACCTGCCGCTGGCGCTTTCCTTCCTCCATAATCTAACATTTAATTGACTGTAAAAGTAGTTACTTTGCTGGTTTATTGAGTATGCGAAGCCTGGTATGAGAAAGTTTTGCCGCCTGCAATGCTTATAACAGGTTTACCCGGCCGTTGAAAAGACAAATACGAACAGATGAAACGTTATCAGCGAATTTTCAGGTATATAGGGCATTACAAAGGCAAATTGTTCTCTTATGTTTTGTGTACTATTCTGGCTACCATTTTTGGTGTGATTTCTATTGCCATGATTTCGCCTTTTATCGCACTGATCGTAAAAGACGACGGAGGCAAATCGCAGGTGAGCACTGATATGATCAAATCGAATGCAGCAGGTGGTTATATTTCCAATTTCATCAATGAGGCTATTGCAGAACATGGCAAAATATACGCCCTGGGCGCTATTTGTATCCTGATCATTATTGCCACGCTGCTGAAGAACTTTTTTTTATACCTCTCCAACTATATTTCTGCGCCTATACGCAGTGCCATAACAACCCGGTTCCGTAATGACCTGTACGAAAAAATACTGGTATTGCCTGTAGGCTATTTTACTGAGCAGAAAAAGGGGGATATTATTTCCAGGATGACGAATGATGTGAGCGAAATTGAAAGCTCGGTGGTAAGTACGCTGGAAGGCCTGATCAAAGATCCGCTCACCATACTGGGCTACCTGATAGCCATGGTGGTGATCAGTCCTGTGCTGTCGCTGTTCCTGCTGATATTGCTGCCGCTTACGGCATTTATTATCGGAAGGATCAGCCGCACACTTAAAAAGCGATCACAGGATGCTGCCATTAAACTGGGGCTGGCATTGTCTATCATGGATGAAACACTGGGTGGCATACGTGTGGTGAAAGCATTCCTGGCTGAGCAGTTGCTGAAAACAAGGTTCTTCCGTGTAAATGATCAGTTGTTCAGGATACGCAATAAAATGAATGCACGCAGAGACCTGGCATCCCCGCTGACTGAAGTACTGGGAGTGGCGGTGCTTTCCATCATTCTTTTTTCGGGGGGCATTCTCTCTATTAAATACCATACCCTGCCGGGTAATGACCTGTTCACTTATATTGCCATGTTCGGACTTATCATCAACCCGGCCAAAACCCTATCTACTTCTTTCTTCAATATGCAGCGCGGGGCAGCAGCAATTGAACGGGTGGAAGAATTATTACAGGCGCCGGTAACCGTAACAGATGAAGGCAGCAGGCAACTGGAGCAGTTCAGTGATAGAATTGAATTCAGAAATGTGAGCTTTGCCTATGGTGATAAACAGATATTGCAAAATATCAACCTCACTATTGCAAAAGGGAAAACCATTGCACTGGTAGGCAGTAGTGGTGCCGGTAAAAGCACACTGGCCGATCTGGTGCCGCGTTTTCATGATGCCACAGGCGGAGAGATACTGATTGATGGTATCAATATCAAAGAATACAGCCTGTCTTCTGTACGTAAACATATCAGTATTGTAACACAGGAGCCCATCCTGTTTAATGAAACCATAGCCAATAACATTGCGCTGGGCAAGCCGGATGCCTCCCGGGAAAGTATTGAACAGGCTGCCAGGGTAGCCAATGCCTACCATTTCATACAGCAAAAAGAAAATGGTTTTGATACCAATATCGGCGACAGGGGCGCCAAGCTGAGCGGTGGTGAAAGGCAGCGGCTGACCATTGCACGTGCAGTGCTGAAAAACCCGCCGATACTGATACTGGATGAAGCCACTTCATCACTGGATACAGAAAGTGAACGGCTGGTACAGGATGCCATCAACAACATGATGCAAAACAGGACCAGCATTGTGATTGCCCACCGTTTAAGTACCATCCGCCATGCGGATGAAATCATTGTTTTACAAAAAGGAGAAATTGCAGAAAGAGGCACTCATGAAGCACTGATGGAAAAAAATGGCATCTATCACCGGCTGGTGGCCATGCAGGAGGTGAAATAAAACGCTGGCTGCAGGCTAAGGAAATTTCTCTCTCGGAATACGCCAAAAGCGCTGAAAAGAATGCGTTTTTCAGTCCGGGAATTTTTTCTCAAAGCTTAAAGAGTGGTATCAATAAAAATATATAAAAACGGTTGTGCAATGCACAACCGTTTTTATATGCTGTACTGCCTGGCAAAGGCAGTGCGGTATTCATTTTTTACTGTTCGCTGCTGGGTTTTACCAATCCCAGTTTAGCTTCCAGGCTCAGGGTGGCATGCGGAACGGCACGCAACCTGGCCTTATCGATCAGTTTTCCTGTTACGCGGCAAATACCATATGTTTTATTTTCAATACGGATCAGGGCTTTTTCCAGGTGATCGATATAAGTAATCTGGCGGCTGGCCATCTGGCTCAGTTGTTCGCGTTCCATACTCATACTGCCATCTTCCATGGTCATGTAACGGTTTTCAGATTCGTCACCGCCCATCTCATCTTTACGGGTGATCAGTCCTTGCAGGTAGGCCAATTCTTTTTTGGCCGCTTCCAGTTTTTTGTTGATGAGTTCCCTGAACTCATTCAGATCTGCGTCGCTATATCGTACCAATGGTTCGTTTGATTTTAGGTTATCTTGTCTTTGTTCTAATGGTTGGTATTCCGGTTGGTAGGGTACGCTGGTTTTAACAGACAGTTTGGGCACTTTTACTTCTTTTACCGGTTCTGGTTTTTTAGGAACTGGTTTGGGAATCGGTGCATTTCTTACCTCTACCACTTTAGTACTAACAGGCACAACGGGTTGTGGCTGTGGTGCAGGCTTTGGCGCCTCTTTTTTCACAGGTGTAGCTACAGGTTTCACTGGCTTCACCGGAGCAGCTTTGGCAGCAGGCTTGGCCGCCACTTTTTTACCAGCCGGTTTGGCAACAGGTTTGGCTGCTGGTTTTGCAGCCGGTTTAACCGCTTTTTTTGCAGGGGCAACCTCTTTTTTGGCCGGTTTTACCGGTTTGGCAGCCGGCTTAGCCGCTTTTTTTGCGGGGGCCGATGTGGCTGTTTTTTTCGCAGGTTTAGCTGCAGGTTTAGCAGTTTTTGTTGACTTGGGGGCTGGTTTCGCTGCTTTCTTATTGTTAGCCATACGATTAACCTTTTTTGTGAACGCTTACTTTCAGCAGAGCGTCATTTACTTCAATTTCGGTGCCATCCTGCAATTCAGGCACAAAATCGATATTATCTGCCAAAATTTCCGCGCAAATATAATTTTTAAATTCATTTATGGAACTCCGCAGTTGCCCGTTCTCCAGCACTTTTACGAATATACGGTCTGTTAATTCAAAACCACTGTCTTTTCTTATATTTTGTATCCTGTTGACGAACTCCCGCGCATCCCCTTCCTGTTTCAGCTGGTCGGAGAGGGTGATATCCAGCGCCACGGTAAGGGCACCTTTACCAGCCACACTCCAGCCCGGAATGTCTTCTGCGATGATTTCCACTTCACTTAACAATAAAGTAACAGATTCTCCGTCAATTTCTAAGATATATTTTCCTTCTTTTTCCAAAGAAGCAATGTCGTGTTGTGAAAATTTACCAAGTGCAGCAGATACTGCTTTCATTTTTGCACCCAGCTTATTACCCAGCGCTTTAAAATTGGGCTTGACCTTCTTTTTAATAACACCTTCTGTATCAACAACGTACTCTAATTCTTTTACATTCACCTCTGCTTTGATCAGGTCTTCCACTTTTTCCAGCTGGGTTTTCATACCTGCATCCAGCACTGGGATCAGCACTTTCTGCAACGGCTGGCGCACCTTGATATTCACCTTTTTACGCAGTGACAATACCAGGGAAGATACATCCTGGGCCAGCTGCATTCTTTCTTCCAGCAGGGTATCGATGGCTTTTTCATCGGCCACCGGGTAATCTACATGGTGCACAGAACCTGCTTTAAACCGCTTGGTTACCGTATTAAGCTGGCAGAAAACGGCATCGCTGAAGAATGGAGAAACAGGCGCCATTAAACGAACGATGGTTTCCAGGCATTCGTACAGGGTTTGGTAGGCGCTGATCTTGTCGGCCTCATATTCTCCTTTCCAGAAACGGCGGCGGCACAGGCGCACATACCAGTTGCTAAGGTGCTCATCTACAAACTCTTCTATCAGGCGGCCAGCCAGTGTAGGCTCATAATCATCCATTGCAGCGGTTACTTTTTTCACCAGGGTGTTCAGTGAAGAAAGTATCCAGCGGTCAATTTCGGGCCTTTGCGCCAGCGGGATGGGTGCTTCTTCAAAAGCAAAACCGTCTACATTGGCATAAAGCACGAAGAACTGGTAGGTATTATATAATGTACCAAAGAACTTGCGCTGTACTTCCCTGATACCTTCCAGGTCGAATTTCAGGTTATCCCAGGGTGAGGCATTGGTAATCAGGTACCAGCGGGTGGCATCTGCGCCGAAAGTGCCGATGGTATCAAAAGGATTGACCACATTGCCCAGACGTTTGCTCATTTTATTGCCATTCTTATCCAGTACCAGTCCGTTGGATACCACTGTTTTATAAGCCAGGCCGGGGTATTGCTCTTCCGTTACCGGGAACCCGGCTTTTTTCAGTTCAGCCTGTACATCTTCTTTTATCAGGGCTGCCAGGGCGTGCAGGGTATAAAACCATCCCCTTGTCTGATCTACCCCTTCAGCGATGAAATCAGCGGGATAGTTCTTGGCAAATACTTCGATATTTTCGAAGGGGAAATGCCATTGTGCATAAGGCATGGCGCCAGAATCGAACCAAACATCGATCAGGTCGGGTACCCGTTTCATGGGCTTGCCTGATGCGGAAAGCAGCTCGATCTCATCTACAAAAGGTTTGTGCAGGTCTACATCGAGGCGGCTGCCAGTTATTTTCAGCTTGCTGTTTTTATTCAATCCTGCAGCCAGGGCTTTTTCAAATTCCCTGGTCAGTTCTTCAATACTGCCGATACAGATCTCTTCGGCGCCATCTTCTGTTCGCCAAACCGGTAGTGCAGTACCCCAGAAACGGCTGCGGCTCAGGTTCCAGTCTACCATGTTTTCCAGCCAGTTGCCAAAACGGCCTTCACCGGTGGCTTTGGGTTTCCAGTTGATGGTTTTGTTCAGGTTCACCATCCTGTCTTTCAGGGCGGTGGTTTTAATAAACCATGCATCCAGCGGGTAGTACAGAACGGGTTTATCTGTACGCCAGCAATGCGGGTAGCTGTGTTCGTATTTTTCTACTTTAAAAGCCCGGTTTTCTTTTTTCAGTTTTACGCAGATGTCAACATTCACATCCACATAATCCGGTTCATCTTTATAATTTTTCACATACCGGTTGCTGAACTCGCCCAGGCCGTTTACAAACTTGCCCTGTTTATCCACCATCACCAATATGCCGATGCCGTATTTCTGCCCCACCTTAAAGTCATCTGCACCAAAAGCAGGGGCGGTATGTACAATACCGGTACCATCTTCCGTAGTAACAAAATCGCCCAGAAGTACGCGGAAAGGATCGCCACCTGTATTGGCGGGGCCATTGGCTTCGTAGGGCAGCAGTTGCTCATAACGGCATTCTTCTATCTGTGCGCCTTTGAAATGGGCCAGTATTTTCCAGGGCAGTATTTTATCGCCTTCTTTATAATTGGCGAAATCACCATTCTCTCCTTCCGGTTTAAAATATTTGCCCAGCAATGCCTGCGCCAGTACCACATTGATGGGCAGGTGGGTATAGGGGTTAAAAGTTTGTACCAGCACATAATCGATATTCGCACCAACAGTAAGGCCCAGGTTGGAAGGCAGTGTCCAGGGTGTGGTGGTCCAGGCCATGAAGAACACCTCTTTATCAGGGCTGCCTGCGGCGTCCAGGGCATTGAACAGGAAACGGCTTTTTTCATCGCGGATGGCTTTGAACATCACCACGGCAGAAGTGTCTTTCACATCTTTATAAGTGCCGGGCTGGTTCAGCTCATGCGAACTGAGACCGGTGCCTGCAGCCGGTGAATAAGGCTGGATGCTGACACTTTCGTACAGCAGCCCCTTATCGTACAGCTTTTTCAGCAGCCACCAGAGGGATTCAATATAGTTGTTATCGAAAGTGATATAGGGATTGTCCAGGTCAACCCAATAACCCATTTTACGGGTGAGCTCATCCCATTTATCCTTATAGCGCAGTACCGCCTCGCGGCATTTGCGGTTGTATTCTTCAACAGAAATTTTCTTGCCGATATCTTCCTTGGTGATGCCCAGTTCTTTTTCCACTCCCAGCTCCACGGGCAGGCCGTGGGTATCCCAGCCACCTTTGCGTTTTACCTGGAAGCCTTTCATGGTTTTATAGCGACATACCAGGTCTTTCAGTGTTCTGGAAATGACATGGTGAATACCAGGCATCCCGTTGGCACTGGGCGGCCCTTCGTAAAATACGAAAGGGGCAGCCCCTTCACGCAGGGACACACTTTGTTCAAAGGCCTGATTTTCACTCCATTTCTGTAGTATTTCCTGTTCTATGGCAGGTAAATTCAATCCTGAAAACTCCTGGTATTTGTTGCTCATAGTAAAAAACCTTGTAAGGGCTCAATTTTTTAGGACTGCGAAGTTAGGAAATATATGCATTGCGGCTGAATATCGCGCAGGGGCCGATGGGTTGGGATGAGGTAAATAATTGCGGTCCGGAGCAGGGGAATAACCATCACCTGCAGTGACGCGGGCGATGGTTTCAATTAAGCATGGTTGCTCAATTATTAGTGTAGGCTGTACACTTTCTCACCTTCCAGGAAAGTGGCCAGCACTTTGGTTTGCAATACTTCCTGTGCCGAAATATGCATCAGGTCTTTGTCGAGTAGAACGAAATCGGCTTTTTTACCGGGTTCCAGGCTGCCGGTTTCCCACTCCAGGAAATCGGCCTTGGCAGCCCAGATGGTCATGCCGCGGAGTGCCTCCTCCCTGCTCAGGGCATTTTCCACCTGGAAACCACCCGGCGGGTAGCCTTTGGCATCCTGCCTGAATACTGCAGCCAGGAAGGTTTTGAAAGGAGAAATATCTTCTACCGGGAAATCGGTACCCAGCGGCAGCCATCCGTTTTGTTGCAGCAACTGTTTGTAAGCATAAGCGCCTTTCAGCCTGCCGGTACCCAACCGATCAGCCGCCCAATACATATCACTGGTGGCATGGGTGGGCTGAACCGAAGGGATGATGCTGGCTTTTCCGAATAAATCAATATCCTGCGGGTTGATCACCTGTGCATGTTCAATACGCCAGCGCCGGTCGTTTTTACCCATCAGGTATTTGTTGTATACCTGCAGTATTACCCGGTTGCCTGAATCGCCGATGGCATGGGTGCACATTTGGAAGGCGGTTGAAGAGAGCAGCTGTGCCACTGAATCAAAATGTGCCTGGCTGCTAAGCAGGAAGCCTTTCCATCCCGGTTTATCCGTATAAGGTTGCAGCAGGCAGGCACCCCTGCTGCCCAATGCTCCATCAGCATATACTTTTACGCCTTTTACAAACAGCCTGCTGGTTTTATAGGGGCCATTCTTCAAAAAATGATGGTAATTGGCGGTGTCATCACTCATCATCACATAAAGACGCATCTGCAGTTTGTTGCTTTTCTGCAGCTTTTCTATCATGTCAATGTCTGTATACATAAGGCCGCAGTCGGTAATCGTGGTAAGCCCCTGTGCAAAACAATGTTGCTGTGCTGCTGTCAGCCATTTTTCATATGCTGCGGGAGAGGGCGCGGGTATTTTATCCTCAACCAGTGCAACGGCTTTGTCAATCAGCAGCCCGGTCAGTTTCCCGTTTTTTACTTCTATTGTACCGCCGGTAATGGTTTGCCCCGGCTGAATACCTGCTATATCCAGTGCTTTCTGGTTGGCTATTGCGGCATGCCCGTCCACCCTTGACAACAGTACAGGTTGATCGGGGAACAACTGGTTGAGCCGGTCATTGACAGGAAAAGTTTTGCCTGGCCATTTATTCTGATCCCAGCCACGGCCCAGTAACCAGGTTTCACCGGGGTGTGCAGCAGCAAACTGCTGAAGGCGTTGCACCACTTCTTCAAAACCCGCAGCATCATACAAGTTCACGGAAAAAAGTGACTGGCCATAACCCAGGAAATGTGCATGTGCATCTATAAAACCCGGGTAGATATAACTGCCTGCAGCATTGGAATCGGCCTTTCCCTCATAAGCTTTCAGTATATCTTCATTTTTACCTATCGCCACAATTTTACCTTCATCCACGGCCATCGCTTCTGCTGTAGAAAAACTGCTGTCTACTGTATAAATATGTGCATGATGCACGATGAGGTCAACCGTTTTTTTTGAATGGCAGGCCATACCAAGCAGGCACAGCAATACGCAGTAGTTATAACGCATGCGAAGGAATTGGGTGTATGTAAATGTAAGGATTATCGGTGTTTGTACACGTGCAGCGTGATCAACACCTACCGTGAACGGGAGCGTATGGTTTTGTAAATTTTGATGGCGCTCATCAGCAGGATAATAAACAGTACCAGGCCAATAAGTCCCCATACAAAACTCATGCTTTGTTTCACTGCCGCAAGCATTACGATAGCGATAAGAAAAATAGTGGCCACTTCGTTCCAGATACGCAGTTGCTGTGAGCTGTATTTAAACTCACCACGCATTTCCTGTTTATATATCCGGTGCAGGGAAAAATGGTATACGTACAATAACAATACAAAACACAGCTTGATCAGTAACCATCTGCCGGCAGGATCGAACAGTACATTTTTCCAGGGACTGCTGAAGAAAACAGAAAGACCGAAAATAAGTGTGAGCACCGCGGAAGGCCAGGTAATACCAAACCAGAGGCGTTTCATCATAATAGAAAACTGGCGGCGGAGTATGGCTTTGGCTTCATCGGGCTGGTTGTTGGCTTCGGTATTATACACAAACAGGCGGGGCATGTAAAACATACCGGCGAACCAGGTAACTACAAAAATAATGTGCAGCGCTTTAAGGTAATCGAATAGCATAAATGGTGATTTTATGAAGGAATAATGTGTACAGACTGATGACAGTCCTGTCGTTTTATCTTATGTACATTTATGGGATTACCCTTACTATAAAAAATTAATCCAGCACCATTTCCCGGCTTCCCTTTTCGTATGCATGTACCCATTTGGCGATGGCCTGCACCCAACGGGTATCCACATTCAGGCAGGAGATCATTTCAAAACTTTCCCCGCCGGCCTGGAGAAAAGATTCTTTGCCACGTTCGGCAATTTCTTCCAGTGTTTCCAGGCAGTCGCTTACAAAAGCAGGGCATATGACCAGTAATTTTTTGATGCCTTCTTTGGGCATTTCTTCAAAACGCACGTCAGTAAAGGGTTCCAGCCATCCTTTGCCCAGGCGCGACTGGAAGGATATGCTGTATTTTTCTTTGGGCAGGTTTAATTGTTCTGCCACCAGTTTTGTGGTGGTAAACACCTGGTGACGGTAGCAGAATGCATGTGCAGGTGAGGCTGTGTCGCAGCAGTCTCCCTTCTGCAAACAATGATTACCGGTTATATCGCTTTTGATCACATGCCTGGCAGGAATGCCATGGTAGCTGAACAGCAGGTGATCAAAATCCTGCTGCAGGTACGGGCGCATGTGTTCGCTCAATGCATCGATATAATCGGCATTGTTGTAATAGGGTTTAATGGTTGTAAGTTTAAACGTATACTTCTGCTGGCGGTGTTTTTCTTTCATGTATTCAACGGCAGTTTCATAACTGCTCATTGCATAGTGCGGGTACAGCGGAAAAAGGATCACTTCTTCCAGGCCGGGTTGTTGCCTCAGCAGGCTTTCATAGGCGGCTTCAGGGGTAGGATTGCCATAGCGCATGGCTATTTCAACGGGGATATCCAGCAATGGCTGCACTGCTTCCTGCAATTGTTTAGTAAGTACGATCAGGGGCGACCCGTTTTTCCACCAGATCGTGCTGTATGCATGAGCCGATTTGGGCGCACGGAAAGGTACGATAATCCCTTTTACCAACAGTGTCCTGGATAGCCAGGGCATATCCATCACCCGCTCATCCATCAAAAATTGTTTCAGGTAACGCCGAACATCTTTCACCTCTGTTGAATCGGGAGAACCCAGATTCATGAATATAATTGCTCTTTTTAACGGGTCTTGCATACAGTTCCAAATGTGTGCAAAGGTAGGTAAGAATCCGAATCAAAGCTGCGGTACTTGCCAGGTAACGGGCACAGGTTGCGGACAATATAATAAGTAACCAAAATTACTGCAGCGTGCCAGTCGCTGTTCCGTCTAACACCCTGCGGTAAAACAAAGCAGACCGTCGTGGATGTATGCGAAATACCGTTAAACCGCTGCACAGGTTTTTACTACCTTCACACCATGAACGAGGCCGATGTTTCCAATTTACCATTTCAGCAGGCAGTATCCTTTGTTACGCAAACCAGCCGTCATGTATTTGTAACAGGAAAAGCAGGTACCGGTAAAACAACTTTTCTTCGTTACATACGTGATCATTCACCAAAAAAAATGGCCATCGCCGCACCTACAGGTGTAGCGGCCATCAATGCCGGCGGTGTAACCATGCATTCGCTGTTCCAGCTGCCCATGGGTATTTATGTGCCTGATGCACAGGCCGGCCGCAGTCACCTGCAGTTATTGGTCAACACCCCGCAAACCCTGTTTAAAAACCTGCGCCTTAACAGGGAAAAAATAAAACTGCTGCGCGAACTGGAACTGCTGGTGATTGATGAAGTGTCTATGCTTCGTGCTGATCTGCTGGATGCAACGGATGCCATACTCCGACATTTCCGGCAGCAGTACCAGCAGCCTTTTGGTGGTGTACAGGTGGTATATATCGGCGATCTTTACCAGTTGCCACCGGTGACCGGTGATGAAGAGTGGAGCATATTGCAGCAATATTATAGAAGTCCTTTCTTTTTTGATGCAAGGGTAATACAACAGGCCTACCCTGTTTGCATTGAACTGAAAAAAATATACCGGCAGAAAGATGCCCTGTTTATTGCGCTGCTCAATAATGTTCGCAATAACCAGTGCACACCTGATGACCTGGCTTTATTGCACCGGTATTATCAGCCGGCATTTCATCCTTCCGGCCCGGAAAATTATATTTTACTCACGACACATAATTATAAAGCAGATGCCATTAACCAGGCAGCACTGGAACGCCTGCCAGGTGAGCCTCATGTATTTGAAGCCACTGTGACCGGTGAATTTTCGGAGAAAGCATTTCCTGCGGATAAAATACTACAGCTGAAGACCGGCGCCCAGGTCATGTTTATTAAAAACGACAAGGGTGAAATAAGGCGCTATTATAATGGTAAAATAGGCAGGATTGAGCGGATTGATGAAGCCGGTGTATTTATCAGCTTTCCAGGCGAAACAAATGAGCTGCTGCTGGAAAAAGAGGAATGGAAGAACATCCGCTATAAATACAAAGAACAGGAAGACCGTATTGAGGAGGAAGAGCTGGGTAGCTTTTCGCAATACCCTATCCGGCTGGCCTGGGCTGTTACCATTCACAAAAGCCAGGGGCTTACCTTCGACAAAGCCATTATCGATGCAGGTGCTTCTTTTGCACCCGGCCAGGTATATGTAGCCCTCAGCCGCCTCACCACACTGGATGGACTGGTGCTTCATTCGCCCATCCAGGTACAGCATATATATACAGATGAGCGGATACTGCCCTTTATGCACCATATTCCTGCTGAAGAAAGTTTGCCGCAAACATTGCAGCAGGCTCAGCTGGAATTTGCATTGCAGGAACTGCAGCAGTGCTTCAACTGGAATAAATTATTTACCGCCTGGCAGGAGCTGTTTGACGATTTCGCTCATTTGCAGTTGCCCGGCAAAACAGAAGAAGCCATCTGGGTTCAGTCGCTGTTGCGTGAACTGGCCCAGCAACAGGAAACAGCACGCAAATTTTCGCGGCAGCTGGCGCAGGCATTTCCCGGTGCCGCTGCCGATCAGTACCAGTTCCTGCAGCAGCGGGTGCAGGCCGCAGGGCAATATTTTATTTCACTGCTCAATGCACAGCTGCTGCAACCACTACAGCAACATATTGATGAAGTAAAGATCAAACCCAAAACAAAAAAATACATCACAGAGCTGAGTTTGCTGCAGAAGGTCACTGAAAGAAAAAAGCACCAGCTGCAACAGGCCATACAGCTGGCAGAGGGCTTGAGCCGGGGCGAGGCAGTTACCCAATTACTGTTTGCACTGCAGGCTCCTGTAACAGCTGCCGCAACAGCACAACCCGAACGCCGGCCGGCTTTACCGGTGGGCGAAAGCCGGCTGCTGAGTGTACAGTTGTTCAAAGATGGGAATGATATCGAGGCCATCGCCCGGCTCAGAAGTCTGGCAGCAAGCACTATAGAAGGACACCTGGTGGAAAGTATCAAAACAGGTGAACTGCCTGTTACCGACCTGGTGCCCGCCGGCAAAATAACTGTGATCGAGGCTGCACTGAATACCGGACCAGGGCCACTTAAACAGGTAAAAGAATACCTGGGCGAAGATTATTCCTATGCAGAAATAAGGGCTGTAATGCACCACAGGTTGCTGCAACAGGCGGGTACGAACACAGAAAATGACCAGCCAGGCACCGAGAAATGACAATGCAATGACGAAAAAGCTGTTTTTGGGCAGACTGTCTGGGCTACCTTTGCGTATCTATTAAGAAAGGGAATGCACAACAGGCAAGCAGATATGGACTTTAACCACTTTTTCATAGCCGGGATCAACTACAAAAAAACAGATGCTTCTATCAGGGGGCAGTTTGCCATTCATACAGATCAGCATCTTTCTCTCTTAAAAAAAGCAAAAGCAGCCGGATTACAGGAGGTTTTTGTGCTCAGCACCTGTAACCGTACAGAAATATATGGCATAGCCCCCCAGGCTACCGACCTTATTCATTTACTGTGCAGTGAAACAACCGGCAGCCAGGAAACATTTCAACGACTTTGTTATATCAAACAGGGACTGTCTGCAGCAGAACATCTTTTTTCCGTAGCAGCCGGTCTCGATTCCCAGATACTCGGCGACTATGAGATCGTTGGCCAGCTGAAACAGGCTGCCCGTTTTTCAAAAGAGCAGGGCTGCATCGGCACTTACCTGGAAAGACTGCTGAATTTTGTTCTCCAGTCATCAAAGGCCATCAAGGGCAATACTGCTTTAAGCGGCGGTACTGTTTCGGTATCCTTTGCAGCCATCCAGTTCTTAAAAGAGCAGGTGCCTGATATCCGCAACAAACGCATCCTGTTACTGGGTACAGGTAAAATAGGCCGCAATACCTGTAAAAACCTGGTGGACTATCTCGAAACCCGGGATATTATTTTATTGAACCGCACTACTTCCAAAGCCGCATCGCTGGCTGATGAACTGAACCTGCAGGTAGCACCCTACAGCCGCATGCAGGCAGAGCTTGCACTGGCAGATATTGTTATTGTAGCCACCAATGCAGATGAACCGGTGATCAAAAAGACCGACCTGGTTAACGGCGGCACCAAAGTGCTGATCGATCTTTCCATACCCAATAATGTTGAGCCTTCTGCGCGGGAGCTGGCACATATTACCCTGGTGAATGTTGATGACCTGTCGAAGATTAATGATGCCACCCTGCAGAAACGTATAGCAGAGGTACCCAAAGCCAAATGTATTATTGCCGAGCACCTGGAAGAGTTCAGGGAATGGTACAATATGCGCAAAAATGTACCTGTGCTCAAAGCTGTGAAACAGAAACTGATGGATATGCAAGCCTGTCATCTTTTTCTCGGCAGCGGTATTGAAAACGACAACAATTGCGAAGCTGCGGTAATGCAGGCTGAACATACTGATACTATACAAAAGGTGATCAACAATATGGCGCTGAAAATGCGACACCAGCGCCAGCCCGGCTGCAACTATATAGAAGCCATCAACGATTTTATCACCAGCCGCGTGATCAATTAACCGGATATTTATTTTCCATAATATTGCACCATTACCCTGAACCCGGTGTCTGCTGCATTGAACTGCATCCTCCGTTAATTGTCAGGGCAATTTGTTTTAAGGAATGAGCAGAATTTTAAAAATAGGTACAAGGGACAGCCAGCTGGCTGTTTGGCAGGCCAGCCTGGTACAGCAGCAGCTGTTGCAGAACGGGCACAGGAGCGAGCTGGTGTATATTAAAAGCGAAGGCGATATTGACCTGGTTACCCCCTTGTATGAAATAGGTGTTCAGGGTATATTCACCCGCACACTTGATGCAGCGCTCTTAAGCAAGAAGATCGATATTGCTGTTCATTCCATGAAAGATGTACCCACACTTCTGGCAAAAGGCATTTGCAGCGCGGCAGTTCTTCCGCGTGCGTCTTATAAAGATCTTTTATTGTACAAAAACGATCTTTCCTTTCTTGACGATGCCGTACCCGCAGTTATCGCTACCAGCAGTATCAGGCGTAAAGCACAATGGCTGAACAGGTATCCGCATCATCGCATTGATAACCTGCGCGGCAATGTAAACACCCGCCTGCGGAAACTGGCCGAAAATAGCTGGAATGGGGCTATTTTTGCAGCTGCAGGTCTTGAACGTATCCAGCTACGGCCCGAGCAGTCTGTTGAACTTGACTGGATGCTGCCTGCACCGGCACAAGGCGCCATTATGGTGGTTTGCAATGAGGGAGATAACGAGGTAATAGAAGCCTGCCATAAACTGCACGACCAACAAACCGCCCTGTGTACGCAAATTGAAAGGGATTTTTTACGAACACTGATGGGTGGCTGTTCAACACCGATCAGCGCATTGGCTTCAATAGAACAAAACAGGCTTTATTTTAAAGGAAGCATTCTTTCGCTGGATGGAAAAGAAAAAGTAGCAACAGAGAAACAGCTGTTATTGGATGCCGGGGAACAGCAATTACATTCATTAGGCATCACTGCCGCCAATGAAGTGCTGGAGAACGGCGGTAAAACCATTGTTGAAGTTATACGTAATGCTGCAAAATAATATGCACATACTTTGTACCCGCCCGCTGGATCAGCCATTGATTGAAAAAGCTGATCAAAAAAACATACATATAGACGTGGTACCGTTTATCGAAACGGCACCACTGCTTGATGAGGAGACCATAGAAAAGATCAGGCAGCTTTCTATTCAAAATATTGTAGCCGTGTTCACCAGCGTTAATGCAGCAGAAGCTGTTATCGGCCAGCTTTCTGTAAAACCCAACTGGCAGATATTCTGCATGGGCGGTGTTACCAAACAGCTGGTCTTTGATTTTTTTGGTGAAGATGCGGTTAGCGGAACTGCCAGGAATGCTTCTCTGCTGGCTGAAAAGATCGTTTCGCAGAAAACAGTACAGCAAGTGTATTTTTTTTGTGGCGAACAGCGGATGGATGACCTGCCGGAAACACTGCAGCGTCATCATATAGCTGTGCAGGAAGTAGTGGTGTACACCACTATTCAAACACCTGTGCAGATTGAAAAAAATTATGATGGTGTTATTTTTTTCAGCCCGAGTGCTGTACACAGTTTTTTTTCCCTGAACACGGTTCCGACAGAAGTGGTTTTGTTTGCAATAGGCAAAACCACTACGGCCACCATTCAAACCTATTGCGCCAATAAAGTGGTAACCAGCGAATGGCCGGGGAAAGAGCAGATGGTGGACCTGGTTATCCAGTATTTTACAGAAAAAAGCGGTGCCTCTGCCTGATTTTTTCACTTCATCCTGAACAAACTGTTTAATAACTGAAGCGGTATTTTACCGCCTGGCGTATAAATTATTTCTTTTACCGGCTTAAGCCAATACAATTTTATGCTACAAAACGATTTATTACTACGCACACTAAGAGGAGAAGCAACGGAAAGAACACCTGTATGGATGATGCGCCAGGCCGGCCGCTATCTGCCTGATTACCTGAAGCTGAAAGAAAAATACACTTTCTTCGAGCGCGTACAAACACCAGAGCTGGCAACAGAGATCACGTTACAGCCTATTGACCAGATCGGCGTGGATGCAGCAATAATTTTTTCAGACATACTGGTTATTCCGCAGGCCATGGGCCTCGAGGTACAGCTGATCGAAAATAAAGGCCCTCTGCTGCCCGATCCGATCCAGACACCGAAAGATCTAAACCGTATCCGCATTCCCGATGTGGATGAAGCACTGGGCTATGTGTTTGATGCATTACGGCTCACCAAAAAAGAACTGAATGGCCGTGTTCCCCTCATCGGTTTTGCCGGTTCACCCTGGACACTGCTTTGCTACATGGTACAGGGTAAAGGATCTAAAACATTCGATGAAGCCAAAGCTTTCTGTTATACTCAGCCACAGCTGGCACACCAGGTATTGCAGATGATCACAGATACCACCATCGCTTACCTGAAAGCACAGGTAAAAGCCGGTGTAGATGTTATTCAGGTATTCGATAGCTGGGGCGGCCTGCTGAGCCCTGAAGATTTTGAAACTTTATCACTGCAATACATGCGGCAGATCGTTGCGGCACTGAAAAATGAAGTGCTCACCATCCTGTTCGCCAAAGGTGCCTGGCATTCGCTCCAGCAGATGGCCGCAACAGGTGCACATGGCCTGGGTATTGACTGGTGTATTCCTCCGCAGCTGGCCAGGCAATTTGCAGGCAATACAGTAACACTGCAGGGTAATTTTGATCCGGCAAAATTATTATCCCCGGTTCCTGTTATTGAAAAAGAAGTAACAGCTATGCTGCAGGCATTTGGCAGTGGCAGGCATATTGCCAACCTGGGCCATGGTATTTTACCCAATGTACCTGTAGCACATGCGAAGGCCTTTGTGGACACTGTTAAAAATTTCCGTCATCTATAAGCTATTACATAAAGATGACGATTAAAGGATAAGAGTAGAATAATTTTGCCGTCTAAATAAACAGGTGATGAAACGGAGATGGCTTATATTGTGCAGCTTTGTTTTTCTTGTATTATTTACAGGCAAAACTTTCGCCCAGGAGCAACCAGTTGTTCCGCTGGGCATCAGTCTCGAAAATTATCCCTACCCTTATCCTGTTCATTATATCAGTTTTTCTATTCAGAACGAACCCGTGAAAATGGCTTTTATGGATGTGCAGCCTGCACAACCCAATGGCCATACCGTGATGCTGCTTCACGGCAAAAATTTCTGCGGCGCTTACTGGGCACAAACCGCAAAAGTTTTGTCTGACAAGGGCTACCGCGTAATCATTCCTGACCAGATCGGCTTTGGCAAATCATCCAAACCATATAAAATACAGTACAGCTTCCAGCTGCTGGCACAAAACACCAAAGCCATACTGGATACGCTGGGCATAGAAAAAGTAGCTATACTGGGCCATTCGATGGGCGGAATGGTGGCCACACGTTTTGTTTTGATGTACCCGGAACGCGTGGAGAAATTTATTCTGGAAGACCCCATCGGACTGGAAGACTGGAAACTGAAAGTACCTTACCAGCCGGTGGAAAAATGGTACCAGAACGAATTAAAACAAGACTATAACAGTATCAAAAAATACCAGCTCGAAAATTATTTTCACAACGAATGGCGGCCTGAATACCAGCCCTGGGTAAATATCCAGGCGGGCTGGACGCTGAGCCCCGATTATGCCCGGGTGGCCTGGAATTCAGCACTCACTTACGACATGATCTTCACCCAGCCGGTTTGTTATGAATTTGAAAATGTTCACACCCCTACCCTGCTCATCATCGGGCAGCTCGACAGAACAGCACTGGGCAAAAACATGGTACCTGAACCAGTGAGAAAAACCATGGGCAATTATCCCGAACTGGGCCGGCTGACACATACAAAAATCAAAAACTCGAAGTTGATCGAGCTGGATGGCGTAGGCCATATTCCGCATATTGAAGCATTCAGCCGGTTCATTGAACCCTTGCTGGATTTTTTAAACCAGCCTTCATCAGCTATAAAATAAACACCCCATCATGCAAACAGTTTTGAATGAAGTAAATACCCCCGCTTTTAAAGAGCAATGGATCAGTTTCATACACGATCTGCAAAACCGCATCTGCACAGCACTGGAAGCAGTGGATGGCAAAGCGAAATTTGCAGAGGACCAATGGGAGCGTGCAGAAGGTGGCGGTGGTAAAACAAGGGTTATCAGTAATGGGCAGGTGTTTGAAAAAGGCGGTGTCAATACTTCTGTTGTTCATGGCCCGGTAACCGATGCCATGCGTATGCAGTTAAAAATAAATGGCGCTAAATGGTTCGCCTGCGGACTTTCGCTGGTGCTCCATCCGCTGAACCCTTATGTGCCCACAGTACATTGCAACTACCGCATGTTTGAACTGTACAATGAACAGGACGAAGTAATTGACCGTTGGTTTGGCGGTGGCACCGATTTAACACCATATTATTTATTTGAAGAAGATGCCGTGCATTTTCACCGTACTTATAAAAATGCCTGCGACTTATTCGATCCGTCTTTTTACCCGGCATTTAAAGCAGAATGCGACAATTATTTCGTCAACTGGCACCGCAATAAAGAACGCCGCGGTATAGGTGGTATATTCTATGATCATCAGCGGGTGGCCGGCGAAAAAACACTGGCTTTCTGGTTTCATTTTTCACAGGCCTGTGGCAACGCTTTTATCGATGCCTATATTCCCATCGTGGAAAAAAGAAAGCAGCTCAGTTACACAGAAGCCCAGAAACACTGGCAGGAGATCAGGCGCGGCCGCTATGTGGAGTTCAACCTGGTACATGACCGCGGCACATTGTTCGGACTTAAAACCAATGGCCGTATTGAAAGTATTTTGATGAGCCTTCCGCCCACCGTTCGCTTTGAGTATAATTATCAGCCCCTGGCTGGAAGCGAGGAAGATAAATTATTGCAGGCCTGCCTGCAGCCGAAAGAATGGGTTTAACGGTTGAAATGCAAACAGCAAATAATTATTCACCAATCAGCAATAGCCATGTATTTACAAAAACGGAACAGGATATTGAGACGAACACCCGCCATCCGCGCGATGGTGGCAGAAACACAATTAACACCCAATGATTTTATAGCACCTATTTTTATTGATGAAGGAACAGGCATTCAAACAGAGATCGCTTCTATGCCGGGTTATTACCGCCGCTCGCTCGATCTTACGATTAAAGATGTGAAAGAAATGTGGAGCATGGGCATTAAAAGCGTACTGCTGTTTATTAAATGTAAAGACGAACTAAAAGACAACAAGGGCACCGAAGCCTGGAACCCTGACGGACTGATGCAGCGCACCATCAAAGGTATCAAAGACGCGGTTCCTGAGATGGTGGTGATGACCGATGTGGCGCTGGACCCCTATTCTATTTACGGCCATGACGGCATTGTAGAAAACGGGGAAATTGTCAACGACCCTACAGTGGAAGCACTGGTTAAAATGAGTGTAAGTCATGCTGCTGCAGGTGCCGATTTTGTTGCTCCCAGCGATATGATGGATGGGCGTATCGGCGCCATACGCGAAGCGCTGGAGCAAAATGGCCACACCCAAACAGGCATCCTCGCCTATAGCGCCAAATATGCTTCCTGTTTTTATGGGCCCTTCCGCGATGCACTGGACAGCGCACCCGGTTTCGGCGATAAAAAAACCTACCAGATGAACTATGCCAACAGAACAGAAGCTATCCAGGAAACCCTGATGGATATTGAAGAAGGCGCAGACATCGTAATGGTAAAACCCGCCATGGCTTATCTTGACATTATCCGCGAGGTAAAGAATGTGGTTACCGTTCCGGTAAGCGCTTATCATGTAAGTGGTGAATATGCCCTGATCAAAGCTGCAGCTAAAATGGGCTGGCTCGATGAAAACAAGGCTATTATTGAAAGCCTCACTTCTATCAAACGCGCAGGCGCAGACCTTATCGCCACTTATTTTGCCAAAGATGCGATCCGTTTGCTTTCCTGAGCGGGAAAAACATAAAGCCCTTTATCTGCAAGTGCACAGGCATGGGCCTGTGCACTTGCTTCTATACAAACTAACCTGCCGGATGAAATCATTTCTTCGCCTGCTTTATACAGGTTGTATCCGGCAAATGAAAAACAAACCTGCATCGATGAAACAATTAGGCTGTACACTATTTATACTACTGCTGCTACAAACAGCACATGCCCAAAAACATTTTGATAAAACATCTGTTTTTGTCAACGGGATGGCCCGTGCTGAACAGGATACCCATAGCTTTTACATTGACACCGCCGGCAACCGCATTTTCGATACACTGATCCCTTTTCATAACGAAGATTTTTTTCTTGCCATTACACAGCAGCAGAAACAAGGGGTGCTCAATGCAGCCATGCATTGGGTATTGCAACCGGTGTACGACAGCATCGATACCCACCTGGATATTTGGAAGATTGCACAGAACGGCAAACAAACCTGGTGCGATACATCCGGTAATTTACTGGCACCATTGCGTTTTGCCGATATCGGCTATCTCGATGGCAACCGTTTCGATGTGCAGCAAAACGGTAAATGGGGCATTTATGACCGCAGCCAGGATAGCATGATCGTTCCTTTCAGCTATGACCTGTTTGATTATTGCGGCGGCTGCCAGGGTACCGTACCCTATGTACTGGCACAAAAAAACGGCAAATGGGGTGTCATTGATTTTAAAGGGAATGCGTTAACACCTTTCGCTTACGGTCATGTGCACCTGAACATGCGCTCCGATGAATGGATGACCAGCTTCCAAAGAAATGACAACTGGGTAGTGATCAACCTGCTTACGCAAAAAGAATATGGAGCGCCCACTTTTTCCGATGGAAGTATTTTAGATAATGGCCTGCTGTGCATCCGGCGCAATAACAAATACGGGCTTATCAACAACCGCGACCAGGTAGTGCTGGATTTTCAGTATGATTATATCCAGGATATCCACATCAATCAAGCCTTCCCCAGCAGGCTGGTAGGCATCCGGCAACATGGTCATTATGGCATAGCCGATACCAGCGGTAATATTATCCTGAAACCGGTGTATGACGACCAGCTTTGGAGTTATGGTGATACCCTGTTTGATGCGGTTAAAGGCAAAAAACATACACTGATCAACACAGCAGGCAAACAACTGCTGCCACAGTATTACGATGATATTACCATTGTATCACCACAGCCGCAGGATAACAGCACTACAACAACACCCACCCTGTTCAGTATTAAACTGAATGGAAAATATGCATTGTATAATGCAGGCAGCAAAAGACTTTCAGCGTTTATCTACTCCGATATTTCTGCCCCCGAGGGGCAGTTATTCACCGTAAAAGCAAATGGAAAAACCGGCTGTTTGAATACGAACGGCCAGGAAATTCTGCCCACGCTGTTTGAGGATATTTCCTTCCCCGATCAATACAACCTGATACGGGCAAAAAAGAATAAACTGGAAGGCTTGTATACAACAAGCGGCCGCATGTTACTGCCACCGAAATACGATTTTATTTTCGCCAATGAATACACCGATTCTGCCCTGTTGCTACTAAAAATATACAAAGCGGATAAAACCCTGATGGGCATTGCAGATACCACGGGAAAACTGCTGATACCTGTCACCTATCATTTCATCAGCCAGCTTAGTGATCATTATTTTTTGCTGATGCGCGACAACCATTATTTTTTGACTGATATCGCCAATGGTAAAACAGATCAGCTTCCCTACGAAGAAGTCAGCCCCACTGCCTGCTCTTTCTTACTGCTCGTTAAAAAACAGGATAAGCTGCGATTACTGAATTTTATTACAGGCCAGTTACTGCCGGGCCAATATAGTTTTATCAATACTTTTCATAACGGTCTCGCTATCATGGAGACAAATGACAAATACGGTATGATAGACAGCCTGGGCAGGCAGGTAGTGCCACCGGTATATGACCGCATAAGCGCTTTTATAAAAGGTATAGCGCAGGTTACCCGTAATAAGTACAAATATGGCTTTATTGACAGCACAGGCAAAGAAATAATACCAGCTGGATATGATGCCCTCGCGTATGGTGATGAGGAGGATTACCGTATCAATAACCTGCTGGCTTTGTACAAAGAAGACCCGGATGATAACAACCATATGCTTACCGGGCTAGCCGCAACCGATGGCACCATTCTGCAACAACCTGTTTTCAAAAAAATATGGGCCGAAACAACAGGCCAGGGCCTGCTGGTGCAACAAAATACAGGTTGGGGAGTGCTCTCTGCCGACGGGCAGCGAATGATTGTTCCACCCATGTATGAGAATATAGAGTTATCCGAACAGAACCTCTACACGAATAAAATTACCTTTACCTGGCCCCTGGCATGTTATAAAGACAAAAAATGGCAGTATGTTGAACCAGATGGCCGGGTACTGCCCGTGGAAAGCAGCGAGATCATCAGTTTTAAGAACTTTTCTATTTTTTAAAGCGAAAGCATATGTACGAATATTTATCCAGCAAAACCCTGTTTGAAAGAGCTCAGCAAAGTATTCCGGGCGGTGTTAATTCACCTGTACGCGCATTTAAAAGTGTGGGTGGCACACCGGTGTTTATTGAAAAAGCAAAGGGCGCTTATCTGTATGATGTAGATGGCAACAGGTATATCGACTATATCGCATCCTGGGGACCGATGATACTGGGGCATGCCTATGACCCCATTGTAAAAGCCATCCAGGAAAAAGCAGCGGGTTCTACCTCATTCGGCGCACCTACAAAACTGGAAGTGGAGATGGCAGAACTGATCAAAAGCATGGCACCGAATATCGACCTGGTACGCATGGTGAGCAGCGGTACAGAAGCCTGCATGAGCGCTTTACGCCTGGCAAGAGGTTATACCGGCAGAAATAAATTCATCAAGTTTGAAGGTTGTTATCATGGGCATGCCGATTCTTTCCTGGTAAAAGCGGGTAGTGGTTTGGCAACATTCAATATACAAACCGTTCCGGGTGTAACAGGCGGTGTTTCCAATGATACACTTACCTGTGCTTATAATAACCTGGAAGCAATGAAAGCACTTGTTGAACAGAACAAGAACGAAATCGCGGCCATCATTATCGAGCCTGTTGCCGGTAACATGGGCTGCATTCTTCCTGCACCGGGCTTCCTGGAAGGACTAAGAGCTATCTGCGATACAGAAGGCATTGTGCTGATACTGGATGAAGTGATGACGGGCTTTCGCCTGGCGGCCGGTGGAGCGCAGGCTGTGTTGCATATTGATGCCGACCTGGTTACCTATGGCAAAGTGATCGGTGCAGGTATGCCTGTGGGTGCCTTTGGCGGCAAACGCGCCATCATGGAAAAAATAGCCCCCCTGGGCAATGTTTACCAGGCAGGTACACTTAGTGGCAACCCACTGGCCATGGTAGCAGGTTATACCCTGCTGCAGGAGCTGAACAGCCATCCTTCTATTTATACGGCGCTCGATCAAAAAACCAGTTACCTGAAAGATGGCTTGCATAAGGTGTTGACCAACTCGGGTATTCCTTTTGTGATCAATTCGCTGGGCTCCATGATCAGCATACATTTCAGTAAACAGGCCGTAACCGATTTTGATAGTGCTGCAGCCTGTGATATTGAACTGTTCCGGAAATTTTTCCATGCCATGCTGAAAAGAGGTATCTACCTGCCGCCATCAGCATTTGAAAGCTGGTTCCTGAACAATGCACTAACACAGGAAGACCTGGACAATACTATCAGGGCCGCAGCTGAAAGCCTGGCAGAAATTGCATAAGGTTTATCTTATTATGCTATAAAAAAAAGAGCACGGAAAAACCGTGCTCTTTTTTTATGATGGCTGTCCATTTCATTATCCGGTTGGGCTATCATACCTGTACATGCTGCAGGTTCGATGCGGCGGGCGCAACAGGCTGCTTGTGTTTTTTTGTTTTTTTATTGCGTTTGTTCCACCAGACCAGGAACCCTGTTACCGGGAGACTGGCACAAAACAGGCTGATGATAAAGGCGAGAATCTTTCCGGGAATACCGGCAATGGCACCTACATGGATATCATAGTTCATATCGATCAGTTTCTCTCCCCTGTTTTTATCCTTGCTGTTTTCCCTGTTCAGCAGCTTGCCGGTGTACTGATCAAAGCTGAGGTTATCGCGGTCATAATACACTTCTTTTCCCCTGTATCCATATATCGCCAAAGCGCCATCGGGGCCAAAAGCAGGAGTAAAGCCAATACGGTCTGCATCAGGCAGCTGGGCAACAGCACTGGCATACGCGATATCAACCGGGTTGCCATTTACCGGTGTTGCAGGTTGTATCGATTTCACTGAGATCTCTTTCGGCGCTTTGGTAGTACCTGATGCCGCTACATATACGGCTGTTTCAAACCATTTGAATGCCCATACCATACCTGTGAAGGCAAAGATCAGGGCTATCAGCATGCTGTAAAAGCCCAGTACATTATGCAGGTCATAATTCACCCGTTTAAAGCTGGCCTTCCATTTAATTTTAAAGCTTTTATCACGGTTGGCTTTATTCCATTTTTTTGGCCACCACAAAACCAACCCGGTAATAAGCAGTATCACGAAGATCAATGTGCTCCATCCTACAATGGGTTGCCCGTAAGGCGTATTTAATAAAAGGCTCCAATGCAGGTATTTTACAATAACAAAAAACTCTTTCAGGTAATTGGTAGTTCCCGTTACTGCACCAGTGTAGGGGTTCAGGTGAACAGAACGGTAATACTTAACTGCCTTATTGAATGTAACTGCATGCGGGTCGCCCTGTGCAAATGCCATAAACTCCCAGGCCCTGTCAGGTTCTTTATAAGTGGTTGCATTGCGTATCGGGTAATCTTTGCCGAGTGCGGCCTGCGCTTTATCCATCAACACACTTAAAGGAAGCACCTGTGTTTGTGCTGGTGGTGTAATGAATAGTTTATCCTTCTGGGTAAATTCTGTTATCTCCTTCTGAAAGGCAAAAATGCAGCCGGTGATGCTCACAACAAATACCACCAGCCCCGAGGCCAGCCCCAGCCACAGGTGCAGTTGACCGGTCAATTTTTTCAGCCAGGATTTACCTGTCTTACGGGCCGAAATTTTCCTGATCCTTTTTATTTCCCGTTTATGAGTATGCTGCACGTGTTAAAATTTAAAAGCAATACTGCCAACAAAACGCCGTGTCATTTGCGGGTTTACGGTGGTCCAGCCGATCCAGTATTCCTTATTGGTAATATTGTCTACTTTCAATCCGATCCTGAACCTGGGCTGATCATAAAATACAGCGGCATTCAGCACTGTGTAAGACGGCAATATAAATGCCCCCTGTGACACGCTGTTTACACTATAGGTTTCACTGGCATAGTTGCCTCCAAAACCCAGCCCAAAGCCTTTGAGCGCATGGTTGACAAAATGATAGCCCGCCCAGAAATTAGCCATATGCCTGGGGCCTGCTGTTGCAGGACGCAGCCCTTTCACATCACTATCGGCTTCTTCATATTTACTGTCATTATAGGCATATCCGGCCGCAATATTTAAACCGGCAACCGGGTTGGCAATCACTTCTGCTTCGAAGCCTTTACTGCGTTGTACCCCATTCTGCATCTGGAATAAGGGATTGGGTGATGCACGCAATATATCTTTCACTTTAATATCATAGTAGCTCAGGGTGCTGCTTAGCCTGCCGCCGAATAAATCCAGTTTAATGCCACCTTCCCATTGGTTGGCCTGCTCCGGCTTAAACCGTTTACCGGTTGAATCAGTACCAGCCTGGTTGGTAAACCCGTTCTGGTAATTACCAAACAGCGAAACTTTGTCTTTGATCAGCTGGTACACCAGCCCGAATTTCGGTGATAATTTGGTTTGATGATAACCAGGTATTGTACTGTCGCCTTTTGCATCAAAAATACCTTTGTCCTGGAAATGATCGATACGCAGGCTTACCATTGCCATCAGGTTGTCTGTAATATTCAGCACATCTGCAACATAGGCGCTGTAGGTATTGGTATTGCTGATACTGAGGTATGGGTCTGCTGCCGGGCTGTTGGCATAGGCTGAATCCACTTTGGCTTTATTGAAATTGTAGTACCCGGGAATATTGCCCGAAATGGGCACAATATCAAACAGGCTAGTCATAGCAGGCAGGTTAACACCATTGGGCTTACCTACAAACTGCTGGTAAACGATATTGGAATTGTAATGATAAAAATCCAGGCCGCCGGTGAACCTGTTGCGCAGGCCGCCGATGGTGAAGTCGCCGATAAAGTTCTGTTGTATTTCAAAAGCATTATCACGTGCATTGGGTGTTGTCCATACCATACGGGCAATATTGTGTGCGCCTATGGCCGAAGGATTGCCGGAGAGCAGGGCATCTGGCAGCAGGTAATAATAAGGCATAGGACCATCTGACCGGTTGTCTGTTACGGTTACATTGGTTTGTGAAGTCCACTGGCCTGATAATTTATAATTCATCTGGCCAAACAGGCTGAGCGATTGTCCTGTCTGAGCCAGGTCATTGCTCGCAAAAGAACGGTTATAGTCCAGGTTCAGTTGTTTCGGGTTTGAAACACCCAACTGGCTTATAGTGGCGCCGGGGAAGAAATACAGCAGGAAAGGCGTAGTACCTTTTGTTTGCAGGAACTCCGCATCTACATTGAACGACAGGCGGTCATTCACTTTATAAGAAAAACTGGGTGCTAAGAAAAAGCTCCTGTTAAAGCCGGTGTTCTGGAAACTGTTTTCACTGTGATAAGAAGTATTCAGCCTGAAAAGCGCGGTCTTTGCTGAATCCAGCGGCGTATTGATATCTGCCGTAAAACGGTTCAATCCATAACCACCGCCAGAATAAGTCACTTCGCCACCGAAATGTTCGTATGGTTTTTTAGTTACACGGTTAATCAGTCCGCCATAAGAAGTAAGACTGCTGCCAAACAAAGTGGCAGAAGGTCCTTTGATCACTTCAATACGGTCAATATTGGCGCCATCAATTTTATTGGTCACATAACCGGCTACACCATTCCTCAGTTTGCTTTGTGTATTGAAGCCACGAAGCGTAAAAAACGCACCGCCTGTTCCGGGCCTGCTTACATTGTCCCACAGCTTGTATACACCGGGGGCATTTTTCAGCGCATCATCGGCAGAAAAAACCAGCTGCTCCTGCAACAGGGCGCTGGTAATGGTGGAATAGGTTTGTGGATTCTCCATGTTCTTCAGCGGCATCTTAGCCACATATTCACTGGATGACCTGGTGAACCGGTTATGGCTGCCGGTACGCACCACCACTTCTTCCAGCTGTTTACCCGACACCAGCAATTGGATGGCTAATGCTGCTGTTTTATGTTTTTCTACCCTGATGCTTTTTGTAACAGCGGCAAAGCCTACCAGCGATGCTTCCAGCGTATAATCACCGGGTTCGATATTGCGGAAAAAGAAGTCGCCATTTTCATCGGTGACCGTATTTTTATCCGTACCGGTGATCCTGATCATCACACTGGCGGCGGGGGCTCCTTCTGTAGTTGTTACTTTTCCCCTGATATTGCCACCTGGTTCAGCTGCATCATCATCATTCGCTATAGAGGGTAAGGATAAAAACAATACCTGAATAACCAATATCCATTTCAGCCAATTTTTGCCTGCCTGTAACGCTTTCATGTGTGCCGGTATTTTTAAAGTGCAAAATTGTTTTGAGGCAATGGGTCTGGCTTATGTAATCGGGAAATTCTGTTTACGATAAACGGAACAAGTGCCCGTGACCGGTAAACAGCTTGCCGTTAATGAAGATCGATGGATGGTTTTTCTTTTTTTCAGCGCTGCAGCCTGCCTGCTCTCCATCGGGAAGCTGCCGGTGTATCATGACAAGCTCGTGACATTTTTCCGATTTCGTAATCATATTTACGCATTTGATAAATGCCTGAAATAAGGGCTGACTAAGTTTGCATCAGTTTACCCGCTCCTGGTATTGTAACAATACCCGCTTCAGCATTTTTACTATTGAATCATTCACACGGCAAAGTGTGCCGGGCATGTATTGCAGTTATGCAAAGCACACTGCAAACGTTCCTTAAAAAGCTTTTATGTACAACTACAATAAAACAGGTTTGCTCGCCTGTATCCTGCTGCTGTGCTGTATTTCAACCCGCGCGCAACAGGATGGAGCAGGAAAGATCACCGGCACAATTGTCAGCCAGGATAATCGTGCACTGCCGGGTGTTACTGTGCAGTCGGGTATTCATCATACAACAACATTGGCCAATGGCGGTTTCAGCCTGCAATTGCCGGCCGGCCATCACCAGCTTAGTATTACCGGTCTTGGTTACGAAAAACAATTTATACCGGTTACCGTAACCAATAACGGCGTGATTACACTGCCGGTTATCCGGCTGCAGGCAACTACCAATACCCTGCAGGATGTGACAGTGACCACAGGACAGTTTCAGCCGCAGTCGCTGCGCAATTCCGTGTACCAGGTACGCGTGATCAGCCATGAAAATATTGTAGCCAGGGGAGCTACTGATGTGCCGGGTGTATTAAACACGCAACTGGGTATACGCTTCTCAAACGATCTTACCCTCAATGAAACCAATGTAAGCATGATGGGCATGAGCGGGCAATATGTAAAAGTATTGCTCGACGGTGTTCCGCTGATCAACCGTGATGATGCCAACCAAAGTCTTAGCCAGATCGATATTAACACCATCGATCATATTGAAATGGTAGAAGGCCCTATGTCTATTGTATATGGCACCAACGCTCAGGCCGGCGTGATCAATATTATCACGCGCAAAGGCAGCAACAAAGCCCGGTTGTCTGTGGCAGCAAGGGTACAGGAAGAAAGTGCAGGCAAGGAATACAATGGCTTTTCAGGTAAAGGACAGCACAATGAAAACATCAGTCTTGGCTGGCAGCAAAAGAACTGGCAGTTATCCGGCTATGGCACGCGCAATAATTTTGGTGGCTGGCAGGGCAATGCTTCCGGCCGAGAAAGAGAATGGAAGCCCAAAGATCAGTGGCTTAGCGGCGGCACTATCGGCTTTAGCCGTCATCAGCTGAAAGCCTGGTACAGGCTGGATTACCTGCATGAAGAGATCAATGTACCAGGCAGGTTAAATCCCAATAATTATATAGCTGTTGACCAGTCTTATATCACCAACCGCTATACGCATATGCTGCAGGCAGACTGGCGTATCAGTAATAAGCTGAGCTTCACCGGTTCTGCCTCTTACCAGCAATATACCAGGCGTACGCATACAGTAAGAAAAGACTTTGTCACCGGCAAAGATTCCCTTACCAATGGCGCCGGTGAGCAGGATATGGCCAAATTCAATACAACATTTTTCCGTGGCACGGTGCAGTACACTGTTTCGCCGGTGCTGTCATTACAGCCCGGTGTAGAAATAAAATCTGATCATGCCTATGGTGACCGTATCGATGGGTCGCCCACGATCACTGATTATGCCGCCTTTGTTTCTGCCGAGATCAAACCGGTTGAGACTATCAATATCCGGCCGGGATTGCGTTTTAGTAAAAACTCGGTGTATGATGCTCCACCGGTGATCCCATCCATCAACACCCAATTCAGGCTCAGTAAACACCTTGACCTGCGTGTGGCTTATGCGAGGGGCTTTCGCGCACCCGCATTGCGTGAACTGTATTTTTCTTTCTACGATGCCAACCACAGCATTGCAGGTAATCCCAATTTAAAAGCAGAACATTCCGGCAACCTGAACATCTACCTGAACTGGCAGGGCAATAACCAGGCAGCCGTACAATGGAATGCAACGCTGGTCGGGTTCTACAATCATTTCACCAACCAGATCGGGCTGGCATCAGACCCTGTCAATCCACAGCTTTACCGCTATTTCAATAAAGAGAAATACAAAACAACCGGTGCCACACTCGAGCAAGGTTTAAGCTGGAAACAATTACAGGCTATGCTTGGCTTTTCATGGATCGGCCGTTATAACCTGTTTTCAAGTGACCCGGCATATCAATCAGAAGCGCTGCCTGCTTTTACCTGGTCGCCAGAGGTCAACAGCAATATCACCTACCGTTTTCAGCAGCTGAAAGCACGGCTTAACCTGTTTTATAAATACACCGGCCAGCTACCCGTTTACGAAACAGCTATCAATAATAACAATAAAATACACCTGGCTAAAACAGCCGCCTTCCACTGGATGGATATTACCGCTTCCAAACAAATTACGCCTTATCTCCTGCTCAATGCAGGTGTAAAAAACCTGTTTGATGTAACCAGGCTGCAAAACTCATCAACCAATACAGGCATTGCGCACAATACAGCAGGGCCAGTACCCATGGGCTATGGCCGCTCCTATTTTGCGGGGCTCGCTTTTCAGTGGTCGAAATAATCGCATTCATTCATAACCATAAATTCAACCAGATGAATAAACAACTATCCAGGCTATTGGTGATAACGGGAACAGCTGCAGCGCTGGTTGCCTGCAGTAAAAGCAATAATGATACAGTAACACCCAACCCGCCAGCGTCCGGCGGCTCCAAGCTTACATTAAATGGCGGTACCGGCGGATCATCGGCAGGCAATTCGGTTTTTGTTCAGTTCAGCGCAGATAAGCAGGATTCTGCCAAACGCGTTTCCTGGGATCTTGGTTTTTACAGTGGCGATGATTACAGGGTCATCATCAACCATAGCACCGGTGCTACTGCCATTGCCTTGAACAAAACCGATCTCAACCAGGTAAACGCACAGGATACTATACCACTGGTAGCCAGTAAAACATTGCTGCTGGGCCAGGGCGATGGATCTTTCAATGTGATAGACCCTGTAGACGCAGGTAAAACAGCTTATCTCAACGGCACAGTGATTAAACAGGTAGCCGTCAATGATGCAGACAATAAAGTATATATCGTTAACACCGGTAGCGCAGGCATACTCAATAGCAGCGGGTCTTCTTATCCGCCGGTGGCACGCAAATGGCAGAAAATAAGAATACTGCGCAGCGGCAACGGGTACAAACTGCAGTATGCCGATATTACCGCTACCAGCTTTAAAGAAGCGACCATTACGAAAGATGCTTCTTTCAATTTCAATTATTTTTCTTTCGACAATGGCGCTGTTACGGTAGAACCGCGCAAAAATCAATGGGATATCGAGTGGACATTGAGCACTTATAAAGCTACAGCCACCATTCCTTATACCTTCTCCGATTTTGTACTCATCAATTTCATGAATGGTATACAAGCAGCAGAAGTACCTGCCACAACAGTGAGTTACGATAATTTCAACGAAAGCAATATTGCCGCAGTCCAGTTCAGCAGTAACCGCGATGCCATTGGTGATAAGTGGCGTGTTACCTCGGGCAATCCCAGCGATCCCAGCGCAGAACCTGTAGGCGTACGCACCAACCGTTTTTTTGTGGTGAAAGATGCAGCAGGCAATGTGTATAAACTGAAGTTTGTAAGCTTTATCGCCAATGACGGCGGTGCACGCGGCTATCCCGTAATTGAATACAAACTGGTAAAAAAAGCATAAACATAACTGAAGCTGAACACAAGCGAGTAAACTAGGTTTCAGTAAAAACAGCCTCGTTTCTACGGGGCTGGATTTTTCCTCTCATTTAATACAATTTGTATGAAACAACGATTGATACATGTATGCATCTCCCTGTTTTTTTTGCAGGCATTGCATGCACAGCAGCGCATCGTATCCCTCAATGGTACTATCAGTGAAATAGTTTGTGCCCTGGGGCAGGAGCAACAGATTGCCGGTGTCGATATTACCAGCAATTATCCACCCAGCCTGCTGCAAAAACCGAGGGTGGGGCATAACCGCAATATATCTGCCGAAGCGGTACTCTCTCTCCAGCCCACGCTGGTGCTCACGCTGGATAACCAGCTCAGTCCGCAACTGGCAGACCAGCTCAGGGCAGCCAATGTAAAAACCGTTCTTTTCAAACAGGAGCTTACCCTGCAGGGTGCACGTAAACTGATGGGTGAAATAGCACAGGCCACAGGTGCTTCAAAGCAACTGCCCGCTGTTCAGCAGCTGTTCGATAAACAGGTAGCCACATTGAAAATAAAACCCAACGGCAAAAAAGTACTCTTCATTTATGCAAGAGGTGCAGGAACACTGATGGTTAGTGGTACCGGCACTTCCATTGATAAAATCATCACACTGGCCGGTGCACAGAATGCGATGACAGGTTTTGCTGATTTCAAACCATTGTCTGCAGAATCACTGGTAGCTGCAGATCCGGATGTGATCCTTTTATTTGACAGCGGCCTAAAGAGTATCGGTGGTATAGAAGGATTGCTGAAAGTGCCCGGCATTGCACAAACAAAAGCCGGTAAAAACAAGCAGGTCATTTCCATGGATGGTGAACTGCTCAGCAGTTTTGGTATCAGGCTGCCACAGGCCATACAGGAGCTGAACAATAAACTGCAATGATCATCTATACAACTACCCGTACAACATGCGTAAATACTGGATCCAACTGGGGCTGACCCTATTATTTTTCTGCAGTGTAGTGCTGGCTGCAGGTATTGGCGCCATGCATATTTCACCTATGCAGGTACTGGCCATTCTTTTCAGTAAGCTGGGTGTACATCTGCCTGTTGAGTACAATGAAGGCATGGCCAATGTGCTGCTGCAGATACGTTTGCCCCGTGTATGCATGGCCGTATTGGTGGGCGCGGGGCTTGCCGCATCAGGGGCTGCATTGCAGGGGCTGTTCCGCAATCCCATGGCCGACCCTATACTGATCGGTATTTCATCGGGGGCCTCTGTTTTTGCAGTATGGATGATCGTTTTGTCTGCAAGCCTGTCTTTTATGACAGGCAATCATTTTCTCGAATATTATCTTATCAATATTGCCACTTTTGCCGGCGCCGGTATTACTTCCCTGCTGGTATTGCGGCTTTCAAGAACAGGTGGTCAAACATCCATGGCAACATTGCTGCTGGCAGGGCTGGCGGTGAATGCGCTGTGTAATGCGCTTACCAGCCTGGCCACTTTTTCGGCCAACAATGAACAGCTGCGCAGTATCAGCTTCTGGTTGCTGGGCAGCCTGGGCGCCGCAAGCTGGCAGAATGTGCTAGTGATGCTCCCCTTTGTAATAGTGCCCGTGATCATGCTGCCCCTGCTGGCCAAATCGCTCAATGCATTTGCACTGGGTGAGGCCGAAGCATTGTATCTCGGTGTGAATGTAAAACAGCTGAAACGGATGGTGCTGTCGCTGGTGGCGCTGGCAGTGGGTGCCTGTGTAGCGGTATCGGGCATTATCGGCTTCGTGGGTTTGATCGTTCCCCATATACTGCGCACCGCCGGCGGAAGCGACCATCGCTACCTACTGCCCAACTGCGCCCTGGCAGGCGCTACACTGCTCACCCTCGCAGATGTGCTGAGCCGGACAATACTGGCACCTGCAGAACTGCCCATTGGCATTGTTACTGCAGTACTGGGCGCCCCGTTGTTCATTGTACTACTGGTAAAACAGAAAAAGCAACTCGTCAATTATACCGCATGATCCAGGTAAACGATATCCACTATGCCGCCGGCAGAAAAAAAATACTGCAACAGGTATCTTTCACCGCCTTACCCGGTGAGTTCACTGTATTGCTTGGACCGAATGGTGCAGGTAAATCAACATTACTGCGGTTATTGTCGGGTGATAAACAACCGCAGTCGGGCAGCATACAATTGAATGGCCGCAACCTGCAGCGATACAGCACCGCAGAGCTGGCCTGCTGCAGGGCCGTACTTACACAGCATTATGCGCTTTCATTGCCTTTCACCTGCGAAGAAGTAGTGCTCATGGGACGTTACCCGCATTTTAAACAATCACCGGCGGCACTGGATAAAAAAATAGTTGCAGACTGTATGGAAGAAATGCAGGTAAGCACATTCAGCAACCGCCAGTTTGGTACACTCTCGGGCGGTGAACAGCAAAGGGTACAGCTGGCAAGAGTGCTGGCGCAATTGTATGGCACAACAGGGATGCACCATAAAATACTGTTGCTGGATGAACCCACTGCCAGCATGGATTACCTGCAACAACAGTTATGCATGAACAAAGCCAAAGAAGTGGCCCGTCAAAATAGTTGTGTAATAGTGGTGCTCCACGATCTCAACCTGGCTGCACAGTTTGCTGACAGGATCATCCTGCTGAAACAGGGCCGCATATTCACCCAGGGAACGCCACATACAGTGTTGCAGCCCGGTATTATCCGTTCCGTGTATGGCGTGGAAGTAAATATACTGCAGCATGAGCAGTACGCTTTCCCTTTCATCGTTCCGGCACTTCACCCTAAAATACATTCCATTATTCACTCATAAAAACTACCATAATGCCAACTGAACAACTCAGCCTGAAGCATACCTGGCTCGCTTTTAAAAAAGAGCAGCCCCGCGTCCGCATCCGCGATGCTGCCAGGCAATTAAATACCACTGAAGCTTCTATTTTAGCCGCATTCAACGGCAGCAGCGTGCTGCAGCTGAATGACGATTTTACGGCGCTGCTGCAGTCATTGCCGCAGCTGGGCTATGTGATGGTGCTCACCCGTAATGAACATTGTGTGCATGAACGCAAGGGTGTTTTTGAAGAGGTATCTGTCAGCCATCATACAGGGCTGGTACTGGGTGCGGATATTGATCTCCGCCTTTTCCTCAGAACCTGGGCTTTTGCTTATGCAGTTTTCAACGATGAGGAAGCCGGCTTTAAAAACTCGATACAGGTATTCGACAGGCAGGGCACTGCAGTGATCAAAATATTTCTGCAGCCGCAAAGTAATGAGGGCGCTTTTGAAACACTGGCACGGAACTTTTCTGCAGCAGAACAATCTGCAATATTGCAGCTGCAACCCGCACCCGAGCCACCTGTTTATAAAAATGCAGCGGTTGATATTACTGCTTTCAGAAATGACTGGGCCGCATTAAAAGACACGCACGATTTTTTTCCCCTGCTGAAAAAACACCAGGTATCCCGGCTGCATGCATTGACGATCGCCGGCTCATTTGCCAGGCAGCTGCCCAACGATACGGTTATCCGCCTGCTGCACCAGGCTGCAGACCAGCACTGGCAGATCATGGTTTTTACAGGCAACCACGGATCTATACAAATACATACCGGCCCTGTTAAAAACATATTGCAGATCCCCGGATGGATCAATGTAATGGATGAACAATTTAACCTGCACCTTAAACTGGACAGTATCCAGTCAACCTGGCTGGTACAAAAGCCTACTGCCGATGGACCGGTTCATTCTCTTGAACTGTACGATGAAAAGGGCGAACTGATTGTTCAGTTCTTTGGTAAACGCAAACCCGGCCAGGCTGAAGACCCTGTGTGGACCAATGGCATTCAAACACTGGCTATACAACCGGCGGCTGTATAAAACCAACATAACGCAAGTACATCCACAGCAAAGGCATTGCAGTCCTGGCCTGTGGATGTTTTTAATCCTGCGGTACAAGTTCCCGTTCTCGACAAATCGTTTTCCAAAAATGTAAACGGCCCTGCCTAATGTTCAGGAAGTTTGTTCAAATAATTATTGACCTATGTGCCGTTTCCAAACCTTGTATTACGATAATGACTACGGTTATGTGGTAAAATGCTCGCATTGCAGCAATATCCAGATAGGCTATGGAAACATACTTATCACCTTTCACCAGTCTGCATTCGGGCATTTCAAATACTGGCTAAAGCAGATTGAAGAAAAACAATATGTACCCCATGACAGCAGTGAAGCCCATGTAAAATCCATCAGGGTGCCTACACCCTGCGAAGGACTGAACCTGTTGTTCAGTCATATTGAGCTGACAGATTTCAACCGCATGCTCGACCATGCCGATACTGAACTGCGGTCATTGCAAATGATCGGCCTGTTCAATAAGCAGGATCAAAATGATTTGAGCTAAATATATGCTGGTAAAAGCTGCAGGCAGGTAGTCGATCCGGGATACATCGCCCAGCAGGAAGTGCATCATTGAGTACGACTGTTACATTCCCGTTCTCAAAGCCTGCGGGTCATGGTGTGAGCCATTCCTTCCGGCTTCAACATAACTATCACAATTCTCATGTGGACTATGCGGCCCTATTCCTGGGGCGGCTATTTTTTCAGCTATTCCATCTCTGCGAGCTATGGGATAGCTGGATTTATTGGCTATTTAATCAGATCACAGGGTTTCAGCCCTGTATGCTTTTTAAATGCTGCAGAGAAATGCGAGATGGAAGAATAACCCAGTAGTGCAGATACATCTGTTACACTCAATGATTTTTCGTACAACAGGTATTTGGCATGCTCCATACGCTGCTGCTGGTAAAAATCGAATATTGTAGTGCCGAATACTTCTTTAAATCCTTTTTTCAGGTAGCATTCGTTCATGGCTACTTTGCGGCTAAGCTCCTTGATGGTGATGGGATCGCCGATATGCTGCAGTAAAATATCCCTGGCCTGGTAAATACGATCGCGCCCTTTTTCATCTGCAAGAAATTTACAGTTGAAGCCTTCCTCTTTTTCGTCAACCAGGCATTCCAGGCTGTATAACAGCAGTTCATGCACTTTGGCGTTGACAAAAATATTTTCCAGCGAACCAGAATAGCTATGGTTCAGCAGTGCATCCAGTGCCATGCGTTTGCGGCTGCAAACAGGGAATATTTTGGTAAAAGAATTCGGGTGTTTAAAAGCCAGCACCTCATCTTTCCGGTTGCTCAGCTTTACATTGTGCACAAACTGGTAAAGAAAAGTGGAAGAAAAATGGAAAGAAAAAACATCCACCGTTTCATGTTTGCCGCTGCAGTTCTGTGTAGGCAGTTCATTACACTGTGCACAGCTTTTTTCAAAGCAGTATTTATTGCCGGTGATACAGTAACGCAGTTCGAGAAAATTTTCCTGTGGGTCCTGGTCATTGTAATGGTATACCAGCATCCCGGTATCATCGCTTTGCCATTGCTGCTGGGCATAATACCGCCGGATAACGTATTGGATGGATCCCGGGATATGCTGCTCTTTCATATGCAGCAAATTCATAGATGGTTCTATTGTATTCCTGTGTGCCACTCTTAAGATGTCCAATACCTGCTTCATAGTGCGGACAAAATTAATGTATCTACATATAACTGCAAGCATTCACCGGTTATCAGGCAAATTGTGGCAATTTCATGACGAAACCACCTGGTTGCAGCCTGGCTCCCTGCCACCGGCACAGCCTTGTTTCCACAGGCTTCCCACAAACTGCAAAATCCGGCAAAATCGGCCTGATTTTAGGCTGTAAACCCCTGTAAATTCCGTAATTTTGCCAGCTTTGAATCAAGTACTAAAACCCAGGATAACAATCATATGAGTGAAGAAGTTACAAGCGTTGCAGCCACTACCCAAAATGGCTATGGCGCCGATAGTATTCAGGTATTGGAAGGTCTAGAAGCGGTACGTAAAAGACCGGCGATGTATATCGGTGATGTGGGAGTTAAAGGATTGCACCACCTCGTTTATGAAGTAGTAGACAACTCGATCGACGAAGCACTGGCCGGCTACTGTAAAAACATTATCGTAACCATTCATGAAGACAATTCCATCAGTGTTCTGGACGATGGCCGTGGTATCCCCACCGGTATCAATACCAAAGAACAGCGCAGTGCTCTGGAAATTGTAATGACTGTACTGCATGCAGGTGGTAAATTCGATAAGAACACCTACAAAGTATCTGGTGGTTTGCATGGTGTGGGTGTAAGCTGCGTAAACGCATTGAGCACCGTACTACAGGCTACCGTACACCGCGAAGGCAAAATATTTGAGCAGGAATACCGTACAGGTATTCCCCAATACGCTGTAAGGGAAACAGGTGTAACCGATAAAACCGGTACCCTGATCCATTTCTGGCCCGATGGCAGCATTTTCCAGACAACTGTTTATAACAAAGACATACTGGAAGGCCGTTTGCGCGAGCTGGCTTACCTCAATAAACGTATCAGCATCACACTCATCGATTTGCGGGAGAAAGACGAAAACGGTAACCCCTACAGCAAGAATTTTTACAGCGAAGGCGGTATCGTAGAATTCGTGGAAATGCTGGACCAGAGCGGTAAACGCAACCCGCTTATTGCCAAAACATTATACGTGGAAGGCCTGGATGAATCCACCAATGTGGCGGTAGAAGTGGCCATGACGTACAATGATGATTTTAAAGAGCATATTTTCTCTTACGTTAACAATATCAATACCATTGAAGGTGGTACCCATGTAACCGGTTTCCGCCAGGCACTCACCAGGGTGTTTAAATCGTATGGTGATAAGGAAGGTTTGTTCGATAAAGCCAAAGTAGATGTGGAAGGCGATGATTTCAGGGAAGGTTTGAGCGCTATTGTTTCGGTAAAAGTACCTGAACCGCAGTTTGAAGGACAAACGAAAACCAAGCTGGGTAACAGCGAGGTGAGCGGTATTGTGCAGACCACCGTGGCCAAAGCGTTGGAAAACTACCTGGAAGAAAACCCGAAAGAGGCGAAAAACGTTATCCAGAAGATCATTCTTGCGGCGCAGGCCCGTGTTGCGGCCAAAAAAGCCCGGGAAATGGTACAGCGTAAAACCGTGCTGAGCGGTGGTGGCTTACCCGGAAAACTGGCCGACTGCTCTGAAAGAGATGCCGAGCGATGCGAATTATACCTGGTCGAAGGTGATTCGGCCGGTGGAACCGCCAAACAGGGCCGCGAGAGAAGCTTCCAGGCCATCCTGCCACTGAGGGGTAAAATTCTCAATGTGGAAAAAGCAATGGAGCATAAAATCTACGAAAACGAAGAGATCCGCAATATTTTTACCGCTATGGGTGTAACCATTGGCACACCCGAAGATCCAAAAGCGCTGAACCTGACCAAGCTTCGTTACCATAAGCTGATCATCATGACCGATGCCGACGTGGATGGTTCGCATATCGCCACACTGATCCTCACTTTCATTTTCCGCTATATGAAAGAGCTGGTGGAACATGGTTATGTTTACCTAGCACAGCCCCCACTGTACCTGGTGAAGAAAAACAAAGAACAGGCTTATGCCTATAATGAAGAACAGCGTAAACAGCTGATTGAAAAACTCGGCGGCGGAAAAGAAGACAGCGTTACCATTCAGCGGTACAAAGGTTTGGGCGAGATGAATGCCGAACAATTGTGGGAAACAACGATGGATCCTGCACGCCGTACACTGAAACAGGTAACCATTGAAAGTGCAGCCGAAGCTGACCGCATTTTCAGCATGCTGATGGGTGACGAAGTGGCACCCCGCAGGGATTTCATTGAAAGTCACGCAAAATATGCCAAGATAGATGCCTAAAATATAATATGAACAGGTATTGCTGGCAAAGGAGTTATAAAAAAATAACCGGTTTTTTGACCAATGTGGATTAGTTGGAGGTGGCAGCAGGCGAGTTTGGCCAAAATCTTGTAGTTTATCGGAGAGTAAATTTGATTTGATTCACCCCGTCTATTCCATGGTAGACAAAAAATTTTGTAAAATATGGATACTTCAAAAATGATTAAAGCGTATTGCCTGAAAACAAAAGAGAAAGATGTTCCCATGCACGACGCTGTTGTTTCTAAAACAGAAAGAGGTGGTTATATAGCTAAGGGCCACGACGGGAAAGGCAATAAAATGAGCGCCATCCTCAGTGAAGAAAAAGCCCTGAAAGCCGTTGCAGACGGGGTTGCCAAGAAAGACTTCTAAACAACTGTGTAAATAGTTCCATAACTGCCCCTTTCCGGGGCAGTTTTTATTTATAGGTATAAAACAGAAATAGTGGACAATGTCCACTATTTCTGTTTACTATCTTTTTGTATGGCTGCTACCATCCGCCACCACCACCACCACCGCCACCACCTCCGGAAGAACCGCTATCGCTGCTGCCCGAACTCCAGCTGGAACTGCCGCTGCTGGACGAGCCGGAAGAAGCGCTTCCGCTGCTGCTGCTGCCATGGCTGGAGGGGTCGTATTGGGCATTGCTTACCGACCTGTCAAAACTATTGGTAAATGAGCCGGACGACATCCAGTAATAACCGGTTTGATCGCCACTGTACCATTCAGGCTGGTAATTGGCCTGCTCCAGCACCGACTGGAATTTTTCGCCCCATTTATTCTCTACCTCCAGTGCTATGGCATAAGGCAGCAGCCTTTCGAACAATGCAGGTGTTTTATCGGGTGGCATCAGCATGTTCAGGCGGTGCTCTTCGGCTGTTTCAAGATACATTTTAAACCCTTTGATCTTGGCCTCGGCATCCACACCTTCTGCAGTAGGCGCTTTAATCAGTTTAAGGTAAACGACCCATGCAATGGTCACCAGAATAAAAAACAGTATGCCGGCTAAAGAAGCGGTTTGTAAAAAAGGGATCAGCACAAAAAACATCGGTATTACAAACACAAGACCGAATATTACCATAAACCCGGCTGCACAGCCCGATTCTTTAAACATCGATAACCCCAGCAGGAACACACCGGTACCCACTACACCAAAAGGAAGCGAAATAAGAAATCCCTGCGGTAATTCGGTCCGGTTAATGGCAAAGTAGGCGATCAGTACTGCAAGGGTCCATAAGCTACCTAAAAGCGCCTGCTTGCCGTTCTTCTGCAAAAACGATCTGGGCTGTACCTGGTTTACCAGGCTGCTGTCAAAAGCAGTTCGCGCGCTATTGAAACGGCTGTGATTGGTGCTTTCCATTTTCAGCGATCTCTTTTTGCCGCTGAATAATTTTCCGAAGATGGCTTCTTCTTCCGCTGCCAACCGATCGCGGTTATCCTTATCCGCCCCGGTAATGGTGTATACTGAACCTTCAGAGGTGATGGTCATCGTTTTTTTCACGGCCATATTCAGCAGGGCTACACTGAATGCCCTGTTGTCTATTTGCTTTTTAAATACATACCGTAATACAGCGGGTGACCAGTTATTGGGCGGATTAAAAGAAGGAACAATGGTTGGCATTACCGGATCGCGCCCGTATTTTGACCAGTTGCGGTAATAATAACCCAGCAGGAGCAGCAGCCCCGCAGCTGCGAGCAGCCAGTCTTTCATATTACCGTACAGCTCTTCCCAGAAACCCGGCCGGGCAATCAGTCCGGCCTGCCAGGACACTGCTACAGTGAAACCCTCGCCGGTGCCCAGTGGCCCGCGGGTATGAAAAGAAACTGTTCCTGTTGAATCGCTGCCGCCGTTGCAATCCTGTGCTTTCGAGCCTTTTACACCGGTATAACAGGAAGTGTTTTTTACAACAGCCCCGTGTGGAAGATGAATAGTAGCAGAGGCCTCATCAATCGGGAAGGCCCATTCATTGCCGGTTACATTCCAGTAAAATTCATCAAAGCCGTTAAAAAAACCAACATGCCCTCTTGTCTGGTAAGTAATGGCATACTCGTACTCACCCGGGTCGAGCAACACATCTTTACTGCCGGCATAAATAACTTTATACCCGTTTTCTGCCATTTCCCTGAAAGGTTCTGATTCGCCATTCTTCAGCACATTGGTAAATACGATATCCACCCTGCGTTTATGCCCGTTCTTATCTTCCCTGAACACTGGTATCCGCCTTACAATACCGCGTTTAATAACATTACCGCCGGCATACACCTTAATGTGCTCAGTAACTGTAGCCAGCCCGGTGGTATCGATAACAATATCTGCATGAAACGAGCGGATCTTTTCTTCCTGGAAGGTGTTGCCGTTATCGTTGTTGTACGGTGTTGTTTCGGTCGAATCGGCATTTACAGCAACCTGTGCATGCAGGACAGTACTCAAAAAAATGCCCCAGCACAGCAACAGCAGTGTTTTTTTCATAGCTAAAAAAAATAAAGAGCGCATTTAAAAAGCAACTTTAGGCAGTTCGCGTTCACCGGTATTTTCTATTTCGAAGAATACGCCTTTACTGAAACCGAACATACCGGCAATGATGTTGCCGGGAAATTTTTCTACCTGGATATTGTTTTCGCGCACGGTACCATTGTAATACCGTCTTGACATTTCTATTTCTGATTCAATTGAACGGAGATCATCCTGCAACTGGCGGAAATTGTCGCTGGCTTTGAGATCGGGATAATTTTCAGCTACAGCAAAAAGACGACCCAATGCCTGGCTCAGCTCTTTTTCAGATTGTATCTGCGCTGCGGTGCCCGGTGCCTGCATGGCCGAAGTGCGCAGCTCTGTTACTTTTTCCAGCAGGCCTTTTTCATGGCTGGCATAGCCTTTCACCGTTTCTACAAGGTTGGGTATGAGATCGTATCTTTTTTTGAGATACACATCAATCCCACTCCAGGCTTCCTGCATCAGGTTCCGTTTACTTACCAGGCGGTTGTACAAGGTGATGCCCAGGAATAATACCAACACAATTAACAGGATAATGATGTACACTATTTCCATGGTTAACGCTACCGGGTTATTGTGGCCGGTACAGGTCAAACATAATAGATTTTTGCAAATCCGGATAGTACAAAAGCAAAATACCGTGTATTAACCCGCTGTTTCCAGTCTTTTCCCCACGGTGGCCTTATGCATTTGCTGTAAAAACTGCAGCATATCGTTCATATCGCGGATGGGCTCCGCTATCAGCAGGAAATTTTTAGCTGCCTGTTTAAGCCTTGCTTTATTGGTGCCGGTTTGCAGGTAGGCCAGTATATTTTTAAACAGGTCTGATTCAAAATAAGGTGAATCGTTGCGGTTGATAAAGTAACAGCGCAGTGTATCATCTTTCAGGGCCATTTTCTCAAAGCCCAGGTCTATGGCCAGCCAGCGGCAACGGACGGTAGTAAACAAGTCTTCCACCTGTGGTGGCATTGGCCCAAACCGGTCGATCATGGCAGCATGAAAAACCTGCAGGTCTTCTTCTTTTTCACAATGATCCAGTTGTGTGTACAGGCTGAGGCGTTCGGTGATGCTTTCCACATAACTGTCGGGGATCAGTATTTCCAGGTCGGTATCGATGGTACAGTCGTTCACATAATCATCCTGTTTGCTGATCTCTTCCTTAAAGAGGTCTTTGAATGAGGTGCGCTTCAGTTCACGGATGGCTTCATCCAGTATTTTCTGGTACATTTCAAAACCGATCTCTGCCATGAACCCGCTTTGCTCACCACCCAGCATATTACCGGCACCCCTGATATCGAGGTCGCGCATCGCGATCTGGAAACCACTTCCCAGGTCACTGAACTGTTCCAGTGTTTGCAGGCGTTTTCTTGAATCGGAAGGCAGCGTGCTCATGGGTGGTGCCAGCAGGTAACAGAATGCTTTTTTATTGCTGCGCCCTACCCTTCCGCGAAGCTGGTGCAGGTCGCTTAACCCGAAATGATGGGCATTATTGATGATAATGGTGTTTACATTCGGGATATCCACGCCGCTTTCAACGATATTGGTACATACCAGTACATCGTATTTGCGGTCGATGAAATCCATGATCTTTTCTTCCAGCTCATGCCCTTCCATCTGGCCATGGGCATAGGAAATGCTCAGGTCAGGACAAAGCCCCTGTATCAGGCCAGCCATTTCAGCCAGGCCGTTGATACGGTTGTAGATGAAGAATACCTGTCCGCCGCGCTCTGTTTCATAATAAACAGCGTCACGGATAAAATCTTCATTGAATACATGTACCTCTGTTTGAATAGGCTGCCGGTTGGGTGGCGGTGTGTTGATGATACTCAGGTCGCGTGCGCCCATCAGGCTGAACTGTAGTGTACGCGGGATAGGTGTGGCAGTCAGCGTGAGACAGTCTACATTTGTTTTCAGCGTTTTCAGTTTTTCCTTATGGGCTACGCCGAATTTCTGTTCTTCATCAATCACCATGAGGCCGAGGTCTTTGAACTTTACCTCCTTACCCAGCAGGGCATGTGTGCCTACAATAATATCGATCTTGCCTTCGGCTAAACGCTGAAGGGTTTCTTTTTTTTCCTTGGTTGATTTAAAGCGGTTCACATAATCTACTGTAACAGGAAAATCTTTCAGCCGGTCTTTAAATGTTTTGTAATGCTGGAAAGCCAGGATGGTGGTGGGCACCAGTACAGCAGCCTGTTTCCCGTCTACTACCGATTTAAAGGCAGCACGAACAGCTACCTCTGTTTTACCAAAACCAACATCACCACAAACCAGCCTGTCCATTGGCGCCGGGTTCTCCATATCACGCTTTACATCTGCAGTGGCCTTGCTCTGGTCGGGGGTGTCTTCATAAATGAAAGAGGCTTCCAGCTCGGTTTGCATATAATTGTCCGGCGTATGGGCGAAGCCCTGTTGTGCTTTACGCTGTGCATACAGGCGGATAAGGTCGAACGCAATTTCCTTGACCCTTGTTTTTGTTTTCTCCTTCAGCTTCTGCCATACTTCACTGCCCAGTTTATTTACCTTGGGCACAGCCCCTTCCTTGCCGGTATACTTGGATATTTTGTGCAGCGAGTTGATATTGACATACAGTATATCGCTGTCTTTATAAATGATACGCACCGCCTCCTGCAGTTTGCCATTCACTTCCAGTTTCTGTAACCCGCTGTACACACCTACACCATGATCGATGTGTGTAACATAATCGCCGGGCTGCAGTTCGCGCAGCGTACGCAGGGTAAGCGCTTTGTTTTTGTTATACGCCTGTTTAACGCGGTATTTATGGTAGCGCTGGAACAGCTGGTGATCGGTATAACAAACAACTTTCAGGTCTTCATCAATAAAACCTTCGTGAATGCTGGTGGCAACCGGAACAAATTGTATTTCGGTATTCAGGTCAGTGAAAATACTGTTCAGCCTTTCCAGCTGCCTTGCCTGTTCGGCAAAAATATAAATGCTGAATCCTTTGGATTCATGGTTTTTCAGGTCTTTGATCAGCAGGTCGAACTGGCGGTTAAATGCGGGCTGCGGCCTGGTATTGAATTCAATTTCGCTCACAGACAGCTGGGGTTTATACCCAAACTCTACAATTTGCCTGTGCTGCAGTTGCTGACCAGTGACGGCTGCCTGTACAAAATCGCCGGGGTGTACGGTTTTAAGTATTTTGGTTTCATCATCATCATCTTCCACTACAGGGGCCGCAGTATTGGCTACCAGCTCGATGAACATACCCAGGTCTTCCTCCTGCACTTCTATTTTCTCTTTGATCACATCCCAGTCTTTCAGCCATATCACCGTGTTCTCCGGTAAAAATTCCAGCAGGGAAACTTTTTCACCTGTTTCAAACTGGGTTTCCACGTTGGGAATAATAGATACCTGCAGCAGCTTGCGTTCGCTGAGCTGTGTTTCGGGATCGAATATCCTGATGCTGTCTACATCGTTGCCAAACAGCTCAACACGGTAAGGCTTTTCGTTGCCGAAAGAATAAATATCAAGAATACCACCGCGCAGTGCAAACTGACCGGGCTCATACACAAAATCGGTTCGTACAAAGCCATACATCACAAACAATTCCAGCAGGCTGTCGAGGTTGATGGTATCATTGGTTTTGATATGAATGATATTGCCGCTGAGCGTTTTGGGCAATACCACTTTTTCAAACAATGCCTCGGGATAGGTAACCAGTATTTTTTTATTACCGCCGGCAGCCAGTTTTGTGAGCGCTTCAGTGCGCAGCATCACATGCGAGCTGTTGAGCAGCTTGAAATTTTTCCTGTTTTTGAAAGAAGAAGGAAAATAAAAAAGATCCAGTGCATTGGTCAGGTTTTCCAGCGTATTGTGAAAATAAGCGGCTTCTTCTGCATCATTGAGCACTACCAGGTGGTTCAGTTGCTGTGCCGATGGGTGCAGGAAAACCGAGGTTACCACAAATTCAGCACTGCTGCCCTGGAGATTTTTGAGAAAGATCTTTTGCTGTCCTGTTCCGTTTGAGGCAAATGATAACCTGTCCGCCAGTTGAAAAAGGCGGGGGTTTTGCATATACTGTTCCAGCAACACTCCAAGATTCATAACGCGCTGCAAAGATACAACATCATTGCCAAACACCACTTTATCAACAAAAGCTTGTTGTTTTTCAGTGCGGTTTATTTGAACAGCGGGGTTGCCAACACCGTTCATAATGTTGTACCTTTCGGCCAAATACTAACCGATATGCTTGAGCCATGGCGTACAGGAAAGGTGATTAAAATTGAGCAGGCTACTGCCAGTACCCGGCGCTTTTTTATCCAGATACCCGAGCTGGAGGTGTTCGATTTTAAGCCGGGGCAGTTTGTCACGCTCGACCTGCCCATCCATGAAAAAAGGAACAAGCGCTGGCGCAGCTATTCTATTGCCTCACATCCCAATGGCACCAATATTATCGAGCTGGTTATTGTATTGCTGGAAGGCGGTGCGGGCACGCATTACCTGTTCAATGAAATAAAAGAGGGATCGGAACTGTTACTGAGGGGGCCGCAGGGCGTATTTACGTTACCGGAAAAGCTGGACAGGGATCTGTTCCTCGTTTGTACCGGTACCGGTATTGCTCCCTTCAGAGCCATGGCCTGCTTTATACGGGACCATGCTATTCCGCACCAGAATATCTATCTTATTTTCGGCTGCCGTGTAGCGGGTGATGCACTGTATGCAAACGAAATGAAAGCCCTGGAACAGGAACTGCCCGGTTTTTATTACCTGCCTACTTTTTCAAGAGAGCCAGAAGAAAACACTGCCGTACGGAGGGGTTATGTACATGCGGTGTATGAAGAAATCGTAAAAGGCACACGACCTCCCGCCTATTTCTTTTTATGCGGCTGGAAAAATATGATCGATGAAGCAAAAGAAAGGATCATCGCCATAGGTTATGACAGGCATGATATTCACCTGGAATTATATGGATAGCGGGAGCAGTCGCAAGATGTTAGTAGCAAGTAGCAGGATAAGGCACGATGCCAGGGGAGGCAGCCGCTGACCTTATTGCAGGTTTTCTCTTGCTACTTGCTACCCATATCTTGCTACCACAGAATTGTATGGATAGCGGGAGCAGTCGCAAGATGTTAGTAGCAAGTAGCAGGATAAGGCAC
>CBJLMB010000033.1:0-73868 GCA_966424055.1 uncultured Deminuibacter sp. | reverse complement strand
CTTATTGCAGGTTTTCTCTTGCTACTTGCTACCCATATCTTGCTACCACAGAATTATATGGATAGCGGGAGCAGTCGCAAGATGTTAGTAGCAAGTAGCAGGATAAGGCACGATGCCAGGGGAGGCAGCCGCTGACCTTATTGCAGGTTTTCTCTTGCTACTTGCTACCCATATCTTGCTACCACAGAATTGTATGGATAGTGGGGTAGTCGCAGGATGTTAGTAGCAAGTAGCAGGATAAGGCACGATGCCGGGTGAGGCAGCCGCTGACCTTATTGCAGGCTTTCTCTTGCTACTTGCTACTAACATCTTGCTACCATTTGCTACTGCTACACCGCAACAGGATAAACCAATATACCCAATAAAAAGAGGCCGCGCTTTCGAGCCGGCCTCTTTTTACCGCAGGCTTTCTCTTGCTGCCTGCTACTCATATCTTGCTACCACTTGCTACCACTACACCATAGCATTCAGCACCAGCTCTTTCACTTTGCTGATGGGTATACGCTCCTGCAGCATACTGTCGCGGTGGCGGATGGTGACGGTTTGGTCTTCTTTGGTCTGGTGGTCGATGGTTACGCAAAAAGGTGTGCCGATGGCATCCTGTCTTCTATAGCGTTTACCGATGGTATCTTTTTCTTCAAAGAAACATTTGAAATACGGTTTGCATTCATCGATCAGCTCCCTTGCGATCTCCGGCAGGCCGTCTCTCTTGGTTAAAGGCAATACCGCCAGTTTGATGGGCGCTATTTTGGCGGGTATATGCATTACGGTACGACTGTCTTTGGTACCGTCTTCCTTCACCAGTATTTCTTCTTCGTAGGCATTGCTCAGCACCAGCAGGAACATCCTGTCTAAACCGATGGATGTTTCCACCACATAAGGCACATAATGCTTGTTCAGTTCGGTATCGAAATAGGTCATTTTTTTACCGCTGAACTCCTGGTGACGGCTCAGGTCGTAATCGGTGCGGGAATGGATACCTTCCACTTCTTTAAAACCGATGGGGAAATCATATTCAATATCCACTGCGGCATTGGCATAATGCGCCAGTTTCACATGATCATGAAAGCGGTACCTGGCAGGATCGGTACCCAGGCTCAGGTGCCAGTTCATTCTTTCTTTTTTCCAGTATTCATACCATTCCAGTTCAGTACCGGGGCGGCAGAAAAACTGCATTTCCATCTGCTCAAATTCGCGCATGCGGAAAATAAACTGGCGGGCAACGATCTCATTACGAAAGGCCTTACCGGTTTGCGCTATACCGAAGGGGATCTTCATCCGCGCGGTTTTCTGCACATTCAGGAAATTGACAAAAATACCCTGTGCTGTTTCTGGACGCAGGTAAATAGTATCTGCTTCTTCGGCTACAGAGCCCAGTTTGGTATCGAACATCAGGTTAAACTGGCGGATCTCCGTCCAGTTGGCGGTACCGCTGACAGAGCAGGTGATCTTATTGTCGTCGATCAGCTTTTTCAGTCCGGCAAAATCTTCTTTAGCCAGCAGATGGTCCATTTCGGCCAGCAGGTCGCCGGCAGCTTTTTCCCCTTCTTCACCTTTTTCACGCAGTTGCTCGGCATGGCCTTCTATCAAGTGGTCAACGCGGTAGCGTTTTTTGCTGTCTTTATTGTCGATCATCGGGTCGCTGAAATTGTCAACATGCCCGCTGGCCTTCCAGGTGGTGGGATGCATAAAAATAGCCGCATCGATACCCACAATATTCTCCTGCAGCTGGGTCATGCTTTTCCACCAGTAATCACGGATGTTCTTTTTGAGTTCGCTGCCATACGGACCGTAGTCGTATACAGCGCTCAGACCATCATATATTTCACTACTGGGAAATACAAAGCCATATTCTTTGGCATGCGAAATAATCGCCTGGAATTTATTGTCTTGAATACTCATAGCGGCAGCAAAGATAGGCGTTTGCGGCACTTTTAGCAGCAAGATGTTGATGTGGGCAGTCTTCAGCCGGCAGTCTTCAGCCGGCAGCCAGCAGTCAGGGGTTTTGTTCCGTTCTGCTACTTATAGCGGCTGTGTGCTTTTGGCTTTCTTCTGCTACCTGCTACTTATATCCTGCTACTTCTACTACGTTTAGCAGCCGGAGGCTGCAGAATATCTGTCACCCGCGGGACGCGGGCGACTGCATATGTGCTTTTTTGGCTTTCTCTTGCTACCTGCTACTTCTATCCTGCTACTTCTGCTAGGTTTGGCAGCCGGAGGCTGCAGGATATCCGTCACCCGCGGGACGCGGGCGACTGCGTGTGCTTTGGCTTTCTCCTGCTACCTGCTACTTCTATCCTGCTACCCCTCGCTATTTTCACGCACCATAAATGGGTTTGTTGTCATTTTTACCGTCGGAAGCCTGTTTTTCAAGGGAATCATGGCTTTCTATTACCACCTGCTGGATAAATACAGCATAATCATTGGGGTATATCTGCCGGCCGATATATTGGGCATATATCCGGGTAAAAGCAGCACCGAAATAAAGTATTACAGCAGAATAGTATACCCACAGCAAAATGATCACGATAGAACCTGCCGCACCATAAGTGCTGCTCACTTTGCTTTTACCCAGGTAAAAACCGATGGCGAATTTCCCCAGCATAAACAGGATAGCCGTGGTAAAAGCGCCTACCCATACATCCCGCCATTTTACCCGGGCATCGGGCAGCAGTTTAAAAATAATGGCAAACAAGAAGCTGATGGTTCCAAAGGTGATCACATAATTGAGCAGGTATACAATATATACCTGTATCTGCGGAAACCGCTGCATCAGGTGATTCGACAGGGCGGCAATAAGCGCGTTGACGGCCAGTGATACCATCAAAATAAAACCCAGTCCCACCACCATGGAAAAACTGAGCAGCCTGTTCAAAACGAGCTTGATGATCCCTTTTTTGGGTTTGGCCTTCAGCCGCCAGATCATATTTATAGAATCCTGTATCTCAGTAAATACGCCGGTGGCGGCAAACACCAGTGAAACAATACCCACAATAGAAGCCCAGGTAATATCGTTGGAGATAGCGGCATTTTTCAGCAATTGCTGTATCTGCTGGGCAGCCTGCGGCCCCACGAAAGACTGTATCTGCTGGTTGATAGAGCCTTCAATAGCATCACGGCCGAAAAAAATATCACAGAGGCTGATGATCACGATCAGCATGGGCGCTATGGAAAAAACGGTGTAATAGGCCAGTGCAGCGCTCATTTTAAGCACCCTGTTATCCAGCACATCATTGATGGTTTGCCAGAGTATTTTACCAATATCTTTTATGCCCAGGCGCATAATCCTGTTTATGGTGATTGTAGCTTTTGATTATTCTGGTGGCGTTCGGCATCACGGCTATTTTTCTTCTCGAAATTCTGCTGCAGGGCAGTGGTAAGATCCACCCCCGTCTGGTTAGCCAGGCACAGCAATACCCACAGTACATCAGCCATTTCATCGGCCAGCTGTTTGCCTTTATCGGTTTCTTTAAACGATTGTTCGCCATAGGTGCGAACCATCAGCCGCGACAACTCACCAACTTCTTCCATTAATATGCCAAGGTTGGTAAGCTCGCCGAAATAACGTACGCCCACAGTTTTAATCCATTGATCAACCTGTTGCTGGGCCTGCTGTATAGTCATTTAACACGTTTTTACTGTGATCAGAACAGTGATGATCCTTGCTGTTCCGGCATGGCAATACCGCCATACTATTGCGTATTATCTGCCTCAATATGCCCGTTAGTCTTTTTTGCCGATACCCCCATACACCAGTTTGATGGTCATAATAGTGGCAATGGACTGGGCCCTTTGTTTCATTCTTGTTGCGGTTTCGCCATTGAACAGGTTATCGACTGTTGCGGTAAACAGCTCCAGCCACCGTTTAAAATGCGCTTCTTCAAACGGGGCAATCCTGTTCAGGTATTGATGCACCTGAACAGGATTGCCCTGGTAAACGGGTTTATCCAGCAATACCGATTCCCAAAAATCACCAATGGTCAGCAGGTGTTCTTCCAGGTGTACGGCGGCAATTTCTGTAAAATAAAAACCTATTCTCTCATCCGCAAACGCCTGGGTATAAAAAGTGCGCAGCACCTGGTCAATATCTGCACGGGTTTCTATGTCACGCATATTTTATTCCTTGTTCTTCGAATCAATAATAATGGTTACAGGGCCATCGTTCACCAGCCCTATTTTCATATCTGCCCCAAACGTGCCGGTTTGGATAGGTTTACCCAGGTCTGCCTCCAGCCGGCTGATCATTCTTTCATACAGGGGAATGGCAATACCGGGTTTGCTTGCTTTAATATAAGAAGGCCTGTTGCCTTTTTTTGTACTGGCCTGCAAGGTAAACTGGCTTACAAGCAAAATATCGCCGCCAGCCTCTTTTATACTCACATTCATTATCCCTTCCGCATCATTAAAAATACGCAGGTTCACTATTTTACTGCTCAACCATTGAATATCTTCATCGCTATCGCTGTCTTCAATACCCACCAATATCATCAGCCCAACACCGATGGAAGATTTAACCTGTCCGCCGATTGTTACCGATGCCTCTGTTACCCTTTGTATAACCACGCGCATAACTATTATTTTTTATCCTGTACAGAAAGCCCGATCCATTCCTGTTACAGCTTATATTGAAATATCTACCTTTGCCGTATGAAGATAGATATTACGCCCGAAATCGTTTTTCAAACCGCACGCAGCGGCGGAAAAGGCGGGCAGAATGTGAATAAGGTAGAAACCATGGTAGAAGGCCGCTGGGCCATTGCCCGGTCGGCGCTGGTTAATCCCGGCCAGCAGCAGCAACTGCTGCAAAAACTGGCCAACCGAATTACGGCTGAAGGTGATTTACTGGTAAAATCGCAGAGCCAGCGTTCACAACTGGGCAATAAAGCAGAAGTGATCAAAAAAATGAACCAGCTGGTACACCAGGCCCTGGAAAAAAAGAAACCCAGGCTGGCAACCCGTCCTACCGCTGTTTCAAAAGAAAAAAGAATAGAATCCAAAAAACGCAAGAGCACGCACAAAGAAAGCCGGAAGAAACTGCGGCCGGGAGATTATTAGTCATTCCAAGCTTTTACCCGCTTTTATGTTTCATTGTTTGATGCCCGGCCGGGTGAACAGGAAACGTTAAACCTTAACCCTCAAACGGGCATTCGCAGCTTCCCGGAATACACCATTTCACTTTTTATGCTGCGGGAAGTTTACATTTGTTCAAATAATCCGGATTGAGCGAGATAAAAAAATTAGCAGGCCAAACACTCTGGTACGGACTGAGCAGTATTGCGGCAAGATTTGTCAGTTATTTGCTTACGCCTTTATTAACCTATGCTCATGCCGTATCTAAAGCCGATTATGGCCGTATGGGTGCCATTTATTCTGCTATACCGCTGATGAATGTGATTTTCACCTATGGAATGGAAACAGCTTATTTTCGTTTTGTACAGCGGAAAGAGCGAACAGAGGCAGTGAACACAACAGCAACCATCAGCCTGCTCATCAGCACCGTTTTTCTTTCAATATTACTCTGGTTCAACCAGTCGTGGCTGGCCAAAACTGCCACACTGGAAAATTTTCCGGCGCTTATACAGTTAAGCATTGTCATTATTGCGCTCGATGCACTGAGCACTATCCCGTTTGCCCGGTTGCGCAATGAGAACAGGCCGCTGTTGTTCGCTTTTATCAAAATAGCGGGCATTTTTATTAATATGGGTTTCACTTATTTCTTTGTGATCTATTGCCCTTCTCATCTCGAAAAATATTCTGACAGCTGGATCGTGCTGGTATACCGGAAAAATGTGAACCCCATCAATTATGTACTTATTGCCAACATCCTGCAATCGGCATTTACCTTACTGCTGCTGTCCAAATGGCTGTTTCCGAAAAAATGGAATTTCAGCTTCGGTCTCTGGCGTGAAATGCTGGTGTATGCCATTCCCATGCTGGTAGCCGGCCTCGGCGGTATGGTGAATGAAACATTCGACCGGCTGATGCTGGGCTGGTGGCTGCCCGGCACAGAAGATTTTGTTGATGAGCAACGCGGCATTTACAATGCCTGTTACAAATTATCTATCCTGATCACCCTGTTTATACAGGCCTTCCGCATGGGAGCCGAACCTTTCTTTTTCAAACAGGCCGAGGGTCAGAACCCACAGCGCACATATGCCCGGGTAATGAAGTTTTTTGTTATCACCATAACCCTGATGTTCCTGGTGGTAAGCCTATACATCCCTATATGGCGCTATTTTATCGCACCTAAATACTGGGATGGCCTTAAGGTAGTACCCATTTTGCTTTGGGCCAATATGTCGCTGGGCATTTATTATAACCTTAGCGTATGGTATAAAGTAAGTAACCGCACCATGGCCGGTGCCTGGATCACCCTTATCGGCACTTCCATTACGGTACTGATCAACTGGTTTTTTATTCCACACTTCAGTTATGTGGCCTGTGCGTGGGCTACCTTCCTGTGTTATTTCAGTATGATGATCATCAGCTTTGTATGGGGGCAGAAAGAATACCGTGTACCCTATGCCTGGAAAAAACTGCTGGCATATCTTATCATTGTATTTTTGCTTTTCTTATTACACAAAGGCCTTACTTCACTCTGGCACAATACGGCATTCGGATTGCTGATCGCAACCTTGTTCACAGCAGCTTATGCCTGGTTTATATTGCAGGTGGAGAAAAAAGAGTTTAAACAGCTACCCTATATCGGACGGTTTATCAAATGAAGTGACATGGCGCTGTGGCATGTATTTTGGGTTTGGTTGACCGTAAGAACACGTAATTTGATCAATTACCTATAAAACCAGGCATGAGAAAGCCCGTTTGCTGCGGAAACTGTTCGTGCAGGGTGATATGTGACCATTCTAAAAAACATGAACAGATGAAACAAGTTTTGCTCTCCCTTCAGGCAGTCCTTTTCACAGCTGTTGCAATGGCCCAGAGTACAGATTCTATTAATGATAAGCAGCTAAAAGACAGGGTGCTGGGGGAAATTCAGTCCAGCTTCGACAGGAAGACCAGGACCATTGATTCTACCGTACTCAATCTTGATGAAAGGGTTACCTTCCTGGACAAATCCATTAAAGAATCCAAAGACGCCAAGGAAAAAGCAGACAAACTACTGATGCGCGTACAGGCACTGGAAGACAAACAGAAAGCCGTTGATCAGAATGAGCTGAATATTTTCCAGGCCAATTACCAGTCTGCCATCGTTAACCTGGTATCGATGGACAGGGAGATCAAACCATTGATACTATTCAATTCTACCAAAGAATTTTTCGGCTCGCTCAGCGAGGCCGGTAACCCGCTCAATTATGCAGGATTTAAAGAATGGTACCAGTCGTTCAACGATTACCTGCAGAAAAATAAAACCAAAAGCCCGATGCTGAACGTGACTTCCAACCTGCTCAATTTTACGGGTAATATGACCAAGGGTATTCCGCTTACCGGCCCCATCACTTCGGCCCTGTTCTCGAGCATGACCAGTTATATTGACAATATTGGCAAGAAAGACAAAGACCTGAAAGAACAGAGCGAAAAAATGATGGCACTGACCATGAAGATCAGCCAGTTTGATTATGATAAAGACCAGATTGAACACGAATGGGAAACCATTACCAAAGAGCTGTTGGACCTGCAGAAAAAATATGAGAAATCCATTACCAATAACCTGGGCATTTTAAAAATATCCAATAGCGATTTCATTGCTAAATTTTCCAAAGAAAACGATGCAGAAAAAAGATACCAGTACCTCACCGATATGCGCCAGAAGGCTGCAGATTTCGTCAGCACTGAACGTACCGGCAATCCCAAAGAATGGAAACAGGAAATCTATTTCCAGATGAATGAAGTGCAGTCGCTTAAACTGCGCTTTGGGCAAATCACTTTCCGCATCAGCGAAAACATTGTGAAATATGCCGACCTGTTTGCCAAATACAGGAATGATGAACAACTCGGCAGCAAGGTAAAAGACCTGGAGCTGAAACTGAAAGACCTGCAGGAGACATTCGATAAAACCTTCGATCCGCTTGATTATATCAACTCAGCTTCGAAGATGTATAAAGTCAGTTAGATCAGCCGGCAGCCTTCAGTCAGCAGTCTTCAGCCGGCGGTTGGCAGTCAATTCCTTTTTTTGATGAATGACTAATGACTGCCGACGGAAGACTAAGGCCGAAAATGTTCTTTTTAAGATCAAATCCCCTACTTTTGCACCCCGCTATGCTACGAGAAAATTGACAAAGTGGATGTGGCGAAGCAGATGCAGTATCAGGCTAATAATTGGGCGGTATCGTCTGCTGGTATATGTCTGTTACTACAACAACTGAAGATCAAGTTCTTAACCAGGCTTATTTTCAGCGCCGCATCCCAAAACTTATATTGAAGAAGCGGGCATTATTTTTTGATGCGGGCGTGGCGAAACTGGCAGACGCAACAGATTTAGGATCTGTCGCCGCGAGGCGTGTAGGTTCGATTCCTATCGCCCGCACTATCAAAAGGTTCACTTCAGTGAGCCTTTTGTCGTTTTTGGAGCTTATCGCCGCTATTATCAAATTTGCAGGCAGCTTTCGCAGCTGAGGGAGTATTTCAAATAATTATAGCTACGTCAACGCTATTTAATCGGTTTTCTAACAATTTTTTCCGTTAAAATTGTGAAATTATCCATGTTTATGTCAATAAAAATGTATTTTCGAACATAAATATGTAGATAAAAATGTAGTTTTCATTATGAATCGAAATGCCTTTTCCTATTTAGAGCACTGGAAGCGGTCTAAAACCAGAAAACCGCTGATCCTGCGTGGAGCCAGACAGGTTGGTAAAACCTGGCTCCTGAAGGCATTTGGTTCCGGCTATCCGAAATGTGCTTATGTCAATTTTGAGAGCAGTGCTGCCCTGAAGAGCCTTTTCAGCGGAGATTTTGATATCCGCAGAATCATCACAGCCTTACAAATCGAAACCGGCGTTGTCATTGAGCCGGAAAATACGCTCATCGTATTGGATGAAATTCAGGAGGCGCCCGGTGCCCTCACCTCGCTAAAATATTTTCAGGAAACCGCCCCGGACTACCATATCGTGTCTGCCGGCTCCCTACTGGGTGTCGCACTTGGCGGTCAAAACTCTTTTCCGGTAGGCAAAGTGGACTTTCTGGACCTCTATCCCCTTGACTTTTCCGAGTTCCTTCAAGCGCTCGGCGAACAACCACTGCTGGACCTGCTCAAAAGCCAGGACTGGGTGCTGATCAAAACTTTTGCTCCCCGGTATATTGAATTACTCAAACAATACTATTATATAGGCGGTATGCCGGAGGCAGTTCTCTCCTTTTCAGGCAACAGGGATTTCCGCGAGGTGCGGGACATTCAGCGCCGCATATTGATCTCCTATGAGCATGACTTTTCCAAACATGCCCCCAATGATATAGTGCCAAGGATTCGAATGGTATGGAATTCCATTCCGGCACAGCTGGCTAAGGAAAACAGGAAATTCATATATGGCCTTATCCGGCAGGGAGCAAGGGCTAAAGAATATGAATTGGCTATCTCCTGGTTGGCAGACTGTGGCTTGATTCATCAGGTGCATAATGTTTCAAAACCTGCTCTTCCCCTAAAGGCATATGAGGATCTTAGCGCTTTTAAGCTTTTTCTGGTTGATGTGGGGTTACTGACAGCCATGACTGAACTTGATGTAAAGACCCTTTTGAGAGGCAGCAGTTTGTTTGAAGAATTCAAGGGGGCCCTAACTGAGCAATATGTTTTGCAGCAATTGATCGGAAACAAAGATATTAGCCTGTATTATTGGTCTCCGGAAAATGGTCGCGCAGAAATCGACTTCCTGGGCCAAATTGCGGGGGCAGTGCTGCCCCTGGAGGTAAAAGCAGCCGAAAACCTCAGATCCAAAAGCTTGAAATTCTATTATCAAAAATACCAACCCCAAATGGCTTTGCGGACTTCCCTTTCTGATTATAGAAAGGAGGAATGGATAATGAACGTCCCACTCTATGCTATTGGCGATTTGCCGGCCATTTTATCGCGCAATTAGTCCAGCATATGTTGCGATCAGCCAATAGCCTTGTACATTGTGCATAAATGCCTGCCATTGGGGATCATCGGGATTTCATGGTAAATTCACTGAAGAAGAGGGAGTAATTTTATGGTAGTGACAATAACCAGTCGCTCAACAAAGGCGGGTAATAGAAGCAGGCATCTTAAGCAAGTCGAACAAAAACTGCATTGCCTGATTTTGGAAGTACCGAGTAATCATTGCATTTTTCACCAATTACAGATTTTGCCTGCTTCTATAATTATTGTTGCATGGCATCCGTTCTTCAGTGCTACGCGAATATTTTTTGGTACCGTACTGAAATTAGCGTTTCGCCGCAATTGAGCCATATTTTACGCTCTGCCTGTTTCCGTCTAATTTTTGCTTTGCGGAATAAAAACCCAAACTCGACCTAGTTGGAAACGAAAGGGATCATATGGAAATAATGGTACTCAATAGCTACAATTTCAATGCGATCATCGAGTAATTTTATACGTGCACGGCCTCCATTTACAAGCTCAACGTCATGAGATATATTTGGAGGAAGAACGATCTTTTCAACAGGCAGAACAGCAATTTCAGAAGATTTGTTTCGCATAAGTCAGCATTATTTCCAATACGGATGAGCAGTAAAATAGATATTTCGGGGCTAAAAACAAAGTCATCTCTATGACGTCTCGCGACTGTATATACTTCAATCTCGCTTAGTGGATCATATAGGCGTGTTTATCCCAGGTTTACCAGCTTTTGTCCATGAAACCTTTTTGATCCGAGGAGAAAAAATAGCGATGGCCTTTTTTCACCACCTGTATTAACAAATTTTCCCAGCAGGTGAAACACATGCCTTACTTTATCAATAGCTCCTTCCGTCCGGAATGAAGCTGCAGTGCGGCACTATAATACAAAGACCTGGTGAAAGTATTTTTTTAAGAAAATCGAGCGTGCAGATTGTAACCAAAGAGCGTTATTTGCGATTCAAATCCGGATGGTTGCGGTGTGAAATCTTTAACTGCATCCAATGCTGGCCGTACGCTTTGTCTTCAACATATTTGATGCAAATACATTTCGAACGGGTTCATGTTGGCGCTTATTCATCTTTGTTATTTCTTCTCATAGATTCTTTGATCTTTTCCCGGTGCTGTTTACCCCAGGCCGCCATTTCATCCGTGAGAGGCTTCAGCGTTTTCCCGTAATCCGTCAACTCGTATTCTACTGTTATGGGCTTTGTATGGAGAACCGTACGGCTGACAAGACCATTGATCTCCAGTTCCTGTAGTTCTTTGGAAAGCATTTTAGGGCCGATCCCTTCTACCTGCCGTTGCAGCTCCAGGTAGCGCCTTTTGCCAAAAGACAGTATCGCAATAATGAGCACTTTCCATTTACCACTTAAGATATCCTGTGTATCATGTATTGCCTTAAAATGTAACCTGCAATCATCAGAAAGATGTCCTGTTGCCGCTGTATTTCCCATGATGTAAAGATAGGCCACTTCCCGGCAGGGAAGTACTTCCCACGAGGAAAGTAATATCTTTTGTAAAACGACCACTGCTAATTTTGGAATATGAAAACCACACAAACGACCAACATTGTCCGTATTGAAAAACCAGGTGAACCTGATGTGTTGAAATACCAGGCGACTGAACTGACGGCACCGGGACTGCACGAAGTACAAATTACTCAAAAGGCAATAGGCGTGAATTTTTTAGATATTTTTTTCAGGAATGGCAGCTTTCCAATGCCAGCCTATCCCGGCCCTATTGAATTGGAAGCAGCAGGCGTGGTAGAAGCTGTTGGTGACGAAATTACCTCATTTACCGCAGGCGACCGCGTGGCGTACTATACTTCGCCCGGTGCATATGCCGAAAAGCGGCTGATCAAAGCAGACGAGCTATTCAGGTTGCCCGATGATATTAGCTTTGAGCAGGCTGCATCTGTAATGATCAAAGGGCTGACCGCCCGCATGCTGCTTAAACATAGCCATATCGTTAAACCTGGTGAAGTCGTGCTGATCCACGCCATGACTGGTGGCGTAGGAAGCTTGCTCAGTGCCTGGGCCAAGCAGCTGGGTGCTACGGTGATCGGTACCGTTGGCAGAGCGGCGAAAAAACAACTGGCATTAATGCGGGGTTACACACACGTGATCGATCTGCAATCCGAAGATCTTTCAAAGGAAGTAACAGCCATTACTGGCGGCAAAGGCATTGATGTGGTCTATGACGGTGTTGGTAAAGCAACGTTCGATATATCTGTAGCGTTGGTTAAGGATGGCGGCAGTGCAGTTTTCTATGGCTGGACATCGGGAATGCCCGATTTAGCAAGTTTGGAAAGGGAACATAGCAACGTTCGGTTTGTCCGCGCTATACTGAATAATGACCCTGCTTACCAGGACCGGTCAGGAAAGGGCCTTGAAGAAATATTTGATCTGATCCGCAGTGGTATCTTTCAACTGGAAAAACCAACTGTTTATGCTTTAAGAGATGCCGCCACAGCGCATACCGACCTGGAGACGCGTAAAACGACCGGAAGTATTATTCTGAAGCCATGAAAACATGCGATCTTACGCTCTAATAGAGTTTCATCTTCATCAAGGTCAAAGTCATAAAAGCTTAGGGAAGGCTGATTGAACCAATGATCCTGATTTAGTTTTATCCGTTTTCATCAAGCAAGGTGTTGTGCTAGGAAAAAGATAAACCCAGACCTGAATGCCTTGAATCAGCCGCTATGGCAACAAGCATTTGTTCGCAGTTTCTATATATCAAGCACAGGATATGGCCCTTCCGTAAAGGTCTCCTCATGATAACCCTTTATTCCTATGTCAAGCGATAACTGACTGCGAAAGTCTTTGTCTGCCGCAATACAATTCAAAATATAGCCGAAGTCATATTTAGGTTTCCAGCCTAATTCTTGTCTTGCCTTTGCATTTACATAAACACGGTCAATTTGTGGATGCATTTTCCAGCCCTTACGTTTGAATATGTCTTTAAATTCAGGAAATAATTTCTCAACTACAGCATTAGCATTCGTGTGAAGATCCATTAAATGATGTTGCTCAAATGGTGAAGTTGCACTAATAATATATTTGCCAAAACCAATTTTTTGTACTTTGTCAACCGCCAGTAAGTGAGCCGTTACAACATCCTCAATGTCTACCCTGCGATATAAGTATTCAATTGCTTTAATATTCAAATCGTCATACTTATCTCTTACTGCTTTTTTATCATCTTCTTCAGGGAAGAAACGTGATGTTTTTAAAACCAAACAAGGCAGCTTATGATTGCGATAAAACAATTGGCAAAGGTCTTCTGCTGCATTTTTGGTAACGCCGTAAATATTCTTTGGAATGTCAATCGTTTTTTCAGTTATCCAAATTGCCGGTTCACCTGGCTTTGGTGTCAGCATATCGCCAAATGTACTCGTTGTACTTGTGTAAATAAACCCTTTTATGTTTTGCGCCCGGGCTTCTTCTAACAAAGTCAACGTTCCTGTAATGTTGGTATCCACAAAATCCTGATTTGAATGTGTTCCAACGTGCGGTTTGTGAAGCGTTGCCGTGTGAATAATAAAGTCAACTTTTTTCACCAAGCTGCTTATCAATTCTTTGTCAGTAATTGAACCAACATGGGTAGTGAATGCTGATGGCTTTATGTCAAGCCCGATGTAATCACCATTGTTTGACTTTAATAGTCTGGCAATTGCTTCCCCTAAATGTCCGCTTGTTCCGGTGATAAGTATTTTCATGCCCTGCGTTTAAATTGCTGCTAACGGATTACAGCTTTTAGACAGGCGGGGAATTTGAAATGCTTTCCTGTCTGCCGAAACTGAAAGCCACTACGAAGATAAAACTTTCAGATCACTCGGTCTGACCTGCTTTTCGGCTAAACCAAACGCAGATTTGGATAAATACGGGTGAAGACTAACGCGGATTTTTGTATCAGCAAAAAAATACAACTATGCGCGTTTTCGTCACAGGGGCTACCGGCTTTGTCGGTACTGCCATCGTACAGGAATTATTAAATGCAGGTCACCAGGTGCTGGGGTTAGCACGCTCCGAAGCCTCGGCGCAAAAGCTGGCCGGTGCAGGGGCTGATGTTCACCAGGGCGACCTGGAAGATCTCGACAGCCTGCGCAGCGGTGCCGCAAAAGCAGATGGCGTCATCCATGCTGGCTTCATTCATGATTTCACCCGCTTTCCTGAAGTTTGCCGGGTAGACAAAGTAGCTATTGAAACCATCGGCAATGTACTAGCCGGTTCCGATCGCCCGTTTATTGTCACTTCGGGCACTGCGTTGGTAAGTCCCGGCCAACTGGCCACCGAAGATATCATTCCCGCTTTTAACCCGGCCTGGCCGCGCGCTTCCGAACAAACGGCCGATACTGTCGCCGCTCTGGGTGTTCGTGCGGCATCTGTTCGCTTATCACCATCTGTGCATGGCTACGGCGACAAGCATGGGTTCATTCCCATACTCGTAAATATCGCTAAGGAGAAAGGTGTTTCAGGCTATATCGGTGAAGGGCTCAACCACTGGAATGCAGTGCACCGCCTGGATGCAGCCCTGCTTTTCCGGCTGGCACTGGAAAATGCGGCACCTGCTGCCCGTTATCATGCTGCAGCTGAAGAAGCCATCACTGTAAAGTCGATAGCTGAAACAATAGGCAAACAGCTGAACCTGCCGGTAGCATCCATTGCACCCGAAGCTGCAGCAGCACATTTTGGCTGGTTTGCGCAAATGGCTGCTATTGATTGTCCCGCATCCAGCCAGTGGACACAGGCACATGTAAGCTGGCGGCCAAGCCATGCTTCCCTGCTGGAGGACATTGAAAAAGGTATTTACACTAAATAAGCAAAGATGAATGTTATTGTAACCGGGTCCTTAGGCAACATCAGCCGGCCATTAACAGTGCTGCTGGTCAGCCAGGGACACAAGGTGACCGTTGTGAGTAGTGACTCTAAAAAACAGGCTGACATTGCACGGTTGGGAGCAACAGCTGCTATCGGTTCAATTACAGATCCTGCATTTCTTACCGAAACGTTCAAAGGAGCCGATGCAGTTTATGCTATGATCCCGCTGAGCTTCACAGAGCCGGACCTGGGCGCTTACATGCACCGGGCAGCGCAGAGCTATGTGCAATCGCTAAAAGACACACAGGTCAAAAGGGTGGTTGTTTTAAGCGGCTGGGCGGCAGACCTGGTAAAGGCAGAAAACGTAGAACATCTTTTCGACGGGCTGGACACATCATTGACCATTATGCGGCCGGCATCTTTTTATACCAACTTTTACCAGTCGATCGATTTAATAAAAGGTAAAGGCATTATAGGCAAATACCTGACCTTGCGGTATAACGGGCTCCGGGCCTTGCTAACAGGTAAAACCGGATTACTGATGGGCAATTACGGGGGGGGATGACCGCATCGTTTTTGTATCGCCAAAGGATATTGCAGACGCAGTGGCTGAAGAACTGCAGCTGTCGCCGGAAAAGAAGACCATCCGTTATGTGGGCAGCGAAGAAATGACCTGTAATGAAGCCGCCCGGATCATCGGTACTGCAGTAGGCAAGCCCTGGCTCAGGTGGATACTGCTCACCGACAAAGAGATGCTGCAGGGATTGAAGATGGCGAAAGTACCGGAAAAATTAGCGAAGACGCTGGTTGAAATGCAGTCGGTTATGCACAGCGGCAAGCCCCTGGAGCATTTCCATCGTTCGCATCCTAAAATGGGAGAGGTGAAGCTCAGGGATTTCGCCAAAGAATTTGCGATAGTTTATCATCAGAAATAACGAATTTTATTTGCCTTGAAAAATCATCAGCTATATCACTTTCATTCGATCACCGAGTATCACCGGGCGGCAGGCCTGCCCAACCCCGCACACCCCCTGATCAGCCTGGTACAGATGGACGACCTGACCAGGCCCCTGGGCAAAAGCCCATTCAGCATTGTCTATGACTTTTATGCTATCTCGATGAAAAGGGTGAGCAACGTTAAATTCAAATATGGCCAGCAGGCCAGCGATTTTGACAATGGTGTATTGTTCTTTATGGCACCGGGCCAGGTTTTCAGTGTTGAATTTGAAGCAGGCGAGGCAACACATCGCCCGGAAGGATGGATGTTGCTGGTGCATCCGGACTTTTTGTGGCATACTCCACTCGCTAAAACCATTCGCCGGTATGAGTTCTTCGGTTATTCTGTGTATGAAGCGCTCTATCTTTCGGACAAAGAAGAAGCTATGCTCACGGATATCGTGCAGGATATCAAGCAAGAATATCTTTCTAATATTGACCGGTTCAGTCAAAGCGTGATCATTGCCCAGCTGGAACTATTTTTAACCTATTCTGAGCGATTTTACCAGCGGCAGTTCATTACCCGAAAGATGGCGAATCATGAAATACTTAGTAAGCTGGAAGATTTGCTTACCAATTATTTTAACAGCGGTGCGCTGACGCAAAATGGGCTGCCCAGCGTTGCCTGGATCGCTGAAAGCTTACACATTTCACCAGGTTATCTTAGTAATTTGCTCAAATCCCTAACCGGCCAAAACACGCAACAGCATCTGCACAGCAGGTTGATCGAACTGGCTAAAGAGAAGCTATCCACAACCGATCTGACAATAAGCGAGATTGCCTATGAGCTAGGCTTTGAACACCTGCAGTCTTTTAGCAAACTTTTCAAAAGCAAAACCAACTTAAGTCCCCTGGCTTTCCGTGCTTCGTTCAATTAAGCAACGACTTTCATTGTAACCTTATATTCGGCTACAACAATCGTATATCCGGCTACAGGCACCTCAGCAATGCTGGAGATATTTGTGTCATCAAATTGACACGGTATGAAAATAGTTTTAACAGGTTCCTTAGGAAATATCAGTAAGCCGCTGGCGCAGGAATTGATCGCCAAAGATCATGAAGTGACCATCATCAGCCACAATGCAGATAAACAACAACAAATAGAGGCGCTGGGCGCAAGGGCCGCGATCGGATCGGTGGAGGATGCCTCATTTTTGACGATCACGTTTGAAGGCGCCGATGCAGCTTACTGCATGACACCACCCAACTTTGCCGCCACCGACATGACCGGCTATTACCGTAATACAGCCCTTGCATACGCTGAAGCGGCTAAGCGTGCAGGCCTCAGGCATATTGTTTACCTAAGCAGCTATGGGGCCCACCTGGAAAAGGGTACAGGTATCATAGTAGGGTCGCACCAGGCAGAGGGCATTTTAAATCAGTTGGAAGGCATTGCTGTTACCTGCCTGCGCCCCGGATATTTTTACTACAACCTATATAACTTTTTGGGCATGATAAAGGAACAGGGCATTATCGGCACTAACTTCGGAGGCGATGATAAACTGGTGATGGTATCTCCGCTTGACATCGCAGCAGCAGCGGCAGAAGAACTTTCAGCCTCTTCCCCAGAAAGCAAAATACAGTATATAGCCAGCGACGAACATACCTGCACAGAAGTGGCCGCGATGATCGGAGCGGCCATTGGCAAGCCGGACCTGCAATGGTTAACCTTTACCAATGAGCAGGTGAAAGATTTCATGTTGTCACAAGGCCGGCCGGCGGTTATTACAGATCTATTGGTTGAACTGGGCGCAGCCATACACAGCGGCTTACTGCGCAGCGACTATGAAAAACATAAGCCTGCACCCGGTAAAGTGAAGCTTCCGGAGTTTATTAAAGAATTTGCTTTAACCTACCATAACAAAAATTAAATTGCATTATGCCTGATCATACACCTGTACGGCTTAAAAGCATTAGTGAATTCCATGAGTTTATGGGACTGCCCAAACCGGAGCATCCACTGGTAAGCGTGGCGAGGTTCGAGGATATCAGGCGGGAGTGCATTGCACCGTTCAGCCGGGTCATGGACTTTTACTCTATTGCCCTGAAACGGAATTTCAATGTTAAAATGAAATATGGGCAGCAGGTTTATGATTTTAATAATGGGATCATGTTCTGTATGTCACCCGGCCAAGTGCTGCGTGTAGAAACGGATCACAATCAGGAAAACAAACCGGCGGGATGGAACTTATTGATCCATCCCGATTTTCTTTGGAATACTTCGTTGGCTAAAACCATTAAAAAATATGCCTATTTTGATTATTCTGTAAACGAGGCCTTATTTCTTTCTCCAAAAGAAGAAGCGTTACTTATTAGTATCATGCAGCGTATTGACGACGAATGCCGTGCTAATGTGGATCAGTTCAGCCAGGATATTATTATTGCCCAGATCGAACTTTTACTCACCTATACTGAGCGTTTTTATCATCGCCAGTTCATCACCCGGAAAATCGTCAATCACCAGGTACTTGACCGATTAGAATCCGTGTTGTCAGCTTATTTCAATAACGAAGAACTGCTTCAAAAAGGCCTGCCTACGGTAACTTATGTTGCCGAACAACTCAATATTTCACCCAATTACCTCAGCGGCTTGCTTAAGGTGTTAACAGGACAAAGCACCCAGCAGCATATTCACGAAAAGCTAATTGAAAAGGCAAAGGAAAAATTGTCAACGACGTCGCTGTCAGTAAGCGAGATCGCCTATGAGCTGGGATTTGAGCACTCCCAATCATTCAGCAAGTTGTTTAAAACTAAAACGAAGCTATCTCCGATTGAATTCCGGCAGCGTTTTAACTAAGGCCGGCCGGAAGGATGCCACTCGCGCCGCGGTAGCCGGCAAAATCTTTATGTGCTATATTGAATATTACTATCTCTACTGATTGAACAGGTAGCGCATTCCTTGATTTACTTACAAGCTTCAGGGATTTGCATACATGCCCCCACAATTTGGCTTATCGCCTTTGGATCATGTTAATAAGAATTTACCTACTTTATTAATCAGGCTCGATGGCGGGGTAAGCGCTGGTAAGAGGAGCAATGTGATCAGGACGCTCGCTCGGCAAAGGCTATATTGAACGATGGAGCCGCCTATCACCCCATACAAAATATGAGAAACTGAAAATTGATGATAATTTGGTTGAAAACAACATCCAGTCATCAGCAATTCGGAAGACTACATCTTTGCCCTTAGCCACGAAGCTGCCAAAAGAATCAGCATGCTCCATAGCCTGTTCGTATAAGTATCTGAGTAGTGTATGGGCGGGCAGCTTGAGAACTTTATAGTGATTTATTATATCAGATTCGTTACTAATTTGGAGATGTTAGTATCTCCCGGTGTGCTCATACCAAGCCAAGTCCCCGGCTATTATATATTTAACTATTGTAATCTGGTCGGTAACACTCTGATTGTACCCGTCGATATCCGGTCTCTGTTTTTCAAGTTCAATAAAATTACCTATATCTTCCTGATATTTACGTAACACGTATGCGATTGCTTCCTCACGGGAGTATCCGTTGTGTTTTTCCAATACGAGTATAATATTCATAACATCATTATCACTAACTTCTTTTTGTAATGAATAATAATCATTGCTCCACATAAGTATTCGGCAGGCCAATGCCCTAATTTTTTTTACATATGAGTGTTCAAAGACGGCGGCAGGAAGTATCTTGTTGATAGCTGGCTCTCCAAGGTCTATCATTTGTTCTACTGCGATCGACCGTTGCCGAATGGTTATATATTCTTCCATTGATGGAACACGCATAGCTTGAGTAAATGGGCGTTCGAGTAGATGACCTTCCAGGAACTCTTGTACATGAGTTATAAAACGCATTTTCCAATGCCGGGGCATCATCGTTACAAGCTCGCTGGCAATTATGAACAAATGTCGATAAAACACATTGTCACCAGGCAGAAGGGTTGCTCCATTTAGTATTTTCAGAGATCTTTCTATTATTATTTTCAATTCCTCGTCGCTATTATATGAATAAGCGTCATCGAACGCAAAGGCCCAGAGAAAGTACCTGTTAAGCAGTAATAGGATACCTAAACTACCCTTGGGGTACCAGTAAGCCGTCATAGATTCTATAGCGATATTGATTAACTTTGTTCGTTGTTTTTCAGTGAGACAGTCATATTCATTAATCCATTCCCTAAGCTTCTCTCTTAATAAATCTTTGTATGGGCTAATTAAGCGCGGAAATGGACAATTCGGCTTTATGGGAATGTTCGCATCCATAAGTGTGTTTGGAGGTTCAGAATATGTAAAGGGGATAATTATTGAAAATACATCTGATAACTCATCTTGTGAACATTCATTTTGTTCAATGTAAGAATGCTAATTGTAAGCCTTCGGCGCTAAATTGGGGAAAAAATTAGTGGAGATCATGGCAGTAAAATGGCCACTATTAGTGAAATTCCTGGCAACAGATAAAACAAAAATCAGTATTGAGATACTGATGAAAATACTATAGGAAAAATATGTATGCCAGAAATATTTTTTGAAGGCTATTGATCTAGTTGATGCTAATCTTTTTTCCTATTATTCCAGTTGAGGCTAAAGGGACCCAGCCCCAGTCCAGAGTATCTTTTGGGTTAGGTTATGAGACCCTTTAGGATAGCAATGCCCTCGTTACGCCGTAGTTTCCAGATACAGCGTTTACAAATGGGTTTACAAGATACTTCTTAAGTATCCATTATTAAGAAATGAAAGGCCTGTCAGATTTAGAGGGCAAGCAACAGGTCGGAGAGCTGGTAATTCATGTTGCCCTGCGGCGATCATCCCTGACAATTTAAAATCGGCAGTAGTTCGCAGCAACAGAGCATTGGTGAATCTATCAGCTATTGTATAGACAAATCGCCCATTACCAATGTTTGCATGAAGGACATATTTTATTTTATCTTCTCTTTGACTGCTTTGTCGCTGCCAGCTCCATTAACAAGCTAATCCGGAATTCATACAGCAAGGCCCAACAGTTTAAGTAATTCCAATGAGCTATTAACTTGCTTTATAGTCTGGCATCTGGTCATTAAATGCCCTGAAGCAGATAGCACTTCAGGGCATTTGTAAATTGAATGCAAAGGCGTGATATGTAAAAACATGGTTCATTCCAACAAACATCGATGAAGAAGGGCCGCAAAGATCCTCATCTGTAAAATCGGATGAATTGTCCCCACCCGCTGATTCAAAACCATGATCTTCTTGCGTAGCTGAAATAACGGATTAAGTCCCGGTCTTCATTTTCCAGGGCTCATTTCCAGTTTATTTAGCACATGTGGACGTTGGACAAATTAGTACTGATTCAATTGAATAGCCTACTTGGTCACGTTCCTGTTCTTGGAGAGAGGGAGAAGATGTTAGTTTGCTGATTGTTAATTTGTTCAGCAGTAATTTTCTTCTGGTGGTGAGTTTCTTTTTCATGACATTTAAATTTTGAGTTAAGAAAAATGTAGAAGAAACTATTTATTGCCAAATTTTTAAACTATTACCAACAAGGGAAAGTAGCTGTTCGTTTGTTTCGAGCTTGAAATCCAGGCTAATTAATGATCTGTGGATATACTAATAAAAACAACAAGAATAAGAATAATTAAATGTATATATTTTGCCGCCACTATTTATGTTCATTCTGTTCACCTGATCACCATTCCATTTGCGAGTATTGAATCAACAAAATAGCCTGTGCCACAGTTAGTGAAGTGCTGTTATCCGGATGGATACGGCATGCGATGCTCCTGGCATCTGGTATGTTAAAAGGGTCATCCATGCCTCAATAGCAAGATGGAACATGCGCACCCTACCGATCAGCGGGCATTCTTTCGGTTTTTTCCAGCAAAATGCGAAAACCTTTTTAACACGTGTGGAAATACAGCAGTAAAGTGTTTTTCATGAAATACGACCATTTTGTTTACTCTACATATGCAGTTCCTGTTCCTGCCGTTTCCTTACCTGGTATCTTACTTTCGAAATCATTCGTAAAGACAATTCAATGAATGTGTTTGTTTTAGCAGCCATCTTACCCAGCTGTATTTCATTCGCAAGATTTCCTGAAGAGCAACAATAAGAAAGGGCAGCACCTAAAGGGAAAATGCAGGTTAGTTCTTACCAATCTTTTGCGTCTGTTGCAAATAGAGCAATACTAAAATCAGCGCATCCTCGTGAACAAAATGAATAAGAACTGCAGCATGAAAATAGGTAGATTCAATTGCTTTTCTTCTTTCTGTATTTATTCTATCAAAGCTTAGTCCCGCACGCATGGTATTTTTCAAAAAAAAGGTTTCTTATGAAAGATTATACCTCCTTGTTAACTTTGAGCCAAGCCGGGCTGATTGCCTATCTCCGGGATGAATGGTCATTTCCTCATAGTCTTAACCCGCATCACGAACAACTACGCACAACGATTGACGGCTGGGCTAGCAGATCTGACAATGAAGAGCTAAATAAGTTTATTACATGGAACGTTTCGTTATTTTGCTCATTGTGCCACCCTTATGGATCAGGGATTGTTCTGAAAGGCATTTGCAAATGTTACTACGTTATGGGCACGCTTGATGATATACTTGAGGCACTCTGTTCCCAGGGCAGGTTTAGGGAAGCCCGGGAAATAGCAGCTGATGTGCAACGTGAGCAATATCCCATGTGGGCCGATGCAATGAATTCACTGGCAGGTATGCTTCCTGGCACCAAAAAGAGGATGTCGAACTACTATTACCGTACAATAGATGCTATTATTACGCTTAGGGAATTGTTGGTCAAAGGGCCTATTTCTATTGAGCAATATTATGAATTGAGATCACATGACATCACTGTATACCCAGTGATCATCTTATATGAATATGAATACGGTTTAAATATTACAGATGGCGAGTTGGAGCACCCATTAGTAGAAGCTATATTCTATCACTGTGTGACGGCAGGCTGGCTGCAAAACGATCTAATTTCAATTCAGAAAGATATAGCTGAAAATAATAGGGTTAATCTTCAATACATACTGGCGAAAGGGAAATTAAGTCATCCCGAGGACTTCAAAGTTGAGCTGCTGGAACGTTATCACCAGGAAAGAGATATTGTTTTGCGACTTGTTCAAGAAATAGAGATCAATGATCAGCTCTCTGCTAATGCAAAACTAATGTGTAAATTAGCTACCTATTGGACAGCGGGATATTTTGAATGGGCGAAACTTACATCCCGTTACCATGACATACACCAGGGCAGGCACCAACTGTTCCATAGCCAAAAAGACTAGCAGGCATTGGCACCACATCATTCTCAAGCAGTGAAGCCCCCACTACTCTATTCATATTCAAACAGAATATTGCCAGGAATAGATCTGCTGCCTGCTGGTGGATGATGAACCTCTGGCCATTCCCTGCTGCAAAATCATTTGGAACAGCTGGATTAAGCAATGACCAGATAGTGTCGGCTCCCCAACTTTGGCTTCAAGAATTAGCGTTAGCAATTACCTGCCCTGAAGCTATTACCAAAGCATTCTGGAAATATTTCTTTATGTGAACAAAATGAATATAGAAAGTAGAGTTAAAGCATATAACTTACAATTCGATCATTAGCGCTGAAGCTTGAGTATTTTTGTTGATATACTTTTAACAGCTTATTCCAATTATATTCTTCCGGTACTTACACCCTAATAGCTGAGGAACAATTAAAAGAAAGATAGAAAAGAATCTTAATAGTTGATGTAGAGCTCTCCATTCTCTAATGCAATATGCTGAAGGTTCTGGCAGTTAGGGTTATTAAAGTCAAATAGCACCACATAAAGGTATATGGTATATCATATCCTTTCAACATTCCTCAAATAGCTTATATGGAAACCTCAACTTATAATTTGAAATACCCATCCCATCGGCACTAAATCCCCATAGTGAGGCCATTAATGAATTGGTGTCAAAATGGATTGATGAGCATGACTGTTTGACAAGCGCTTTTAAAGAGAAGGCAAAAGCTGCAAATGTTGGGTATCTTGCCGCATATTTTTACCCAACTGCAAGCTGGGAAAGACTTATTCCACTGGCCAGATGGCTGATCTGGACTTTACTCTATGATGATTTTTATGGCCCTTACCCATTGGATGAGCTTGAAAAGATTGCTCATCGTATGATTGCGATATTCCGTGGCGCAAGGCCGGTATCGAGCGATAGTGCAATATTGCAACAAATGGTTGTCTTTAGAAAGGAAATATCACAGTTCGCAACGCCAGCATGGATGAGCCGCTTTGAAAATGACATAACTGTCTGTTTGGAAGCTATGCTAACAGAAAGGCATTATAGTTATAATAAAGAAGTGAAGTATATGCCGTTCGAAGAATACATATTATTTCGTGATAAAGTTTCAGCTATGGATGCAGTCCTTGATCTTATAGAAATATCTACAGGCTTCAATTTACCGTTACACATTTTCAATCATCCTATAATCAAAAAATTAAGATTATGCAGTATTAGAATGACTGCTTGGAGTAATGAATGTTTTTCTGCAAGAAAAGAGTTTGAGAACAATGAAGCTTCGAATATGGTGCTGATTATTGAGAAAGAGCAAAACTGCACAAGGGATTTAGCCTATGAGAAAGTCGCTGACATGCATAATGCTGTTGTAGATGAATTCATCAATCTAAGATCTCAATTGCCCAACTTCGGTGATTTCAATAGTTTAGTAAAAGAATATGTTATTCATCTTGGTACCACCGCTAAGGGACATTTCTTGTGGAGCTTCCATCCCAGGAATTTGAGGTATCAATAGATGGGCTCTGGTCTAGCTCAGGGTGATGCTCATTTGACTGATTTGCCTTAGTTGGGTATTTGAGTTTGCCAATGTTTGTCAGAACAATTTCTTTATGCATCTATCAAAGCTTGTTCTACCGATTGATGATCATGTTTTATAAATTGTAATGGAAGAAGATCAACAAATATATCGATCGCCCTTGCCCATGAATGCCCTGAAAGCGTCTCTTCCAGTGAAAAGAATTGCATTTGCTGCTTGTCACCCCTAAAACATAGTCCCTATCTGGCTTTTTAAAGTGATTGGTTCCCCTATTTGCATCAATGTTTCCATGCTTCATTTATCCATCAATGTGAGTTTTTTGCACGGGCTCTCGGAGGTTCACAACATTCTTTAATACATTTTTAAGATGCTTTATACAAAATTTTAAGCTAGCAAACTACCTGTTGTTTTGTTCTTTTTTGCTCATATCAACTACCAGATCAATGCTTTCGAATTTTTTGAATAAAAGCCTACCGTTGATGCAGCAGGCTTTTATTATTTTGTGTCGGGTTAAAGCCTAATTAAATAGCTAAGCTTTACATATATTCATAAATAATACAATCAAAGATATAAGTACTTTAGCAGTAAAGTACCCAACCCAAAATTTGATCAATGGCTATTCGTTCGAATCCTATTCCAACATACAAAATCCGGGAATTTTTTAAGGTAGCTATTGTTACTTTCCCTTATACAGAGATATCACTGCCAGATGAATTCACTGGGACAAAGGGATTTGATATATCACTCCCGCACATGTCTGATTATTTTGTATTTATCCTTCTTCAGGAAGGAAAATTTTACAATTGGATAGACTTTGACGAGATTGTTATGGAAGGTCCCAGTTTATTTTATTTTCTTCCCACACAACTTAGGTATACAACATTATTTACTGGTCTTAAAGGATGGTTACTGCTTATTGACGCTACAATTATTGACAGGCAGTTGAGTAATGTACTCGAAAGAGAGATTTTTAATCCAGTTCCCATAACTGTGTCATTTGATGTTATTGAAAAGCTAAGCTCATTGATAGATATTTTGCATAAAATACGATTATCGATACCAGACTCATTCGATATTCAAAGACATTTAGCCAACGGCTATTTAGCACTTTTTGCTAATGAATATTTGAATAATAGCATTAGCAAGAGAAATATCGATAATCGGCAATTTCAGATCACACAGCAGTTTTATGAGCTTTTAAGAAGAGACTGGCAAATACAAAAAAGCCCAATTTATTATGCCAAAGAGATGAATATATCACTAAATTACCTTAATGGCTGTATTAAAACAACGACAGGTAATCCAGTAAGCTATTGGATTCATCTGGAGATCATCCAACAAGCAAAACGATCTCTTTACCATAGCGATCTCACCATAAAAGAAATTGCACATCACTTGGGCTTTGATGACACCGCCTATTTTACAAGAATATTTACAAAGCTGCATGGTAAGTCGCCTAAGCAGTTTCGTGAAGAGTTTTCAAAAAATCGTTTAGCCAGCTGAAAGCTATTGCCAGGAAGCGGTTCGCCGGATGGGACCAATAGTCCGATCGAAAATAGCATTCGTCCGATAGCAATTGGTTATGAATAATGTCGGTAGAAAGAAATACCTCTTTGCCAGATCGCACGAAGCTGCCTGGCGCAGCGGCATGCGCTAAAGCCTGCTTGGCACCTGCAAGATGTACGGCATTGAATTTTAGGCCTGGCTCAAATATATCCTGCAAAGAATCGCCGCACATTCAACTTAATACATGAGCTTCTGCCTCATCGATGGAAAACGATAAGCGCATAGCGTACTGAATTTATTGGCAACCAACTTGGCCTGAATCAATATTAATTATCTATCATCTGGGATTAAATGAAGCAAATGTTTCAAGTGAGGTATTATCCGTTCCTGTATTCCCTAATCCGATATACCCCAGGCTGTTTACTGAAAATGCGATAGCCCCTTTTCTCCCTGGCCCCAGATCAGCGGGATAGCTTAACCTTCTATGCCAGGTTCCCTTTCCTTCACGAGTATTTGGATCAAACATCCAGGTTTTATTATTAAAACCTCCGTCAGGCCTCAGCCCTGTTGCAAGATAAGCCTGATTCCCAATAACAAAAGCCACAGCATCACTACGTGCGATATCTGTATACTCATTATCAAAAGATTCAGCACTTTCGTTTTTAATTGGATCTAACGGCATCCATGGCTCGGGTTTTCTTGCTGGGTCAAATTCAGAAAAATCATATACAGGTTGCCCATCAATGGCGCCTGTAACAATATACGCCTTGTTATTGATGACAAAAGCAACCGCATTGGTTCTTTTAGATCCAGGAACTGATGTCGGCGTTGCCAGCCAACCAGAGGAAGGATCGTATTCATAACAATCTGAAAGGGTATTATAGGGTGAAGTGCCTGTGGCGATATAACCTTTACCATTGATGGCAAAGCCTACCGCTCCTATACGGGCCTGGCCTGGAAATGGAGAAAAATTACCGTGTGAAGACCATTCATTCAATGATGCATCATATCTGTAGAATTCTTTGTAAAATTTACCTTTTTCGTCTTTTCCTGTTCCAACATAGCCGTACTTTCCGATACCAAAGGCGATTGCCCCGAAAAGCAGTTTAGCGCCCTCAGAAAGATTCAAATCAATGCTCTTAAGATTTGTCCAATGAATGTCTCCATTGGCGCTGCGTACACATTTCCATAAAGCTCTTAAACTGGAAAGGGAATCATTTTCACCATCAATAGAGGTATTAAAACCAGTGACGGCATAAGTACCAGTATCACTACCATTTATCAGGGTAAAGCAGACCGCTTCAGATCTTTTAGTTCCATTAAATGTGCTGCGGGCGATCCAGGTACCAGTATCTTCATCCTTTCTTACATTGTTTTTTGAACAGGACTGGCTTACAATAAGCAGGCTAATACATAGGGCAAGTTGAATGTGTTTCATAGACAGATAGTTTAAGAAATGAATCTGCTTCTTATCACAAAGGAAAGATGGGGGTGATGGCAATGGATAAAAAACAGCTTTTAACTCCAATCTATCCTTTTCTTTGAAAAGAATATGTTAACTGTAACTGTCAGACTTTCGATTACGCTTAATAAGCATGAAACATGCAAAAAAAACCATGAATTATTCAATTGCATTTCACATACACATGAATACTCCAATCATTACTGTAAATAGGACAATTATCTATAAATGAGCCGGCTTAGTTTTATGCGTAGGTACATCGTTGGGATCACACAAGGATTGTGAACATTGAGCGGCATAAGTTTATCGATCTTCTCGTTTTTCATCAGCATTTTATTACCGGATTTTAAAAATAAGACTTATGAACGCAAGTAAGCTCCTACTCTTTGCTTTTATTTTATTCAATCAAAGTTTAAATGCACAAACAGGTCATACTGGCATTGGCACAGTTGAACCTACCAACAAGTTGCATATAGTGGCCGCAGCTGACCCTTTACGCCTGGAGGGCGTACAATCAAGTTCGGACAACTCCGACAGAGCATTGGTAATTGACAAGAAAGGCGTGATAAAAAGGTCATTGACGGAAGGTAGCGCATTTGGTGGTACATTGGCAAAAGACCTGATTGTGGAGGCATCGACCACCAATATCACCAAAATTATTGTTCAAACTGAATACCTTGACAGGAGCAATGAGTACGATCCTGCAACGGGTGAGTTTATACCACTATCCTCAGGTGTCTATTTGTTTGAGATGGAACTCACTTTTAGCGCACCTAATTCCCCAACCTCATATGGTGAAACCGGTTCAGACAGAGCTGTAATGGGATTGGTCGATAAGGCAACTGGCCAATGGATAGGACGGTATAATTTTCAACCCTCGTTAGATCCCAGGGCTAATTTTGTTAGAGGAATAGCTAAATTAACTGCCGGAAAAGCATATCATTTCGGTGTTACGGCTGCAGGTGTCAATACTTCAGGAGGCATAGTTCATGCTACCACTACCGGTGGTACAGGAGTTGGTGTAAGTACTTATTTTTTTCTTCAGCGGCTTCAGTAGTGTGTTTACTGCTAGGCACTCTTTTGATGACATTGACCTCTTATAGCTTTTTTGATTTGATCACTTTTGAGGTCGATTTATCGCGACTTACGCTGACAATAAAAATCAGCAAGATGGACAATCACCCGGATCTTCCACACTTAGTCCCTTGTATTTCTCTCCAATGAAAAACTGCTTAAACTTTTCCGGCACTATAGTGATCCCCTCATAAGTACAAGAAATATCATAATTATCTATTTTGATCTAAGTTTGGAAAATTGACTGAGAAAATCTTCAGCAGTATAATCGAGCTACTTTAGAGCCGCTGCAAAAACTGCGTGTGTTGCGCTGCTTCTGGCACTCCAATAAATGAAAACGATTATTCAGCAAACGATTGTATCTGTTAAGCACTTCCTGAAAATAATAATCAGCATACACCACGTCTATTTCAACATGATGGGCACACTGCTGGTGTTCAATGTGCAGCTGGATTTTGTATTTGTATGCCATTTCTGAGATAGTAAAAAGTCACGGGTCGAGGAGCCAATGATTTAGCATCTGCATCTATAATGTAGCCGCCAAACCCTCCTTTACGTCCTTGAGACGGATTCCACATAGCCATTGCGGTGACGCTGCCTATACTTACACCATTGTAGATAAATTTTTGCCCAAAGCCTCCATATGCCTGCATATTCTCTGCTACTACAAATTTCTTTGTGGGAAGAATACCATTGAACCCATATTGCTGGTATCTGTTTTGCAACTGTGCGAATGAATTTGTACCATAAGCTTGCTGTATCAGGTAGTCAATATAAGGCTCTATACCCGGCTCATTTTGTCCATCTATAATAAGCAATTTACCAGTGCCTGATGCCGGGCCAAGATAGCGGGATAATGCCCTAAATAATCTTTGTGTATATATATCTCCTCCTGCATCAGTGCCGCCACCGCCATGTCCAAAAATTCCCCCATCTCCAAAGCTTGGCTCATAGTCCAGGTCAAATCCATCGATATTGTATTTGGTTATTGTATCGGCCAATGACTTTGCCACGCTATCTATTCCTTCTAAAACAGGCAAATTAGGAAAGTTTTGCTTTCTCAAATTATCTACCCTTGAACCAAACTGAACCCAAACAAAACGAGTGCCTTTTCTCTTTCTGACAGATTGCATTTCATTCCATACAGCTGTTACTTTAGGTATGCCACCCCAAAGACTTACAATATCCATACTATCGGGCAAACCCTCATACCTGCTTGTCATATCTGGACTGAGACTTGTGGCCCCACTGCCAAGCCACCATCCAAAACAAATAGCATGATCTGTTTTTTTATATGCCCGCAAATCCTCATAATATTTATTATCATGTATGATCTTTCCTAAATCATCAGGACTATAAATTGGTTGTGCAATATTCTGCTTCTGACATCCTTGATTGAGAATAAACAGGATAAACAGATATAAGAGCTTATAAATGTATTTACTCATAGCAGATTGTGTTGTTGATATTAATCATAATGCCATTTTTGTTTTTGTTTTTTTCTTTATCCGGGGCATTTAACTCCTGTAACCCAGGTAACACGAGAACTTGACTTAAGTATGTGCCCATGATTTGATGCATCTTTTATCATATCCCCGGATCCTTCATTAAATCGCCAATAGCCCATAAGATTAGGGTCTGCAGGATTGGCTGCGCACATAAATGTAGCTATTTGCTTAGGGGTTCGTATGGTATTCCATATTCTGCATTCACTTAATGATAAGCCAGTTCCTTGTGCATATCCTGCAAAACCGCATGCTGTAATCCCATCCGGGACACAAAAACCGATAGTACGTGTTCCAAAATCTTTTACACCAACCTGGCTTCCATTTAAATATAATTCAGCTAATCCGCCATCAATGGTTAATGCAAAATGATACCACTTATTTAATTGTAATCCCTGAGCGGTATCTCATGCTTGCAGCTGGTGTCAGGTGTGTCTGATTAGGCCATGATTTGAGAATAATTCGCAAACGCCTGAAGATCCAGAAGCCCAATGTACTCAAGGAGGTCTGGTTTGTTGTGGAGAATCTTGTGGGGTAAAATTCGAGCCAATGAGCTTCGGCAAAAATGATGAAGGCGGCCTATTCAATTGCAAAACTAACCAATAGATAGAGATATACGTATTGATCCTCGGCTAATTTAAAATAATAGCTCTCTTCCACACTGGATTCCTGGGGAGTAGCATCTGTAACCGTCAATACGGCTCCCAGCTTTTTATTGATCGTTTTTGCAATAATGGCTGCTTTATCCTTGCTATTGAGAAAGGCTATTTCGAATTGTTTCTCATTTTTTACAACAGGTTTGAACTTTACCCGTGTACTTTTGACGGTGATGAAGCTTCCGTTCGCCAGTCTGGCCGCTTTCAGCAGTTCATCGCGGGAATTGGTCTTGAATGTATATAAACTGCCTTCCCTGAAAGATTGAAATGCCAAGTAACCCATTTTATCTTCTTTAAACCGGCTCTCATCCAGGCCAGCATCCTTTGCCTTTGCGAAAAAGATTTTTTTTAGGTCTCCATAAGATTTTTTGCTTTCCGATTCTCCATACTCTTCTTCTATAGAAAAATCTATCAGGTAAGCTTCCACCTCGCGGTCTATTTTGGCGACGCCTGTCACCTGAATAGTATGGGTTTGTTTTTCCTGGGCATGGCTTCCCAATGCCACTATCCATATAGTAGTAGCCAGTATTATTTTTTTCATCAGTTACAAGTTGAATAATAAAAAAATGTTACGCAATCGTAAAGAGGAAAGACGCAATGATCATCCATATGCCAACGATAATGCCTAATATGCCGAGTTTACCTTGTTTAGGCGCTATTTTTGCCCGGATCTGTGCTGCTTTTTCCCTGGCCTTTTCATTGCCGGAGAGCAAGAACCTGTTGATGAGAGGGAATCCAAGTAAGAAACCAAGACAGGTTTCCACCAAGCTGCCTGCAGCTAACGTGATCCACCAAATAGGCGCAGAGGCAAGCCAGCCCATGTTTAAAACGGCAGTTACGAGCCCCCATATCCCCCAGACACAAAAAACAATTCCGATCCATCCCTGGTATGGCTCCACTTTTTCCAATAACTCTTTAGCGTTGGGTTGTTTAGATAAAATTAGGGAGGGGACAGCAATGATGCTCAGCAAGATTAATGATATTCCGTAGATCATACTATTGTCTTTTAATTATAAATAGTTTAATAAGAACTGTTCCGTTTTGTGATGCAACCAATGTAGCCAAGTACAACGCTGGCAGCACATCGTATTCAGTGAAATTCACCTCCGCTTTCAGGAGCTAACTGAGGAGGCCTAATTTGACAGCATATCTGGTGAGGCCAGCCAGGCTGCGCAGTTTCAGTTTTAGGATCAGGATTTTGCGGTAACTTTCAATGGTATGTTTGCTGAGAAAAAGTTTGTCTGCTATTTCCTGGATGGTGTATTCTTCCGCGATCAGCTTCAGTACGTCCTTTTCGCGGGAAGTGAGCGTTTCAAGGTTTTCTTTTTCTTGTTAAGAACGCTTCCAGGATTAGTTCATGATCATCCACAAGAATAAACACGCCGTCGAACATGCTTATAATCTCAGCTGGCTCAATGACTTAAAAATAAAACCTCAATCACATAAAATCAACACGGGTTATTATTTATCCAATAAAAACTGTAAAATCAACAAAAAAGGGGTATAATCTGGTCAGCGAAGAATTCTTTGGTGGCATTTCGCTTTGTCATCACTATTATTATAATATCATCAGCGACAGCAGTATCAAATAATGCGTGGCCATCTCTTAACTATGCTTCATTAGCGAAGTACTAAATTCTCTTCACTACAGATAAAGTCTGGCCAATTTCATCAAGTTCAACTATTTTAGCTTTTCATCAATAGTCAATAAAAAACCCTGAACTGTTTATATAACACATCTTCTTCAATACCTATCTTCAACGTGTCAAATTATTCATTCCTAAACCAATTACTATGCATATTTTCATAGTAATATTTTCGCTCTTAATTATGAGTACAGGGTTTTCATGTCAAAGTAACTTTCCAATGCGTAAAAAATACCAGTTCTATAATCCTGTACAGCCCCTGACCCTATCGATGTATCACCTCAGAGAAGAAATTTATAAAGGATGTTTATAAAACAAAGCTTTTTGAAATAGAAATATGCATAACCTGGCTATGATCGACAATTCAAATCACAACACTAAAAAATGCAAATGAGGCATTAAATCAAATAGTTCACTTAATAGCAACAATATTAATTAGTATCCATGAAGCTTCGACTTATATTTATCCAATGTTGTATCTTTTTCTCAATTGCCGTCAATGCGCAGAAAAAGGATATAGTTGGTTTTTGGGTTTTTGAAGGGTATTATGCCAATGGCACTATTGATCTGGCGAAAAAAAGCGCACAAGTAATTCAGAGCATGTCTGTTACTCAAGATGGCAAGGTTACTATTCGTACAAAGGACGCATTGGAGATTATTGCCAGGGTTAAAAGAAATGAGAATGCCATTAAGTTTTCAGATTTTAAAGTAGTTCATAGAAAAAAATATAAAAATTATTTTCAGGTTTTAAAATTCACCAGCATGCTGAAAAAGGCGACCCATTTTAATATCCTGAGACAGCCTGTATTAATCTTGTATTCTTCAAAATCCAAACTAGCACAATTCGAATGTTATTTAGATTGATCGCATCATCTGTATTTTGTATCAAAGAAATGAGATTCACTTATTTAAGGATGAATTATCATCTTTTAATTTTTGTACCAGCTTGATATACCCGGTTAGCTATTGGGTACAGCCCGAAATTATGCTGCAAGCCAAACGGGCACTTTACTGTAGTGGCTCAACCATAAAAGAAATCGCATACGACCTGGGTTTCTCCCATCGCTTGTATCGCTCAGGTAGGGAACAGTAATCTCTCTAAACTTCTTATTGCCCTGAAGGTTTTTCAACGCGTAATACGAGCCCTGGTACACCATTGCAGTGCCCATACTTTTCTCCTGGACCAACTCTTCAATCTTCATCACAAAGCCGTACAGGAAATACCCCTTTCCCAGCTCAGGTTCTCTAGGGATGTATGCTTTCTCCAATAAGGCGAGCACTCGAATTCCTGCATATGAACAAAGTGAAGATGGATCTTTTTTATCTCAATGCATTTACAATGGATACTGGGCCTATTACCTTTTAAAATAAACCAGCTTCAGTTTTTGTTCAGGTTGCCATAATCCATTACCAGATTACATAGCGCATTTAATCCTGTTTTAAAACCACTTTCATCGATATAGAATTTTTCTGTATGGTGCGGGGCAGAATCCTTCTTGTCTTTTCCTTTCGGTAAACCGCCAATATAAAAATACAAGCTGGGTACTTTTTGCGCAAAGTTTGAAAAATCCTCGGCACCCGTTTCCGCTGCCACCTGTATCACATTTTCCGTCCCCGCAGTTTTTTGCAGTGATGGTAACATGGCGGCAGTCAGTTTTTCATCATTCACCATTACAGGATGGTGGGCAGTATAAGGTAATTCCACTTCTGCCATTGCCCCGGAGCCTTCAGCCGTTTTTTCTGCTATCATTTTAATACGCTTGTACACCATCGTTTCATCTGCGTTGCTTAATGTTCTTACAGTCCCTATCATTTCTACCTGCTCCGGAATAATATTAAACCGGTTACCACCATGTATAGAACCAATACTTACTACGGCAGGATTTTCTGTAACATTTACATTCCGGCTTACAATACTTTGTAAATTAGTAATGATCTGAGCGGAGATCACAATAGGATCAATACCAGACCAGGGTTCTGCACCGTGCGTTCCTTTACCTTTTACGGTAATTTTAAAATCGGCAGCTGCAGCAAAAAAACCACCGGGCCGGTAGGTGATTTTTCCAACTTCTACCTGCGCATTCATGTGCAAAGCAAACATCACATCTACTTTAGGTTTTTCTAAAACACCCTGTTCAATCATGAGCGTCGCCCCACCCTTTTCACCTTTTGGCGGGCTCTCTTCGGCTGGCTGAAAAATAAACTTTACCGTACCTTTTAAATCCTTTTTCATACCCGCCAATATCTCTGCTACCCCCATCAATATAGCCACATGGGCATCATGGCCGCAAGCATGCATTACGCCCATCTCTTGCCCATTGTATGTACTTTTTACTTTTGAGGCAAAAGGAACATCCGTAAGTTCTGTTATCGGCAGCGCATCCATGTCGGCTCGTAAAGCAATAACAGGGCCGGGTTTGTCACCTTTTAACACACCGACCACACCTGTTACTGCAACATTGGATGTAATCTCTATGCCCAGCAGCTGAAGATGCCGGGCAATAAGCGCCGCTGTTCTTCGTTCCCTGTTTCCCAGTTCAGGGTGTTGATGAATATCTTCTCTCCAGGCAATAACTTTTTTTTCAATTTTATCAACACTGCTGCCGATCGCTTTTCGACTATCGTCTTGCTGGGCAAAAACAGTGTAACTGGAAAGAAGCAGCATGAGAAAAAATATTTGTTTCATTTTTTAATTATTTACTGATGTCAATTGGAAATGCAAGTGAAAATAAAATACCGTCTTTTAGGGCGTATTCCGGCCTGTGCTTTGTGAGGTAACGCTGATAGGTGATAGTTGCCTGAACAGAAAGTTTGTCAGCAATTTTCAACATAGGCAGCTCTACAGCCATTGCGGCCGAAGTGCTCAGATCCTTTACTTGAAACAACGCCCTTTCATGCAGGTAAAGATCAAGCTTTATTTTCCTGACCTTGTATATCACCATTAGCCTGTTGACCAGTTTGGGCTGAAGGGTTAAATCACCAAACAACATCGTATTTTCTACCCTGATCCTTTTATTTACATCCCAATGCTGGGACAAGGCTCCAAAATAATCTGATTCGCCTTTATCACTAAAGCTATGGGTTTGCGAAAAAAGATAGCCTGCATATACGCCTATTTTTAAACTTTTACCAAGCGAAAATTTTTTAAAAACTGCTGGTTGAAAATAATTTATGTAAGATCTTTTATCCTCTAAGTCAAAAGACTGGAACAGGAAGAAACCATAGTTATTCTTTTCAAAAGCTACTGTAAGATCAAAATTTGCGTTATGATTTAATAAAGCGCCTGTGAAAGGGAAATACCCGGCAGAATTAAGCCTGGGAGAAAATATTAATGTGTAGGGGTTCACTGAATCAGCTTTTGCCTGCCCTTGAGCGTTGATGACTATCGAAAACAATAAGCTGATAATACATAAAAGTCGCATTGTCTAATTCGGGTTAATATTGTTTAAAAAAAGGGTTATGGAGAGGCATGATTAGAGCTGAAAGAATCCCGGAACATTTTCCATCCTTTCTTTGTTTTCTTCCATAACACCAGGAACTTGCCATCATCAAACATCTCTCCTTTAGCATTATAGCTATGCCAAAGCCCCTCTTCTGTCACGTATTCAATTGCATCGCCATATATTGCCGTGGTAATAAATTTTCCATTTCTCAAGCCATAATTTTTATATGCTTCCCTGAAAAATTTTGCCGCATTTTCCCGGCCGCATTGCTGCGGTGAAAAGGGCGCCATTATACAGGCATCTTCCGCATAACGTTCAATAAAAATGGAAGAATCATTTTTTGCAAAGGATTGGAAATAGACCGCATTACTTTCTGCAATGGCCTTCTTAACTTCCTCCATCTGCTTGTTTTTATCAGTTGCCTGGCTGCAACCATATCCCACAGTCATAAGTGTGATAACCAGTAAAACCAATTTGTCAGAATATCTTGCTTTCATACTTTACTGTTTATAGTTTATTGATAGAATATACTATGATTGTTTTCTGCTGCTGTTTCTCGATTCTCTGAACCGTTTCCATCCATCACTGGTTTTCTTCCACAATACCATGTAAGCGCCATCATCAAACTGTTCACCTGCACTGTTATACAATTGATAAAATCCAACTTCCGTTAACATCCCCTTTCCGGTCTCGTATAAGTCGATGGTAATAAATTTGCCCTTTGCTACTTTTCTCTTTTCAGTTAAATCTGCAAAGTAGTCGTGCGCCGCATCAGGGCCGCAATACACCGGCACGCTGGTGTTCATTATCCAGCAATCAAAACTGTACTGGCTGCAAAAAGAAACGGAATCATTGTGCTGAATGGCGGCAAAATATTGCTCATTTATTTTCTCAATGATTTTCTTTTCGCTATCCAAACTATTATCAGCTATTGGTTGTGCAAAACCAATATTGCGGCTGAAGAGCGCTATCAAAGCACAAACCGCAAATTGTACAATCGTTCTCTGTTTCATGTTATGATGATTTAGAACTCAAAATTCGCAACAGTAAAACCGGGTAAATTGTACAAATGGGAACAGGAACGTTTTTTGTAAAACAAAAAAGCCGTCCCGTTAGCGGGGACAGCTTTTATCAGCTTGTACAAACAGTACAATTTATTTATTGGGAGATACAGGCAGGGAGAAGTATTTCTATGTTAAAGGTGATGGCGGATTACCCGTAAATCATTTTAATGTCCTTACGTAAGGCCACTGCTTAAAGTAACCACATTCATAGGTAGTGAAGCAAGAAATGAGTTTTCAAACAGAGCTGGTCCTGTATTTTTACCTTTGCCTGTTTATTTGCCAGCAGTTAATTTGTGATAGCAATAGTAGGATACTGCAAGAATAGCCAGAAATATGAGCGGGAAAAATGATAGAAATCCCATTCCATCCACAGCAAAATAACTGATGCTTGCAAAAATGAAATCAAAAGTAAACCCTGCATAAGCCCATTCTTTAATTCTTTTTGAAACCTGGGGTATAATTAGTGCAAGCGCACCCAGCACTTTAAAAACAACCAGGGCATTTCCAAAATACGCGGGGTATAGCAAATGCCTTATTCCTTCTTTCGCCGCTTCGGTCTGTGAAGTTAATGCGGGCAGCACCCCTTCCATTATAAAAATTAATGAAGTGGTGATCCAATAGATCATTTTAATCTTTTTCATCTCGTAAGTGTTAGTTTGTTATTTAGTTTATTGTTTTGGAAATTTTGACAGATCCATATACAGTACTTCCCATAGGTTGCCATCAAGGTCTTCAATACTGCGTTGCAACATAAAGCCATAATCCCTTGCTTTATTTGGCTCTGTACCGCCTGCAGCAACAGCTTTTTCTGCAAATTGGTTTACTTCGGCATTGCTGTCGACCGACAGTGAGTTAATAACAGCAGTTGTTTTTTTGGTATCGGCAATTTCTTTTGAAGTAAACGTTTTGAATTTATCATGCGTGAGCAGCATCACAAAAATTTCTTCTGTAAGTACCATGCATGCAGCCGTATCATCTGTGAACTGCGGGTTATTGACGAACCCGATTGCTGAATAAAAGTCTATTGACTTTTTAAGGTCTGCCACTGGCAGGTTAATGAAAATTTTCTTGCTCATATTGTTTTATTTGTTTTGTTGACAATACAAAGATCATTGATAAAATAGATCTTCAGGGGTGGTATATGCGACCTTAACAGGGGTGATTCCGTATGCCGCGCGCAGGAACGATACAACTGCCAGGATATATCATAACAAGTCCATTGCCGCTGTTATTACAAGGCATTATAGCTGTTATCGCAATATTGTTTGCCGGGTGAACTGGTAACAGTAAGCGTGAAAGACCTTCGGCAGCTTGAATGTATGCGTTTACTCAAAGCTGCTTGTGAACAGGACGGTTGTCACTAAATACCAGGAGCACAGCGAACAACCCCAGGATAAAAAAGCTTAGAACAATAGGAAGAACATGATTATGCATTAGCTGACTGATCACTGAACCCAGAGATGCGCCAATAAAAAAGAAGGATGTTCCATAAATAGAAGAGGCCATACCCGCCATGTTTCCCATAGGTTCCAGCGCCAAAGCGCTACTATTGGGCTCTACAGCCAGATTGATTGCCAGCAGCAGGGCAACAGCAATAAAAAATAAAAGCATGTCCGGCGGATCGCCTAACGCGAAGGTGCACACCAGTAAAAGCCCCCCTATCACAGTATAGATACTGATGAGCCATTTTATCACCCTGCGTGCGCCATACCTGGATGAAAGACGGGAATTCAACAGGGTGCAGCATGACATCAGCAGACCAATACCGGCAAAGATCCAGGCAAATAATCCAGGTTTGCCATAGATACCGCCAATAATGTGTTCGGAGCTGGCGACATACGAGCTTAGTGCCGTAAAAAGAAGGGTCGTGATCCCGGTGTAGCGGAGGAAAACCGGGTTCCCCATGACCTTACGGATGGATCGGCCGATATTGATCCAGTCGAGCGAAACACGGTGTTCCTTTGGGAGGGATTCTTCCAGCCGGAGTGACCAGAGAAACACGATAACCGCAAACAAGGGAGGGGTAAGAAATACCATCTTCCAGGATGAAATGGACAAGATCGCCACGCCTAAAAAGGGTGCAACGATCGGTGTGAACAAGAAGATCGTAAAGATCAAAGACATGATACGGGCCATCTGGTTTCCAACAAAGCGGTCACGAACACCCGCGATAGTGGCCATAAAAACGGCGGATGCGCCCATGCCTGCTACAAAGCGTGCCAACAGCATGATCTTGAGGCTGGGTGCAAAGGCCGTGACCAATCCGCCTGCAATGTAGAGCGGGAAACCGACCCTTAAAACCGGCAGTCGCCCAAAACGGTCGGAAAGTACACCAAAAATGATCTGGGCCACCTGCCCCATGAAAAAGAATGAAATGATCTTTGCAGTATCGGTAGAATCAGGTGTAAGTCCATAATGCTCCCGGAGCTTACCAAATGCGGGAAGCATGATATCTATGCCTAAAGCCGTCAAGGTCATTGTGCAAGCCGACAGAACGATAAACTCAGCTGGCCTCATTTTCATTTCCAATTGCATATCTGCTTTTTACAGGTGTTATCGGTATTTATGTAAAGTTTACGCAGTGCTGAACAACAATCTACCGCGATCATTTATGAATAAATATACAGCCTTATTGCCTGGGGAAATATCCCGCAGCTTTGGACAAATTGGATTTAATAAAGGGCGCTATAAATTATCCGGGTCCTGTATCAATTAACTTTCATTTTATTGGTTCAATAGCGATCAGTGAAGTCCTCTACTTATTTATACAGGTTCCTGGGTATCCATCCTGCTTTTTATCCATAAGTGCTTACCGGTTCAATAGCATTCATTTGCGGATACTGTGAGGGATGCATCTTATAACGGCAAACCGTGTACATGCAAAAATTAAGCACTCTAATACCTGTTAAATCGATTTAATGCAATCGGTAGCAATATAAAAACGCACTAATACACTAGGTGAGATCAACCCAAAATAGAACCATAATTCCGGTAAATTAAAAATTTAATGCAATCGGTTGCAAAATGAAGAAAACTATTTACATTTAGCCTGTCAATGATTGCTGTACAACCTATTCGTTAACCAAACAGATATAACAGTTGCTGCCAGCTTACAACATCTTTATTGCCTACAAGCCCTGAACGGAATGCATCAGCATAACCACTGGTATGGTGCAGATAATTGCTTTGCACATCCCTGCAGGTTATGCATACATGTTCCCTTTGGGGCAAGTATAACCTGGCTCCAATGCAAGTGTGCTTTATCAGCACAGTAGTATTGCTTTGCCCTATACCTACCCGGGGTTAAAATACCTGCGGCCAACTGTAATATCCCATACACCCGATTTGCCCTTTCAATTGCTTTTGTCATTACCTAAATAATCACACCATATGAATTCCAGTTAACCGCTACCTACCCCTCTATTGTAAACAGGCTTCACAAGCCGGATTGTATTAACTCAACCAAACTGCTATGAAATTATTCCCAGAGGTCTTTTGTAAAATATGCCGGGCTTTTAAAACAGCCGGGCAAACTGCAGTCTTCTCATTTTTCTGTTTCTGTTTGTTATTAACCACGGTGAGCGGCGTTGCCCAGGAGCGGCATTTAATAAAAGGCAAGCTGAGTGATGAAAATGGAAAGCCGTTATCAGGTGTATCCGTAGCTGTAAGAAACGGCAGCCGGAGCACGGTTACCGCAGCTGACGGCAGCTATAGCATTAATGCTGCTGCCGGTGAAGTGCTGCTTTTCACCTATGTGGGATATCTTCCCGCAGAGCAGCGGGTAGGCAGCGATCTTCAATACGATGTTAGTCTGAAACCTGAATCGCAATCGCTTGAGCAGGTGGTGGTCATCGGTTATGGTACGCAGAAAAAAAGATCGCTCACCGGTTCTGTTGCATCGGTATCGGGTAAAACAGTGGGCGAACTGCCGGTAGCCAGTGTACAGCAAGCCTTGCAGGGCCGTGTAGCCGGCGTTACGGTTACCAATAACGGTTCGCCCGGCAGCGAACCGATAGTAAGGATCAGGGGCATTAGCTCTATCAGCTATGCATCTGATCCATTGTATGTGATCGATGGATTCCCCACGGCCAACCTGGCCAATTTTGACAGTAAAGATGTGCAGTCGGTAGAAGTGCTGAAAGATGCCAGCGCTGCGGCGATCTATGGTTCAAGAGCCACCAATGGTGTCATTATCATCACTACCAAAAAAGGCACACGCGACGGAAAAATGCATGTAAACCTGGACAGCTATATCGGTGTACAGCAACCCTGGAAAAAAATAGACCTGCTAAACACACAACAATACCTTCAATATGAAAGAGCATTGAACGGAGCTGCAGGCATCGCTAAACCACCCAGGCTGGAAGATGCCAATTTCAACCAGCCCATTTATGCAGGAGCCTCTCAAACTTATGCCCAAACCAACACCAACTGGCAGGATGCTTATTTCAGGAACGGGCTTATTACACAAACCAATCTTTCTGTAAATGGCGGGAATGAAAGATCCAGGTACTACACTTCCGGTGGGTATTTTAAACAGGAGGGCATAGCACAGGGCGTGAATTATGAAAGAGGGAATTTCAGGATAAACAGCGATCATACCATCAGCAAGGCATTCAGCATCGGGCAGAACCTGCTGCTCTCCTATGCCAACCAGCGTTATGACAATACATCGGGTAACAGGACCCGCCTGGCCAATGTAGTAAGGGCCTTGCCTTATCTGCCGGTGCATGATCCTACCACCAATGGCGGCTACCGCAATGCAGAAAACAGTGTAGACGGCGCCGACCCCACGAACCCTATAGAAGATGCGCTGCTTCTGGGAGATGCACACAATAAAACCTTCAAACTGCTCGGCACTGTATATGCACAGGTGAATTTTACACCCTGGTTAAATTTCCGTTCAACATTCGGCGTAGATTATGTAACACTGTTCCAGCACCAGTTCAGCCCGATCTTTAATGATAAGGGCAGAAATGCTGCAGTGGCCACTATAACCGACCAGCGTTCCAACCGCACTACGATGCTATACACACAGCAACTTACTTTCGATAAAACATTCGGCAAGCATCATATCAATGCTATTGCCGTACTGGAAAGCCAGGATGCGCGGAACTTCGGAGAATCACAAACCGGCAACCAGGGCACCAACGATATCCAAACACTGGTAGGTGCTACCAATGTAACGGCTTTCTCTACAAGAACAGCAACGCTGATACAATCTTATATCGGCAGGGTGAACTATGCATTCGCCGGCAAATACCTGATCAGCGGCGCTATCCGTCGCGATGGTCTATCAGTATGGGCACCCGGCAAAAAATTCCAGAATTTCCCTTCCATCTCTGCAGGATGGCGGGTAGACCAGGAATCTTTTCTAAAACCGGTAACGGCTATATCCGAATTAAAACTGCGCGGCGGTTATGGTGTCACCGGGCTTAACGCTATCGGTATTTTCCCTGCACTGCAAAATTCAGTACTGGCCAATGAGTATCCCTGGCAGGCAGTGGTACAGGCCAATGGTGCCACTTATCCTTTCGGCAATACACTTTCAGTAGGCAATGCATCTTATTATAACCAGCTTGCCAGTACCAGCCTTGAATGGGAAAAAACAAAGCAGGTGAACCTGGGTATCGATCTTGGCCTGTTCGCCAATAGCATTACATTAACGGCAGAATGGTACCGCAGGCAAACAGACAACCTCATATTAACCATTCCCACACCAGCCAGTTTCGGGTTTGGCGGCGCAGGCTCGCAACAGAATGCGGCTTCAATGAAAAACACCGGCATCGATATCCAGGTGGGTTATAATAAGAACAAAGGTGTATTTACCTGGAACCTGAATGGTAACATCGGTTTTATCACCAACAGGATACTGCACCTGAACACAGCCAATGCCACCATCGATGCGGGTGCTGATGCCGATTTTGGTAATGGTAATATTACCCGTACCGTTGCCGGCCGCCCCATACAGTCGTTTTACGGTTATGTAGCAGAAGGCATTTTCAAGAGCCAGGATGAAATAGCGAAAAGCCCTGTGCAAATTACCGGTACCGATCCTACAAAATCTACCGCACCTGGTGATATTAAGTTCAAAGACCTCAATGGCGATGGAAAGATCACGGCCGATGACCGTACCTTCCTGGGCAGCTATATCCCTTCCTTTACTTATGCGCTGAACTATACTGCTGCCTACAAAAATTTCGACCTTTCTGTTTTTTTTCAAGGCGTACAGGGAAATAAAATATTCAATGGCACCAGGGTGCTGCGTGAAGGGATGGCCCGTTTATTCGGGGCCGGTGTGGAAGTGCTGAATGCCTGGACACCATCGAACACCAATACCAATATACCCCGTGCCATCAGTGGCGATCCTAACCAGAATGCCCGTGTATCCAGCCGGTGGATTGAAGATGGTTCTTATCTCAGGCTGAAGAATATCATACTGGGCTACAGCGTACCAGCCGCGAAACTCCGCTCGCTTACAAGAGGCGCACTGGGCAACCTGCGGCTGTACATTGCATCGCAGAACCTTTTTACCATTACCCGTTATAAAGGATGGGATCCTGAAATAGGGTCGAAAAACACCACACTGACCAACGGCATTGACTATGGCCAGTATCCTGCTGCACGCTCATTCCAGGTAGGTCTGCAGGTAGGTTTTTAGGGAAAGTAAATTGTTCACTCAAAAATGGAATTATGAAAAAAAGTGCTTTTTGCAAAAATATATGGATGGGCTGCTGCATGGCAGGTATGCTGCTGGCAGGCTGTACTAAAAATCTGGATAAAACCAATCCAAGCTATGCCACGCTGGACAACTACTTTAAAAACAGTGACCAGCTGCTGAAAGGCACCAATGCCATTTATTCTGTTTTCCATGGCGGTGGGTTGATTGGCCGTGAATGGTTTTTCCTGCACGACCTGCGCAGCGATGATGTGTCTTCGGGCGGTGGCCAGCTGGAAGTGCCCCGTGCACAAATTTTGAACGGCGCCACCACATCAGACAACCCGGTAATGACAGCCGTATGGAATGGATTATACACCGTGATACACCGTTCCAATACAGTAATAGGCAGCGGGCCGAATGTTACAGACAATAATACACTGCGCGACCAGTGTGTAGGCCAGGCCAAATTCTTCAGGGCATGGGCTTATTTTGAACTGGTGAGCTTATGGGGCGCTGTGCCTTTGTATACTGCAGTAGTAAAAACACCCAATGAATTTCAACCCAGGGCCAAAGAAGAAACAGTGTACGCACAGATCATACAGGATCTGAAAGATGCGGCAGCAGTGCTCAATGCAAGCTATGCCGCTGCAGAACAGGGCAGAATTACATCTGGTGCAGCCAATGCCATGCTTGGCCGCGTGTACATGCAGCAGGGCAATTATGCATCGGCAAAAGAAGCTTTATTGAAAGTATCCGGCTCTGGTCTTTACCAGCTGATGGATAATTACAGTGACAACTTCCTGGAGGAAACAGAATTCAATAAAGAATCCATTTGGGAAGCGGTATTTTTTGATAAAGGGGACAATGCCTTTGACTGGGCTTATACCGGCGATGGCAGCGGCAATGCACAATCTACCGTACGCAACCAGGAATACTGCCCTGTGGCCTGGCGCAACCTTATTCCTTCCAATAGATTCCTGAACGAATTTGAAAATACCGCGACAGGTGCGGCTAAAACAGATCCACGTTATAAGGTTACCGTGTATGAAACCGGAGACCGTTTTAACAATGATGCCGATGTGCTGACTGATGGCATGCAGAATGGCAATTCTTCTACAGTGAATGGTGTGGTAAAAAAAATAAGCTGGCGCAAATTTATGCTGATCTATAAGCAAAGCGTGTCTGTGGCTTCTTATCATCCCGGCGGCAATAACCAGCGTATTATCCGTTATGCAGAAGTGCTGCTGATGCTGGCCGAATGCGAAAATGAACTGGGTAATATTGCCGCAGCAGTTGGCTACCTTAACCAGGTACGCGACAGGGCCTCCGTGCAAATGCCGCATTATCCTACCGCTCAGTTCCCTGTATCAGGCAAAGACCAGGTGACAAAGGCCATCATGCATGAAAAAACGGTGGAGCTGGGTGATGAAGAAATACGGAACAGGGATATTTTGCGCTGGCGCAAGAAAGGCTATTTCTCAACCGACCCACTGGCTTATTTCAGAAAAGGAAGGGATGAATTACTTCCTATTCCCCAGCAGGAAATAGATAACAATCCCCAGCTGGCTGCAGCCGGTGTGGACAAACAAAATCCCGGCTACTGAACTATCCCGGGATGCATGATCGGATCAGCCCGCACAATAATGCGGGCTGATCTATTTTTCCAGGAAAGCTGATAACCCAAGTTGCGGGATGATCAGTGTTTTTATAGCTGCAAGCCATGAGCGGCAAGCTATGAGGATGGTAGCAGTCTGCAGTTGGCAGTCTGCAGTTTTGCCTGGTAGTCAGGAGCGCACAGCGCATCAGAAAAAACAATTCCCCTTCAGCGTTTTTTGCACATTCCGCGAGATGCATTCCTTGTAGCTCAGCGCTATTAGCTTGAAGCCTTTTATAGCTGCAAGCCATGAGCTGCCAGCTGTGAGGATAGAAGCAGTCTGCAGTTTTGCCTGGTAGCTAGGGGCTCACAGCTCATCAGGAAAACAGCTCCCCTTCAGTGTTTTTCGCGCGTTCCGCGAGATGCATTCCTTGTAGCTCAGCGCTATTAGCTTGAAGTCTTTTATAGCTACAAGCCATGAGTGGCCAGCTGTGAGGATGGATTGGGATATACATTTATTTCTTCCCGGGTTTTTCAGGCCCCTGCATGATGGCATTTATCACTCCCTGGTCAGTGACTGCACCGGTGCTGCGGTTAAATACTGCAAAATCACTGGCGCCATTATCCCAGTAAACAGGTATCATTCCCTTACTGATTGAAGAGCTGGTGATGTATTTGTTGAAATATTCCCTCGATGATTGATGCAGTGCCGTATCTGCAGGATTTGTCCGCTTGATGGTACCAAATTCGCCCACCAGTACCGGGATGCCCTTATCAACAAATTTTGTTTTCATCAAACCAAGCAAGCGTTCCACCTCAGCCTCTTCTCCCCATGTTGTATTGCGGGAAGTTTCAGTTATTGAATGATGCCCACTTCCCCAATAATAAAACATATTACCCCATGATGCATCTGCCGTTAAACCACAAAACTGCCAGGGTGTGTAATAATGCACTTCCAGCATTAAACGATCGACGGCCGGATCTGTGGGCATTGTATTCATCAGGTTGTTGGTGTTATTTATATCTGTTCCGGGGCCTTGTATAATAAGCGTCCGGGAGCTGTTATTTCCACCGGTTGAACGAACTGCATTTATAAATGTTTGATGATATGACAACAGGACGGACATTCCCGTAGCATCTGAAACGCTGGGCTCATTGGCGCTGGCAAAAAGTAAATGTTCGTTGTAGCTTTTAAAATAGGTGGCGATCTGCGACCAATAGTTTCGCTGTTTGGCATTTACCGAGGTTTGCGCAGCAGTTGTACAATTATTCTCCAGCCAACCTCCATCCCAATGAATATTGATGATCGCATACATATTGTTACCCAGGCAATAATCGACCACTGTTTTAATCCTGGCAAGCCAATTCGCGTTAATAACGCCGTTGGTGGTATGACAGTCCCAGGCACAGGGTATTCTAACAGTGTTGAAGCCGGCAGCTTTAACGGCATTGATAAGCGCCTGACTGGTGGTAGGGTTACCCCAGGCGTTTTCCCCGCAAATGGCTTCAAGAGCATTACCCAGGTTCCATCCAATTTTCATCTGGCTTGCAACCTGCTGAGCTGTTGGCAGCTGGGCTGCTGCCGAAATGGATACCAGCATTCCCGCAGCAACAGCTACCGATCGAAGACCAGCTTTCACCTGTAAAAAAAAGCGCAATACATTTTTCATGGCAACAGTCATTTTTAAAATGATTTGAAGTATATAGTTAAACCGGTATACATTTTAACTATAGGAAACGGGTAGGAGAAATGCCGTTACTGCCAATCATTCGGATACGACAATCCTTGCGAATGGAGATGCCACTACAGGTTTCCCGGAGGCATACATAAGTTCATGCAGCTTCAACAATACGGTCAGCAATAAGTTGCCTGCTATTGTATCCCCTCTATTTATGATACTATTTTTAACACATAAGCCGCCTGCTCCTCCTTTTGGGATGGTAACTTTAGCCTGAGCCCCGCATCAGATTGAACAAACGGGATGCTCCCACCTACACCCAGCATTTCAATGTGCCGTATCGCCGAAGGATGGTAGGCATTATTAGACCCAAGGCTTTTAATAATAAGATCGCCTTCCGGTGGCCAGCCCATTACCGATGCATACAGTACCTCAGCTTTTGTTGTAAAGCGGATATCCTGCGCTGAAAAAGGTTTGCCTTTTCCTTCATTAAATCCCTGTGCCTCTAGCTGGGCAGTAGCCTGCTGTGCGGGCCCCTCGCCAAAAATTTTCCAGGGCCGTGTGCCATAAATACATTCGCTGTTTACTTTCATCCACCGGCCGATACCTTCTACAATAGCTCTTTCTTTTTCATCAATGCTTCCATCGCCCCGTATGGGTATGTTTAGCATTAAATTGCCATTCTTGCTTACTACATCTATTAACGTTTGAATTACGGTTTTTGCTGATTTATATTCATCCCTTTCATATACACCTCTATCATAATGCCAGTTACCCAGGCAGGTATCTGTTTGCCATGGCAATGGCTGAATATCATTTGCATGTCCTCTTTCAATGTCCCATACAAGCGCCTTGCGTTGATCAGCATCTAAAATTTTTCCATTAACAACAGCGCGAAGCTGTCCGTGATCCCTGATACTTTTATTATACAAATGCGCAGCAATGCGCAATCCTGCGTCACTAACGGGCCAGAACGGCAGTTTAGAATCATCAAAATACACCAGGTCGGGATGATACTTGTTGATGAGATCAATTGTCCGGTTATAAAACTTCTCTATATAGGCGTCCGTTGGCGGGCAAACACCATTCCTCCAGTCCCATTGTGCCAGAATTGCCTGGTCATTATTACTGTTCTCGCTTAACAGATGGTTCTGTGCATAAAGCTCCTGCGGATCCAAACCTTCCCACCATTTTCCTTTGCCCTCCTTCACTGTTAGCTTTCCATCATAAGCAACGCCCTTATATGTACCTGCTTTATCAGCGCGCTGTGCAACTTCATACCAGCTCCAGGCATGAGAAGCATGCACGCTTACACCAAAAGGAAGACCATTGTTTTTTGCAGCCTTTGCCCAGCCGGCGATCAGGTCTTTACGGGGCCCTATCCTGGTGGCATTCCAGTTCTGCTGGTATGTACTATCGTATAAATCAAAATTATCATGATGGTTGGCCAGTGCCATAAAATACCTGGCCCCGGCCTCTTTGTATAGATGTACCAGTTCTTCCGGATCCCATTTTTCAGCCTTCCATTGATGGATCACATCCTTAAATCCAAACCGCGAAGGGTGCCCGTATTTCTCCAGGTGTATCTTATATTGAGGTGAGCCTTCCTGGTACATTCCCCTTGCATACCAGTCGCCGGCTTCCGGCTGGCACTGGGGCCCCCAGTGTGCCCACATACCAAATTTGGCATCCCGGAACCAATCCGGCACCTGGTACTGCTGCAATGAATCCCATACCGGTTTAAAAGGACCATCGGCGATAGGTTCATGTACAAAACGCCCGCGTGGATAACCGTTGCCCAATACCCTTGATATGTATAGTGCCGGTAGCGCGGCTGCTACTCCTTTTATAAATTTTCTTCGTTCCATCGTCATAAAAAATAATATTGGTACAATGATTCAATGTAAAAGCAAACACCATAACCTGTACAGCTCCTGGCTGCCGGGTACATTGTTATTGCAGGTAATGATACATATAATGCTTTCTCTATCTCAACAGCTGTAACCACATTACCAGCCATCATTCTGCTTTAATACCCCGTTCGACAAGGTAATTTGTGAATAAGGTATCTGGCATAATCCTTTTGTTGCGGAGATCTTGGATGCCGAAATCACTTTTAATGTATTAACCCCACCATTTGGCAATGTTACAGATTCAGCAATGGCTGATGCCGCGGCATCGACGCCTTGCCTGAGTAGGTCCCAGTACCGGATCCCTTCACCCGCAAATTCCAGTCTTCTTTCATTTAAAATATTCGCCTGGGTTGGTTCAATTTCTACAAAGCTGGACCCCAGTGCTCTTTGGCGAACGGCATCAAAATAGGCCTGGGAATTGGCAGATCCCAATTCAGCAGCCATTAACAGCACATCAGCATACCGGATGGATACATAATCCTGGTATTGGCTGATCATAAAGCTTATACCACCCATTTTTTCTGCAAGACTTTTCCCGGCTGAATCAACCATCGGTGTGTATTTTTTCATGTAGTAACCTGTATACTCCCGCTGATCTTTCATGTTCTGGAAATTAAGCCCCTCATCGGCAATCGAAATGATCGAAGCTTTTCGGCGTGTATCACCCTGGCCATAGGCGTTCCATAGTTTCGGGTTCACCGTTCCGCCTCCCCAGCCTAACCCATAAGGGTAAATAGACTGTACACGTATGCCGAATAAAACCATCCAGTTATTTCCATCCACATTGCCGTTCCAGTCACTGGTATAGGTATATTTGATTGCAAAAACAGTTTCCTTATTGTCTTCACCAACATAATTATTCAGTGAGGCTGCGGGCCATAGGTTGGCAAATTTATCAACCAGTCCAAAACCACCGCTACGAATAACATCTTCCAGGTAAGCAAGCGCCTGCGCCTTGGATATTACGCCCGTAAGATCTGTTTTATTGTAATAGCCGGTGTAATAGAGAAACACCCTTCCGATCAATGATTCAGCCGCCCATTTGGTTACTCTTCCATAAGTGGACCGATCTTGCGAACCATAACTTATAGCGGGAAGATTTTCAGCTGCGAACTTCAGGTCGTCGGCAATGAATTTATACACACTATCGGCAGCAGCCTGTTTAACATTATCTGCTGTAGGTTTCTCGATAAGAGGAACGCTCCCCCATAACCGCACCATATCAAAATAACAATAGGCCCGTATAAACCTGGTTTCAGATTCGTATATTTTACGCAGCCCCGGGTTGCCATTCCAATTAACCTGGTCAAGATGTGTCAACAACATGTTTGCCCGGTAAATAGCCCGGTAATAAGCGCTCCAGTTATCACCGAATAAACTTTGATCTGCCGGTGAGCGCAGCTTATCAAATTCATCGATCATCTGCAAGCCCAGGCCATCCGAGTTACCCCCGCCGCCAAAAGCATTGTCAGACATGATCTCGGCTGCAACAGGCAGCGCCACCCCACCTGCCCATACCCGCTGCAATCCATCGTATACACCAACCAATGCCTTGTATATATCCGAAGGCGTTTTATAAAAATTCTGCTCTGTAGCGTTTGTTACATCTTCGGTATCAAGAAAGCTCTTTTTGCAGGCTGTTAAAGACAGCAGCATAAGTACCAGCGCATATATTGTAAGCTTTTTCATCTTCATTCAATTTTTGATTTAAAAACGAATATTTGCTCCTACCATCATCGTTCTTGGCCGTGGATAGTAACCTAAATCCACACCCGATGAAAACCCTTCATTATAGCCTACCTCCGGATCCATTCCATTGTATTTTGTAATGGTAAATGCATTTAGAACAGATGCATATAGCCTTATCTTGCTTAAAAAAGCTTTCTTCGCGATTTTGGAAAAGTCGTATCCCAGTGTAATGGTATTGATGCGGAGAAAGCTGCCGCTATGAATGTACAGGTCAGAGAACTGCGTCCAGTTGCGGCCGTCTTCTGTTACCCTTGGGATCCTGTTGGATGTTCCGGGGCCATGCCAGCGTTGTAAAATTTCGGTAGAATAATTATCCAGGGCCCCGGGATTTCTCCATGACTGAACAATCTGGTTGCCTGCAACGCCGGAAGCCTGAACAGAAAAATCGAACCCTTTGTATTCAAGCCCTATATTAAAGCCAAATGTAAAATGCGGGTTGGGATCACCGATCATCGTTTTGTCGTTGTCATCAATCACACCATCGCCATTCCTGTCAACATACTTTACATCACCCGCCTGGGCATTGGGTTGTATGGGGGCGCCTGTTTTACCCACATAAGATTTAACGTCTGCATCACTCTGAAAAACACCAGCTGTTTTTAAACCCCAGAAATACCCTACCGGATAGCCATTGGCTGCTCTGTAAAATTCAAGTGCGTTAGTATATAATGCATTTGTATTTCCATGGATAATATGATCATTGGTTGGAATGTTCCCTATTTTATTTTTGTTATAGGCACCATTGGCACCAATTGAATAGTTCAGGAACCTGCCTATCCTGTTGTGATAAGAAACGGCCAGTTCTACACCGGTATTTTTAACATCTCCGCCATTGATCAACGGTGCATCAGCCCCGGCCGTAGCAAGGATGGGTGCCGTGATCAACCAGTCTTTTGTGTTCTTGACATAATAATCGAAAGTAATGTTCAGCTTGCCAATTACAGTTGCATCAAACCCGATATTTGTTTGTTCAGAAGTTTCCCATTTAACATTCGGATTAGCCAAACGGCTGGGATAAGCCCCTTGTGTATTAACACCTTCCACCGGCCCGAAAATGTATGCGGCATTGGTAAAACTGATTGGAGAAAGGTATTGATACGCCGCAACATTCTGGTTACCCACACGTCCCCAGCTTGCGCGAAGCTTGAGGAAATCCAATGCAGGAATATGCCGCATAAAATCCTCTTTTGAAACAACCCATCCTGCTGAAGCCGAAGGGAAATAACCCCAGCGATGACCAGCTGCGAACTTGGAAGATCCATCTGCCCGGAAAGTAAGGCTCAGCAAATACTTTTCGCGGAAATTGTATTGCAGTCGTCCAAAATAAGATGCCAATGCATTCTTTGAAGGCCCCCCGCTTACACCCATATAGGGGGCGCCCCTGTTTACATTTTGTGCTACAGAAAGATAAGCATGCGGCAGATCGGCGATACGGAGATCCCAGTTGTATCCGCTGAGGCCAGTGCTATCTGTTTTCAATGCAGAGCTACCAACCATTACAGTGAAATTGTGGCTACGGGCAATATTAAAATCATAACTCAACTGGTTATCGAATTGAATTGTTCTACCCATACCCATGGCTTGATTCACTTTCGATGTGTCGTTGAAAGCGAAAATGGAAAGATGGTAAACAGGCGTAAAGCTCCGGCTTTGGTTAGAGTAGTAGCTCAACCCAAGGGATGCACGGTATTTCAACCCCTTAATTGGTTCCACCTGAACATATACATCCCCAAAAACGCCCTGTGTACTGTTCCGGTTTTGAGCGTTATAATACATGAGTGCATAAGGGTTGGATTGTCCATTGGCCCAGGCCATATCCGGTCTTCCAGGATACCAGCCTATTTTATCAGCACTAAAGAAGTTACCCGCAGAATCATACATTGGTAAAAAAGGGCTGGTTTGAAAAGCAGAACGCAAAGAGTTATTATACTGTCCCGCAACAGCGATCCCGTTATTGTTCTGGAAATTGAGTGTTAAATGCTGTCCAAGTTTAACCACGTTCTGATACAATGAATGCTCTGAATTCACCCTGAACGTGTACCGCTCGTAATTGGAAATATTGGGTCCGCCAACAATTCCACCCTGGCTGGTATATCCCAGCGAAGAAGAATAAACAGAACCTGAACCGCCACCCTGTATGCCCAGCAGGTAGTTTTGAGTAGGTACATTTTTCTGAAACATCTGGTCCATCCAGTTCGTGCTTACCTGTAAATTATTTATCACATCATCACTGAAATAAGCAGGCTTACCTGAATTAACAGCGGCTTCATTCATTATCGTCGCATATTCTTTCGAATCCAGCAACCGCGCTTTCCGGACAACATTTTGTATGCCGTAATATGCATCGAGTGTGATTTGTGCCCGCTGGCCCGTTTTTCCTGTTCTGGTTGTAACCAAAACAACACCATTGGCGGCCTGAGAGCCATAAATAGCGGCAGAAGCTGCATCTTTTAAGATGTCGATCGATTCAATATCTGCAGGATTCAGGTAGCTTATATCAGCTGTTTGCACACCATCCACAACATATAAAGGCGAAAAATTACCCACTGTTCCCTTACCACGGATAACCACATTCATTCCCGAACCCGGTTGCCCCGAGTAAGAAGTGATCTGTACGCCCGGTACCTGCCCCTGCAATGCCTGTAATGCATTGGTGGTACTTTGCTTTTGAATATCATCTCCTTTAACCTGTACATTGGCGCCAGTTGCTAATCTTCTCTTTTGCACACCATAACCAATTACTATTACGCTGTCCATCTGGTTATCAGATTCCCTTAATTGAACAACCATATCACCAGAGGTGACCGCGAGTTCCTGGGCCTGGTAACCTATTGATGTAACAATAAGTGTTTCTCCTTTCGCAGCAGCAATTGCAAAATTACCTGCACTGTCTGCTACGGCAACACGATTGGTATGTTTCACAGAAACCGTCGCCCCGGCAACCGGTGCAGCGGTACGGAGATCTATTACAGAACCTTTAAGCTTTGACGTTTGCGCCAAAGAGTTTTCGCCCGGGAATAGTAAAAAAGCCCCCCAAAGCAGTAATAGGCATAAACGGATTGTTTTGGTCAATTTCATAATTGCAAGTTTATCTGGACTAAATTTTTATTATGATCTGATTTCCTTTGTATAGCACCTCCTTGTTTACTTCATTGTCAGCGTCAAAATGTTTGGCATCCCGGGGTGTAATAACTTTAATCCTGAATTTTCTATGTTGAAGCATACCCTCAAATGTTCCCTTCCTTTCACCAAGGATGATCTTTTTTTCTTTCTCGTTATACTCAACAGGAATAACAGAAAAAGCGCCTTTCTCATAATCGTAGTTCAGTCCCTGGTCTTCATATAATTTGAAAGAAGCATCGGCACCGGTGTAAATATTTAATGTAACAGGATCTGCCACCTTTTCTGAAGTGTATTGCAAAGCGGGGCCTGAAGGAATAATAGAACCGGCTTTTATAAATACCGGCATGCGCTCATAGGGGGCTGCTACAACAATTTTTTGCGCTCCTGCATACCATTTTCCTGAATAAAGCTCATACCATCCGGCGCAGTTGGGTAAATACAATTCGCGTTCACGCTGCTTGTACTGGTAAACAGGATTAACCAGTATAGAAGCGCCTAACATGTATTGGTCACCGATATTTAATACAGCGGTATCTGCAGCAAAGTCCATAGCCAATCCACGCATAATGGTATAATCATCGTGATAGGCTGCGCCTGCTATTGAGTAGATATATGGAAGAAGACGGTAGCGTAGCTTGTCATAATACAAAAAGCTCTTATAGGCCGGGTGGTCTTCAGGTGCTACATTGAATATTTCCCTGAAAGGATATTGCCCATGCACGCGGAACAATGGAACGAACGCGCCAAACTGCGACCAGCGGGTCATTAGCTCTCTCCATTCTTCTGTTCCTTCCGCATCTGGTTTTTCAAATTTTTCCGGTACCACGAAACCTCCTATATCCATCGTCCAGTAGGGTAGTCCCGACATGGAGAAATTGATGCCTGCAGCTATCTGGCATTTCATATCTTGCCAGGTAGAGCCGATATCACCGCTCCAAATAGCAGCAGCATACCGCTGTGAGCCTGCAAATCCTGAACGGGTAAGAAGGAACACTCTTTTATCCGGACTGGCCAGCCGCTGCCCTTCGTAAATCCCCCTGGCATTTTGCAATGGATAGGCGTTCAGGTACTCGGCGGCACTGCCTAATGCAGTTGGGGTCATTTGCAGCTTCCGTTTTTCAGGGCTCACGTTAGAAAGGATATCCGGCTCGCTGGCATCCATCCACCAGGCATCAATACCTTTGCTATAAATTTTATCCCGGATTAAATTCCAAAAGCCGCGCCTGGCATCTGCATTGAATGCATCATAAAAAGTAGAAACATAGCCTTTTCCAATCCAATCCCTTTGTCTGTCGGCGATATTTCTTGGGTACAACCAGCCTTTTTTATTAAACTCATTGTATACCGGCAGCCCTTCATAAAACTTGGGCCATACAGAGATCATCAACCGGGTATTGTATTTACTGTGCAGTGTATCGATCATACCAGCCGGGGAAGGGAAGCGTGTTGCATCAAACTCCTGGCTACCCCAGCCGGTTTCGGGCCAATAGCTCCAGTCCAGTACAATATTGTCAATTGGAATATTTCTTTTCCGGAATTCACTTACTGTTGAAAGAATTTCCTGCTGTGTTTTATACCGCTCCCTGCTTTGCCAGAAGCCCAGCGCCCATTTGGGAACGATAGGGGCCTTACCGGTAATGCCGCGATAACCAGCAATCACTTCATCCATGTTACTTCCGTAGATAAAATAATAGTCGATCTGCTGACCAGCCTCTGAGGAAAAACTAAAGCTGTTACGTTCATCACCGCTCAAAGGCGCCTGCCATTTCAAAGAGAGATAAGATGCGTCGCTTTCGGGGATCCATTGAATTTTAACAGGCAGTTTTTTCCCCTCTGTAAAATAGAACGGGACCAAAGCCGGTGCAGGGTTCCATGCTTTTCGCCAGCGGTCCAGTACAAGTTTTCCATCCAGCCAAACTTTCAGGGACCCGCCAAATATAAACCGGAACTGGTGCAGCCCGGTAAGATAACTACCCAGGCTACCCTCCCATGTTACCACGCCGGTAGCTGCCGCAAACTCCCGGGGAAGCCGGGCTTTTGCTTCTTCCAGGAATTCCATATCGATTCCGGATTCTGCCCTTTCTGTGATAATTTCTTCCGGCTTTTGTTTGTTATTGGCATAGGCCGCACTCAACCATCCCTGTTCACCGTTCTTTGAGAACAGCTGCATCGCCGAAAGCGGATGAAGCGGCCTTGTATCGCCAGCTTTTGTCAGTGAATAATTGTCCCACAGAACACCGTAGTTTTTACTGGATACCCAAAATGGTATTGCCACTTCGGTGTTGTTCTGAAAAAAATTAACCTGCTGCCCTCTATAGTTGATAACACCATCCTGGTGTTGCCCCAATCCATACCAGGCATCGGCAGTATCCGTTTGAAAAGTTTGAGTAAGGTGGTAGTACCGTTTACCATCAAATATGCCCGGCTCAAAAATGCGGCCGCACACCGGTTTTTCAGCCAGTATTTTTTCGCCTGCGGCATTCCGGAAAAAAACAGTTCCTGTTTTCAGGCTGATAATTGCCGCAATAACCCGTGTTTTTAAAACAAGTGTATCGCCTGAGGGGATCAGCTGCCATTCCAGGTCAGCTTTATTATCGTATACGGTGATCAGGCTTTGGAAAGGAATAATCTCTTTGTCTGGTGCCGCGGTTACCCGTATAATATTATCGGCAACCACCCTGAGTTGAACCGCCCGGGAGCTGCCTGTAAAAACCGGGTCAGTAAAAACAATCACTCCATCCTTTTCCCTGGTATAAGGCGGAGATACTGCCAGTATGTCATTGCAAAACAAAATAAACAGAAACCCGGATAACAGCAGTCTAACTTTCATATACAAGCAATTCAATATTAATTGACTGCTGTAAAGCTATTTGCAGCCCGGTAAAAACAGGGGATGCAATTGTTGCGAACTAGGCTATGAAATGTTGCATTTGTTGATATCCAACAGGTTTATTCATTTTGTTCTGCAGGCAGTTTTGATAACCAGGTTGAGCTGGTTATCATATTCACTTTTGTAAAAGCTCATCGGAGAAGCATATGGCCTGCAGAATGGTTATGCTATTATGACATAAATATCGACGCGATATTAAAAGAGCGCGTTTGGCATGCCTTACACATTTTTTTCTTTCTTATGAGCGCCATATTGAGAGGGCAGCACACCAAACTCTTCTTTAAAAAACTTCGAAAAATGCTTGGGGCTGTTAAACCCTACTTCATAGGCGATTTCTGCAACCGACATCCCGCTTTTCTCTAATAACTGCGCTGCTCTTTTTAGCCGGATGGAGCGGATAAGCTCTATGGGGGTTTTGCCGGTAAGTGAAAGTACTTTTCTGTATAAGGTGACCCTGTTCATAAACATACCACGGCTAAGATCTTCCACAGTGAATTCAGGGTTATTGATGTTTTTTTCTATAACGCCCAATGCCTGTTCCAGGAACTTTTCATCAACCGGTGTTACCGTAACCTCTGCCGGGTTAACCTCGATTTGTTTCTGAAAACGCATTTGTAACACTTTTTGCTGAGCCAGGAGGTTCCTGATACGCGATTCAAGTATTTCAAATGTGAAAGGTTTGATGATGTAATCGTTCACGCCGGCTTTAAACCCTTCCAGCTGCTTTTGTTCACTGCCTTTGGCTGTGAGCAGGATGATAGGGATATGCGAAGTAAGCCTGTCTGTTTTAATTTTTTGTGCCAGTTCTATCCCATCCATTAAAGGCATCATGATATCGCTTACAACAAGATCGGGGTTAAGCAGCTTTATTTTCTCCCAGCCTTCTTTTCCATTGGGCGCCTCTTCTACATTGTATTGCCCTTTTAAATTGTCTTTTAAATAAAAACGCAGGTCTTCATTGTCTTCTACAATTAAAATAGTCTTCGTTTTTCCTTTTTTCCCGGCGGCCTCTGTTATCATTGTTTCCTCATCTACCTGAACAGGCCTGGTTACCGCCTTTACAGAAGGCACATAGAGTTTCTTTACCGGCAGTAAAACAGTAAAACAGGTTCCTTTTTCAGGTTCACTGTCAACGGTAATGATGCCGTTATGCAGCTTTACAAACTCTTTTGCAATCGCCAGGCCAATTCCCGTTCCCTGGTTGACCATGCTCTCTGGCATATCTGTTTGAAAAAAACGCTCAAAGATCCTTTCCTGTTTATCCCTGGGAATGCCTATACCGGTGTCTTTTACATTTATCGACAATGTTCCTTCTTCCCCATCATCTGCGGCGTGGTTGTACTGAAGCCTAACCTTAACCATGCCCCCGTTATTGGTGTATTTAAACGCATTGGAAAGAAGGTTGAACAACACTTTCTCAATTTTATCCTTGTCAAAATAAGTCTCAAGATGATCTGTATCCGATTCAAATGAAAACTTAATATCTTTTTTTTCGGCGATATCTGTAAAAGAACAACTGATCTCCCTGCAGAATGCAACAATATCCCCAATGGAAGGATGCAGTTCTATCTCCTGCACTTCCATTTTCCTGAAATCCAAAAGCTGGTTTACCAGGTTTAGCAGGCGCCTGGCATTCCGCTGCACCAGGTTTAGCTGTTTTTTTTGTTCTTCATCTGCAGCCTGGCTGATAATTTTATCCAACGGTGTAATAATAAGGCTCAGGGGCGTGCGGAATTCATGGCTGACATTGGTAAAAAACTTCGTTTTTAATCGTTCTATTGCATGCACCCTTTCCACTTCCATCCGCTGCTGCTTCATTTCAAAACGCATATGTATCCGGTCAATGGCAATACGCCGGGCCAGCAGGAAGGAGGCAATGAGCACCAATGTATAAATAATATAAGCAACAGGTGTTTTCCAGAATGGAGGAGCAATATGAACCTGTAACGATTTTACTTCACTCCAGAAACCATCTGCATTCAAAACTTTTACTTTAAAAATATAATGCCCCGGGTCAAGATTGGTATAGGTAACACGCCGCTGACTGCCATTGGCATACAACCAATCTGTATTAAACCCTTCCAGCATATAAGCATACCGGTCTTGCCTGCTGTTCACAAAATCAAGTGAAGCAAATTCAATGGAAAAAACATTTTCTTTATACTTCAGCTTAATATTGTCCACCTGTGACAATGCTTTGGGAAGCAGGATGCGGCCATTAATCATTTCTCCCGGCTCAATATCGTTGTTAAATATCTGTAATCCCGTAAAAACAATTTTTGGATGACCGGCAGGTGTGGCAATTTTATTTGGATCGATCGCATTAAAACCGGCAGGGCCGCCAAAGAGCAATTCGCCCGAACTTGTTTTCAGTGCGGCATTCTCATTAAACTCCCTGCCCTGGAGATTATTGGTTTCATCATAATTAATAACAAAAAAACCGGGATTCCCTTTTTGTTTGAAAATAGCCCTGCACATGCCATTTGGTGTCGAGATCCAGTATGTTTGATGATCATCCTCTTTTATATTGAGTACTATATTATCCGGAAGCCCGTTAGACCTGGTATAGGCTTCAAAATCGCCGGTTTGCGGCCTGAACAGGTTCAGCCCGTCCCTTGTACCTACCCAGACCCTCCCATTATCATCCTCTGTTAAACAGATAATATTATTATTGCTCAAACTATTTTTATTACTGGTATGCTGGAAAATGCCGGATACAGCTTTGTGCTTATCCAATACAACTATCCCATTATCTGTGCCGATCCAAAGATTTCCTTTCCTGTCTTCCATCAGCGTAGAGACGGTGCGAAAGCTTGTTCCATTGTATGTACAGTGCTTAAACCGGCCAGTAGCCCTATCAAACAGATCAAGCCCCCCGCTTAAAGTGCCTACCCACAAATTCTTTTCGCTGTCTTCAAAAATTTCCCATACGTTGTCATTCGACAAACTTGCTGAATCGTTGTCATTGTGTTTATAGGTGATAAACCTGTTGCCGTCGAAGCTGTTTAATCCGCCTAAGTAAGTGCCAATCCACACCATACCTTTACGGTCGATCCATAAGCTTACGATAACATCATTGCTTAAACTATTTTTATCAGCGGCATTATGCCGGTACTGCTTAAATGTATTATTCTTCCTGTTGAAATAAATTAATCCGCCGCCATTGGTGCCCATCCATATATTGCCCAGCTTGTCTTCAGCAAAACAGTTGATATCATCGTACGGCAGGCTACGGGAATTGGCTATTTCGTGATGGTAGCAGGTGAACCGTACAATATCGCTGTTCAGATAGTTAAGGCCTTGCTTATACGTTCCCAGCCAGATAATGTTTTTATCATCCTTGTACAAGGCCATTATACTGTTCTGGCTAAGGCTTTGGGGGTCTTTGGGATCGCTTAAAATATACGTAGCCTTACAATTGTTCTTCTTATCAATCAATGTTATGCCGCCATGATCTGTTGCAATCCAGATAAGGCCATTTTTATCCTGGATAATGCTGCTGACCAGATTGGAAGTCAACCTGGTAACAGGCGATCTTTCAGTAAACGCCCTGATTGAATCATTCTCCGGGGAAAAAAGAAAAGCCCCACATGCATAGCACCATAGCCACACATCTCCGTCTTTGTCTACCCATGCATTAAAAGCTTTGTCTCCATTATTCAGTTTTTGCAGTGCGTTACTGGAAAAAACAATCTTTTCTTTTTTAATATCGTATTTCTGCAAAAAGCCGTTTTGATGAACCAGCCATAAACATCCTTCACCCGATTCTTTAACAGAAGTGATTTTATCAGTAGTACTTAATGCAGGATCAATCGATTTTACTTTTTTGTTTCCACCTGGAAATAAATACAAGTCGTGGCCATACAGGAACCAATACCTGCCCTGACAACCTTTAACAATACTTGTCATGCCCCCCGGGGGCAGTCCCATAGATCGCAGATAGTCGCCAGTTTTTGTATCAAACTGTTCTGTTTGCGGATCATAAATACTTGGCGCCGCCCCTGTGGTCACCCATATTTTGCCATCGGGAAGTTCATAAAGCGCGCTGATGTAATCATCGCTTAAAGAAGTGCTGTCCAATGGATCTCTACGGAATATTTTACAGGAATATCCATCATACCGGTTAAGCCCGGAAGCAGTGCCTATCCATAAGAACCCATTCACATCTTTTAAAATAGCCGTTACCTGGTTATTAGATAGCCCCCCATATGTATCAAGTTTGGAAAAGTTATAGTGCGCATTTTGAGATGCGGCAATAATTGAGCATAACTGCAAAATAAAACAAACAAGCAACCGCATTACAATAGGTTTTCGCTGGGCGGGGTCCCGGTTTTATTACACAACCCGAGCTTCGCCACTACACTTAAAAATAGCATTGGGAAAACGAGACTAGGATTTTTTTTTTGAACATCAAAAAATAATACGTGTTTTTTTAACAATTAAAATTTTTTCAGCGCCGGTGCATCCCCGGTATCCAAGCATATTGTCTTGCAAACAACCTGGATCCTGGGGTTTTCCTGGCTAAGTATTTGCGCATTATACTTATAATTTATTAGCTATATATTTTAGGCAACAAAGCAATAGGGAGGTTATTTCTTCAGCACCCGCTTTCGCGCAGCCATAAATCAACACCTGGCATCCGCAAAATAAAATACTGACAATCAATTAGCTGAAACATTTCAACCCCTAATTTGAAACATTTGACCACCCTGCCTTAGCTATCACCACAATAGTTTTATACCAGGAAATAATTGTTTGTTTAAATATGAAACTGCGTTCTTCACAAATCGTTATACAGTTGCTGATGCTGGCAGCTGTTTTACTTGTTCATCCGGCAACCACCCTATCCCAATTAGCCAGGACCAGCTCTTTCAACCAGGGATGGAAATTTATGTTAGGTGACAGCACTGCCGCTGATCCGGCGTTCAATGATGCCGGCTGGAGAACACTTGACCTTCCCCATGACTGGAGTATAGAATTCCCCTTTGACAGCGCCAGCCCCAGCGGTACCGGGGGTGGTGCTTTACGCGGAGGTATTGGCTGGTATAGAAAAACATTTACACTTCCAGCCGCCGAAAAAGGGAAATTGATCTCCATCCTGTTTGATGGTGTTTACCGCAATAGCGAAGTATGGATCAACGGGCATTACCTGGGTAAAAGGCCTAACGGGTACATTTCTTTTCAATATGATATCACACCTTATATACATTTTGGCAAAGAGCGCAATGTAATTGCAGTAAAGGTGGATAATGCGCAACAGCCCAACAGCAGGTGGTACAGCGGGTCAGGAATTTACCGCAATGTATGGCTTATTTCTACCAGTAAAACCCATATCGCACAGTGGGGAACCTATATCACCACTCCGGAAGTGTCGGACAAAAAGGCAAGCATACAACTTACCCTAAACATTCACACGGCCGCAGGTAACCGCACACCGGCAGTCATTGCCCGTACCATCATTTACGATAGCTCAGGTAAAGCAGTGGCCAGGTGCACATCGCCTTTGGCGGATACTACGGGTACATTATTACAAAAGCTGGAGATCATCCATCCATCTTTATGGTCGCTTGATCAGCCTTATCTATACAAGGCGGTTACCACCATCCTGTCCGGTGGAAAAATAACAGACCAGTATACAACGCCCTTTGGTGTAAGATATTTTTCTTTCGATGCCGATAAAGGCTTTTTTCTAAACGGGAAACATGTTAAAATAGTTGGTGTTTGCAACCACCATGACCTTGGCTGCCTGGGTACTGCCTTGAATACAAGGGCGCTTGAACGCCAGCTGGAAATATTGAAGAACATGGGCATAAACGGCATCCGGACTTCCCATAATCCACCTGCACCCGAATTACTGGACCTGTGTGATAAGATGGGGTTTATTGTTATGGACGAAGCATTTGACATGTGGCGGCAACAGAAAAGCCAGTATGATTATCACCTCGATTTCGATCAATGGTACAAAAAAGATCTGACAGACCAGGTGATCAGAGACCGCAACCATCCTTCAGTATTTATATGGAGTGTAGGTAACGAAATACAGGAACAATGGAAAAAAGGGAATGACACCAGTGGTGCCGGGATTCTCAGGGCGCTTCACAGTATTGTAAAGCGTTTGGATGACAGGCCTACTATAACAGCCAATAACGAAGTTAACCCCGGTAATGTATTGTTACAGGCAGATGTTACCGACCTGATAGGATATAATTACAATCAACATAAATGGAGTGCGGATGCAGTACAAAATACCTGGGGCCGCAAACCATTTATTGTTACAGAATCGGTCTCAGCCCTGCAAACACGCGGTATTTATGACATGCCTTCTGACAGTATCCGCCGCTGGCCTGCGCGCTGGGACCTGCCCGTGGAAAATGCCAACCCTGATTTAACCTGTTCGGCTTATGAAAACTGTTCAACTCCCTGGGGGAGCACCCATATAGAAACCTTGCAACAGTTCTTAAAAAATGACAATGTCAGCGGCATGTATATATGGACAGGATTTGATTACATTGGCGAGCCAACGCCCTATCCCTGGCCCGCACGCAGCGCTTATTTTGGCATTGTTGATTTAGCCGGCTTTCCCAAAGATGTATACTACCTGTACCAAAGTATTTTTACACACAAAAATGTACTGCATTTATTTCCGCACTGGAACTGGAAAGAAGGCCAGGACATAGACCTTTGGGCTTATTATAACAATGCCGATGAAGTAGAGCTTTTTATTAATGGCCAATCGCATGGTGTTAAATCGAAAAAGACAGATGAGCTGCATGTTATGTGGCGGGTAAAATATGAACCCGGCACAATAAAAGCAGTATCGCGAAAGAATGGTAAGATAATAGCCACTGAAGAAATAAAAACAGCCGGCGAACCGGCAAAAATTGTTTTAACAGCTGACAGAAGCGCTATTGCAGCAAACGGAACAGACCTGTCGTTTGTAACGGTGAAGGTTGTTGATAAAGAGGGCAATCTTGTGCCACATGCCGGCAACCTGATACATTTTTCCGTAAAAGGCAAAGGAACCATAGCCGGGGTAGACAATGGCTGCCAAACAGATCTATCATCGTTTAAAGCTGACAGCAAAAAAGCATTCAACGGGCTGGCGCTGGCTGTTATCCGCTCCCTGCGACAGCCAGGGCAGATCCAGCTTTCTGCTACATCACCAGGACTGGAAGGAACATCTATCGTTATACAAACAAAATAAAAACCGGTACAATAGGTACTGCATCTGCATTATGCAGGTAATAAAGTATAGCAGCAAATAAAAATAAACAAACGGGCAGGTATACCTGCCCGTTTATCATTCTATATCCTGCTTGTCACCGGCAAAGTTCCTGCCATATAAAAGATCCCGAAACAACTGTTATCTTTTTTGCTGGTACACACGTACATAGTCCACTTCAAACCTGGCTGGGAATCCGGTTGCAGCAGGATCGCCGCCATTCATTCCGCCCAGGGCCAGGTTCAGTAACATATAATGCGGTTGTTTAAAAGGGTTAAACCCTGTTCCATCCCTGTTCACAAGCGAATCAAGTGCAACCTTGTTGAGCAAAAAGCCATCTACATACAGTGCAATAGATTCTTCTGACCAGTCCATACGCCAGAGATGAAAACGCTCCGCCCATGCCTTTCCTCCCAGCGAATCAGTGTTCTGCGTGGTACTGAACCATTTTGCTTTCCTGTCGGTGCCCAGGCAGGCAATATTGGCCAGCAGTTTTTTCCGGTAATACTCCATCATATCAATTTCACCATTGGCAGGCCATGGGCGGTCAGCACCCAGTGTCCACCAGGCGGGCCATAAACCATCCCGGGTATCAATCTTTGCACGCATTTCAAAGCGGCCATAGCGCCATGATTGTTTTCCTCTTGTTAGTATACAGGCAGAAGTATATTCTGCAACAGGTCTTTTACTGCGCCAGTCTTTACTGCCGGCTGTATAACCCGGGTTGGTTTTTTGTTCTTTTTTTGCCTCGATCACCAGCAAACCATTTCTGCAGGTTACATTCTGCGGCTGGTACCACTGCAGTTCTTCATTTCGTACAAAGCCTTCTTCATAACCCCAGCTGGCAGGGTCGGGTGGCCCCGCTTTATTAAATTCATCGGCCCATACAAGCTGGTATCCTTCTGATTGATATTGTTCAGCCGGCCAGTTCCGGCGACTGCAGGCACTTAATACAATCACTGATATCAACAGCCATTTTGAACGGTAATACATAATGACTTTTTGTTTATTAAAATTCTGCTGTTTTCTTTTTAATGGATCAGTTTTATGGTGTAGCTGTATACATATTTTTTACCCGTTAAACGGTATACATCATGCGGCAGGGCGCCCCAACTGTCATCGCCACCCACACCCCGCTGCTGAAGGTCGATATGCAGGTACACATTGCTATCGGGCGGCAGGTCTGTCGGGTGTTGTTGTTTTTTCGTCATACCAGGATCCAGTGCCTCCGTGGAATAATGAAGCGCGCTGAAGCAAACCGGCTGTGCCCCAGCTATCATGATACCTGTACCATTTTTGCTGGTCAGCGATAGCCAGCGTACATCGGTTTTATAGCCACTCTCCTGCGGGCGGATATAACCTTTATAATACTGGTTCTCTACATTATCGCTGTACAACCCGATAAATGCTGCTTCATGACGGTCGCTGTAATTTTCCCAGGGGCCGCGGCCATAGTACTGCAGGCTGTCGTATTGCGCAGGTAATTGCATGCGCATACCAAAGCGCGGCAGTTCAGGCAGTTCACGCCCCTGCAGATCCATTGAAGCCGTTACCTGTATGCTGCCATCGTTGCGGATAAAATAACTCAGTTCATAAGGTACATTAACACCACTTAATTCGAACCCGGTTTTTACCATAATGCCTTCCGTTGTTCTTTCGCCGATGTTCACATAACGTATTTTCTTTTGCTGATGAGCTGAGCGCCATATACCCAGCCGGGCAGGCATGCCATTGCCGAAATCGTTGTCTGTCGGCGCACGCCAGAAATATGGCTCGGGTAACCGGTTCAGCTGCATTCCCCTGCTATCGGCATAATACCGCAGTATGCCATGCTTCAAATCAATTTCACCACTGATATCGCCTGACCGGAAACGCAGACTGTTACTGTCTTTCATTATTTCCAGTGCGCCTTTTACCTGTTGCATCTTGTTGAAATAATCCCCACTGAGTTTAAACTGTTCCTGCGCCACCGCATATCCTGCAGGCAGCATCGCTGAAGCCTGTTTGGTGATGGCTGCTATATTCACAAAATACTCGGCACTATCAGGTAAAGGAATATCCTGCAAAGGCAATACAATATCACCGGTATGATGTGGTGCCAGCTCCAGCTCAAAATGCCCGTCTTTTATTTTTTCCCCGTTCCTGAAAAGTGACCAGGTAAAACGGTACTGGCCAAGACCGGTAAAATCAAACTGGTTACTGACCGTGATTAATCCCTGGCGGATATTTTTTGCGATGAAGTTAATGCGCTGGTATACTTTTCTCACTTCATAGGCGCCGGGGTCTGGTATGCGGTTTGAACTGAGTATACCATCTGCCACACCGTTTTCATCATTCTGCTGGTAAAAGCCGCCCAGGTCGCCACCATAGGCCCAGAACGTTTTGCCATTGGCATCTTTTGTTTTCAATCCCTGGTCAACCCAGTCCCAGATAAAGCCACCCTGCATATTGGCTGAAGCGTTGATAATATCCCAGTATTCGCGGAAGTTCCCGTTGCTGTTGCCCATGGCATGCGCATATTCGCACATGATATAAGGGCGCTTTTTGCCGGTATCATTCCCGTATTTCCGCATATGGCCAATGCTGGGGTACATGGGGCAAACAATATCAGTGTTCCAGTCTTCACCTGCCTGTTCAAACTGCACCGGCCTTGACGCATCGCGCGCTTTGATCCATCGATAGGCATCATGAAATACCGGCCCGTTGCCGCATTCATTGCCCAGTGACCAGATGATCACTGATGGATGGTTCTTATCACGTTCTACCATTCTTTTTTCCCTGTCTGTATGTGCAGGCGCCCATTCAGGCAGATAGGCCACATGCTTCGACCGGTCAAACCAGGCCTGGAATTCCGCGCCCATGCCATGGCTTTCTATATTGGCTTCATCTACCAGGTAAATCCCATACTGGTCGCATAATTTATACCATTGCGGATCGTTGGGATAATGGGAACAACGTACCGCATTAATGTTAAACTGTTTCATCAGCCGTATATCCTTCAGCATGGTTTCTTTTAAAGGAACATGCCCGTTTACATCATCATGTTCATGCCTGTTTACACCCCTGATATATACCGGCATACCGTTGACCAGTAACCGCGCGTTTTTTATCTCCACTTTCCTGAACCCGATCTTTGCACCGGCATAAACGGTTTCTTCTTCTTTGCCGTTATTCAGTGAAATAATACAATCGTACAGGCTGGGTGTTTCTTCACTCCATTTTAGCACTTGGGGAATGGTACCGCTGAAAGAAACCGTCTGCAATGAATCGCCGGTGGCTTCCAGTTGCTGCCTGCTGTTGAAAATACTTTTACCTGTTTTATCCAGCAGTGTCAGTGACAATACCGCTTTTCCGACAGGCTGCTTATGAAAACGGCGCAAGGTAACGGTTGCTGAAAAACGACCATTGGTATAACTGCTGTCCAGGTCTGGCTGCAGAAAAAAATCCCAGATACTCTGCGTAGGCAATGCATACAGGTACACATCCCGTTCAATACCGCTGAGACGCCAGAAATCCTGGTCTTCCAGGTAGCTGCCATCATGCCAGCGAAATACCTGTACAGCCAGTGTATTGATCCCTTTATGCAGCAAGGGAGTGATGTTGAACTCTGCCGGTGTTTTTGCGGCTTTGGTAATACCCAGTTTTTTACCATTGAGGTAAATAAAAGCACAACCGGAGATAGAGCCAAAATGCAGCATTACTTCTTTGCCGCTCCAGCCTGCGGGCACAACAAATTCTTTCCGGTAAGTACCCACGGGATTGTTCTCTCCCACATAAGGCGGGTTCCTGGGAAATGGATAGGTTATATTGGTATACACAGGTATGCCAAAGCCTTTCAGCTCCCAGTTGGAAGGAACTGGTATATCGGCCCAGCTTTTTGCAGAGCGGTTTTCCCGGTAAAAATCCAGGGGCCGGTCAGAACACTTGTCTGCATAGGTAAATTTCCAGGTACCATTGAGTGAATGAAAATAAGGTGAGCGGTTATAATCATCTGCCACCACATCGCGGCTGTTGTTGAATAGCATGAATGTTGCATGCGGTGCCTCTTTGTTTTCCTCGTACAACCGCGGGTTTTCCCAGTCGTTCCTGCTTTCCTGCGCAAAGGCGGCAGCACCTGCCCAACAGCCAAAACATACTGCCAAAAAGTATCTGCGTATCATTCTTTGTTTTTTATCGTTCGCTGATGTTTATATAATCGTTTTTTATGGGCGGGCATGCGCAATGGTTTACAGGTGCCTGGGATAATTGAATAAATTTACCTGTGTGGTTTTAATACCCTGCTGGTCCTGGATATAATTGACCACGATACCCAGGGTAACCGCGGTTGTACCGTTTAACTGGAATATGACCGGTGTTTGGGGTTGCGCAATTTTCTGGTACAATACGGATGCATTGTTTACAATATTGCTGTAGTCGGGCAGCTCTGCCGCACCCGGCGCCACCACCATATAGCCTGCATCTTTAGTCCCCTGCCATTTCCAGTTTCCGCCCGATGCATCGAAAGCATATGTTCCTTTGGGCAGGGTGATGGTCTGGTAAATTTTACCGTTCAGTATTTGCGGAGAACCCCAGCCTGATTCCATGTCCATCGTCTTGCCATCGCCGTCACTGCTGAATCCGCCCACACCGCCGTGACTTAGTACCGAGGGTGAGGTTTTCCAATCTTTCAGTGTACCCCAGCGCGTACCATTCATTGCAACCGCAATAAAAGGGTTGCCGGGATTGAGTATATACTGGCTGGTAATGTTTACAGCAGGACCGATCACCAATGCATCAACATTCAGCATGATCACTGTGGTACGGTGTGCACTGTCCAACTGGTATTGCGAAGGGCTTGACAGCTTTACAGCGAGTACAAGGTATTTACCGGTGTATGCGGTCTGTTTCAGGTGGGCTATATCAACAGAAAGATAGAAAGTACCTGAGCGCTTGCCCGCAGCAACATCGAGCCTGGCGGGTAGTGTATACATATCAGATGGCATCAGCCTGTACAGCGCTGTATCCAGCAGGTTGCGTTTCAGCATCTGCTGCACCGTATCGTTATCTGCAGCAATATTTACTGAATAAGCATCGCTGGCAGGGCCTGACAATGATGCGCCAAGGATAACATTGATCTTGCCCGAATCCTGGTTTACCAGGTAATTGTAAGTAGATGAATCGCTGCCTGAAGGAACCGGATAACTATTGTCCACACCACCCGACTTGAGCAAGGCCTGTGGCATATAGATCCGCGAAAAACCGTAGGCCTGTTTTGAATCATCTTTTTTACAGGCAACCAGGATACAGAAAAAGGAAACTATCAGGAAGATGGTATGATTGCATTTCATATCGGCATTTTTTTAAAATGATCTGCAGCCTGGGTTTACCAGCCGGTGTTTTGCTGCAGTACACCGTTGGATTTACTGATTTCCGCCTGCGGAAAAGGATAGCGGTACATTTTGGATGCATCAAAACGCCTGCTTTCTACCGTTGTATATGTGTACACCGGCTGCCCTGCAGCATTTTTATTTACCTGCACACCGGATACCGGCTGGTTGAGCACAGCCGCCGCATCTTTCCAGCGAAGCAGGTCCCAATAGCGGTAATTTTCAAAAGCCAGCTCTACGCGCCGTTCTTTTTTCACCGCACTGCGAAAGGCATCCTGCCCGGCCGCTGTTACTGCGGGCATGTTTACACCTGCCCTGCTTCTTACCATGTTCAAGGCCTGCCTGGCAGTAAGCCTGTAACCATTGTTATTATCCGGCCCATACGCCTCATTCATGGCTTCTGCATATTCCAGTAGTATTTCACCATAACGGAATAGCGGCCAGTGATGTGTTTTAGTGCCACCCTGAACCAGGTTCACTGCATCTACCAGGAATTTTTTCAGGTAATAGCCTGTCCTGCTGCTGTTGGCCTTTGTCATATCATCCGTTCCACCAGGCGATTCATCTATGGTTCTTCCATTCCAATTGCTGTTGTTGGTTACAATGGTCATGCCCATCCGCGGGTCACGGTTGGCATAAGGGTTTTGCTGATCGGGTATGCCATTGTACTCATATGCATTTACCAGGTCTTGTGTGGGCGTGATACCGCTGGCACCACCCGGTGTGGCAATGGGGTAATTGTTTTTCTCCAGTGTATTAGACGCAGCGTAACGGATGGCCCAGATGGTTTCATTGCTGTTGAGCACATTCGATTCAAGAAAATAATTCCGGTAATCGGTATGCAGGGCATAGCCGCCTGCACCTTGTGCAAAAACAATAAGCTCATTCAGTGCTGCAGCCGCCTGTTTCCACCTGGCAACATCGCCCGAAGTATTGTTTAATGGGCTGGCCGCATACAGCAAAGCCCTTCCTTTCAGCGCCAGTGCCGCTCCTTTGTTCAGCCGGCCATCATTATTGGTAAAAGAAGAGGTTTTCCAGTTCGGTTGCAGGCTGTCTTTGTATGCATCCACTTCGCCTACTATAAAGCTGATGATATCATCGTATGTTTTACGGGGCAGGTTGCTGTTATCAGACAATGTAAGCGTTTTAGTGACGAGGGGAACCCCGCCATAGCGCTTACTCAATTCAAAATAATAAAATGCCCGCAGTATATGTGCTTCTGCCCTGAACCAGGCAGCATTGAGCGTATCATTGGTATAGTTGATACGGCCGGAAGCAGAAACGGTATCGCGGTTCTGTGCCAGAAAAGCACGGTAGTTGCCAGACTGTTCCAGGAAATAGTTTGCAGCCCTGATACCGGAATAATAGGCTCCATAATAATTATCAGGGTTATTGGTGGCATTCCAGCTGCCATTGTTGAACAACCGCACATCTGCATTGGTCATTGTTTGCACGGCTTCATCCGATACCGGCGCAAAAAGATTATTGTCTATTTGGGTAAATTCATTGCGCAGGTAGGTATACGGTGCATTGGCCAGCGCAAACAGGTTGTTGTAATTGGAGTTCAGCGTTCCCTGTGTTTGCGAAGTATCTATCCTGGTATCCAGGAAATATTTTTTACACCCGGCAAACAAAGCAACCAGGCTAAAACATCCTATGGTATAAGCTTGCTGTAGTTTCATTACATCACTGGTTAAAAGGTTAAGGAAAAACCTGCGTTATACGATTTCAGGCCGGGATAGCCTGCATTGGTTTCGGGATCGATGTTGTAATGTTTTTCGAGGTACGACCAGCTGAAAGGGTTCACTGCACTGATATACAGGCGCAGCTTTTCCATCCCATACCGCTTCAGCATTTTTGCAGGCAGGTCGTAACCCAGTTCTATATTGCGCAGGCGCAAAAAATCGCCATTCTTCATCCAGAAAGTTGAATTCCGGTAGTTGTTATCATTGGCTTTCGTGGTAAGCCGCGGGTAGTCGGCAACTGCTCTTGTGTCTATACCGCGGTCAGGATAATAGGCCCAGGCATTACCTGCAATTGGAAATATATTGGTATTGTTCACAAAAGCCATGGTTTGTGTATTGGCTGCTGCAAGCAGGTTCACGCTTCTACCGGTAATACCCTGGAAGAGGGCAGTAATACTAAAGCCTTTGTAATGCACACCGGCATTCAGTGCATATACCAGGCTGGGGTAATCAGGGTTGCCTATGCGGGTAATATCCTGCTGGTCTATCCTGTTATTATGATCAAGGTCTTTGTATTTAATATCACCTGGCTGAACAGCACCGAAGGCCGGAACCGGCAGACCACTTTTCAGCGTACCATCACTGTTAAAATCTGTGATAGCATAAAAGCCATCAGCTACCAGGCCCATTGGCGTGCCTATCGGCAGCCCGGTTGTTTTACTGAAGCTGTTAACAGGCGGCACTTCAGCCTGGTAGTCTATCCTGTTTTTGGTATAGGCCGCCATGGCATTCAGTGAATAACTGAAGGGCCCCGCCTGGTCGCTGAAGCCCAGGCTGATCTCCACACCCCTGTTGGTTACCTTACCGATATTGGCATAAGGCGCAATACCACCGTATACAGCAGAGAGGTTGGTGTTCTGTGTAACAATACCGCTGCGTTTATCCTGGAACACATCTATTGTCAGGGCTAGTTTCCTGAACAATGTTGCATCCAGGCCCAGGTTCAGCTTCCTGCTTTTTTCTGCCGAGATGGCCGGGTTTGCAGTATAAGACTGGATAATACCACCATTAGCCGTAAGAGAGGTATTGCCTGTATAATACGTACCATTGGAAATAAAATACTGCTGGTACAGGTAACGGCCATTGTTAGACTGGTCATTGCCTGACCAGCCTATAGAGGCCCGCAGTTTTAAAAAGCTGATGGCAGTTTGTTGTTTCAGGAAAGCTTCATTAGAAACGATCCAACCGGCTGCAACAGCGGGATAAAAGGCCCAGCGATTGCCTCTTGCAAAATTATCCGAACCACTCCAGCCCGATCCCAGCTCTATCAGGTAACGTGTATCGTAGGTATAGTGCAGCCTTGCCTGCATGTTTTCGTAATGGTAAAAGATATTGTTACCGGTGTTCTGACCAGGATTATTGGTGCCATAGTCTGTTACAAAATTGCTGGCAAAATAATTCACTGCCCCTGTAAACTCATGCCGTCCAAAAGAACGGTTATAACCGGCAGTAAGGTTAACCTGCTTCCAGTCGTACTGGTCCACAGGCGAAGATCCTGCAGAAGTGATATCGGTCGATTTATCGGTGGTGGTTTGTGCACCATTGTAAAAGCGTGCATAGGTGGCTGTTTTACTGGCGGCATTGCGTGTCCAGGTATTGAATGATACAGCCTGGTTGAGATAAAGACCCGGTGTAACAAAATCCAGGTTTTCCTTCAGGTTGAAATTGGCCTGTAGTGTCCTGTCATGTGTCGATGTCCAGCCCAGTGCACGCAGCGAGGCAACAGGATTATCAGGATAAATAGCCGTACCGGACCAGTTGCCTGTTTGCGGGTCTTTCACCGGGTAAATAACAGAAGGGTATTTCGACAAGTTGGCCCAAAGCGTGGGACCATTATAGTTAGGATAACGGCGGTCTTCGATCCTGCCACCGAGGTCTACTTTTGCTTCAAATATTTTAAAGAAACGGAAATCGAGATTAGAGCGCAGGTTAAAACGCTGGATCTGTGCATTGGAAGTGGTTGCACTGACCGGCACATTGTACAAACCACCCTGTCGCATATAATCGGCCACCAGCAGGTATTTTGTAGCAGTATCGCCACCGGAGAACACTATATTGGCATTGGTATAGGGCGCCGTTTTACGCAGTATTTCTTTATACCAGTCTACATTGATGCCTGTACCATTTTTATATGCTTCCAGTGCGGCATCGGAGTAAACAGGCGTCCATTTGAACTGGTAACCGTTCAGTACATAATTATCATTACTTACTGCCTGGTTGTACAGCCGCGCATAATCATAAGAACCGTAGGGCTTGTTGATATTGATCGCCTGCTGCCATCCCTGTACAACCTGTACCTGCACGCGTGATTTGCTTACATTACCCCGTTTGGTTTCTACCCATAACACACCATTGGCGCCTTTCATGCCAAAGCCCGCCAATGTTACCGGGTCTTTGATCACCGTAACTGTTTCTACCTCGGCAGGTGACAGATAGCTGAAATAAGCGCTGGTGGTTTGAAAGCCATCTACATATATCACCAGGCCTGTATAGTCATAGCTACCTATGCCTCTTACAGACAATGCCGCGTTATCGTATCCCGGCTCTCCTGAGCCCTGCAGTACAGAAAGCCCTTGCAGCCTGCCATACAGGGTATTGGTTAAATTGGCCACCGGTGTCTGGTACAATACAGCGCCGGATACAGCAGCATATGCGGCAACAGATTTTTGCGCCGGCAACTTTAGCAGGGGGCCAGTTTCGAATGCAGACCTGTACACCACTAGCCTGGCACTTGTATCGATGACCTGCGCAGCCGCCTGGCCATACACGGAACTGTTCAGCCAGCCCGCCAGCAGTACCGGTAAAAAAAATGCCAGAGGATATATTTTTTTCATAACAAGAAAAGTTAGAGCGTGATAATTTCTAAAAAGGGGTCATGGTATCAGTAAGTAAACCCAGGTATCACAACCTGAGATTCTGTTAGAACGGCACGTA
>CBJLMB010000032.1:0-74277 GCA_966424055.1 uncultured Deminuibacter sp. | reverse complement strand
CTAAAATATAATTGATCTATTTACTCAGCAATAGGCAGTTGCCCGCAGGGATACAATATACGCTAGTTCTTGTTCCGATTGTGATTGATAATCAATAAAATTTGCAATAAGTAACCGTGAATAAGAGAGGTCAGGGGCGGGCCATAACGTATTCAATTTGAGAGCAATGACTGATTTAGGAGGATGGATTAAAAATTATTTAATTTAAAAAACCCTTCAAATCCAACAATCTGAAGGGTTCTTTTTTCTGGTCGCCCCGATGGGACTCGAACTATTGCTCGTAATTATCTTGTTGTCAGCTATTTCAAAGATGGCTTCGGTACTATGTGCCCCGAAATGTGCCCCTTTTTATTTGAACCAGTTTGTAGCCTTTTGATGGGCTTTTTACAAAGGTATAAAATTGTAGACAAATTCCGTCAAACGACGGTGTTTATTATTTCCGCAAAGCGATAGCTTAGGGGCCATAACAAAGGAGCAAATATCTTCTCATCAAAAAAGTAAACTATGACTGTTGACGAAATTTATTTACACATTGGTCAAAGTATTGTCAACGCCATTGATGAAGCTGATTGGACTGATGTCGAATTGAATATAGAAATTGTAGGTTTCGGCGTCGTCGGCTACACCGGTAGTTATAATATCGGTTCGCAAAGACGTGAATTAGCCGTTAGGACGATTCCAAGAGAGATTCGGAATTGGATTAGGGAGTTACACGAAATAACTACCCAAGGCGGCAATAATAAGTGGAATAGAGCAATCTTTACTATGAATCCTGATGGTGACTTTAATATGGGATTTATTTGGGACCAGGCCCTGCAGGATGAGGTTGAACGGTTGTCGCGCTCTTGAATCCTTGGGCAGTTTCGGAGAAGTAAGGAATTTATAGCTGGCTCATACATATTGTATAGTGCCGTGAGTACGATTTTTTGCCGTACTTATTCTCTATGCGATCAAAGTTGCCGCTATGCAAAAATCTGCCATCCCACTAAATGAATTACTGCAATTAATCGTTACAACAATAGCTCCCATGTAACTAAGTGTATTGCATTTAGTTAACTAGGGTGAAGCGAAACGTTTTGATATGATTTCGGTCGATTTCAATTCATTTTTCGTGGCTCGTGAATGATCGGTTAGTGCATTTGGATTTAAACACATAAAAATGATAACAATGGAAAAGAAAGACACTTTTGGGGTGCATTATGTATTGCGCCGTATGCCATCCGGCAAACATCATCTTTAATCGTAAAAAAGGCATATAGATATGAAATTGACCATAGCCGCCCAACCTAAGAACCTGATACGAAAATTTCAGTTATTGCTTTTTTCTGAACAGGATGCCAAATTATTTATAAGATAGTGTTTGGTCGCTGGTTCCTATTACTGGCAATTATGCCGGTTCTTACAAATCTGTATAAATTCAGTATTCATTGGAGTGATAACCAGAAAGAAGTAAAGTTGGAAAACGACCGGATAAAAAAGGCATGGCACTATCTGTACTCTCAACAGGGCAAAGGGATAAAACGGTTAATGGATAGTACCTATATAAAGAGTGGGCAGGCTGAATAGGATTAAATTAAATTAAATATTATTTTCCATCCTGTTCATCTATCTATGCTTTACTCTTTTTTTTCAGCTTATCTACTTGAATGGCTATTAATTTGGGCAAATAATTAGGTGTACAATTTTTAGCAACTATTTCATCTTTATACAGCCCTGTACGTTCTCCAAGTGCAACGCATCTTGAACGATATTTTTCTTCAAAAATTCCGATTTGAGCCGTAGTGTAATTCATTGCCCATTGTACTTCCGGCACTTCCTTTTCAATGCGTGTTTCAATTTTAGAAAGCAATTCTTCACTGTTTGGCGGTGGTGTTTGCCCAACCCAACGTAAACGAGCTTGATAATACCAAAAAACTCGTCTTTGTAGTGAAGACTGGCTGTTTTCCCAAGTTTCCATTAATGAAATTGTCTTTTTATCTTTGGAAAGTTGGTTGGCCATTAACCAGTCAATTAATTGAAGTTTTTCATCTTCATTATGCTGCCTAATGTCGTTATCTAAATTGTCAATGAGTTTTTGCGAAAGTTGTTTTTTGTCCATAATCAAAATTGCCAACTGTCGTGGCAAAAATTGACCTGTTGACCAAAGTTCCAAAGCCAATTCATGGTTTCTTTTAATCTCACTCGCAATTATTCGCAGGTCTCCCAGCTTAGTTTCAGTATTGATTTGAGCCAAGATGCTTTCGGCTTGTGAAGAGAGTTTCATATCAATCTTTTGTTTTTCGAGATAAATAAATTCTGACCTTGGATAATCGTCCACTTAGTTTGTTGTTGTCGGTTCAGGAAAATATTTCTTTGTGTTTGCTTCGATTGTATTTTTCAGCTTAACCAAATTCGTTTCCTCTTGCTTTTTAAGAGAACCGCCCATAAATACTATCATCGATCTGGCAAATATCCCATTTCCTTTAACAGTAGTACTTGAACTAATTTTTGTTTTATTACCGATGGCGGTCATTTTAACAGTATATTCCATATTCATGAAGGCAGTTTCAGACAATGATTCCATTGATTCAAATAATTTAATGCCGGTAATTGTCCGTTTAACAATCATCTCCTTTCCGTTAATTGCAAAGTATACATTTGACACATTTCCAACCGTTTTTGGCGTACCACTTACGTGTTCAATTTTTTTAAATCCTTCCAGCCATTCTGACATTCTTTCTTCGTCTTGTGCTACATATCCGGCTTCTTCTATTGGTTTATCAACCATTATTTCACAATCATACGCTATTTTTCGTTTAATTAAACCCAAGGCTAAAAATCCAATAACCAAGGTCACTATCATCCCGATGATATACCCTAAATAATTCATATCTATAAGGTTGAATTTTTATTTTATTCTTTTTCTGAGAGCTCTTTGATAATGTTTACTGCTTCATCCACATTTTCTGACGAAACGGAATATCGCTTTTTTGCTATTCTGCCAATTTCAATGGAAAGGTATGTATTCGTTCTTATCAGCCCTTTTCTCCTGAGTTAAATTGCAGAGACTGCTGACGAAGTAGCTATAATTTGCAAAGGTATCTGGTTTCTAAATAAAATGCGCCCCTGTCTCAAGGCATTTTTTACACTGGCATCAGTGGAAATAGATATGATAAACACCGGAATATTTAGGGCATGGTATTTTTTCCGTGTTTGTGTAAGTAGTCGTTTACAAATCCATTGTTCCGCAAGACAACAAAATAGGTAGGAAAACAAAAACTATTGAAGATAAAAAATCTAAAGATTTTGTATAATTGTAAAAAGTATAAAATATGGATACAAAATTTGAGGCAGGAGTTAATATCGCAATAAAAATTCCAAAAAGTAAATACGAAAAAACGGTCGCTTTTTACAGAGATATTTTGAAGCTGGAAGTGCAAGAAAAGCCGATTGATAATCCAACCGTTTCCAGAACACACGAAGTGAAATTCGGCAACAATGTTATATGGTTAGATTGCGTAGACAATTACACCCATTCCGAAACTTGGTTACAGCTTACTGTTCCTAATGTAGAAGAGGCAACAAAGTATCTGCAATCGAACGGTGTGGAAATCTGTGACGAAATTGAGGAACTTCCTGAAAATATGCATTGGATCACTGATCCAGCAGGCACTGTATTTAATTTACAACAAAATGTACGACTGAAAAGCGAATATGAACACTGAGGTCTGTCTTCCTTAGGGTACAATCTGATTTTGCAAGGAGCCCACCTCATTTCCCACTACCCAATAACACCATCTTGCCAAGTTCATCCAGCTACCCATCCCTACTTATTTAAATGATCAATTATATAAAACGCGGGTGATTTTTTATTTGAAGTCAGTAGCGTCTCATTTAAACTAAAAGATTTTCAACTGTTTATATAAAAGTTCTTTGACATCTTGATCACTTGTTTTTCTTAGGAGATCGTCACGCGACTAAACTACCCTGAAATGCAAGCGTATCAAGACTTTCAAAGAACTACTTATAATCTTAACGAAACACTACTGATTAGATATATCAGTAAAGCTCATTAAAATTATATATGCTCAATAAACAATTGATAAACTGGAGCAACGCTTTAATAAAGCGCTGCTGAATATATTCCATTTTCAAATATTCCTATATTTCTCAGTTGTTTTCCTACTTCGCTACAAAATTCAAGGTGGTTCTATGCCCGCTACTTCCTTATTAAATAAAACACTGTATCAATAAAAAAAAGTAATTCATCTTTCGCTATCACATTTTCATCGTGCATATCTTCCAACACAAGGCCGAACTCACTATTGTAATAATCCTGTCGTCTCGTATTCTCGAAACCGTTATAGCTTAAGAGCTCCTTTATATCTTCCAGACGAGCTTGCTCGCCCTCAATAAAAGGCTGCTGCAACAAAACATGTAGGTGATTGCCGATTTCCATGAAACCTATTAAAGAATAGGCGGTATTGGGAAATAGTAAATTGTGTAGAACGAGGCTATTAAAATATTCATCCCAACTTGCATAATAGATGGCGTCATTTACTTTAATAACATTTAACTGGTCAGCTGCGAGATAAACTTTGGATTCGCCTCCTTTTGTCAGGTACGCACTCCCTGCAGGCAAGGCAGATAGCAATTGATTTGTTTTTGTGGCCCAGGATTTTAGGAAGTGAGCTTGTTCTTCTTTGACGATTGCTCTACTTTCGAATGCTTCTTTAACAGTTGAACCTGTTCCAAAGCCTTCGATAAGGAGATTTCTGACCGTTGCGCAACTATCTGTTGCCCTCTCAAAGCGAGCTCCGTCAATGATATTTTGAAGTTTCTTTCGGATCTCATTGGGAATCATTTGTGCAAATTTAAAAAAAGAGTTGCAGACATCAAAAACGGTGGCTCTTAGTGCTTTTAAGATACGCTTTCCAGCTCATCTTGTAAAATTATTCAAAGTGGGTGGCCGGTTTTCGGGCGAAATACAAATTTATCTAAGTTGTTGATATTCAAATTATTATATAATATAAATGTTTCAGATCAGGAATCAATGGTTCGAAAATTGTACAACCGGTGGACAGGTTTTTTAAAAAAGCGATGCTGCTGAATTTGTTCGGGCGGTGCTTAACTGCTAATGTATTTCGTGTGGTTGTTTATTTGAAGTTATTGGAGATCCTGCTAAGTGTTTCTCTTGAAACGCCTATGTAGGACGCTAAAAACGCTTTGGGTACCCGCTGAAAAAGCATGGGGTATAGTTTAAAAAGCTGCCTGTATTTTTCCCGGGCATCATCGTTAAGTAAGGAAAGAATGCGTTGCTGTAAAGCAATGTATCCATAATTTGCTTTTATACGGAAGAAATGTTCCATTTTTTGTAATTCCTTACAAAGCTTGTTCTTGTTTTCAAGGGTTATTGCCAGCAACACGGAATCTTCAATACAATCAATGTCATAAGAAGCCGGTAATCCATTCATATATGCCTGGTAATCGGATATCCACCAATCTTCCAGGGCAAATTGTAAGATATAGGTCTTATCCTCATGGTTTGTAAAATAGGATTTGAGCAACCCTGATTCAACGAAAAATTCATAAGAAACCCTTTCTCCATGCTGCACAACAAACTGGTGCTTCCGGTATTTTTTTCTTACAAAAAAGGAAAGCGTATATTCAAATTCTTCATCGGTCAATGGTACTATTTTCTCTATTTGCTGCCGGAGGATTACACTCATTATCTTTTATTTACAGGTGTGATATAGGTCACATCAAAGTTGTGATATAGCAACTTGTACAAAAACAAGGATAAGCGGAACTTTGTACAAAAGTAAAAAAAGCATGAAACAATTAGCTGGATTACTGTTTGCGTCATTATTCCTGTTGTCTGCTACACACAGTAATGCTCAAATTAATTATCAAAAAAAGAATAACATGAAAACGAAAAAAGTGTTGTTTGTGCTTAGTTCTTCCGATAAGGTACCTACAAATGAAAAGCCGACAGGTACCTGGTTAGAAGAGTTCGCAGCACCATTCTACTACCTGTCAGATAAAGGCGTTGAAATCACTATTGTAACACCCAAAGGTGGTAACGCGCCTATTGACCCTAAAAGCGAGCTGCCAGAGTATAGTACGGCTTTTGTAAAAAGGTTCAAGGATGACAAAACTACCCAGGAGAAACTGAAGACAACGAAAAAGATAACCAATATTAACCTGAACGATTATGATGCGGTATTTTATCCTGGTGGGCATGGTCCGATGTGGGATCTTGTAGATGATAAAAACTCCATCCATATTATTGAATCTTTCTACCAGCAGCATAAACCTGTTGCGCTTGTATGTCATGCACCTGTTGCATTGGTCAATACCAGGTCAGTTAACGGAGAGCCACTGGTAAAAGGTAAAAAAATTGCAGGGTATTCTAATAGCGAAGAACAAGCCGGGCAATCTACAGATCTTATACCTTTTTTATTAGAAGACAAATTGAAAGAAAAAGGGGCTATTTATGAAAAAGGTGCAGACTGGCATGCCTTCGCAACATCTGATGGATTGTTATTTACAGGGCAAAATCCAGCTTCAGCAGCGCTGGTAGCTGAAAATGTATACAAGGCTTTAAGCGAGTAGAGCTACTTCGAACCTGGACCACAAGCTAAAAACGCAGCAAAGCAGGTGTTTTGCCTGCGATCCTTTCCAGCATGCTCCCCCCCTGTGCAATAGCCGGGCCATAACAATTTTATTCTACTAACCAGCCATGCGCTTCCTCTTAGCAGGCAGCGTATGGCTTATAACCCAAGTTGCAGGTATTTATAGCTGCAAGCCATGAGTTTCCAGCTATGAGGCAGGAATGTACTGTTAGATAGCATAAATTGTTTTGCGAGGCGTCCTGAAAATGATCATCCTTTCCGCGTGTTCCGCGAGATGCATTTCTCGCAGCTCATCGCTATCAGCTCGCCGCTATAACTGGCAACTCGAGTGTATAGCTATTAAATACTGCTTAACCTTGCTCCCCTGTAGGAAAAAACACCCCCATATTTTCGCATCTGCACCTTATGTGCGTATCCTGTCCGCTTTAAATTTGAGCAATCATTAAATCAAATAAAAGCAAGATGAGAAAGATCAGGATTTTCGAACATATTTCGCTGGACGGCGTGATAGAACACGACGGAGACTACATTTACGGCGCATGGACAACTCCCTACCGGAGCCCTTCCGGGGCAGCAATGCTTCTTGAGGCATATGGACCGGATTTTGATCTGCTGCTTGGCCGCCATACCTACGATATATTCAGTGGCTTTTGGCCTAATGCCGGCAATTTCCCAATGGCAAATGCTATAAATGCGGCAACGAAATACATTGTAACCCACAGGCCCGATAGCCTGGAATGGGGACCAGTAAAGCATTTGAGTGAGGATGTGGCCGAAGCGATCCTTGACCTCAAGTCAACAGACGGTCCTGACCTGATCGTTGTGGGAAGCTCAACCCTAACCTCTATGTTACTTGATACAGGGCTGGCTGATGAGGTTGTGCTCATCACCTACCCGGTTTTGCTTGGCCGGGGTAAACGCTTGCTATCGGATACTATTGACGCCCGTGAACTTGCTTTTGTAGGGTCGAAGAGCACGCCCACAGGTTTGCTGATCAACACTTATAAGCACCTTGGACCGTTGAAGAACTAATCTTTCTTATCCACGGCAGATAAACACTTAGCCGGCCATTTTGTTTTACCGAATATACATTTGGAGGTTTGTAAGCAATACAAATAGATTTGCGGCAAAAAATGATGGAAGCGACAACAAACAAAACGGCAATAGAAGCGGAAAAACAGTTGATCCTGCATACGCTGAATGATTATCTTCAAGGTCGCCCGGTAAAAGACATCGAAAGGCTCCGGGCTGCTTTTCACCCCAATGCATACATCAGGACCATCATGGAGGGAAAGCTGATTCAGTGGACACTGCCGCAATACCTGGACCTGGTTGCCCAGGCAACATTACAGGAATGTAAACCCGAGCTGCTTTCCTATTCCTGGGACGGAGACACAGGGTCAGCGCAGGTGCAATTGACTTTTTCCAGCTTTCGCTTCATCGACCGGTTTAACCTGGTAAAGCTAGACGGAAAATGGCAGATCGTAGATAAGGTCTCTTACCGGCAGGAGCTGCTATGAGACCGAAAAATGCCTTCTTTCTTGCACTGTTGCGTATTCTGCGAACAGAATTTCTTGTAGCCCGGCGGTATCAGCTTGCTGCTTTTAATACCGGGTCATTTTAAATTTTCAATAAAGCTTCGGCATTCTGGTATGCGATCATCTGCCTCTCTCTTTCATTGACCGGAAGCGCCAGCAGGAAATCCCGGGCTGTAGTCATGGCGGCCCAGGGATAGTCAGCGGAAAACAGGATACGTTCAGCACCTATTTCGAGATATAAATTGTGGAAAGGTGCTTCGTAATTAAAACCACCGATAGTGTAATAAATATTTTCTTTTAAATAGGCAATGATAGAACGTTTCAATCCTGTTCTTTCGGTTGGGAACATCCTGTTCATCCGCTGCAGCATAAAAGGCAATGATTCACCTAAATGCCCAATGATTATTTGCAACCCGGGGAAACGGTCAAACACGCCTCCAAGGATCAGCCGCATTATGTGTATGCCTGTTTCAATATGCCAGCCATAACCGCCACCTGCAAAAAATTCATCCACAACAGGTGAAAAACCACTGTAATAAATATCGCTTATCGCTTTGGGCGGTTTGGTAGGATGCAGATAAATGGGTATACCCAGGGACTGCGCACAGGCAAATATGGGCCAAAAATATTCATCATCCAGGTAACGCCCGTTCACATGGCCATTAATAATAGCCCCTTTTAATCCCAATACCGCAATGGCCCGTTCCAATTCTTTCACTGCTGCATTGGGGTCGGCGGTTGGAATAGCTGCGAATCCGGACAATCGGCGCGGGAAATGCGCGACGGCACTTGCCAACTCATCATTGATTGCTTTAGATAAAGCAATAGCTTCAGCGGGCAAACTTTGCTCCACACCCGGTGGTGTGATCGACAGCACCTGCATATCAATGCCTGCGCTATCCATTTCTGCAATCCTTTTTTCACCCAGGTCCAGCAGTTTTTCAGCAATTTCAGGGTATTCTTTTAAACTGCTGCCTGGCCCTGCAATATAAGGACCGGTCGCAAAATGTTCTTCTACTGTAATGGTGCGCATAAAGAATTAAATAAGTTTCAATCAGCTAAACTAACCAAATGCGGTAAATCCATCAGGAATAAATCCGAAGTTTGCACAGATAACAACCCAAAAATAAAGCCCATGCAAATACATGGGCTTTATTGCTTCTGCTCCTCCCGGAGGGATCGTCTTATTTGGGCATATCTTGCAGGAAAATTCACCTGCGGATCATCTGTCTGCTTTATCAACGAAGCGTTTACTGCATAGCCTGCCGGCAATAATCTACCACCACGCCATTCACCAACATTTTTTTTCCTGTATAAGATATTTTGCCACCTGCGGGAACATATACAATTACAGCTGCATCCTGCGGCAAAAGCGTTACCTGGGTTGTACCCGTAATGTTCCGCGCGATAAACTTACCTGACAAGGCATTGTAGAGATCAATTTTATTCTCCAACCCGGTGTTTATCGTGATGGTTTTATTGCTTTTATAAGGATTGTAATATAAAAAAGAAGGATAGGCTTTGTCATGATAAAAATCGGTTGCCAACAGATCCAATTGCAGTATGCCTTCCATATTGGTCTTGCGGATAATACTGCCGAAGATGCCTGCATGTGCACTGCCATACACACTGAACTGGGATTCTTCGGGGTTTTTACCCGGCACCCAAAGCGGCCCGTCACCCTGGGCCACGGGTCCTTTTAGTTGTTCATATTTTTTATAGGAAGATGTTTTAATAATGCCCTCGTACCCGATCACGCCTTTGGTCACGGCAGAAAGTGGTGCGATGGTTTGATGATCGGCCGGCATATATGCAGGATAGAAAAAGCGCGCCGCATTGGCCGCATTTAACATCCATTTCCCTATGGCCTTTGCATAGGAAGGGTTATATCTTACCAGCGGAACCAGCGGCCAGGCTGCATCATAGGTATTCATTAAAAAACCATAGCCGCCATGATCAACGGTGCTGCCTACAATTCCTGCAATATCTATTCCGTTCCAGCTACCAACGAGTACGCCCCAGCCTTCGCGGCATATGGCTGTTCCATCAAAACTCCAGCCCAGCATTTTATCCAGGTCATATTGCGTACCGAGCTCTGCATTTATCCTGGCAGTGAGATAGGCACCAAAGGGCATCAGCAGTTCGTAGGTTGGGTTAACGGTTTGGGCTTGTAAAGCATTCAACGCGCTTAAGGCAGCTTTTAAATATTTTGCATCACCCAGTTTTTTGTACGCGGCGTACAATACCCATGCATGTCCTGCAGCTACATCCGGCTGTGCGCATATCTGGTTTTTCATTGGCTGCATTTTTCCATAGTCAAAATAAGACCAGTTATAATTTCCATTGAGTATAGAATCGGCTGCATAGAATTTATCTGCAATGCTCTTTGCTATTTCTTTAAAGCCAGGTTCATTGGGATAGAGATCGTATATGGCATAAAACAACAGGTTCGGGAACACATCATACCACCAGTCGCGGCCGTAGCCACCGCCGAGCAGGGCTACTTCAGGACAAGTATTGTTCATCATGATATTCCAGCCGGTTTCTTTATTGAAATAGTTTTTCAGCATACCCACATAATTGAACTTTTGCTGACCGGCTTTATCAAGCCCCACCAGACTTGCACCCAGCGTAGCTCCCATGGTTGCTACTGCTTCGTGAAACATGCCCTTATTGTTCGTACCCTGCCGAACATCTCCCATAGCGGTATATAGCCCTATTACATTTTGAGGAAAATTCTTCCTGCTGCTATCTATCCATACCAGTGGCCAGAACTTTCCCCTGGCATTAAAATCATATACTGTTTTGTCAAAATTTAAAGCCAGTTTTCTGTAATCTATTATCTGCAAAGGCGAAGGCAGATCGGGCATGCTATCCACCCTGTGAATACTACGCTGTTTAACCTGTGCGCTTGTACAACATACAGCAGAAACGGCCAATAACAATAGAAAAGCTGCTTTCATTTGCTTATTCATTAACTACTCAATTAAAAAGGAATTTACACAATATCGCAGGATACTTCATGCAATAGTTTGCTGTCGGAAATGTGCTCACCGGCATTAAGTATTTTACCTCTTGCTATTATATTTTTTGCAACAAAGATGGAACAGAGCTGCAATATGCCAATAATAACCACAGCATACCTCAAAGCCACTTCAGCAGAGGCATAATAGGCCATCAGCAGAAAAGTGGCTGCACCAGAGAAACGGCCCACATACAAGCCCGCTTCATGGTTCAGGATATAAGCAAATTCACTTCTCCGCTCTATTTTCGAAACAATATCAATCACCTGGAATTGAATAGGAAAATAGGCAAGATCCATCAATGGCTTTGCGATCAATAGTAACAAAATAAATACAACCACACCCACCTGGTTAAATAAAACACTGTTTACTGCAGCACCGGCGGCAAACAAGATAAGCCCCCATGCAAATATCTTTATCCTGTCAGAGGGTTTGGAAAGCCGCCCCAGCACATACATGATTATAGCAGCGATCACCGCCCCTATTGAAGTAGCAGAACCTAGGGCCCCTTCGTTACCAAAAAATTTCAGTATCAGCATGGCTGGCGCTGTTACCAAAAATCCCTGCGCCAGCCCTTTCAGCGATGCCAGCGTTAACAACCTGTACCAGAGCGGATGGAATTTAAAGAAGATATATTTTTTCTCCCCGGGGTTTTTGAAAGTCCCCTGGAAACACACCACCGATGCTAAAACAGTGATCATAAAAACAGCGCCGGTGATGACCAGGTAGGCAGTATGCTTTTTTGAATCAGTGTTTTGCGCGTCGATAAACAAGCCAATTGTAATGGGTATAAGTACAGAAATGATGGTATAAAACAGCGTTTCCATACCATAATAGTAATTGCGGTTATTGTCATTGGTAATAGACAAAGCAAGACAATCCCTGTTTGCCCAGTAAAAGCCAAAGCTCAGCCCCATGATCAAACCTGCGCTGGCGATGCCCAGTGTATTGAGTTCGCGTAAAGACATCATTACGATCATCGATACTGCACTAAGCATCATGCCGGCTGCATACAATTTACGGATATCAAAATGTTTTAAGAGGAACCCGTTTAATAAAAAGGTCAGCGGTATCCCTGTGTAAATAGTGAGCTGGTAGATGACCACTTTAGCGGTATCCCCTACTGTGTTGCGCATAATATATGCAGCTACAAAGGTGTCGATCACGGGCAGCACAAATGCATATACAAGGTTCGTTAGTATAAGTATCCTGAAATTACGCGGCTGGGCCCTGAAATGGTTTATTTCTGTTTTCAGCTTATTGTACATTATACATTTTTTAATAATGAGAAAATATCCTTTAAAGAAAAATCTGCCCCGCAAACAAATTCATCAGAAGCACCATAATAAACCGTGATGGTATCTCCATCCGCACTAACAACATGGCCATTGGTAAAAACCACATTACCAAAAAAGCCATTTAATTCATAAGAGGCTGTGGGTACCATAATAGGCTTCTCTGTCCTGGCAATTACTTTTGAAGGATCGTGAAGATCCATTAGAAAAGCGCCCAGGCAATACTGATGGTGTTCATTGGCGCCATGATAAATTTCCAGCCAGCCTTTATCTGTTTTGATGGGTGCAGCCCCTGCCCCAACCCTTGCACTGTCCCAGGCATTTTCCCGGGTTTTGATAAGGCATTTGTGGTTACCCCAATGAATACCATCCGGGGAAGAGGCGATCCAGATATAATTGCCGCCGATATCAACACTGCTCGGCCGGTGCAATGCATAAAATAACCCGTTGATCTTTTCCTCAAAAATGGCGCAGTCTTTATTGTGTGGCGGCAATATCATTCCGTGGGACTGGAAGTTTTTCCAGTCAAACGTGGTGCGCAGGCCAACACCCACACCATTGCCGGATACAGCTGTGAAAGTGAGGTAATACTTTTTTTCCAGTAATGAAACCCTGCAATCCTCTATACCAAAACATTGCTGCGCGCCCTCACCCATAAGAACCGGGAAGCCGCCGGGTTCATAAAACCGCAGCCCATCATCACTGCAAAGCAAACGCAAGTGAGAAAGCGTGGTTAAATAATCAACGCCTTTGTAATTAATCACCCTTGAATCATTGGCTTTTAATTGGGGATCATTTTTTGAAATGGTTATTATTTCCATACCCCCTTTTTCAGTCAATACCGGGAAAGAGATCACCCCATCCATTTGTTTGGGCCGTTCCGCCACTCTTACTAAAAGCCAGGTTTTGCCTTCATAGCGAAATACACCGGGATTTAAAAGACAGGCAATTTCAAGGCCGGCAGTGCTGGCAGGTAGATCTGCCGGTGATAACAATGGGTTTTGTGCAAAGCGTTTTGCGATATCAGTCATATGTGTAAAATGAGTGTAACAAAAATTTAGTACCCGGCATTCTGCGTGATACGGCCGCCGGATTTATCAATTTCTCCCTGGGGAATAGGATAGAGATAATTTTTATCCTGGAAGTTCTTGCCAATGCTGGTTAAAAAAGATTTGGCAAGGCCCCAGCGTTTCAGGTCGTTGAACCTTTGTGATTCAAATCCCAGCTCTACCCTTCTTTCCTGTATCAGCCATTGTTTTACCTGGTCTTTGCTGGCAGTGCTCATGTCCCTGTCGGGCAAGGTTCCTGCGGGTGGCAATGTGCCGTTTACAGTTACCGTAGTTCTTGCACGTTGCCTGATGGTGTTGATGATGGCAATGGCAGCGGGATAATTTCCTGTTTCATTTAAAGCTTCGGCTTTCCAAAGCATTACATCTGCCCAGCGGATATATATTTTATTGCTTGGTGCGTCATCGTTGCCTTTGTTGTTGCCGTTTAATTCACCAAATATTTTATAAACATTCTGACTGGCAACATCTGCTGTGTATTTTAACCGCGGGTCGCCTGCTTCAAACGCGCTGATAAAATTGGGAGAAGGTGCAATAAAGCCCCAACCAGCCAAAGCACAAAGGCCATTTCCCGACCTTGGTGTGGTAAGGGATTCATGATTGTACGCAAAGATCACTTCAGTGTTGGTCCATTTTTTTGTGATATCAAAATTGTCAAAATAGTTAGGGTTCAGGCTATAGTAATGCAAGCCTTCCAGTGCTGAGATGATACTGAGCACATCTGCCCATTTTTGATTGTACAAAGCCACCTTCGCCTGCATTGCCAGCACAGCGCCTTTGGATACCCGCCATTTTTCTGATGGATCTGAATACTTGCTATCGGGCAATAATGACTTCGCATTATCCAGGTCTTTGCTTATTTGTATGTAAACATTGGCCTTTGTTTCTCTTTTTATTACATTGTAAGCATCTGTAAAACTTTTTAATGGCTCTGTTATCAAAGGCACATCGCCATATAAATTCACCAGGTCGAAATAATAGAATGCCCTTAAAAAATATACCTGTCCCAGCAAATTTTTACTGGTTGCTTCATCAATGCCCAGTTTAGACATCAGTGCGGCATCTGTCAAATAACTGATGGCCAGGTTTACTCTTGCCACACCTGCATAATCATAACTCCACTGTCCATTGATGCCGCTGTTGGAAGATGTAAAGCTGAAATCAGCAAACTGATCCATCCAGGCCTGGTCGCCATCTGGGTTCCATTTTTTTAGCATATCCCCCGATGCAATATCCTGCACAATAAAATCATTGCGCAGCACTGTTCCGTCGTCCCAACCCCAATTGCCTATAATATTGAGTGTGCTGGAAAGAAGCTGATAAGAAGAACTGACTGAATACAATACAGAAGCATGGGTAGGTGGCACGCCCTCTGTTATTATTCCTATAGGTGGTTTATGCAATTCTTTAGTGCAGCCTGCAGTACATAAAATCACCAGTGCCGCCAGTATTTTATAAACAGGTTTCATGTTTGTAGGTTTTAGCATATGAATCAAAATTTTATATTCACCCCGAACAAAAATGCTTTTGACTGAGGATAGGTGCCCTGGTCAAACATATTGTATGCTTCAGGATCCAGCCCGGTGTATTTGGTAATGGTAAACAGGTTTTGAGCGGATACATAGAGCCTTGCATTTTGCACAACAGCTCTTGCTTTGCCGCGCAGGGTAATGGTATAGCCGATCTCAATATTTTTCAGCCTGCAGTACGATGCATTTTCCACGAAGATGCTGGATACCTTGCTGCTGCCATTATCGGTAAAAGTGGAACGCGGGATAGTATTGCTTGTGCCCTCACCATGCCAGGCATTGAGCGTATTAATGGTATGGTTAAATGGCCGGGTATCGTAATCAATGATCTTTTTAAGGTCGTTGTATTTTTCTACACCGTTTACGCCCTGCAGCAATACAGAGACATCGAATCCTTTATAGCTGGCTGCCAGGTTGGCCCCATAGGTAAATCGCGGGTTGGGGTTCCCGATATAAGTGCGGTCGTTATCATTGATAATACCATCTCCATTCAGGTCTTTAAATTTAATATCGCCCGGGTGAATATCGGGGTGTGGTGCGCCGGTTAAATAACCATCTATCTCTTTTTGATTCTGGTAGATGCCTGCCATCTGGAATCCATAAAAAGAATTTAGCGGATGGCCGACCGCTGTTTTTGATACCTGTCCGTAAATGCTTGGCAAATTGGGCGATAGTTTATCTACAGTATTGGTAACAGTGGAAAAATTGGCATTGACAGAATACTTCAATGCACGGTCGTTGTTCTTATACCCGATAGCAAGTTCAAAACCCTTGTTGCTTATGGCGCCTGCATTTACAATAGTAGGTTGTACATCCCCTACCACCGTTGGTAAACTTAAGGGCAGTAAAAGATCGGATGTGGTCTTTTTAAAATAATCGGCAGAAATAGAAAGCTTGTTTTTAAAAAGGCCCAGATCGATCCCTATATTGTCTTGCCGGGTGGTTTCCCATTTCAAATCAGGATTGCCATAACGCAGCAGCGTTCCAAGGGGATTGTAAATGGCAAGCGAATTGTAATTGCGAAGACCAGACTGGTTGCCCAGTTTTCCGGAGCTTACCCTTAATTTAAGATCTGATATCCAGGTGATGGGCTGCATGAATTTTTCCTGCGATATTCTCCAGCCTGCGGATGCTGAAGGAAAATAAGCCTGTTGGTTATTTTCGGCAAACTGGCTGGAAGCATCCCTGCGGAGGGACGCTGTTGCAAAAAACCTGTTCTCATAATTATAATTCAGCGAACCAAATACAGAGAACAATGCCCATTCAGATGCAGCGCCGCCATTCCATAGATCCTGTGGATAGGCTCCAAAATCTATGTACTGAAAGGCCGGTGATTCATTGCTGTACCTTGCCCTGGATGCGCTGATGCCAGAAGCTTTGTTCTTAATAAATTCGCTTCCCAGCAGTGCATTGATGAAATGTTTGCCGATGTTCTTGTTATAGTTTAACGTATTGGTCCAGGTGATTGTGGTTTCCTGTCCCCTGTCTTCAGCCAGGCTGCTGGGGCGGTTCTGGCGTCCTTTACCCTGGTCAATGGTTGCACCACCGCCATCATCATCGCCATAATTCCTGTTGAATGCTTTGTTATGGGTTAAATTCAAATCAATACCCAGTATGGTTTTTAGTTTCAGCTCTTTATTTTTCAGGAATCCATACTCTGCATACACATTTCCGAAGGTTTTAAAATTGCTGCGTTTATCGTTAGTGAAATATGCAACGGCAATGGGGTTTGAACTAAACTCGTACAGATTGGTATTGCTGTTCCATTTCCCGCCATTGGCGGCAAGGTTCTGCGCATAAAAAGGCAGGTCTGTAAATGGATCATTGGGATCATAGGTGGGGTCTTTGGGAGATTTATATACGGGTATAACCGGCGGGCGAATAAAGGCATGACGGATAACACCCGGCGCATCGCCACTGGATGATATCTTATCCTGCATGGTATTAGCAAGCTGCAGGTTACTGCCTACAGAAAACCGGTCAGAAATATTTGCATTTACATTGGTTCTGAAGCTATACCTTTCATACTGGTCATTATTGAAAACAACAATACCATTCTGTTTATAATAGCCACCTGAAATAAGGTACTGTACCTTATCAGAACCGCCACTGGCCGTTAATTGCAGGTTTTGCGATCTTCCTGTTACAAATAATTCTTTTAGCCAGTTGGTATTGGCAAGATCTGTTCTCGATTTATCCGCAGTATACGGGTTTGAGCCACTATAGCCGGAATTGTTCCAGCTCTCCTCCATTTTATTCATATACTGGGTGGCATTAAGCATTGTTGGCAGATGCCCTACTTTTTGTATACCATTGTAATAGTTGATATCAATATTGGATCTCCCTTTTTTACCACTTTTTGTTACAATAACAATCACCCCGCCTGATGCCCTTGCACCATAAATAGAAGCGGCAGCCGCATCTTTCAGTACTGTCATTGATTGTATATCGGCAGGATTGATAAAAGAAATGCTGGTGGTAGGCAGGCCGTCTACAATGAAAAGCGGATCGCTGCTGCTGCCTATTGTACCGGTGCCGCGGATGGTGATATTGATGCCATCACCAGGTGCACCGGTGCTTTGCGTAACCTGTACGCCCGGCACCTGGCCTTGCAGCAGCTGTGCCACATCCGGCACTCTTCGCTTATCTACATCATCCATACTCACCGTAGACATAGCGCCGGTTATGGCGCCTTTACGCTGGCTGCTGTAACCTACAACGATCACGTCGTTCAATGTATTATCTGCTGCCAGCAGCGTGATCTGGAATATTCTTTTTTCTGCGATGGGTATTTCCTGGGTTTTATACCCCACATGCGTTAACTGTAAAACAGTGCCTTGGGGTACTGTGAGATGGAAATTACCGGCAGTATCTGTTATTGTGGATATGGCGATATTTTTCGCTTTAACGGAAACGCCGGCAAGCGCGTCTCCTGAAGCATTCACTACATTACCCGAAACCTGTATGTTCCCGGATTGCGCACCTGACGGGTAGTGCAATAACAAGAAGCAGGTCAATAATTTTAAACCAGTTAAAATTTTTTGCGGGATCGTATGAAACATGTTAGTCGTTATTTTCATCATAGCAGCGTCGATTTAATTTTTAAAAATGACTGTTTTGGGTACGGTTGCGGAGCAACCAGGGAGCACAGCGCTTATTCATCCGGGATAATTGCGCCGTGGATAAGTGTAGCATTTGGGTACTTCATACTTTGTTTGTCTTTTACATTGTTTGAAAATTGGATGGCGGCTGTTTTTCTTGTTGTAAAACAGCTGGTTTATTTTATTGGAAGCTTAGTATAATCCGGGTCCATATCAGCCGTACGCAGGCCGGCCACTTCATTGGCCATCAGCATAAACACATTCCAGCTGAGGCCCCTGGTAGAAGGCCACCAGCTATTTGTAGTGCGCCATTTTGTAGGAATAAATTCTTTGCTGAAAGGCCATTGGGGATTTAAATAAATTTCTGCCCAGGCCCTGTTTTCCATTAAAGGTTTTGCTTTGGACCAGCCATGTTTTAAGCCTACCACATAAGCACAATACTCTGGCCTGAACCAGCTGCCGCCATTATAATAAAAGCCATCGCTTTTCCCATCGCTGTAATTTTCTTCCCCGAATTTTTCAAAAGGCTGGTAGTCTTTGCTCAGGTAGGCATATCCTTTTTCATTATTTGTCAATCTTACGCAAATAGGTGCTGTGGTACCGTATTCGGGATGCGGCGAGTTGGGCACTTTATTTAACACTGGCACCTGGTTCAAATGATGGTTGACCATTTCATCTGTCAGGATAGGACGATTGAATAACCAAAGAGAAAAAAATTCCGGCTCCAGGTCTGTGAGGGAAATGAGGTCGGGAAATTTCCGGTCAAACAGCAGGTGCTTTCTTTTAGCATCATAAAAATTGCGGTACTCCGCTTCTGCCTTTTGTATATGCGATTCTGTGATGCCATAACCCAACTCTTTTATGGTTCTTAAAGCAATAGCCAGCATCCCCTGGTTTACAGCCAACCGGTCTGTTTTAGGGTTGTAATCGATAACATCTACCTGGCTTAATGGGAAATGAGCCCTGCATTTTCCATCTCCTGAAGAATCGAATTCGTTGAGCACATAGTCAACTGCTTTTTTGATTTTGTCTTGTGGAAGTGCTGCCCCGAACCGGCGCTTATTAAGCATGGCCCATATCAGCCATTCGATGGTAGCTTCGTTGTCTTTTGCTTCTACCGAACCCATCAGCGGCGTGATGATCGTTCCAATACCCCCTTTCGGGGTTTGTGTTCTGCCCCATTGCTCCCAGATAGACAGGTTCAGTTCTTTGTTGTAAGTGGCTACTGTAGAAAAATAGGAATCCCGGTTGTACATATCAGGGGCATAATTCATATTCGGTACACTAAAGGGAGTACAATCATGCACATCAGTGATCCAGGTGAGCATGTTAAAGTTGGCATAGAGCATTTTTTCAATTTCAGATCCTTTAAACCCTTTGCCCTCTGCTAACCTTGACTGGGAAGAGATCATGAACTGCTGATGCGATTTCCATGGCTCAATAAAAATATAAGCGGCTTTTGTTATTTTTTGTCCAAGTGGCAGAACATTGTAAGGCTCCTGCAGCGGTTGATGTTCTATAAATTGCAGGTCCCTGATCTCCAGCTTACCGTTTTTGCCGGATTGTGTGCCGATAAACATCGATACACTGTCATGTTCAATATAAGGAACGAGTATGCTGCCTTTAAAGGCTGTCCATTCATTTTCTTTTGTGGGAAAATTGTCAATGTATTTCACACCATCTTCCAGCTCGGAAGTCTTCATCCCGTTTTTTATCCTGAAAAGTTTTAATGCCAATGGAGTATTTCCTTTGCATAAAAATGAAATAGTGTATACTTTCTGGTCTTTGAATGGAGCAATCAATTCTATTCCTGCCCTTCCCTCCTGGTGCCCTGTGATGGTAATCAGGTCGTTTTGCTGTTTGATGGTGGCATTACCCTGCTCCTGGTAAACGGCGGGCATCTGTAAAATGGTATCTGTTCCCCTGTCCAGGTTATAGAGTTCGCCATATGTTTGTTGAAGGTAGTCGTTGTTGCGGGCCCTTTCCGCAGCATCGGCAACGGAAAACAGGTTGGGGTCGGGCAGGCGGCGGAGCCCTACAAAACCACCACCCCTGCCGCTAAACCGGCGGCGGGTATTTCTTGTATATTGATTTTTATACCCGGCATCGGTCAAAAGTCCAACCACGGTATTACCAGGCGTGATAAAACCGGCGGATGGGAATATTTCGTGCACCAGCCCCCCAGGAAAATCATCATGTTCAAAGCTGACATACTTCAGGGGTTTTTGAGCGGGCCTTATTCTTTGCTTTACTATACACAACATGCCAGGCATAGAAGGCTGGAAAAGCGTTATGCTCTTTTTTACCAGGCTGGCATTTATTACCTGGTAGATTACGGATACAGACAAATTGGCATCAAACTCTTTTATATATAAATCTTTCTGTAAGGTTATTTGCCTGCTATTGCCTGTCCAGCTATCTGCTTTCCAGTCAGGGATCGTTGTATTTGTACTCAGGTCTGTGTTGAACAATTGAAGAGAAAGTTCTTCGGTGTTCACTACCAGTAATTGATCATCCTTGTATATCTCCACGTGAAAACCGTCCTGCTTATTTCCCGCGATCTTTAATGATATGCCCTGACCAGTAGCGGATGAAAAACTAAAAAAAGACAGGCATAGAATTAATGCCGTTGATACACAAGTATTTATTCGCATATGGCGCAATTAAAAACCGAAACTATCCCAATGCCGGGTGAACATTGTGCACTATATGCACATTTTAGTGCACCATAATTACATTTTGCCCGGATAGCTACTGGTTTCAGTAAGGAGAACTGTCTGCAGCTATTTTTAGTGCAGAAAATTGGGCCCAACTGTTTTAATTCAGGGGCATACCCTGATTGCCGCCATAATGATGAAGAGTGGATTACTGTTTGCGGCAATGCCAAATTGACACCGGACTGAGATCACCTGGTGCTCTTGAGCGTTTGTTTTTCCCTGTATTCATTGGGAGCGCAGTTGTATTGTTTTTTGAACTGCCTGAAAAAATAAGACTGGGAATTAAACCCGGTTTGATAGAAAATTTCTGTAACGCTCAAATTGGTGGATACAAGAAGGCTTGCAGCCTTTTTCAGCCGGACATGTTTAATGAATTCACTGGTTGTCATCCCGCTCATCATCTTTAATTTCCGGTATAGCTGCATCCGGCTCATGTTCAATGCTTTTTCCAGAAACAACGAATTCAGTTCCGGCTCACCAATATTTTGTTCAATTACCTGTATCAATTTGAGCAGAAATTCTTTGTCGCCTTTGGGAAGGTCGGCATCTACCAATTTTTCAGGTGCTTTATCCCCGCTGAACAGTTCAAGCAGTTTTTGGCGGTATTCCAGTAATTTCCTTACCCTCAGTTTCAGGTGGGCCGTCTGGAAGGGTTTGGCAATATAGGCATCAGCTCCCGATTCATATCCTTCCATATGATGGTCTTCACTTGCACGGGAAGACAATATAATAAATGGGATCTGGCAGGTGGCCGGGGTATTTTTCATTGTATTGCAGAGCTCGAGGCCATTCATATTGGGCATCATCACATCGGAGATCACCAGGTCGGGTGTTATCTTTTCTATCAGCTCTAATGCTTCTTTACCGTCTTCCGCCTCATAAATGATGTATTCTTCTTTTAAAATATCATTCAGCAAAAAACGGATACCCGGCTCGTCTTCCACAATAAGGATACGCTTTCTTTTATTATCCTGCAGATGGTCAATGATACTTTGTTTATTGTTTTCTACTGCGGATGCCATTTGAACCGGCCCTGAATAAGCAGTGATTGTCTGGTATAAACGGGATGGATGGTGGCTGATGGCAGTATTGTTATCAGCCTGCACACAGTCCGGTTGTTTTTCGATCAGCGGCAAACATACTTTAAAATGAATTCTTTCATTTTCATTGCTGGCGCTGATGCTTCCATTTAATAATGTAACCAGCTGCCGTGTAAAAGCAAGGCCGATACCTGTACCAAAATTGCCGCTGTCTGCCGTATTGGGCGTGGTGGCATAAAATTTTTCAAACATCCGCTCCAGGTTTCCCTGGGGCAGCTGTGTTCCTGAATTAACCACAGTTATTTCCAGTTGCCCCGTAGCGCTGTTTTCTTCCGTGGAAAAAATAACCTGTTCGTTTTTGCCGGAGTATTTAAATGCATTGGATAAAAGGTTGAAAATAATTTTTTCTATCTTATCCTTATCCACCCAGCCGGTTATACCGGGCGCTATATTGATCTCATACTCCATTTTATTTTGCTCGCTTAATGGAATAAATGATTTTGCGAGGTTTTGCAACAACGCTGAAATATTCAGGCAGCTGAACCTGTTCTTATAAAAGCCTGCTTCCACTTTTCTAAATTCCAGCAACTGGTGCACCAGGTAGGTAAGCCGGGATGCCTGCTGATGGATCAGGGATAAAAAATGCGCGTTGTCCCTGCCCTCTTTGCCAGACAATTTATGCAGTGAGCGCTCTGCACTTCCCATGATCAGGGTTAAAGGCGTTTGCAGTTCGTGGGCTATATTGGTAAAAAAAACGAGCCTGTTCTGGTGCATCTCCTCTTCTTTTTCGCGGCGTATATGTTCCACCTCTAATTGATGCTTTATCTCCATTTTGTTTTTCCGGTTCCTGTAAAAAACATATCCTACACCCAACAACAACAACATATAGCCCGCATATGCCCAGCCTGTAAGCCAGGGATATTGTTTAACATGCAGGTTCATCAATGTGGTATCATTTGTCCATAAACCATCCCCATTGCTCCATTTTATTTTCAGGCAGTAACTGCCCGGGTCAATATTGCTGTATATGATCTTTCCATTGGTGCCTGCATAATGCCACACTTTGTCATAGCCATCCAGGTAATAAGCATACTCGCATTTTTCTGCATTTGAAAAACTTATGGCTTTTATATCCAGTTCAAAGAAATTATGCCTTCTGCTGATGGAGAAATCAGCAGGCTTGTTCTCTAAAGAGTTGATAACAGTGAACCCGTTCTCGCTCATTGTTTTTCCACCAACAGAAATACCCGATAATAACAGGTCTGGCTGCCAAACAGATTTACGGATGTTCAGCGGTTGAAAATGATTAAAGCCATAAGTACCGCCAAAGAACAATTTCCCCGAAAGGTCTTTCCATACGGCACCATCGCAAAACTCATTGCTTTGCAAACCGTCTTGCTGCTGATAATAAGATATTTTCAGGTCTGTCTGGCTAACCATTGCCAGTCCTTTATTAGTACTTACCCAAATTTGCCCCTTATCATCTTCTTCAATTGAATGAATGGTATTATTGGGTAAGCCTTCAGCAGTGGTCAGTTTCTGAAACAAAGGTTCCTGCTTCGCTACATCCGCAGTGCTGATCCAGTTAAGTCCATAGCTTGTTCCAATCCAGAGCCTGTTATGACTGTCTTTATAAAGTGATAGTACATCATTATTGGACAGGCTACCTTCATAGGTAAATGCCTTGAACGTTTTGAAAACACCGGTGGTTTTATTGAACAGGTTGAGACCGCCATACCGGCAGCCTACCCATAAATAATGATCGCCATCCTCAGCTAAAGAATATATAATGTCATTGGCAGGGCCTGCGCTACTATTATTGTAGGTAAACTGCTTCAAAAAAGCCACTGACAACTGCCCGGATCTATCTTTATTGAGCTTGAGATGCACCAGGCCATAGCCACTGGTACCCAGCCATAATGAATGATCAGCATCCTGTTTGATAGCATATACAGAGCCGAATTCAGGGTAAGCATCGTGGCCGCCAATAGCAGACCATTTGTAGAATTGACGGGTTTTCAGATCGTATACCCCAATACCTTTTCCATCTGTACCAATATAGATAAGGCCATCATTCCCTTTTTTTAACGCATACACAGCATTATTATCCAGCTCTGCAGGTGCTGAAAAATATTTTTTCCTGTTCAGATCGGTCGTGTCTGACCAAAAATTTTCAAAACTGATAATCCCGCTGCCTTTTGTTCCTACCCATAAATTCCCACCTGCTTCGCAAAATGATCTTACTGATTTATTATACGGCAATCCGTTGTCTGAAGTAGGAATTGTTCCGAAGGATTTGGTTTTAGGATAAATTTTAATGATCCCATTACCATCGGTTCCATACCACAATATATCTTCATTACCCAAAGCCCAGGCAGTTATTTTAATGTTCTGCATCTGTTCAGCTTCCTGCTTCAAAAACGAAGAAGGTTGAAAATCGACATCATATACATCGTACCCTTTTGAAGCCCATGCAAGAATATAGTGGTGATTGTAATAGATTAAAGAAGAAAGTGCTGTTTTCAGCTGCATTATTTTCTGTGGTTCTAATGTGCTGCTTTGAATGCCCAACAGCTGGTTATCGCTATTGCTGAAAAAGACCTGGTGGTTAATATAGAAAAAATTGACAACGCCCTGATCAGGATAGGTTCTCAATTCTTTAAATTGGGTATCGTGGCCGGTGTACACGCTTAGACGGCCTTTGGAGTTCACTATCCAAAGGCGATTGGTTCGATCGAAAGTAAGCTTACGAATGCCTGGGCCAGGACCAGGTAAAAAACAGCTATGGAATGTATCCGTTTTGGCATCGTATAAACTAAGGCCGTTCCTTTGATTAAAGCAGTATACCTGTCCGGCGGTATCAATGGCCAGTGTATATTCCTGTTCACTTACACTGCTTTGTTTGTGCTGGTTATAAAAATAATTATAAAATTTACCGGTTTGTTTTTCATACCGGGTTATCCCTTCTATCGTAGTGATCCATACATTGCCTTTCCTGTCTTCCGCAACCTGCTGGATCACATTGCAGCCGATACTTTTAAAATCATTTTCCTTATTGTAATTAAATACATGAAAAATGCTGCCATCGTACATGTTCAGGCCATCCCATGTTGCCACCCAAAGTAAATTACTGGCATCTTTAAAAATAGCATTAATAGAACTGTTGGAAAGTCCATTCCTGTTATCATAGTGCTGAACAAAAAAAGATGCAGACGGCTCCGCCAGCACATTTATGGCAAGCAGTAGTAAAAAAAAGAATGAGGGAAGCGGATAAAAACGTTTTCGCATCAGGTAGGTACGTTTCTATGAAGTTAAGTGTTCTTTTGGAAAAACATGTAAAATCAATGGTTTATAGAGAGGATAGCAACTGTTTTACAAACCTGCTGAACACCGGGCTGTTATCTATGGCAATGATACACAGGCTTCCGGTTGGGTTCCGGTTTGACAACGCCACTGAAAAACGGTCCATATAACGCAATTAAATCCTTAATTTGATACAGATTTGAATGAAATACCGGTTTTTTCAAACAACCTTCAGCTGAAACCGGTAGTAATTAATTATTGCAGGAACTGTGTGCCGGCAATTCAATTTGGATGAACCCAATAATTGGCTTGTAAAAAATTTGCCCCTTAGTAAATCGTAGCAGCGGTAGAATAAATAGTGTAAAATGTATTTGGGGTAAACACAATAAATAAAAACTGTCAATTTGCAAATAGTAAAGCTTTCATATGAAATTAAATAGCCCTCTTCCTCTCTGGACTGTTTTATCTCCGGTTCTTGCCTGGACTGCTTATTTCAGTTCCGGCGGCAAGTCCGGCGCTTTTATGTTGACTATCCTGGTTGTTATGCTGATTGCCAGTGTACTTGCGGCTGTTCATCATGCTGAGGTGGTTGCGCACCGGATAGGAGAACCTTTGGGAACCCTTATTCTTGCCTTAGCAGTTACTATTATTGAAGTGGCACTGATTGTCTCGCTCATGTCTTCAGGTGGCCCAAAAACCGCTGCGCTTGCCAGAGATACTGTTTTTGCTGCCATCATGATCATTCTAACATTTATTATAGGCATTTGTATTTTGACAGGAGGAGCTAAATACAGAGAACAGTTTGTAACCAAACATGCAGCAACATCGGCCTTGATGACACTTACTGCAATCCTGGCACTTACATTGATATTGCCGAATTATACTGTTAGCAAGCCGGGACCCGAATATACACCCTCACAATTGATCTTCGTTGCAACCGTAAGCTTGATCCTTTATTTAAGCTTTATCATGATCCAGTCAGTACGTCATCGGGATTATTTTCTTCCCAAAGACGAAGATGGCAACCCGAATAGTGAGGACACGCATGCTGTTCCTCCAACCATAAGAACCACTTTTATAAGCCTTATATTGCTTGTAGTGTGTTTAGGCGCTGTTGTATTATTGGCAAAAAAAATATCCCCATCTATCGAGCGGGGTGTTGCATCTATCGGAGCGCCCAACTCCCTTGTAGGCGTTATTATTGCCTTGGTGGTTTTATTGCCCGAGTGCCTTGCAGCCGTACAAGCAGCCCGGAAAAACCGTTTGCAAACCAGCATGAACCTGGCTTTGGGCTCAGCACTGGCCAGCATTGGGCTGACGATCCCCGCTGTTGCCATTTTTACAATGTTTAGTCATACGCCGGTATTATTGGGTATCGATACCATCTCTGTCGTACTACTGATGTTGTCGATTTTCACGGTGGTTCTGTCCTTTGTAACCGGTAAAACCAATATGCTTTATGGCATAGTGCTACTGACGATTTTTGCAGCCTACTTATTTTTTACAATTTTTCCCTAACAAAAAATTATGCTTCCACTACGCCAATACATGAAAACGAATAAAAGGTATAATAGGAACTAAAGTATCAGCCAGGCCTGGATGCAACCCTTTATTTTGTATGGCAGATCTGCTGTTAAATTTTATACCGGGGTGTATGCTCAGTGTACAACTGTTACTTTCCCTGTTGTGCAATTCACTATATGCCTGTCTACTAAATTGATATTTATTGCTGTTTCCTTGCTCTTCCGGAAAAGAGTGGATCAAACAAACGATTGCATACAGATTTATGAAGAAGATAGTGTAGGTTTAGTGACCGGATTCCTTTTCAACACACCTATTACAACATGCATATGAACAGGTTAGCTTTTATTTTGGTTTCTTTCATTCTTGCCATTCCAACCTTTTCCCAGGATTCACTGCAACTGTTTTCCCCCGATGGCAACATACAGTTCCGGTTAGCTGTTAATTCAAAAGGGGAAATCGGTTATACCCTGGCCTGGCAACAGCAGGCGGTTATTCTGCCATCTGCAATTGCACTTGATGGATGGAAGAACAACCTGTACCTGCAACATGTCAGCACCGGCAAAAAAGATACTGTCTGGCAACCTGTGTATGGCGAACGAAATATAGTGAGGGATCATTACCATAGCAGTGTATTTACATTTTATAGAAATAAAGAAGAGCACCAGTGCCTGCAACTGGAAGTGAGGGCATACAATGAAGGGATCGCGTTCCGGTATTACTTCCCGGAACACCCTTCGGGCGGTACAGACCTGACCATCAGCAAAGACCTGACCACGTTTTCCTTTCCGGCCGGTACACAAGCCTGGTTTACCGATCATGCGCAGGGCAGTTACCAGTTGATGCATCTGGATAAATGGCCTGCAGAAGCAGAACGCCCCCTTACTTTACAACTGGATAATGGGCTATATGCAGTACTGGCCGAGGCTGCGGTGGTGGATTATTGCCGAACAAAATTTGTATTAGATCAGGCCAAACCCAATACCATTGCCTGTTCCATGTACGATAAGGTTGAACTAACCACTCCATTTGCCACTCCGTGGAAAGTAATCATGATCGCAGAAAAAGCAACACAGCTTTTACAAAATGACGACCTGTTTCTAAACCTGAATGCACCCTGTGCCCTTTCTCATACCAGTTGGATAAAACCGGGAAAACTGATGCGGGAAATGAGCTTATCAACCGGCGGAGCTAAAAAGCTGATTGATTTCGCAGTTAAGCGTCATTTGCAATATATTCATTTTGATGCCGGCTGGTATGGGTATGAATATGCTTCTGCATCTGATGCCTCCAAAGTAAATGTAGATCCCCGCCGCAATCCCAGCAACGATTTAGATCTGCAGGATGTTATCCGCTATGCCAAACAAAAAGGCATTGGTGTTTTTTTGTATGTCAATCAAAGGGCGCTTGCCAGGCAGCTGGATACACTGCTACCCTTATATGAAAAATGGGGTGTGGCAGGTATTAAGTTCGGATTTGTGCATGTAGGTTCTTACCGCTGGACTGTATGGCTACATGAGGCAGTGAAAAAATGTGCTGCGCATCATTTGATGGTTGACATTCATGATGAATACAGGCCTACGGGGTTCAGCAGAACCTATCCCAACCTGCTTACACAGGAAGGTGTTCGTGGCAATGAAGAAATGCCCGATGCCAATCACAATACGGTGCTGCCCTTTACGCGGTTCCTATGCGGCCCTGCAGATTATACTATCTGTTATTACCAGCGGCCTGAACTAAAACCGAAACTTGCTGCATCAGTCAATCCGCATGTTTTACAAACAACAGCCGTACATCAAATAGCCTTGTCCGTGGTATATTATAGTCCGCTTCAGTTTTTATACTGGTACGACAAACCGGAAGATGCGCAAGACGAGCCCGAGCTGCGCTTCTTTGACCATGTTCCCACTACCTGGCAGGATAGCAGGGTATTGAACGGGGAGATCGGCCAGTTCATTACGGTGGCACGTAAAAGCAATAACGAATGGTTTGTGGGCAGTATCACCAATAATGCGGCAAGAGATATTCCAATAAACTGCAGCTTCCTGCCACCGGGAAAAAAGTTCAAAGCAACCGTTTTTTATGACGATCCGGCATCCGTCATACGAACAAAAGTTTCGGTCAAAGAATTAATGGCCGATGCATCAACAGTGATAAATGTACACCTATTGCCCTCAGGTGGTGAGGCTATTTGGTTTACACCTGCAAACTGATACGCAGTTTATAACAGGGATTATAAAAGAAGGATGCGCGGGTCACCGGGGTTTGCGGTTGCTGCTGAATGAATCACGGAACATTTTCCAACCGTTACCGGTTTTTTTCCAGAGCACCAAAAATTTGCCATCATCAAACAATTCCCCTTTTTCATTGATCGATTGCCAAAGCCCCTCTTCCGTAACATATTCCTTTCCATCTCCATATACATTCGTGGTGATAAATTTGCCGTTTCTCAAACCATAATCACGATAGCCCGCGTGGAAAAAACGGGCAATTGCCTCATGACCACATACGGCCGGGGCATCCGGTGCCAGGATACAGGCATCACCTGCATAGCTATTGATGAAAATGGAAGAATCATTTTTTACAAATGCCTCAAAATAGATGGCATTACTTTTAGCAATGGCTTTTTTTGCTTCTTCCAGCTGGGCCTTGGCTGTAAAACATACACTGCTCAGCATTACAGCCAGCAGAAACTTTGTGTTGTTCCTCATTCTTATAACTTTTAGTAAAAATAACCCACGCCTGGGCCGGGAAATTGTAAAAAAGCGAACAACTGCAGTTTATTTTGATGATATGCCATAAATCGAATAACTTATACCTGCAATATGAGAGATAAGGTATTTTTTCCATCGGGTATATTACGCCGTTATGTGCAGTTCTACTGGACCTGTGCCCACGATAGCGATGCGCAGGAAATCATGTTCCCGACAGGTTGTGTAGAGCTTTGTATTGACATAACGGGTGGTGATACCATCCGGCATCGTGGAAACCACTCAATAACGGTACCTCGCGTGGAAGTGCTTGGTCATTGGACCATACCCACCAGGGCCACGATCAAAAAAGGCAATACCTGCCTGATAACACGCTTTCATCCCTATGCCGGTTTCCTGTTCTTCCCCAACCAGGTTTCTGATTTCACCAATGAATCCATCGATCTGCATGCCATTCTACATAAAGAATCCACTGAATTCTACCATCGCCTGATGGACCAACCATTACTGGAAGAAAAAGTAAAAGTGCTGGAGGCTTTTTTAATTGGCAGGCTAACGAGGAACAGGAAGCGCCTGGAAAAGATCGAACTGGTGGAGGGTATATGTGATTCCATCAGTCGCAGCAAAGAATCCTTCAATATTGAGCGCCTGGCTACAGCATTTGGTTTTTCTGAACGGTATATTCAAAAGCTATTTCTGAACTATGTAGGCATAACACCTAAGAATTTCTTTTCGGTTCAACGGTTCAACAAAAGCCTTGCGCTGGTTCGCCTGGCCAACAGGTCGCTGACAGATATTGCCTATGAATGCGGTTACTATGACCAGGCTCATTTTATCAAAGCATTTAAATCATATACAGGATTGGTACCATCGCGGTTAATGAGTAGTGAAGAGGTGAGGTTATGATAAGCAACTGCGGTTTCAGGGAATTCGTTGCTTGTGGGTACAGACTAAACACCGCACCTTATTTTTTTATTGATGTGCGTTCCAGCTGCCCCATCCTTTGCTGTAACAACTCATTCTTCTTATTCAGCTCAATCAGGTAAAGTGTCAACTCTTCAATTTTTTGTTGCTGTTGCTTCATTATTTCACCAATATTCAGTCCTGACTGTTCTATTTCTTGGGCTGCAGTTACACCAGGCAGGTGTTTATGCTCATTGATATAAGCCGCCACGTTATCCAGTTGTTCCAGCTGGTAGGCAGAATCAAAAACATAATCCGGCCAGCCTTTCTGTGTCACCGTTATTCTTTGTGCGCTGATATTCCCATTAACAGCCAGCCTGTCCTGGGGCGATAGCACACCACCTACTCCTATATTACCCGTGTTGCTGATCACAAAAGCAGGTTTAACTTGTACTGAATTATACACCAGGGTTCCTGTTGGTTCAGTAGTAACAGGGTTCGGTGAGGGATAAAGATGGCCCGAGATACCCCATCCACTCGCAAACAGGCTCACAGAGGCTCCGTGCCAGGCAGCACCTGACATACGCAGATAAACATCGATAGTACTATCAGGTTGTGCATAAGCTACAATAGTGGCAAGGGTTTGGTAGGCACCGAATAGATAAGGCATGGTGGATGTAAATTTCCCGCGGCGGCCCATATCAATTTCGCAGGTATATTTCTGTGTACTGAAAGCCTGTCCGCCAGAAAGAATAATCCTTAAAAATCCCCTACATCATCCTGGTTCTGGGGCAAGGTGGCTATTTTGTAGTATTTGAGCGATTCGTTCTGGTTGGCATAAGTGCTCCATTGCAAAACCACTTCCCCGTTATTATTACTCTGCCGACTGTAAAACCCCTGCGATTTTACTATACCGGCAACATCCAGGTTGTATGCCGGGTTGTTGGTACTGATACCAACAAGACCATTTTTGTAATAAATATTATTTCCGTTCGCCGTCCATTGCGACATGGAAGAAAAAGATGCAAACAATAAAAAAATGAAAAACGAAAATCTGTGCTTTAGATTAGCATCTTGCATAACATCGTGATTTAGTCAATTTATAATTCTGATACAGGATTAAGTTAGCCCGCGAATGGGCGCGAAAGTAGGCCCTCTGCATATATGCTTTCAATAGGTTAAAAAACGGTTTTTTATTTTTCTTTTTAACCAGTTACAAGAAGGCATAATCAATGATAATAACAGAAGATAAAATCACTATTCTATGATAATAACATCTATCAAAGATGGAGATACACGACCAAATTTCATTGTGCACAATCATTCATTTCGCTAATATTCCAACCGATTATCCCCCCATTCATCAGCAAATTTTATACAGCAGCTGTTTATGATAAACATTCTAAAAAACAGAAAAAAGATCCCGGGATAAACATCCATTAGAATAAAAAAATCTTTCTTAACACAAAAGATCCGGGACGGATGTCCCGGATCTTTTGAATGTAGTATCTAAGAATTGTATAGCAATACGCACGACTGACCAGGGGAAAGAAAGATAAAGCACTGCGGAGATGGCTGTCATTATTCATCTTTCGTATAAATACCAGTGCCTATACCAAACATGTCTTTTTTATCATCATAGAAGTAAAAAGAATTGCTGACCACCCTCCCATTATTGTACCTGAACATTATGCTATACCCATCCAGCGCATAAGTACCGGCACCATCATGACTGCTCCAGGCCGAATTGCTGCCGCCCACGCCGGAATAGCCACCACCACCCACACTTTGAAAGGTGAACTGCCCGCTGCTGTTAAAGGTGATATTTTTGGAAGACATCGCATAAGCGCCACCGCCAGCAGAACCAACGCCTGAAATAGCCGTGAAAGAACCGCTCATCCTGTCGCCTTTTGCTGCAGGCGTTGCCCATTGCCACCATGCCGCAGTCCATTCATTGTTTTTTTGCTCACTATTCCAGCGTATGGAAAGGGTTTTGCCGTTCAGCGTCCATGTACCCCATTTTTTGGGTTGTTCGCGGTGTGAAGCCACTGCATTAATTGCATAAGGATCGGTATCGAGCCAGCCATAAAAACTGCCGTCATTAAAAAGCAGGTATGGCCTGTATACAGCATAGGCAATGCCTCCCAGACCTGTCATGGTTTCCCTGTGCAACACCACGCCTTTGATCGCGGATGCCCCTGCACCATTGTATGCCGGGCTATTTTCACCCGATGTATTTGCCGGTGGGGTATTATTGCTGGCAAATGCATTACCGCCCATTTCATTTTTTGCCAGTGCCATAAAATGCGCCACAGCCGTACCAATATCAGCCCTGGAAAAATTATTGACGGGATAAATGATCTTGGCCCAGCGGGTTGCTTTATCTGCCCTCAAGTATGCCACATACATGGCGATAAACGTATTTTTACCAGCATCGTTTATCGTGGTAACATAGCTCGAAATACCTTGCTGGGTTTGACTTACACCTGTTTTGGGCTCTGTCCAGGAAGCGTTTTGAATATCTTTTTGTCCCTGTTGCTTTATCCAGCTTTCCAATCCGGCTGCACCCAGGTCTTTGCTTACCGGCATAACATAATAATCCAGCCGGGTATTGCCACCAGCCGGAAAAAAATGGTAAGCAGCATTTGCATCCATACGGTTCCAGCCGGGAATAGCGGGTATATTACCAGCCTGCGAACAGGCTGTAAACGTTGCCAGCAGGCATATACAGAAAAAAAGTACAGGTTTCATAGCATCCGGTTGTTTGAAGCACTTACAATAAGAGCCGCCGGTATCAACCCGGCAGATGGCCAAATCTAGCCTTTTGCCTGAAGCCTGACAATCCCTGTAAACATGTATTTTTCTGACTTATAGCCCATAGTGGTGGGTTTCTCGCAGAACACGCGGAAAGCGCAGAAAGGAGGATGCGTTCTTTATAGCTGCAAGCTATGAGCTGATAGCTATGAGAGAGGAACCGGAGTATTGTCCGGGATGGAAAAAACGCTTTGCCTTCTGCGCTTTCCGCGCATTCTGCGAGAGAAATCAGTCGGCAGTGACCAGTCTGCAGTCTAATTTCTTGCAGCTAACAGCTAACAGCTATCAGCTTGTAGCTTTTATAGCGGCGAGCTATGAGCTGATAGCTATAAGAGAGGAACCGGAGTATTGTCCGGGATGGAAAAAACGCTTTGCCTTCTGCGCTTTCCGCGCATTCCGCAAGAGAAACCAGTCGGCATTGATCAGATAACCATGCGGTCGACAAACTCATTCACAGGTGTATTAACCAGTTTGTCATAATCGAGTGAATTTTCCAGTACTATCTGCTGTTGTTTTTCAGGGAACATGCGTGCCAGGTTGATCTTGTATTTCCTGATCAGTTCAGGAATACCTTCTTCCCTTCTGCGCCTGTGCCCGATGGGGTATTCAACCACCACTTCATCCAGCACGGTTCCATCATTCAATTCAACAGTCAGTGCATTGGCAATAGAACGCTTTTCAGGATCGTAATAGTCTTTGGTGAACTGCACATCTTCCACGCATTCCATTTTTTCGCGTAATGCATCTATCCTGGGATCGGCGGCAATAGTGTTCTCATAATCCGCAGCTGTCAGCCGTCCATAAATCAATGGAACAGCGATCATGTACTGGATACAATGGTCGCGGTCGGCAGGATTATTCAGCGGGCCTTTTTTGTCAATGATACGAATAGCGGCCTCATGTGTACGGATGGTAATTCTTTTGATATCATCTGTTGTTTTGCCGGCATTCTCCAGCCTGGCATTTAAAGTCATAGCTGCTTCCACTGCAGTTTGCGAATGAAATTCGGCAGGAAAAGAAATTTTGAACAATACATTTTCCATTACATACGAACCATAGGCCCGCTGGAATGTAAATTCTTTTCCCCTGAATGACACATCATAGAACCCCCAGGTTTTTGCGGTAAGTACAGAAGGATAACCCATTTCCCCTGTCTGGGCTATCAAAGCCAGGCGAACAGCCCTGGATGTAGCATCACCTGCAGCCCAGGATTTGCGGCTGCCTGTATTGGGGGCATGACGGTAGGTTCGTAAAGACTGGCCGTCTACAAATGCGAGTGAAATGGCATTGATCAATTCATCGCGGTTTAACCCTAAAAGTTTTCCTACAACAGCCGTGGATGCTACTTTTACCAACAGTACATGATCCAACCCCACTTTATTGAACGAGTTTTCCAATGCCAGCACACCCTGAATTTCATGTGCCCTTATCATTGCATCCAATACATCTTTCATCAGCAATGCGGGTTTGCCTTCGGCGATGGCTGTTCGCGAAAGCCAGTCTGCAGTGGCCAGTATGCCCCCCAGGTTATCAGAAGGATGGCCCCATTCTGCGGCCAGCCAGGTATCATTAAAATCCAGCCAACGGATAATCGCCCCGATATTGAATGCAGCCTGCACCGGATCTAACTGGAATTGTGTGCCCGGCACTTTGGCACCATTCGGCACCACGGTTCCTTTTACAACCGGCCCCAGTAATTTGGTACAGGCGGGATAAGTCAATGCTTCCAACCCACAGCCAAGTGTATCTAAAAGACAATAGTGCGCCGTTTTCCAGGCCAGTTCATTTTTAATTTCATAATTCAATACATAGTCCGCAATATCTACCAATACTTTATCCGGCTGCGGCCTTTCATTAGAAATGTGTGATGCCATTACTGTTGGTGTTATTTATTTTTATTGTTTACGGATGATCATTTACGCTGGTCTATTTCAACAAATGCTTTGTTGTCGGGACCGGTATAGTTGGCACTGGGACGGATGATCTTGCCATCCTGCCGCTGTTCAATAACATGTGCACTCCAGCCGGTTGTTCTGGCAATAACAAACAAAGGGGTAAACATCAGCGTAGGCACCCCCATCAGGTGGTAGGAAACGGCGGAGAACCAATCCAGGTTCGTGAACATTTTTTTCTCGTTCCACATTACATTTTCCAGCCGTTCTGCAATATCAAACAATTGCCTGTCGCCGGCTTCTTCAGATAGTTCTTTGGCCACTTGTTTAATAACCACATTCCTTGGGTCAAGAATTGTATAAACCGGGTGTCCAAACCCGATGATCACCTCCTTATTAGCCAGGCGATGACGGATATCCGCTTCTGCCTCGTCGGGTGAATTGTAGCGGCTCTGGATATCGAAAGCCACTTCATTGGCGCCCCCGTGTTTGGGGCCTCTCAATGCGCCGATAGCGCCTGTAATAGCCGAATAGATATCAGCGCCTGTACCTGCAATAACGCGGGCTGTAAAGGTTGATGCATTAAACTCATGCTCGGCATAGAGGTTCAGCGATACCTGCATGGCCCTTACCCAGGATGCCGGCGGTTTTTTGCCATGCAATAAATGCAGGAAATGGCCACCGACCGTATCATCATCTGTTTCTACTTCGATTTCTCTTCCGTTCTGTGCATAATGATACCAATACAATAAAGCTGAGCTGAAAGAGGCCAGTAATTTATCAGCAATATCCCTGGCACCGGCTACATTGTGGTCTTCTTTTTCCGGGTTAACGGTACCCAAAACAGAAGCCATGGTGCGCAGTACATCCATCGGATGTGCTGATGCAGGAATATTTTTCAATACATTTTTTACAGCTTGCGGAAGCCCTCTTAACGACTTTAATTTGGCTTTATAGGCCGTTAACTGTGCCTGTGTAGGCAATTGGCCATAAATAAGCAGGTAAGCCACTTCTTCAAACTGGGCTTTACCCGCCAGGTCGAGAATATTATACCCGCGGTAATGTAAATCGTTCCCGCTTTTACCCACACTGCACAATGCCGTATTGCCGGCTGCAACGCCTGAAAGTGCTACACTTTTCTTCGGCTTGAAAGCAGTTTCACCATTATTTGACATCGTTATTCTTTTTAAACAGGTTATCTAATTTTTGTTCGTAATCGTGATACCCGATGCTCTTATACAGTTCTTCCCGGGTTTGCATGGTATCCAGTACATTTTTCTGTGTACCATCTTTGCGGATGTGTTCAAATACATTCTGTGCGGCTTTATTGGCAGCACGGAAGGCAGAAAGCGGGTACAGGATCAATTCCACACCTGCATTTTTTAATTCATCCACCGTGTACATTTTGATCATGCCGAACTCTGTAATGTTTGCCAGCACCGGGATACCGGTAGCATCTACAAATTTCTGATAAGCGCTCAGGTCGGGTACTGCTTCTGCAAAAATGAAATCGGCACCGGCTTCTTTATACGCTACAGCACGTTCCAGTGTTTTTTCCAATCCTTCATTGGCAAAAGCATCTGTTCTGGCGCCGATAACAAAATTTTCGTCGATGCGCGCATCGGTAGCTGCTTTTAACCTGTCGACCATTTCTTCTTTACTTACCACTTCCTTACCCGGGCGGTGACCGCAGCGTTTGGCCCCTACCTGGTCTTCCATATGCAAAGCCGCAGCGCCGGTCCTGATCAGCGATTTTACAGTACGGGCAATATTAAAGGCAGAAGAGCCAAAGCCAGTGTCCACATCCACCAGCAACGGCAGATCGCATACATAAGTGATACGGCGGATATCAATCAATACATCTTCCAGCGCAGAGATACCCAGATCGGGCACACCTAAAGAACCCGCCGCCACACCACCACCTGAAAGGTAGATGGCATTGAAACCTGCCTGTTGCGCCAGCAATGCATGATTGGCATTCATTACGCCTACTATCTGAAGCGGATTTTCTTTTTGCATAGCCTGCCGAAATAATAAACCCGGAGACTGTAAACCTGTGTTTTTACTCATTTTAGTATTATTACAATTTTCAATATGCCAAGCAATTCTATCTTATTCATTCGCCATACGTGTAAAGACAAATAGCAGCAACCGGTGTGTTCAGCAGACTAAAGCAGATTTGTCAATGGCGCCCCAAAATACAAACTTTACATAAGGCGAGAAAATCACGGTACTAGTTTACATCCTGGTTTTGCAATACCATATATGGGTCCTGTTCAATCAAATGTACACTGGTGTACTGATTATTCCGGAAAGCCCTGTCTGAAAGGGCTTAAGAAATTATCGGGTTGATTGAACAGCTTGCAAAACTACCGGCGTTTTTGTATACAAGTTTTCAGATACAGGCAGGCTTGTTTAAATAAATCTAAAAAACACCTTCGCTCCCTTTTTGCAAAACCGCTGCAGGTACCTTTCTTATGCAAAACATATATAAATAATTTATATTTAATAACTGGATATGACTTTGGCCAATAGCAGCATGTCGATACTTGCGGCATTTGTATCTTAGCAGTGGTAAAAACAGCGGCATGAGTTACCAGGTAATTGCACCACCTGCATCATTGAAAAATTATGTATCTCATTTCTGGATGCTGGAAAATGAAACAGAAGAATTTTCGCCCAAAGCATTCACGGTGATGTCTACCGGTGTGCCCGGACTTATTTTCCAGGAGAACCCCAACGTGTTCACCGGTTTTGAAGGTGAACAGCTGCCGCAGTTATTTGTATTTGGCCAGGCCACAAAATGCGGCCAGTTGCTTGGTGGGGGTAGCTTTCGCACCATTGGCGTTAATTTTCATCCATCGGCGCTGAAACCGGTATTTGGTTTAAATGCCCATGAGCTGACGGATCAAAATATCTGTATCAGCCAGCTTATTCAAACATCATTGAGCGAGCAACTGCTTGGTTGCAGCTCATTGCAGCAACGGGTAGCCTGTATTGCCGCTTTCCTGCAGGCACAGATACACCGCCATGGTTATGAAAACAAAAAGCTGGATTATGCATGGACAGCCCTGCAGCAGGGTAAAAGAATAGCCCAGATACTACATGATCTTCATTTATCCGAGCGCTCACTCGAACGCCTTTTTCTAACACATATCGGTATTACGCCTATTTTGTATGCCCGTATCTGCCGCTTTCAATCGTCCATGGCTTTATTGCGGCAGGGAAGCTTCCGCTCACTTACGGATATTGCTCATTCGCTTGGTTATTTTGACCAGTCCCATTTTATCCGCGACTTCAAATTGTTTTCCGGTGTTACCCCGGGTGTTTACCTGCGCAAAGCTGTTGAACAGATGCCCGGCTTTCCCGAATGGGAATCATAAAAAACAGCTGGCGGTTTTTTACAATTTTCCCTGTTTTGTCCAGTTTAGTTTTGCAGCATCAGTACACATCAAAATTAAACGAGATGAAAAAGGTGATCAGTTGGTTTGAGATCTATGTATCAGATTTTAACCGGGCAAAGCGATTTTATACAACAGTGTTTAAATACCCCTTGACGGATCTGCCTATGCACAGTGAAAGGCATCCGGGTATGCAGTATGCTACTTTTCCCGCTGATGCAACAGGTGCCGGTGGTGCCTTGGTGAAGATGGACCAGGTACAACCCGGCGGTGGAGGCGTGCTGATCTATTTTGCATCAGACGATATCAATGCAGCGCTCAGCCGGGTGGAAGCAGCCGGTGGCAAGATCATCCGTCCCAAGCTCAGTGCAGGCGACCAGGGCTTTATTGCTTTTATAGAAGATACAGAGGGAAATATGATCGGCCTGCATTCAGCAAAATGATTATTTACAGCAGGCATAACCAGGATCGTATCCCCGGGAAAATCCCTAATGATAGTACAGGGATATTTCCGGGGATAATTTAATCCAGGTTCCGGTGATTGTTGTACCTCCTCCTCTACCGGAGTGCCGGGTATGGATTAAACGCTAACGGGAAGCATTATTTTTTGAATGATCGCAGTTTTTCTACCTGCTTTTTCAGTGTTTTCTTTTCTGCTGATGACCTGGTGAGGCCGATCGCTGTTTCATAATGCGCAATGGCTTTATCAGTGTGGATGCCCGTGTACAAATAGCCCAGCAGGGAGTGATAGTCGCTCAGTTCATTCAGCCGCAGTTTTTCTGCTTCTGCTATGCCCTGTTCATTACCATACACTTTGGCCAATGCAAATGTTCTGCTCAAGGCAGTAACAGGTGAATATTCAATCAGGATAAGCTGGTTGTACAATTGAAGAATATGTGTCCATTTTTCTTCACCTGCAGGTGTGGTATGCCAATAGGCGATACCGGCTTCCAGGTGGTATTTGGAAATTTCGTTACCTGAACAGGCATTCACCAGGTAATAGTTTCCTTTATCTATCAGTTCCCTGTTCCACAGGTTTTTATCCTGCTGTTCAAACAATACCGCTTCACCGGTTTCATTTTCCCTTGCATCCAATCTTGAACCCTGGAAACACATCAGTGCCAGCAGGGCATTGGCTTGTGTGGACCGGGTCAGTGGATTTTCGGTGAGCAATAGTGTAAGCCTGATCGCTTCTGAACAAAGTTCTTTCCGCACCAGCTGATCACCGGAGGCAGCGGCATAGCCTTCATTGAACAGCAGGTATAAAGTTCTCAATACCGCGTCCATCCTTGACTGGATAGCTGTTTGCTGCAATTCCCTGATCTGGAAATGATCATTGCGCAGGTTGATCCTGGCCCTGAACAGTCTTTTTTTGATGGTTTCTGTTTTGGATAAAAAAGCGGCGGCTATCTCTTCAACACTGAACCCGCAAAGTATCTGCAGTGCCAGGCAAATCTGCGATTCTAGTGAATTGGCTGGATTGCAAACAGCAAATATCATGGCCAGCTGGCTGTCGGCGATCGCCTGGCTGTTAAAATCTGCTTCTGTTTCTATCAGCGGGGTATCTGCTGTAATAGCATCTTTCACCCTGGTCTCAAAAACCGAAAGCCGTTTCAGGTAGTCCCTGGTTTTATTTTTGGCAACGGTATACAACCAGGCCGCAGGATTTCCGGGTATGCCCTGTAATGCCCAAACCTCGCTGGCTTTTAAAAATGTTTCACTGGCAATATCTTCGGCAATTTCGATGTGCTTTAACCCAAAATGACGACACAATACCGCCGTCATTTTGGTGTATTCCAACCTGAACAGGTGTGGTAAAAGCTCGTCGTGCGGTGTTACCTGCTTCCCCATCCGTATTAGTTTTTTTCATCCCGTTTAACCACTTCCCGCACTTCAATGTTGCCACCTATTTTGAATATGGGGTTTGCTTTGGCCATTTCAACCGCTTCTTCAATGGTTTCAGTTTTTACGATGATATAGCCGCTTACAAATTCATTGATCTCTGTATATGGGCCATCGGTGATCACACCACCGGGTTTTACGGTTTTGGCATTTACCGGCGAAAGGGTATTTCCTTTGTCTGCCAGTTTATTCTGTGCTGCAATACCCGCCAGCCAGTTCATCCGTTCCTGCATTTGTTCGGGTGAAGGTTTCACGTGGACGGTGCCATTAAGCCTGAAAATTAATACGAACTCTTTCATGATATAAAATTTTGTTGTTACACCTTAATGACGACCGGCTATTGACAACGGGGACATCAGCAGGTTGTTTTTTAGGGAAATAAAACAATATTCATCTTCAATCCATTAGCAAATATAATGGAGTGAGCTATTAGCGGCGAGCTGTGAGATGCTGCTCTCACAACTCATCGCTATTAGCTTGAAGCTTTTACAGCGACAAGCCATGAACTTCCAGCCCCTTTCTGCGTTTTCCGCGTGTTCCGCAAGATGCATTTCTCACAGCTCATCGCTATTAGCTTGAAGCTTTTACAGCACCAAGCCATGCGCTTTCAGCTTCCTTTCTGCGTTTTCTGCGTGTTCCGCGAGACACAATTCTCACAACTCATCGCTATTAGCTTGAAGCTTTTACAGCGACAAGCCATGAACTTCCATCTTCCTTTCTACGCTTTTTGCGTGTTCCGCGAGAGAAATCCCCTCTAGCTCACAGCTATTCGCTTGCCGTTATAACCAGTAACCTGGGGACCGGGTTGAAGAACCAATTTTTCTTCCCTTATAACCCGTAACGGTAAGGTGCTGTATTCGCTTGGTTTTGCTAAACAGTTGTAAAATGTTTTGCAGCAGCATACGGATTTTGTTATATGCTTTTTTGTATCTTTAAATGGCTGATGACAGTCAGCAAACAGGTTCGCCAGGATAGCTTGTTGTACAAAACCTGCTAAGCCATTCCACCCATTTGAAAACAGTTTTTGAAAGCTTACCTGCTTTGAGAAAAATGATCAGTACTGCCGGGTACATCTGTTATACCATACCGGCGTTACCTTTGTAATGCAGAACCGGATTTATTTCCGGGGAATTTGAATCATCATTATCCGTCCTGAAAACAAGCCGCTAAATCGGTTAAATACAGCTGTTTGAATGGCAGGTGTATTTTATTGACAAGAACAGGAACCTATTTTCATAATAAAGCAAACACCCATTATTCAATCAAATGAAAAACAGCTTGCCATGTTTTATACAGTTCGATAACCCATTTGAGTAAATACTGTTCAAAACAACCATCAGCAAGATGTATGCTGCCATACCTACGGGTAATGCTGCGGCAACAAAACACGAGCATGTTTCAGAAATTCATCACCATCATTACTATTTTATTATTATGTATACCCATTCTTCTAAAAGCACAAAACCCTACCGGCTTGATTGTTACCGGGCAGGTGACAGATATGCAGGGAAAATCCATCGTGGGTGCTACCGTGGTGCTGACAGACATAGAACATAAGCAAAACAACCATACAGTGCTCAGCAACGGAGAGGGGCGCTTCCAGCTTTTCCCGGCAACCCAAAAATTCCAGGTGGTTGTTAGCTATATAGGCTATTCACAGTTTCACAGTGACACCCTGTTTCTTTCAAAAAATACCGATCTGGGTGTTATTAAACTTCAGAACATGAGCAAGCTACTAAAAGAGGTTATCATCAAAGGGGTACAAAAACCCCCGCTGCTGAAATCCGATGGCAGGAAGCTGACCTACAATGTGGAAGCCAGCGTTACCGCGCAGGGCAGCAATGCACTGGATGTAATGAAAAAAACACCAGGTATTGTGATAGCAGGTAAAGACAATACCATCACGCTCAATGGCATTAACAGTGCGCTGATCATGATCAACGGGCGGCAAACCTACCTGGAACAAAAAGATATAGCCGAGCTGCTTAAATCCACCCCCTCTTCCAGTATCAAATCAATAGAAATCATCAGTAATCCTTCTGCCGAATACGATGCAACAGGTTCTGGCGGTATTATCAATATTATCACACAGCGATCAACCATCAGGGGTTTTAACGGCAGCATCAACAATGGTGCGGCCTATGGTGTATCCCCCAAACAGAATACTGATCTCAACCTGAACTATCGTGCAGGGAACCTCAATCTTTTTGGCGGGTACAGCCACACGCTGGGTTATTTCGATATGCATTACAGCTACGACAGGATCATGAATGGCAAAATCTACGACAATCCCATTCATGATGTGGATAAACGTAAAACCATGAGCGCTTTTGCAGGCATGAACTATACCATTGATAGCAAACAAACCATAGGCTTATTGTTCAACAGCAATTTTTTATTCGGACCGGGAGTGATCAGGCCTGTGACTTATATCAGTGATGCCTCTTCAGGTATGCTGCTGCAGAAGCTGGTGAGTGTAAGTGATTATTACCAGCAGCATGCCAACCGTTATAACGCCAATATCAATTACCGCTATCAGGATACCCTTGGCAATACCCTGAACCTGGATGCAGATTATGGCTATTTTGATGATGGCACCAAAAACCTGAATGGCAACACCTATTATACAGCCGGCGAACAGTTCTTGTCAGACAGTGTTTACCGTACCATCAGCAGCAAAAAAATTCACATATACGCCCTCACGCTCAAATACCAGGGCAATTTATGGAAAGGCAAATACACTGTCGGTGGCAAATGGTCAACAGTGACCACCGGCAATGATTTCAATTTTTACCAGGTGGGCAGTGGTACAGATAAAATCATTGCCGATCAGTCTAATTTTTTTAAATACAAAGAGCAGATCATTGCCGGCTTTGTTAAATACGAAGGCAATTTTAGCAGGCAGCTGAGTTATGATATCGGTCTGCGGCTGGAGAACACCCATTCCACCGGCGATCTTACACCGGTGCCAGGCAGTAGCCAGCAGCCGCTGAGCATCACCAGAAACTACCTGGATTATTTTCCCACAGGCAGCCTGATATTTAAATCCCCGAAAGCAGGCAGCTATACGCTGAGTTATGCCAAACGCATCGACAGGCCCATGTATAAAGACCTTAACCCGTTTGAATACCCAATAGACGAACTATCGTACTGGAAAGGCAATCCTTTTTTACAGCCGCAGTATACCCAAAGCATTGCACTGGGCTATAGTATTGCCAAAACTTCGGCCAGCCTCGCATACACTTATACCAATCACCTGTCGATGGAAGTAATTGAAGTGGTACAGCAAAACAAAACCGCGATGATACCACAGAATATAGGCGAACAAAAAAATATCAGCCTGAGAATTACGCAGCAGGTAGCGCCCTTCAAATGGTGGGATATGACCGTTTCGGGAACGGGTTATTACCTGAACAATACGATACATATTGAACAGCTGGGTAATTATAAGCCCGCCAGGTTTGCCGGTACATTCAGTACACAACAGCAATTCAAATTGCCTTTTCAGTTAACGGCCGAAATAAGCGGGGTGTTCAATACAACCACCTTATCGGGGCCGGTTGGTATCACCAAAGGCAATTCGCAGGTGGATATCGGGCTGCAAAAACCGGTGCTCAAAGACAGGGGCTTTATCCGCCTGGCGGTTACCGATATTTACCAGGGTAACCATTGGGAAACCACTAGCCGCTACAACGGCTTATACAGCCACACCACATTTTCCGGGGAATACAGGCAGGTAAAAATCAATTTTCAATACAAGTTCGGCAGCACGGCTATCAAACAAAGGGCAGAACATGAATCGGGCGTTGAAACAGAAAACAGGCGTTTATAAAATGACTGCCGGTGAAAACAATAAAATATCAACAAGGAAAACAGCTACCAGGTATGAAAGCAGTATTTAACAGCATCCGCATTTTTTTTATCAAACTATCCCTTATCCTGTTCTGGATACTTCTATCGCCTTTGCTTATTATCAATGCCATTGATCACCGGCGAAAAATTAAAACCAAACCCTTTTACAAAAGCATTGTAGTGCGTGCCTGTGAACGTTATCCCTGGGCATATGATACTTATAATTTCATCATGAACTTCCCCATTTTTTCCAATGTATATTCTGTACTGCCCAGGTTGTCGAAAAGGGTACTGCAGGTGGGTTGTGGCACTGGTGCGCTGAACCTGTATCTCAAAAAACACAACCTGATGAATGGTTCCCAACTGTACAATCTTGACACCAATATCAATTCGCTGATATACGGCAAGAAAAGAGGCGCCTACAGCGAATACATCCAGGCAGATATCTGCAAAGTGCCCATGGACGATAATTTTTTTGATATGATGGTATTTGCCAGGTGTTTCCACCATATCAAGCATACCAGAAAAGCGCTTACAGAATGTGAACGCCTGCTGAAAGGGGGTGGCGTGATCATTATCGCAGATATACTCACGTTATCGCCCGAAGCACCGGACCATAGCTTTATGATGAACTCGAATTTCGACGGACTAATCTGGCGTTATAACCAGGCCGGGTTTAAAGCGCATGTAGAAAAAAACCTGCCTGCCAACCTGCGCATTAAATCGTATGAAGTGATCAGGCAGAAAAGCATCACCAACTACAACTGGTTTTTTCCGCATGCAGACAGCATCATGGTTCTTGAAAAAGTAAGCGCTAATTAAAACACAATCCATATGATAGAAAGAATCAAAAAAGTAATCGGGAAAGTAACAGAAAACGAAGCCATCATTCCCAGTCTCACAGAAGACACCGATATTATCAATGATGTAGGACTGGATTCTCTCCAGATGATCGACTTTATGCTGCAGCTGGAAGAAGAATTCAATATTGAACTGGAATTTGATTCGCTGGATATTTCGCACCTGAAATCGATCAGGAGCCTGGCCGATTTTATTGCAGCCCATCAAAACGCTGTGGCAAAACCTGCGGGCAATTCCTAAAGGCATCCCGTTACAACCGAATAACCATGCATACAGCACAAAACGATCAGCAGGTATCCATACTCTGTGCCGGTCCCGGCCTAGGCTTTTATGTGCCCGGTGTGGTGATGAACCGCCAGCTGGGTAATTATGGGCAGGATTCGGCGGTGTATGTTTTTGAAGATTTTCTGAGGAAGGATAAAAAAGACAATGTGGCAAAGGCCAAAATCAATTTTCACCGCAATTTTTCTTTTGCGCTCATGGGGCAGCAGCTGGCTAAAGATCCCAGTCCTTACCTCGATGAAGCCCGCCTTGGCGAATTATTGACAGCCTGGCAACAACAGGCATGCAGGCATTTTGTGGTCTTCTCGGGCTTCTGGATACCTGTTCTGGAACAATACAGGCAGTTATTGAACGGTGCTGAACTGGATATTCATTTATGCCATGTGGATGCAGCCAATTCCACTTCCTGGAAATTGTTTGAAACCGCTACCACTACAGGCTACAACCATATCTGGTTCAATAACTGGGATAATAGATCCATCACCTATTTTCTCAATATTTCCGGTGCAGAACCGCTTCCTTTTACTGAAAGGGACAATGAATTCATCTTACATGGTGGTGGTTGGGGTATGGGTACTTATAAAGAAAAAGCAGCTATACTGAACCGGTCAGGCCTCAGCCTGTCTATCATTTCCTATGAGCAGAAAGACGTTGACCAGATGGATCCGCAAAACAAGTATTACATGCTGGATCCTGCATGGGATACCTGGCAAACCAATGCGGCCGGTGAGCACCAGTTCCCGCCCATCGGCAGAATTCAGCCTGATGGCAATATCCGGTATCATATCAACCATGCTTATCCCGAAGTGTACAACATCATTAAAAAAACCAGGGGTATTATCAGCAAACCCGGTGCGGGCACACTGATGGATTCCCTCTCATCTGCTACTCCCCTTTTATACCTGGAGCCTTTTGGCGATTACGAAGCCAAAAACGCAGCGCTATGGCAGCATTATGGCCTGGGTATGCCGCTGAAAGACTGGATGGATGCGGGTTGCCCGGCAGAGTTGCTGGCGAAGTTTCACCACAACCTGCTCAGCATACGCTCCCAGGCGGAAGATTATGTCAAACTATACATAAAAAATTTAAACCATGGAATTTAAATCAACCGTGAAATTTGACGAGACCAGCTTTGGCCGTCTGCGCAACCGGGTAAAAGATATATTTGTTACCGAACGGGAACTGAATAAAAACCCGTTGTATGCGGCTGCCATTCCGCTTGAAGTGGATATACAACTTACCTATGCCTGTAACCTGCGTTGCAAAATGTGTTACCAGTGGAATGACGACGGGTATTTTCACAGCTATAACAAAGAACTGCAGAACAAGGAACTGGATATTGAGATATTCAGGAAAATACTGCGTGAAACAGAAGATGTAAAATCGAGGCTCTATCTATGGGGTGGCGAACCACTGTACCATACCCAATGGCCCGAGATCGCCAATGCTCTGGAAGCCGACCGCCGCTATACAACCATTTGCACCAACGGGCTTTTAATGGAGAAGAACCTGGATTCCATTTTAAAGATATCACCCGACCTGGCCTTATTGTTCAGTATTGACGGGCTGCATGAGGCCAACGATGCACTGCGGGGTAAAAAAACTTTTGAGCGTGTTATCAAGCAAATGAACCTGATACTGGAAGAACAAAGAAAAGGGAATTATAAGGGAACTGTTTCTGTTAATGTAGTGCTCAACGACGGACTGATACCGCAGCTGTATGAGTTTGTTGAATATTTTGAAAACCTGGGCATCGATTCTATCTATTTTAATTTCCCCTGGTATATTTCTGAAGAGCGTGCCAGTGCGATGGACGAATTTTTTCATACGCATCTTGGCTGGCTTGAAGAGGCCAATCCTGTTGAAACAGGCAGCTGGCGTTCGTATACCTATAAGATCAGTCCTGAATCGGAAGCCATACTGAAAGAACAGATCGCCAGGCTCAGGAGCAGGTTATGGAATATCAGGGTGCGTTTCCAGCAACACCTGGAGGCAGACGAGATCAGTAATTTTATTCTTGACACTTATGAGCCGCACCGCAAATGCCTTGCACTTTCCAACAGGATGGAAGTACTGGCTAACGGAAAAGTAGGTACCTGCAGTAAATTTTTCCCCGAGCTGGCCATCGGCAACCTCAATAACCAAAGCCTGGTAGAGATATGGCAAAGCGAAAGCTTTTACCAGCTCAGGAAAGTGGTAAGCGCAGGCTTATTACCGGTTTGCGCAAAATGTATTTTATTATACAGGAACGGCATTTAGCTTAAAATATACGCGTTCCGGCAGTTCGAAAACCGCCGGGCAAGTTGTTGAATGATATGATCAGCCAGGAAAAAATCGGCATTGCCTCTTTAGAACAGATACAGGCATGGGATTATCACATGCAGCTTCCATCGGGCGTTCCGCAGGAAGTATTATCGGGCCAGGTAAATTTTGCAGGGGTTGACCTGCAGTTGCTGCAGGCAGCCATCGAATGTATTGTTCGCGAAACCGACACCCTGCGCACAGTATTGTTTAAAGAGAACGGCACGCTGTACCAGAAAGTAATCCCCTATACACCGGGAACAGCCAGACTGGCGTTTGTTGATATTACCGCTATTAGTAACCAGGATGTTTATATTGAACAGTTCAAAGATGAACATGCGGCACAGATACTGGTTAATGATACAGCACCATTGTGCCGGTTTTATGTATTCAAAAAAAACGATGACAGTTTCCGGCTGCTTTTTCTTCTTCATCATATTATCTCCGATTCATGGTCGGTATCGCTGATCAGGAACCTGATCCCTGAAGTGTACGATAAAATAGCAAGGGGCGAAAAAGACCTTTCCCTCAGGCTGAATGAATTCAGTTTACTGGACTATGCTTCCTGGCAGAAGAATATGATGGATACCAGGAAAGCAAATATGGTGAACTACTGGCAAAACATGCTGCGTGTTCCGTTGGATAAAACCATTGGCACCCCGAGATCGACTATCGCAGCCGCATTAAATGGCCGGAACAGCCGCTCGGATGGCTGGAATAAAACGGGGGAAGAAATACTGCAGGAACTGAATATACCCGATTACAAACTGATGCTGGTAGAACTCAGCCCTGAATGCCGCAACGATATCCGCTGGTTGATGGAGCATTGCAAGGTAAACCTGCTGACTATTTTTTACTGTGGCGTTATCCTGTTTCCCTGGGTACATCATCAAAGCGGCAATACCCTTATCGCCTCACCTATCGCAATCCGCTTTAACCCTAAAACAAAAAACCTCGTTGGCCCGCTTGCAGGTGCGATCTACGGTTACAGCACCATCGATGAAAACCTGAATGTGCTGGCCTTTCTTCAGAAAACCTATTTCGATTTAATGAAATCGGTCCGGTACATGATATACGATCACCCTGCAATTGATCTTGATGGTATACGGCTACGGTTAAAATGCGATCTGTTCCTGAATGTTATCACCAGTGAGTTCGATCCTAAACTGGACAGCAGCCGGGTATTAAGAGGCGAGGTGAATACACAAAGCGGTTTTTATGCACTGGCCTGTGTGGTAGTGGAAATGCGCGATACGATTTATCTTGACTGGACTTACCACAACCGCTACTATGATAAAAACTCCATTGCTTATATCATGCAGGTCTTTGCATCCATTCTACACCAGCTAAGACAAAACCTGGATGCATCATTGTTGCAAATTAAACAATACAGCTATTAATCCAGGTTGCGGGCTAACCCGGAGCCTTCATAGCTGCAGGCCATGAGGTGGAATGGATCGTATTCGCGGGATGGGTCCTTTAGCACAGCGTTATTAGCCTGCCGCTTTTAACCTGGGTATACCAACAACCTGATCCACTGACAAGTTCTTTTCATTTTGTCCTGACGATCTTCCCTGTTGCCGTTCGTTGTACGGCTTCAACCATATGTATTTTATCGGGAATCATATAGGGTGGCAGTTCCTGCAACAACAAGTTTTGTAATGCGGTCCTGCTGAAAGTATGGCTCACTACCAGGTTGGCATTCAGCCTGCCATCATCATCCAGGTAAACCACTGCATCTGTTACTGCGGGGTACAGGCCAATGACCCGTTCTATGTCCACAGGGTTTACTTTCATGCCTTTGTATTTGAACACTGCAGCGGTGCGGCCTTTTAAAATAAACCGGTTATCCTGAACAGTGACCAGGTCGCCTGTGGCTACGGTGTTTATGCCGGGATATGCTTTGTATTCCACCAGCAACTCTGTTTCAACACCAGCGCCCGGCGCTGTTGTATATAGGTGGTATAAAGGAAGCCAGTTGTACACGGCTGCAGGAATATATTCAGTCAAGGTATTAAAGCTTTGCACAGCCAGCACCGAAGGTATTTCAGTAAGGCCATACCTTACCGTAAAATTCACCTCCGGCATAAAAGACTGCAATTTTTCCAGCAACTGTTTGTGTACATGATCTGCCCCCAGGCCGATATGTTTAATGTTGGCCAGTTTTGCCCTTCCTGCTATTTTCATCAATTGCTCATACAGTACGGGCACGCCTTCTACACTTTCAACAGCAACCGGTAAGTTTTTATCCATCAATGGCTGCAGGCAGGATAGCAAAGCATTGTCTTTAGGCAGCACTACTGTGCATCCGTGCAGGGTATATTCCACAAGCGAAGAAAGCCCGTATGAATGATTGAGCGGCAGGGTAAGCAAACAGCTATGGCAATAGCGTAAATAGTTCATCGGCGGGTAAACAGCTACCTGCTCCATGGCCTGTACCAATTGCCAGCCGGCGTTGCAGATCAGTTTGGGAGTACCTGTTGTACCGCTGGTGAGAAAGAAGATATGGGCTTCTGTTGCCGGGTAAAATAACTGTTCCCCTTCGCTATCACTTGCACCTGCTTCCTGCAGGAATGTTGAGTAATCAAAAAGCACATGGTTTTGCTGATAGGTTTCATCAAGTGTACGGATATCACTGCAGAGCAAAACATCTGTACCAATGGCCATGCAGGTCCAGAAACCGGCAACAAATGCCAGCGGATCCCCGGAAGGCAGCACCATTAATTGATCCTGTACGCGATGAGTGGCAGCAACCGGTGCCAGCTTTTGTATCAGCGCATAACAATCTGCATAGCTTATTTCCCTGTTGTTGATCACCAGGTAAGTCTGCTGCGGATCTTTTCCATAGCCTTTCAGGAAAATATCAAAAACACCGGCCAGCTTTACAGGATTGACCATAGAAAAAGATTGTATTGATCAGCGGCATACTGCCTACTGGATGGCTGTTTCAGGCATGCTGTATGGAATACCCTTTAAAAAAAATGCACTTTCCTTTGCGCTGTATTTATTTGCCAGTATCTCTCCCACAACGGCTGAATGGGCTGTAAGTTCCTGGCTGGCTTCAAATATCCGGGAAAAATGATCCAGTCCCCAGGTATTGGTGCCATGGTATACATACAGGTATAGATCGGGCCGGTCATCTATAGGTACCAGGTGCTGGTGTTCGTGCAGGTATTCTATTACATCAGTGTCTTCCCCCCTTGCTTTGTTCTCGTATTTTTTTCTCGTAAATACATTTCTGCGGCAGAGGATGCTGCCTTCCCATCTTCTTTTGTTGGAAACAAATGCCCTTCCACTGCAGGTATCGTATACCAGCCACCTGGTGAGTATAGAGCCACTCACATGGTGCTGCATTAGTGCGTTGTACTGGTAAAGCAGCCTGTCCATATGATACCAGTCATCATCATCCCACTGGCAGATAAACTCTCCCGCGGCTGCAGCAACGGCCAGGTTCCTGAGCGCTCCCAGCGTTTTCTTGGGCTGGCCTTCTGCACAAACATACCTGATACCGGCAACAGGCCGCTGTGATGCCAGGAAATGCACAGTGGGCAGGTCATCGCTTTCGTACAATATCAGCAATTCTTTATTGGCGTATGTTTGCGAACGGAAGCAGGCAATAGCCCTTGCCAGCATGGCCGGCTTTTTATACGTAACACAGATACAGGATATCAATGGCAATTCAGCTGGCATATTTTTGCAGGTATTATTTCTGAAGAAGAGCACATCATTTTTCATTGGGCATTTGTGGCAACAGGAAATTAGGTGTACTGATGGTGACCTGTGCCGGATGCGGCGAAGGACTATACCTGTCTTTTTTCCGGTATGCGCATACAGCATTCCACCAGGCCAGGAAAGATACAGCCAGCCAGAACAACGGGTACACCCCGATCAGCCAGGCATTTTTCTGTTTAATCTCGGTACGTTCATCTTTATTGGATAAAAAAAGAGCGGCATAATACACCACACTGAGCAGGTAAGTGCCCGATGCCACCAGCCATCCCAACCGGACACTGGTAAAAAAAAGCAGCAGCAGTTCAAGCGGCAGCAGCAGCAACAGTACCACGCCCAGTGCATCCTGCAACGTGCGTATGCCCATACGCCGGCCTTTTAACAGCATGCCGATATAAAAAGCTTTCTCCTTAAAAAATGTTTCTATATAACCCAGGTACCAGCGCTTACGCTGTGCCAGCAATGTTTTAAAACGCAGTGGCGGCCTGGTAAGCGCCAGCACCTCTTTGGCATAGGAGGTCTTCAGTCCCATCTTTAATCCAAGAACAGTTGTTTCCCTGTCTTCGCCGTTGCGAAACCCGCTGTGCCAGTAATAAACATCCAGCAACAGTTTGCGTTTAAAACAGGAACCCGCACCAGGCATAACCGGGACTGATTTTTCCCGGTTATGAAATTTATAATACATTCTTGCAAAAGAATATTCCAGTTGCTGCAGTAAAAAGCAATAACCTTCACCGGCAAAAGGGATCATTTTAAAATAGCAGCCGATCTGCTTTGTATCGTTATTGAGCGCGTCCAGTGATGCTGTTAGTTTTTCAAGATGAACCAGGTCAGTATCAAAATCGGATAAGATCACGTATTCATGCGTGATGGCTGCTGCGGCCATATATAAAGCACCCACTTTCATTGCATTGGGTTTCACTGATGCAAAATAAAAAGCACCGGGACAGGTATCGATAAAATGGCAGATCTCCCGGAAGCTGTTATCAGTAGAGCCATCATCGATAATAATTACATCGAGCAGGTCTTTATATTGATCTGCCAGGATCATAAAATAATTTAATCGTTTTAGCAAATCGCCGTTCTTTGCCTCATTGTACTGCGGAATAAGCAAGGCTATTCTTTTTTTGCCTGAAGGTGCATCGCTCATCCATTGAAGCTTAATGCCTTTTTTCTCTATTATTCCATTCATATTACACAGGTTATAAGATTTTACTGCCTTAGTTGGTAAACAGCAGGCATGGATAATGGCAAACCGGTACTCACGGCAGATACAGGCTACAACAACGAACAGGTAATCAGCTGCCGCAATACGTATTTACTGGTGATCTTTACCGATCATCATTCCTGCACGTCCACATCATGTGCTTCCGTAGTAAATTCGTAAGTAAGCAGTAGTTACAATCAGGGTAGTTGTAATATCATCAGAAGGTACGGAGAAAACCGCGGCAGCCGCAAGCCGATGCCAGGGTTTAAGAGAAAGTTATTATGCTATGCTCCTGCTCTGTTTGAATCTTTTTTTGTGCTTCATTACCTGTTGAAGTAGCATATGTAAATCTAATATTTATCACAGAAAAAAAGACAACAGGCTGCAGATTTTTTAAACAATTCCTTACCGCAATTGCCTGTTAAATTGTCATTGTTTTTTTCTGCAGTTATACTGATACATCTGCTAAAATATTAGCAAGTATTGCAGGCTATTTCCCCCCTTGACTATACCGTACTATTGGACAATGGAAGCATACCTTCCAACAGCACAGGGCGCATCAGCAGTACTCTCTCAAAGCTTGCAGCTCACAGCTGTATTGCCGCTAGTAATTTTTGAAAAAATGAGCTATGGTTTGTTTAAACCCGGCATTTACTGTAATTTGTATATGGTTGCAGATCGCCCTGTTAACTGGCATCTGCCCGGGTTGGTTGCCTGCTGCAAAAATCATCTCCGTTTGATTAATCCTGCCTTAGCCCTTGTTTCATTCAATTTTTAATTGTTCTTTTTTATGAAGATACCCCGCATCATTCATCAAACCTGGAAAGACAAGCAGATCCCCGATGGTTTGCTGCAGTTGTCACGTACATGGACCAAACACCACCCGGATTGGGAATACCGGTTATGGACTGATGAAGACAATCACCGGTTTATTGCAGAACATTTTCCCGGCTTCCTGTCTATATATGAGCAATACCCTACTGCCATCCAGCGGGTGGATGCGGTACGGTACCTTATCCTGTACTTACATGGTGGTGTATTTGTTGATCTTGATTTTGCCTGTACAAAGAACATGGAATACCTGCTGCAACCAGCTTCCTGTGTATTTGGCCAGGAGCCGCTGGAGCATTGTGAAATTCATGAAAAGCCATTCATCATCAGCAATGCATTTATGGCTTCAGTTCCCCAACACCCATTCCTGCTTTCTGTACAAAAAGAGTTGTACAGAAACGATATCGATATTGATCACCACAACAACAGGGTGCTCGAAACCACAGGTCCGTTTATGTTATCACGGGTATATAACGATACGGCAGATAAAGAAGCCATCACGTTGCTGCATCACCGCCACCTGTTCCCGCTCACCAAAAGCGAGATCACCCAGCTGCTGCAGGAGCCCAATGCACCCATGGCAATTAGAAAAAAACTGCAAAAAGCTTATGCCGTACATTATTATATCGGCAGCTGGTGGGATAAAAATGCAAACCTGCTGGTAACAAAAATTAAAGAGAACACACCTTATATTCCCACACTGTAAGCATACAGCGTTTTCATATATAAATACAGTCACCACAATGCCAAGTATATTCAGGCGTAACGGCATAAGAGACACCGATTATACCCTTAGTAAGGCAACCGTTAACACGCTGCGCAATAACTGGCAGGAACATGCTTTACAGATCAACCCTTATCCCGGTGGTTTTGAAGGAAAGGGCATCGTGATCTGCGCAGGAGGCCTGCGTTATTTTACCTGTAGCTGGGTGGCGCTTACCATGCTTAGAAAACTGGGCTGCAGGCTGCCCGTGGAAATATGGTATTATGGAAACGAATTATCTGCAGAGATCATCCGTGCTTTTAAAGAACTGGATGTTGAATGCAGGAACTTTTTGGAAGACGGGCCTGTACATTTATCCGGTTTTATGTTAAAACCACTGGCCATTCTTAAAAGCCGTTTTAAAGAAATACTTTTCCTGGATGCCGACAATATCTGCATAAAAGATCCGGCATACCTGTTCTCTTCACCGCATTATCTTGAACACGGTGCCTTATTCTGGCCCGATTACTGGCATACTGCACCCACCAACCCCATCTGGGAAATTATCGGTTCAACAAATTACAGCATTCCTGAGCAGGAAAGCGGCCAACTGCTGATCAACAAAGAAACATGCTGGGAGCCGCTCAATTTATGTTTCTATTTTAACACACAAAGTGAACATTATTACGAACTGTTGTATGGTGATAAAGACACATTCAAATTTGCCTGGATGGCACTGCATAAAGGTTTCCAGATGATCCCCCATTCACTCGGCACCTGTGGGTATATTGCAGAGGATGGTCATTTTTACGGAACCACCATGGTACAGCATGCTCCGGACGGAACATTGCTTTTTCTGCACCGCAATCTTATTAAATGGGATGTAACCAGGCCGGATGAAAAGATATGGCAGCAGATCAAACGGTTTGATCCGGATGCGGTACAAAAAGAATATTGTATTGATTACTGCGGCAATGGCCATTTTTTTGTTGACCTGGCCGGCGATATCACCGTGATCGATTTTGCTGGAGCATTGGGTAATTATGAACAGCAATGCCTCGACATACTCAACCGGCTACGAGGCTCAGCTTTGTTCAACCGTTTTGTCACCTATTCGCATTTTGCCACGCACCGGTATATCAGGTCAGAAGCCTTTACCCTGTAATACTGTACCGGGATCAAAAAAAGCTTTATTTTTGATCTTTGAATTGTATAATAATCATTCATCCGTCATTTACCTGCCATAATCCGGCTGCCACCGGTTTGCCGGGTACCAATCAAATTGTTTCGCGATGAACAACAATACAGAAAGCCTGGAGCAGTTCTACCGCCGCATTAACCAGCCTTTTGATCCCAGCATCAGGGATGCCAATATCAGTCATTTTAATGTGCGGCGCAGGGCTTGTGCAAGCAGGATAACACCGTTTAACAGGAAAGATTATTATAAAATATGCCTGATCATGGGTACCGGCATTTACAGGCAGGAACACGATGAAAGACTGATCGACCAGCCGCACCTGATATTTACCAGTCCGCTGGTCGCATCTTCCTGGGAATCTGTTTCAGAAAAGCAGGATGGCTATTTCTGTCTTTTCAATGACGCTTTTATACTAAACAGCCTCAAGCAGGATGTAAAATACAGCAGTGCGCTTTTCAATACTGAGATCACTCCTTTTATCCAGCTGGATGAAGCCGCTGTAGCCCGCTTTTGGCACTATTTTGCCGAGATGGAGCTGCTGCTGGCAACAGAATACCCTTATAAATTTGAATTGATCGGTCATCTCCTGCAGGTGCTGATACATGAAGGCATCAGGCTGCAGCATACCCAGGAAAAAAACAATTTTGTTAAATCAACCGACCGGCTGGTGAGTAGTTTCCTGGACATCCTCGATCAGCAGTTCCCGGTAGATTCACCAGAGACCCCCCTCCGGCTGGTAAGTCCTGCAGTATATGCAGATAAGCTCCATGTTCATGTGAACCATCTCAATGCCACGGTAAAAAAACATACCGGCAAAACAACCCGCGAAGTGATACAGGAAAAAATAATTGCCGAAGCCAAAAAGCTATTGCTTCATACCGGCTGGGATGCCGCACAGGTCGGTTATAGCCTTGGCTTTGAATACCCCTCTCATTTCAATAAATATTTCAAGCAGCATACAGGTATTTCCCCGCTCAGCTTTCGACAGGAGAACCGCAAAGCATCCCACCAGCATATTTGATTTGTATAATAATTGCTTTGTTCTGGTTAATCGCCGCGCCACCGCCCTGGTTTAACTTTGGTGACTGAAAATTTCATGTGATGGAAACGATGAGAAAAGTTCAGGCATCCAGGCAATCATTAAGCACCCTGCTGGCATTTGCATTGATACCCCTGTCGGGCCTAGCAACAGATATATACATTCCCTCTCTTCCTGATATGGCAGAAAAGCTCCATTGCTCACCCGCTGCCGCACAATTAACGCTGGCCATTTTCCTGGTGAGCTATGGCGCCTGCCAGCTGTTTATCGGCAGCATACTTGACAGTTATGGCCGTTACCGCCCCAGCCTTGTATCCCTGCTGTTATTCAGTGTTGCCAGTTTTATTATTGCCGCCACTAAAAACATCAGCCTGATCTACACCATGCGGGTAGTGCAGGGCTTCACGGTGGCGACGATCGTGGTGAGCAAGAGGGCCTATTTTGTAGATCTGTTTTCGGGCGAAAAGCTGAAACATTATACCAGCCTGTTTTCTATTATCTGGTCGGCAGCACCTATTATCGCACCTTTTATCGGTGGCTTCCTGCAGGCATCTTTTGGCTGGCAGTCTAATTTCTATTTCCTGGGTTGCTTTGCATTGGTGATGTTTTTGCTGGAACTCGCATTCAGCGGTGAATCACTGTCTGTTTTCCAGCCCTTCCACCTTCCTTCGATTACCAAAACATACCTCTCGATGGTTAAAGCAAGGGATTTCAGCACAGGTGTGCTCATCCTGGGTTTATGTTTCAGTATGCTGCTGCTGTATGGCATGGCCAGTCCTTTTTTGATAGAACGCATACTGCATTATCCCGCCATGATGACGGGCAATTGTTCACTGGTTTCAGGTATTGCCGTACTGGCTGGCGGATTGTTATCGAAAGCGCTTATCCGCAAACCGTTTCTTCAGAAAGTAGTGCCTGCAGCCATTATACAGATCATTGCAGCCGCTGGTATCGGTCTGCTTACTACCAGGTATGCCAACCTGTATACATTGCTCACCTATATTGTCATTATCCATTTATTATCCGGCTTTATTTTCAATAATCTTTTTTCTTACTGCCTGATGCGCTTTCCGCAAAATGCAGGTAAAGCAAGCGGGCTTGTGGGTGGCGGGTTCAGCATACTCACTTCTGCGCTCAGCTATTTCCTGGTTGCTTTTTTAAACATCAAAAGCCAGCCTGTTCTGGGTATAGGGTATGGTATACTGGGTATGTGTATTTTGCTTTTACTGGTTTTTACCCGTTGGGTTAAAAATGCATAAACCCAGTATTATGGTGGCAGGTAATGGTTGTTTTTACTGCAGGAAGATCGTTGGCAGCTTTAACCGTTGGGTGTTGCATATGCTTCGGGGATCCATTTATAGCCCTCGCCTTTACAGCGCACATAGCCCAAACCAGGCCAGGGTAAATGATAGGCCAGCGCCCTGGAACCATTGGCAGCCAGCTGTTCCAGGAAATATTTACGGGTATCCACGGCCAATGCGAAATCTATATCAAATAGCACACCCCATTCAGGATGCGGCAATTGCAATACATCTGAATGAATAAGATCGGCAATATGCAGCAGCGATTCCTTGCCTGAAAATATACGCACGACAGAATGGCCCGGCGTATGGCCCGGTGCAGGTATGATGTCAATGCAATCAAACAGGGTATATGCATCATCAACCAGCAGGAGCTGTGGCTGAACAGCCAGCAAAATTCTTTTAACGCCCGGAACAAGTCCCGAAAGAATGGCAGGGTGATTGTTCAGCGGGCTGTTGGCAAAACCAGGTTCATCTGCCATCCAGAAATCATACTCTGTCCGGGAAAGATACACCCTGGCTGCCGGGAAAACCAGTGCACCTGTTTTAGTTAGCAGTCCGCCGATATGATCCAGGTGCGCATGTGTAATGACAATATCGGTTATATCGGTGGTGCTGAAACCTGCTGATGCCAGTGCTTCGGGCAGAAGACCGGCAGTAGCTTCTTCAGTTCCCAAACCACTATCGATCATGATCAACCGGTTTTCTTTCCTGATCAGCAGAATATGCAAACCCAGCTCAACCCTGGCAGCAGAACGGAAATGCATCTGCAATTGCTGTTTTACCGCGCGTGAGCTGGTATGATAAGGCGCAAAAATAGGATGTACCGGTTTCATTACCTGGTAACCATCGCTTACAATAGTGAGTTCCAGCTCTCCCATCCGGAAACGGATAAAAGGCAGTGGCCGGGCCATATCGCCCGGATCATCTGTTACAACAAGTTGTTCTTCTTTCTGTGCTAGTACACCTGCATCGTAATTGTTCATCTTCAAATCTTATTGACCAGTAATTTGTTCAGGCAAACCTAGCAGTATTTTGTACTTTCATAATTTGGAACATTTAATGCCATACTTTAAAAAATCTGAACTATGAATACCGATTTACTCGACCTCGACCTGCTTCGTACTTTTGTACTCGCTGTAGATATGGATAGCTTTGCCAAAGCTGCAGACCTGGTATCCAGGTCACAATCTGCTGTAAGCCTGCAAATGCAGCGGTTGGAAGAAGTAACCGGTCACCAGCTGTTTATCAGGCAGGGGCGCAGCTGGCAGTTAACTGCAGCAGGGGAAATGCTGCTGGACTATGCCCGGCAAATGCTGGAAATAAATAACCTGGCTGTGCAGGCTTTATCTGCCACACATCTCGAAGGCCGTATAAGGTTGGGATTACTGGCCGATTTTTCAGAAACAGGACTGCCTTCTGTCCTGGCGCGCTTTGCTGCCGTACACCCGCAGGTGCAGGTGGAAGTAACCATCGACCGCCAGGCTGCATTGCTGCAAAAATTGCAATCAGGCAAGCTTGATGTAATGACGGCTTATGGCAAACACACACCTGATGATGCCATTCCCATCGGTAAAGTGCAATTGCGCTGGATAGGCAATCACAATAAAGTCATCGCACAGCAGGATCCGCTCCCACTGCTGTTGTTTGAAACACCCTGTATGTTCCGTGCGGCCGGACTGGAAGCCCTGGAAAAAATAAAACGCAACTGGCGTGCGGTGATGACAACGAGCAGTGTGGCTGGTATGTGGGCAGCGGCCCAGGCCGGACTGGGCATCACCATCCGCACTGAACTGGGGCTGCCGTCCGGATGCCTGGCATTGCCTGCATCCGCAGGCTTGCCTTCTTTACCATCCATCCACATATACATGATCACACACCAGCAAACCCCTTCTCCTGCAGTGAAAAAACTGATCGAGATTGTGTATGATACACTGGCAGGACAATTAAGCGAGATCAGGAAAAGAGCAAAGAAAAAAAGCTGATTACAAGCCCGGAAAACTTCATGACAGTGTTTGGCAGCCAATAGCGGAATAAGCCCCTTATAATTTCGCGTTTGCCCCCTTTTTGCTTTTGTTTTCAAACCTAGTTTTGAATAAACAAAAACAAAACATAAAAAACCTTGTCATGGAAAATAAAATCACCACCAACAAGCTCACCACTAACCTGTGGTTTAACAATGAGGCCGAAGAAGCTGTAAAATTCTATTGCAGCGTTTTTAAAAATAGTAAAACAGGCAATATCCATCATTATGGAAAGGCCGGTTATGAAATTCATGGAATGCGCGAAGGCACAGTGATGACCATTGAATTTGAAATTGAAGGCCAGTCGTTCCTGGCATTGAATGCTGGTCCCATATTTAAGTTCAATGAATCGATCTCTTTCATCGTCAATTGCGAAACCCAGGAAGAAATTGATTATTACTGGGAAAAGCTGTCTGAAGGCGGTGATAAAAATGCGCAGGTTTGCGGATGGCTGAAAGATAAGTTCGGGGTTTCCTGGCAGGTGGCGCCCGCACTTCTTTCCCAGTTGCGCGAAGATGGAGAGTACCGGGAAAAAGCCGACCGTGTTATGACCGCCATATTGCAAATGAAAAAACTGGACATCAAAACAATCCAGGAAGCATACGAAAAATAGCCCCTGCTGTTTTTACACATAACAATACCCGCCGCATCAACCGGCCTTCTCCTTGCATCAAAAACAAAAGGGGCATCCTGGCAACAAGAGGCCCTTTTTGTTTTCCGGGTAATAAAAAATAATCAGCTGCAGGTTTGCCTGATGCCATTCCCGCCAGCTGTAAAACCCGGCATTATACGGTTGCTTCCTGTCTTTTCTTGGCATCAGCACTAACAGGTGTAAAAAAATTAACCAGGTTACCATCCGGATCCCTGCATAACAGCGATCTGTTGCCCCAGGGCATGGTGGTGGGCTTTTGCACTATAGCGTGTTCCAGGAAACCGGCCAGTTGTTCATATAGCTGGTCAACATCCTCTACCCTGAATTCAATGATCACCGAACGGTTACTGGCAGCCTCTGCCACTTCACTTCCACCGAATGGAGCCAGTGTATGGGTACTCCCGATGGCCAGCGAAGCCAGTGGCGTACGCAATTCAGCGAATTCATCTGTATATTTTGTCATAGATACTCCGGTAACCTGTTCATAAAACCGGATAAGGCGCTTAATGTCGGCAGTGATAATCCTTGCTGAAGAAAAATACATAGCTTTATTTTTTATTTTGATAACCCAAAGTAAAATGCAGCAAGTGACAACCCTATGTCAGCAGAACAGCCTTCTATTTCCCGCCATAACCGGAAATGCTACAGTTTAAACCCGGAATTATACAAGAACAAAAACCGCGGCAGGCGGAAATTTGTTATCCTAATTTCAAAAAGCATGAAAGCAATCACATTAAAAGCACCGGGAGGTGTTGAAAACCTTATACTCACTGATTTACCCATACCTGTTATCAAAGACAATGAGGTGCTGGTACAGGTAAAAGCTATCAGCATTAACCCGGTAGATACCTATGTGCGTAAAGATGGCAGCAGGTTTGCCACTGTTTTACTATTGCAGGAAAATGAACAACCCATCATCCTGGGCTGGGATATTTCAGGTGTGGTGGTAGAAACCGGCAGTGCAGTAACCGCGTTCAAAAAAGGGGATGAAGTGTTCGGTATGGTCAACTTTATAGGTCATGGCAAGGCCTATGCTGAATATGTGGCGGCACCTGCTGCGCAGCTTGCATTAAAACCTGCGGGTATATCACACACTGATGCAGCGGCTGCTACACTGGCTGCATTAACAGCCTGGCAGGCATTGACAGGTTATGCAGGGATAAAGGCAGGCGATAAGGTACTTATTCATGCTGCCGCCGGTGGCGTAGGGCATTATGCCGTACAAATAGCCAAACAGCTGGGCGCTTATGTGACCGGCACATCCTCTGCTGCCAACAGGGACCTGGTATTGTCACTGGGTGCAGATGAACATATTGATTACAATCACCAGCGTTTTGAAGAGCGGGTAACAGATGCAGATATTGTACTGGACTGTGTACGTCAGCCCGGTCACCTGTCACGTTCGGTGGATGCCTTAAAACCAGGTGGTTCACTGGTAAGCCTGGTACTGTTATTTGACAAAGACCTTCCGCTGGCCAGAAAAGCAAAAGACAAAGGCGTGTTCACCCACAGGCTGGAAGTGCTTTCCAATGGAGATGATATGAAAACGATAGCCGGATGGCTGCAGCAGGGCCGGTTAAAATCGCATGTAAGCCAGGTGTTTCCTTTTGATGAAATGGCTGCAGCACACCGCCAGATAGAAACATCCAGAACAACAGGAAAAATTGCACTGACACTTTGATCAACAGCTGGTAAGCCACAGAACAGCAGATAAAAGAACTGCGGCATCAGCAATCCATTTCCATTGTATACAGGTCGAGCCCAGGCCCCCAGTGATCTTTTTCTGTGGCCACCAGCTGGTAACCGAATTTTTCAAAAAACCGGTAAGCCAGCTGTGAAGTGGTCACCAGCAATTTTGTAATACCGGGCTGAGATCTGAATATATCCAGGCAATGCTGCACAGCAAGTTTTCCCAATCCTTTCCCCGCAAAATCGGGATGAAAAAATATCCAGGTGATCTGTCCGGTGGTATGGTTGTGTGTAAAAACATATCCCGTGCCACCGGCTATTTCACCTTCCTGCTCAATGGTGAGATAAGTATCCCCGTGCTGCTCCAGGTATTCTTCAAAATCAGCCACTTCTCCGGGATCGAAATAAACAGGCGTATTCAGCCTGAAAATGGCCAGCAGTGCCTGTTTATCTTCTTTTTTGTATGCCCGGATCATATTGCAATATATAATATTTACCGGCGTTTTTATTCGCCACCGGTAACAGGATGACCAGGCTTTTGCCGGAAAGCGCAGATAGTTGAGCACAGTGCTCAGCAGCCTCATTCAGAACGCAAACTTTTAACCGGGTTCGTTAACGCGGCCCTGATTGCCTGAAAACTGACGGTAACAATGGTGATCAGCAAGGTAATTGCTGTTGCTGCCATGAACACACCTGCACCAATGCTGATACGGTAATTGTACTGGTTAAGCCAGTTGTGCAGGAAGTAAAATGCTATGGGCGAGGCTATCACACAGCTGATCAGCACGAGGTAAATAAATTCCCGGGAAAGCATCAGCCACAATTTATAAACAGAAGCGCCCAGTGTTTTGCGGATACCGATCTCTTTGTTACGCCGTTCGGCCGTATAAGCCGACAGGCCAAACAATCCCAGGCAGGAAATGAATATTGCCAGCCCCGCAAATAAACCAGCCAGGCGGCCGATAAGCGATTCAAGGTTGAATTTACTTGCATACCCTTCGTCAGCGAAATGATACAGGAAAGGATAGGCAGGGTTGTATTTGTTAAATATATGTTCAATGCCTTCAATGGCTTTATGGGTATTTACATTGGGCGACAGCCGGTACATAATGACACCGCCGTTTTCACCTACGGAACCATACACAAAAAATGTTGGCTCTGCCGGTGAAAAAGGCGATAGCATCAAGGCATCTTTTACCACACCCGTCACTCTTATCTGTTGCTGTTTGCCATACCAGGTAATCACCTGCCTGAGTGGCTCTTTAAAACGCATGCGTTTTACTGCGGCTTCATTCAGTATAACATAAAGTGAATCTGCAGCAATATTACCGGTAAAGTTCTGCCCTTCTTTCAGCTGCATACCCAATGTGGCAAAATAATCATCCGCTATATGGATACTGGCTACATTTAAGGTTTCATCAGGTTGTTTACCCTGCCAGTCATCGATGCCATTCCAGGACCAGATACTGGTAACAGGGCTCGATGCCTTGGTAACATGTGAAACCAGGCCGCTCTGTAGCAGCTCATTGCGCAGTGCGGTATAGTTGCGGGCAAGGTCAGGACTATTATCTGTCATCACCAGGCGGCTGGCATCGAAACCTGCGGACCTGTTTTTTGCATACTGTATCTGGCGGTACACAATGATGGTACTGATGATGAGTGCAATGGAACAGCTGAATTGCAATACCACCAGTATTTTTCTCGGCAACACCGAGGCCTTCCCCGTTGATGTACCACCTTTTAATACCTGCACCGGGTTAAAAGCAGAAAGAAAAAATGCGGGTCTGCAGCCCGCCAGCAGGCCCGTTAGTAAAACATAGCCAATCATGATCAGCCAGAAATAAATATGGGTATAAGGTACCGTGATTTCGTTACCGGTGAGCCTGTTAAAAGCTGGTAATGCCAGTTGCACCATCAACAGGCAGAGTATAAAGGAGGTGATGGCATACACTTCAGATTCCAGCAGGAACTGTATAACCAACTCTCTTCTTCCTGAGCCAATGGTTTTCCTGATACCTACTTCCCTGGCCCTTTTTTCTGACCGGGCAGTGGAGAGATTGGTGAAATTGATACAGGCAATCAGTAGCACCAGTATACCGATAATACTGAACATGCGCACATAGTCGATAAACCCGCCTGTAGCCACACCGTTTTTGAACGTTGTGTACAGGTGCCAGTGTTTCATCGGGTGCATAAATATTTCAGCATGCACTGCTTTATCCCAGTCGGGTTTATATTTTTTGATGATCTTTTTAAGTTTTGGTTCTACCTGCGCATAACTGGCACCAGGCTGCAATACAACAAAGGTTTGGAACGAATTCTGGTCCCATGTGGTGGTAGCCTTCTTCACCCAGTCTGCTGTTTCCACATAATAACTGAAAGGAACAATATACTTGAACCCGAAGGTTGAATTGGCGGGCAGGTCTTTCATCAGCCCTGTTACTTTCAGGTCGTGCACATTGTCTATCCGCACTATTTTATTCATGGGGTTGTCATTGCCGAACAACGCCCTTGCCGTTGATTGGGAAAGTACAATAGAATACGTGTTGCTGAGTGCTGCATCTGCACTGCCATCCAGTAAAGAACAGGGGAATATTTTCAGGAAATCGGCACCGGCCATTATACCTGACAGGTAAATTTTTTTGTCACCAGCCATCAGTCCATGGTCTCCCTCCCAGTCTGTCTGGGTTACATATTTGATTTCGGGAATTTCATTTTTCAAAGCACCGGCCAGCAGTAAAGAGGTAGACCGCTGCGTTTCCGGTTCGCCATTGCGTACCAGTTTGTACCGGGCCTGGTAAACTTGTTCATAACCCGGAAAAAAGCGGTCATACGAATATTGATGATACACCCATAAACCGATCAGTAAAGCAACCGCCATACCTGTAGCCAAACCCACCACATTCAAAGCACTGTATATTTTACTGCTTAACATATTGCGCCAGGCAATTTTGAAGTATCTGGTGAACATGAATGAAATATTTTAGGAAGAAATAATCTGGTCGGTTTCGGGTAGCTAAAAAAATGCCCGTTAGCAACAATTAGTAAATCAAGTTGTTATAAAATGAACATTTATCTCTGTTGTCCGTTTATGATACAGCAACTGTCCGTTTATTTTAATTTCATTAAGTAAACCAGCCTGGTTGCCGATTGCTCATTTTAATTACTGGCCTATGATTGATCTGCACCCTGTTCAGCCCGCATTATTGGTAGTGTTTAAATTTTCCCGGTGAATCCCATTACTGCATTGATACAGGGCGACCGGGCTATTTTTGAACAGGTATACCGCCAATACCATAAGCGGGTATATTTCTTTGTGCTGAAAAAAACGCAATCGGCCTATCTCGCCGAAGAGACCACACAACTTTGTTTTATCAAATTATGGCAATACCGCAGCACCCTCTCTCCTGCTCAGGCATTGTTCACACAGGTTTTCCGTATAGCCCGCACCACCATGATCGATCTGCTGCGCAAACAATACAACCGGCAGTTACTGCAAAGCAACCCACCTGCAATAGCCGGGGAATATACCATACTGGAAAAACTGGCGGGAAAAGAAATACAGTCTGCACTGATAACAGCCATCAGCGAAATGCCGGTTATGCGGCGGCAGGTATTTGTATTAAGCCGGATAGAAGGCATGAGCTACCGCCAGATTGCGCAGTGTTTATCCATTTCGGTTAAAACTGTGGAAGGGCATATCAGTCAGGCATTAAAAGAATTGCGCAAACAGCTGTTCATTCTGACACTTCTTGCCTTAATGCTCTGTTGATACTATTTTTTCTGGCACACCGGGGGTATCTTTTTGTTCAAACGTATTAACTGCAGTAAAGATGGCGGTCATGGTTACAGATGAGCTTATCCAGCGTTTTCTGCTGCAGCAATGCACCCGGGAAGAAGCCCTGGAAATCATGCTTTGGCTGGAGTTGAACCCTTCAGCACTGGATACCTGGCTGCCGGAAGATTTAGCAGGAGAACCTGTAGAGAAACTGCCGCCGGAGCTGACCGGAAAAATGCTGGCAGCCATACAGCAAGCTGGTATCGCCCGTACACGGCGTATTGTACGCTACCGGTGGATGGCAGCTGCAGCTGTATTATTGCTGGCAATGCCGCTTGCCTGGCTGCAATATAAACGGATACCGTTAAAGCAGGCCACAGGGCAGGCAGGGATGATGGAAGAAATCAAGAACAGCACAGCCTATACACAGCGGCTTTCAGCACCTGATGGTTCGGTGATCGATTTGTCGGCAGGTACCACCCTCAGCTACCCGAAGCGGTTTGATACCGGTAACCGGCGCAGCGTATACCTTTCAGGCAAGGCACTGTTCCAGGTATCTGCAGATAAAAACAGGCCGTTCTGTGTTCAGGCAGAACAGATCATCATCACGGTGCTGGGCACTTCATTTTCCGTTGCTGCGTTGCCGGCCAGCGATGCCGTTATTGTTCAGCTGCACAGCGGGAAAGTAGTGGTTTCCGGTGTTCCACCGGCAGGCAAATACCTGAAACAGGATTATTACCTGCAGCCGGGCGATATACTAACTTATAACAAACACACCCGGACAGCCACTGTTCTAAAAGCGCACAGCAAAGCACCACCCATACCGGCTGCTGCGCGGGGATCACAAAAACGGCAGGCTGTTGAACAACCCGATTGGTACGCATTCAAAGGTCAGCCGCTTTCGCAGGTACTGGATCAGCTGGCGGAATATTATGGCGCCGATATTCATTACCGGCCTGCCGAACTGACCAATAAATATTTTTTCGGCAGCTTCACCAGAACAGATAACCTGGATACTATTATCCGGGATATCGCCCTGGTGAATGGCCTCACCCTTACCCGGGAGGGCAACCGGTATACCTTGTACCGGCGGCAGCCCGTACAGTAAAACAACACTCCTACCCGCATTCAGCCCGCTCCCAGCAAAAACAAATCAACTGTTTATCTGACACTTTAATCGATTGCTATGCGTGTATTATTATGCATGAGGAATGTTTTACCGAAACTATCCGCCCTTTTATTTTTTATCCCTGTTGTACTGGCAGCGCAGGAAGCGCGGACAGATGTTACCGGTATTGTCCGTGACCAGGAAGGGCGGGCGCTGAAAGATGTAAATGTCACCGCAAAAAATACGGCCACCGGTTTTTCTGCGGGTAACCAAACCGATTCTGCCGGTGTGTTCCGTTTTCACCAGCTGCCATCCGGCAATTATCTTTTTACCCTGTCCAGCGTTGGCTTTGCCACCAAAACATTAGAGGATTATACGCTGAAACCGGGTGCGTCCGTTTCACTGGTGGTGAAACTGGAACAAAAAAGCCGTTCCCTTGATGAAGTGGTGGTGGTAGGCTATGGCACACAGCGAAAAGAAGAGCTGACCAGCGCTGTATCTTCCGTCAAGTCGAAAGATTTTGTAAAAGGAGCAGCCAATGATGCAGGCCAGTTGCTCAGGGGCAAAGTGGCCGGGCTGAACATCGTAACACCAGATGCCAACCCGGCCAGCACATCGCAGATCATGCTGCGTGGGCTGAACTCGATCAGTAATGCCGGTGCCACCCCGCTGATACTGATCGATGGTATTCCCGGCACACTTACCACCGTATCACCAGAAGACATCGACCGCATTGATGTGCTGAAAGATGGTTCAGCTGCTGCTATTTATGGCACACGCGGCACCAATGGTGTTATTCTTATCACCACCCAAAAAGTAACCGGCGAAATGCCGCCCACTGTTGACATCAGCAGTTATGCGACTATCCAGTCCATCTCAAAAAAGCTGGATGTGTTTGATGCAACCGGTTACCACCAGCTGGTGGCACAGAACAAACCCGGTGCCATGGACTATGGTGCCAGCACTAACTGGCTGAACGAAATAACCCAAACACCCCTATCACAGGTGCATAGCGTGCATTTAAAAGCAGGCAATAAAACATCCAACTATATTGTAAGCCTGGAATACCGCAGCCTGAACGGTATTATCAAAAAAACAGACAATACCCTGTTTTATCCCAGGCTTGAAATCAATCATTCCATGTTTAACGGCAAGCTGAAATTTAACGGCAATATCAGCGGCTACCTGCAGCATTATTTTGCAGAAGGGGAAAACAGCAACTACCGTGGCGATATTTACCGCAATGCCTATACTTATAACCCGACCGATCCTGTACGCAACCCAGATGGTACCTGGACACAGCATACGGATAAAACCGACTATGTAAACCCCGTATCCCTGCTGGAAGAAACCAAAGGCAAAAACAGGAACACCGATCTGCGCACCTATGGCTCGCTAAGCTACATCCCCATCAGTAATCTTACCCTGAAACTGATGGGCTCACATGATGAAATCAACAGTACCCGCGGTTATTACGAAACCAAACAACATATTTCCACTGTCCGGGATGGCAAAAACGGCTATGCCTCCCGCGGCACCACGCGAAGCACCGATGATATTGTGGAAGCAACTGCGCAATACAATAAAATGTTCAGTAAACACAATCTTTCCGTACTGGCCGGGTATAGCTGGCGGAAATTGTTTTCAGAAAATTATTATATGCAGAACTGGGATTTCCCCACCGATTTTTATTCTTATAACAACATGGGCACCGGCAAAGCGCTCACCCGCGGCGAAGCGGTGGAATACAGCTATGCACAAAAGTCCACACTACTGGGGTATTTTCTGCGGCTGAATTACAATTTCAGTGAAAAATACCTGTTGTCTGCAAGTATCCGGCGGGAGGGTTCATCGAAATTTGGGGCCAATCACAAGTATGGCAATTTTCCGGCAGTATCTGTTGGCTGGAATATCCTCAAAGAAGATTTCCTGTCAGGATCACGTATTTTCAGCCAGCTGAAAATACGTGCAGGGTATGGTATTACCGGAACAGAGCCTGCACCGGTATACCGCTCACTTAATACCATCGATTTTGGCTCTAATGCTTTTGTCAATGGCAGCTGGGTACAGGTGCTGGGGCCTTCGCAGAACCCCAATCCCGACCTGCGCTGGGAAAAAAAGAAAGAAGGCAATATCGGCCTGGATTTCGGGTTATGGAACGACCGCCTGAGCGGTACGATAGATGTGTATAAAAGAACCGTGACCGATCTCATCTTCGAATACAGTGTACCTACACCACCCTATCTTTTCCCTACTATTCTTGCCAATGCCGCCACTATGCAGAACAAGGGTATAGAAATTCAATTGAATGCTGTGCCTGTTGAAGGAAAACATTTTCAATGGTACAGCACCATCAACTATTCTACCAACAGCAACAAAGTGGTTGCTTTGTCCAATGACCAGTTTTCTTTGAAAGCCGGTTATTTTGATGCGGGGTCAACTGGCGAGCCTATACAGGCATCCACACACCGTGTACAGATTGGTCAACCGGTGGGTAATTTTTATGGGTATAAATCGATAGATATCGACAATGATGGTCACTGGATTATCCAGGGAGCCGATGGCCATCCCAAACCTATTGCACAGCAGCAGCCCACAGACAAAACCATACTGGGCAATGGCCTGCCCAAACACTATCTCAGCTGGAACAATACCCTCAGCTACCGTCAGTTCGACCTCAGCATTATTATGCGGGGCGCATTCGGCTTCCAGATACTGAACATGGCGCAGATGTTCTATGGTGTACCCGTTATGCTTACACGGGGCAACCTGCTGCGCAGCGCATACGATAATGTGTATGGTAAAAGACCGCTCGCCGATAACCAGGAGCTGCAGTACCTGAGCTATTTTGTACAAAACGGCAGCTATTGGAAAATAGACAATATCACATTGGGTTATCATGTAAAAACCAGTGGCAGGCATATCAAAGGGCTTCGCATGTATGCATCGGGCTCGAACCTTTTCACTTTTACCGGCTACAAAGGCATCGACCCGGAAGTAAGCATCAGCGGACTGGCACCTGGTGTAGATGACCGTAACCGCTATCCTTCTACCCGCACATTCACACTGGGGGCCAATATCACCATTCAATAAACAATCAGAGGCCATAAGGAAACCGGGCATGATCATTGTTTTCTCTCAGCAAATATCCGTGCGCGGTTCCATCTGGCAACTAAAACAAATATTAACAGATGAAACAGTTGTTCGTTCTGTATATTTTAGCAGCTGGCTTTCTTACAGGCTGTAAGAAAGCGCTGAATGAAGAATCTTATTCTTCCATCACACAGGAAAACTACCAGTACAGCGCGAAAGATTATTTCCCGCTGATCGGTAAGGTATATGCCAACATGCGCAGCATGTGGGGCGAACAGGATTTTTATATGGCGCAGGAAGCCTCTTCAGATGAAGTGGTGATGCCAGCCAATGCCTCGGGCTGGGATGATGGCGGTATTTATAAACGCATGCACCTGCATACCTGGAATGCTGACCAGACCCAGGTAACCAATACCTGGGTAAAACCCTATACCGGTATTCTCCATGCCAATAATGTACTTAGTTTGCTCACCAGCGACAAAGTACCTGCACCCACCGGTGAAGATAAAAAAGCCGCTATTGCAGAAATGCGCGTAGCCCGCGCATTTTATTACTGGCTGATCTGCGACAATTTCGGCGATGCGCCGCTGGATACATCCACCAGCAAAACGCTCACACAAAAAATAAACCGTAAAGAAATATACCAGTTCATTGTGAACGAGATCAACAGCGCGATGCCCGATTTAAGAGAAGAAAAAAGCGACAAACTGTATGGCCGTTTCAATAAATGGGCGGCCAAAGCATTACTGGCCAATATATACCTGAATGCGCAGGTATACACAGGCGAAGCCCACTGGAACGATTGCCTTACACAATGCAACGATATCATCGCCAGCGGTAAATACAATCTTGCCCCCAATTACCGCGATAATTTTGTAACCAATAACAACAGTTCGCCGGAAATTATTTTTGCCATACCTTTCGATGAAATACTGGCCACCGGTTTTTATGTGGAAATGTATTCCTGGCATGCTGCATTGCGGATGAAATACAACCTGCAATCCACCCCTTATGGTGCGGGCAGTGCCAAGGGCATACCGCAATTTATCCGCACCTACGATACGGCCGATGGCAGGCTGGCATATACCTGGCTGATGGGCCCCCAATATGCGGCAGATGGTGTAACACCCCTCACCGGCTCTTATGATCTTTCAGGCAAACCATTACTATTTACCGATAGCTTGCCCGATGGACTGTATACTGGTGAGGCAGAAGGCTACAGGATAAATAAATTTGAAGTAAAGCCTGGTGCCAAACGCGATCTCAGTAATGATTTCCCGTTTTTCCGTTATGCCCAGGTGCTGCTGATGAAAGCAGAATGCCTGTTGCGCACAGGCAACAGCGCCGATGCCGCTGCGCTTGTTACTCAGATAAGAACCCGTAACTTTAAAAATAATCCCGCCAAAGCAACTGTAACGGCAGCCGATCTTACCCGAGATTCAAGGTATAACTGGGGCTACGTTGAAAAATACAATATCACCGACAAGGGCAATACAACACCGGTAGCGTTCGGCGGCCTGTACGACGAACTCGGCTGGGAATTTGCATGGGAAGCTTGTCGCAGAAGGGATATGATCCGTTTTGGTACTTTTACCAGTAAAAGCTGGTTATCACACAAACCGAACGGGAAATACCGGGCCGTGTTTCCGATTCCACAGCTGATCATTAATGCGAATCCGAAGCTGACACAAAACCCGGATTATCAATAGGCAGTCATTAACAGCAGATCTGGTCAATAAGGTGGGCCGAGACTGTTAAAAACAGATATCGTGTATGAGAATGAAGTTTTTTTTAACCCTTCTGAGCGTTTGGTTGCTCAGCTCCTTTAAACCCGCAGGTCCTGTCTTTCCCGGAAATAATTCCAGGGAAGATCATTCCGTTAAGTCACTGGTTACTTCACCGGTATATCTCGAGCTGCCCATTGGCGCAGTGAAACCGCAGGGCTGGCTGCTGCACCAGCTGCAGATTATGCGCGACGGCACATCAGGCCACCTGGATGAGGTGTACGACCGCCTGCGCAACGACAATGGCTGGCTTGGCGGCGGCGGCGATGGCGGTGAAGAAACACCTTACTGGCTGGATGGCGCCGTACCACTGGCTTTCCAGCTTGAAGATGATAACCTGAAGGAAAAGATACAGCCATATATCGACTGGACGATCGCCCACCAACGCCCCAGCGGCTATTTTGGCCCTTATACGCATTGGGAGCTGCTCACCGGCCGGCTGGTGGATGTGGCACACAGCAAGGAAGGAGAAGACTGGTGGCCCAGGATGGTCATGCTGAAGGTATTGCAGCAATATTATATGGCCACGAAAGACCCCAGGGTGATCCCTTTCATGCAGAAATATTTTCATTACCAGCTCACCACACTCCGCAATACACCATTGAATTTCTGTTCTGAATGGGCGCCTGCACGCGGAACAGAAAATATAATGATGGCACAATGGCTGTTCGGTATCACCCGCGATACATCGCTGCTGTCACTGGCTACACAGATCGAAAAGCAGTCCTATCCCTGGAGCCGCTGGTTTGGCGATGACTGGTGGATCATCAATACCACCAATTACCGCAACAGCGATACCCTCATGAACCGGCATGCCGTGAATGTGGCGATGGGCCTTAAATCACCCGCAGTTACCTACCAGCGCACCGGCGATAAACAATTATTGCTAAACCTGAAAAGAAGCTATCATAACCTCACCATGGTGCATGGCTTGCCGATGGGTTGTTTTTCGGGAGATGAGGACCTCAACGGCAACGATCCCGCACATGGCACAGAGCTCTGTGCTATTGTGGAGAACATGTATTCACTGGAAAAAATTATCGAGCTCAGCGGTGATGCCAGTTATGCAGATGCCTTGGAAAAACTGGCTTTTAATGCGCTGCCCGCCCAAACCACCGATGATTACAACAACAAGCAGTATTTTCAAATAGCCAACCAGATCCAGATCAGCAAAGGTGTATTCGATTTTTCCCTGCCTTTTGAACGGCAAATGTGCAATGTATTGGGTATGCGCAGCGGCTATACCTGCTGCCTTGCTAATATGCACCAGGGCTGGACCAAATACACTTCGCATTTATGGTACAGCACTGCTACCGGCGGACTGGCAGCATTGACCTATGGCCCTTCAACGGTTACTGCACCGGTAGGCAACAATGCCAAAACAGTTGCTATTGAAGAGCAGACCGATTATCCGTTTGGTAACGATATCCACTTCAAACTGAAAATGGACAGCTCGGTTGTATTTCCCTTACAACTGCGTGTGCCCGCCTGGTGTAAAGAAGGCACAGTTACGCTCAATGGTAAAGTATTGCAAACAGGAAAAGCAGGCACACTGCTCACGCTTTACCGTCCCTGGAAATCCGGTGATGAGCTGGTACTACAGCTGCCTATGGAAATACAAACAACCGTATGGGGTGGCAATTCAAGAGCTGTAGAAAGAGGGCCGCTGGTATATGCTCTAAAGCTGGGAGAAAGATGGGAAAAAGGCTACGATAAGCGGGAAGGCGAATATTACAGCGTTTACCCCACTGCCAGCTGGAACTACGGCCTGTTGCGCGATGCTGTTGCCGAACCCGAAAAAGAAATGAAACTGGATGTGGTGAAACCTGTTGATGATAAATTTGTATGGAACCAGCAGCATGCCCCCTTACAGATCAAAGTATCAGCAAAACTGATACCCGGATGGCGTGCAGTGAATGGCGTTTCTTACCAGCCGGTGAACGACAGAACCGGTATTTACCGCGGTGAAGTAGCAGACAGAACAGAAAATATAACCCTGATCCCCTATGGTTGCACCAAAGTACGCGTGGTGGCATTCCCTGTGGTAAAATAAATGGGTGCTGACCGTACGTAGGTGTTTTACGTTCAAGGTTTAACGTTTAACGTTTAAAGTTTAACGTTGAAGGTTTCAGGTTTAACGTTGAATATATTTTTTAGTCTTGACAATGAACCCTCGGGAACCTTTGAACTGCTTCACCCCCACGTTAAACCTGAAACGTTAAACCTTGAACCCTTGCCATATACGAAGTACGATGTGGGATGTACGATGTTTAACGTTGAAGGTTTAAGGTTTAACGTTGAGGGTGTTTCTAGTCCTCCATCGCTAGTTTGTTTATTGGAACAATGAAACCCTGGAACCGTTCAAGGTTTAAAAGTTTAACGTTGAAGGTTTAAGGTTTAACGTTGAATATATTTTCTAGTCTTGACAATGAACCCTCGGGAACCTTTGAACTGCTTCACCCCCACGTTAAACC
>CBJLMB010000031.1:0-75833 GCA_966424055.1 uncultured Deminuibacter sp. | reverse complement strand
CGATTCACGGTGCGTTAGCACCACTCGCCACTCGCGGTATTGGTTGGGTTGTAGGAAGAGGGAATAGGGTATTGGGATATGTGGGTTAGTTGATTGGTTGAAGGGTTGATTGGTAGGAAAAGGGGATTGGTAATTAGAATATGTCGTTTCTCGCTTCTCGTTTCTCGATATCACTCACGAAAAAACTCGCGATTCACGGTGCGTTAGCACTACTCGCCACTCGCGGCATTGGTTGGGTTGTAGGAATAGGGAATTGGGATATGTGGGTTAGTTGATTGGTTGAAGGGTTGAAGGGTTGATTGGTAGGAAAAGGGGATTGGTAATTAGAGTATGTCGTTTCTCGCTTCTCGTTTCTCGATATCACTCACGAATGACGATCACGACTGACGATTCCCCCCTGGCAGCTTGAATTGCTTCTTTCTGCGTATTTCGCGCATTCTGCGAGAAAAAATCTATCATATTCGTGCTTTTTGGTACGCAACAAGGTAAAACGCGGTCGACAGACCGCGTTTTTTTGTTCATCCCGGGCTGCGGCGGCCCGGAATACTGGGGTAAAAAAAATATTTTCCTTTCTTTCCAACCTTTTTCCAAATTTTAGCTCTTAGTATCAGTAAACACTTTGGAACAGGAGCAAAATATACTAACGGCAATCGTGAGAAAAGCCCGGACGGGTAATAAAGAGGCATTGGCCAGTCTGTACCACCAGTTCAGCAGGGCAATGTTCAATATCTGCATCCGTATGGCCGGAACACGTAATGATGCCGAAGATATCTTGCAGGAGGCATTTATGATCGCATTCCAGAAGCTCCAGCAACTGAAAGAAGAACAGCAGTTCGGGGGATGGCTGCGCAAAATAGTGGTCAATGAATGTATCCGTCATTCCAAACAACGGTTTTACTGGAACGAATGGGATGAGCATTATAAGGGTGCCGAACCTTCGGATGTTTCGGATGAATGGTGGACCTCGGTGCCTTTTGAGCTGATGCAGCAGGAAATAAAAGCACTGCCCGACGGGTGCCGGCAGATATTCAATTTATATGTGCTGGAAGATTATACCCACCGCGAAGTGGCCGAGGTGCTGGGTATCACTGAATCTACCAGTAAAAGCCAGTACCAGCGTGCCCGCCAGCTGCTGAAAGAAAGGTTGACCCAAAAATTAATCGCCAATGGATCGCTTTAAAACATATCTGCGTGAAAACGCCCATGAGCTGGATACCGACCTGCCGCGCGACCAGGTATGGAAAAAAATGGAAGCCAGTCTCATACCGGCAGCTTCCAAACCAGTGATACCACTGCATTACCGGCGATGGCTGGCAGCAGCATGTATTGCAGCATTGCTGGGATTATTGCTCTGGTGGGTGGTGCCTGTTCAAAAAAACAATGCGATCGCCGGCAAACAGCAGCAGGAAGCACCGGCTGTAAAAACAGAAACCGCACAGGATAAACCGGAGGCTAGCCCCGCTACACCGGAAAAAGATGCGGTAGCCAAAAACACCGGGCAAAATGAAAACAGTTCAACTGGTAGCAGCGTAAGGAATGGAGGGGTGCCTTCTGTACCATCACCGCAGGAGAACAGGGAAAAAGCTACGGAAGCTTCTATGCTGCATAACCTGGAATCAAGTTTTATTCAGATCATCAGTTTGCAACTCGATAAAGTTCGTTCTACACCATTATACACTGAAAGATCAGATTATTTCAGCGATTTTAAAAAGCAGTTTTACCAGCTGGATGAAGATGAGCAATCACTGAAAAAAAGTATACAGCACAATGGCCTTAGTGACGACAGGATGCAGGCTTTGATCAATATTTACCAGCAAAAAATAAATGTGCTGAAACAATTGCAGAACGAGATCAATAAAACCAACAAATATTACCGGAAAAACCAACAGCCCGACAATGCTGCGGCCCCGGATTTTATGAATATCTAAATGTGTGATCGTATGAGAAAATGGCAATACCTCTCTTTATCCTTATGTGCCCTGCTTTCGGGAAATATGCTGATTGCCCAGGAAAGTGGCAATATAACAGGCGGCGGCCAGGAAAGAAATACGCAGGAAAGAAATGCGAAGAAAGAATTTGCTGAAAAGGAAATTCAGCAGGAAATAAGCGTTGGCAAAAATGCCGATATCCTTATCGAAACAGAATCAAGATCACTGGAAATAAAAACCTGGGATCAGCCCAAGGTGAAAGTATCTGCTAAAATAAGTGTTTCAGGTGGCTCTGACCTGAAAGATGAGGATTGGTTCGAGCGATTGAATATCTCTGTTAAAACACTGGGCAGCAGTGTGCGCATACTTGCCAGGCAAGGCGTTTCTTCGTATAGTTATTCTGGCAGCAACGGCGGTGTGGTACTTTTTGATGGCGATGGCCGTGCTGCAGGGCTCAACCGCGGTGCCAAACGGGTGATCACCATATATGTTCCCGGTGATGCCCGGCTGGAAGCAGAAACCAAATACGGCAGCCTGAAACTGGATGGTAATATAGCCGCCGCCAAACTGATCTCCACCAGCGGAAATATTGAAGCCGGCGATATTGACCGCTTAACAGCACGCAGCAAATACGGTAATATATTGGTAGGTAATGTGAAGAACGCAGAGATCGAGATCACCAGCGGCCATTTCACTGCTAAAAATATTGACAGGCTGGATATAGACAGTAAATATGCTGCCATAGAAATGGCATCTTTGAAGGATGCCACTATACGCAGTACCAACGATGATTATGATATCGATGAAGCCGGTAGTTTACAGGGACGCAAAGCTTACGGCAGCCTGCGTATCAATACATTGAAAAAATCACTGGACGTGGATGGCGCCAATGCCGATATTAAATTGCGCAACATCGCCACTTCAACTGAAAGCATCAAAATAAATAATAAATATGCCGACCTGCGCCTGCCTGTTCGCGATTTGAAGGCATTCAGCGTAGATATGCAGGGCAAATACAATACGGTATATGCTTCTTTTGAGAAGAAGCCGGTTATAGATGCTGACCAAAGCAGTTCGGCCACCGGTAATAAAACAGATTCGTTGGTTGGTAATGGCAGTCGCGGTACCGGATCAAGAATTACTGTGAACAGAAGCGGGGGACAGGTTTTGGTTAACCGTAGCTTTTTAAATTCAGACGACGATACACCCCCTCATTTTACCGCACAGGTAGGCGATGGCAAAGGAACAAGATTCTCCATCACTTGTAATTCCTGCACGGTAGATTTTAAATAAACAAAGATTACTGATCTTTTAACCAGGTTGCGGCACAAAAAAATTCCTTGCAGCTCACAGCTATCAGCCGGGCGTTAATTACCAGCCACCACCTGCTTTTAACTTGGGTATAACGGGTAACCTGGACTATCTTATATATGCACTGCGGAATGATTTTCCCCTTTCCGGTCAATAGCGCCGGCTAAGGGAACCGGAAAACTGTTATCATTAAGTTTAATACCATTAACGTTGTTTTTTTTGAAGATTTTTTTTCAAAAGGGAATTTTATTGCCTGAACCCAAAAAATAATGAAACCTTTTTTCAACGCTGAGGTATCCATCTTTTGAAAACGATTCTTTATAACTAAACGTAGCCAAACCGCGTGTTTATGAAAACTGTCTACACTTGTATTTTAACCCTGTTGTGCTTTACCCTTTCGGCCCGGGCCCAGCAAAAGCTGCAGTCAAGGCTTACAGACAGTGCGACAGGGAAACCGGTTGCTTTTGCTACCGTTGCATTGTTCAGGCTGCAGCAAACTGATAAACCTTTGCAACAGGTGATCAGCAAAGACGATGGCTCTTTTTCATTGACAATAAAAGACACAGTTAAATACGAACTATCAGTGGTGCACACGGCTTATAAAGAACTGAGACTACCTGTGGGCAGCGGCATTCCCCCGGTGCTGCTGCTTTCACCGGCAGAAAATAATGTGGCTGGTGTACAGGTAACCGGTGTGCGCAAGGTGCTGGTAGAGAAAAATGATGATAAGCTGGTGTACAATGTGGATGCAGATGTTTCATCAGATGGACAGATGGCGATAGATGTACTGCGCAAAACGCCTTTTGTATCGGTAGATGGGGATGGTAATATCCAGCTGAAAGGACAGTCTAATTTTAAAATACTGCTGAATGGCAAGGAATCAGGCATTTTCGCGAAAGATCCGAAAGAAGCGCTGAAATCATTGCCTGCAAGCGCGATCAAAAAAATAGAGGTGATCACTACTCCGTCTGCTAAATATGATGCAGAAGGTGTTGCAGGTATTATCAATATTATCACTACTAAAAAAGTAGCAGGGTACAATGCCAGCATAGGAAGCTTTTATAGTTCGATGAACTCATTTAATGAAAACGCTTCCCTGAATGTGAAATACGGGAAAATAGGTTTTACCGGCTATTTTGGCATGGGCGGAGGCCGCAACCAAAATGTGCAAACACGCACTGTAACCACTGCGCTGGTGCCGGACGCTTACGCACAACGTACACTGGACGGCTTATTTGGCAACAGGTACAGGTGGCAGTACGGTACAACTGAACTGAGCTATGATATTGACAGTTTGAATACCGTAAGCATGTATGGCAATTTTGGCAGCAACCACGGCAGTAATGAACGCAGCAGGCAGGTAGCAGTGATCAGTGCCGACCTGGCAGATACGGCAAGAAGTACCATGAAAGACAATAGCAGCTGGCGTTATCCCTGGAATGATATAGGGCTTGATTTTATACACAAGTTCAAAGGGAAGGAAGAAAAAGAATGGTCGGTAAAACTGAACCAGCAGTTTTCGCGCGACAATAATTATGCTATCAGCGACCAGTATGCTACTACCGGCAACCGTTTTATTATAAACAATAACCAGTCACCCAACAGGCAGATCACTGTGCAGACAGACCTGGTGCTGCCGTTTAAAAACAAGCAGAAGCTGGAGCTGGGAGCCAAAGGCATTTTCCGGAGTGCCGCTGCTGATTATGAAAGTATGTTCCGCAGTTCTGTAACGGATAAATATATGCCTGACCCGGGTAATACAGATCACTTTCATTATAACCAGGATATAATGGCCGCCTATTTTACCTACCAGTTCCATCTGCAGAAATGGAATATGAAACTGGGCAGCAGGCTGGAACATACTTCGGTGAAAGGTGAGTTTGAAACTGCAGGACAATCATTGCGGCAGGATTATTTCAATTTTATTCCTTCTGTGTATCTGTCAAGGAAGTTCAAAGAAAAACATGATCTTTCTTTCAGCTACAGTAAGCGTTTGAGGAGGCCTTATATCTGGGATCTGAATCCTTTTGTAAACAATACCGATACCCTGAATATCAACTACGGCAATCCACACCTCAAACCGGAAGTGACACATTCGCTGGAAGTAGGGTACAGTTATTTTAAAAACAGCAATAGCATCAATGTGCGGCTGTCACAGAACTTTTGCAATACACAGATTGTGCAGTATACAACATTCGACAATATCACGGGCGTTGCTGCCACCGTTCCCTATAATGCAGGAGAGAACCGGTTCACGGCCCTTAATACCAATATGAATTTTAAGATATGGAAAATATGGACCCTGAATGCCAATGCCGGTATACAATATAATTTTATCAAGAACCGCAACGATCCATCCCAAACAAACAGTGGCTTAAGCGGCAATGGTAACCTGAGCAACACATTCGACCTGACCAAAAAACTATCGTTTTACAACAGTGCAGGCTTCTGGCAGTCGCCTATCCAGTTACAGGGCAAATACCCGTTCAACTACTGGTACGATGCCGGCCTCACCTATAAATTATTTAAAAACCAGCTGCGTATTTCCCTGCGGGCAGGCAATTTTCTGCAGCATTATTTTACGTTCAAAAGAGAATTTAAAGACAAAAACTTTATTCAAACCACTTCCAACAGTTTTGTGTTCAGGAATATCGGCCTGAATGTTAAATGGAGCTTCGGCAAACTGTCTGAAAGCACCAGCCGTAAAAGAGGTATTACCACAGATGATATTAAAAAATAACACTTAAGTTTTTCTCACGTGCATTAATAACGGGCCTGGTTTCTACCGGGCCTTTTTTCTTAGAAATTACCTGTTTAATTACAACAACAGAATGCAGTTGTAATTAAACCTGCGTATAAAAATTTGCCTGGTTAATAAATGGCATCACTATATGCCGGTTTGGCATCTGGTGTTGGTATGCTTTGTGCCGGATAGCTATAAAAAGAAGTGTTTATCATAAGAATAGAGCACAAAGCAGCTGCTTAAACTTATACTGTTTTGGACCGAGCAAAGTGAGTACCAATCTTATTGCGTAAAATAAAATTGCCACGAACTGTATAATAGATACCATGAATTGTCCTGTTTTTTTGCGAAGCAGGGGGGCGTTGCGTAACTATTTTTGCACCGGAATTTATCTAATATAAAATTTATCAATACAGGATATGGAGAAAACACATATTGCAGCATTGGTGCTGGTTGCAGTGGCTATCGCTGTTCTGATCAGTTTTATGGGTGATACATCCACCTACGATACTATTGTTTCAGCCTGGCAGAAAGAAGGGAAGTTTGTACACCTGATTGCTAAGGTTGATAAAACCCAGCCATTGCAGTACGATCCGGCAAAGGATCCCAACTACCTCAGCTTTGTGGCTACTGATATGCTGGGCAATACGATTAAGGTAGTGTATCATAATACCAAGCCCACCGATATGGAGAAAACTGAACGCCTGGTTTTAAAAGGTCGGGTAAAAGATGGACTTTTTGACTGTAAGGATATCCTGATGAAATGTCCTTCCAAATACAAAGACGATCCAAACGCGGTGCAGCAAAATATCAGCGCTTCACTGATTCTGAAATAACCTGTGCGGCAACCCGTTTGCTGGTCATTTATTCTCCTTCCATGAACTACACAGGCGAGCATTTATTTCCAGACAGGCAGGATATTTTGCTAAGCAGCGCAAAGCAAAAGAAGTTTGAGCGGTTGCATATTCTAAATCAGGTAATATGCTATCCTGGGTTGGACTATTCGGAGTGATTCAGTATTTAACGAAATATACACGTATCTGTCCTTATTTTAGTGGGCTATGGACGACAGAATATTAGTTCAAGTTGCTTTGGAAATCTTGATTGGCAAAGCCCTGATTATGGTGTTGAGCGAAGGAATAGGTATTACATTACACTGAAAATGCTGGGATTAAATCGTATCCTTTCGGCAAATACCTCTTTTGGATTGACAATAGCATAACGTTAAACGCAAAGTTTTTCTTTGATGATGCAGCGGCTTCCGCAGTTTTTATTCAAAAAATGATATGTCATGTACCAGCATTCCGCCGTATCTCAGTTCTGCATTCCTTCGAAAGTCTGCCGATGAATTATTCTTTACTTTATTATTCGTTTGTAAAAATGCTATCATGATACCATATTATTCTTCAAAGGGAAAAATAAATAGTACTGTTACAATAAGCATGCTCATTATTTTGCTATTGATATCAATGGGTGTAACTGCACAGCAGGCAATTATTACCGGCAAAGTTTCAGCAGATTTTTTCGGCAAATCGATCAAGCTTACCCTGATCAATTATGAGAACCGGAATGACACCCTGGTGCAGCAAACCGACATCGGGCAGAATGGTACCTTTATCCTGACGATTCCTTTAAAAGAGCCTAGGGTTTATGATCTGGAAGCAGACAATATAAGTCTTGTTCAAGTATTGGCAAAACCAGGTGACAATATCCGTCTTAATATCAGCAAAGACCATATTCAGGTTAGGGGCTCAAAGGAAACACAATATCTTATAGATTATGAAGCGAACAGGAAAGTGCTATTCAATAAATATTTAAAACGAACCTACGATTCCTCGGCAGTTGCGGCTAAAACTGGTAACAAAGAAAGGGTCGAATACTGGAATATGGAACATGAAAAAGCTTCTCAGAATTACAAAGCAGAGCTGGCCCAATGGGTGGAACAACCCTTTTTTATTAATTCGCTTGCGGCAATACATCATAGTATTCGCTGGAATTCAGAAGCCGATACAGCACTGATGGATCAGATGGAGTTGATCTTTCTGAAAAAATATCCCAATTATAATCTTACCCGGCAACTGGTCAATAAGATCAATGCCACTAAACGGGTTGCTATTGGTGCAATAGCACCGGATTTTGTTTCAACCGATACGGCAGGTAAAAAAATCGATCTTAAAGACTATCTTGGTAAATACACATTGGTTGAGTTTTGGGCATCCTGGTGTGCTCCTTGCCGGGAAGAAAGCCCTACTTTAGTCAGGTTATACAATCAATATAAGGATAAAGGATTTGCGATAGTAAGTGTCTCTATTGATAAAAATACCATACAATGGAAAAACGCCATTCTTCATGATGGGTATACTTGGGAAAATGTCTGCGATCTCAATGGCTATGGAGGCCCTGTTGCCGCGTTATATACTGTTACCGCTGTCCCGAGTAGCTTCCTGCTGGATAAGAACGGTAGGATCATTGCTAAAAATCTCCGGGGTAAAGCGCTGGAAAGGAAACTTGGAGAACTAATGCACTAGCTTTTGCTTTATTCGATAAACAGCTTACAGACCGTAAGATAATTACTCACTCTTTGATGGATGGATAATTTAAATGGAAGTTTACCACTCGACCGGATACGTGATTTTTTTAACTTGCCTTTGTAGTATCAGTCTAAATGTCTTGATAATGTATCATAGTCAAACGAATAGCTCCGAAAAAGATGTCCATTGCTCAATTGTTCAACAACAGGCACAGGTGGAGATGAATGAGGCAATGTTTATGGAATTATATAATGGCATCAGGTTGAAACTATATTATTGGGCAAAAAACAAATTAGGCAGTAAAGAAGAAGCAGAAGATGTTTTAATGGATGTATTTATGGAGCTATGGAGCAGAAAAAGCACACCCCCTAAGAATATTGAAGCATTTATTTACGCTTGCGTTAGAAATGCAATAATCGACAGAGCCCGGCGCCTCAATAGATGGCGGATATCTCCTATTCCGATAGAGGACATGGTTGAGGAAAATAACCACGAAGGATCTATGTTGACTAAAAAAATCTGTTTGATGTATAATAGTATCAACCACCTGCCGGTTTATCTAAGAACGATTATGTTCCTTTTTTATATAGAAAGAAAAACAGTTCAAGAGATTGCAGATGCATTAAAAACAAATGCCAAGTCAATATATAGCGCAAAGCATAGGGCCATACAAATTTTGCGACTGAAATTACATGAATACAGGTTTGAATAATCTGGGCGAAGTGTACTGCCGCCCGATTATGCGATTTTTACATTGCATTGATCCAGGTAGAAATTCCGACTGTGTAAGCAATACTTTTTATCCAATCACTATTAAATGCAGTGTGCAGCTGTATATATAATGTTGCCGTTGCTGTTATTCTTGCCTGGTAAAAAGAAACGCCTGCAGCATACCAGGTACTACTGACTTACCTGGTGTATTGCAGACGTTTTTATTCCGGCAGTTAGCAATTTAAACGCCGTTATAACTGTCGGTTGTTTTTACACAGCTAGTTAAAAGCCGTTTTCAGCTGGATATATTTATGCAGGTCTTTCGAATTGAACCCTTTTTGTTTCATTGCGGCCACATACTCGGGTGTTACGCCTGTTGATTTTAAAGCAGGCAGTTCGCTCAGTGAAATATTATCGAACCCAAGATCTTTAAACCCTTTGATAAAATCCGGTGTAATGTTCAGCGTTTTCAGTGGTATCAGGTTGTGAATGGACATATTTTTATAACCCAGGTCCTGGAAGCTTTTGATAAAAGCCGGCGTGATATTAAGCGATTTAATAGCGTTAAGGTCGTTCAAGGGCAGGTTTTTGAAACCTACATCTTCAAAGCTTTTGATAAACTCCGGTGTAATATTCTGCGATTTGAAAGAGATCAGTGAATGCACCGGGATATCTTTATAACCGATGGCGGTAAAGCCATTGATGTATTCCGGTGTAATGTTCAACGATTTCATGGCTGTGAGATCACTGTGCGAAAGGTTGTGGTAACCTTGTGCAGCCAGTGAACTGATATAAGTAGAATCGATCTTCATCGCTTTGTAAGCACTTAACTGCCCGGGTGGGGGCAAAGCGCCTGCATCACTGTTGCTGCCTGATGGTGCCGGTGCGGCCTTACGCAAACTGCTGATATAGGCACCGGTGATACCTTGTGCTTTGAAGCTGACAAGCTGGTTGAACGATATATCTTTGTAACCCGACTGGCGTATTTCTTCTATATAAGCGCGGTCTAATTTCAACGATTTGGCAGTGACCAGCTGGTGGGCGGTGAGGTCGTATCCATTGTCTTTCCATGATTTGATAAAAGGTTCATCTACTTTCAGCGCAGCCAGGGGGATCAGCTCGTTTTTGCTTAATTCTTTAAAACCGTTCTTTTTCAGCATGGCAATATAATCTTTGCTGATATTGATGAGGAAAAAAGTGAACAGGTCCTGCTCTTCCACATGGCTGATGTGTTCGCTTTGAATATAATCGCTGTAGGTTTTATCGGGCGTGAATTTATAATGACCATAGCCCTGGTCTCCGTCAAATTTCCCGTTGAATAAAACGGTACCGGCTTCCCTGCGGATAGTGAAATCTGCTTTCTGGTCTATGGGTAAAGACGAAAGTTCGCTTTTCAGGAAATCAGTGTTGCTCGACCAATTATGGTCATCGTCATTGCTTTTAAATTCAATCCGCACTTTATCTTCTTTAACCGTTGCAAACCAAAGGCCTTCCGATCTATCAGCTCCAGACTGTGTTTTATCAAATTGTTCCACTGGCTTGTCATCGTTTTTAGCTGCCATCGTGTGCAGGGGCTGTGCTACAGGTTTATTGAGCGCACACACCAGTATTGCCCAAACCGGCAGTAGTATAAAATATTTCCACATGGTATGGAGGTTTGATCTTTTTGTGTTCATCATAATAACACGTTTTTTGAGCAGTGATTGATTATAGTTGTTGGTGATCCGTAGGGGAAAATGCGGGGCAGCTACTTTAAGCAGGTTGAGCTGGTAACTTGTTTTTTCTATATCGTTGCGATACAGTACTACATCATCGGTTAAAAATTCCAGGTTGTTTTCCATCTCTTTCCGGTAAAGCCAGGCAAAGGGATTGAACCACTGGAACACCAGTACCAGTTCTGCAAGCATAATATCCAGGCTATGCCATTGGCGGATATGTGTTTTTTCATGCAACAGTATCTGGTTATAGGTTTCCCAATCGTATTTTTCGGGATTGATGAAGATGATGTTGCCGAATGAGCAGGGCGCTTTATCTGTCGACAGCTCTACTATGCGGAACCGGCCGTCGCGTATGGCAGGCCTGGTATAAGCCTGGTAAAACAATACAGCCAGCTGAAGCAGCAGGTTGAGTGCAAATATGCCCACACCCAGCCAGTACAGGTACACACTCCATTTAAGGGCAAATGCCAGCCATGAACCGGTATGGTTAGAACTGCTGTGCACTACCTGTTCTGTTGCAGGAAGCGGTGCTGCAACAACCGGGCTGCTGGACGTTTGTTCTGTTGCTGTATTATCTGTATACACAGGAAGCACAGGCATTTCAGCAGTTGATGCATCATTTCTCAGCGACCAGTGCTGCGGGATGGTCAGCAGCGGTAATATGAAGGAAAGCAACAGGCAGCATACAAACACAAACCTGTTCAAACGGTAAAATGTTTCCTTCCGTAGCAGCAGTTTGTAAAACAGGAAGCCAACTGCTAGCAGTAAGGCGGCATGCAGAATGTAGGGCATCATTGTTTGGATGATTTAATAAGTTTAAGAATTTCTTTCAGGTCCTTCTCAGACAGCTGCTGCTCTTTGGCAAAAAATGCCAGCATGCTGGGATAGGAATTATCGAAATACTCACTCACAATATCTTTCATCGCATAACGCTGGTAGGCTTCTTTTGAAATAATGGGGTAATAACAAAAAGTATTACCATAAGCTTCATGACCCAGGAAGCCTTTATCCTCCAGTATCTTCACCATAGTGGCTACACTGTTGTAATGTGGCTTGGGATCTGGTAGTAAGGGAATGATCTCTTTGATAAAGGCTTTTTCCAGCTGCCAGAATGCTTTCATGATTTGTTCCTCTCTTTTGGCCAGTTTTTGCATGATGATGTTCTTTATAAGCTGCAAGCCATGAGCCTCCAGCTATCAGACAGAAATGGAATGTTTTCTTTCAGCGTATAGCTATCGGCCTGCCGCTTTATTTTGGGTGAAACCCGCAACTTGAATTAGTATAGCTAATATACTACTAATTAATTAGTAGAACTACTAATCAATTAGTTTTTTAAAAAATAAACAGGCTGACCGGGGTATTGGCAGGATAAACGGAGAGGTGGGGTTTTCAGTCTGTAATGTGCGGTAGGCAGTCTGCAGTCAGGGAAGCCTTTTATGAGCTGCGAGCCATGAGCTTCAAGCTATGAGGTGGGAACGGTGTATTAATTTCCGAGGACTGATAAATAACTTCTATTCTGCGTTTTCGGCGCATTCCGCGAGAGAGCCGGTTTTTCAGTCTGCAGTAGGCAGTGTGCAGTCTGCAGGCTTTTCCGCAGGGGCATCTTGAACCTGGATGCATTACCTTTGCCGGCAGGGAGCGCGGCTCCTGTTTTACTAACACTTAATTTGCTATTTTGTACCGGTTCATTTTAATTTTTTACATCATTTGTTTTGGCGTTTTTATTCTGTTTTCCCGGCAGCCCGATTTTTTTGACGGGGAGTTTACCACCGGCCATATTCATTTTGCAACAGACAGTATTTCCGGTAAACCGGTACCTCTTGCTGTTTATTTCCTGGGCAAGGATAGTTTTCGTGTGCGGGCAGCCTACTTGTTCAGGCAGTATACCGAAGGCGAGCAAGTACCAATGATTTATGAAGCAGCCCGGCCAAAGGAAGCTGCTGTATACAGCTGGTGGGGGTATTGGATCACCTGGAGCGAATGCCTGGGATCTGTGGCTTTACTGGTGGTGGGTATACTGGCAGCTAAAGCCATCACCCATAATCCGGCACCCGGGCACGATGAAAATGAAGACCTGCCAAGACGCAGGAAAAGAAGATACACGAGTTAGTGGACAGTCATTCGTTTCAGCTGCCATTAGGCAGCATTTTTTAGCATTCAACAACCATTATATGCGCACCATCTGTTTATTGATCTGTTCCAATGTCTTTATGACCTTTGCCTGGTACTGGCACCTGAAAGAAAAAGGGATTCCTTTGTGGAAGGCTATCCTGATTAGCTGGGGCATCGCTTTTTTTGAATACTGCCTTACCGTACCTGCCAACCGTATGGGGTTTGCCAGCGGGTTTAACGGTTTTCAGCTGAAAATTATACAGGAAGTGATCACGCTGGTAATATTTACCATTTTTGCCATTCTTTACCTGAAAGAACCTTTTCACTGGAAATACCTGGTGAGCTTTGCTTTTATTATGGGAGCCGTATATTTTGCTTTTAAGAAATAACAATAAAAAAAGGGCGTCCTGATCGAAACAGGACAGCCCTATTTTAACCCTGCTGCATAAAAATGTATACTGAATACTGAACGGCGGTGAAGGCGACCACTTGTTCAATCTGCGTGTTAATAATTTTGTACGGATAATCGTTCTTCAACCTCTTAGCGGTTGGTATAGAGTAGTTGGGTGCAGCAATTGCTGCCAATAATGTCCAGACGGATGATGAGACCAGTGCTTAAACCAAAGGTTTAATGGAAGAATAAATTTTTTTTATTTTTTAGGATCTTTACCGGTCTCCTGCCGATAAATATACAACATTAGTCTGCCAGTTACTAAAAATTATCGTCCAGCCGGGCTATTTTGCCATTGCTGCCTGCCAGGAAAACCGCATGCCCCCTGGAGGCTTTCTGCACAGTATGAAAGCTCTGCGTGGAAACCAGCTGCCAGTTACGCCCGCCATCTGTTGATATATCCACGCCCGATGTGCCACAGGTTACCAGCTTACGGGCATCCAGGTAGGTTACGCAGCTGCGGTAGCCATGCGGGGGGGTAACAGGTTTTTGCCAGCTGCTTCCTCCATCGGCAGACCAGGCACTATTGCCCGTGATATCTTTATCATGGGTGAAATCGCCACCTACCACCATCAGTTGTCCTGCGCCATAGCCGGCTATGGAATTGGCTCCTGTACTTTCCTTTCCCTGTACCAGGGGCAGGGGCAGGGAACGGATACCATTTGCCTGCAACAGCCGGCTGCTGGTTCCACCGCTTACTATCCGGTAGCCGCCATCCCGGCGCAACAGGATATTGGTGCCGCTGGAGGCAAAACAGGCTTCCCCTGCGGCAACCGGTAAACCCGGATAACTGATATCCCAATGATCGCCCCCGTCAGCCGTGCCTTTTAAAAAGAGCTGGCCATTAACCGGGTCGCCCACTACCATGCCATGGCGGGCATCACTGAAATACAGGGCATCGAGAAACATACCGCGGGTACTGTCTTCAAACACTTTTTTCCAGGTTTTGCCGCCATCAGTTGTTTTAAGCAGTAGAGCCGGTTCGGCAATAGCCATGATCAGTGCAGTATTGGCATCCCATGCTTCGATATCCCTGAAATCCCGCAGTTCGTATCCCGGTACTTTTAGCCATTGTATATGCTGTCCGCCGTCGGTAGACCGGGCTATAGTGCCTTTGCTGCCACTGGCCCAGAACACCCGGTCGTTCACCACTGATAAACCCCGCAGGCTGATACCTGCTGCCGAATCGAGCAGGTGTATCACCGGCTGAGCCCCGGCACTGATGCCGGATAACAATAAAACAAAAGCTGCGAAAAAGTTTTTTGTAAACCGCATGCGGAACAACATTTTTGCAAACTAAAATAAGGGATTAGTCGATTGGTTGTGTAGTTGATCTGTACAACCGTGCCTAAAGCCTGGAAGATACCCACGTTTTTTGATGTATTAAACCGGAAACTAAAACAACAACATGATTCCTTACTGGATGAGCCGTACACAGCTACTGCTGGGTGATGAACAGGTGCAGGCATTGATGCAGAAACATGTACTGGTGGTAGGATTGGGTGGTGTAGGCGGTATTTGTGCCGAAATGATCGCCCGTTCGGGCATTGGGAAAATGACTATTGTAGATGCAGATGTGGTAGACCTGAGCAATACCAACCGGCAGATACCAGCCCTGCAAAGTACAGCAGGCAAGCTGAAAGTGGAAGTAATGGCTGAAAGATTGCGTGATATCAATCCCGCACTTGAACTGGAGGTATTGCCTGTTTACCTGAAAGAAGAACAGATGGCCGAACTGCTGAACAACCACCATTTTGATTTTGTGGCAGATTGTATCGATACACTAGGCCCCAAGGTGAGCCTGCTACAGGCTTGTGTAGAAAGGAATATCCCGGTGGTGACCGCAATGGGCGCGGGCGGAAAAACAGACCCTTCAAAAGTGCAGGTTGCGGATATCGGTCAGTCGTACGATTGCAAGCTGGCCAAATATGTAAGAAAACGGCTAAATGAAAAAGGCATCAGGGAAGGGATCACGGCAGTGTTCAGCCCTGAAAAAATTGATGAAACAAGGGTACTCGTAACAGAAAAAGCATTCCCCAAAAAATCATTGATCGGTACCATCAGTTATATGCCCGCTATTTTCGGCTGTACGGTAGCGGGAGTGGTGATAAGGGGGTGTTGGGGAAAATGAGAAATATGTACGATGTACGGTGTGGGATGTACGATGGACCGTAGTGATAAACGAGTGATTTTCGTACTTATTACTTTATAGTGGATACTTAAACTACCTAGAAGCCGGTGCGTGATTTTAGTTGTTCGGTTACATTATAAATAATGGGGCAGCGGCCATAGTGCATAAATGTGGCAAACAGGCGGCCTGTAAATCCGGGCTGATGCAGGCTGGGGAATTCACGGCATTCCCTGAACCGGTGAGTATAAATGGTACAGCGGTTTTCTGAAAGAAAATGACAGGGGATGGTATTGAGTATCATGGTTTCTCCCTGCTGGCTGGTTTCAATATATTTTTCCTGCAGGGTGTCAACAGGCATCTGCAGGTGATCGGCCAGCTGAATAACTTCTTCGGCAGTGATGTTCACCATCAGTGACCGGCAGCAATTGCCGCATTGGGTACAATCTATCTGCGGACTGATCTCTGCATTCAGTTCCTGTACCAGTATATCGATGGAAGCGGGAGGCTGGCTACGCAGGAAAGCGGCGAACTGCCTGTTCTCCTCTTCTTTTTCAGCGCCGGCCCGGGCAATAGCGGGTAAATCTGTGATGGGTTTCAAGGGAACAAAGATATTCCATATCTGCCAGATATGGAATATCTATTATAGATCGTCAATCACCAGCCTCACTTTATCATTCATATAAGGCCCCCCGGGATGCTGGGCGGTATAATCCAGGTTAATCCAGTATTCCCCATTGTGTTCATGGTAATAAATACGATCGATATGTTCTTTGGGAAACAGCTGTACAATGGCCTGCTCCAGCACATTGTATTTTTTTTCATCGCCTACATACAGTTCGGGATACATATGCCCCTGCACGATCACCAGCCGGCAGCGGGCCCCGATAGACATAAGGCAGCTGGCCATTAATATACTATGATCATCGCAGTCGCCTCCCAGGCCGTTTAAAATGGTTTCGCGCGGTGTGGCAAAATAATCGTCGCGCTGGGCATCAGGCACATATTTAAAATGCGAGTTGATATACTGGAACAGGGAAAGATAGCGGGTAAGCATCCCGTATTTCGACTGGTATTCATCGAATGATTCCAGGGAATGCTTCACCGAAAAATTACGCACGATAGAATCCTTGTAATTGACCTTGGCCTTGATTAAACGGGTGGTTTTATCAGAGGAGTTCTCAAACAGGTGCGGGTTTACGCTCAGTACATCCGGTTGTTTTTTCTCCCGTATCAGCCAGTTCTGGTAGGCAATGCTTTTGTAATCGTTCAGCACATTAGAAAAACCGTAATGATTATTTACCTGATTATAAATAAGTACGCCAATTACCAGGAAAAAAGCCGCTACAATTAGCGGGCGAACCAGCCACATGATCACCCTCACAACGATCACAGCGATCAGTACCGCGATCACCAGGTCGAAATTCCAGTCGCCGATCATCACGGGCGGAATAAATCTGCAGATAAAAGGCGCCAGCGGGATGATGGTGATAATCGCCATCAGCTGTACAACAATTTCTTGGGTAATGTTGATATGTTTGCCTTGTAATCGCCCTGTCATCTGGTAAAACTAAATTCCTTACACGAAAATCGGCAGATGTATGCAACTTTTTTAGGGTTAACTATTTATTCACAGCCGTGCAAAAGTCCTGCCGTATTGTGCTATTTGCATTTTATTATATTTGCCGCAGTGCAAAGATTGCTAAAAAAGTTAGTTGTTTGTTAAAGAGAACACGAATTGCGCAATTTTAGCACGATTTTAAATTTTTTTGAGCATATGGCTGAAGTAAAACCGAAGCAACAGGCAGAGTACACGGAAGACAGTATCAGAAGCCTCGACTGGAAAGAACATATCCGCTTGCGCCCCGGTATGTATATTGGTAAGCTGGGCGATGGTTCTGCGCCCGATGACGGCATTTATGTGCTGATCAAGGAGGTGATCGATAACTGTATCGATGAACACACCATGGGTTATGGTAAACAGATCGACATTGAAATTGAAGGCAAAACAGTGACCATACGCGACTATGGCCGCGGCATTCCCCTGGGCAAAGTGGTTGATGTGGTAAGTAAGATCAATACCGGCGCCAAATACGATAGCAAGGCCTTTCAGAAAAGTGTAGGGCTGAATGGTGTGGGTACCAAGGCAGTGAATGCATTGAGCAGCTATTTCAAGGTGCAGAGTATACGCGATGGCAAACTGAAATTGGCCGAATTTGCCAAAGGCGAATTAACCAAAGAACACAAAGAGGTTAAAACCGATGAGGTGAATGGCACGGAAGTGAGCTTTATACCTGATGATTCTATTTTCCGCAATTTTCATTTTATCCATGAATACCTGGACAACCAGTTGTGGAACTATTGCTACCTGAATGCAGGACTGATCATCAACTTCAACGGCAAAAAATATGTAAGTAAAAACGGCCTGCTCGACCTGTTGCAGCGCAAAACCAATGAAGATGAACTGCGTTATCCCATCATTCACTTAAAAGGTGAAGATATTGAACTGGCTTTTACCCATAACAACGATTATGGTGAAGATATTTTCTCCTTTGTAAATGGCCAGTACACCACTCAGGGCGGCACACACCAGCAGGCTTTCCGCGAAGCATTTGTGAAAACGATACGTGAGTTTTATAAAAAAGATTATGATGCCGCCGATATCCGCCAGAGCATTGTGGCGGCTATTTCTGTCCGTGTACAGGAACCGGTATTTGAAAGCCAAACGAAAACCAAACTGGGCAGCCAGTATGTATTTGAAGGCGGCCCCAGCATGAAGAACTTTGTGAACGATTTCCTGGCCAAAGAGCTGGATAATTTTCTGCACCGCAACCCGCAAACCGCTGAAGCACTGAAGAAAAGAATTGAGCAAAGTGAAAAAGAACGAAAAGAGCTGAGCGGTATACGCAAACTGGCCAATGAAAGAGCCAAGAAAGCAAACCTGCACAACAAAAAGCTTCGTGACTGCCGTTTTCATTACAATGATGAGCCAACCGGGAAAGACAAAGAGGCGGTGCTGGAAAAACAAAAGGAGACAACTATTTTCATAACAGAAGGGGATAGTGCTAGCGGTTCCATCACCAAAGCCCGCAAGGTGGAAACACAGTCGGTATTCAGCCTGCGCGGTAAACCGTTGAACTGTTTTGGTCTTACCAAAAAAGTGGTTTACGAAAATGAAGAGTTTAACCTGCTGCAACACGCGCTGAACATTGAAGACGGGCTGGAAGGGCTTCGCTACAATAAAGTGGTGATCGCTACGGATGCTGATGTGGATGGTATGCATATCCGCCTGCTGCTGATGACCTTCTTCCTGCAGTTCTTCCCCGACCTGGTAAAGAAAGGGCATGTGTATATCCTGGAAACACCTTTGTTCCGTGTACGCAATAAGCAGGAAACGATTTATTGTTATGATGAAACCGAAAAACAGGCGGCTATCAAAAAATTAAGCGGCAAACCCGAGATCACCCGCTTTAAAGGGCTGGGCGAAATATCGCCTGAAGAGTTTGAAAGATTCATCAGTGAAGACATGCGCCTGCAGCCGGTGATACTGGAGCAGGGCGATCATATACAAAACCTGCTGGAATATTACATGGGCAAAAATACCATGGACCGCCAGGAGTTCATCATCAACAACCTGCGCGTTGAGCTGGACCTGATCAATGAGCCTATAGCTTAGCCGCAGGCCCCTGGTTGTTCAGGCATATAAAAGAATAAGCTTGTTTTAAAGAACTGAAAGAAGATGTCTATATTATTGAGACCGGCCATAATAGAAGAGCTGCCCTGGATCGTGGCGATCTACAATTCCATCATCCCCGGAAGGATGGTTACGGCAGATACGCACCCGGTTACAGTGGAAGACAGGATAAACTGGTTTAATGAACACCATACACAACGGCCGCTGTGGATGGCAGAAGCAAACGGTGAGCGTGTGGGTTGGGCCAGCCTGCAGGATTTTTATGGCAGACCGGCCTATAGCATCACTGCAGAAATAAGCATCTACCTGGCAGAAGCCTGCAGGGGAAAAGGACTGGGCAAACAGGTGCTGCAGGCAGGCATTGAACAAAGCAGGCAGCTGGGTATACAAAACTTGGTGGGTTATATTTTTGAACACAACCTGCCCAGCCTGAAACTGTTTGAACAGGCCGGCTTTCAACGGTGGGCGAGGCTGCCTGATGTTGCCGAACTGGACGGTATCAAAAGAAGCCTGGTAATTCTGGGTAAAAAGATCAGTGATTAAGCCGTTTAAAGCGGCAGTAACTGGTTGCATCATCTGAACAATCAAACAACGAATAAAGCAACAATGATACATATTGTTTTTCAGGAGGCAGATGTAGCCGTTTTGCAAAAAGCAATTGAACTGGACGAAAAACTGGCCGGCCCCGTGGTGCAGATCAAAGATGATTATGCAGTAGGACCAGTGGAAAAAATATACGAGCCTGAAGGCTGGCAGCAACGGAAAGCCTGGTGGCAGGAATTGCTGCAGTATTCGCCTTATATGGAATCGCTCGATATGGTGGATGACCGGTTAACCGTGCATAACCTGATCAAATACCTGAACGAAGAACCTTCTGTTTTCGACCAGCCTGCAGAAGAGGCCATTACTGCTGCCGATGCAGGAGCCCTAACAGAACAAAGTGTAACAGAACCAGGAATTGTGGCAGAACCGGCAACCGCAGCAGAACCTGAACCGGCAAGCGTACAAGAAACTGCAGAGGCAGATACAACGCCTGCAGCAGAAAAAAAAGAAACACCCAAACCCTCCAGAAAGAAAAAAACAGCAGAAGTGGTAGTGGCACCGCCAGCCCGCGAATTATGGATATGGATGGGGCAGAACCAGCACGATGTATGCGGATATTACTGGCTGATGAGCCAGCTGAAAGACCTGCAGGGAAAAATACAGGTACTGTACCTGAACAACCTGCCTTTTATAAATGAAAAAGGCGGCATATTTTATCCATCCAATTTATACGAGATACAGCCGAAAGAATTTCTTAAAGCCAAAAGACTGGCCCGCACCATTACACTGAGCGAGTTTGAAGTAGACCCGGACGAATGGAAAAAGCTGTGCAGGGAAAATGCGACCGTGCGTATACTGGAAGGAGGTAAAAAAATTGTAAGCAAAGAAGCTGATTTTTACGATAAGGAGATCCTGGGTGCAGTAGGCAATGAAGCAGGTAAACTGAACAAAATTATTTCCACCGCGCTGGGTAAAATGAAAATTAAAACCGGTGATGTGTTCCTGGTATGGCGTATCAGGCAGCTGGTTGCAGAAGGAAAACTGGAAATAAATGGCGACTGGAGCAAAGGATGGAAAGAAATAATCGTAAAACCTGCAGGGCTGGCCGATGCCGCTGTTGCAGCCACCACAACGGAAAATAACCAATAGCCTATGTTGCAGATAAAAGGCATTCATCATGTTGCCATCATCACAGACCGTTATGAAGAAAGCAAACGGTTTTATACTGAAATACTCGGTTTTGAAATAATAGCAGAAACCTACCGCGAGGCCAGGGATTCGTACAAACTGGACCTGGCCATTGCAGGTAAATACCAGATTGAGCTGTTCTCCTTTCCCGATTACAGGGAGCGGCCCTCTTACCCGGAGGCAAAAGGATTGCGGCACCTGGCTTTTGAAGTGGATGATGTGGAGAAAGGTATTCAATGGCTCCGTTCGCACCAGGTACAGGTACAGGATGTGCGCGTGGATGAACTGACAGGGAAGAAATTCACTTTTTTTGACGATCCCAACGGGCAGCCGCTGGAATTGTATCAGCTGTAAATACAATCAATATGGTACAGGTATCGCCGGTAACACAGATAGGCAGTGATGAAAGAGGCAGCACGCATGTATTTAACAGCGACAGGGAGGGTGAACTGATGATCACCTACCGCAGGCAGGGTTCTGCCAGCGGCAGGCATTACCATACAGGCAGATCACCCCGCAAAAACCCGGAAAAACTGGTATTGATGCAGGGGCGGGCCACCATCAACTGGCGCAATATGAAAGGCGGTGAGCAGGGTTCTGTAACCGTGGAAGCCCCGGCCCTTATCAGCATTGAACCCTGGGCATGGCATAAAGTAATGGCCGATACGGATATTGTAACACTTGAACTGAATAGCCTGGCCGACGGAAGAGGCGATACCTTCGACGCTGCAGGCAAACAACTGTATTAAAAATATATAAGCACTTATATAATTTAAGCGAACAGCATGGCGAAGACAGAAGAACAACAAGACAATCTTTTTGAAAATGAATCGGGCGTACAGGGCCAGTATAAAAACTGGTTTCTTGATTATGCCTCTTATGTGATACTGGAAAGGGCGGTGCCGGCCGTGGAAGACGGGCTGAAACCGGTACAGCGGCGCATCCTTCATGCCATGAAGGAAATGGATGATGGCCGTTTTAACAAGGTGGCCAATATCATCGGGCAGAGCATGCAGTACCACCCGCATGGTGATGCTTCTATCGGTGATGCACTGGTGAACATGGGGCAGAAAGACCTGCTGATTGAAACCCAGGGTAACTGGGGCGATGTACGTACAGGTGATGATGCCGCCGCCGCGCGTTATATAGAAGCCCGTTTATCAAAATTTGCACTCGAAGTTGCTTTCAATCCCAAAACAACCGAATGGCAGGCAAGCTACGACGGCCGTAAGCAGGAGCCGGTGACACTGCCGGTAAAATTCCCGCTGTTGCTGGCACAGGGCGCTGATGGTATTGCCGTGGGACTGTCTACTAAAATACTGCCGCATAATTTCTGTGAATTGTGCGAGGCTTCTGTTAAATACCTGCGTGGCAAAAAATTTGAATTATACCCCGATTTTCAAACCGGTGGTATGATGGATGTTACCAACTACAACGAAGGCAAACGCGGCGGTAAAGTGCGTGTGCGTTCAGTGATAGAAGAAGTGGACAAAAAAACACTGGCCATCCGCAGCGTGCCCTATGGGGTAACAACGGCTTCCCTCATGGAATCTATTGTAAAAGCAAATGACCAGGGAAAGATCAAAATCAAAAAAGTAACAGATGAAACGGCCAAAGATGTAGAGATACTGGTAGAACTGGCCCAGGGCATTTCTCCGGATATCACCATCGATGCACTGTATGCGTTTACCGATTGCGAAATAAGCATATCACCCAATGCATGCGTGATCGTTGAAGACAGGCCCCGTTTTGTAGGTGTACATGAACTGCTGAAACTGAGTGCAGAAAGCACCAAAAACTTATTGCAGCGCGAACTGCAGATCAAACTGGGCGAGCTGGAAGAAAAATGGCATTATACATCGCTGGAAAAGATCTTCTTTGAAGAGAAGATCTACAAAGAGCTGGAAAAACGCCATGAAACCTGGGAAAAGGTAATTGATGCCATCGACAAGGCTTTTGATCCTTACAAAAAGAAACTGAAAAGACCGGTTAGCCGCGAAGACATACTTAAACTCACAGAAAAACCGGTACGCCGTATTTATAAACTGGATATCGATGACCTTATTAACCAGATTAAAGGAATTGAGGCCGATATCAAACAGGTGAAGCACGATATCGAACACCTGGTGGATTATACCGTGAACTATTATGAGAACCTGCTGAAAAAATACGGCAAAGGAAGAGAGCGTAAAACAGAGATCAAACTGTTTGATGTAATTCAGGCCAAACAGGTGGCTATTGCCAATACCAAGCTATATGTGAACAGGGCTGAAGGTTTTATTGGCACAGGATTGAAAAAAGATGAGTTCCTGACCGATTGCTCTGACCTGGATGATATTATTGTTTTTACCCGTCGCGGTATCATGAAAGTGGTGCGTGTGGCCGATAAAGTGTTTATCGGTAAAGACATTATTCATGCAGCGGTGTTCCAGAAAAACGATGAGCGTACCACCTACAATATGATCTATGTGGATGGCGCCACCGGAACCAGCTATGCCAAACGCTTTAATGTAACAGGTATTACACGCGATAAAGAATACGACCTTACCAAGGGCAGCGACAAATCGAAAGTGCATTACTTCACTGCCAATCCCAACGGGGAAGCGGAAACCGTGAAGATCATTCTTAGTCCCAACTGCTCTGCCCGTATCAAAGAAATGGATTTTTATTTTGAAGAACTGGATATCAAAGGCAGAAGCACACTGGGTAACCAGGTAACCAAATACCCCATCCGTACAGTTAAGTTCAAAGAAGCAGGTAAATCAACACTGGCGGCACGCAAGCTGTGGTTTGATGATGCGATCGGCCGTTTGAACACAGAAGAAAAAGGCCTGTACCTGGGTAGCTTTGATGTGGAAGATAAAATACTGGCAGTATACGGAGACGGTAGTTATAAAATAACCGATACCGAACTTACACAGCGTTTCGATGCCGAAAAAGTATTGCTGATAGAAAAGTTCAACCCGGAAAAAATAATCACTGCGGTTTACCTTGACCAGGACAAGCTGCAGTACAATGTAAAGCGGTTCAAAATAGAAACCACCACCTTAAATACCAAGTTCACTTTTATTAAAGAAGGAGAGGGCAACAGGCTGGAAGCGGTAACCACTGCACAAAAACCTGTACTGCTGCTCAGCGTGGGAAGAGGTGCCCAGCTACGCACACAGAAAATAAAAATTGCCGATTTTGTAGAAGTGATGGGATGGAAAGCAGTAGGTAATAAGCTGGCCGATTACAGCAAAAGTGTGGATATGGAATGGGAGAAAAAAGAACAGGACCCGGCTAAGCCGGAGCTGTTTTAGAATAAAGCGGGGCACTCTTCAAAGAGTGCCCGTTTTGCATAGTATAATTTTAACATTCCCGGTAACAGCATTGCATAAAAATGAAGTTTATTTGTTCATTGTAGCAGGGAAGAGCCATTTTGATACCATCCGACTGAAAACACGACAACATGAAAAAGAAAAATTATTCCTTCGCATTGATTGCCCTGGGGGTAGTAATGATCAGCAGCTGTGTTTCAAAAAAGCAATTTATCGATTCGCAGATACAGGTGCGTACATTGAAAAGCGATAGCGTACTAATGGCTAACAGGATCAACCAGCTGGAAAGATCCTTGTCTGATTTAAAAGCACAGTACAATGGCCTGATGGGCCAGAATGGCAACCTGCAGGATAAACTATCTGCCGCCAGCTCTGATGCTGCCAGTAAACAAAATGCCCTGCAACGTAGCCAGCAGCAGATCGCCGATCAGCAACGCAGGCTGGAACAACTGCAGGCACTGATCGATCAGCAGAAAAGAAAAGCTGCTGAACTGAAAAAGAAAATGACCGATGCACTGGTAGGTTTCAACTCTAATGAACTAACTGTTTCTACCAAAAACGGGAAAGTATATGTAAGCCTGCAGGAAAATTTATTATTCCCATCAGGCAGTGCACAGGTGAATGCCAAAGGCAAACAGGCCCTGGGCAAACTTGCCGCAGTATTGAATGTAAATCCTGATATCAGTGTGGATATTGAAGGCCATACCGATTCCATCCCCTTCAAAGGCAGGGGCATTGTTCATTTTGAAGATAACTGGGCATTGAGCACGGCACGTGCAACAGCGATTGTACGCATACTGGTGAATGATTATAAAGTAGACCCGGTTCGGGTGATCGCATCGGGGCATAGCCAGTTTGACCCTGTTGATTCCAATGCCACACCGGAAGGAAGGGCCAAGAACAGGCGTACAGAGATCATTCTTTCTCCCAAGCTGGATGAGCTGTATAAGCTGCTTGAATCGTAACAAGGCAGTTCATCCTATTCAGATAGTGCAATCCCGGGAAAATAATTATATTTATTTAAACTGTACCGCATGGAATTTTATGATAAAATAAGGCTGGACGAGCTTTTTTATGAAGCTGACCAGAATATCAAGGACCAGCGTTATGCTGATGCAATGCAAACACTGGAAGCGATACTGGCAGAAGCGCCTGAATACGGTAAGGCCTATAACCACCTGGGCTGGCTGTATGAAACCAAATACCGCGATTTTAAAAAAGCAGAAGCATTTTACAAGAAATGCCTGACTTATGAACCGGAATATACTCCCGTATACCTGAACCTGGCCATGGTATTATCCAGCATGGGTAAATGGGACGAACTGGAAAAACTGCTGCGGCAGGCACTGGAAGTACCGGGCATTGACAGGGCTTCTATTTATAATGAATTTGGTATCATGTATGAGCTCTGTGGCAATTATGCAGAAGCAATAGAACATTATAAACTGGCTATCCGCTTTACGCTGAGCGATACCAACCTGGAAACCTATAAAGGGTCGATCGACCGCTGTAAAAGAAAACAGGAAGTACTATAACTAAGTGAAGATCTTCGCTGAAAAAGGCCTGCAAATGATTCATTGGCAGGCTTTTTTTATTGAACGGATCTGTTATATATTAATATTTATAATATGTAATTTGCTGAGATGTGACAAATACAATTAAAAAATAGTCATTTACTTTCAAAACGGGACAAATTATCGCTGCAGATTGAAAATTAAGTTTATTATTGCGGCAGGCACAATTGATAAATGATAATTTATTAGGTCTTCAGCACAATAGACTACTGACAACATCACCGGGATCATTCCCGTATTCAGCGTAGCAACTTACGCTTTGCAGCCTGCAAAAAATGCCCCTTTATCCGTAGCCTGTTTAATACAAAAGCCGCTGTTTGGTACAGTAAGTTTGTGCTTATGTGTATGCACCGTTTAAAACAAGCCGGCGCCTGTTCAACCTACATGTTGTAAACATCTTCCATTTTTTTACTTATGAACTGCACCTGCCTGCCAGTGCAACTGCAGTATCAACTGCTGCTGTTTTACCGGGTATGCATGGCATACTTGTTAATGCACTGACTGCATGGGCAGTTGTTTGCCATATTTTTTGATTCTTTATCCTTTTAATTTGAGAAACCACCCGGTTATAAAACCCTTGTGTGCGGCACTGTGCTGCTTTTTCTTTACCAAAACAATCCAGGCACAAGTAAAGGCTGCTTTTACTGCAAGTGCTGTGGAAGGATGTGCCCCGCTGGTAGTGCAGTTCAGCGATGCTTCCTCCGGTGTTCCCACGCACTGGAAATGGGACCTGGGCAATGGCACCGTTTCTTCACAGCAAAACCCCGGTGTGGCCTACACATTACCCGGCACATATACGGTAAAACTGGTAACAGGCAATGCACAGGGGGACGATTCGGTTACACGCACCGCGTATATCCAGGTGTATGGCAAACCGGATGTTCAGTTCACTGCCAATCCTCTTACAGGCTGCCAGCCCTTGCCCGTACAGTTCACTGACCAGAGCAATCCTGTATCTGGAACCATTGCATCGTATACCTGGGATTTTGGCGACGGACAAATATCCCCTTTGGCCAACCCAATGCATACCTATACCACTGCCGGTTCGTTTAATATATCACTTACCATTAAAAACAGTTATGGCTGTAAACAGGTGCTGCAGAAAAACGGGCTGGTGCAATTGACCGATAAAGTGAAAGCCGGTTTTTCCTACGTATATGTCAATGCCTGCCAGCCGCCTGCTGTATTGCGTTTTACCAATCTTTCGGGCACAGGTGCATCGCAGTACCAGTGGTTGTTTGGTGATGGTGATTCTTCTTCTGCCGCAGCGCCGGAGCATACCTACACCGCTGCCGGCAGCTATTCAGTAAAGCTGGTGACGTTTACAGCTACCGGTTGTACAGACACGGCAACACAGCTTATCAATATCGGCAGCACCCGAACCGGTTTCTCTTTATTATCGGGCGCCTGTACGGGTAAGCTGCTGGCTTTTGCCAATACCTCTTCTCCGCAGCCGCTAAGCAGTACCTGGACTTTTGGCGATGGACAAACAGCCAGTGGCATCAATGTTCAGCATAGCTATGCAACTGCAGGCAATTACCAGGTAACGATGCATGCTGATTTTGGTAATTGTAAAGACAGTGTGGTTAAAACCATCCAGGTCACTGATAAGCCCATTGCTGCATTTACCGCATCGGGCATACTCAGTTCCTGTAATGCACCTGCAACGGTTAATTTTAGCAATACCTCTGCAGGCGGTCAAACATATAAATGGCTGTTTGGCGATGGGGATTCTGCCATCAGCACTAATGCATCTCATACCTACCAGGGCAGGGGGGCTTTTACGGTTACACTTATCGCCATCAACGCGAATGGCTGCAGCGATACCGCAGTTAAAAAAGAACTGGTGCATGTAGGGCCACCATCTATTAGCGGTATTACCCGCCTGCCTTACCAGGGTTGTGTGCCAACCATTGTGCCCATGGTGCTGAATGCAGATGCCACACAATCGATCACTGCTTATTTATGGAATTTTGGTGATGGCAGCACATCCACAGAAGCAAATCCTGTTCATCAATATGTACAGGCCGGCGTATATGCTGTATCAGTGATTATACAAACCAGTGCAGGCTGTACTGATACTTTTACCCTGCAAAGCGCTGTACAGCTCGCTGCGCCACCTAAGGCCGATTTTATAGCCAACCCGCTGGCAACCTGCGGGTCCAGGGCCATACAGTTCACTGACCAGTCAACAAGCGGCGCCACTGCCTGGCAATGGTTTTTTGGCGATGGACAAACAGCTACCGGCCCCAATCCCATTCATGGATACAAAGACACCGGTTATTTTACCATCACACTGATCGCGAGTAACAACCAGTGCAGTGATACGCTGAAGAAAATCGATTATATACATATTGATGCACCTATTGCGAAATTTCAAACATCGCCGCAATGCACACAACCTTACCTGCGGCAATTCACCGATAAATCGATAGGCGCCCAAACCTGGCACTGGGATTTTGGCGACGGGCAAACCGCTACCAGTCAAAGTCCATCCCATACCTATGGCAGTCCGGGCAAATACATGGTTCAGCTCATTGTAACCAACAGCAGTTGTGCCGACACCAGCAATACACAGGTGATCATTGCCGATGAACATCCCGTGATCGCATTTACCCTGCCCGGCGGCGCAGCCTGCAGAAACCAGCCTGTACAGCTGGCAGCAACACAGTTCAATGCAACCATGGTGAGCAGTTTTGTCTGGGCTTTCGGTGATGGTGCAGCTGTGGGGCCGGGTAGTCAATACGATAGTGTAAGCCATGCATACAGCAAACCCGGTAGTTATTCACCGGCGCTTACACTGACAGATGTGAACGGATGCCTGGTTAAAGCGCAGTTGCCGGCTGCATTACAGGTGTTTGGCCCCACGGCGGCTTTCAGCAACACACCGGGCAATTGTTTGCAGCGCGGCGGCGGAGTGGATTTTGCTGACCAGTCTGCAACAGATGGCATGCATGCCATTACACAATGGACATGGGATTATGGCGATGGGCAAACTGCCTCATTGTCTGCAGCACCTTTTCATCATGTTTACCAGGCTGCGGGTAATTATACCGTGCAACTGAAAATAACCGATGCATTTGGTTGTACAGATATGGCAACAGGCAAACAGGCCGTGGTCATCACCGATCCCAAAGCCCGCTTTGCGGTTTCTGACAGTATACGTTGCTCCAATAACAGTATTACATTCCAGAACCAGTCAACAGGGCAGCCTTCTGCATACAGCTGGTATTTTGGCGATGGGCAGCAGTCTGCACAACAGTCGCCGGTACACAGTTATGCACAGGAAGGTGTGTATGGCGTGGCATTGGCGGTGACTGACCGGTTTGGCTGCCGTGATAGTTTGTACCAGCCTGCGGTGATAAATATCTCTAACCCGCGTGCCTCCTTTGCGCTGCAGGATACCTTCAGTGCCTGCCCGCCATTACTGGTGCAGCCGCAGAACACATCAACACAGATCACCTCACTGCACTGGGATTTTAATGACGGCACCGTATCAGGTTTAACGGCTCCGCAGCATGCGTATACACAGGGTGGTATATTCAAACTGTTACTGGTGGTGAAAGGGTATGGGAACTGTTATGCTGTTGCCAGTAAACAGATAGTGGTAAAAGGGCCAAGCGGTCATTTTACCTACACGCCGCCTTTTGGCTGTAGCCCCGCTGCAGTTGCATTCAAGGCCTCCGTTAAAAATACCGCGAACATGATATGGGATTTCAGCGATGGCAATACGCTTTCTACAAAAGACAGCCTGCTTTCGCATACCTACCTGGATTTTGGTGCGTATAAACCCAGGCTGGTATTGATCGATTCATCCAACTGCCGTGTAAGCACAGAAAATCCTGATACGATCTATGTAGGCGGTACCAAGGCAGGGATCAAAATAATACCTGCCACAGGCTGCGATTCTTCACTGATCCGCTTTGCTGATTCTTCTGTTGCTTATTACGATCAGCCTGCACGGTACCGGTGGGATTTTGGCGATCATTCAGCAGCCGGTTCAGCCAATACTGAACATTATTATACCAGGCAGGGGAGATACAATATTAAGCTGGTAGTGACCACCCAGCAGGGATGTACTGATTCTATTACACAGCCAGTGATGGTGCAGGTGCATAAAAGTCCGCAGGTAAACATACAGGCGCCGGATTCTGTTTGTTTGCATACCCCTGTTCAGTTTACGGGGGCTGATATGGCACCGGATACCGTGATCACTGCCTGGAACTGGGATTATGGCAATGGTGCATCGGGCAAAACGCATCAACCGGTTTATACTTACCCGGGTGATGGAAAATATACAGCTACACTGATTGCAGTGAATGCCTATGGCTGTGCAGATACTGCCCGGCATCCTCTTACTGTACTGCCATTGCCAAAACTGGATGCGGGTGTTGATACAGTGCTTTGCAAAGGGCAGTCGCTGGTGCTGCATCCTTCCGGCGCTGATACGTATTTATGGCGCAGTGTTTCATCGCTCAGTTGTACCGATTGCGCCAACCCACTGGCCACACCGCTTGTTTCCACACGGTATTATGTGCAGGGCAGCTCGGCCTTTGGCTGCAAGGCCCGCGATTCGTTGTTGGTAGAAGTAAAGCAGCCTACCTATCTGGCAGTGGCCAAAGCCGATACGCTTTGTGCAGGTGAATCTGTACAGCTCAATGCCGGCGGGGCAGAACAATACCTGTGGCAGCCTGCAACAGGATTGAGCAACCCGGCTATTGCCAACCCCATCGCCTCTCCGCAAACAACAACCGTTTACCAGCTGGTGGGTGGCGATGCCAAACATTGTTTTACCGATACGGCTAAAATAACCATTAAGGTATATCCCATTCCTGTGTTTCATATACTGGATAGTGTGCGTACGATGAATGTTGGCTCAGCCGATACACTGCACACCAGTAATTCGCCGGATATTGTACGCTGGCAGTGGACACCACCTTATGGGCTCAGTTGTGCCAACTGCCCCGAACCTGTTGCAATGCCGAGAAATTCAATGAACTATATGGCCAGGGCTTTTAATGAAGGTGGCTGCAGCAGCACCAGTAAAGTAACCATCCAGGTTTTGTGTAATGGGGTCAATGTGTTTATGCCCAATACTTTTTCGCCCAATCATGATGGTATGAACGATCGTTTTTATCCAAGAGGTAAAGGATTGTTTGTAGTGAAATCACTGCGCATATTTAACCGCTGGGGACAGGAAGTTTTTGTTAAACTCAATTTTGCCGCCAATGCTGCTGCAGACGGCTGGGATGGCACTTTCCAGGGGCAGGATGCTACAGCCGGCGTATATGTGTATATAATGGAGGTGATCTGTGAAAACAATACCGTTGTAAGCATGAAAGGCAATATAGCCCTCTTACGGTGATGAACGGAAACCGGTTATTGTAACCAAAACAGAAAACAACATGAACAAATTAGTCAATGCGGCAGGCGCTCTTTTTACGAAACAATTGCACCTGTGCTTGTTTGCAATAACAACATTGGTATTGCGCAGTGCTGCGCAGGACCCGCATTTCAGCCAGTTTTTTGAAGCACCTTTATTGCGTAACCCCTCACTGGCCGGCATTTTTGACGGTGATATCAGGGTACAGGGTGTTTACAGAACACAATGGGGTAGTATCACTGTGCCTTACCAGACTGTTTCACTGAACGGGGAATACAAACAACCCATTGGCAAGGAAAATGATTTTATCACCATGGGGCTGCAGTTGCTCAGTGACAGGGCCGGTACAATTGATTTTACCACTACACAGGTGATGCCTGTGATCAATTACCACAAATCGCTGAATGGAGATAAGCTGAAATATCTTTCACTTGGCTTTATGGGCGGATGGGTGCAGCGGCGTATCGACCGCTCTAAAATGACCACCAATAACCAGTTTGATGGCAATGGCTACAACCCCTCGCTGTCTGACGGTGAAAATTTCGCCCAAACAAGTTATGGATACCTGGATGGCAGTGTGGGAATGTCGTTCAATTCATCCATCGCAGGAAGAGAAACTGATAATTATTATATAGGCATCGCCTATCATCATTTCAACAGGCCCAAAAATTCATTTTATAAAAACCCGGCTATTGAAATGAATGCCAAATGGGAGTTTTCAACCGGTATCAAGCTAACAGTGAATGATGTTTCTTTTCTTACACTTTATGGCGATTACAGCCGGCAGGGTAAATACAGTGAAACCATTGCAGGCGGCCTTTATGCATTTAAGCTGGGACAGGATTATGAGCACCCGGATTATATATTGCATTTTGGTGCACTGATGCGATGGGGTGATGCTTTTATTCCCGTCGTGAAACTGGACTATCGACCGTTTTCCCTGGTGTTCAGCTACGATGCCAATATATCTGAGCTGAAAACAGCCAGTGTAAGCACCAGTGCTTTTGAAGTATCTGTTTCTTATGCAGGCTTTCTCGACCGTAACAACAGTACAAAAAATGCAGTGCTCTGTCCTAAATTTTAGCAAGGCTTATTTTATACTAACCCAGCATGCCGGGTAATAAATGCCAGCCGCTCATTTACCGGTACAGGGGGTACTTCCAATAAAGTATAGCCTGCGGCGCTATAGGTGTTTTGCAGTGTGTGGTATACCATAAGCGCCTCTTCAAAACTTTGCTTCCGTTCCTGGTCAGTATGGTAGATCTCCTGCCAGGGCGGAAACAGGAACACAATAGGATGATAACGGTAATTGTTTAGCATCTCCTGCCAGTGAGCGGGCGGCTGCAGCCGGATAATGTTGGCATAAGCCATGGTATCGGGAATGCCACGGTCGAAGAACACTGGTGTGGCAATATGCAGGTGTTCAAGATAGGTTTGCACCGAGCGTTGCATCATCAGTGCTGCATAGCGTTCTGCATCGCTCCAGGGCAGCAGGTTGCCGTTATGCTTTACCTGTTCCTGTATAATTTGCCTGGCAACTTCGGGTACACAGGTATAACCTGATGCATGCAGTGCTTCAATTATAGTTGTTTTACCCGCACCGGGCCCACCGCTGATAATAAAGAAATTGTTCTTGTATGTTGCTGCATAATTGTGCATAGTACAGTATTAATTGAATGCATAAAATTTTTTTGGGAAAACAAATCAACAGGGAAGCCCTTGAAAGAGAGATAAAGAGTACTGGCTGATCGTTGATGGTTGAACACCTGCGGAGAAGAAAAGAATAACTGAATACGGGGTGAAGTGTAAGCAAAGATAACCGGTTAAACAGTATTGTGCAAAAACAAAAGACCAGTACATGGATACTGGCCTTTGGCTGATATGCTTTGTAAGAGATGATCGGGCTATCCTTTTTTGCGGGCTGTTATATTCTGGTAGGCCGTGATAAAAACGGCGCCCAGGTTTTTATAAGGGGGCACATAGTCTTCAAAAAGATTGTTGCCTTTGAACATCTTGCTGAAATTATTCCATATCTGCGGCCAGTCAAGGTCTTTACCCTGCCGGAGACTGTCTACCAGTGTATTGATCATCGGCTGGTTGATATTGCCTGTTCCGGTTTGTTTCGAAGCGATGATCTGTGCCTGCGGGCAAATACTCAGCACCTGGTGCAGGCTCTGGTAGCCGCCACAGCTGCCCAGCATCACCAGCCTGGCAGAGGGTGCCAGCTGCTCGATAGTGCTGTTAACATAATAACTGTGTCCGCGGTGAATAACCATAGAAGGTTTCAGGTGATTGTATTTCAGGTACTGGCAAAGGTCTTTCTGTGCAAGCGCATCAAGATTCTTTTGTTCGTCCAGTGGTTTATTGGAATAAATGGTGAGCGGCACACCTTTCTTGCTGGTAAAAGCAATCCAGTTGCTGGTATATTGCATATCCCAGTTGTTGTTGCTGAACATGCGTACAAATTCTCCGTAATCGGTTTTGCCACCATCATCACCATAAAAAAACTGCTGGATAATAATCTTACCGGTACTGTCGCGCAGGTTTTGATTCGGCAGAAAATATACCGGTGTAATACCGAGTGTTTTAGCCACATCTACCTGGTTCGCGGGGTCCATCGATAAAAACAGGGTGTGCAGTATCCCGTAAATATGTATCATGCGCTGGTGGCCGGAGCTTTTTGCCTGGTCGAGATTTTCTTTTACCTGCTGCAATACCAGCTGCTGCAGGGCGGGATCGGTCATGCTGGCATAAGAGTTGGCCACATCCACTGCATCTTCCAGGTTGCTGGTTTTTTCCAACCCTTTTACAAATGCTTTCATCAGCATTTGTGCATGGTCTTTATCCATCGTTTTCAAAAACTGGTCAAGAGTATTGTAGTTGGCAGCCATCTTGATCCATTTTTTGAAATGGTCAAAATTTACCAGCATCAGCAGGCTGTCTCCGCGGGGTACTTTCATTTTTTTGAAAATAAGCGGGTAAATACCACGGGTATAACTGGATGTGTACATTTCTTCTTCCTGCAGTACGGCCAGGTAGTAGAGCTGTGCAGGTGTAAGTTGTTTTATTTTCTGAAAGCGCGGGCCATCGGGCAGGTCATGCAAACCATTGATGGTATTGAGAAACTCGTCCCGGCCTGTTTGCTGTAGTTTGGCGGTAAGTGTTTGCATTACCAGCGGGGTATCGCCTTTCACCATCCGGCCGGCATAGTTGATCTGTGTTTTTACCAGCAGCTGGTAATATTTTACCTTATCCTGTAAACTTTTATTGATCTGCGCGAAGCTTTGCCTGCCTTTATACAGATCATCGAGGAAGGGAAAGTATTGCCGCCCGGTTTTCATACCGGCCATTTTTACCAGCAGCCGTACAAGAGAATCTTTACTTTGCCTGATGCTGCCCGCAAGGCTGTCGCCGGCCGCTGCATAATTGTAGAGCTGGTCAGGATTGTTCCTGGCTGCAACAACGATCAGTGCATCTGTGCCGGGCAGGCCGGGGTTATGGCTGAGCAGCGGCAGTATATGGTCAGGATACTGGTGGCATTCTTTCAGCACCAGCAGCTGTTTTGCTTCTTTCAGGCCGCTGTTCTGTGCAAATGCGGGGTTTTTAATAATGATATTACCGGGTTCCAGTGCATGTTTATCGATCACGGGAGCAATAGATTCCTCCGCCTTATTGGCCTGTACACATTGGGCATAAGCGCTGATGAGTTCGGGGAATTGTGCGCCTGAAATATGCTGACCGGTATAGCCTGTCATAAAAGCATTCAGCAGATCGCTTAAGCCCTGCTGGTAGCGTTCCCTGTTCTCCTCATCCATGTTGTTAATGGCCTGCTTAAGTGAATCGAGCCGGCTGGTCACCGCTTCATGTACATGGATATCGGCGGCGCGTTCTGCTGAAATCAGGGTGGTGATCTGTTTCTGCTGGCGGTCAATAGTGCCCTGTAACGCCTGCGCCCTGATAATGGTACTGGTTAGCAACGAAACTACCAGTAAAAAAAATGAGCTGGAAGTGTAGGTTCTGTGCATGTGGCAATAATAACATAATAAATTTAAAGAATGTTGTAACAATATGATTTAGTTACGGGATAACAACCCGGAAATGGACAGGGAAATGTTTATTTTCAACAACTAAAACGGCGAGGTATGCTGGAAATAAGAACGGTTTGTGAAAACTGTGGGCAATCACTGCCTAATGACAGTACAAACGCGATGATCTGCACTTTTGAATGTACTTTCTGTAGCGATTGTGTAAAGGATGTATTGCAGAATGTATGTCCCAACTGCGGCGGTGGTTTTGAAAAAAGACCGGTGCGGCCGGCGAAATTGCTGGAGAAATATCCTGCCAGCGAAAAAATAGTGTTAAAGCCGGTGAATATGGCCCAACTTGGCATTTTACAGCAACAATACGGTCATATCCCACCCGAAAGCAGGTGATCCTGCCAAGGATCTGTGGATGGGTTTTAATCCACAGATAAAAGGAACTGGTTAAACCGGTTGATATATTCTTCCTGCAGCTTTTTATCAACGGTGTTATAAACATCGATAATAAATCCCCGTTTCAGGTTAAGGGCATGGGTGTTTTTAATGGCGGGCATGGGCCGGGCATGTACAACACCCAGGAGGCGGTTGTTATGAAATACCAGGGCTACCCTGAACAGCGGTGAAGGATCGTCAATACTGTTCTCATAATTGTAGTAATGTACAAAAGAGGGGATCAGTTCAGCCTTCTGCAGGGCAAATGAGTGAATAAAAGGCAGCATAGTATTCAGGCTGTCGTCTGCTGCCTGCTGTGTTGTAAGGTAATGCGTTAAAGCTGTTTCTATAACAGATGCCGGCTGGATGGATGTAACCGGCACATAACCATAAAGCAGCACTGTTGCAACAGAATCATTGTTCATCGAGGGATACAAAGTGGTATCATGCTGTATCTCTCCTGTTATTTTACCTCCGCTAACTATTTTCTGTCCTTTTTTGAGTGTGGTTACCCCGTTTACCACTGCAGAAAGCGGTACATCGGCCTGTGCGGCAATGGGAAACCAGTCTTCATCTGCAGGAGCGCATTGCACCAGTGTATTGTTGAACAGCGTAAAAGCGGCCATACCATTGATGGTGTCTTTTACATTCACCGTACCGCTGACCCGCTCACCAGTAATGGCAAAAGCATGGCTGCTGTCAGCATTCACCGCGATGCCTTCACCCGGTCGCACCGTTGTTGTTTTGCCTGAAGGATCATTTTGTCCGCAGGCTGCCAGCAGCAGGATAGGAAAATAGCGCAGGCATTTCATTGCTTAAAGTTGAACAATTACAATTTAGCAATAAAAAGCCAATTGTGTATTCAACGGGCGGCCAAACAAGCAGTATTTACCGAATAGTCGTGCTGATGATAAGACAGGATACCTGTTTTTTTCTGCAAAATAGCAGTTCGCCCCACATACCCCATCCACAACCTCCCAACACCCGAACCATGCAACACTGCAACAATGAAACAATGGAACAATGGAACACTCCCCCCGAACCTATTTCCCATTTTTCCCCGGCGGCACCTTCCTGAGCCTTACTGCCGCGTTTTTCTGGTAGTTACTGGTGAGGTTGATCTCGTAACGGTGATTTTTATCTGTGATGATCATGAGGGCCGAATTGGGTGGGATATCGCCCAGGTTTTCGGCAAACATTACCAGGTCGTTATTGGTTTCTATGGCATCTACATGCACATAAAAACTGATGGGTTTGCGTACCTGCAGTTCCTGCCTGTGTTCTACCAGTTGGTTGTTATAGAAAATAGAAACAGAATCATGGTCATAATCGCCGTTGTCGTAAAGGTCTACCCTTACAGAATCTTCACTAACATCGAGAATACGCACCAGGTCTTTCACGCGCATGTTCAGCTGGGTGGTGGCTTCGCGTTGCAGTTTTTGTGTGGGTGATTCTACGGGAGGAAGCGGAACAGTATCCTGTTTAATGATATTTTCTTCCACCAGTGTTTTAAACGGTACATCCTTCAGTAGTTTGGTAAAACGGATATTGATAGGAGGGCAGCTGTGGGCATAAAACTCATCTGCCACAAAACTACCATTCAGCGAGGTTTCCACGCGCGACACTTTCAGGGTGAAAAAACCGGTCATCATACAATCCACGCCTATCTCGGTACTGGTGTTCCTGTAATACAGAATGGGTATCAGTTTAACACGCAGTTCGCGGGTATCGGCATTATACGTACCTTTTACCTTATTGCTGAAATAACCATTCCTGAAATAATAGTTGAACTCACCTGTAACAACAGAACCTTTTTGTTCCAGTATAAATTCGCAGAGGTAATTATTGGCGCTAACGGCCCCGTTCACATTGCCTGTCCCATACCATTTGCCTTTTACAGATTGCGCATGGGATACAAAAGAGCACAGCAGCAGTGCAATCAATAACAGATAACTGGATGTATATTTCATCTGTTCACAAATTATTTTTAATGGCCAGATGCAACCTTGCCTGATCATCCTGCTTATCGAAAAATTGTATCATGCTCGGTTTCATGAGGGTGGTTAATTGCACGATTAATTATCAAGTTTCGTGCTACAAATTATTTGATAAAGCGTTTCAGCTCCCTGTCAGTGTCCCTTTTCTTAATGGTTTCGCGTTTGTCGTATAGTTTTTTGCCGCGTCCAAGACCTATTTCTACTTTCACCAGGTTCTTTTCGTTGACAAAAACCTTCAGCGGAACAATGGTGTAACCTTTCTCCTTCATCCGGGCTTCCAGCCGTTTAAGTTCGCGGCGGGTAAGCAGCAATTTGCGGTCATGTACGGCGATATGGTTATTGCTGGTGCCCAGTGCATACTCGGCTATATAGAGGCCGCGCACCCATAGTTCGCCGCGTTCAAACAAGCAAAAGCTGTCATTGAAACTTACCTTGCCTTCCCTGATCGATTTTACCTCTGTGCCCAACAAAACAATGCCGGCCACATATTTATCTTCTATGTGGTAGTTAAAATAAGCCTGCCTGTTGTTCATTTCTTTTGCCATAATAAAAAATATCCCGCCGAAGCGGGACGCAAAAATACATTATCTGCTGCTTTCGGCACCTTGTGTTGTGGCAGCCGTTATTATCCCTGAAATAAGGTGATAACCTGGGTAAGTTTATCTTTCAGTACTTTCCTGTCTACGATAAAATCGAGAAAGCCGTGTTCCAGCAAAAACTCGCTGCGCTGGAAGCCGGCGGGCAGGTCTTTACCGGTGGTTTGTTTTACAATACGCGGGCCCGCAAAGCCAATGAGGGCGCCGGGTTCAGCGATGTTGAGATCGCCCAGCATACCAAAGCTGGCAGAGATACCGCCAAATGTTGGGTCGGTTAACAGTGAAATAAAAGGGAGGCCGGCATCGCTCAGCTGCGACAGCTTAGCACTGGTTTTGGCCAGCTGCATCAGGCTGAAAGCGCTTTCCATCATCCTGGCACCGCCGCTTTTACAAATAACCAGGTAGGGCAGGTGGTGCTCAATACAATAATCTACAGCGCGGGCAAATTTTTCGCCCATCACGCTGCCCAGTGAGCCGCCGATAAACTCAAAATCCATTGCAGCCACCACCAGGGCATGATTGTTCACCTTGCCGGTGGCAACCCGCATACTGTCTTTCAGGTCGGTTTTGGCATGAATTTCATCCAGCCTTTTCTGGTAAGGTTTCAGGTCGGTAAAACCCAGGAAATCCTTACTGCGTATATTTTCGTAAAGCGGGGTGAATTCCTTGTTATCAAAAAGAATTTCAAAATAATCTTCGCTGCCAATGCGGTGGTGGTAATTGCATTTAGGGCAAACGAACAGGTTTTCTTTTAATTCATTCGTGGTGCAGATGTAGTTGCACTCCGGGCATTTGCTCCAGAGGCCTTCGGGAGTTTCTTTTTTGTCGGCGGTAGAAGTAAGAATGCCCTTGCGCAGGCGCATAAACCATCTTTTTCTTGCTTCAGCCGATTCTGCTGATGGCTCATTTTCTCCGGTCGCACCTTCATCTCCGGCAAGGTTGGAATCAAAATCCTCTTCTTTTTTCATCCTAACTAAATTTTTTTCATGACCGGCCGAACCCTGGTGCCCTATTCAGTCCCGGGGTTACTGCCTTTTCATGACGTTGATCGATAGCCAGGCAGGCTTTTCGCTTCCTTGGCCCTATCACCAGCGGGAAGCTGTCCTCTCTGTCTTTTTTCATTTACAGGGTATAATTGGATGATTTATAATTTCTTATAAAATCAACCCTGCTGTTATAGCCTGTATTTGCCACCTTTTTTGGTGGTTTTGGGGAGGTCGAAGTTAGTGAAATTGGGTTTATCAAGGCCGAAGTGGATAAATCCTGCCGGCACCCGTTAGTTTATAACAACGCAAAAACCTGCCATAAAATGATGTATGACAGGTTTTTGTATACAAATTTAAGCAATGGTAATAGATGGATCCAGGTATACATCCTGCGTGGCATTCAGCAGTGCCACCCCTTCAGCAAAGGGGCGCTGGAATGCTTTTCTGCCCAGGATCAGTCCCATACCGCCGGCTCTTTTGTTAACCACGGCTGTGTATACTGAATCAACCAGGTCAGATGCGCCTTTGCTTTCACCGCCGGAATTGATCATTCCTACACGGCCACTGTAACAATTCAGCACCTGGTAACGGCAAAGATCGACTGGATGGTCGGTGGTCAGTTTTTCGTATACCAGGGGCGATGTTTTACCGTGTTTGGTAGCCAGGTAACCGCCATTATTGGTGGGCAGCTTCTGTTTAATGATATCTGCCTGCAGGGTAACACCCAGGTGATTGGCCTGCCCGGTTAAATCGGCAGAAGTATGGTAGTCTACACCATTCACCACAAAACCAGGGTTACGGGTATAGCACCAGAGAATAGTGCACATACCCAGTTCATGTGCATATTCAAACGCTTCGGCAATTTCTTTCAGCTGCCTGGTACTTTCGGCACTGCCCCAGTAAATAGTAGCGCCAACGGCAACAGCGCCCATATTCCAGGCGCTTTTAACGGTGCCGAACAGGGTTTGGTCGTACCGGTTAGGCAGGCTGAGGAATTCATTATGATTGATCTTTACAATGAACGGTATTTTGTGCGCATATTTACGGCTTACAATACCCAATACGCCAAATGTACTGGCTACGCCATTACAACCGCCTTCAATAGCCAGTTTAACGATGTTTTCCGGATCAAAATACATGGGATTGGGTGCAAAAGCCGATCCAGCGCTGTGTTCGATACCCTGGTCAACAGGAAAAATACTGCAGTAGCCGGTATTGGCCAGTCGCCCGTGACCAAGCAGTGTTTGAAGGCTGCGGATGACCTGGTTACTGCGGTTGCTATTGAGCCAGATATCATCCAGGTGGCTGGGAGAAGGCAGGTGCAATCCGTTTTTATCAATAGCAGCTTTGTGATCGAGCAGGTAAGCCGCTTTGTCGCCCAATAGTTCGATGGTCTTGGAATTTGCCATAGCGTTTGATTAAATGAGCAATGGATATGGTTGAACAAATATAGGGTTTTTGGTGTCTGTACATCCGCAGTGCGGTTGACACCAAAAGCTAAAACACGGGTATAAAAGGAAAAATAATTTACCAGTAATACTGCGTTTGCCTTTCAGGGGGATAAAGGCGGGATGGCATTAACTAGCAATAGGAGCGGGGCATTGTATTATACACCGGTAAAGGCGGCTATTTCCCGGAAGAAAATAAGGGGAGATACGATGAGCATAAACAGGTGTCATACACCCTGCGGGTATACAGACACCTGTTTACTATGTTAAGTATGTTAAGCATTGCGGTTTACGCAATTCAGGTCTTCAAATGCCTGCTCCAGGCGTTTGCTGAAGCTTTCTTCACCCTTGCGCAACCATACGCGGGGATCGTAATGCTTTTTATTTGGTTTGTCAGCACCTTCCGGATTACCCAGCTGACCTTGAAGATAGCCTTCATTTTTTTTGTAGTTGTTCAGGATACCTTCCCAGAAAGCCCATTGCAGATCGGTGTCGATATTCATTTTAATAGCACCATAACTGATCGCTTCCCTGATCTGGTGTTGCGGTGAACCGCTGCCGCCATGAAATACAAAGTACACAGGTTTGGCACCGGTACCCAGTTCTTTCTGGATATATTCCTGGCTGTTTTTCAGTATTTCGGGACGCAGCTCCACATTACCGGGGCTGTATACGCCATGTACATTACCGAAGGCTGCTGCAATGGTAAACAGTTTGCCTACTTTGCCCAGCTCTGTATACGAATAAGCCACATGCTGCGGCTGTGTATATAATTTTTCATTTTCCACACCACTGTTGTCCACACCATCTTCTTCACCGCCGGTAACACCCAGCTCAATTTCAATACCCATACCCAGGGGCTGCATGCGTTTGAAAAACTCAACAGAAGTGTGGATGTTCTCTTCCAGCGGCTCTTCTGACAGATCCAGCATATGAGAGCTGAACAGGGGTTGTTTCTTTTCCTTAAAATATTGTTCGCCAGCATCGATAAGACCGCTTACCCAGGGCAGCCATTTTTTGGCAGCATGGTCAGTATGCAGTACTACGGGTACGCCATAGTATTTGGCTACATTATGAATATGCAGGGCCCCGGAAATACCACCGGAAATATTGGCCTGCAAGTGCTCATTGGGCATGCCTTTACCGGCAATGAACTGCGCACCGCCATTAGAGAACTGGATAATAACAGGTGAATTTACCCTGGCAGCGGTTTCCAGTGTGGCATTGATGGTATTGGTGCCAATGGTATTTACTGCAGGCAGGGCAAACTGGTTGTCTTTTGCGTCTTTGTATAAAGCTTCTAATTCATCTCCGAACAGAACGCCGGCTCTGTATTTGCTCATTTTTTTTAAAGAGGATTTTAGTATAAAACAATATTGATTGCCGATTTCGGTTTCGCAATATACAGCAAGTAATACTAACAGGCGTTTTTGCGTAAACATTCATTGTATGATGTACGGTGTACGGTGTGGGTGTACGATGTAGTTGGTAGAATTTGTGATGTATGAGATGGCTGAGGGCTGGTTGGGTTAGTGGGATAGTGACTGGAATAGCTGGCTGAAATAGGCGGGGGTACCTAGCAGGCGGCTGCCATACCAGCTGAAATATTCGCCGTCTGCCAGTAGTATACGGGCCTGGGGTAGTTGCTGCTGCAGTATCCGGGCATGGGAGGTGTTAAAGGGATAGGGCTCGCTGGAAAGCAGTACCAGCTGGCAGCCCAATTGTGCCAGTTCCTGTATACCAGGAATGGCAGGATATCTTTTTTTATCGCCATATACATTTTCCAGTCCACAACGTTGCAGCATATCGTGGATAAAAGTATCATGGCCCACTGTCATATAAGGATCTTTCCAGATGAGATAGGCGGTTTTTAGTGGTTCAGTAACCGGGTAGAGCGTGGCAAAACGCTGCGCGATCTCTGCAGCCAGTTCATCGGCAGCAGCAGGTGTTTCAATAAGCCGGCCAATGGTGCGGATGGCTGCCAGGGCTTCTTCCAGGCAGGTGATATCGCTTACCCATACAGGCGCAAAACCTGCTATGGCTTCTACCTGTTCGCGTATATTTTCTTCTTTACTGGCAATAACCAGGTCGGGCGAAAGGGATCTTACCTGGTCGATATGTACATTTTTTGTTCCGCCGATCCTCGTTTTCGTTCTGAACCAGTCTGCAGGATGAACACAGAATTTAGTGATGCCAGCAACACGTTCATCCGCACCCAATTGATACAACAATTCTGTAAGAGAAGGTACCAGCGAAACAATGCGCATTGGTGTATGTTGTACACATACCTGGCGGCCTGTCTGGTCTGCAAAAACGGTCATAGTGCAAGTTACAGGATGGCGCAAATAATTTCAAACACCAGATTTGCCCTTATCTTTATCGAAACGATTGAACACACCATGACCATCAACAGACAAGTATTAACATTGGATGAATTCACTATCCAGCAATTGCGGCATATTCCCAATGCTACCGGCGAATTGAGTACGCTGTTGCGGGATATCGGGCTCGCTGCCAAAAGAGTAAATGTAGAAGTAAACAAAGCAGGCCTTGTCGATATCCTGGGCGATGCGGGCACCATCAATGTGCAGGGAGAGGATGTAAAGAAGCTGGATATTTATGCCAATAACCAGTTCATGGGAGTGCTGCAGCATGGTATCAGCTGTGCAGGTATAGGTAGTGAAGAGCTGGATGATTTTGTAGTGTTTGATGATGAGGTGAGCAATAAAAGCAAATACGTGGTGATGTTCGACCCGCTCGATGGCAGCGGCAATATTGATGTGAATGTTTCTATCGGTACTATTTTCAGTGTATACCGCCGTGTAAGTGAACCCGGCACGCCCTGCACCAAGGACGATTTTCTGCAATGTGGCCGCAGGCAGGTGGCTGCCGGTTATGTTATTTATGGCTCATCCACCATGCTGGTATATGCCACACGCAGGGGTGTGAATGGTTTTACGCTTGACCCGAGCATTGGTGAGTTCTGCCTTAGCCATCCCAATATCAAATGCCCCGAAAACGGGAAGATCTATTCTGTTAACCACGGCAATTTTTTCCAGTATGAAGATGGGGTACGCAAGTATATCAATGTTTGCCAGCAGAAAACAAAGGAAACAGGCGGACCGTACACACAGCGTTATATCGGCAGTATGGTTGCTGATGTGCACCGTAACCTGATCAAAGGCGGTATTTTTATGTACCCGGGCACCAAAGACAAGCCTGCAGGTAAACTGCGGCTTTTGTATGAATGTAATCCTTTTGCTTTTATCGTGGAAGTGGCAGGCGGTAAAGCAACCAATGGCGAGCAGCGTATACTAGATATCCAGCCCACACAGCTGCACCAGCGCAGCGCTTTTTTTGTCGGCAGCAAGCTGATGATGGAAGAGTTGGAGAGCTATCTGCCGCTCAGCGTTTAATGGTTCTGTAGTTTCATCGTTCAATGGTTTCATTGTTTGATTGTTGGGTGTGTTGACAAAGCCTGGAACATTGAAACAAGTGAACCCTGGAACTGCTTACAACCGTTAATTTTTTGCAAAGTTTGCAAGGGAAAGGCATAATCACTGTACTGTCACGTTATTGGTATAAAACTTGACTGGTGGAAGTCATAGCAAATCATAAACAATCTATGAACAGGTTTTTGTATGTTTCCAAATCACTTTTATTAAGTGTTGGTATTTTACTGGGCGCATGCCAGCGGGGTACTTCTTCAGCCCTGGCCCACGGTGGCGGGGATGATGATAAAGTTAGTCTTGCCGGCATGGAGAAAAATATTCTCCGTTATGTAAATGATTACCGCAGGCAGATAGGTAAGCCTGAATTAAAAATGATCGATGTGGCATCGGCTGAAGCGGATAAACACAGCGAGAACATGGCCGCACGCCGTACGGGTTTTGGCCACGATGGTTTTGAAAACAGGGTGGCCCGCATCGGCAAACAGATAGGTGGTGTTTCAGCTGCCGCAGAGAATGTGGCTTATGGCGAATTAACAGCAAAGGAAGTGGTGAACGGCTGGCTGCACAGTCCGGGCCATAAAAAGAACATTGAAGGCAATTATACTTTAACCGGTATTGGTGTGGCCAGGGATAGAAGCGGGACTATTTTTTATACGCAGATATTTTTACACCAGTAAGCGCACCGGTTTTCCGCCTCAATATATATTAAGGCCATCCCGCTAGGGGTGGCCTTGCTTTTACCGGGGTATTCCAAATTTTAATAACTTGCCCCCGTTATGCAAAAAACGATCATATCTGTAAAACAGCTGGTAAAGAAGTATGGCGATTTTGAAGCAGTAAAGGGCATCAGCTTTGATGTGTACGAAGGGGAGATATTCGGATTACTGGGCCCCAATGGCGCAGGTAAATCCACCACACTGGAAATTATTGAAACGCTTCGCTCCAAAACAGCGGGAGAAGTGATCGTAGACGGACTTAACCTCGACGAAGCGCCCAATAGCATCAAAAAAATTATCGGGGTGCAATTGCAAACCTCGGGTTATTATCCCAACCTGAACCTGACAGAGCTGATCAGCCTGTTTGCCGGCCTCTATAACCGTCCGGTAGATCCGCTGCAACTGCTCGATATGGTGAACCTGCGTGATAAGGCAAAGAACAAATTCAAAGAGTTGAGCGGCGGACAGAAACAACGTTTTTCCATTGCCACCACACTCATTAATGACCCTAAGATCATTTTCCTGGATGAACCCACCACCGGCCTCGACCCCCAGGCACGGCGCAATTTATGGGAGCTGATCAGGGAGATACGCAAGAAGGGCACTACCGTTATTATCACCACACATTATATGGATGAGGCAGAGATCCTGTGCGACAGGGTCGCCATTGTAGATGCAGGTAAGATCATTGCCCTGAACAGCCCCGATCATCTGATCGATGACCTGGTGGCCACCGGTTTTGAACGCCCCAAAGAAGTGAAGAAAGCTAACCTGGAAGATGTGTTCATCCATTTAACCGGGAAGGCTTTGAGGGAAGGGGGAGTTGGGTGAGTGGTTGATTTGTTGAATGGTTGAGTGGTTGATTGGTTGGGTGGAATTGGGAATTAGTAATTAGTAGTGAAGTATGTAGTACTCACGAATGACGGGTTTGTTGAGTGGTTGATTTGTTGAATGGTTGAGTGGTTGATTGGAATTGGTAATTAGTAATTAGTAGTAAAGCATGTAGTACTTACGAATGACGATTGACGGTTCACGGGTTTGTGGTTGAATGGTTTAGGTAGTTGGCTGGTTAACGATGGTATAAAAGAAGAAGATGTAAAAAAACTCGCGATTCACGATTCACCACTCGCGGGCGATGGTTGAATGGTTGATCGGTTAGCTGGTTAACGATGTATAAAAGAAGAAGATGTAAAAAAAACTCGCGATTCACGATTCGCCACTCGCGGGCGACGCTTGAATGGTTGATTGGTTGGTTAGCTATGGTATAAAAGAAGAAGATGTAAAAAAACTCGCGATTCACGATTCACCACTCGCGGGCGATGGTTGATTGGTTGATTAAAATTGGGAATTAATAATTCGTAATCATTGGGACCCGGTAATGAGTAATAAGCGCTCCCGGTTTCCGTCTCAGGGTTCAAGACTATTGTCAATTAATTATAATAAATCATTTTCATGGACCATCGCTACCCGATAGGACATTATGTACCGGAAGCTTTTTCCAATACGCAGAAGGAAAAATGGCTGCTCGACCTGCAGTTTTTACCGGATGACCTGGAGACAGCAGTGCAAAACCTGGATGAAGCCCAGCTGAACACCGCCTATCGGGAAGGCGGCTGGACAGTAAAACAGCTGGTACATCATGTGGCAGACAGCCATATTAATGCGTACACCCGTTTTAAGCTGGGACTTACAGAAAATAACCCGACCATCAAGCCCTATGAAGAAAAAGAATGGGCTAAACTGGATGATGTGGAACTACTGCCCATCAATGTATCGCTTACTTTATTGCATGCCCTGCATCTGCGCTGGGTGGCAGCGATCAGAAAGCTGTCGGAAGACCAATGGGAGCGTACTGTTTTTCATCCGGAACAAAAAAAGCAGATCAGTCTGTGGGAACTGCTCGGCATGTATGCCTGGCATGGCAAACACCATGTTGCACATATCCTGGCACTGCGTGAAAGAAAAGGCTGGTAACAATATCTTGATCAAAAACAATAGCCGAAACGGCAACTACGGTTGTATCAGTTTAAACAATATACTATGAGTGATTTGACATGGAAAACGCTTTCTTCTGAGTATGTGTTCAAAGATGAATGGCTTACTGCCCGGAGAGACCGCTGTGAAAGGGTAGACGGCACTATTATCGATCCTTATTATGTAATGGAATATGCCGACTGGGTAACAGCCTTACCTGTTACAAAAGAAGGTAAGATCATACTGGTAAGGCAATACAGGCATGCACTGGGAGAAGTATCGATAGAATTGCCCGGCGGTTGTATAGATAGTACCGATGCTTCGCCGGAAGATGCGATCCGCCGCGAAATGCTGGAAGAAACAGGATATGCTTTTGAAACAGTACATTACCTGGGCCGTATTTCTGCCAACCCCTCTACCAATGCCAACCTCATGCATATGTTTGTGGCAACGGGCGGACAGAAAGTGCAGGAACAGCAGCTGGATGAAAATGAAGAAATAGAAGTGATGGAATTAAGCTGGGAAGAATTTTTACAGCTGATAGAAGAAAAACGCATTGTACAATCGATGCATATGAGCACTATTTTTTATGCACTGCGTTACCTGGATAAACTGGGGTATCAATAATCGCTTTGGCTGGTTGTTTAACCGCCAATAGCGATCATGCTCCTGTTGTGTAGGGTTGCGGCCTGCAGTTGCTCAAAGCCCTGGTCGAACTGGCCACCGCGCTCCCTGGCCTTGCTGCCGATACATTGTTGTATCAGCGGAACAATGTCTTCTCCATTGCGCAAGGGGGTAAGCAGGTCGGTTTCTCCTGTTGAAAAAAGACAGTTCTTCATTTTCCCGTCAGCGGTCAGCCGCATGCGATTGCAGGTATTGCAGAAAGGAGCGCTCATGGTGCTGATGATGGCAAAGCTGCCGGCATGGCCGGGTACCTGGTATTTTTTTGCCGTATCATTAGGCGCGTCGGCTAGTCGTTGAACAGGAAATTGTTTTTCGATGGCTGCTATCATCTGCTGCCAGGTGAACACCTGGGTACTGTCCCAGCGGTTGCCGCTGAAAGGCATAAACTCGATAAAGCGAACATGTACAGGAGTGGTTTGTGTCCAGCTTACAAAATCTGTCAGCTCATCATCATTGATCCCTTTCATCACCACCATATTCACCTTTACATGAAAACCATTGTTGAGCAGAAGGTGGATATTGTGCCATACCTTATCGAACAGGTCCCGTTTTGTAAGCTGTTTAAATTTTTCCGGTTGCAATGTGTCCAGGCTGATATTGATGCTTTGTACACCCGCCTCCTGCAATACCGCCAGGTGCTCCGGTATGCATATACCGTTGGATGTAAGCGCAAGGCTTACGGGCAGCTGAGCCAGTGATAACAGGATGGCTGCAGCATCCTTCCGCACCAATGGTTCCCCGCCGGTAAGGCGTATTTTTGTTACACCCAGCTGTGCGAATAAGCCGGCGAGTGTATGTATTTCTGCTGCCTGCATCATCGCTGATGAAGGTGTGTGAACATAAGTTTCTTCGGGCATGCAGTAAAAGCAACGGAGATTACAGTTGCTGGTAAGCGATATTCGCAGATAATTGTGCTTTCTGTTGAACGCGTCTTCTATCATCGGTGCTGCTCGTTTAAACACCGCACAATTTACGAACTAAAAACGAACTGTTTTGTTTTCAGTCTTCACCGGTTAAAGAGTACTTCCAATAGAGCCGGTCAGGCGGATAACAATGCCCGCAGTTTTTTCTCATTGAGAATGGCAATATCCTTTCCCTTGATGGCGATCAGCTTTTCCTGTACCAGTTCCTGCAGCATCCTGAACACGGTTTCATAAGTGGTACCTGCAAAAGAGGCAATATCCTGGCGGGTAAGCGTGATAGCAATAAAACCCTGCTTGTCTTTACCAAACAGGCGTTGCAGTTCAAGCAGTGCATCGGCCAGCCGGCCTTTTACATCCATATGTGCCAGGTTGCGCATTCTTCTTTCCGCAGCCTGCAGCTCACTTGAATAGAACAGCATAAGTTCATAAGTGACATCCGGGTTTACCTTGAGCGAGGACTGGAAAAAAGCTGTATCGATAAAACATACCATGGTATCTTCCAATGCTGTGGCCGAAACAGGGTAGGTGAGCTGTGTGCCAAAACCCCTGTGCCCGAGCAGATCGCCTTTCTGCGCAAAGCGGATGATCAGCTCCTTATCGGGGCCCCATTGCTTATGCACTTTTACCTTGCCTGAATACAGGAAGAATATCCCGTTCACTGCAGTGCCTTCTCTGAAAATGGATTCGCCTTTTTTAAAACCCAGGTGTTTTCTGTTGGCGGCAATGGCCGGTAGCCATTCTGACATGCTGTGCTTACACAGAAAACAGGTGCGCAAATCGCAGTTGCCTGATTTTTTCATACTTCAATAATAAATGCATTTACCCAAAGTTGATACAAATAATATTCTTTATCAATGGGGTAGATTGATTTAAGTTATATTTTATATCTTATTCACTTTATTTTTGGAGTAAAAATATGATTTATATCATATTTTTGTGCCCTCATTCAATTCTGGTTCAAATGTCAAAACGCGCAAAAGGTGTTGCTATCCCTGTTGCACCTTCTTTAAATGGCCTGGGTTCCGGTTCTACACAAACTGCAGCAAATTCATCTGGTCCGGTATCCAAAAGAGTACTGCTGCTTAGTTTGCAGGCCATTGGTAATGCTATCCTGGTAGGTGTGGTGGCCAAAGCATTGGTATTACTGATCAGCCTGGTCACCAATATTGCTTTTTATGGCAAATTTTCCATTGCAGAATCTTCACCTGCCGGAAACCAGCTGGGCTGGCTGGTGGTGCTGGTACCTATTGCAGGCAGCATACTGGTGGGTATTATGGCCCGGTTTGGCAGTGAGGCCATCAGGGGACATGGTATTCCCGAGGCTATGGAAAAAATTATCCTGAACGAAAGTAAAATTCCGCCGGCCATCACTTTTCTCAAACCGTTGTCTGCCGCTATTTCTATCGGTACTGGCGGACCATTCGGTGCAGAAGGGCCTATTATCGCTACTGGTGGTGCATTTGGTTCGCTCACCGGGCAGGTAATGCATATATCTGCGGCGGAGCGTAAAATTATGCTGGCGGCTGGCGCCTGTGCGGGTATGTCTGCCATATTCGGCAGTCCGCTCGCTGCAGTGTTGCTGGCGATAGAATTATTGTTGTTTGAGTTTTCTCCAAGGTCTATCATACCTGTAGCGCTATCCTGCGTTACCGGTGCTGCGATGCACCTGCTATTCTTTGGCAATGCGCCTGTATTTGAGATGCCCGCCATACCTGTGCCTTCAGATACGGCACTGGTTACCTATGTGCTGATGGGTGCGCTCATCGGTGTAATTGCATCCTGGGTTTCCAAATCGGTGTATGGTATGGAAGACCTGTTTGAAAAACTGCCGGTACACTGGATGTGGTGGCCTGCGCTGGGTGCCGTGGCTGTGGGTGTGATCGGTTATTTTGCACCGGCTACAATGGGCGTGGGGTATGACAATATCCGGCACCTGCTAGCCGGCAACCTGCCGCTAACCATGCTGCTATCACTTTGCGTACTGAAATATCTTTCCTGGGTTATTGCATTGGGCAGTGGCACCTCTGGTGGAACACTGGCGCCTTTGTTTACCATTGGTGGCGGCCTGGGTGCCTGCATCGGCGTAGCCGTACTACACTGGCTGCCCGGTACCGGTATCAATATCGCTACAGCAGCGCTGATCGGGATGGCAGCAATGTTCGCCGGCGCTTCCCGTGCATTGCTTACTTCTATTGTATTTGCATTGGAAACAACAGGCCGGTCAGAAGGCCTGCTGCCTTTGCTGGGTGCCTGTACTGCAGCTTATTTTGTTTCTTTCTTCCTGATGAAAGGAAGTATTATGACAGAAAAAATAAGAAGAAGAGGTGTGCGTACCCCTGATGTGTACGAACCGGATGCATTGTTAGCCCTGAGTGCCGGCGACATAACCGTACCAGCATTGCTGCTGCTGAAAGAAACCGCTACTGTAGCACAGGTGAAAGAACTGTTACAGCGCGTTGAAGCAGGTAACCGCCAGTATTTTATTGTAACCGATGCATCCAACAGGTTAGCAGGCTACCTGAACCGCGCAGCATTACAACAACAGGAAGGAACAATAAAACCCCTGCTGGCAAAAGCGGTGCCCTTTGTGTATGCAGGCGACGACCTGTCGGCTGCTTCTACACTCATGGGTAAGTATGGTACCGATGTACTGGCGGTGGTTAAAAACCGGGAACAGAAAGAAGTAACAGGTATGGTCACCGCAATGGCCGTACTGAAAGCATACAGTGAACAGAAAAGAAAAGACCAGCGCTATCATTCTACCCTATATGGTGATCGTAAGATGCTGCGTTTAATGGCATTGAGCAAGCGGCTGGTGCGTACCAGGTAAATGCGGTACTGCATATATCCATAAACAGGCCATAGGGGAAGTTATTAAAAATGGCATCCCTGTAAACAGTCTGACTGTATAAGCTATAAGATGGTTGACAAAGTCAACTATCTTATGGCTTGATCATTTTTATACGGTGATATCCGGGAAAACTTTATTGGCGAGGCATCAGGAAACTTTTTGCATAAGCTGGAATACATTTCCTTCTGTATCTATTCCGTCGCAGTATAAATAAGGAAAACCGGGAAAAGAACGCAGCTCTTTCATGGCTACCTGGTTGTGTAAGAGTGTTCCCCTTAACTGATATAAATCTGCTGAAGTTTCAAAAACCAGTTTGGCATTGTTGTTACCCGGGTTATAACTGCCGTTTCCCTGAACAGTGCCGGCTTTATGCAGGGCTATTTCGCAGTTGCCTGCATGGAGCACTGCCCATTCATCTTTGATTTCCTCCAAAAGCGTAAAACCGAAATGTTTCTGGTAAAAATCTGTAACACTTGCTACGTTCTGCACAAATAAAATGATCCTGTTAAATGATGCAAGCATAATTAATTACTGGTTTGGGCAATACAATATTGATCCGCCTGTTTAACTGCGAAAGGTTGTTTAAACAAAATGATCATAAAAAATTATGCAGAACGGGTGAGGGATTATTCCTCTTCTTCATCCACATTGTCTTCCAGCCATTCATCGTAGTCTTCATACCAGGTGACCATTTCTTCCATCAGGCCGGTGATCTGTTCCTCATCATTTTTAAAAAAAGCGGCGATATGATCATATTCGGCAACAATATCAAATCTTTCACCTTCATCATTCCATCTTGCAAGAAAACGGGGTGCCTGTGTATGCAGTACGTATTCGCCATCTTCATCATCCATAAAATTATCGCAAACAAGGAAGCGGGGTATTGGTGGCATAAAAAATGGTTTTATTTGAACGGGTAAGATACAGCTTAGTTTGGTTTGAAAAAAAAGTAGGCAATTAGCGCAGGTATTCGGTGAAGGATTGGCTGGGCCACTCACGTAAAATCATCCTGTTTAAAAAAAGAGTGCATCCTTTGATGCACTCTTTCAATATCATTGCTGCCAAAGACGGCACAAATAAAGACGGCACAAATATTAATCTGCTGAGTAGTTACTAAAGAAACTCGTTCACTTTCAGAAAGCACAACAGCTGAATGGTTAGCGCTGTTAGGGAGCAATTACTAATATCTTCTATCCCTGTTGCCGGGGCGGTAGTTGCTGTTGCCTCCACCATAACCGCCACCGCCGCGACGCCTGTTGGGGTCGCGATCGCCGCCACGATCTCTATTGTCTACACCAGATTGCTCACCGGCTTCTTTCACAGCCAGGGCTTTTCCACGGATGTGGGTGCCATCCAGTATATGCATGGCCTGCCTGGCTTCTTCACTATCTTCCATTTCCACAAAACCGAATCCTTTCTTCCTTCCGGTGGCTCTGTCCAAAACGATCTTGGCCGAACTTACCGTACCATACAACTCAAACATCTCCCTGAAATCTGTATCGTCAAAATCGTTGGGTATACCCGCTACAAAAAGCTTCATGTAATTAAGATTGAAATGTAAAGCTACAAAAGACAACCGGGAATATACATGAAAATATTTTCTATTGGAAAACCTGCGGTCTCCCAACTGGCATATGCTTTGTATATATATTAAGAATATGTTTTATAAGATGTACTGGGCAACAATGGGCGCGTCCTGCCTTCTTTTCTAAAACTGCTTATTGCGCAAGTGGAAAGAACATACCTGCTGATTTTCCGCCACACCCGAATGTTAATTTTTTTTGTTGTATCCTTTTTCATCAAAAGGTTGCAGATGTTCTATCACCAGCAGCTCGAGTGCTTTCAGTTCTTTTTTTTCGTCGATGCCGCGTCTTCACCGGTTTTTAGCTCTTCTATTATTTCATACCTGAAATGTTCTTCGCCCAATTGATTCCAGTCGTTCTGCAATGCAGTGCAAGGATGATTGCCGTATTTTAACTGGGTCTTATGCGAGTTCCAGGCCCTGTCCAGGTCTGTACTGCTGCCAACCAGTATCTTGTTGTTCACTGTATTTCTTACCTGGAATACACCTTTCCTGAACTTCATTTGTTTGTAAGCATCTTTCAGTTCTTTATTCGATTTCATGTTACTATGCTTTTAGTTGGCTGTCGATATAATGATCGGCCATTTTTAAAAAACTATTGTAGGTGGATGGTGTATGCCTGTTGAGGTATATCACCAGCATACCTGTTGTGCCATACAACAGTGCTGTTCTTTTATGATGGCAGGCTGCAGCCGTATATATTTTTTTGCTGATGCAGTATTGCCATTCTACTGCACAGAGCTGATCAAGAAATGAAACGATCAGCGTGTTGGTGTGCTGCTTTCCCTCTGTACTGGCCAGCTTTTCGAGAAAAAAAAGTTCAAATACACCGGGATACTGCACAAAATATTCAAGATAGGCGAGCAGAACAGCTTTCAGTTTTTTAATACCGGGCGCCTGCTTGGCCGTTTTGGCCTGTATATATTCACTGCATTCTGCCTGGAAATCTTTGATGCAAACAGAAACAAGCGCTTCCAGGTCCCTGAAATAATTATACAGCGTAGCGAACGAGTAACCGGCGCGGTCGGCAATATTGCGCACACTAAGACTTTTAAGTCCTTCACTTTTCAGGATATCCCTGGTAGCGGCGATAAAATATCCCCTGATCCGTTGCTCCTGTATCTCTTTTTTGTCCATAATAATTGAAAACAGCAAAAATAATGAACAATATTAAAATTTATGAACATTGTTCATAAAATGAAGATTGGTCCGGGATATTTCGTTATTCAGGTTGAACGGGCATCTTTTTTAATGAAGTGCTTGCATTGCTGTTGCTGGTACCTGTTATTTTCCCTGTGATGGGCATTATTACAGCCTGCCAGGAAGCCTATAGACCGGTTCCGCTGATCGGGCGTTTTTTTGAAAACAGGTTGGGTTTTCCCGGCGGTTACCGGCAAGAACCCTGATGTGCCAGGCATTCAGCCTATTGGGTGGCGGTATGATCATTGATGAGGCTGATGATATCATTGTGTCCGAAATAAGCTGCCCAGCCGAGTGCAGTGGATTGATGCACATTGTCTTTCAGGGTGATATCGGGTTGTGCAGAAAGAACAAGTTTTGCCAGTGCGGTATCATTGCGTTCCGCGGCGATATGCAGCAAAGTTCTTTCCCATTCGCCATACCGGTGATTGGCCTGTGCAGGATCAGTTGCCAGTAATTCAGCCGCTTTGCCTTTCCATCCAAGGTCCCAGGCTTCCAGCACCTGTATCGTATGTCCCTGCTGCAATAACCATTCTGCTGAAGCAGGTTGCTGGCAATGTACGGCCAGTTCCATCAATGTCATACCGTTGTTCAGCGGCTGCAGTATATTGATCTTATCGGGCTGCTGACTGTATTGCTGCAACACTGCTGTATTTCCTCTGCCAATGGCTTCAGCGAATTGTACCTGCTGTGCTGATGGCGGGGACTGCAGCAGGCGGGGCATATTGAGCCACCAGGTAAAACCATCGCCCACCCATTGAAAGCCTACCTGTTCGTACATACGGCGGCCTGTGGCATTCAGTACTGCGTAACGGTAACCCTGTTCCTTTGCATACCTGCAGGCGGCCAGTACTACCGCTTTGCCAATACCCTGGTTGCGCATGCCAGGCAATACGCCTACATGATAAATACCCGCAGCGCCATAGTCGCCGGTGGTAAGCAATACGCCGCTGTGCGCTACTACACGGCCGTTTAATACAGCTACAAAGCGTTGCAGCCTGTACTGTTCCCCAGGTGGCAGCACTGTTTGTATCACCGTAAAATCAGTGGAGGCATAAGGCAGGGTTTTCATATGGCGGAGTGAGCTGCTGTTGTCGGCAGTTACCTGCAGTGCAGGGGGAAAGGGATGCCCGGCCTGTATATCTTCCAGGTCAAGTGCCATCCAGCAGGGTTTCCAGCCTGTTTGAAAACCACGCGCCAGCAGCCGGATATCCAGGTCTGCAGGTTGTGTTGGTGCGAGTGACCAACAGCCTACTGATTGGGGTGGCTGTTGCAGGTAGCTGTTGATGATGGCATCGAGTTGTGCATCAGCCGTATCATCAGGCAGCTGGGGGAATGCGATCATTGCATTGCTGCCCATGCCGGTATTGGTCCAGGTAACACCTGCTTCCTGGTGAACCGAGCCGTTTTCGGCAATGGCCGTTAAACGGAACAGCTCCGTATGATTGAGCGCAGCAGCCTGCTGAAGCCGGGCAGGGGTGGCATCATGTAAAACAATGGGGCGATTCATATACGTAAAAATACAGCATGCAGCATTGAGCAGAAAACCGGTCATCCTGTTTACAATATTTACCTGTTCCATTCGTCTACCTCAACAGGAACCAATTGTTTCATTTTAAAAAGAAAAAACATGTACTACAATCAGTCATGCGCCGCAAAAGGCAATTACGGGGGCAGGGAATGGCAGCTGCGTACCCGTTCAATGGAAAGAGCTGCCATAAATATTTATAAAACAGACAACAGCTATGAAGTGCTGGTATTTGCGCCCGGAAGGATCAAAGAGCATTTTCGTGTAGATGTACGGGGAATGGAGCTTACTGTTTCCTATACGCCACCGGAAGGTTTTCCCAAACCTGAATGGATCAGGCGGGAGTACAGCCGTGGTGGTTTTACCAGGTCGTTTACACTGGATACCTCCATCAACACCGGTGCCATTGAGGCCAGTTACACCGATGGCGTGCTGCAGGTGAGCCTGCCTATTGTACAGGGGCAGGAAACCGCAGAACAAACCATTACCGTGAAGTAACAGCACAGCAGGAGCCGCCCGCAAAGCGGCTCCTGTTTATATTTATATTGAACATAGACAATCGATCTTGAAAAGACGTATGTACCGGCCGGCCATACCAGGACAAAATTTGCCTATATTGCCGGTATATGGAACGAAGAGAATTTTCAAAGCTATTGCCATTGGCCGGAATAGCTGGTCTTTTGCCTCGGCAATTAAAAGCAGGGCAGGGCAGTAGTACAACAACAACAGATATAAGTGATGAAAGAACCTATTGGCTGAACCTGCTTACCCGGATAGCAGGGCCTGTATTGCAAAATATGAGCAAAGGCTTGTTGAAAAAACAGATGCCACTGGAAATACCCAAAGGGTATACCAAAAATGTACAACAGGTAACCTATCTTGAAGCGCTGGGCCGCACCATTGCAGGTGTGTCTGCCTGGCTTTCGCTGCCCGCAGATGAAACAATAGAAGGCAGGCTGCGTGCGCAATATGCAGCCATGGCCCGCAGCAGTATTGAACATATTACAGCCCCTTCCTCTCCTGATTATACTGATTTTGATGCAAAAACCGAATCGCAGCTGCTGGTGGATGCGGCCTTCCTGGTACAGGGCATTATGCGCGCACCACAGCAATTGTGGCAGCCCTTACCGGCCGGAAGTAAACAAAAATTGATCACAGCACTGAAAAAACTGAGCTGGATAAAACCGGGCGCCAATAACTGGTTATTGTTTGCGGCGATCATTGAAACTTTTTTTATGTGGGCAGGAGAACAATGGGACCAACAGAAAATAGAGGAGGCCATCAACAGGCATAAAGAATGGTATAAAGGCGATGGCTGGTATGGTGATGGGGCTGTATTTCATTTTGATTATTACAATGGCTATGTAATACAGCCGATGATGCTGGATATACTCTCGGTGCTGAAAAAGAAAAATATCACTTCTGCTGTCAGTTATGAACTGGCATTGCAGCGGATACAGCGCTTTGCGGCTATCCAGGAGCGGTTGATCTCGCCCGAGGGAACCTATCCGCCCATTGGCAGATCTATTGTTTACCGGGCAGGGGCATTTCAACCCCTGGCACAAATGGCCTGGCAGGAGCGGCTGCCTGAAACCATATCGCCTGCGCAGGTGCGCGGTGCCATGACCGCCGTGCTGAAGAAACAGTTTGAAGCAGCAGGCACTTTTTCCAAAGAAGGCTGGCTGCAGCTGGGTTTCTGTGGTCATCAGCCTGAAGCTGCCGACACTTATATCAGTACAGGCAGCCTGTATTTATGCACGCTCGGTTTTTTACCACTGGGCTTGCCGGAAGACGCGCCTTTCTGGGCAGCAGCACCGGAGGACTGGAGCAGTAAAAAAGCCTGGTCAGGACAAACTTACCCGGCTGATCATGCCGTGTCTTTTTAAAAAAGGCGGTTTAGGTAAAATGGTTGACAGGAGAAACTATTGCAGTAGAATTAAAAAAAGCTTTAAAACAGGTAATACCATGTAAAAGAAGTAGAGAATAGTGCATGACAAATAAACCGGGTTCAACCTCAAATTCCCCGGCCGGAAATGGCCAGGGGATTGTTTTTTAACCAATATAATAAGTCTGCTTATTATATAAACAATTGTAAACATTACATAAAAGACTAATCCGGACGGACAGAAAATACATATTAATTATTTTTAAAACTGGATTTTTTGCGCTATATTACTAATACATTTGCGGCATGCGCCTAAATCCATCTTCCTGGAAGAACCTGCGCTATAGTATACATTTTTATTTATTGTTTTTTTTCTTTATAGATCCCTCAGTTTGAATGAGCACCGGTAGCTGTGCCTTGTATAGCCATGCCCGTACAATGGCAAGGGCGTAGCCGTATCCGTACCAATACTCAACGAACAGTCAGCTTATGAAGAGAACTTTACGCTCGCCTTTTAATTCTATTTACCCTGTTTCCCATCAGTTATCCAGCCGGGGTTCTTTACTGCTTTATGCATTTACATTCATTTGGCGATATATAAAACTTATGAAGAATTTTTTACGCTTCAGCCTGAGTACCCGTTTGTTCATACTGCTATTGATTAGCCTTTTGGGAGTTTCGTATAATGGTCATACGCAAAATAGTTGCAGTAGCCCGCAACGGGTTTGCGAATCATACACTTTTCCTGCCAGTACAGTTGCATCAAGCCTTGGCCGGCTAGGCTGTTTAGGTGATGCGCGTAACCCTACGTATCTGTTTTTTGAAGTAGCGACCGGCGGCAATGCTACTGTCCAGGAAACCAACTCTAACAGCGTAGATGTTGATTTTATACTGTTAGGCCCCTATAATTCTATAACAGATATGCTTGCAGCCTGTGGAAGCTTGACTACTCAGCGACAGGAGTCTTGTAGTTATAGTACTTCTGCGACGGAGAATATTACTTTTACAAACGCTGTTGCTGGTAAATTCTATCTATTGCTTATTACCAATTTTTCTCGGGCGGCGACAAATATAACCTTAGCAAAAATATCCGGAACGGCTACATTCAAATGCTGTACTTTAGGGCTCTCTACCAGTGTGGTCAATGCCTGCGCGGGCGCCAGTAACGGTAGTATTACAGTTACGGCTACGAATGCAACAGGTACGGTACAATACAGTAAAGATGGTGGCATTAATTATCAATCCGGTAATGTTTTTACAGGACTTCCAGGAGGTACGTATGATATTGTAGTAAGAGACGATAGCCGGTGTGTAACCCATAGCTCTGTTACGGTAGCAAATAACTCAGCTGTGACAGCCGGCACTGTGGGTAGTAACCAAACCTTTTGTATAAACGGCGATCCGGCGGCTTTTACACAGTCTGTTGCGGCATCGGGCGGTAATGGTACCCTTGCTTACCAGTGGCAATCTTCCACAGATAATGTAAACTTTAATTCGATTGCCGGAGCTACCAGTTCCATTTATGATGCGCCGGCTATTTCACAAACCACCTATTACCGCAGGATTGTTAGTAGTCCCAATACTACCTGCGCATCCGCAACCGGGAATGTGATTACAGTTACAGTCAACCCGGCATTAACGGCCGGAACGATCAGCGGGGATCAGGCTTTCTGCTCCAGCGGCGATCCTGCTGTGATTACTGGAACAACCCCCACAGGCGGTAATGGAACCTATGCCTACCAATGGCAATCTTCCACAGATAATGCAACTTTTACAAATATAACCGCAGCGACCAGTGCTTCATATGATCCACAGACCATTACGCAAACAACTTATTATCGCAGGGTGGTTAATAGTACCGGATCATCTTGCTCTGCCGCTACGAGTAATATTGTTACAGTAACGGTTAATCCAACCTTAACGGCCGGAACGATCAGTGGGGACCAGACTTTTTGTACCAGCGGAGATCCTGCAGCGTTTACGCAAACAGCGCCTGCAGGTGGTAGTGGAGTATATACCTATCAATGGCAGTCTTCTACCAACAATACGACGTTTACGGATATTACGGGTGCAACCAGTTCTACTTACGATGCATCCAGTATTTCTCAAACAATGTATTACCGCCGTGTGGTAAGCAGTACAGGATCGCCATGCGCTGCTGCCACCAGCAACACGATTACGGTAACGGTTAATCCAACCTTAACGGCTGGCACGATCAGCGGAGATCAGACTTTTTGTGCCAGCGGCGATCCTGTGGCCTTTACACAAACTGCGCCAACTGGCGGTACAGGAACCTATACCTACCAATGGCAGTCTTCTACAAACAATATCACTTTTACGGATATAGCCGGCGCTACCGCCTCCACCTACGATGCATCCTCCATTTCACAAACGACGTATTATCGAAGAGTTGTAAACAGTGCAGGATCTGCGTGTACGGCCGCAACGAGTAATACGATTACGGTAACTGTACATCCTGCTCTTACTGCAGGATCTATAGGAAGCGATCAGGCTTTTTGTGCAGGCGGCGATCCTGCAGCGTTTACACAAACAGCGCCTACAGGTGGTAGTGGCACTTATACCTACCAATGGCAGTCTTCCACAGACAATACAACCTTTACGGATATATCGGGTGCGACCAATGCCAGTTATGATGCACCATTCATTTCCCAAACCACTTATTACCGCCGTGTAGTAAGCAGCACCGGGTCACCTTGTGCCTCTGTGAACAGTAATGTGGTTAAAATAACCGTAGATCCGGCATTAACTGCAGGGACAATCAGCGGTAACCAGACATTTTGTGTAAGCGGTGATCCGGTAGCCTTTACACAAACTGCAGCTACAGGTGGTACCGGATCCTATACCTACCAATGGCAGTCTTCTACGAACAATACAACGTTTACGGATATTTCCGGCGCCACCAGTTCTACGTATGATGCGCCGACCATTTCACAAACCACTTATTATCGTCGTGTGGTCAATAGTACCGGCTCTGCCTGTACAGCTATTACCAGCAATACGCTTACAGTAACTGTTAGTCCGGCATTAACAGCCGGTGCAGTAGGTAGTGATCAGGTTTTTTGTATAAATGGCGATCCTGTGGCGTTTACTGAAACTACTGCAGCTACCGGTGGTACCGGAACGTATACTTATCAATGGCAATCTTCTGCAAACAATACTACGTTTACGGATATTTCCGGCGCGACGAATGCCACTTATGATGCGCCTTCCATTTCCCAAACGACGTATTATCGAAGAGTTGTAAACAGTACCGGCTCAGCCTGTGCGGCAGTGAATTCCGGTTCAATTAAGGTGACCATTAATCCTGCACTGACTGCGGGAACCATCAGCGGCAGTCAGGCATTCTGCTCAACCGGTGACCCTGCTGCATTCACGCAAACAACACCCACAGGCGGTACCGGCAGTTACACTTACCAATGGCAATCGTCTACAGACAATACCAATTTTACCGATATCGCCGGTGCTACTAATGCGACGTATGATGCGCCTGCTGTATCTCAAACAACTTATTATCGTCGTGTAGTTAATAGTCCGGGCTCAACCTGTGCAGCGGCTATCAGCACACCGGTTACTGTAACAGTTGATCCAACGCTGACTGCGGGTGTGGTAGGCAGTGACCAGACTTTCTGTTCCGGCGGCGATCCTGCTGTGTTTACCGAAACAACAGCAGCTGCGGGCGGAAAAGGGGTGTACACTTATCAATGGCAGTCTTCTGCCAACAGTACTGCCTATACTGATATAACAGGTGCTACCAATGCGACTTATGATGCGCCTGCTGTATCTCAAACAACTTATTATCGCCGGGTAGTGACCAGCACCGGCTCGGCCTGTGCGGCGGTGAACACTAACACTATTAAAGTAACCGTTAATCCTGCACTCACACCCGGAACAATCAGCGGCAACCAGACTTTTTGTGTGAGCGGTGATCCTGCAGTTTTTACCCAAACCGCACCGACGGGTGGCACGGGAACGTATACGTATCAATGGCAGTCTTCTACAGATAATACAACGTTTACGGATATTACCGGCGCCACCAGTGCGACGTATGATGCGCCTACAGTATCACAGACTACCTACTACCATCGCGTGGTCAACAGTTCAGGTTCAGCGTGCGCAGCTGTAATAAGCAATCCAGTTACAGTAACCGTTAATCCTGCACTCACGCCCGGAACAATTAGCGGCAACCAAACATTCTGTGCCAGCGGCGATCCTGCAGCTTTTACCCAAACAGCGCCAACAGGCGGTACCGGAACGTATACTTATCAGTGGCAATCTTCTGCCGACAATTCATCATTCACAGATATTACTAATGCGACTAATGCCACCTATGATGCACCAGCTGTTACCCAAACTACTTATTACCGAAGGATCACAAGCAGTGCGGGATCGACCTGTGCGGCTGCAACCAGCAATGTAATTAAAGTGCAGGTAGATCCTCTGCCGACCACCGCTAATGCAGGTCCGGATCAAACCCAATACAATAGCGGTACATTTACCATGGCTGCCAATACGCCTGCAATTGGTCAGGGTAAATGGACTTCCAATAATCCCAATGCGGTTATCACTGATCCAACCAGTGCTACTACAACAGTTACGATACCGGTGAACAGCACTGCCACACTCACCTGGGCTATTACCAATGGCAGCTGTGCAGCATCAACAGATGATGTAGTACTTAACTTTAGTCATCAGTCAGATCTCAGCATTACCAAAACAGATAATGCGGCAACATATACGCCTGGAACCAATGTAAGCTATACCATTACTGTACAGAACAGCGGTCCATCTTCCGTCAATGCTGCAACAGTGAACGATGCGCTGCCTTCCGGTATCAGCACTGCCAGCTGGACCGCCTCTGCACAGGGAGGAGCCAGTATGCCTGCATCCAGCGGTACAGGCGGTATCAGCCAGGTGGTGGATCTTCCGGTGAACAGCAGCATTACCTATACACTGGTGTTGACGGTGCCACCCGGCTATACGGGCAACCTGGTAAATACAGCTACTGTAACTGCTCCTGCAGGCTTTACAGATCCCAATACAAACAATAATACTGCGACCGATACAGATACACCCAACCTGCAGTATAACCTGCAGGTGAATAAAACGGTGCTCAACAATGTTGTGGCCGGTAATAATATCAGCTATCAGCTTACCATTGTCAATACCGGCCCCTCTGATCTTAAAGGCGCAGCGATCAATGACCCACTGCCTGCAGGGATCAACAATATCAGCTGGACCGCAGCGGCACAGGGCGCTGCAGCAGTAAGCGCAGCCAGTGGTAATGGTAATCCTGTCAGCCTGACCGGCGATCTGCCTGCAGGCAATGCCAATAAGATCATTATCACTATCAATGGCACGGTTAGCTCCTCAGCAACAGGCAGTCTTATCAATACGGCCAGTGTAACCCCTCCCGGCAAACCGGCTGTACCATCCAATACCACGAATACACCCATTCAAACACAAACAGGTTTGCAGGTGGTCAAAACAGGCCCTGCAACAGGTAGTGTATCTGCGGGTGGCACTATCCAGTATACCATTACTGTGACCAATGCCGGCCCTTCAGATGCCACGAATGTGGCTATTACGGATAATGTACCACCAGATATCACCAATGTAAGCTGGACTGCAGCTACACAGGGCACTGCCAGTGTAAGTACACCGAGCGGTACAGGGAATAATATTAGTCTTACAGGCAATATTGCCGCAGGTACCGGTAATAGTGTAGTGATCCAGGTGAATGGTACGGTAAAATCATCTGCAACAGCACCGCTGACCAATACTGCAACAGGTACACCACCCGGTGGTACAGCTGTTTCAGGGAATAACAATACCAATGTGACCAATGATCCCGTTTTGTCTGTAACCAAAACGGGACCCACACAGGCCGATGCGGGATCGGTAATATCTTATACCATCCTTATTAGTAATACAGGACTTTCCGATGCCGTGAATGCAGCCATTCATGATGCAGTACCGGCTTCTGTTACCAATGTAAGCTGGACGGCGACGGCTGCGGGCAATGCTTCTGTTGTTTCAGGCGGAACAGGCAGTGGTAATACCATTGATATAACCGGTAATATCCCTGCAGGCAATGGCAATACAATTACCGTGGTAGTGAACGGCACCATTGCATCTGCTGCATCTGGCACTATTAACAATACCGTTACTGCGGGTGTGGCGGGAAAAACACCTGCCAGCTCTACTTCCAGTACACAGGTGAACAATAATCCTTCCCTGTCAATCAGTAAAACCGGCCCTGCCAGCCTGAATGCAGGTGAGCATATTATTTATACCATTACTGTTACCAATGATGGTCCCAGCGATGCGAAGGGGGCAGTGATCACCGATGCGCTTGCAGCACAGATACAGCATGCGAGCTGGACAGCATCTGCTACCGGTTCAGCTACGGTAACGAACGGGGCAAGCGGTACCGGTAACAATATCAGCGTAACCGGAGATATCGCAGCAGGTGCAGGTAACAAGATCGTTGTTACCATAACCGGCACAGTAGATCCTGCTTATAGCGGTGGGCTGACCAATAGTGCAATAGTAACACCATCTGGTAAAACACCTATACCATCAGACCCTGTTACCACAACAGTGAATAACAAACCTGGTGTAACCATCCAGAAGACAGGGCCTGATACGGCCTCTGCCGGTCAAACGATCAGTTATATGCTGGTAGTGGGCAATAGTGGTCCATCGAATGCGAACAATGTGGCTATTGCTGATGCCGTGCCCTCACAATTACAGAATGTGAGCTGGACTGCTGTTGCGAATGGCTCGGCCAGTATCAGTGCAGGAGCAAGTGGTACAGGAAATAATATTAATGTAACGGGCAATATAGCGGCTGGTGGTTCCAACAATATAACCGTGACCATCACCGGTAAGATCGATCCGTCATATACCGGCGATATAACAAACACGGCAACTGCTACACCGCAGGGCCAATCGACAGCGACAAGTGCGGTGACAACGCATGTGAACAATAATCCCGGGCTTGTTATCAGCAAATCCGGTCCGCAAACAATCAATGGTGGTGAGCAGATCAATTACCGGATAGAGATAACAAACAATGGCCCGAGTGATGCCAAAGCAGCCGTGATCACCGATGCGCTGGCAACACAGATACAGAATGCGAGCTGGACAACATCTGCTACCGGTTCAGCTACTGTTACAAACGGGGCAAGTGGTACCGGTAACAATATCAGTGTAACCGGAGATATCGCAGCAGGTGCAGGTAACAAGATCGTTGTTACCATAACCGGCACAGTAGACCCTGCTTATAGCGGTACGCTGACCAACAGCGCAACCCTAACACTGCCGGGCAAACCACTGGTAGTTACACCACCGGTTACCACTAATGTGGGCAGCACGGCAGACCTGAATATTTTGAAAACAGGACCGGCGACAATTATTGCAGGCGAGAACATCCGTTACACATTGCTTGTAACCAATAATGGCCCGTCCAATGCCAGCAATAGTTCTATCCAGGATGTATTGCCGGCAGATATTGACAATATCAGCTGGACAGCGACAGCCAATGGTGCGGCTACTATTACTAGTGCTGCAAGCGGTACCGGTAATGTTAATCTGTCTGCGAATATTCCGGCAGGCAGCGGCAACAGCATCCTGGTAACCATTGATGGGCGGGTAAAATCCTCTTCAATGGCTACGCAGCTGATCAATACAGCAACTGCAACACCGGCGGCGGGTACAACCGATCCCACACCGGCCAGCAGTGCTGTTACCTCCAATGTGGTTCGCCAGGCAGATCTGCGTATCGTGAAATCCGGTCCGGTAGACAGGGCAAGGAACCAAAGTATTAAATACACATTGGTTGTTACCAATAATGGTGTTTCTGATGTGAATGGTGCAACCATCCAGGACCTGGTACCCGCAGCGATCACCGGTGTAAGCTGGACAGCTACTGCAACCGGTGCTGCACAAATAACCAGTGGTGCCAGTGGAAACGGCAATACAATCAATATAACAGCCAACCTGACCGCCGCAGCAGGTGATTCCATTAAAGTGGAGATCACCGGTATTGCATCGGCTGATGGCCTCTCGGTAAATACGGCTACGGTAACACCGCCAGCAGGGGTAACAGATCCAGATAACAACAATAACAGCAGTGCCATCAGCACCAATATTCAAACTGATGTTGGTATAGTTATTTCAAAGAACGGTCCTGCAACGGTGAACATCGGCGACCCGATACATTATACTATTGAAGTAAGCAATACCGGTGCAACAGATGCAGGCGGTGTGCACATTACTGATCCTATCCCGGCCGAGATCACCAATGTAAGCTGGACGGTAACGGCAAACGGTAAGGGTGCCACCAAAGCGACGGCCAACACACCACAGAACCAGAATAATATTGATATCACTGCAGATATAGAAGGGGTGACCAATGGCCCGGGTTCTATCCTGATAGAAGTAGACGGAACAGTATCTGCTGCTGCGGGCGCAACCATCGTTAATACTGCATCGGCAGTATACAATGGAACCAAGACCAGCACTTTTGTTACTGCGGTCAATAATTCTGCTGATCTGCATATCGTGAAGTCAGGGCCTGCATCGGCCAATGCGGGTGAACAGGTGACCTATACCATTGATACTTATAATGTCGGCCCCAGTGATGCCAATGGTGTTGTTATTTTTGATAAGGTATCTGATACGCTTCAGAACCTGAGCTGGACGGCTACTGTTACCGGCAGCGCTGTTATCACCAACGGTAATACAGGTACAGGCAATACTATTGCAGTGACTGCCAATATGCCGAAGGGTAGTGCCAACCGTGTAATCATCACTATCACCGGCACCATTAAACCATCTTTCAGCGGTAGCATTCCCAATACAGCCACCGCCACGGCACCGGCTGGCAATCCTGATCCTACACCGGCAGAATCGTCTGTTGTAACCAATGTGACTATTCAGCCGGGATTGAGCGTGGTTAAAGCCGGTCCTTCACTGGTGAGCGCAGGGCAGAGCATGAGTTATACTGTTGATATCACCAATGCCGGTCCTTCAGATGCCAGCAATGTGGCGATCGCAGACGCGATCCCTGCGCAGCTGAAAAATGTAAGCTGGACCGCTACTTCGTTGGGTGCAGCTACTGTAGCAACCGGCGCAAATGGTACAGGCAATACACTTGCTGTAACAGGTAATATACCCGCAGGTGCAGGTAACAGCATTCATGTGGTGATCAGTGGAACAGTAGATCCATCGTTCAGTGGTACGCTCACCAACACGGCGAGCGCTACACCGCAGGGTGGTACTGCCATCAGTTCCCATCCCATTACTACTATGGTGAACAATACGCCGGGTATACAGGTAATTAAATCAGCACCGGCCAATATACATGCAGGCGAACAGATCAATTATACCATCCAGGTGATCAATAATGGCCCGTCTGATGCAAAAACAGTGTCTGTTGCAGATGTACTGCCTGCGGGTATCAGTAATGTGAACTGGTCGGCAACAGCGACAGGTACTGCTGCAATAACCGGCGGCAACCTGGTGAATCAAACAGGTAATGTAGGCTTTACTGCAGATATACCGGCCGGCAGTGGTAACCTGGTCACTGTACAGATAAAGGGTACGGCCGCTTCTTCCTTCACTGGTACACTGACCAATACCGCTACAGCCACACCACAGGGCGGAACAACGGCATCTTCTACGGTGGGTACACAGGTTGACCAGCTGATTAACCTGCGGGTTGTTAAAGCCGGCCCGTCTTCTGTGAGTGCAGGACAGGCCATGAGTTATACCATCGACATCACCAATGCAGGGCCTTCTGATGCAAGCAGTATAGCGATTGCAGATGCTGTTCCTGCACAGCTGAAAAACATAAGCTGGACCGCCAATGCCACAGGAGCTGCTGCTGTAACAGCAGGCGCCAGTGGAACCGGTAATACCATTGCAGTAGCAGGTAATATACCTGCAGGTGCAGGCAACAGTATTCATGTGGTGATCAGCGGAACTGTAGATCCATCTTTCAGTGGAACGCTGGTTAATACCGCTACGGCTACTGTACCGGGTGGCACGCCTGTTAATTCAGACGCAGTAGCAACAACGGTCAACAATACACCAGGAGTACAGGTGATTAAATCAGGGCCCTCAACCATACATGCGGGTGAGCAGATTAACTATACTATACAGATCATTAACAATGGCCCGAGTGATGCGAAGAATGTGACGGTTGCGGATGTGCTGCCTGCCAATATCAGCGGTGTAAGCTGGTCGGCAACAGCGGCTGGTGCTGCAGCCATAGCGGGTGGAAACCTGGCGAATCAGACCGGTAATGTAAACTTTACCGCAAATATTCCGGCTGGCAGCGGCAATGTGATCAATGTACAGATCAGCGGTAAAGTAGCACCATCTTTCAGCGGAACATTAAGCAATACAGCGACTGCCACACCACAGGGCGGTGCTGCTGTATCATCTGCGGTGAATACGCAAGTAGATGTGCAGCCCGGTATCCGCGTGATCAAATCCGCTCCTTCACTGGTGAGTGGCGGACAGGCCATGAGCTATACCATTGATGTAACCAATACCGGCCCTTCAGATGCCGCTGGTATCAGCATCGCTGATGCTGTTCCTGTACAGCTGAAAAATGTAAGCTGGACCGCTACTGCGGCGGGTGCTGCAGCCATTACAACCGGCTCCAGCGGCACCGGCAATACAGTTGCAGTGACCGGGACCATACCTGCAGGTGCAGGCAATAGCATCCATATTGTGATCAGCGGAACAGTAGATGCTTCTTTCAGCGGCACTATGACCAATACTGCAACTGCTACACCGCAGGGCGGGGCGCCGGTTACAGCAGACCCGGTGACCACAACTGTGAACAATATGCCGAGATTACAGGTGTTGAAATCAGGGCCTTCAACCATACATGCGGGAGAACAGATCAATTATACGGTACAGGTCATCAACAATGGTCCATCTGATGCGAAGAGCGTAACGGTAACCGATGTGCTGCCAGCCAATATCAGCGGTGTCAGCTGGTCTGCCACTGCTGCCGGTGCAGCGGTGATCGTAGGTGGTAACCTGGTGAATCAGCAGGGCAATGTCGGCTTTACAGCTGATATACCGGCCGGCAGCGGCAATACCGTTATCGTACAGATCACCGGTAAGGTGTCTGCTTCTTTCAGTGGCACGTTGACCAATACAGCTACTGCGGCACCGCAGGGTGGGAAAGCTGTTTCTTCTACGGTGAATACACAGGCTGACCTGCTGACATCGCTGCGCGTGATTAAATCCGGACCTTCTTCGGCAGCAGCAGGGCAGGCGATGAGCTATACGGTTACGGTGACCAATAATGGTCCTTCGGATGCCAGTGGTATCAACATAGCAGATGCCGTTCCTGCACAACTGAAAAATGTAAGCTGGACTGCTACATCAACAGGGGCTGCGCTTGTAACGGCAGGTGCCGCTGGTACGGGGAATACAGTTGCCGTAACAGGCAATATTCCTGTAGGTGCGGGCAATAGTATACAGCTGTTGATCACCGGAACAGTAGATGCATCCTTCAGCGGTGGCATCACCAATACTGCGAATGCCACACCGCAGGGCGGTACACCGGTTAATTCAGGTGCTGTTAATACTACGATCAATAATATGCCGGGATTGCAGGTGACCAAATCCGGTCCTTCAACGATACATGCAGGCGACCAGATCAATTATACCATCCAGGTCATTAACAATGGACCTTCTGATGCCAAGAATGTATCAATTGCAGATCTGCTGCCTGCCAATATCAGTACAGTAAGCTGGTCGGCAACGGCTACGGGTGCAGCTGTGATCGCGGGTGGTAACCTGGTGAACCAGCCGGGTAATGTGGGCTTTACTGCCAATATACCCGCGGGCAGTGGCAACCAGGTTATGGTACAGATCACCGGTAAGGTAGCTGCTTCATTCAGTGGCACACTGACCAATACGGCCACTGCCACACCGCAGGGCGGAACAGCTGTTTCTTCTGCTGTGCATACACAGGTGGATCTATTACCAGGCCTGCGTGTGATAAAAACAGCGTCCTCTTCCATCAGTGCCGGGCAGGCCATGAGCTATACGCTGATAGTGACCAACAATGGTCCTTCAGATGCCAATACAATCAGTATCGCTGATGCGGTGCCTGCACAGTTGAAAAACGTAAGCTGGACCGCCATTACAACCGGTACTGCCGCAGTAATAACCGGTGCCAGTGGCAATGGCAATACGGTTGCTGTAACAGGTAATGTGGCTGCAGGAACAGGCAATAGTATACAGGTCGTTATCAGTGGAACGATAGATGCTTCCTTCGCCGGAGCCATTGTGAATACGGCAACAGCCGCAGTGCCGGGTGGCACACCGGTAAGCTCCGATCCTGCAACAACAGTGGTCAACAATACACCGGGTATACAGGTAACCAAATCAGCGCCATCCGCATTGCATGCAGGTGAGCAGATCAATTACACGATACAGATCGTTAACAACGGTCCTTCTGATGCGCAGAATGTAACAATAACCGATGTGCTTCCTGCAGGCATCAGCAATGCCAGCTGGTCTGTTACAGCGGCAGGTAATGCGACTGTCAACGGCGGCAATCTCATCAACCAGCCGGGTAATGTCAACTTCACGGCTGCTATTCCTGCGGGTGCAGGCAATACGATCACAGTACAGGTGAGCGGTAAAGTGTCTACCACCTTCAGTGGCACGCTGGCCAATACGGCAACAGCTGTACCCCAGGGCGGAGCCCCGGTATCTTCTACCGCGCAAACCCAGGTAGACCTGTTGCCGGGTATCCGGGCTGTAAAATCTGGTCCTGTTTCTGTGAATGCCGGGCAGGTAATGAGTTATACTATTGAAGTAACCAATAATGGCCCGTCAGATGCTGCCGGTATCAGTATAGCCGATGCTGTGCCTGCTCAACTGAAAAATATAAGCTGGACGGCTACTGCGGCCGGTACAGCAGCAGTAAAAGCGGGTGCAAATGGAACAGGTAATACGGTTGCTGTAACGGGTGATATTCCTGCAGGTGTTGACAACAGTTTACATATTGTGATCACAGGCACTGCAGATCCATCCTTCAGCGGCACCTTGAACAATACCGCAACGGTTACGCTACCCGGCGGTACAACGGTGAGCACCGGCACTGTAACAACAACAGTGAACCTGGCGCCCGGTATCCACTTGCTGAAGACCGCTCCGGCGCAGGTGAGTGCAGGTACTGCTATACAATACGCGGTGATTGCCACCAATAGTGGTCCGTCAGATGCTGGCAGCATCACCATTACAGATGCAGTACCAGCTGCGATCACCCATGTACAGTGGACCGCTACAGTGATGGGCAATGCCAGCATCAGCGGCAGCAGTAGTGGAACAGGCAATGCCGTTAGTGTAACAGGCAGTATACCGGCAGGTAGCCGGCATGCCATTGAACTGGTGATCAGCGGTGTGATAGATCCTGGCTTCAGCGGCAGCATCGCCAATACGGCAGTAGCTATATTACCGGGAGTTGATCGTGATCCGCATCCTAAATCCAATACGACCACTACCCAGGCAGGCAAAACAGCAGATGTACGCATACTGAAAACAGCAAGCGACAATGTATTTGAAGGAAGCAAGGTAACCTATCGCATCCAGGTGAACAATAACGGGCCTTCTGCAGCTGATGGCACGGTGGTGACAGATATAATTCCTGCAGCCATCACTGGGGCAACAGTAAAAATAACAGGTACATCAGGTGGTGTAGCAGGTGTTACGGCAGCGATCAGTAATAATACACTGAATGCATCCATAGGCAGCTTGCCTTCGGGCGGACAACTGGTGCTTGAAATTACCGGGACGGCTGCATTGGGTACCAGCGGGGCAGTTAACAATACTGCATCTGTTACGGTGCCTGCAGGTGTTACCGATCCTGATATCACCAATAACAGTTCTTCTGCAACTACCGTGATTACAGCCAAAGCAAAGCTGCGTATAGAAAAGCAGCTGCTTACACAGGCGCCGTATACAGTAGGTAAAACCCTTGATTATGTACTTAAAGTAACCAATACAGGTACAGTGGGCGTAACACCTGTTTCAGTAACAGATATACTGCCATCATTGTCGAAGATCAGTAACCCGGTTATCACCAATACACCTTCCGGTACAACTGCCGCTTACAATGCAGGCAATAATACGATTGGCTGGAACATTGGTTATATGGCTGCAGGTTCAGTACTACAGCTGGGTTATTCTATAACGGTAAAAGACAGCGGCGCTATCAGCAATACGGCTATTGTAACAGGACCACCCACTGCTTCAGTAGCTGATACAACTGTTCATGCCATCAACAATGAATACCTGGCAGACCTGGGCATGCAAAAAACAATAGTGACACATGGCAATACCTTGTCTGTTCATGATGATGTGGAATTTACCATCGTCGTCACCAATAAAGGGCCGAATAAAGCCACCGGTGTACAGGTCAGCGATCCGCTGGCCGCCAACCTGGATGTGCCCAGGAATATGACAGCTTCGGCAGGGCAGGCCAGTTTCGAACCTTCAGTGAGAAGCCTCAACTGGGTTATAGGCGATCTTGCTGCAGGCGCCAGCGCAACGCTGACCTTTACGATCAGGGTGAACAGTGGTGGCAGTGTTGAAAATACTGCTACAGTATCCGGTAAAGAAAAAGACCCGAATACAGGTGACAACAGTTCATCCATCCGGCCCACACCAGTGAATGGCGCTGATATATTTATTCCCAATGTAATAACGCCCAATGGTGATGGTAAGAACGACAAGTTCATCATCCGCGGACTGGATCGTTACCCGGGATCGGGATTAACAATCTACAACCGCTGGGGTAACCAGGTATACCGTTCAGAAAATTATGACAACAGCTGGGATGGCAGTGGATTAAGTGGTGGCACTTACTATTATCTGTTGCAGGTGAAAACACCACAGGGTGTACAGGTGCATAAAGGATGGGTAGAATTGCTGCGATAACCATTGGCCATTATTGTTAACCAAAGAGATGACTATGCGATTAAAAATATCCGGATTGATCTTTTCTGTAATGACTGCATTTTCTGCAGCAGCGCAGCAGGATGTGCAGTTCAGCCAGTACGTGTTCAACGGGCTGGCTGTAAACCCTGCCTATGCAGGTTATAAAGAAGATACCTACCTGCATACCATATACCGCAAACAATGGGTGGGCTTTCCCGGAGCACCGCAAACAGGTGCTGTATCATTGGATGGTGTGCCCAACTGGAGCCGGTTTCAGTCCGTAGGTATCGGCGGACAACTACTGTGGGACAAGCTGGGCCCGCAACAGTCCGTATCGCTGTATGCATCCTATGCCTACCGCATACCGCTGGATGATGATGGCGAACGCCGTCTTTGCCTGGGCATCGGCTTTGGCGTTACACAATACTCCATCGATGGCGGGGCACTGGTGCCGCTGGATGAAAATGATCCGTATATACCAACAGGCAAAGTAAGCACGTTCAAACCTGATGCGCGTTTTGGCATCTATTATTTTACACCTAAGTTTTATGCTGGTGCTTCGGTGATGGATCTATTTTCAGGTAACCTGTACAATACAGCTGTTGTGGGTAATAATAATTACAAATACCTCACCATCCGCAAAACAAGGCATTGCTATTTTACAGCAGGTTATCTCGTGAACCTTTCGGATAATGTGAAGCTGCGCCCATCGTTTATGATGAAAGAAGATTTCAAAGGCCCCACCAATGTCGATTTCAATTTATTCATGCTGCTGGGGCAGCGGTTATGGGTCGGCGGATCGTACCGCACAGCAGTGAAGCTCTGGAATAAAGCGAACCTGCAACCCAACCTGGAACAAACAGATGCAGCAAGCGCCATGATCGAGTTTTTTGTGACAGACAGGCTGCGTGCGGGTTATGCTTATGATTTTACCACCAGCGGGCTGGCAGGCCAGCAAAGCGGGTCGCACGAAATATCCATTGGGCTGGTATTGCCCAACAGGCATAATAAAGAACGGATCATCGGGCCCAGGTATTTCTGACCAGTGTTTTCTGTTTAAATAAAAACAGTATGACAAGAAAATTACACTATAGCTGGATCGTGATAATATTTAGCTGCACGGCTGCACTCGCCCAGGAACAAAAGCAAACACTGGAGCAGGCCGATGAATACTACAGCCGCTATGAGTACACACTGGCTGCAAGGTTGTACGAAAAACTGGCTGCAAAGAAAAAAATAAAGCCCGGTGTGCTGGAAAAGCTGGCCAGCTGCTACCGCAAAACCAACCAGTATGCCTATGCCGCAAAATGGTATGGACGCATTGCACAGGATTCATCAGCGGCAACAGATAATCTTTTTTATTATGCCGATATGTTGAAATGCCAGGGTAGCTACGCAGATGCCAAAAAAGCATTTGAAGCATACAGGCAGAAAGGCGGAAGCCTGCCCGGCCTGGCGGAAAGAATAGCAGGCTGCGATTCGGCACTGAACTGGATACAACACCCGGCAGCTTATCGTATAGATAACCTGCGTGTGCTGAACACGACCGCCTCAGACTGGGGTGCTACCTGGTATGGAAAAGACAGCATCGTATTTACTTCAGATTATATACACCCGTATTCCCTGGATGAAAAAACAAGGGTCAATAACCGGGACTTTGGATGGACAGACAAGCCTTACCAGAAAACCTATCTTGTCGATAGCACACCTGCCAGGGGCTTTGGTATTATCGGCGATCTGTCATCCGTTATCAACCAGTATCTTTTTCATATCGGGCCGGTAGCCTTTTCATCGCAGGGTGATACGGCTTATATCACCGTAACCAATCCTGTCAGGTTGCCGTATAAAAGGGAAAAACCACTGGAAGTATATGGCACCCGCCGGTTGGCGCTTTATATTGCTGTAAAGAAAAACAACCGCTGGCAAAAGCCTTATCCTTTTACATACAGCAAACCCGAAGCCTATTCACTGGGGCATGCTGCATTGAGTAAAAATGGTAATATCTTATATTTTACCAGCGATATGCCGGGTAGCCTGGGAAAAACGGATATCTGGTATTGCGAGAAAACAAGCGACAGCAGCTGGACCGCACCGAGGAACTGTGGTCCGCAGATCAATACACCCGATGAAGAAGCTTTCCCCACCATTGTTGCGGAAGGTACCGAGCTCTACTTTTCCAGTAAAGGGCATACCGGTATGGGCGGCTTCGACCTGTTTAGATCCACCGGCGAAAAAGACCAGTGGCAGCAAGCACAAAACCTGCAGTACCCATTGAATTCACCGGGAGATGATTTTTATTATACCACCCGCGACCAGGTATCCGGTTTCATTGCATCCAACAGGCCGGGTGGGATAGGTGCTGATGATATTTACCGGTTCATACTTAACCGTCCGCCGGTAACAGTGACTACCGCTCCGCCACCTGCTGTGCTGATGCTGGAAACCACCGTGCTGGATAAAAAAACAAATGCACCACTGCCTGCTGCTTATGTGGAGCTGCATAACCGCTCAAACGATCGGAGCTGGCTACAGTCAACGCCCAGCAGTGGCAAAGTGTACAATGTGCTGGAGCCGCAAACGCAATACACGATCAATGCGAGGAAGAATGGCTATGATACTGCACAGTACACACAATCTTCCGGCGCAGCCAGAACAGACACCCTGCGCGTGACTTTATTACTCGATGCAGAAAAACTACTGCGTCCCGGACAGGTCTTTGTGCTGCAAAACCTGTACTATGACCTGGATCAATGGAATATCCGTCCTGATGCAGCGAAGGTGCTCGATAGCCTGGCCCTGGTATTGCAGCAGCATCCTACCTTAAAAATTGCCTTATCATCCCACACCGATTCCCGCGCTACTGCAGCTTATAATATGCAACTTTCAGAAAAAAGAGCCAGGGCCGCCGTGGCCTACCTGGTTCAAAAAGGGATAGCTGCTACAAGACTGGTGCCCCGCTGGTATGGCGAAAGCCACCCGGTAAACAAATGTGTAGACGGCATAAAATGCTCCGAAGCCGAATACCAGGCCAACCGACGCACAGAGGTGGAGATTTTGGGGAGGTGAGGGTTAATTTGAAAATGGGAGGGGATGGTTGAATGGTTAAATGGTTGAGTGAGTTGTTGTATTGTTGAATGATAAATGGGTAATTTGAAAATTTGATGATTTGAAAATTTGAAAATGGGAGGGAGTGGTTGAATGGTT
>CBJLMB010000030.1:0-83191 GCA_966424055.1 uncultured Deminuibacter sp. | reverse complement strand
GGACTGTAAATCCGCTGTCTTTCGACTTCAGTGGTTCGAATCCACTCCTGCCCACTTCTGATGTTAAAATGGTAACCGGATTGGGTTACCGTTTTTTAAACAAGCTCTTTGCATTTGAAAAAAGCATTGGTATATCACCGGTTGCTGGTTTTCAGATTAACATGCGGAAGTAGCTCAATTGGTAGAGCGATAGCCTTCCAAGCTATAGGTTGCGGGTTCGACCCTCGTCTTCCGCTCTGTTTCAGTTAGCAGTATGCAGTGGGCAGGATATTTTTAAGGTAGCTGCAAAACTGTACACCGCCCTGCCAGCTGAGAAATGCCGTTGTAGCTCAGTGGTAGAGCACTTCCTTGGTAAGGAAGAGGTCGTGAGTTCAATTCTCATCAACGGCTCTGGTGTCTGTACACCCACAGGGTGTTCGACACGATAAAAAACGGCTTTCAAAAGTGCTCCGTTTCTCGTAGAACAGGCACGCAGCCTCTCTTCTTATCCGTTGAAAAAAGATAAGATGAGCAGGCTTGAACAGTTGAAGTGTGCGACGCAACAGGTGTTGAGGAAACATTTGTTGTTGACTATATAAAACACAAATTGTAAAACCACAACAAAAACCGATAAGATGTCTAAAGAGACCTTTAAGAGGGAGAAACCTCACGTAAACGTTGGTACCATCGGTCACGTAGACCACGGTAAAACAACATTGACCGCAGCTATCACTGACGTTCTGTCTAAAAAAGGGTTAGCGGAGAAGAAAAACTATGATGAAATTGATGGCGCCCCTGAAGAGAAAGAGCGTGGTATCACCATTAATACAGCTCACGTAGAATATCAAACAGACAATCGTCACTATGCTCACGTTGACTGTCCTGGTCACGCTGATTATGTGAAGAATATGATTACCGGTGCTGCCCAGATGGACGGTGCTATCCTTGTTGTGGCTGCAACTGACGGTCCGATGCCCCAAACCAAAGAGCATATCCTGTTGGCTCGCCAGGTAGGTGTACCCCGTATCGTTGTATTTATGAACAAAGTTGACCTGGTAGACGATGCTGAACTGCTCGACCTGGTTGAAATGGAAATCCGCGAATTATTGAGCTCATATGGTTTCGACGGTGACAATACACCCATCATCAAAGGTTCTGCAACCGGCGCTCTGGCTGGCGAAGAAAAATGGGTGAAAGCCGTAACTGAACTGATGGACGCTGTAGACAGCTATATCCCGCTGCCTCCCCGCCCCATCGATCAGCCGTTCCTGATGTCTGTAGAAGACGTGTTCTCTATCACTGGTCGTGGTACTGTAGCTACCGGCCGTATCGAACGCGGTATCGTGAAAGTTGGTGAAGCTGTTGAAATCGTAGGTTTGATCGACGCTCCGCTTTCTTCTACTGTAACAGGTGTGGAAATGTTCAAAAAACTGCTGGACGAAGGTCAGGCAGGTGACAACGCTGGTCTGCTGCTGCGTGGTATTGAGAAAAAAGATATCCGCCGCGGTATGGTAATCTGTAAACCTAAGAGCATCACTCCGCATACTGAATTCAAATGCGAAGTGTATGTACTGAGCAAAGAAGAAGGTGGCCGTCATACACCGTTCTTCAACAAATACCGTCCTCAGTTCTACTTCCGTACTACCGACGTAACTGGTGAAGTGGTACTGCCTGAAGGAACTGAAATGGTAATGCCTGGTGATAACATTGGTCTTACTGTAAAACTGATCGCTCCTATCGCGATGGAAAAAGGTCTGAAATTCGCGATCCGCGAAGGTGGCCGTACAGTAGGTGCCGGTCAGGTTACTGAAATCATCAAATAGTTCTCCTGTACAGGTATAAATACCTGCACGAAATATAAAAAAGTGCCTGTAAAATGTCCTTACGGGCACTTTTTTAGCAAAATAATTTTCTTGTACGGTGGGCAGGGTACCTTAACTTTGCACTTCGTACTCGAAATACGGGCCTAGTTCAATGGTAGAATAGCGGTCTCCAAAACCGTTGATACGGGTTCGAATCCTGTGGCCCGTGCTTTAAATTTGAAAATGAATAGACTGAAAACCTGTTCCGGGATTTCCTGTTCATTTTCAAATTTTCACATGTAAAATTTTTTTGAATAGTGAACAAAGTGACCACTTATTTCAAAGAGTCTTACCGCGAACTGGCGGAGAAGGTGACCTGGCCAACCTGGCTGCAGTTACAGCAATCCACTGTAATTGTACTGGTTGCAACCGTGATCATCACTGCGCTGGTATGGGTGATGGACTTTGCCAGCAACCAGTTGCTGAAGCTTGTTTATTCATTATTTAAGTAAGAAGAGGTCTCATCATGGAAGAGATAGTGCAACAATCTGAAAGTAAATGGTACGTTCTGCGTGTGGTGAGCGGCAAGGAAAGAAAGGTAAAAGAATACCTGGATAAGGATATTGCACGCAGCGGATGGACGGATATTGTAAAGCAGGTGTTCCTGCCAATGGAAAAGGTATATAAGGTGCAGAACGGTAAAAAAGTGATGCGCGAGAAAAACTATTTTCCCGGTTATGTAATGCTGGAAGTGGCTGATGGTAAGCTGACAGATGATATCATCCAGCACATCAGCAATGTAAGCAATGTAATGCATTTTTTAACTGACGGTAAAGGCAGCAAGGGTAATATCATCTCCCTGCGTAAAGCCGAGGTAAATAAAATGCTGGGTAAGGTGGATGAGATGAACGACCAGGGTGTAACTTTAAGCGAACCCTTTATTGTTGGTGAAACCATCAAGATTATCGAAGGGCCTTTCAATGATTTCAATGGTGTGATCGAGGAAGTGAATGATGAGAAGAAAAAACTGAAAGTGACCGTAAAAATATTCGGCCGTTCTACACCTGTAGAACTGAATTATATGCAGGTAGAAAAGCTTGCATAGTACCAGACGCCGCTTAAAATGTTGAATAGAACGCTCCTGGAAAAGGGGCGTTTTTATTTGGGATCAGATGTTCCATATCTTCAAGATATGGAACATCTATGTTAGCAGCGTGCCCCACTCTATTAATGTTGTACAAAATGGCTTAGCACCACATACCTGTTGCCATTGCCCGCATCGGTGTAAATAGCATACTGGCTGGGATAATAACCCGGTACTGCCCATTGTGAGGGCTGTTTAATAGCGCCTGTAAAACTGCTGCTCTGTTGTAGAAAGGCCAGGGTAACCATCGGTTCATAAAAGGTCACTTTACCATTATAGCTGCCATAGATAAAAGTTTGGGTGAAACTGCCACCATTGAGCTCTGCGCTGGTTTTATCGGCCCAGTGGGTGCCCATTTTCATTTCCCCGCCCGGAACACGGATATAATCCCCGGGAAGATAGACTGCGGCTGGCAGGTTATTAAAACCGGACGAATCCATCATATAATCGGGGATCGCTTCACGCTGGGCAAGGGGCATATTATAAAAATGGAAATCAAAATGCGGTTTGTTGTATACCCCTACAGGTGTATGACCCAGTGGATTCCAGTTGGCTGCCAGGTGATCGAATACGGTGTATTGTTTGGCCGAATCGGGTAGGGGTACCAGGTATTCTTTGGCCATAGCCATCTGCCCGTTTTCCAGGGCCATGCTGTCGGCATGCGTGGCTTTGGGTAGGTTGGTAAGTGCTGCAGCCGTAAGCTCATAACCGATCTGCTCAGGCTGCCGGGCAGGATCCAGTGTAATAAACGACCGGATGGCTCCATCACCCATCTGAACAGTGGGGCCATAATAAGTGGGATGGGCGGTACTGTCCTTATGCGAACATCCCGTCAGTAACAGTGCTGCAGCGAATAAAAGAGATAAACAATTGATTTTGAGGGTAAAATTTGGTTTCATGCAGGGATATGTTGGTTTATGCAAAAAAATCATAATGTTTTTACATGGCGAAATAAATTTGGGGAGGATAGAGTGGGGCACTCCTTGGAAGAGTGCCCCACTCTAAACTGATATTTGCATTTATGAAAAATTCCATCTACCTTTGCTGCCCCAAAAAGTTCTTTCAGATTAAGAATGTTGTAATGGGAGCGTTTCTGTTCCGGTAAGGAAAAAGGGCGCGTTAATACCAAAAATTGAAGAAACATGGCAAAAGAAATTTCAGGCTTTGTGAAGCTGCAGGTAAAAGGCGGTCAAGCCAATCCTGCGCCACCGGTGGGTCCTGCCCTTGGTTCAAAAGGGGTTAACATTATGGAGTTCTGCAAGCAGTTCAATGCCAGAACCCAGGACAAAATGGGAAAAGTGCTTCCTGTTGTGATCACCGTTTATACTGACAAGTCGTTCGACTTCGTTATCAAAACCCCGCCCGCTGCTGTTCAGCTAATGGAAGCAGCCAAAATCCAGAAAGGTTCTAAGGAGAGCAACCGTAACAAAGTAGGTAAAGTTAACTGGGCTCAGATCGAAGCAATTGCTAAAGACAAAATGCCCGACCTGAACTGCTTTACGGTTGAAAGTGCAATGAAAATGGTAGCCGGTACAGCACGCAGTATGGGAATTACTGTTGATGGTGCCGCTCCGTGGGAAAATTAATTGAGAAATCTCCTAAACTAATTTGTAATGGCAAGTATTACTAAAAAAAGAAAAGTAGCGGAAGCGAAAGTTGATAAAAATAAATCATACTCTTTAAAAGAAGCTTCTGCATTGGTGAAGGATATTAACTGTACCAAATTCGACAGTTCTGTAGACCTTCATATCCGCCTGGGTGTTGATCCTAAAAAAGCCGATCAGCAGGTACGTGGTACCGTCACATTACCCCACGGAACCGGTAAAACCAAACGTGTACTGGTACTGTGTACACCCGATAAAGAAGCTGAAGCAAAAGCTGCCGGTGCCGATCATGTTGGCCTGGATGAATTTATTCAGAAAATTGAAGGTGGCTGGACTGATGTAGACGTGATCATCGCCACTCCTTCAGTGATGCCTAAAATTGGTAAACTGGGTAAAGTACTGGGCCCCCGTAACCTGATGCCCAACCCTAAAACAGGTACTGTTACCAATGATGTGGCTGCTGCTGTAAACGAAGTGAAAGGCGGTAAAATCGCATTCAAAGTAGACAAGGCAGGTATCATTCACGCTTCTATAGGTCGTGTATCTTTTGCACCGGAAAAAATTGCAGCCAACAGCCAGGAGCTGATCAATGCAATTATCAAACTGAAACCTTCTACCGCAAAAGGTATTTACCTGAAAGGCGTAAGCCTGGCCAGCACTATGAGTCCTGGTATTGCAATCGACACAAAATCAGTTCAGAACTAGTGGTGACCGGCAACGAACCACGTAAAACGAAGCGTTATGACAAAAGATCAAAAAAATGAGGTAATCGAGCTTCTGAAAGAGAAGTTCTCTCAATATAACAACTTCTATGTTACCAATACAGAAGCCTTAACGGTAGAGCAGATTGGTAAACTGCGCCGCGCCTGTTTCGACAAACAGGTAGAGATGAAAGTGGCTAAAAACACTTTGATCCGCAAGGCCCTGGAAGCACTGGATGCAGAAAAATACAATGGTGTATACGAATCACTGAATAATGTAACAGCCCTGCTGTTCTCTGAAAACCCGAAAGAACCGGCGCTGATCATCAGCTCATTCCGTAAAGACAGCAACAGCGAAAAACCTGTACTGAAAGCTGCTTTTATCAATGGCGATATCTACACCGGCGATGAGAACCTGAAAACACTTACACAGATCAAGACGAAGAACGAACTGATCGGCGAAGTGATCGGCTTGTTGCAATCTCCTGCCAAACGTGTACTGGCTGCTTTATTGCACCACCACGAAAAACAGGCAGAAGGTACAGCTGCTGCTGAATAATTCAATACTCCTGTAAAGGAGCAGATCAAATAACTATCCTGGCCGGATGGAATAAATAAAGGCAGATTTAATCACTTTCCGCCGGAGCCAAAAGCAATGAAGGCGGTTTTTAAAAAAACAATAAATATGGCAGACGTAAAAGCATTAGCCGAACAGTTAGTAGGCTTAACAGTAAAAGAAGTACAGGAATTAGCTGATGTTCTGAAAGCTGATTACGGTATTGAACCCGCAGCTGCAGCTGTAGTAGTTGCTGCTGGTGGCGATGGCGGTGGCGCAGCTGCTGCTCAGGAAAAAACAGCATTCGATGTTATCCTGGTTAGCGGTGGCGCAAGCAAACTGAACGTAGTTAAAATCGTAAAAGAATTAACTGGTTTAGGTTTGAAAGAAGCGAAAGACCTGGTTGACGGCGCTCCGAAACCCATTAAAGAAGGTGTTTCTAAAGCCGAAGCTGATGAACTGGCAGCTAAACTGAAAGATGCCGGTGCTGAAGTTGAAATCAAATAAATGATCAATCGTACTACTACTTATAAAAGCCATCCTTTTCCAGGGATGGCTTTTTATGTTAGCGGTACGATGTGGTGATGTACGATGTGGGTGTGGGGCAAGATGTTTGATGTGTGATGCTACCTAAAATAGTCCTTGTACCCGCCCCCTGCTACTTAACCGTACTTCTTGTTTATTACTGCTTTTGGCGCTCTCCTGCTACCTGCTACCAACATCCTGCTACTATCAAAACGCAGTTCCCATTTTGTACTGCTTTTGGCGTTCTCCTGCTACCTGCTACCAACATCCTGCTACTATCAAAACGCAGTTCCCATTTTGTACTGTTTTTGGCGTTCTCCTGCTACCAACATCCTGCTACCCCTACAGTCTTTGCATATAACTATACTCAATACGCCCTACCAGTTGTTTCTGTTTGTTATAACACAGCTCGCGTTGTTTGAGGCCTTTGCTATTGAAAATATATTTCCATACCATGTAATTGCTGCTGCCCAGGGGTACCTGGGTCATCTGGCTGACACGGCCTTTGTCATCATATTCAAACAGGTAATCGGGCAGTAATTGTTTGGCTTTAACATTATAGCGTACAATATCTGTCAGCTGGTGGTTATCGTTGTAATAGTAGTAATAGGTTTCTATCCGCCTGCCGTTTTTCTTCCAGCGCTCTTCTGCAATATTGCCTTTTTCATCGGCGACAAATTCTACTACAGTGGTGTCTTTTTTATCTTTTATTTTCAGCATCTGGGCAGGCAGGCCATTAGATTGGTAGGTCCAGGCATGTATTTCCTCTGATCTGCTGTTCCTGGCCGGGTCATTGGTGAGTGAAACAATACGGCTGATCTGTCCCTGCTGGTTATATTCAAAATTGGTTACGGTAAACACATTGGCACTGCTGTCTTCTGTTTTCACCATCTTTCCTTCGGTATAATAGCTGGCGGTATAAGAATGGCCGGCAGAAGGGTATCCGGTACGGGTAATGATCTTAACGGCATCCTTGCTTATTTCCTGATTCAGCTGAAAACCCTCTGCCAGCTTATTGTCGCTCTCAAAACTGCGGGCATTCACGGTTTGGATATTATTGGCCTTGAGCACCTGGTATTGCTTATCGCTTTGTGCTGCGGCCAGTATATCATTATAATAGTACTGGGCAGAGCCGGAAAACGCAGCAACCATCCCTATCACACAAAAAAATAAGCGAATCATGCAGGATATTTTGATCAAAAATAGGTTTCTGCCATTAAACGTCAAATCAATGGCGAATGAATATGGAAGCTACCCCGCTGTTATGTATTTTTAGTCAAAATTTAACAGCGTGTCACATCTTAAAGAAAGAGCTGAGAAAATATGCCTGAACTGTAATGCAACCCTTCAAGGCCGTTTTTGTCATGTATGCGGCCAGGAAAACATTGAACCCAAGGAAAGCTTCAGACACCTGCTTACACATTTTGTATACGACATCGTGCATTTCGACGGCAAGTTCTTCAGCACAGTTAAATACCTGCTGTTTAAACCGGGCTTTTTGTCGAAAGAGCACCTGCGGGGCAGGCGGGTATCTTACCTGCATCCCATCCGCATGTACATATTTGTATCGGCATTTTTCTTTCTTATCTTTCTCAGTTTCTTTAAACCCGATGTGAATTTTGGCAGTAATGACGGGGATGATATCAGCCAGTCGTCCAGTGCAGAAGTGATCAAGAAATACCTGGCAGATGAAAAGAAAGCGTTGGAAGCTGCTGCCGGTGTTGCTGCGATGCCCGAAAAAGCCAGGGCTAAACTGCAAAGGAAAATAAACCGACTGGATCATGATATAGCCCTGATGCAGAAAGATACCCTGCATAAAAGCGAACTGCTTACCATTGGTGATGTTGCATATGCAGCAAAATTCAATACCAGGGAAGCCTACGACAGTGCCCAGCGTAGTTTGCCTGAAAGTAAACGTGATTCCTGGCTGGAAAGACATGTGGAATACAAGAATATTGAATACCGTAATAAATACGGCAATAGCGCCACCGCTAATGAAATGCTGACGGAGCGGTTCTTTCATTCTTTTCCACAGTTGCTGTTTATGTCGCTGCCTATCGTGGCCTTGTTGTTGCAGCTGCTGTACATACGCCGCAAACAGTTTTATTATGTGAACCACCTGATTTTCACCCTGCACCTGTATTGTGCTATTTTTGTTATTCTTTTCTACCTGATGCTGCTTTCGCTCACCCATAGTGTGAGCTGGCTGGGTTGGGTATCATGGCTGGAAGGCCTGCTGTGGCTGGGTATTGTAGGATATACCCTGGTGGCTATGCATAATTTTTATGGTCAGGGCTGGATGAAGACATTTATGAAGATGAGCCTGCTGGGCTTTGCTACTTTATTTGTTATTGTATTCCTGTTTTGCTTCTTTTTCTTCCTATCAATTCTAATGCATTAAACAAATACCGGTATGAGCACAACACTGAATGAAAAATTTGAAAGACTGGTACGCATCATGGATGAACTGCGTGAGCAATGTCCCTGGGACAGGAAGCAAACTATTCATACCCTGCGTTCAATGACACTGGAAGAAACATACGAACTGGCAGATGCGGTTACACAGGAAGACTGGAAAGGTATCAGGGAAGAACTGGGCGACTTATTGCTGCATATCTTGTTCTATTCAAAAATAGGCACAGAGCAGGGGCAGTTTACCCTGGAGGACGTGATTGCCGGTATCAGTGAAAAACTGATCACCCGCCATCCGCATATTTATGGTGATATAAAAGTGAAAGACGAAGAAGAGGTGAAACGGAACTGGGAAAAGATCAAACAACAAGAAGGTAAAAAATCTGTTCTGAGTGGCGTACCGGTTTCCCTGCCGGCAATGGTAAAAGCCGCCCGTATACAGGAAAAAGCCCGCCAGGTGGGCTTTGAATGGGAAAACAAAGAAGATGTATGGAAAAAAGTAGCGGAGGAGCTCGGTGAACTGCAGGAAGCTGTTAGCGAAGCAGACCAGGAGCATATTGAAGAAGAATTCGGCGATGTGCTGTTCAGCCTGGTAAACTATGCACGATTTTTGCAAGTTGATGCCGAAGCAGTCCTGGAAAGGACCAATAAAAAATTTCAGACCCGTTTTATGGCAATGGAAACCATCGCTGCCGGCCAGGGCAGATCGTTAACCGATATGAGCCTGGATGAAATGGATGCCATCTGGAACCAGGTGAAAAAACAAAATCTAGGCATTTGATCCAGACGTTGAAAAAAGCCGCATTTAACAACCGATACCTGTTTATAGCAGCGGCTTTGTTGTACACTGTATCGTTCCTGGTTTCCCGTTACTGGTATTATGCTTCTTCACCCAAAAAAACAAAGCACGCACTCGAGATGCACCTGCAAAAGCAGGAGGCCCGTTTTTTTAGTATCGCCGATGATACCATTGTACTCAATGCCATTTTCAAAGATGGGCCTGCCAGGGAAAAGCTGAGCCTGGAAAAAGAAAAAATGGGGCTGTTCGGGTATGAAGTGAACGACAGGGGTAACCCGATACAGATATACTGGAACAGCTATACCATGGCCGTTAACCCCGCCGATATCGAGGTGAAAGACGGCATATACACCGCCCATTACCAGAACGGTTTTTTTGAACTGCTACGGCATTCCTTTGTAAAAAATGGCAGAACCTATATACTGATCGGGTTAATACCCATCCGGTGGGACTATTTTTTTGAGAACAAATACCTGCAGAAAGAATTTGATGGCTTTCCCGATGTGGAAGACCTGTATGAGATCTCTTCAAAACCCACCCATATCGCCATCAAAAATTCAGCAGGGAAAGTGGTGTATTACCTGCAGCGGAAAACAGGGGCATCGGTGGAGGAACCCAATGGTTTATCATTGTTGATGCGCGTAGCAGCCCTGTTGTTCCTGGTGGCATTTGTAAATGAGCTGGCAGTGGGGCTGGTGAAAACAGAGGGCTTTTTAAAAGGCTTTCTTTTTTTACTGGGCGTTATCGTTGTATGCCGCTTTTTAACCTACCAGCTGGCGCCCCTGCTGCAGTTCAGGAAACTCGAACTGTTCGATCCGGCGGTGTATGCATCCAATAATCTTCACCCCTCGCTGGGCGATCTGCTGGTGAACGCGGTGCTTGTTTTCTGGGTGATCGTTTTCTTCAAAACCTATAACAGAACAATATTAGATAAATCGGTCAACTGGCCCCCGCAGCGTCTGCGGCCGGTGGCACTGGCCTGTTTATTCCTGCTCACTTTTATCACCTTTGAATTAACAGGGATTGTAAGAAGCCTGGTAATAGATTCAAAAATACCTTTTGATGTTACCAATTTCTTCAACCTGAATGTATACACCTTTATCAGTTTTATACTGCTTAGCTTTTTGCTGGTAGCCTACTATCACCTCACTCACCTGCTGGTAATACCTGCCATAAAAGCCGGTATCAGCTTTTACTGGAGGCTGGTGATGGTGGCCATATCAGGACTTGTATTACTGACGTTCTCCATAGGTGTGGGGGATGCATCCATCGAAATGAAAGGGCTTATCCTGGTTTGGATATTGCTTTACCTTTCTATACTGGAGCTGCGTAAAAACGATATCCGGTTGCCCATGCTGCATTCGGCTTTTTTTCTTTTCTGGGTGATGTTCTTTTCGTTCTCTGTTACCGTGCTGATCACGGTGCAGAACAAGTCGGTAGAACTGGAGCAGCGTAAAAAAATAGCGGAGAAGCTGGCCCTGCAAACAGACCCTTCAGGAGAAAACCTGCTGAATGTGGCCATTACCAATTTTACCAACGATTTCCTGTTCAACAATTTCAACCGTTTCAGAACAGAGTACTCCAACAAGTTTATCAAAGACAGCCTGATCAATGAAAACTTCTCAGGTTACCTCAATAAATACGACACGCATATTTATGTGTTCGACAGTTCGTATACCCCCCTGTATAACGATGATACCATTCCGTATCACGTGATCAAACAGATCATTGCCAGCCAGGGAAAGGCTACTGATACGCCCGACCTGTATTATTATGAAAGCGCTTCAGACCTGTTTAGTTATTTATACGAAAAAGAGATTAAACGGAACGATTCAACCGTGATAGGCCACCTGTTTGTTATTGCCAAGCCCAAGCGCTACAAGAGCGATGCGCTGTATCCCGAGTTGTTTAAACAGGTAAAAGACATCGAATCTGACCTCAACACCAACTATGCTTATGCGGTGTACAGCAAAAGCAAACTGATCAATAATTTTAATGATTATCCTTTCCCGTCTGTATTATCACCCTCACTGTTGCCGAGGAATGAATACGATGTACGGAACAAGCATTTTGATAAAGACGACTACAGTGAGCTCTGGTACAATGCCGGCAACAACAAAGTGGTACTGATTGCCAAGAAGAGTGAGCTTTACAAGGAGATGATCACCTTCTTTGCTTACCTGTTCTGTATATTTTTATCTGTAGTAATGCTGTTTCACCTGGCCCGCTTTCTTGTGCAGGCACGTTTCAGGTGGGAGGGGATAAAAGAGCTGTTCAAGTTCAGTATCCGAACACAGATCCACACCACCATCATCTTTATCAGCATTTTCTCTTTTGTGGTTATAGCGATCACTACCATCTCTTTTTTCTATGTACGCTTCGACCGCAACAATGAAGAGCGGCTTACCAAAGCAATACAGGTGATGGGTGCAGAACTGGAAAGCATTACCAACAAGCTGATCTATGACGATGGCGTCTCCTTCAATGAACTGGGCGCCCCCGGCGGCGAGCTGGAAAGGAAGATCATCGAAATATCCGAATTGCACAATGTAGATGTGAACATGTACAATGCCAGTGGCGAGCTCACCGTTTCTACACAGCCATATATCTACAATAAGCATATACTCAGCGAAAAGATGGAGCCCCGCGCGTTTTATGCATTGTATTACGACAAGCAGATACAATGGTTGCAGAAAGAGCAGGTAGGCAAGTTCTCATACTGGAGCATGTATGTGCCTGTGAAAGACCAGGGCGGTAATTTGTATGCATACCTGAATATTCCCTACCTCAACTCACAAAAAGAACTGAACCAGGAAATATCCAATTTCCTGGTAACCCTGATCGATCTCAATGTATTCATTTTTGTATTGGCAGGCGCTATTGCACTGCTGGTAACCAACCGCATCACTGCTTCATTTACACTGATAGGTGAAAAAATGCGGCAGATCAGTCTGCGTAAAACAAATGAAGAAATAGTATGGAACAGGCACGATGAAATAGGTGTGCTGGTGAATGAATATAATAAAATGGTGCACCAGCTGGAAGAAAGTGCACAGGGGCTGGCCAGGAGCGAAAGAGAAGGCGCCTGGCGCGAAATGGCACGGCAGGTGGCCCATGAAATCAAAAACCCGCTTACGCCCATGAAGCTGAGCATTCAGTACCTGCAGCGGGCAATCGATTCCAATGCGCCCAATGTAAAACAGTTATCGCAGCAGGTGGCCAATACCCTGGTGGAACAGATTGACCAGCTGTCGAAGATTGCCGGCGATTTTTCGCAGTTTGCCAATATCGGCAATGTTAAACTGGAAAGGTTCGACCTGATAGAGCTGATCGATTCACTGGTGAACCTGTACCAGGCCGATTCTGCTTTAACCATCTATTGGAACAAACCAGCTGCAGAGGATTATATTTATGCAGATAAAACGCAGATCAACCGCCTTTTCACCAACTTGATCAAGAACGCGATTGAGGCATCGGAAGAGAAAGATAAAATAGTGGTGATTATCCAGCAATACCGGGAAGACCAGCAGGTGACCATCGCCATCACCGATAAGGGAACAGGGATCGCGCAGGACATGCAGCAGAAAATATTCACGCCCAATTTCACTACCAAATCATCCGGTACCGGGCTGGGACTGGCCATTTGTAAAGGCATTGTAGAAAAAGCCAATGGTCATATCTGGTTTGAAACACAGGAGGAAGTGGGCTCTACTTTTTTTGTATCCCTGCCGCTGGACACAGCTGATCGCGGGTAAATAGACACCAGATGACAAAGGCAGGGTAGTAGAAAACTTTGCGGTTTTATACTGTCTTGCAATGTAAAATTCAATACAGCTTATCGTTTAGCCTTTTGCCGCTGTACAAACAATTCAAATTCTGCCAGGGAAAAACTGCTCAGGTTTTGCTGGCGGCTCAGTCCTGCCTTTTGTGCGGCCAGCACACCATAGCGGGTATCTTCATAGCCTTCTATGGCATGGGCATCAGGATTAATAGAGATCAGTACATTTTTATCCAGCGCAAGGCTTATCCAGCGCCAGTCCATATCCAGCCTCCTGGGGTGGGCATTCAGTTCGATCACCACATTATTGGCAACACAGGCATCAATGATCTTTCTGTGATCTACCGGGTAGCCGCTCCGGCTAAGCAATAACCGGCCTGTCATATGACCGAGTATGCTGGTATAGGGGTTTTCAATTGCTTTAAGCAGGCGCATCATGGCCTTTTCTTCATTCATTTTTAAATTGGAATGGATAGAGGCGATGATGATATCGAAACGTTCCAGCACTTCCGCGGGATAATCCAGGCTGCCATCGTTGAGGATATCCGATTCAATGCTTTTATAAATTTTAAACGGTGCCAGTTGCTTGTTTAAACTGTCAATTTCTTCATGCTGGGCAATCAGCCGTTCTTCTGTTAAACCATTGGCATAAAAAGCCGAGCGGGAGTGATCGCTCAGCACCAGGAACTGCAAACCTTTTTGAATGGCCGCATTGGCCATTTCCTCTACTGTGTTTACCCCATCGCTCCATTTGCTGTGGCTGTGAATGATGCCGGTGATATCACCAGGCTGGATCACCGATGGCAGCGTACGCGTAAGTACATCGCCTGATTCGCGCAGGAAGGCGGGGATATAAGCGATACCTGCTTTTTCAAAAACAGCCTCTTCCGAGCTGAATTGTCCGGCTGCAGCAAAAGGATGCTGCTGTGTCCATGCTGTTAAAAACGCTTCACTGCAGCTGCGCACAAATAATTGCTGGTACAGGTTATCGGGGTTGCAGTGAAAAAATTCCAGTACTTCGTTTTCCTTGCCTTTATAAGTGGCCAGCTGGTCGGCCATACTCACCAGGGTATACCCGCCCTGCAGCAGGTAGGCTTGTAACAGATCGGGGGTTACGGTGGTCACCCATTCCAGTTTGGTGATCACCTCCAGCTGACGCCTGAAATCGCCGCAAAGCAAAACACTGTATTGTGGAAACTGTTGCTGCAATACACCGGTAAATGAATGGGCATAAGCTTCAATTTGCGCATAGAGATAGCTGCCCTGGTTGCTCAAATAAAATTCAATAGATTCTTTGATGTTCTGCTGTGTTTTGGCACCAAAGCCTTTATACAGCAGCAGCCTGTTTTCATTACAGGCATACAGCAGTTCACCGATGGTTTCTACTTCCAGCTCTTTCCATACGGTGGCTATTTTTTTGGGGCCCAGGCCTTTAATATGCAGCATTTCCACGATGCCCGGCGGTGTATTGCCCAGGTATTCGTTCAGCAGCGATAGTTGACCTGTGCCCAACTGTTCCTGTATTTTTTTGCTGATGGCCTCGCCGATGCCACGGATGGAGGCTATTTTATCCGGCGGCAGTTCGGCCAGCTGTGCCGGTAGTTTTTCTATGGTGAAAGCAGCCGTGGCATATGATTTAGATTTGAAGCTGTTTTCACCATGGATATCCATGAGCTTGGAAAGAAGGGAGAAATTATCGGCTATTGCATAGTTGTCCATAGACCCTGAAATTTTAAGCAAAATAAAAAGTCCCGGTAAATTCCGGGACTTAATCTATTAGAGCTTTTAGCTGTTAAAGGACTACTTCTTTTTAGGAGCAGCTTTCTTAGCGGCTTTTTTAGGAGCAGCTTTTTTAGCGGCTTTCTTAGGAGCAGCTTTCTTTGCAGCTTTTTTAGGAGCGGCTTTCTTTGCAGCTTTTTTAGGAGCAGCTTTCTTTGCAGCTTTTTTAGGAGCAGCTTTTTTAGCCGCTTTTTTTGCAGTTGCCATGTTTTTAAAATTTAATGGTTAGTAAATATGAGATAAAAATAAAAACTTTATGGAAACTGCCAAAATTTTTGTTTTTTATGCAGTTGCTTCTGCAGGAAGAACAGAAACGGTAGTTTTGTCATTTTTCCCTTTTCTGAACTCTACTACGCCGTCTGCCAGTGCAAACAGTGTATAGTCTTTACCAACGCCAACATTTTTGCCGGGATGGTAAGTAGTACCACGCTGGCGAATGATAATGTTACCGGCGATAGCGGGCTGGCCACCATATATCTTTACACCTAAGCGTTTGCTCTGTGAATCACGACCGTTTTTAACGCTACCTTCACCTTTTTTGTGAGCCATGATGAATGATTTTACTTGTTAAATACTTGCAGGCTGCTCTTCGTTCTGTTGAAGACCGGAGAATTAAGCGATGCTTTCAATTTTAATTTGTGTGTACTGAGTTCTGTGACCGTGTTTTTTACGGAAACCCTTCCTTCTTTTCATTTTGAAGGCGATCACTTTGTCTCCTTGAACCAGTTCGTTCACGATCTCTGCAGTAACAGTTGCCTTTGCATCGGCACCAGCAGAAATTTTTCCGTTGTTATCAACAAACAGTACATCGTTGAATTCAACTTTGTCACCGGTTTTACCCTGCAGGTGAGGAACGTACAGGCTTTGACCGGCCTGAACCTTAAACTGCTGACCTGCTATTTTTACAACTGCTAACATAGATAGTCCAAAATTAGGACGGCAAAGGTAATGTTTTTAGCGTGAAAAAGGCAAGTAAAATCGAAAAAAATCAACAAAATCTTTCCTTTGCCGCTGAAGGCAAAATTAAACAACTGGTTTTATCCAATACCCCCTTGCTTAGCCTATTTTTGTTCCTCTTCAAGCATAACTTGATATGAATCTGAAATCTATACTGGCAAAACCATTTGCCAACTATATATATAATAAGGTAAAAAAGGGGATGGAAACGGCGGTGGAAGACCAGGAAAACTGGCTGAAACAACTGGTGAAAACCGGCCGGCATACCGAATTTGGCCGTGAACACGGATTTGAAGGGATCCAGACCTACGAGGATTTTAAAAAACAGGTCCCCATCCGCGATTACGAAGAGCTGAAACCTTATATCAATAAAATAAAAGAAGGCAAGGAAAACATCCTGTGGAAGGGCAAGCCACTTTACCTGGCCAAGACCAGTGGCACCACCAGCGGGGTAAAATACATCCCCATATCCAAAGATTCGATTGACAATCATATAGATACAGCCAGAAATGCCCTGCTTTGCTATATCGCAGAAACAGGTAACAGCGCATTTACCGCCGGCAAAATGATCTTCCTCAGCGGGTCGCCTGTACTGGAGCGGCTGGGAGGCATACCCACCGGCAGGCTGAGCGGTATTGTAAACCATCATGTTCCAAAATATTTGAGAACCAATCAGTTGCCATCTTACGAAACCAATTGCATCGATGACTGGGAAACCAAGCTGGAACAAATTGTTCAGGAAACCATCCAACAGGATATGATGCTGATCAGCGGTATTCCACCATGGGTGCAGATGTATTTTGACAGGCTGATGGCCAAAAGCGGCAAAAAAATAGGCGAACTTTTTCCCAATTTCCAGGTAATGGTCTATGGCGGGGTGAATTTTGAACCTTACAGGGCTAAATTATTCGATAGCATTGGCCGTAAGATTGATACAATTGAAACATTCCCTGCTTCAGAAGGTTTTTTCGCCTTCCAGGATTCACAGCAGGCAGAGGGTTTACTGCTCAATACAAATTCAGGTATATTTTTTGAGTTTGTTCCGGCCCAGGAAATCTTTCAGCCTTCGCCCACCCGGCTCAGCCTGAAAGATGTGAAAGTGGGAGAGAACTATGCATTAATTATAAACAACAATGCCGGTTTGTGGGGCTATAATATTGGAGATACGGTGAAGTTTGTAAGCACCAATCCCTACAGGCTGGTGGTTAGCGGGCGTACCAAACATTATATTTCTGCATTCGGCGAACATGTGATTGGTGAAGAAGTGGAACATGCACTAATGAAAGCTGCCAATGAACTGCAGGTACGTATTATCGAGTTTACGGTAGCCCCCATGGTACAGCAGGGCGAAGGCAAAAGCTATCACGAATGGTTTATTGAATTTGAGCAGCCGCCACATGATATAACCGCTTTTGCAGAGCGCGTGGATAATAACCTGAGGGGTAAAAACGTTTATTACGACGATCTTATCAGCGGTAATATCCTGCAAAAGCTGAGAATTACCCAGGTGCAGAAAAACGGTTTTATCGAATACATGAAATCGATAGGAAAGCTGGGCGGACAAAATAAATTGCCCCGCCTGAGCAATGACCGTAAAATCGCAGATGCACTGGACCCCTACATCCTTAAGTAAACAAAAATGGTTCGTGGTGCCTGCTTTACCGCAAACACCTGCGAACGTATTATAAAACGAATTTTATTTTATCACAGGAAGCCTGCGGTTGATGCAACCGGGCTTAAGAAATGATACAGGCAGGAAGTTTATGAATTGACTGCAGCACGGGTACACAAATGAATCAAATGAACGTAGCGATTAGCCGTATCTTTCACTCTAATAACACCTTTTAATCAATGGGCAAACGTATTGCTATATTCGGTTCTACCGGTTCTATAGGGCGGCAGGCGTTGGATGTAATTGCCGCCAACAGCGATAAATTTTCAGCAGAGGTTTTAACTGCACATACCAATGAAGAACTACTTATACAACAAGCCCGCCAGTTCAATCCCAATATCGTAGTAATAGGCGATGAGCGGAAATACAATACAGTAAAACAGGCACTGGCCGGAACAGATGTGAAGGTATTTGCCGGCGAGCAATCGCTGGATGAAGTGGCTGCCATGGATTGTTATGATCTTATGCTGGCCGGTATTGTTGGCTATGCCGGGCTGAAACCTACACTGCGTGCACTCGACAATGGCAAACCCATTGCCCTTGCCAATAAAGAAACCCTGGTGGTGGCTGGGGATATCGTAATGCAGAAAGCACTGGAGAAAAAAGTACCGGTGATTCCCGTAGACAGCGAGCATTCTGCTATTTTTCAATGCCTCATCGGTGAAGGCCGGAATAGGATAGAAAAAGTGATTCTTACCGCCAGCGGCGGCCCCTTCCTGGGTAAAAAGCCCAATTACCTGGTGAATGTAAAACGCGATCATGCATTGCAACACCCCAACTGGAGCATGGGCGCCAAGATCACCATCGATTCAGCTACGCTGATGAACAAAGGGCTGGAAATGATTGAAGCCAAATGGCTGTTCAACCTGCAACCCGACCAAATACAGGTAATGGTGCACCCCCAAAGCATTATACACAGCATGGTACAGTTTGAAGACGGCAGTATCAAAGCCCAGATGGGCCTGCCCGATATGAAACTACCTATACAGTACGCACTGGCATTTCCGCAGCGTATAGCCAATAATTTCCCCCGCTATGATTTCAGAAAACCGGCCAACCTTACGTTTGAAGAGCCGGATATGAAAACCTTCCGCAACCTGGCACTGGCCATCGAAGCCCTGAACATGGGCGGAAATATGCCCTGTATCCTGAATGCTGCCAATGAAATCGCTGTTTTCGCTTTCCTGCGCAACCGCATCGGCTTCCTGGATATGACAGAGGTGGTAGAACGCACCATGAGCCGGATTGCGCATATTGAAAGTCCTACACTGGATCAATACTTTGAAAGCGATGGTGAAGCCCGCAATTTTGCTGCCTCACTGATCCAGCTGTAATGTGCCGGTAACTGCTTTTTACCGGATAATGGCCCAGGCAGGTGTACCCGGCTGCCCGGGACCATACCGCCTGCTTTCCCAAAGAAGTTAAATTCCATAAAAAGTTGGGGGAATGTATTGAACATTTGTATCATTGCGCAACTTTTATTGCCCTGCCTGGGGTATAAAGGCCAAAAGGATAATCGATCACTGGGATCTGTTACTGATGCTCACAGGGCCGTTTTGTTTGCACTGTTTTCAGCACCAGGTTTTTAAATGGTCAGATTTTCACATTAAAACAATTTATTTTCAATGTTATTAGCTATTGAATGGGGTAGTGTAGGGATTAAAACATTACAGTTTATTTTATCCTTCTCCATATTGATCACCCTGCATGAAATGGGGCATTTTTTTACAGCCAAGTGGTTCAAATGCCGGGTAGAAAAATTCTATCTTTTTTTCAATCCCTGGTTCAGTCTCTGGAAAAAGAAAGTAGGTGAAACCGAATATGGTATTGGCTGGGTGCCTTTCGGCGGTTTTGTGAAGATAAGCGGCATGATCGACGAAAGCATGGACAAAGAGCAGATGAAACAACCTCCGCAGCCCTATGAATTCAGAAGCAAGCCAGCCTGGCAACGGCTTATCATCATGACCGGCGGCGTTATTGTGAATGTGCTGCTGGCACTGGTGCTGTTTATCATGATCACGTATGTATGGGGTGAAGAATACCTGCCGGCAAAAAATGTGAAATACGGCATTTATGCTGATTCACTGGGGCAGAAGATCGGCCTGAGAGATGGCGATCATGTATTGGCCATAGACAACAAGCCCTTACAGAACTTTACTTCACTGCCTGCAGAGATCATGCTGAAGGATGTAAAAACATTGCAGGTAGAGCGTGATGGCCAGCAGGTGACTGTTAATATCCCCGACGGGTTCATCAAAGAGCTTAATAAAAATAAGATGGCAGGCTTTGCCGATATCCTGGTGCCTTTTGTGGTAAAAGAGCTGAAAGCCGGTGCCCCGGCCAAACAGGCGGGTATTCAGAAAGGCGACAGGGTGATAGGGATTGATAGTGTGGCCACACCTTATTTTCAGAATTTTGCTAAAATATCCAAGCACTTCAAAAATAAAGCTGTTCATATCAGGTTGATCAGGAACAGCGATACACTGTCTATCCCGCTCACGGTATCACCTGACGGAACCATTGGCGCTTATGCAGAGGGCGACCTGACCAAGCTGGGCTTTGAAGTGGAAACAAAAAAATATTCATTGGCAGAATCGGTACCCGTAGGCATCCATAAATCGGTGGAAACACTTGAAAGGTATATTGCCGGGTTTAAACAGATATTTGCCGGTAAGGTGAATGCCAGTGATTCACTGGGCAGTGTGATCAGTATTGGCAATACCTTTCCCGGTGTATGGGATTGGGAACGTTTCTGGACACTGACAGCGATATTCTCTATCATACTTGCCTTTATGAATATCCTGCCCATCCCTGCGCTGGATGGGGGTCATGCATTGTTTACTCTGGTAGAAATGATCTCGGGCCGCAAACCCAGTGATAAGTTTATGGAATATGCACAGATGGCAGGCATGGTTCTGTTGCTTGGACTGATGGCATATGCACTGGGACTGGATTTCTGGAGATTGTTTAAATAACATCTTTCTTTAAGTAAAAAGCCCGGGCAATCCGGGTTTTTTATTTTACCTGAACTGCCACAAGCGGTGAGCTTTCAGTAAAGTGAAATGATGTTGAAAACTCCTGCGCTGAAAAAAAATTTCTCTTCTGCGTTTATCGCGTATTCCGCGAGAGCGATCACCTACACTTTAATACCGATCTTCTTCATCAGCAAAGAAGCATTCATGCTTTGGCACACGCCGTTTTTCAGGCGGTAATCAAAATACAGTTCCTCACCATTTACCTGCACATCAAAATGGTAATTATGAATGGCGCCGGGATAATCCTGTTGCATATTTGCCAGCTCCACATCATGCGTGGCCACCACGGCAACAGCATGCTCCTGTATAATTTGCCTGATCAGTGCTTTTGAGCCTGTATGGCGATCAAGCGAATTGGTGCCGCGTAGTATTTCATCGAGCAGTATCAGTACTGGCTGGTGATTATTCACTTTGTTGATAATGAACTGGAGTTTTTTCAGCTCTGCATAAAAAGTTGAAGTGCTCTCTGCCAGGTTATCTGCAATACGCATGCTGGTAAGCAGCTCAACCGGTGTTATGGTGAACTGCCGGGCACAAACAGGCGCGCCCATCATGGCCAGTACCGTATTGATGCCCAGGCTGCGAAGGAAAGTGCTTTTTCCAGCCATATTAGAACCAGTGATCAGTATAACCTGTCCCTCTCCACCGATACTGCAATCATTGTTTACCCGTTTGGCGGCCGGTATAAGTGGATGCCCCAGCGCTGTTGTACTTAAAGTAAAATAAGCACTGGTAACAGAAGGAAAACACCATTGCGGGTGATTAAATTGAAGTGTTGATAAAGTATTGATCAACTCAGTACGGGCAATGGCTTCAAACCAGCCCTGTACCTGGTTTTTATTGTGTTGTTTCCATTGTTCCAGCGCAACTGCCTGGCGCAGGTCCCAGAACAGAAATGTATTCAATAAAAGATTGGCCATGATATTGAGCCGGTAATCCAGTTTGTTGACCAGCTGCTTGAGGCGGCTAGCCTGTACAGATGCACTGCTGTCTTCTGCACGGATAAAGCCCTGTATTTTTTGCAGGAAGACAGCCTGCCAGGTTTGTGGTTCAATATGTTGCAGTTGCTTTTCTAAAGTCTTTATTTCGGGTTCAATGCGTGATACATAGCTGTGGAGCTGTCCTATTCTTTTTGCAAAAAGATTAGAGCAGCCATACAAAAAGAACAGTAAGATAGAAGCCTGGGCAAAATTTATTTTCTCCAACAGGGCCAGTACAACAATAGCTACCGGTACCAGCGGATAAAATTTTACCAGGTATTGCCAGGCCTGTGAAGAGAAGAAACGTTGCGGGTGTTGCAGCCATTCCATTACCCGCTGTTCAGTTTGCCGGGTGATATGGGCAGATTGTCCATGGTTCTGCAATGTCTGGCGCCAGCTTACCTGTGGTGCCAGTTCCTTTACAGCTTCCTGGCAGGCTGGTATTTCTTCCGGTGGCAAAGCCTGCAGCAGGTGGTTGGCAAGCAATTGTTTGCCCTGTTCGGAGGTGCAGCGGTTCATGTACTGGTAAAGAGAATAAGGGCCAAACAAATCCAGGTCGGCGGCATAGGGGTGGTCGGCGGGCTCCAGTTGTTTACCATCTTCTTTGCCGGCATACTGGTGTTGCAGAATGGCCAGCTCCGTTTCATTGATCTCCACCATTCTTTCCAGGAAGGCGATCTGCTCGCTATTGTCTGCATCAAGCGAAACCAGCGCCAGCAGTGCTGCGATACCAGCCAGCCAGCTGATCACTGTAGCGGCAACCTGCAGGGGCAGGAATATACAAGACAGTATCACCGGCAATACAATACAGAACAGCCGTGTCCAGCCCAGCCATTTTCTTTTCTGACGCAGTTTTTGAAGCGTTTGCATAGCCGAACTGATCTGTTCGCGATAGATGTTAGCAGGTGGTAGCGGGCTTTCTTGTATCATGTGTCCGAAGCTAAGCAGGTTCTGTTCAAAATGAAATTTTTTTTGTAAATTTGCTGTTCAGTTTCCGGGGCTGTACTGGTTTTGACAGCGCTGGTTACGGTGAGTATAAGCATGCAGTGCGTTGGATAATTAGCACTTTAATCTGAATATTCAAACTATAAATGGCAATACACAGTATGCCATGGCTGCCTAATCAGTGATTAGTTAGTCATTCGGGCCGCGTTAAGCCAGTTGTTCTGTTACCATGCTTCGCCGCCGACTCAAAACAAATACAGAATGCTGCAGCAGAAGGCTGTGACTGTTGCAAAAGACCTATACAGCTAAGGAGGCAGTTGGTTTGTCCGGCTCCTGCTGGCTCCCGACAAATAATGCCGGAATAAGCATGTAGAAAGCTTATGGTAATAGCGTTTGGACAGGGGTTCGACCCCCCTCAGCTCCACTGATCTTAAAGTCCTGTAAATCATATTTGCAGGGCTTTTTTTATAGCTGGCTAATAAATCGAACAGTTAACAATTGCATCTATTGCCGAAACTAGCTTGTCCCAAAAGTGATTGAAGGAAAACGGTCTTTGTAAAAAGCGAAGAAGCTTTCTTCTATTTACCTACCAAGTAGCAAAAACCAATTCCTCCTGGCTTTTTAATTTTCTGATCCGTGCGATACAAAAGGGTATATGGGAGTTTAAAAATTTCTACAACAGTTGTTTTAGTTCCTCGATCATCCTTTTCAAAGGAAGAGCGGTTACTTCTTTAGATATTCGAAAGCGCTCTGCACCTGAATAGACAAAATAGCGGTGCGTTGCGTTCACATCCTCGCATCCAATCAAGAAGCCCTTGCTCAACGATGGTGACAAGGATCGTTTAATTTCTATCGCGATCACTTTTTTGTTTCCCGCTTCAATCACTAAATCAATTTCTGCACCTGCGGACGTTCTATAAAAATAAGGAGATGCCCAGGATGGAAGATCCGCTAATAGGTTTTCAATTACGAACCCTTCCCAACTGCCGCCAACTGCGGGATGGCCCAGTAAGTCCTCATAATCCTTAATTTTTAGAAGTGTGTGTGTAAGACCGCTATCCCGAATATATACTTTGGGCGCCCGAACCAGCCTTTTTCCAACATTTGAGGCCCAGGGTTGGAGTTTACGGACTAAAAAAAGGTCTTCCAAGAGATCAATGTAACGGCCTACTGCTGGCACGCTGGCCCCCAATCCTGCCGCTAGCCGACTGACATTTAGAAGCCCTCCCTGAATATGTGCCAACATTGTCCAAAGCTGCCGCAATGTAGAGGCCGGTATACGTGACCCGAATTGCGGAACATCTCTTTCCAGGTAAGTGCTAATAAATACTTGTCTCCAATTGAAGCTGGCATTATTGTCGGCAGAGAGAAAACTATTGGGAAAGCCGCCTCTAAGCCATAAGTGACCAAAGTCGCTGTCAGGTACTTCTGTGGGCTTTAGCCCGGAAAGAGTGGCATATGAAATTCTGCCTGCCAAACTTTCGGAAGACTGGTGAAGGAGATCAAGTGACGCGGAACCTAAGATCAGAAATTGACCCACTCCATGGCCCGCGCGTCTACGCCGATCGATCACTCCCCGCAGGGTTGCAAAAATTTCTGGACTTCTCTGAACTTCATCTAAAATAATAGGTCTGTCCTTATGCTCCTCAAAATAAAATTCCGGTTCCTTTAATTTGTCAAGGTCAGTTGGCGATTCCAGGTCCAGATAGATTGGTTCCGGATTTATAGCCTGCGCAATTTGAAGTGCCAGCGTAGTTTTGCCGATTTGGCGAGGGCCCAAAATACCAACGGCTGGAAATTGGTGCATCGCCTCTAAGATGCGTACTTGTAGTTCTCTTTGAATCATCCTTGCAAATTTAACGATAATCGTTAAATTTGCAAGGATTGCATAAAGTGTAATTGTTATTGTTTAATAATCAATTACATAGATCCATTGGCCTGATGATTTTTACCTTGCAATTGGGAAAATTACTGAGCTTTTTGCCTGATTATAATACAATTAGTAATAACAGTTCCCGTTATTTATTGTGAGTACTAAATTGGTAATTATCGCAAAAAACGTATCAATTCAGTTGCTGTACGTTCCGGATCTTCTTCCAGCAAGAAATGGCCACGATCTAACGCATACCCATGCACAGTGGTTGCTTTTGTTCACCAGATTTTCAAACATAACCTAATACCTGTTTTATTTTAAAAGCAGGGTTCATTGCGATTGCTATGTAACAGCATTAGGCATTCTGTAATTTACTTCTAGTTTGTCATATCTGAAAATGCAGATCGTGATAGTGAAGGGATATTGATAATAAATGGCTGATACAGATAGAGTAGAAGGTATAGGATCAATAACGCATTATTGATGTACTCTGTAAGTTAACCCGATATTGACGGTAGTAGGTGCACCTGGAAACTTTCCGCCCCAGAAATCGTACCGGTGTGTGAAATATTTTTCATTTAGTATGTTGTTGACTGTTGCGCTGATGCCCCAGTTATGCCATTTGTAATTCACTGCGGTGTTCAGTAATTTATAGGAAGGTATGGCTCCATTGAAGCCATCAGGGGTGGGTGTTTCTGTATTGGCAGCGTCATTGTATTGCTTACCGGTATAGGTGCCATACAAATCAATTGAAAAACTGCCTTTGCCAATAGGTTGTCCAAATTGTATTCCTGCCGAAAGCAGTTGCTGGGGTGCATATGGCAGCAGGTTGCCGTCAAATGCTCCGTTATTGAAAGTGGCTTTTTGAAAAGCGCCATTGGTGTATAAACGTAAATGATTAACGGGGAAGATATTTAGCTCGAATTCCACACCGCGGTGCAGGGCTTTGCCTGCATTACTATATTTACCGCTTTCTTCAATAAGCTTGTGGTCAAAATCCAGTAGATAACCGCTCAGGCTCAGATCCATCCAGTCAAATGGGTTAGTGCGAACACCCACTTCATAGTTCCTGGAGGTTTCTGCACCAAGACTATTGCCACCTGCAATTGTACCTGGATCAAGTGCGGCATACAGTACGGGTGGATTGTATCCTTTTGACACAGTAGTATATATCCTGAAACGTTCTGCCGCTTTATACAATAGCCCGAAAGAATAAATGAGCACATCTGTTCTGGTTGATGATTTTACTGCATTGATAAAATCATTTTGCCCGTAATTGATCGCCGTATACCGCAGGCCCGGCGTAAAACTCAGCTTTTGTGAAAAATGAATTTCATTTTGTATGTATCCCTCGAACACATTGGTAGGAATGGTTACATAAAAATTGGTTTTGCCAACATGCTGCACGGGGTTGTCGCCCATCATCTTCCAGCTGTCGGTTTGGTCGCTCAGGTATTTAAAACCGGCGATAAGGGAATTCCTAAGACCAAACAATTTATTGTTGCGGTTATATTCCAGTACCGTACCGCCGGTATAAATATTGCGCAGATCGCCAAGGATTGATTTCTGATCCCGTTTTGTATCATACCACCAATCCCGCTTAAACAGGTTGGCAAATATGGATATGGAAACAGAATTGAGGGAATCTATATTTTTTTTATACACCGCTGAAGCGGAGTAACGCTTGGCATAAAACTGGTCATAGGGGTTCACACTTTGCCGGTAGTTATCTTTGTATTGCTGCTCTGAAAGGCCTCCGGGAGTTTCTGCATCTTCCGTATAAATATTTCCAGAAAACGTAAGCTCGTCTTTGTTGTCAAATTTGGAACCGATACGGAAAGTAAGATCATTGGTATTGAATGCTGAACGCGACTTTCTGAAGCCATTGCCCTGCCTGCGGTTATAGTTGATATAATAGTTGAATTTGCCATTGTCTCCGTAGGCAGAAGCATTGGCATTAAGGTAATTGAAGCTTCCTGCTTCAATACTGGCTTCGGCATTGGGCCTGCCATATCCCTTCTTGGTGATAAGATTGATCACACCTCCAATAGATCCCGCGCCATATAAAACCGGTGATGCACCTTTTATGACCTCGATACGTTCTATCGATGCAACCGGCATCATGTAATAGGCGCCTAACTGCCCATAACTTTGACCAAGAGGTATTTTGCCATCCACCAATACCACTACATAGCCATTGCGCGCTGGATCTAGTCCGCGAAGACCTATACCAGGTTTGAGACCGCGGCCATCCTCATCCTGGTAATTTGCGCCAGGAATTAATCTGATAGCGTCTCCAACCGATTGAATACCGAGCTCCTTTATCCGCTTGCCACTAAGAACATTCACCGTGGTTGCGAGATTATTGATCTTGCTATTGATCCCATTGGATGTAACAGTCACTTCCTCCAAAGATGTATTCCACAGACTGTCCTGACGACTGTGTTTTTCATGTGCAGATGGTGTTTGGGCATGTGAAGGTAGTTTCAGTATTAACAGCAGTGCAAAAAGTCCAAATGTGAAATGCCTTCTCATAATTATATTTTTCAAGCGTGGCCGCGAAAATAGGCGCATGCTTTACGGCGCAATAGCCGGATCGGAAAATTCATTTATGAATTCCGGAATAAGAGCTTTGTAATCGCTGCCAGGTTCCTTTTCCTGTTCGCCTTCGAATGATATTGTCTTCTGCAACAATAATCCGTTCACCCGATATTGGGCCGGATGTTCCTTGGATTCTTGTTTCATCGATAATTGCTTTTGTTGTGTTGAGGTAAGCATTATGTCAATCATATTGTAAATTTATTTAAAGTGTTTGGCTGGTTTGTTAGCAAATAATTACCTTCTGGTCGAAGACCCGTAAAAGCCACTGCTTATGGATCTTTTCTGGTGTAACTTTAGACCAATCATGCAGGTACAGCAGCACATCCCAAAATATCCACTATGCAACTTTATTCAACACATCGTTTATGTAAGCGGGTCATTACCGATCCCTTACCTGAGAGAATTACCGCAGGGCGGTATAAACCTGGTGATCGAGCTGAATGAAAATACTGTAAACATTGTCTACCCGGAAATAATGACCGGCAGCAAGAAGGTTGTGAAGAATGCCTGGATCTCTGGCATGCAGAAACAGGCCATCGTGTACAAAAACAACCTGAATTCTACTATCATAGGCATCCGCTTTACGGTCGGCGGTTTTTTTTCGCTTACCAGGATCCCTGTAGCAGTATTGGATGAGGTGGCTATCGAAGCAGAAGCAATTTTCGGGAGTTCCTTTATGCGGTTGCATGAACAGCTGCTCAATGCCAGCTCCTTTACTGAAAGAGTAGCATCGATCGAGCGCTATTTTTTACAGTATTCGGTTGAGGAGAATATGGGCGATCATATCGTGAAATTTATCAACCAGCATATCGACAAGCCGCTCGACTGGTTAATACAAAAATCGGGTTATTCACAAAAACATGTCATACACCTGCTTAAAACATATACAGGCTTTTCCCCAAAATATCTGCAAAGGATCCATCGATTAAGCCAGGTGGTGATGGAAATTCAAAAGAATAAAGACCATATTGATTGGTTTGCCATCATTCACCGGTATGGCTATTTTGATCAGGCTCATCTTATAAAGGATTTCTCGCATTTTACAGGGTTAAAACCAATGGAATACCTGAGGTCGCAATTGGCATTGGACGAAAATAAACTGGTACCCGATGTGATTCTTCAATTTCCTGATGATGACGGTACGGCGTGATACGCATAGCTGCCAGGTAAATTTTTTACAATGAGGGGGAGTTGCTGTTGTCTATTTTTGTTTCAACAAAATAAAGACAACAGTTATGAAATCCTTTAAGATCAATGTACCGCAAGAAGTATTGAACGATTTGTCAGTAAGACTAAAACAGACCAGATGGACGGATGAACCCGAAAATGCCGGATGGAATTATGGTACCAACCCCGGGTACTTACGTGAACTGGTGAATTATTGGCAGACGGAGTACGATTGGAGGGCCCACGAAGCGGAGATCAACAAATTCCCTCAATACAAGACCGAGATCGACGGAATCACTGTGCATTTTATCCATGTAAAAGGCCAAGGAAAAAATACATCTCCACTCATCCTGAACCATGGGTGGCCCGATTCCTTCTACCGGTTTATCAAGATCATCCCTATGCTGACCGAGGCATCAGACAGCGGCCGGTCCTATGACCTGGTGATCCCCTCCATACCTGGTTTTGGCTTCTCTGAGCAAACGGCTTTAAATTCCGATAAAACAGCTATCCTGTTCAACAAGCTGATGACAGAAGTATTGGGCTATTCCACCTATTTTGCCGCAGGGGGTGATATGGGCACGTTGATTACAAAATCGCTCGCAGTGCAATTTCCAAACAATGTAAAAGCAATTCATTTGACGGATGTAGGCTATCCTGATGGAAGTGAGGACTGGAGTACAATGACACCCGCAGAACAGGCGTTCGGACAACAAATACAACATTGGTTCTTTACAGAAGGGGCGTTTAATATGATCCAGTCAACCAAACCGCAAACCCTCGGGTATGCCCTCAATGATAGCCCGGTCGGCCTGGCATCGTGGATTATTGAAAAATTTTATGCCTGGAGTGACAACGGCGGTAATCCTGAAAACTGTTTCACAAAGGATGAATTGATTACAAACATCATGATTTACTGGGTAAGCCAATCGATCAATTCAACGATAAGGACATATGCCGAAAATGCGCGCGCGGCATATATGGGCGGGTTACAATCTTCCAAAAGGGTGGAGATACCGACAGGCGTATCCCTTTTTCCAAAAGAAGCGCAGTTCCCAATAGAATGGGCACAAAAGAAGGCAAATGTCGTAAGCTTTAATATCATGAATAAGGGAGGTCATTTTGCAGCAATGGAACAGCCGGAAGTTTATGCCGGAGAACTTGCCCGGTATTTTGGGAAACTATGACCGGAAAGTGTACGGCCATGAACTTCCAGCTATGAAGTGGGGTTGGCCCGTTAAATAGAATAAATTATTTTGCCAGGCCCTCCTGAAACTATCTTCCTTTCTGCGTTTTTTTGCGTGTTCCGCGAGCATAAATTCCTTGTAGCTCAGCGTTATTAGGTATTCCTTCATGATTTAATTTTACCAGTAATAAAACGATGAAATATGTCGATCACAAAAGAAGCTGAATGGATAGGCATGCAACAGGCAGGTGAAGCTGTTGCATGTACATTAAAGAAAATGATAGCATATGCCCGGCCCGGCATGAGCACCAAAGCGCTTGATGAATATGGCGCGCAAATACTATCCGGTTTTGGTGCAAAGCCGGCACCCCTTTTAACTTATGGGTTTCCCGGTTGTACCTGCATTAGTGTAGGTAAGGAGTTTTGCCACGGCATACCATCGCGGAACCGCATTTTACAGGAAGGTGATTTAATCAATATTGATGTTTCAGGAGAGCTGAATGGCTTTTGGGCAGATAATGGAGGATCATTCGTGCTTGGCAAGGATATCCACCAGCACCAGCAATTGGTTAATGCTTCTAAAGAAATACTATTGCAAACTATTCAAAACATAAAAGGCGGGGTAAGGATAGCGGATATTGGCGGCCTTATGGAATCGGAAGCAAAAAAGCGTGGTTTTAAGGTGATCAAAAACCTTGGCGGGCATGGCATTGGAAGAAGTTTACATGAACAGCCGGAGGCATTGTTGAACTACAGGAACCAGTCTGACCTGCGGCGTTTCAGGAAACATTCAGTAGTTGCCATCGAAACGTTTATTGCAACATCTTCTACTTATGCAACAGAGCTGGGTGATGGATGGACGATGGTTGGCAATAAAGGAGGTTTTATGGCCCAGCATGAGCATACGATCGTGGTTACAGATGATATGCCCATTATTTTAACGGAGATGAATGGTATTTTGAATTAACCTATTCATCCAGCTGGCTGCAAAGTGGTAGTGCATATGTTTTAATGGTATTGACAATGATTTTCTTTGCCAGGATCCCGTCCTGGCTTTTTTATGTTCAATGGATAATTGTTTCCAGGCAGGGGTATTTGCTATCGCTGTCATTCAGGAATGGCAGCGGTTACAGCCGGCTTGTTTGTTGTTTACCTGTATATCATCTTCAACCGCTCTTCTTCCAGGTCTATCAGGAACAATTGTTCGCGGATGATCTCTTCGTTAATAGATGAATCTTTATTGATCTTAACAATATACTGGCGCTGGCTGTTGAGCATTTCCAGGAAAATGGTTTTTGTTTTTTTGTCCATCCAGGCCTCGTTTGAGTTTTTCAGTTTTTCTTCCCAATGCTGCAGCATCAGGCGCATTCCTTCATGACTGTTCCCTTCTTTTTCATATTTATTTTTGAGGAACTGGTAGGTGTGCTCCCGCAATGCGATTTTTAATTTTTGCTTTTCATCTTCCGGTTCATCTTCAAAACCGTCGAATATGCGCCCGTACTTTATAATAAGAGGCAGGGTAAGGCCCTGTATAAGCAGGGTAAGCAGTATTACAATAAAAGTGATGAATAAAATAAGATTCCTGTAAGGAAAAGCGGTGCCATTGGCTAATGTCGCGGGTATCGCCAGTGCCGCTGCCAATGATACCACGCCGCGCATGCCTGTCCAGCCAAGGAAAGTAGGTATTAGCCAGCGCCTTCTTGCCGACCTTGTTCTGGGGGCTACACTGGGCCGGAATATCAATGTAGCGATCAATGCGGCATAGGAGCTGATGATCCTGGCGATGATCAAAACCGCGGTTACCAGAACGCCATAGCCAACGGCAGTATGCAAAGACATTCCTTTAGAGCGTAGTCCTTCCACGATCTCGGGCAGGTCAAGACCGATGATCAAGAACACGATGCCATTAAGAATAAATACAAAACTTTCCCATACGCTGTACCCTCTTATTCTGCTGGTACTGTTTAAAAAAAGCAGCCTCCTGTTGGCCATAAATAAACCACCGCTTACAACAGCGAGTACACCTGAGCTGTGGGCCTGCTCTGCAACCCAATACAAAAAATAAGGTTCGATCAGCGTGAATGCGATATCAGAAGGTGCATCAGTGGGCAAACGTTTATGGGCCTGGATAAAAAGCCATCCCAGTAGCAACCCGATACCCACACCACCTACAATCATCCACAAAAAACTTAAAGCTGCCTGGTGCCAGATAAACTGCCCGGTGCCTACGGCTATCAGGGCAAAACGGAAAATGATCAGTGATGATGCGTCGTTCAGCAGGCTTTCTCCTTCTAAAATGGCAGCTGTGGCTTTAGGGATCTTTACAAACTTGGTAATGGCTCCTATACTTACTGCATCGGGCGGGGATACAATGCCACCCAGCAAAAAGCCAAGCGCAAGTGTAAAACCCGGGATAAAATGGTTGGCGACGATGGCAACAGACAGGGCTGTAAAGAATACAACCAGGAAAGCAAAACTGCTGATGATGCGCCACCATTTTTTCATTTCTTTAAAAGAAACAGACCAGGATGCTTCTCTTAACAGGGGAGGGAGCAGGATGAAGAAAATAAGATCGGGGTTGATTTTTACAACCGGTAGCCCTGGTATAAAACTAACCAGTAACCCGGCCACCACCAGCAGGATAGGATAGGCGATTTTAAGTTTGGTGGCCAGCATTTCTAAAAGAACAACCGCGGCAACCATTGCCAGTAAAAAAGGTAAAAGGCTATGCATTAATACAGTACTTTACAGGTTTTATATTAAAAATCCTGGCTGAATTTTTATCAGCCGGGATATCTGTTTTATTATGGCTACAAGCCGGATAAAGTTTTGGCCGGGCATGCTGCAAGATGCCCGTTAATTATTTTTCTTTTTTAATGTTTTAAAAATATACAAAATTTTATTCAGTTCTTCCGCTGAATGGCTGCATAGCCGTTCGCTGTATCAGCCGTCTTACTGTGACGCTATTTGCACATGACGATAAGAAGATGGCAGCTGCGCTGATAAGAAGCGCCAGTTGGCAGTTATCATCATTTCACGAAGCTGATTCAGTAATTGGTTTAAAAATATAGTATTCACCGTAAATAGCAGCTACTGGTATGGTTCTTTTTTCAACCCGGTTCTCTGCCTGCTTTTAAATATAAGACCTGAGGCAGGCTTTATCACATTTTCCGGCATTTTCATCACATTTTAAAAAAATGGAGCTCCGCTTGTTTTAATCTTGCTTAAAAAATTGCATGAAGCGCTGGAATAGCAGGAAGATCCATAAAGCAGCTACCGGCATCGTCAGGATAAACTGGAGACAGCATGAATTTGCGCTCGTTACAGTGATGGTTGTGGTCAGGCTGGGCGTTTATTGCTGGCATGTATTTCATCTTTCTGCAGCTGAAATTGACAGGCAGTACGCAGGCCCCTTTGCGGATCAACATGTTCCCTTCAATTTATACAGGAATATTATTTTGCCGGATTGGGGTATGGGCCTGCTCTTGTACCTTTCGTACCTCTGGCTGAATTTTTATACCCTGCCAGGTATTTTACCGCGTAAGGATAGAGAAGGAAAAAACGCTAGGGAATACATATGGGCTTTTGTACAGGTGCTTTTACTGCTGCTGTTACTGGGTATTGCCTGGGATATCGCTTTATACTGTAAACATGAATGGCAATTCCATTATCCCGGCTTTTCTATTTTTTTCAATAAAAATAACCCGCGCTCTCAATTGAATTTATTAGAAGGATTTATCAATGCGGGGGCGTTGACCGGTGCATTTATACTATACGCAGGCTGCCGTGAAATGACCATCGATTTAATAGAACGATCCCGCCAGCGGGCATTTAATATCCAGATCTGTAACAGGGTTACTGCGTTTGTAGCTGGGCTGGTTTGCCTGCCGCTTTTCCTCTCAGCGTTCAATATTGTACAGGAAAAAAGGTTTTATGTCAGTTATTTTCTTATTGTACCTGCCTTATTTGCCATGTTCATCAGTAATGTATACTGGTTGTTTCCCATGACAGAGCGGCAACCTTTTTTCAGCAAAAAGATCATTATACAGCTGCTGCTCAGTTCCTGTATCTATGCATTGCCGCTGACGTTTTTTGTACATGAAACCTGGCCCTTGACCCTTTTGTACTGTTGGATAATACAGTTATTTGTTGTAACACCTGCCACCTGGTGGTACTATCAAAACAATAAAAACAAGATACTGCAGCTGAGAACGATAGAAGAAGAACTGGTCAGGTCGAAGGCTGATCTGCAGTTCCTGCGTTCACAGATTAACCCGCATTTCCTGTTTAATGCATTAAATACCTTGTACGGTACCGCTTTGCAGGAGAATGCTGCACGAACATCGGCCGGTATTCAGAAACTGGGAGATATGATGCGGTTTATGCTGCATGAAAACACCCTTGATTTTATCGATATGAACAAAGAGGTTGAATACCTGGGTAATTATATCGAGCTGCAGAAATTACGTACACAGGTTTCGCCGCAAATAAGTATTGAAGACAATATAAACGATCAAGACTGCAATGTAAGGATTGCCCCTATGCTGCTGATACCTTTTGTGGAGAATGCGTTTAAACATGGCATCAGCCTGGCAGAAAGATCATGGATAAAAATACATCTTACCTGCAGCGATGAAGCTATTGTATTCGAAGTGCGAAACAGCATGCATCGTAAAAGTAACGATGATCCTGAAAAGAACGGGCCGGGAATAGGTATCCGGAATGTAGAAGAAAGATTGAAGATGATGTATCCGGGGCGGTACCGGCTGTATGCTGGTGGAGACGGAAAAGAATATACTGTTCTATTAACCATTCAACCCGGTAAAAAATAAAATAACCGATCATGAAAAACTGCTGTATAACTGTATTCATCCTGTTTATGGCCATCCCGCTGTTTGCCCAGGATTCCCTTCCTGCAAAATTGGATGAGCTGGTTTCGGCTTATGCCCGGCTTGGTAAGTTTAACGGTGCTGTGCTGGTATCCAGGCATGGCAATATCCTGCTGCAAAAAGGCTACGGCAGCAGGAATGCGGAGGAACATAGCATGAATGATGCGGATACCAGGTTCCAGATCGCTTCCGCTACCAAACCCTTTACTGCTACCGTTGTGCTGAAACTGGTAAGTATGAAGAAAATGGCGCTTACAGATAAATTGAGCAAATATTACAACGGCTTTCCCCATGGAGACAGTATCACGATCGACCACCTGCTTTCGCACACGTCGGGGCTGCATAATTTTACAGAAACGGATAGCAGTATCCATGAAACAGATGAGCAAAGAATGGTTCCATACCTGAGAAAGCTAAAGCCTGATTTTGTACCTGGCACCAGCTGGCATTACAGCAATACAGGATATGTTTTATTGGGTTATATCATCCAGAAAGCAAGCGGCCTGAGTTATTGGCAGGCTGTGCGTAAATATATTTTTGAGCCATTACATATGCAGAACAGTGGTTTTGATTTTATACATCTTTCCGGTAACAAAGCCGTGGGGTATGATGAGCTGAACGATTCCCTGAAAACCCGGGCCGTGATCACAGATTCGACCGTGCCATTCGGTGCCGGTTCTATTTATTCAACTGTGAAAGACCTGTATAAATGGCATTCGGGACTGCAGCTATACAACATTGTGGACAGTAACCTGATGAGCAGGGCATGCCAGCCATCTGCACTGCACAATTATGGTTATGGCTGGCAGATAGATTCGGTATATGGAAAAAAGATGTTGTCGCACAGTGGTGCGATCTCTGGTTTTGGAAGTAATTTTGCCAGGATACCTGAAGACGATATTTGTATCGTGGTATTAAGCAATAAAAGCGGCTCAACTTTTGAGGCGATGCATATCACTGACGGGCTGCTGGCAGTGTTGTACCAGCAGCCATACAGCATCCCGGTTAAACGCACACCGGTAATAGTGAGCAGGGATATTTTAAAACAGTATACAGGCACTTATACAATTGCAGCGATGCATTTAACCATAGAAGTTAGTATAAACCAGGGCCTGCTCATTGCACAGCCTTACCGCGATGGTTACCGCGGACCCACATCGGTTATGCTGCCTGTAGACAATACGCATTTTTTTGACCAGCGCGATGAGGAACTGGAAATAAGTTTTCATACTGATACAGCCGGAAATACACTTGGTATGACTATTTTGCAGAAAGGAATGCGTAAATATGCCCCGAAAATAAAATGATTGTATGCTGTCCGCGATAGCCATTGACGATGAACCCATTGCACTCGATGTTATTAAAACACTTGCAGAGAAAATCCCGTTCCTTACTATTAAAGCCTGTTTTGTCAACGCATTTGAGGCCGCTGGTTTTCTCCGGAATGAAAAAATAGACCTTATTTTCCTGGATATTAAAATGCCGGATATCTCCGGGATCGATTTTTTGCGCACTATCTCTGATCCGCCGATGGTCATATTTACCACGGCCTATAGTGAACATGCGGTGCAGAGTTTTGAACTGGATGCGATTGACTACCTGCTGAAACCGTTTTCATTGCCCCGTTTTTTAAAAGCCTGTAATAAAGCTAATGCGCAATATGAGCTGAAACAAAAACAGGACCATACGAATATACCGCCTGCCTTTATTTTTATTAAAAGCGGGTACGATCAAATAAAAGTGAACCTGGAAAACATACTGTATGCTGAGAGCAGCGGCAACTATGTACAGTTTATCCTAAAGGACAAAAGGATCACCTCAAGACTTACAATGAGTGAGGCGGAAGCAATTTTGCCGGTGTCGCTATTTACCCGCATACACCGCTCGTATATTGTTGCCAGGAATCATGTCAGTAAAATTGAAAGAAATACTGTTTGGATAAATGAAACGGCATTGCCAGTGGGCGCCAGTTACCTGTATGCGCTGGAGAAGATGGTAAAATGAATTTTGTAATTGTACCCAACAGTTGTGACAGGCATTGGATTGTGGCTATTTTTGCTACGATGCGGTTAAAGCATCCGCACTAGATGGCCAAGCTGTTTTAATTTAAACTCCACCTCATCACTCCAGGGAAGGCCGATACAAAGGCGCATACAATGCTGAAACTGGTTTTGCAGCGTAAACATCCTGCCGGGCGCGATGCTGATGCGTTTCTTTATAGCAAGATCGTATAATTCAGCCGTATCAATGTGCCTGCCCAGCTCAACCCATAATGATACACCACCCTGCGGTCGGCTTGTTTTGGTGCCTTCAGGGAAATAGGCTGATATGGCATTGACATAGTGTTGATAATTATCCTGCAAGGTACGGCGAAGACTGCGCAGGTGGTTTTCATACCTGCCTGTTTTAAGAAAACTACCTACGGCTTCATGTGTCAGGGAAACCGCAGATATAGAATGCACAAGTTTTAATTTCAGCAGCTGATCTTTGTATTTTCCCGGCGCAACCCAACCCACACGGTAACCCGGTGCCAGTGTTTTTGATACAGAGCCACACCAGAGTACATTGCCATCTTTATCGAACGATTTACAGCAACGCGGCCGCCTGGCACCGAAATAAAGATCACCATAGATATCATCTTCGATCAGTGGAGTATTGTGTTTGGCCAGGAGTTCGACAACAGCAGCCTTATGTTGATCGGGCATACAACTGCCCAAAGGTGTGTTGAAATTAGGTACTAAAAGACAGGCATTGACCCTGGGAAGTATTTTTTTAAGGGCATCTATCTCAATACCCGTTACAGGATGTGTTGCTATCTCCAGTACTTTCAATCCCAGGCTTACCAGCAGTTGCAGGATACCCGGAAAGCAAGGGCTTTCAACCGCGATCGTATCACCGGGTTGGGTGATGGCCATCAGGCAAAACGATAGCGCGTTCATGCCTCCGCTGGTGGTGACCAGGTCATTTTCCTTTAATCTTCCACCCCAGGCAAGCGATCGCATGGCAATCATCTGCCGTAAATGAACATTACCCTGCAGGGGATCGTATTCTGTACCACCTCCCTCCAGTTTACGCGTGGCCTGCAGTATTTCTTTTTTCAGTTTGGCCAAAGGCAATAAACTGCCGGAAGGAACACCGATAGAAAAAAGTGTAAGATCGGTGCGTCCCATACCGGCATACACCTTACTGATCAACTCCTCCGGCAGTTTTTTACCAGCCACCTGCGAAGGCTGGCTTGGTGTGGGCATCGGAAGCCGCAAATAAGGCAGCTGGCTAACAAAATAACCCGATTGTGGTTTTGAATGGATGAGTGATTGCGCCTCCAGTTCGAGGAACACTCTTTTTGCTGTGTTCATGCTGATACCATGCTCCAGGCACAGCATTCTTACAGAAGGCAACCGGTCGCCGGCTTTTAAAACACCATTTTTGATGAGGCCGGCGATGCTGTTGCTTATTTCGGTATATAGAAATTCTTTCTGCATGGTACAAAGATAACTGTGTCTATCATTTAAATAAAAACTGAGACTGTATTCATTTGTGTCACCGGGTTAACTTTGTTCCCTGCAAAGCAGTTATTTTCTTATGCAAAACAAATCAATGACATATTACCTGAATGGCAATGCCACCAATGGCTGGGTGAATGGGTTTATCGGTGTGCTCATATTCAGTGGCTCGCTTCCCGCAACCAGGATGGCAGTGGCAGACCTGCCACCTTTATTTTTAACTATGGCCCGTGCCACCATTGCGGGTGTGCTTGCGCTTTGTGTACTGCTGGCTTATAAAGAAAAGCGGCCTGCCGGGAAACAGCTCTTATCGCTGGCGATCGTTGCCATAGGCGTAGTAGTAGGGTTTCCCTTACTTACTGCATTGGCATTGCAGTACGTTACTTCGGCGCATTCTATTGTATTTGTAGGTTTGTTGCCATTGGCCACTGCTGTATTTGGCGTGCTGCGTGGCGGGGAGCGCCCTCGTGCGGCATTCTGGTTTTTTTCTGTTATAGGCAGCTTATTGGTAATAGGCTATGCTGTTGCGCAGGGGCTTTCGGCATCACCTGCCGGTGATATTCTTATGCTGCTGGCTATTGTATTGTGTGCACTTGGCTATGCAGAAGGGGCGAAACTTTCCAAAACACTGGGCGGCTGGCAGGTTATTTCCTGGGCATTGGTACTGGCATTGCCTGTTATGGCGCCGCTGGCTTTTACCCAGCTACCTTCATCTTTCAGCATGGTGCATGCATCGGCCTGGGCGGGATTGGTGTATGTGTCGTTATTCAGCATGTTTATCGGCTTTATATTCTGGTACAGGGGACTGGCCCAGGGAGGTATTGCGGCAGTAGGGCAATTACAACTGCTGCAGCCTTTTTTCGGGCTGGCACTGGCAGCTACGCTGCTACATGAAAAAGTGAGCATAGGTATGCTGGGTATTACAGCTGGTGTTATTCTCTGTGTTGCCGGTTCAAGAAAGTTTGCAAAGTAACAAGCGGAACGAAGGCGTTTGCATGTTTAACCTATTGGTTCGTTGGTTGCAGTAATGTTTTTCCGTGCCAGGAAAAGCAGGCAAAAGCTAAGGATAATAAATAGGGCAGTGCCTATATAGTCTGTGAAACTTTTTGGCCCAGTTTCCGGCACCATGCCTATGCTTTGCCAGCTATAGGTAATAAGGCAGCCACTAACTGCAGCCAGGGTATACAACGTGCCCCAGTTTTTTTGCGACCAGCTGTAGAATAACAAGATGCTGAAACCTGCCAGTAACAGGCAACACAACACGCGTATCCAGCCTGGCCATATACCGGTATCCAGGTAAAGACCAGAAATAACCAGTGTTGCCAGGCCTACTATCCATGGATGCCGGGGTAATGGTACAGGCAAAAGAGGTAAAGACAATTGCCTGGTGCGAAATGTAATAACTACAATAGCCGTTGTTATTATAAAGAGAATAATGTACTGTAGTGCAGGTGCCAGGAATTTTGTTCTGTCGTAATTAAGATAAGTCAGCAAAACGCAGCCGGTCACGAATAGGGCGATCACTGTTTTTAGACCGGTATTGCTGAGCCAGGGTTGCCTGCCCCGCTTACTGAAAATCATTTCTGTCAGCACGATGGGAATAAATGTACTCCAGATGGTATGCATAGCCAGTAGGATCAGTAACAGCCATACATCGATACCCATAAATGGTAAAACAGTGACGGAAAGCTCCCGCTGACCGGTAAAATAATCAGGATTAAAAAAAAGCTGATCAACAATGCCTTCTTCCATCAGGGCATAGGCTGTACCCAAGGCTATCATGGTGGGGTATCCACGTTTTGTTCGCCGCGTTATTTCGCGAATGAGTATTGCCCCGCATCCATATAATAGTCCTAATAACGGTAGCTTGTAGAGATCAGAAAACCGCTGGTTGCCCAGCAGCCACTCACCGATGAAAGGCGCAAGAAAAAAAAGCAGCCATACCGGAGCGGTGCTGTTCGTTTTTTTGTGTGCCTTCATAGGGGTTGCAGGTTTAATTTATGTTCAATTGTCCACAAAGGGGTGGTATAACATTTCATTGCAGCATTTTTATATTTAAGCAATAAAATAGTTGTTCCGGATGATCAGGTACTGCTGTTAAGTCTTTCTTTCCGGCTGCTGCTAAAAGATGCAATTGCCGGTGCGTAAAACGGCAATACCTCAGCTTTAAGCAATACATCTGGCTGATGGCAGATATGATTGAAGAAATCGTGTTATTCAGGCAGAATCGGCAATAACAAATATTCCAGTGAGGATACGAAATATTCCTTTCTTTTCGAAGTTCTGCAAAACGCTCCTTTTTCCGCTGCAAAATATGTTGAAAGGTTTTTTCGCGGAGAATTACGGCTGATAATTAATGCATTATAAAATTGTAATATATTATTCTCATGGCCCAATGGCAGGAGCCCTGTTTTAACGAACAGGATGATTACTACCGGTACGGCGTAACATAAAATTAAAAATCGGCGAAAATACTTTCACTTACTTTGCATCGTGATGCCAACGGCGATACAAAGCAGTGACGACCAAAACTTATGGGCCTTAATTCAGTCAGGAGATGAGAACGCTTTTACGTTGTTTTTTAATAAACACTGGGATGCGTTGTTCTCTTTTGCCTACCGGCTACTGAAATCCTATGACGACGCACAGGATGTGGTGCAAACCGTATATATATCCATCTGGGAAAGGCGCGAACAATTAACCATCACCCATTCTTTTGAAAGTTATCTTCTACAGGCAGTCCGTTTCAGGTCGCTGAAAAAACTGCAGGAAGTGCTGTCCAATCCCGAAGATGTAGACCGTGTGCAGCAGGAACTGTTACCGGTATTCAATGCTATCTGGGAGCGGATGCATGAGCAGGAGCTGTTCCGCGAAGTGGAGCACCAGCTGTCTTCACTGCCAGGCAAAACCAAAGAAATTTTTCTCCTGAGCCGTAGATACCAGTTATCCATTGCTGAAATAGCCCAGCGGATGGGGCTTTCCGAAAAAACAGTGCGCAATCATCTTCATTCCGCACTAAAAACGCTCCGGCATTCTATTGCCTTTGCCCTGGTTATGCTGGCAAACCAGTTTATCAGGTAAGCCTGGTACTTTTAGCATCATCTTCCGCGGCTTAATAATTCCTTAATACAGATTTCCGGGACTAGGCTTCTGTTTATGGAACATATATCTGGAGGCCGCTATGCAAATTCAACAACTGAAACAAATCATCAGCCGTTACCTGCAAGGGAAAGCCACGGTTAAAGAAACCATGCTGGTAGAAGAATGGTTGCAGGAACAGGGCAAAGATGAAATTGCTCCTGATAAAGGCGTAGTAGCAGAGCGGCGTGAACAGGCACTCTGGCAGGTAAAACAATATATAGGGCTGCAGAAAAAAGCCGGTAAAACAGCAAGGATCAAACGTATACAACGGGTATGGATACCGGCTGCAGCCTGCCTTATATTACTGGCCGGTGCATTTGTTGCTTACCTGAAGCGGTACGAGCTGATGAACAAGATGAACCCTGTTCCCATGCAAACTATAGCTGCAGGCAGGTTCAGCATAAAAGAAGTATTGCTACCCGACGGCTCGGTGGTAACACTTAACAGCAATAGCGTACTGCATTTTCCGCAAACATTCAGAGGTAAAACAAGAATGGTACAGCTTACCGGTGAAGCTTATTTTAAAATAAAGCAGGATCCTGCGCAATCATTTATTGTAGATGCTTCAGGATTACAGGTGCGCGTATTGGGCACCTCTTTTACCGTGTCGAATACCGCTGCTGCAGGATGGGCTGGTGTTGGTGTAACCTCAGGTAAAGTAGGTGTTCAGTATGCTGTGGACAATTTCCCGGAAACACAGCTGGTGCCGGGAGAGCAGCTATTGTACGATAAACAGCACAATAAACTGGTCATTGAGCGGAATGCAACCATCCGCGTTGACTGGGCCGCCAAGCGGCTTATTTTTAAAGCCACTCCTTTACAGGAAGTCTTTGATGAAGTGGAGCAAACTTATGGCGTCAAAATCCAGGTAAAAATTCCCCTGCGCATGATGGCCTTTACCGGGAGTTTTGATGCGAACGATTCATTGCAGGATGTTCTGAAAGTGCTTTCGTTGAGTTACAGGTTAACGATCGAAAGTGGTAAGAACGGAACAGTGATAGTACGGTAATTCTCCGGCTTATCTGATTATTTACGTAGTACAAGGGTACTTCATTGTGCAAAACAATGAACAGGCAGGCGTTTGCCCTTTGCGAACAGGTTTGACAAGGATTTTATAGACAGCAATATTGCATAAAACAACCAAACGAATGAAGGGAATATTACTACCAGAACTGCAGCGAATGAAAAGGTGTGTACACCTGTGGCCATCCGGATGGCTGTTCTGTTTACTGGCACTGCTGCCTGTTTTACCGGCACTATCGCAAGGCCAGGGGCAACACAAAAAAGTCAGTATCAGTTTTAATAATGTGTCCCTGGATCAGTGTATTGAGCAGTTACAGCAACAGGCGGGTATCAGTTTTTATTACAATCCTGATGACATTAAACCCCTCACAAAAAAGTACACCAAATCATTTTCCGGTAATACGGTTACAGAAATTGTCCATTACCTGCTGGCAGGAACAGGACTGGAGTTTGAAGCTGCGGATGAAAAAAAACTGGTTATCCGCAAGACAAAGGAAGTGAAACCGCGGTTACTGCGAAAAATAACCGGCACCGTTACCGATGCTAAAACAGGCACACCACTAGCCGGTGCGGATATCAGCATACAGGGGCAGCGGCTGAATACCATTACTGATGCCAATGGTATATTTGCACTCAATGTGCGCGATTCAGTAGCCGTACTCGCTGTTTCTATTATCGGATATGCCACCAGTTTTATAACGGTTCACGGAGAAGAAGCGGTGAGCATTAAATTAACTACCGATACAAAGTCGCTGGGAGGGGTGGTGGTGGAGGCGCGGCGTAAAATAAACAATGAAATTGCATTGCTGAACGACAGGAAGAATGCCGCAATTGTATCAGACGGTATTTCGGCGCAGAATATTGAACGCACGGCAAGCATCACTACCACGCAGGCATTACAGCGGGTATCGGGCATTACTATTACAGATGATAAATATGTGGCAATAAGAGGGCTGGGTGACAGGAGTGTGATCGCTGAAATGAATGGTGTGCGGCTTTCCTCTTCCGATCCCGACCGCAGTGCGATACCGCTTGACCTGATCCCTGCCAACCTGCTGGATAATATCACCGTTTACAAAACCAATACACCGGATAAACCTGCTGATGCTGCTGCGGGTATCGTAGAGCTGAAGACAAAATCCATTCCCACTTCAAAAACACTGAGCATTACCGCACAGACCGGCTGGAATTCCAATATCGGCTGGAGCGGTAAACTGAATAGTTTTTACAACAGTGATATGGGGTTTCTGGGGCAGAAGATCAAGAACCATGAGTTAAGCAGTGATTTTTTGAACCTGAGCAAACAATATCCCGCGGGGCTACCGCAGATACAGGACCTGATCAGCGCTGCCAGCAATAATCCTGCAAAGCTGCAGGAGGCCGATCGGATCAGCAATATTATGCATGGTTTCGACCCCGTGCTTACTACAAGATATAAAAATGCTCAGCTGAACGGTATTTATGCCGTTACTTATGGCAATACTTTCCACCTGTTCAAACACCATCATCAGCTGGGCGTTATTGCCGGTGGTAGTTACTATCACCGCTCTACAGATATTGCCGGCGGAGAACTGAACCAGTACAGTATTTACGAAGGTATCTTAACGGGTTCCAGCGCCATCCGCAATCCACGTATTATACCGGCTTATGTAACACCCAATAACATCAACCTGGGTAAATACCTGGGTTATAAAGAAAATACAGGTACTGAATCGCTGAGTTATGGGTTGCTGGGTGGGCTTACCTATAAGTTCAACAAGAACCATGAAGTGAATGTACAATACCTGGGCAGCCGCGGAGGAGAAACACAGGCCAGTAATTTATATGGAAGGTATAATTACACCTACGGTTTAACAGGCCCGGTGTTTAATACTATTTATTCATTAAAGCAGAGCTACCGCACTTTAAATACATTCAATTTTCAGGGAGAGCATAAACTGGGTAACGGGCAATATGCACCACGGCTGAGCTACAACGGGGCCAGCTCCAGATCAACACAGACAGATCCTGATTACCGTTTTATTAACCTGGTGGATTACCGCCCGGCGGGCGGTGCAAGTTATACCATACCCAGCGGGGTGCCCAATGCTGGTTTCCAGGAAGTGGCCACTACCGATCTGTATGCACTGGTGTCGGGCTATGTGAATGGTTATGGCCCTTATGGTAAAATACAGGTAGACCCCAATGGCCGCAGGTTTCGCCGGTTGAATGAAACCAATTACAATTACAAAGCCGACCTGTCATTTCCTTTCCCGTTGTTTGGCCAGTCACAGCTGTTTAAAACAGGATTCAATTACCTGCATCGTAACCGTGATTTCAGTGAATATATTTTGTCGCTTCCCGGCTCTAATTTTTCTACCTACGGGGCTATTCCATTGTACCAGGTGTATGGTAATGTAGACCAGCTGGCAGGGTATAACCAGGTAGGTATACATATCCCCACGGCCACCACAGGGGAGGGCGCTCCCCTGCTGGGTGGCTTTTTATACAACAGCCAGAAATCGCCCAACAACTACAAAGGTTATTATGAAACCAATGCCTTTTATGGCATGCTCGATCTGCATCCCATCAAGGCGCTGCGCCTCACCGGTGGTGTGCGTTTTGAAAAAACCAATATACAAAGTGTGGTAGATACATCGGGGGTATATATCAGTCCTTCGCTGAAAGACGGAAGTGTGAACCTGGTGTACACCAATCCCAACTCGGCCTATGTTACCCAATACAAGCCCTACTATTCTATAAACATTACGTATACCCTGAAGGAAAAAATGAATTTCCGCACGGCCTACAGCACCACGCTGGCAAGGCCTGAGCTGCGTGAGCTGACCAATGTATTTGATTTTGATCCTTTCCAGGGCGCACTGGTCGTGGGCAATTCTTCACTGCGCAACCAGGAAACGACCAACTATGATTTTCGCTGGGAATGGTTCCCTCATCCCGGTGAAGTGTTTTCTGCTTCTTTATTTGCCAAGGAGATCACGAATCAACTGGAAAAAGTATTTATCCAGAACTCAGATGGTGTGGATGCGAAATTTCCTGAGTTCCCGGCAGTGGAATACCGCAATGATCCCAATAAAGGACATGTATGGGGCATAGAGCTGGAAATTGCAAAAGACCTGGGTAAATGGTGGACACCGCTCAATCATTTTTTTCTGGGCTCCAACCTGCTGCTGGCCCAGAGCAATATCCTGAAAAATACACAGCGCCTGAATGCCGCGCGTATTATCGACAGGCAATCGCCGGCCAAAAGCCCTTTGTTTGAACAGGCTCCTTATTCTGTCAATACTTATATCAACTATACCAATACCCGTACGGGTACAGATGTTACAGCCACTTTCAATGTAGTGGGTGAAAGGCTGATACAGGTGAACCTCGATGGCTCTCCTGATTTGTACAGCAGGCCGGTACCGGTATTTGATTTTGTATTCAGCCAGCGGCTGCTGAAGAAACTGGTATTGAAAGGTTATGTGAAGAACGCTTTTAATCATCCCTACAAAGAAGTGTATGCCAACCCCGGCAATGGCGGTAAGTTTTATGGAAAAGAATACATAAGAAGAAGTTACCAGAAAGGAGCCGAATACATGCTGGGGTTAACCTATAATCTATTCTGACCTGCGTAAAGTAATATCATGCTGAACAAATTGACGATAAATTTTTTCCGATACCTTGTAGTAACTGCATTGCTGTTTGATTATGGCTGCAGCAAACCCAAAGAAGACCAGCGTACCGGCAACCTGCCAACCAGTTTGCCGATCACCGCATCTACTGTGCGGCTGGTGAACCTGGGCGGTTATCCTGAACTGGAAATAAATGGTAAAACACTTACCAGCCTTGTACATGCGACTGATCAGGGGCAGATACCTTCTGCTGTGCCCACGGTTTATTTTCCTTCAACAGGCAAAATGGGTTCTACTTACAATGTACCACAGGAGTTTTTAGATAGTAAAGGGAATGCTGCGGTACACCTGTTTAAATTTCCCAAACCCGAAGGCATTACCAATGGCGCATTATCGCGTTCATTCAATGTAACAGAAAACTATACACATCCCAATGATTATTATGTTGTGTATTACCGTAACGGATCACCTGTAAGTGCTACGATCGTCAGTACGGATTCGTTGTTTGTTGTTCCCCGTTCGGTATACCCGGCCAGTGATCCCGCGCATATTAAAATACGCCTGCTGAACCTGAGCTCTTCACCCGATGATGCCGGCATGATTGGCCCCATGAGCCTTGCTTTCGCGGATGGCACACCGGTAAGTGCTGCCACCAGCGGTATTGCAACAGGCAATGCTTCAGATTATGTAGAACTGCCCTATGGCACTTACCAGTTTAAAGTATTAACCAGCCAGGGTAGCCAGGTGCCTGGTGTGAATGATGCGGCGATAGCGGCACAGCAGATCAATCGCTATACGGCTGTTACGCTGGGTTCGGGTTTAACATTCGCACCTGTACAAACCTTTCAGCCTGGTGGTGTATATACGATTGTTGTATCTGCCAATCCAGGATTTCAGTATCCTATGGGTAATTTTTCTGCAGATACCTGGGAAAATGCATTCCGCGTGATCACAGATCTGAGCGCCCCTGCCAATATCACTTATGCCAAACTGCAGGTGGCAAATGTTTACGGCGCACCGGTCAATGTACTGATAGATAATAACACCATAGCCACGAACCTGCCCTATGACAGCGCAGGTGCTTACCAGGTATTGACCACAGGCCAGCATTATATAGAAATACGCGACAATAAAGGCAACCTGTTGCAGCAGCAATTGTTTACCCTTAGCGGTGGTGATAACTATACGGTATGGTTATACCCTAAAACAGATGGGCAACCCGGTGTGCTGTTTGCCCAAAATAACCTGAGCGGCAACCTGAATACCAGCAATGGTGACGGATCAGATCATAGTTATGAGCAATTACACGATAACTATCCCACCTGGATACGGTTTCTCAATTTTTGTCCCGACCTGCCATTGGTTACATTTACACAGGCCAACGGGCAACCTTTTCCTGATTACTACAGCAGCCTGGGTGCTTGCTCACAAAACCTGGCGCCAGGTCAGCCCGCTGCACAGGTTTTTCAATATGTAACACAATCGTTCGGGATCAGCAATACCATACAGGTGTACCAATCAAAACCGCTGGTGGTGCCTGGTAACTGGCTCAGCGATGTGCCGCCACTGCACAGTACTGATTTTATTTTCTCCTCATCCAAGTTTTATCCCAACGGCTTGCCGGCAGGTGAGCCCGGCGTGTACACGGTAGCGCTTACCGGCAGGTATGGAGCCAATATAACGGGAGGGCAAAAAGCTAAAATGATCATTGTAAAACATACACGGTAATCACTATCATGCGATACAACAAATCACATATCCGGCCATCATTGTTATACACTGCAGTATTGGTATTGCTGGCCATAACCGGCTGCCGGAAGGTAGAATACAATACTATTGACAGCCCTGCTTACCTGCGTGTATTCAATAGCCTGAATTACGACATCACGTTGGTGAATAAAGATCAGCCTCCACCTTATCTCACTATGATCATTGATCCGGTGTTCGATCCTGCAGGACTTATTACCGGCGGAGCCATTATCGGCGATTTCCTCGATAAAAGGCTGATCTATGCACCGCCTTATCCCAGCAGTGCAGGTAATACCTCTGTCAACAATAATGAATACCCAGGTAAAGAAAAAGTGCTGGCGGCACCCGTGGTGAATGGGTTCGATCTGTCAAGCTGGGCGCAGATACCATCAGGCAAACACCGGTTTGTGTTTTTCAGCAGGCCTTATAATACCATTCCTTTTCTGCAGCTGCCGGCTTCTTCACGCAAAACCCTGCTGGCAGACAGTACACTGACACTGCAACAGGGGGAAGTATACACGATGGAAATTATACAGCCGGATATAAACAGTACACAAACTGCTTTGTACATACGCAACGAGCAATTTCACAAACGGGCTTTTGCCGATTCGCTGCTGTATGTAAACTTTTATAACCTCAGTGCTGCCGGTTATGCTACGGCACATGCCGGTGATGATGCCAATGTAAGCGGGCGTAGCAGGCATATTAAAGACACGATGAATGTTTACTATTCATTGATGAAGCCGGATAGCATCGGTATGATGCCGGGCAGGGATATTATCCCGGGATACACCAATGTTTACCTCAGCACCCTGCGCCGCTCGCTGCAACCGGCTATTGCACCGTATTACAGTATACCGGTATTTGCCGCAAAAGACAGCACCGGGAGCATACGCAGCTATCAATGGGAATTGTTCACTTTTCTTGATCCGGCCATCCAGGTGCCGGATAATCCTTATCCTTACTATCCCAACCAGGGCAACTGGAGTACGCTGAGCTGCACGGATTATTATTATGCCCCTTCCAACAGCGCCTCAGAAAACGAGGGATTAGTACCCAACCTGATCATTAATACAGCTTCTGGTAAATATACTTCGCGGTCTTTTTCAACCGTGAGCACTGTTGAATTTATCAATAACCGGATATATGTAATGAGTGTGCAGCGGGTATATGAGCCGCCGGCAGGCAATTGACCCTATGCAATAAGCAGATATGAATGAAAACATTGTTATGAAAAGAAACCTTTGTTATATTATAATACTACTGCTACTATGCGGTATAGCAGGCTGTAAAAAGCCTGATTACCTGGCCGAGCAGCAGGCAAAGTCCACATTGCGGAATGCGGGTGATTTTATCCGCAATAATTTTTCCTTCTCCCTGTTTGCTGCAGCTATTGAAAAAGCCGGGCTGATGGATTCACTGAACAATCCCGCAGCGGCCTATACCATCGTGGCTCCGCAGGATGCAGACTTCAATACCTATCATATTACCCGGCCTGCCGACCTGGATGCATGGGGCACAGACAGTATACGCTTTTTTGTAAAGAATCACCTGGTAGCAGGTAAATTGTTCAACAGCGATATTTCTACCAGTATGGATAACCGTTTCAGCAACCTGAACGGGTTACCACTGTTCTTTTCCAAATCACCTGTAGCCAACAGTACCGCCGGTTTTTATATCAATGGCATCAAAGTAGTGCAGACAGATATTACACTGGCCAATGGTGTGATCCATGTGATAGACGGACTGATAAAAGAAAGTAACAGTACCGTGCAGGATTTTCTCGCCAGCCGGCCTGATATGAGTAACCTGGTTGCAGGGCTGAAGAAATTCAATTTATGGGATAGCCTGCGAACAGGAAATGCGATTACCCTGTTTGCACCTTCCAATACTTCTCTTAGCGGAGCAGGACTATCGGCCGATAGTATACAACTGCTGGATACAGCAAAGTACAAACCTGTACTGTTTGCTTGTTATGCCTTGCAACAGCATCATTTGTTTCTGAACGACCTGAATTTACTGCCTGCAGCCAATATACCGCTGCCGGGCGGTTATCAGCTGGATATGTCCAATGGCTGTGCGGTACTAGACGCGGCAGGTCTTGTACTGGGGCCTAATGGCAACAGGGTGGTTCCCGTAGTGAACAAACCCAGCGATCGCTATACGCCTTTTCTGGGTGTTACCACCAACGATTATGTATTCACCAATGGCATTGTGCATTTGCTGTCAGGGGCGCTGGTATTACCCGGTGATGTGAAACGATAACGCGATAACAGGAACCGGATTTTTAAAAGATCGTTTATGATGAAAACAACTATATACCGTTTATGTGCCTGTATGCTGGCAGTAGTATCATTGCTGGCCGCATCCTGCACTAAAAATGAAGAACCTCCCAGGCATGTTGGTCAGCAGGTGCCCTATACAGGCGGCGCAACCCATACACTGGTACAGCTGCTGGATTCTATACCCAACAGTACCATTTACACAACGGCCTGGAAACGTGCGGGCATCAGTACATTACTCGATAGTATGCGCGCGGGAAATCCGCAGCCTTACACGGTATTCGCACCCAGTGACAGCGCATTCAATGCTGCAGGTATCACACTGGACATCATAAAGCAGATGCCAGTATCGCAATTGGATAGCCTGCTGTTATACCTGATCATACCTGGTAACTATACATCACAAAGCCTGGCTGCATTGCCTGGTAATATTGAAGTATGGCCGCCGCTCACAGATGCATTTCTTGTAAGAAGCTGGCCCAAGCCCAGTATCAGCGACCGCTTTCCCTACCAGTACCGGCTGTATCTCGGCTGGCTTGGCAATACCCTGCAACTGAACGGGCAAGCTGCCTCAAAAGCCGGCGTGCAAAGCATTGCAGCCACCGATGGTGCTCTATGGCCCATCAGTACGGTTGTGCAAAAACCAGTGCAGGATGTATATCAACTATTGTCTTCAGATACCAGTTTCAGTTTTTATATGGCTGCATTGCGTTACAGCGACCAGTTCTACCAGCAGAATAAAACCAACATGCAATTCCAGGATACCATGATGCTGCAATTTACCGGTAATACCTATTTCACTTTCCTGGTGCCGGTGAATGATGCTTTTCGCAGGGCCGGGTTTAATTCAGTAAGCGATATCACAGCCTATATTGACCGGTCGGTTGCCGGTATGCCGCTGCAGGCCAATAGCACCAATATGGATTCTATACTGAACCTGCATGTAGTGGGTGCTTATTTCAACGGTGCCCAGAACGCGTATTTGCTGGGTGGATTAGCGCCTCCCGGTTTCATTAATGTTTTTTTTGTCAACGACCTGCTGTTTAATACCGCTATCAATAACCTGATTATACATGATAACCGGTATCCGCTTGCCCCCACGCTGCTGCCATTGCATTTTCAGAACAACGGAGGGCAGGTGCTTGTGCATCGTGACGACTATCCTTCGGGCAGGGCTGTACATGTACTGGCCCGGCATGATATATATACTTTGAACGGTGTGGTGCATGCAGTCGACAACCTGCTGCTGCCCACCCCTTAGCTGACTATTTATTTTTTTTACATGATACGATTTTATATAACCTGTTTTATTGTACTGTCGTTGGGTGTGGTGGCCTGTAAAAAAGACAATGCACCTGCAAACGACAATTATGCCAATAACCGGCTGAGTTTTGTGCTGAACGATAATTTTAACCTGTCGCTGTTCAGCGCAGCACTGAATTATACGCATTGGTATGATACCCTGCTGCAACGGTGGCCATATACTGCACTGGCACCGGATGATGCCGCTTTCAGGGCCGCCGGGTACAGCAGTGCTGTTCAGGTAAGAAGTACTGATTACAACCTGATGCAGCATCTGGTACGCTATCACATACTGGGTGGTGTTTACCGTTTAAATGAACTGCCCTATGCATTCAACCAGCAGATCAGTACACTGGATGGCAATAAAATGTATGTAACCCACTGGGTGAAAGATACTGACACGGTATTAACCATTAACGGTGCCCGTATCATTGCTTATAACAAACCGGCATCCAACGGTATTATACAGGTGCTGAACACCGTGCTGAGCCCGGCGATATACAACAATGTACACGATGCCATTGCTGCAGATACAGCCCTTACTTTTTTCAATGCAGCCATCAATAAAGCAGGTTTATCTTACCTGCTGGAAGGTAATAATGATTACACGGTATTTGCTCCGGTCAACAATGCCTTTCGCACAATAGGGTACCGTTCTGTTGACAGTGTGAATAACACCAATGTTTCAGCACTGGCTTCACTGCTTCGTTACCATATTTTAACGGGCCGCCGTTTTGTGTACGATTATATCCTTATTACCGATGCCACTGCACAGAGCCAGCAAACCATGCTCGACGGCAATACCATTACCGTTAGCCTGGTGCCAAATCCGCAGCAGCCGGGTACTTACAATACCATTACTATCAAAGGAACGGGCAATAATCTTTCAGCAGCCATAGTGCGCTCCAATATACTGGCAGGAAACGGTGTGGTGCATACAGTGGACCAGGTATTAAAAACAAACTTTTAGCAGTACGCAATAACTATTTTCATGAAGAAGTTTTATCCTATTTATTGGCTGATACTCGCGCTGTATTGCTGTAGCGGCGGTTTATATGCACAGGAAACCAGCGGTAGCTTAACAGGAAAAATAACAGATGGGGAAGGCCATCCGTTGGCCGGCGCAACCATTACCATTACACACCAGCCCTCCGGTACGGTGTACAGTACGGTAAGTACTGCAAAAGGTTTATACAACCTGCCCAACCTGCGCATTGGCGGCCCTTATCGCGTGGAAGCGGTTTTTATAGGGATGACCAGCCTGGTAAAAGACAATATCACTATTGCATTGGGCGAACCGCTTAACCTGCCGCTGGTGATGTCGGGCGCCAGTAATGAACTGGGCAATGTTACCGTGAAAGCAGCCCGTGCGGGTGCAAGGGCCAATACCTATGGGGCTGGTATCAATATTAGCCGTGACCAGGTGCGCAATATGCCCACCGCTTCGCGCAGTATACAGGATATTACCCGGCTGGTGCCACAGGGTTCTAAAGACAATTCCTTTGCAGGTACCAATTTCCGTTATAACAATGTGACCATCGACGGGGCTATCAATAATGATGCTATCGGTTTTAGTCCTTCACTGGGTGGTATTACCGGTAGCTCTGGCATGCCAGGCAGCAGTACGCGCAGCAATCCCATATCGCTGGATGCTATTGAAGACATGCAGGTGTACCTGGCGCCTTACGATGTGAAAATAGGCAACTTCACAGGTGGCAGTATCAACGCGGTCACCCGTAGCGGCACCAATACTGTAACAGGCTCTGTGTATGCATTTGGACGCAATGCTGCCACAACAGGGAAAGACAAAACAGGCAATGAGGGAAAAATGCCTGCTGCTTTTCATGATTATCAAACCGGTTTCCGTATCGGCTTCCCGCTGATTAAAAACAAGCTGTTCTTTTTTACCAATGAGGAAATTGCCCGCAGGGTAGATCCCATACAACAAGTGGCAGGCAGTATTCCCAGCGCAGGCATCCTGAGCCTGGCCGATGCACAGAAGATAAGGGATTCTACGCGCAGCCGCTATGGCTGGGACCCGGGCACTTACGGGCAATACAATGTATATGCCCGCAGCAATAAATACTTTAACCGCATCGATTGGAATATCGACCGGCATAACCAGCTGGCCATCCGCAACAATACCATTACTTCGCAGGCCATCAACCTGGAGCGTGATCAACAGGATTTCCGTTTTGGCAGCATCGCCTACCAGCAGGTTAACAACCAGAGTTCTATTGTAGCAGAATTAAAGTCGCAGTTCAGCAATCATGTTTCCAACAGCCTGGTGGCCGGTTATACCGCAATTCACGATCTGCGCCACCCGCTCAGCGATCCCGCTTTGCCGCAGGTGCAGATTATCGGCCGTACTCCCGGCAGTACCATATTTTTTGGTACAGACCGTGAGGGCGCCATATTCGACCAAAAACAGCGTACGATAGAAATAACCGATAACCTCACCTGGAACCTGGGTAAGAACAAATTGCTGATAGGAACACACAATGAGTTGTACAATATCACTTACAATTTTGTGAACTCCTGGAACGGAAGGGTAGACTACCTGAGTATTGAAGACTACCTGAACAATAACCCTTATCGCGTAAGAGGCAGCTACAATTATACTGACAATAGCCGGGATTATATTCTTGCACATCCTTCCGCTCAATTCAAGATCAATTTATTCAGCGCCTATATACAGGATGAAATACAGGTGAATGACAAACTGCGCTTAACACCGGGATTTCGTGTAGATGAAACGGTTGCACCGGATAAACAAATACTGAGCAGTAAAACACAAACAGCTTATACCGACCCATTTTTCAACAATACCTATTCCTATACACCATTGAACCAGATTACGGGCCAGTATTTTGGCAGGGTGCAGTTATCACCGCGCCTGGGTTTCCGTTACGACTGGAAAGGTGATGGCAGCCTGGTGCTGCGTGGTGGTGTGGGTATGTTCACCGGTCGTATTCCTTTTGCATGGCTGGGCTATTCATTCTACAACAATGGAGATACCTATGGCGCCTTTGATCAGAAGGCAGACGTAAAAGCATTTGCTCCCGGCAGCGACCCGCTGCGACTGAGTAAAAATGGTATTGCTGATTTTATTGCGCAGAACAGTGGTGTGCTGAATGATAAAAATGTGGGCAAGACCCAGGTGGATGTTCTGGACAATCATTTTACCATGCCCAAAGTACTACGTACCAGTGTTGCATTGGATTATACTACGGCTTCAAAATTCAAGCTTAGCCTTGAAGGTATGTTCACCAAAACACTGAAAGATGTAATGTTCCAGCAGGTGAATACAACAGATAATCCGCGGTATTATGCATATGATGTAAACCACGAGCAGCCTGTATTCCCGGGTTCTGTTGATCCGCGTTTTGCCAACGCATATGAGCTGAGCAATACCACCAAAGGCTACCGGTACAGTATTACCGGAAGTGCCAGCAGGAATTTTGCTGCCGGGTTTGGTTTCTCAGCAGCGTATACATACGGGCAAAGCAAAGATGTATCCAACGGCATCCGTAATTCAATGGAAAGCAACTGGCAGTTGAACCAGGCGCTTAACCCGAACAATCCCGGTGTCGCTTACTCCAATTTCGATATCAGGCACCGTATAGTTGTCTCTGTCAACTATCGTAAAGCATGGAATACCACCTGGGTCACTGCGGTATCACTGTTTTTCAGTGCACAATCCGGCAGCCCATTCAGTTATGGATTTGTAAATAACAGTATACAAGGTACAGGCCAGCAGGTAAGCCTGGCATATATTCCACAGACTGCAGACGCTATCCGTTTTTTCAGGGATTATACCGATAATAATGGCAACGCGGTTTCTGCTGCAGCGCAGGCGCAGGCATTCAACCAGTTTGTTGACCAGGATAAATACCTGCGCAGCCGCCGGGGCAATTTTACTGAACGCAATGCTGTACGCACACCATGGAACAATGATGCAGACCTGCATATAGGCCAGGAAATACATTTCGGCCGATCCAGCCATTTTATCACCATTACTGCAGATATCATCAACCTTACCAATTTGCTCAATGGCAAATGGGGCCGCGTTTATTTTGTACCCAATACCTACAATAGCACAGCGAGTGTGGGGCTTACTCCGGTATATCCACCTGCGCAAAACACAGGCGCTTATCCCGCATATATATTCCAGCAACCGGGTAATCCCTATTCTATTGATCTTTTAAACAGCCGTTGCCAGATGCAGCTGGGCCTGCGGTATTCATTCTAATTATTCAGTTATGTACATCCGTCAACAGCATATTCAACATAAACAAACAGGAGGTGCCGGGTTACAGGCAGTATCATCGCGCCGGACAGTTAACCGTGTATGTTTTGCGGTACTGCCTGTATTTTTCTGTATCAGCTTATTACTATATGCCTGCAGCCGAAAAAACGATGTATCGCGCCCGGCTTTGTCCATTAATGGTTGTATGCCCAGCAGCGGCATGGCGCACACGCTGGTAACCATTTATGGCAGCGGGTTCGACCGTGATTCCGCAAACGATCTTGTCACCTTCAACGGTACACGCGCCAGCATATTCCAGGTAACAGATACATCGCTTGTTGTACTGGCACCCGAGGGCGGTAGCAGTGGATCGGTGGAAGTGAATGTGGCAGGCTGGAAACTGAATGCAGGCACATACCTGTACCAGCAGCTCAGCATTCACAGTGCCAGCCCGCTCAACGGACCGGAAGGCACAAATATCCGCATTAGCGGTGTAGGATTCAGCAGTACGCATTCACCTGCTGTTGTAATGGTGAATAATATTCCTGCGATAATTACCAATGCCAGTGATACCCTGCTTGTGGCTGCAGTGCCGCATAACGGTGGCACGGGTACCATACAGGTGCAGGTAGATGGTAAAACGGCTACCGGGCCAGTATTCCTGTACCAGCAGATAAAATCCATCAAACCCGCCAGTGGTGGTGGCGGAACAGTGGATACCTTATACGGGAAAGGATTTGGTAGCAGCAATGCCACTGTTGCTGTAGCTTTTAACGGCATACCTGCTGCCATCACCAGTATCAACGATTCAATGATCATTGCCAGTGTACCTCCCGCGGCTACTACCGGTCCTGTGAGCATTACGATGAACGGACAAAAAACGGTAGGCCCGGTATTTACCGTGGTACCTCCGCCGGCCGTTGCTACCATCACACCCTCCAGCGGGTTACCAGGTGCGCAGGTAACCATCACTGGTAAAAACTTCAGCAGTATTTCTTCTAATAACAAAGTGGATTTTAACGGAGTGCCCGCGGCAATCAGCACTGCAACGGCAACAAAGCTCGTGGTAACTGTACCGCAGAATGCTAAAAGCGGCGCTGTAAATATCTGGGTTAATGGACAAGCCGGTCAGGGGCCCGCATTTACCGTGCAGCAGCTGAACATTGCCAGCATCAATCCTGACAATGGTTTGGCAGGCACCAGTGTAACGATCAATGGAAATGGCTTCGGAACAACCTCCGGCAGTACGCAGGTGTATTTCAATGGCCTGCCTGCTGCCGTTACCAGCACCAGCGCCAATCAGCTGGTGGTAACAGCACCGGCTAATGTTAGTACCGGTGCTATCAGCGTACAGGTGAATGGTGCAGTGGCTACAGGACCGGTGTTCAGGCGCGCAGGTGTTAGCACCGTATATACACAAACCGGCACTGTTTTCCAGAGCATGGCTATTGATGCAGCGGGCAATTTTTATTTAACCAGTTATAACAGTAATAATATACTGCGCGTGGGTACAGATGGCAGCAGTACTGTATTTGCCGGAAGTCCCTCTAACCAGGCCGGTTTGCGCGACGGTGATGCAGCTAATGCACTGTTCAATGGTGTTGGTGCACTTACCATCGACCAGCAGGGTAATCTTTTTGTTGCAGATAATGGTAATAGCCTGATACGTAAAATAACACCGGATGGAACCGTGAGCACCTATGCACAAGGAGTGCTTACTGCTACCTGTTTACTCGCCATTCAAAATACTTTATATATAGGTGCTGATAATGGCAACATGGCCGGCAGTGGTTTATTCAGGGTAACACAGGGTACATTGGAGTTATTGAAAGGGGGTAGTATAAGCAGCCTGACTGCTGATGCAGCCGGCAATATTTATTATGTAAATAACCAGAATGGCTCAACAACTGTTTCTGCGATCACTGCTACCGGCACTAATATACCTGTTTTTGCTTCAGGTTTTAACCGTATCGGTTCGCTGGCAACAGACCCTGCTACCGGTAATGTACTGGTTGCGGAGGCGGACCTGCATTCACTGACCGCTGTAAGTGCAGATGGAATACGCACCACGCTGGTTTCGCAGGGCAATAGCTCTGTCGACGGCACACTGAGCCAGGCCAGGTTTACTGCGATCAATGGTGTCACTGTTAACAACCAGGGGGTTTTATTCATCATCGATAATAATAAAATACGGAAGCTGGTGCTGCAATAGCAGCACTGCTTTCTACTTATTTAATTCAATTGATTTATCCATTAAAATGGTCAGCCAAAACCAAACCACATAACCGTCAACGAATATGAAACTGAAATTTACCAATGTGTTCAAAACAATGCTTACCTGTATGCTGGCATGGCTTGCCATTGCCGGGGTGCAGGCACAGACAAGAATATGGGGGCTTACAAATACAGGAGGAGGACCCAGTACTACTTATAACCAGGGAACCATTTTTAGTATGAATGCTGCTGATGGCAGTGATTATAAGATAGAACACCATTTTGTACAGGATACCGCGTATCCTGGTATCAACCTGGCACCACAGAACACACATCTGGTTGCACTGAATGGTAAGTTTTACAGCGTTACACCCAATGGTGGTGCCAAACAGGGGGGCAATACCTATTATTCAGGTGGTGGTGTGTTGTATGAATATGATGCGGCGCAAAATATTTATAAAGATGTGCACGACTTCGATGCAGTGGGTGGCAGCCAGCCGAAAGGAAGTCCTACGGTGGTGGATGGCGTTTTATGGGGTATGACCATTGATGGAGGCAACCTGAGCAGTGAACCGGGTGGTCGTGGTTATGGTGTTATTTATTCTTTCAATCCCGCTACCGGCGAATACACCAGTGTGTACCAGTTCGATGGTACAGCCGATCATGGACAAGGCACAGGTGGCAGCCTGCTGTACAACCCGGCTAATCACTTGTTATATGGAAACAGCTATGGTGTGTTTTTTTCCATTGATCCAACGGTGGGTGGCAGCAGTTTTACCAAGCTGGCCTCGCACAAAACCTCCAACCTGGTGCTGTACAATAATAAGGTCTATGGCATGGATGAAACCAGTATTTTCTCTTTTGATCCCGCAACTGGCAATTACAAGAGCCTGTACACATTACCCACTGGTTTTTCAAATGTACCGGTTAATCCAGATGGGTATAGCGGTGCCGCTATATGTGCAGTAAACAATATCATGTATGCTGCCATAGACAACGGCAGCAATACCACTATCTATTTCTCCTTTGATCTTACCGCCCAAACCTATACAGAACTGTACACTGCTTCAATAAATGATGGTTTTAAATGCACTGATCTGCTTTATTACAACGGTTTGTTATACGGCACCTGTGCCCAGAATGGCACCAATGGTGGAGGTACAGTTTTTTCACTGGATCCTGTTTCAAAGGTCTACACGCATTTGTATGATAGTTATGGCGACTGGCAGGAGATGGTAGGCTACTTTCCCGCAGGAATAACACCCAGCGGCAATCAACTGTACATTATATTTTCAGGCGGGGGCAATGGTATTGGTAATGCGAATGCCTCCAATACACCGGGGGCGATGGGTATTTTTGATCTTACCTCCAAAACATGCAGCAGCTTGTTCCAGTTTAACCTGAACCCTGGTTCGGCTAATAATCCCAAAACACGTTTGTATAATTACAATAACAAGCTATATGGCGTTGCAACCAATGGCGGTGTGGGAGGTGGCAACACTGGCGCCATGCTTTTTTCTTATGACCTTGTTTCCGGTGTTTACCACGATTATGATTTGTATGGCAGCTTTACCGGTACCAATCCAAGTAATACGGTAGTTGGGTATAGGGGTAAGCTATATGGCTTAACTGCAGAAGGCGGCAACTCCCCCGATGACGGCGGGCCAGGCACCGGAGGAGGGACCCTATATGAGTTTGATACCGCTACCAAAAAACTGACAGCAGATTATGTATTCACCTGGAGTAAAAGGCACCCGGCAGGGCAAATGGTGCTCATCAATAACCTGCTGTATGGTGTTACCTCCTCCGGAGGTGATAGTGGTTACGGCGTCATTTTTTCTTATGACCCTGCCACTAATACCAAAACAGATTTGTTCAGTTTTCCCAGCACACTTACACCTTATCCCACTTTTGTTCCCAGCTATGGCAATTTAGATGGACTGGTTGCCTATAACGGGGTATTGTATGGACTGCTTAGCGGCGGGGCCAATAGTAAAGGTGCCATTTTCAGTTTCGACCCCGTGTCAAAAACGTTTACGGACATCTACGATTTTAACACCGTGAACGGTATTACGTATGTGCCGCAATCGCTCATCGTTAACAATAACCTGTTGTATGGTGTTTGTACCAACATTTCAAAAGGCTATGTTTTCTCGCTTGACCCGGTTACGCATGCTTTTACTGATATACATGATTTCAACAGCGACAGGTTGTTGGGAGCGCTGGTACCTTATAATGGCAAACTGCTGGGCATCAGTTTAACAGGTACCAATGGCCAGGGTGCAGTATATAGTCTTGACCCGGTGGCTAAAACTGTTACCACGCTGCACAATTTTACCGGTGATGATGGTGCAAAACCTACCGGGTTGCTGTTGGTGAAAGCAATACCCACCATTGGCTTCAGCGATATTACCCGCACTTATGGCGATAAAGATACCCTGATTGCCGCCACCAGTACCAATACCAATGTGGCCAACCCGGTTACCTATACTATTGGTGATCCTACCATTGCTACGTTTGTCAATGGTAAACTGCATGTATTGAAAGCCGGTACCACAATCATTACCGCTTCGCAGGCGGAAGATGATGGCTTTTCTGCTGTTTCGGTTCAGAAAACACTGGTGGTGAACAAAGCGTCGCTCCAGGTTTCCGCCCAACCCGTGCAGGTGACTTATGGAGACCCGATACCCACCAGCTTCACTGTTGCCTACAGCGGTTTTGTAAATAATGAGGATGCAAGCGTGGTGAGCGGTACCCCTGTATTCAGTACAACAGCTAATAACAGCTCTCATCCCGGTGATTATGCTGTCAAAGTGGATGTATCGGGTATGAGCGCGGCCAACTACGCATTAACGCCTGTGGCTGGCAAGCTGACCATTGTACTGGCGGGTATCTCTATACAGTTCAATGGCATTCCTGCTACCATCACTTATGGCGATGCACCCTTCGATCCTGCAGCAACCGCATCATCCGGCGCAGCTCCTGTATATACATCCAATAACAATGCGGTGGCCACTATTACAGGTGATAATAAAGTACAGATAACCGGTGCAGGTACAGCTACCATCACCGTTACTTTCCCTGCAACAGGTACCAGCAGCGGCGGCTTTAAAGATGCCGTGATCACTGTGGCGAAGAAAACGCTCACGATCAAAGTGAATGATGTGTACCTGCTCACTGGCAGCCCGCTGCCTAATTTCACTGCAACGTTCAATGGCCTGGTGAATGGGGATGCTGCAACTGTGATCAGTCCGGTACCTGTGTTCAGCACTACTGCCACGAGCAGTTCGCCTGCAGGAACCTATCCCATTATCGTTAGTAATATTGCAGCGCTTACTGCTGCCAATTATACTGTTGATCCCGCCTACCAGCAGGGTAAGTTGATCATCGGCTCTATAGTATTCAATGGAACAGATACCAGGGTATATGGTGCAACGCCCTACGATGCCGGCGCAACATCCAGCGCAGGTGTGCAGCCCGCCTACAGTTCTAATAACCCGCAGGTGGCTGCTATTGTCAATAACCAGGTACAGGTAAAAGGTGTAGGACAGGCAAGCATTACAGCCAGCTTCCCCGCGGCAGGTGGTAGTCCTGCACAGGTAGCCACACAGTTACTGACGGTACAGCCCGCACAGCTGATAGTTAAAGCAACAGATACCACCCGTATGTATGGCCAGGTGAACCCTGTATTCCGCATCACTTACAGTGGATTTGTAAATGGTGAAGATGCAAGTGTGTTGTTGTCGCAGGCGCTGGCCAGCACTACAGCGAACACTGGTTCTTCACCCGATGTATATCCTGTTACACCGTATGGTGCTGCAGCATCCAATTACCTGTTCACTTATGTAAAAGGGATGCTTACCATAACTGCCGCTACACAAAGTATCCAGTTTGCGCCGCTGCCCGTTACTACTATAGGCGAGCCTGATTTTGCACTGACTGCCAGCGCCAGCTCGGGACTGGCATTGAGCTATAGCAGCAGTAATCCCAATGTAGCAACGGTTACCAATGGTATAGTGCATATTGTAGCTGCCGGCAGTACGGTTATCACCGCCAGTCAGGCCGGTAATACAAATTATCTTGCTGCAGCCAGCCAGTCGCAAACATTAACCCTATCAACCAGGGCCACTACTATTAGCCTAGATGCATTGCCAGGTAAAAATTATGGTGATGCCGATTTTGTGCTGAATGCCACCAGCAGCAACACCACTATTCCTGTTCAGTACAGCAGCAGCAATCCTAATGTGGCCACTGTTGCCAATGGCATGGTACATATTACCGGTGCAGGAACAACAACTATCACTGCATTGCAACCTGCTACCGCCGATTATGCTGCAGGCAGCTCAGCACCGAAAACCCTGGTGGTTACACCCGCTGTAATCACTGTTACTGCATACAACCAAACACGCTACCAGGGACAGGGCAATGCTGCTTTTGTGATCAATTACAGCGGATTCAAGAACGGCGATGATTCTACAAAACTGGGAAGCATGGCTATGGCCAGTACAGCTGCAGACCAAAATTCACCGGCCGGTACCTATCCCATCAATATAAGCGGCGCAGCAGCAGGTAACTATACATTTAATTACGTTCCGGGAGTATTGACAGTTTTGCCTGCACAGCCGCAAAGCATCAACTTCAATACACTACCGCTTGAACGGTATGGTAATGCTGATTTTGACGGCGGTGCAATTGCCACATCGGGCATGCCGGTAACTTATACCAGCAGTGATGCAAAAGTGGCCACTATTGTCAATGGGCTGATACATCTTACCGGTGCCGGTAAAACCACCATCACGGCGGCGCAGGCCGGTGGTAACGGGTATGGTGCAGCAATCCCGGTTTCGCAGGTCATGACAGTAGAAAAAGGCGAACTGGTGATCCAGCCTGATAATGTGAACATCAACGAAGGACAGACACTGCCATCTTTCACCCTGAATTATTCGGGCTTTGTAAACGGCGATAACGCTGCCGGCCTTACCACGCAACCGGTGGTGGCTACCACTGCATTAAAAGATGCATCATTCGGCCGTTATGCGATCAGCGCATCGGGAGCTGCAGCTGCCAATTACAATATCAGTTACCTGCCGGGTGTACTCACCATCAATGCGACAGGAGATAAAGTAAATGCCTATTGCAGCGGCCCTACACAGATCACGGTTACGGTATTCACCAACACCGTTCAGAAAGCTACCCTGCAGCTGTACAGTATGGGAGGGCAGCGTATACTGAACCAGCAAGTACAGCTGCTGAAGAATGTAAACAGCTTTACACTGTATGCAGGTAATGTAGCAGGAGGTATTTATGTACTGAAAGTGCAGGGCGAACATTTCAATTATAGTCAGAATATCAAAATCAAATAATCAATGCGGCAGCAGATAATATGGCTTCCGTTGCTGCATTACCATAAACCATACAACAATGCACTATAAAAAATGGATACTAGCGGTTCTTTTATCGATGCCCGCAATGACATATGTGCAAGCGCAAACAGCACCCATTAATATCACCACTACTGCCGTACCGTTCCTGCGCATACCCTCCGATGCGCGGGCGGGCGGCATGGGTGATCTTTCACTGGCAACCTCTCCCGATGCCAACAGCAGTTTGCTGAACCTGGCTAAAACGCCATTTGCCGGTAGTAAATCTGCCATTGGTGTTACTTATACACCCTGGATGAAAGATGTTGCCAGCAGTGTTTACCTGGCCACCCTGGCAGGCTATCACCGGCTGGATGATGAACAGGCCATTGCAGCATCTATCCGGTATTTTAATATGGGCGATCTTCAGCTGACCGATTATAGTGGTAACAAACTGCAAACGGCAAAACCCAGGGAGTTCGCAGTGGATCTGGGATATAGCCGGAAATTATCACGGGTGTTCAGTATGGGTGTTGCTATCCGTTATATTAATTCGAGCCTGGCCTCCGGTGAATACAACGGTAATAATTATAAAGCCGGCTCTGCTGTGGCAGGTGATCTCTCTTTTTATTATCATGGATTGAACAGCCAGGGTACAGGTTTTACTGCCGGATTGGCGCTCACCAACCTGGGCTCAAAAATGGGCTATACCAATGATGCCAATACAAAAGATTTTATCCCTGCCAATCTGGGACTGGGCATAGCTTATACCAGCGCATTTAACGAAGTGAACAGCATCACCATTGGTGCAGAAATAAATAAACTGCTGGTGCCTGCTGTACCTGCTGATTCCAGCGGCCTGGCCGGGTATTATCATACAGGTGTGTTTGACAGCTGGTTCAAATCGTTCAAGACCAGTAATTACCAGTTTGGTATCGGCGCTGAGTATGTGTATGATAAATTACTGTCGCTACGGACTGGGTATCATTTTGCTGATAAAAACAAAGGTGGTCAGAATTATTTTACCGCAGGTGCAGGATTGCAGTGGAAACAGGTGGGTATCAATTTCTCTTATCTTGCTGCATCAGGTAATGGTGTAACACGTAATCCCCTGTCGAATACTTTGCGTTTCGGTGTTAATTTCAATGCCGGCCATACCGGTACAGTTTCAAAATAAAAGACATACCCGGTAGAAATGTGCTTCATCGGGATATAGTTTGTTATAATCAGCTGATACCATAACCATCCAACTGCCCGGTAGTGATACCGGGCTTTTTTTAGCGGGTAACCTGGAACAGCAGGCTAATCTGCCCTGAGACTTTTAACAGGGTTGGCAACAGCTGCTTTTATTGCCTGAAAGCTGATGGTGATAAATGCGATCAGGATGGCGGCTATACCTGCTACTATAAATATCCACCAGGAAATACTGGTGCGGTAGGCAAAATCGCGCAGCCAGATATGCATGCCCAACCAGCTTAACGGCGAAGCAATTATAAATGCAATAAGCACCAGTTTTACAAAATCAAGTGACAAAAGGCGAACGATGGTTGTACTATTGGCACCCAGTACTTTTCGCACGCCAATCTCTTTTGTCCGCTGAAGGGTACTGTAAGATGCTAATCCCAGCAGGCCAAGACAAGAGATGAAAATAGCGAGCAGGGCAAAATTAAAGAACAGGTTGCCAAAGCGTTCTTCAGCGCGGTATTTGGAATCAAAAAAATCATTGAGAAAAACATATTCAAAAGGCCGGTAGGGGATCGCTGCGACCCATTTTTGGCCTATTTGTTTTACTGTTTCCTGTAAATGGTCTGTAGATATTTTTATGGAAATAAAAGTCACTCCCGGATCAATACGCATCGTCAATGGTTTTATTTCCTGCTGCAGTGACTGGTAATGAAAATCTTTCAGAACACCTATGATTTTTCCTTTCCTGCCCCACTGGGAGAAATTCCGGCCTACCGCATCCTGTGCAGTGCTGTAGCCAAGACTGCGGGCAGCGGCTTCATTGATCACCATAGCCTCTGTACTGTCTGTGACAAAGTTTTTTGAAAAACCTCTTCCGCTCACAATTTTCAGTTGATACAGGTTGATATAATCAAAATCAACAAAGCAAATATTCATATTCGATTTCTGCATATCACCCACGCTGTTCTGCAGAACAGAGTAAGCGCCCTGGTAATCACCTCCGGGAATAGCGGAGGAATAACAGGTAGCCAATACACCCGGAACAGATGCAATATCTTTCTTGAATATATCTTTGTTCCTGTCAAAATTTGCATTGATCACCATGGTTTGCTCCTTGCTGAAGCCCAGGTTCATATTGCGCATATAATTGAGCTGTGTGTACACAACAATAGTACCTACAATCAGTATGATAGAAATGGTGAACTGGAAAACAACAAGTCCTCTTCTTAGCAATAGGCCATGTGAGCCGGAAGAAAAACGCCCTTTTAAAACGCTTGCCGGTTTAAAGGAAGACAATACAAGTGAAGGATATAAGCCTGCAAGTATGCCTGCAAGAACGGCGAGCAGGAACAGGCCCAGCAGGCTTGCCGGGTGATAGAGCACATCGGTGATGATTGTTTTGCCTGCCAGCTGGTTAAATACCGGTATCAGCAAGGTGCACAGGAGAACAGAAAAAATAAATGCGATCACACTGATGATCACTGATTCACCGATGAACTGCCTTGCCAGCTGCCATTTAGCTGCGCCCACCACTTTGCGGACGCCTACTTCCCTGGCACGCTCAGCACTTCGGGCAGTGGTCAGGTTAATAAAATTAATGCAGGCAATAAGAAGGATGAATATTGCCACAACAGAAAAAATATAAACATTATTCATGCTGCCTGTTTCAAAACCATCCAGCTTCGATTTCAGGTACACATCCCGCAATGGTTCGAGGCTCAGGTAATCCTGCATCTGCAGTTCCCTTGCCTGCTGGCCATGATAAGCTTCCATAAAAGCCGGGAATTTGGCCTCCAGTGCACGGGCATTGCTGTTGGGCTTGAGTAAAAGATAGGTATAGTAATTATGATTGGTCCATTCACTGTCGGTGGTAGGAATGCCATATATCTGTTTAGCTGAAGACATAGATACAAACAGGTCGGCTTTTATCTGCGAGTTTTCAGGAATATCTTTCATTATACCGGTAACAGTGGCATTGATAGAGGCTCCGGTAAGCAACAGCTGTTGGCCCATTGGATTGCTGTTGCCAAAATATTTCCGGGCTGTCGATTGTGACAATACAATACTCATGGCTTGTTTCAGCGCTGTATGTTTATCCCCGTAAACCAGTGGAAAATCAAACAGGTTGAACAAAGTGGAATCTGCGAGCACTGCTTTTTTTTCCTGGAATTTAATATCTCCCTTGCGAACCAGGAACTCATCCCTGCTTAACCGGACAGCATCTTCCACTTCAGGAAAATCTTTTTTTGCATACACCGCAATAGGCGCACTGGTGATCCCTGCATGAATTGTTTCTGAGGGTGTTTTTACTGCAGTTACAACACGGTATATCCGGTTGGCTTTGACATGAAAACTATCATAGCTGGTTTCAAAACGCACATAGGAAAATATCAGGAAGCAGGCCGTCATACCAACAGCCAGTCCCATAATATTGATAAAAGAGTATGTTTTGTGCCGCCATAGGTTTCTGATGGCGATTTTTAGATAGTTTCTAAGCATGCTGCTGTGCGTCAAATGCTATGCCGCTCTGCAATTTATTGATCCATATATAATTAGAAAGAAGCTGCCATGCCGGCTAGTCCGGTATTGTAACAAATACTGTTCTGTTTTGATACAATAATAGGGTCGGAACATAAAGCTGCCATGAAATAACCCTGCCTAATATGTAGCACCGGAAAACTATTGAAGAGCAGGAAAAAAAATATTGTTGTGGACGGCCTGTGGCCTCTTGTGCAGCCTTGCCGCTGATAATTTGCAGTTTTGTTCATAATTTAGTATGTTTGAACATTCTAACAAACTAATCATTCAGGGCGGCATCATTTTTACTTTTCCGGGAGTGCATTCCGCCGGAATGATAAAGCACAAAAAGACAGTTATGTTTAACGGTTGCAGAAAACTAACAGGCTCTATAGCCCTTGCCGGGTTTTGTTTGATGGCTTTTAATAAGCAGGCCGCAGCACAACCATATCCGCAGCTGCTCTGGCAGATAGGGAAGCCGGACGGTAACAGTAGCGAGTTTGCACTGGCGCCCGGCCAGGGTGGATTATTTGTTAAAGATGGTCTTTTCATCGTGGGGCGTTCCACTGAAAAAGAAGCCTGGCCTTATGCTCATCCGGGTCCTGATGATGCATGGGCCGGTAACAGGCAACATCCATTTTCTGTATTGTTCGGTTTGAAAGAGGTGCCGGCAACAGATAGCTGCCATCTGCTGGTTAAGCTGGTGGATGTTGGCCCCAGAGATATACAGCTGGATATTAAAGTAAATGACCACGATTTTTCTGTTCATGTACCCAGGGGCGCTGCCAAAGCCATTTACGGTGATGCTGCCACTGGCAGAAAAACCGCATTTACAGTTAGCATACCTTCTGCTGCTTTGCAGAAAGGGACCAATACGATCAGTCTCACTACAAAAACCGGCAGCTGGCTTATTTATGACTGGCTGGGTTTTGATGCACCGCGCACTGCAAAGCTGGCGCCGGTTCAACCGGCAGTGACGCTGGCTGATATTAAAAATCTGCCTTTTATTATTACAAAAGAAAACCGCGATTACCAGGTGGCTAAATTGACTTTCCTGAATACGGCGGCACCGGCCGAACTAACAGTGCGTGTCAGTGGCATGCCAGGGCAACCCGTACATATTGCTACGGGCAACGGTGAAGCAGAAGTGCAGGTGCCGGCAGTAACAAAAGATTCTTCGGTTGAACTGGCAGTAGAAAAAGGCCGCAGTACCATTGACCGCAGAACCCTTAACCTGCAAGCTGCACGGAAAATGATGGTGTATATTTTGCCCCATTCACATAATGATATCGGTTATACAGAGATACAAACAGCTGTAGAAAAAAAACAGATGAACAACCTGCTGAAAGGGATGGAATATGCCCGCCGTACAAAAGATTATCCCGAAGGCGCCAGGTTTGTATGGAACCTGGAAGGTGTATATGCGGCCGACCTGTTTTTGCAGCGGATGAATGAACAGCAGAAACAGGAATTTTTGCAGGCAGTAAAAGACGGGGGTGTTGCATTGAACGGCATGTACCTGAACACACTTACCGGTTTATGCCGCCCCGGCGAACTGCTGCGGCTTTTTAAACCCGCAACCATGCTGGCAGTGCAAACCGGTACAAAAGTGGATGCAGCGATGATCAGTGATGTGCCCGGGTATACCTGGGGAACCGTAACGGCAATGGCACAGGCAGGCATCAAATATTTTTCAGCAGCACCTAATTATTTTGACCGTATCGGTGATATCCTGCAGCAGTGGGAAGACAAACCATTTTACTGGGGCTCTCCTTCAGGAAAGGAAAAAGTGCTGGTATGGATACCTTATAAAGGATACGCTTTGTCGCACGGTATGCCTGCTGGCCTTACGCCGGGTTTCGCTGCCGATTATATGAACAGGCTGAATGAAATAAAGTATCCTTATGATATCACTTATATCAGGTGGAGCGGGCATGGTGATAATGCGGTACCCGAAATGGCCATCAGTGATTTTGTGAAAAGCTTCAACAGCAAATACAGCTGGCCTAAATTTATCATATCATCAACCAGCACGGCATTCAACGCTTTTGAGAAACAATACGCAGATAAAATTCCTTATGTAAAAGGTGACTGGACAGGCTACTGGGAGGATGGCGCGGCCTCCTCTGCATTTGAAACAGCAGAGAACAGGAACAGTTCATCCAGGCTTACACAGGCGGAAGCATTATGGGCCATGGTGAACCCTGAACAATATCCTGCAGCCCGTTTCAACAAAGCCTGGCAGCATGTGCTGCTGTATTCAGAACATACCTGGGGCGCAGATGTAAGTGTTACAAGGCCCTTGAGCCAGAAAACAATGGAGCAGTGGCAGATAAAAAAATCATATGCTGATACTGCAGCACAGATGTCTGAGGAATTGCTCGCAGCCGCCAGTGCTGCGTCTGCACAAGCGGACAATTCGATCGATGTATTCAATACCTGCTCCTGGCAACGGGGCGGATTGGTACTGGTTTCACCACAATTGTCTGCAGCGGGTGATATCATCAAAGACGGGGAAGGAGTGGTATTGCCATCACAACGGCTGAGCACAGGTGAGCTGGCTTTTGTGGCAACTGCTATCCCTCCTTTTGCCGCGAAGCGCTATAGCATATCAGGCGGCAGCAATATTGGTGGTAAGGCTGTAAACATAAACGGCCAGTCCATGGATAATGGAACAATACGGGTAGAACTGGATGGTGCTACCGGCGCGATCACCAGTATAAGGAATCATGGTATCAATAATAATTTTGCTGATTCGGCTTCGGGCAATTATCTCAATGATTATCTTTTTTTACAGGGCAATAACCTGGCAAACCTGCAACGCAACGGACAGGTGAAGATCAGTGTAAAAGAAGATGGTCCTGTACTTGCCAGCCTGCTCGTAGAATCTGCTGCGCCAGGTTGTGACAAATTAACCAGGGAGATAAGGCTGGTGAAAGGTTTTGATCATATAGATATAACGAATGTTCTGGATAAAAGACCGGCAGAGCTGGATCCCAATCCCGGTGATTATGCCTGGGCCAATACCGGTGGCAAAGAAAGTATCAATTTCGGTTTTCCTTTTCATGTAACAGACGGACAAATGCGCCTGGATATTCCCCTGGCCATTATGAAACCGGAAACAGACCAGATACCCGGTTCCTGCAAAAACTGGCTGGAAGTGGGTGGATGGGCAGATGTTTCCAATAACGATCTGGGCATCACCTGGGCTACACTTGATGCGCCATTGGTTGAAGTGGGTGGTATTACTGCCACTTTACTTGGCGGACAAACCAATCCTGCTGTGTGGCGTAAGAAAATTGAACCTACGCAAAAATTGTATTCCTGGGCCATCAACAATCACTGGGAAACCAATTACAGGGCTTATCAGGATGGTATCATTACTTTCCGCTATGCGCTGAGACCGCATAAGGCATTTGAACCTGCAACCGCTGCCCGTTTTGCTACAGGACTATCACAGCCGCTGGTAGTCACTGCTGCTACAGGAAAAGATTTTTCTGTACCCAAACTGCAGCTGAGCACTGACAAAGTATTGGTGCAGGTGCTCAAGCCCAGTGAAGATGGCAGGGCCTGGATAGTAAGTTTGTTCAACCCAACCAGTGAAACACAACAAACAACACTGAAATGGTCTTCACCGGTTAAAGCTACCAGCTATAGCAATACCGGCGAACAAACCTTATCGCCGGTGAATGGCGCCATAGCGATCGCTGCACAGGATGTTGTTACTGTAAGGGTGGAGAGATAAGAATGCGGGATATGTGATACAGGCTATAAGATGCAAAACGTAAATTGCAAGATATAAGTATGTATGAGTAGTATGTAAAAAAATACCCACCATAGCGGTGGGTATTTTTTTAGCAATAAAGCTGGTTAAAAACCGGGATTATTGGGTAAGAGGTTGGCATTAACATCTATTTCCTGCTGTGGTACAGGGCACAGCAATTGTTTCTCTGTAAAAGTAGCACCGCTTACCGTAGTGTGGCCTACAAAATTATCCCAGTTGCCGGTTACATCATTGTGCACCTTGCGCGTGCGGACCATATCGAACCACATTTTGTTTTCAAAGCAAAGTTCAAAATAACGCTGCAACCATACTTCATGTTCAAAATCGGTCTGGCTCATAGAACCTATTGGCGCCAGCTGGGCCCTAGTGCGCACATCATTGACATATTGTATAGCGTTGGCATTGGGGCTGCCTTCGGCCCTGTTGGATGCTTCAGCATACATCAGCTTCACATCGGCCAGCCGGTACAAAGTATAGTTGAGGTCAGATTTGATGGTATTAACCACAGCAGTTGAATCAAACCATTTATAAATGTACGGGCCTTTGAAAGTGACAAGCTCACCTGTTTTCGCATTGGGATAGCTGGTATAAAAGAACTGTCTTTCCTTTGTTCTTTTATCTCCTGCAGGGAACGAACGGTAAAACTGGATGGTAGGATACACTGAACCATACTCATCTGAATACTTGGATATGCCCGAGTAGTTGGGAATGGTGAGCGGTGTAAGCGGATTAACCGAAGGTACACTGGCTGCATATTGTATCTGGAAAATGAATTCCCCCTTATTCTTGTTGGCCGGGTTGATCATATCGCGGTATTCGGGGAACATGGTATAGCCACCTTTCTGGATCACATCCAGCGAACGCTTGGCCGATTCTGCATAGTACTGGTTACCACCTTTGATCGCTTCACCTGCATAGGTGAGGTACACATCGGCAAGTATGGATTTTACCGCACCCATAGATACCTTGCCGGTAACATCCTGCCAGGGCAGTGTAGACTGTTCAGCGATCAGCAAATCGGGGATGATAATACTGTCGTAAATATTCTTTGCTGGCGTACGGCTGAGCTTCAAGCCATTGAGATCTGTAGGTACTGTGGTTACCTTGGGTACTGCACCATACATTCTTACCAGGAAGAAATAATACAACGCCCGCAAGGTGTGTACTTCAGCCAGCATATTTGTTTTATCGGCAGCACTCAGGTCACTGGCATTGATGGTGGGTATTTTTTGCAATGCGAGGTTGCAACCACCTATGCCTTTGTATAAATTCTGCCACCAGGTATCGAAATAAAACGAAGTGGCATTGTATGCCAGCGTTTGAAAGGTGACAAAACCCGTTTGACCAAGATCGCTGTTGGATTTACCGGTTAAAAACTCCATCAGGTTCCAGGTATTGCCACCATAGGAAGATGGCTGCCCGGCCAGCAATCCCTGCAGGTTCTGGTAAGCACCAGCAGCAAAAGCCCTGGCTACTTTAGAACTGGACAGGTCTGATTCAGGTGTGAGAAAACTGGTCGGTTTTTCATCGAGAAATTTCTTGCAGGAACATGTTAACAGTATCATACCTGCCAACAGTATATTGTTTATTGTTTTCATCTGTTCATTTTTTAATAACCAGTGAAGCCTTGCTAAAAGCATTTGTGAAACGATCGTACAGGGCTTCAGCTGAAATGAATATAATCATCAAAACAAGTTAGCATTGCTGCATCTGTGCTGCTAGAATACAAGCGACAGACCCAGGTTCCACACACGCGGACGGGGATAAGAGAAAAAGTCAAGGTTCTGTGAGAACGACCCGTTGGCGCCGTAAGTAGAATTGAATGTATCCACTTCAGGATCGTAACCGGTGTATTTGGTGATAAGGAACAGGTTTTGTACACTGGCATAAAAACGCAGTTTGTTGATCTTCGTTCTGTGCAGCAGTGAAGCCGGCAGGGTATAACCCAGTACAAAATTCTGTCCCCTGATAAATGAACCATCCTCTACCCACCAGGTATCGAAATGTGAATCCTGTGCATACTTGTAGTTGCGTACCTGCGAGATCATGGTGTTTTGATGTGTGGGTGTCCATGCATCCAGCACCGTAGCTAAGCTGTTGGCAATGGTTTGCCTGTCTTCGCTGGAGTGTTTAAAATTGGCTGCAGTATTAACGCCCTGTACAATACGGATATCGAAAGCAAAATCCCAGTTCTTATAAGTGATCGTACTGCTGAAAGTGCCGGTCCATTTAGGATAAGCCTGCCCGATGATGCTGTAATAATTACTGCCATCAGCATTATAAATATATTTCCTGTCGCCGGGTTTTAAGCCATGCTTGCCAGCTTCATCTGCTTCTTTATCGCTGTAAGTGCCCAGGCGTGTCATACCATAAAAAGAGCCGATGGGCTGCCCTACACGGATCACGAAATTCTGTCCCAGGAAATTGGGGCCAGGGAAGATATCTGCATTACCATCATTGAGTTTGGTAACCCTGTTTTTATTAGCTGTAAAAATAAAATTGGTGGTCCAGGTAAAATTCTTGCTCTTGATATTCTCTGTGCTCAGGAAGATTTCAATACCGGAATTTTTCACAGAGCCCACATTTTTATATACGTTGGCATTGCCATTGGGATTATTGAAACCGGCAGACCAGGGGATAGGTGTTTGTAGTAAAAGGTCTTTGGTATCCCTGTTATAATAATCCAGGTTCAGGCTTACACGGTTATCAAATAAACCCAGCTCAATACCTGCATCGAACTGCAGTGATTTTTCCCATTTCAGATCTGGGTTGCCGATATAAGCGGGTTGCAGTGTAGACTGCTGCGTACCGTTCAACACAGTGGTGTTGGGCAGTATCTGCGGAATAGACTGGTATTGTCCTATTTCCTGGTTGCCTGATAAACCATAGCTGGCGCGCAGTTTCAGGTTGGAGATAGACCGGTTACCTTTAAGAAAATCTTCTTCAGACAAACGCCAGGCTGCACCCACTGAAGGGAAGAAAGCGTACTTGTTGTTCTTGCCAAATTTAGATGAACCATCGTACCTGCCTGTGGCTGTGAAGAAATATTTACCACTGATATCATAAGTGGCACGGGCAAAATAAGAGTTCATGCTCCACTGGTAATCCTGCGATTCATTGGCGCTTCTTACAGAGCCTGCCTGCTGGTAATGCCACTGGAAAATATCATCGATGAAATTCTGCGTTTCAGAACGTACCCTTTCATTGTTGTATTTCTGGAAAGAAATACCCAGCAAGGCCGTTAGTTTCTGGTTGCTGTTTATTTTTTTGTTCCAGGTAAGATAGTTTTCCGATTGCCAGTACGAATTGGTGTAAGCATTGATATTGGCTACACCGCCCTGGTCGGCCGACAGGTGAACAAGGTTTTGCGAGGAATAATAATTATTTTTCTGCGCACTGATGTTGTAACCGAAATCTGTTTTGAAATCGATCTCGCTGGTGATATGGAAAAGCAGGTAAGCATCACCCAGCATTTGCAGGTTATTGTTCAGCGTGTACCTGTTAGTAGCGATATTAACCGGGTTAGGGCCACCTTCGAGACCTGCGATATCATTGTTGCCGGCCCAGGTGCCATCAGGATATTTTACCGGTACTATCGGCACTTCTTCCGTCACCATCCTGGGTACATTCAGTGAGCCATTGCCGTCAGAAACAAGCCGTTGTGTGCTTTTGATAACATTGATATTGCCACCCACACGTAACCAGTTTTTCACATCATTGTCAAGCGTTAGCCTGGCAGAGTAACGTTTGAACCATGACTGTATCATTAAACCGTTCTGATCAAGATAACCAAGTGAAAGGCTGTATTGCGATTTGTCACTGCCACCCTGGAAATTGAGGTGATGACTGGTGGAAACGGCCGGTTTATAAGTTTCTTTTTCCCAGTTGGTATTGTACAGCGGTTTATCATTGGCATCAAACAGCAGTGGAAAGTTTTGATGGTTGAGTGCCTTGGGAGGTGTTTGTACAGCCCCGGTGGGATCAAATTTTTGTCCGTTGGCATAAGCCAGGTTATACACCTGGACAAACTGGTCGGAGTTAAGTGTTTTCAGGTGCCGGTAAAGTTCGCTCACATTCACATTGCCATCATAGCTAACAATGGTAGGGCCCTTTTTGCCACGCTTGGTAGACACGATAATTACACCATTGGCACCACGTGCACCAAATATGGCCGTGGAAGAAGCGTCTTTCAGTACCTCGATGGATGAGATATCATTGGGGTCGATGGTATTGGCATCTACACCAATAACACCATCCACCACATACAGCGGATCGATATTCGAGTTGATAGAGCCTATACCACGTACACGCACTTTAGCTGTTGCACCGGGGGCATTGCTGTTGATACTTACATCTACACCAGCTACCTTACCCTGCAATGCCTGTGATACATTGGCTACAGGTTTATCCATCAGCTGTTCTGACTTAACCGTGGCAACAGCACCGGTAAGATCAGATTTTTTTGCAGTACCATAACCGATCACCACTACTTCGCTGAGTGCTTCGGTTTGTTCCTGCAGACTAACATTCACCTGGGTTTGGTTACCCACTTTTAATTCTGTCGTTAAAAAGCCGGTAAAAGAAAACACCAGTACCGCATCAGTGTTCGGTACCTGGATGGTGTAATTGCCCTGTGCATCTGTGATTGCGCCGGTATGCGTTCCTTTTACCAATACGCTTGCATTGGCGATAGGGGAGCCATCTTTGGCGCTGGAAACAGTTCCATTTATTTTGATCTGTGCAATTGTGTTGAGAGAAATAAGAAGGAATAGAACTGCAAATCGTATCTTTTTGTGCATAACAAGTTTTTTAATCATAAACAAATTGTTGGATGAAACTGCCGGGTAGCGGCATTGCACTTGCATACAATAGATACTCAGGGGGGAAGGTATTTTTCCGGTATCGGACATACGGTATGGCACAAGCCATACAATGGCATAGCTATGGAAGCAATATTCATAAACAAGACAGGTTAGTTTTGATTAGATAACAGATATCTGTTACCTTATTTCGTTAGCGGCTATTTCAAAGGATTCAAGGGTAATAAATGCATTTAGCAAATGATGGCTGATTGGGCATAAAAGCAGTTGTTGAATGGTGATTTATCTGCTCCTGGCGATATTGTTTTATACCTTGCTATAACTCGCTTCACAAAACCGGGGTAGGGGTAAAAATAACAACGTGCATTTACACTTTTTTCAGCCCGAAAAGTGCATGATTAGTTTTGAAAAGAACAGGTAATTTTAGTTGTATTGTAAATTTTTTCTATTTATTTTGTTGTATATGTTCAAACATACTAAAAAAACATGGAAACTACCAGTGCTTTTTTAAAAATTAGTTCCCGGCTTACATGAACGGAATAACAGGGATGAAATGCTGGCTAATTTGAAAAAAGGCGGTATGTTTGAACATTCGTAATGGCTATGCGTTTACAAATCAACCATCAAAGTAAAATACCACTGCATATTCAGGTGGAAGAGCTGATGCGGAAGCTGATCGCTTCACCTGAATTCAGAAATGGCGCTTTTCTTCCCAAGGAGGTTGAACTGGCTAACAGGCTGGGCGTATCACGCAATACTATACGGCAGGCAACCAATAAACTGGAATATGAAGGATTACTGGTAAGAAAAAAAGGTGTGGGTACCAGGGTAGCACAGAAAAAAACGCTTTCAACTGGGCTGGACCACTGGTATAGTTTTACCCAGGAAATGCGTGAGCGGGGAATACAGGTAGAAAACCTGTTCATTAAGGCAGAATGGATCCCTGCCGATGAAAAACTGGCTAGCTTTTTTAATATCCGGTTGCATAAGAACATTCTTAAACTTTCCAAACTGAAAGGCTCGGAAGGGGAACCGATTGTTTTTTTTGAAAGCTATTTCCATCCCAGGATCGGGATAGACAAGGATGATGATTTTTCCCGCCCGTTGTACACCCTGCTGGAAGAGAAGTTCGGTGTACTGGTAGTGCGGTCCAATGAACACATCAATGCAGGAAAAGCCGGTAAACTGGCCAGGAAATTAAAAGTGGATGCTTCAGATCCTATCCTGATAAGGGAGCGGTTTGTATACGACCCGGGCGACAGGCCCATTGAGTACAATGTAGGATACTACAGGTCTGATAAATTCACTTATTCTATTGATATCAGGAAGGGATAAAATTTTTTTTGCTGTATTTAAATATGTTCAAACATACCAACAAAAAAGTTACCATAGCTGCCGATATCGGCGGATCGCATATTGCTGTTGCCTTAATAAATAGTGATAATGAACCTGTGCCGGGAAGTTTTACCAGGTACCCGGTTAACCCGCGTGCCGGCGCTGCAGAGATCATGGATGTATGGCTGACCGCATTCCGTTCCATACTGGCAATGACAGGTGATTGCAGGTTGAAAGGGATAGGTATTGCCATGCCCGGCCCCTTCGATTATGCCAACGGTGTATCGCTGATCAACGGTGTAAATAAATACCATCACCTGTATGGGATGAATATTGCTGCAGTGCTGCGCAATCACCTGGATATACCCCCGGGGCTGCCTGTTGTTTTTGAGAATGATGCTGCCTGTTTTGCACTGGGCGAAAGCCGTAGCGGGCAAGCGGCCGGTTCCCTGAAAACCATTGCGATTACACTGGGTACCGGCTTTGGTGCTGCCTTTATAGAAAATAACCGCCTGCAGAAATCGGGTAGTACTGTGCCGCCGGATGGTGTATTGTTCAATACCCCTTTTAAAAACGGTACTGCTGAAGCGTATATTTCTGCCAGATGGCTGGTGCAGGCATACAAGGTACTGTCTGGCAGGCAGGTGACGGAAGCAAAGGAGATAGCTGCACAGGCCTATGAGCAAAATGACCATCATGCACTGGCCGTGTTTGATACCCTGGGTGTGCACATTGCTGAATGCCTGGTACCATGGATACCGGTATTTGGAGCAACACAGTTGATTATCGGTGGGAACATCAGTAGAGCTGCATCCCTTTTTCTGCCTGCCATTGAAAGAGTGTTCGGGGAAAATAAAATAAAATGTGTGATACGCATATCCCATGAAATGGAGATGGCGGCAATAACAGGCGCTGCAGGATTGGTGAACCAAACAAACACTATGCAAACAAATTATACAAATAATCACTGGCGTAAATCATCACAGCCTTTATTGCCTTTGCAGTTGAAGAAAACGGTATCAGTTGACGGAGACTATGATATCTATCCTGTTCACAGCATGGGTACAGGACATATTTTCACCGGGTATGCATCACTGGCTGAATGGATAGCACAGCAAAAAAATGTGGTCATTGATGGCTATGTAGGGAATGACTGGGCTATAATACGCGAAAACCTGTCCGTGTATTTCAACCGGCGGCATATCCCGGTATTCTGGTATGAAGCTGCCGCATTTCTGAAGCCCGAAGCGGTTATTGATACAATGGTAGAGCCCTGGCTGGGAGAAGCACAATCTGTATGGGGTAAAAAAACAACTTTGTCACTGGCAGATTTTTTCCGGACGGAATTATTGGATGAACTGCAGCCGGGTAAAAAAGAGGGTATAAATATTTTCATCGGAACCGGGGCCGCCTTATGTAACTGGGATGCCCCTGTGGTATACATCGATCTTCCTAAAAACGAACTGCAATACCGCATGCGCGCAGGCAGCATCACCAACCTGGGAAAAAGCACACCCGGCGCACCAGCAGTGATGTATAAGCGTTTTTATTTTGTTGACTGGGTAGTGCTGAATGCACACCGGGCCGCCATAAAAAGCAGGATCGCTGTAATAGCAGATGGCCAGTGGAAAAACGAAGTGAACTGGTCGATGTATGCATCAGTCCGCGATACCCTACAGGCAATGCGGTATGATGCGATACGTGTACGCCCCTGGTTTGAAGCAGGTGCATGGGGAGGACAATGGCTGAAGGAGAAAATACCGGCATTGAATAAAGCGGAGATCAACTATGCCTGGTCGTTTGAACTGATCATACCTGAAAACGGGCTGGTGTTGGAAAGCGATAGCAATTTACTGGAGCTCGCTTTCGACTGGCTGATGGAACATGATTGCCGGGCTGTACTTGGTGATGATGCTGCTGTATTTGGAGTGGAGTTTCCTATCCGGTTCGATTTCCTGGATACATTTGATGGTGGGAATCTTTCTATTCAATGCCATCCCACCATTGCTTATATGCAGCAGCATTTCGGCGAGCGTATTACACAGGATGAAACCTATTATATCCTGGATTGTAAACACAATGCCGGCGTATACCTGGGGTTCCAGGAAGACATAGACCCGGATAAATTCAGGAAGGAGCTTGAACAAAGTGCAGCAGAAAATAAAACCGTGGATATCGAAAAATTTGTTCAGCTGCACCCGGCAAATAAACATGACCTGTTCCTGATACCCGGGGGTACCATTCATAGTGCCGGTGTCAATAACCTGGTTCTTGAAATCAGTGCCACGCCTTATATTTTCACCTTCAAAATGTACGACTGGCTGCGGCTTGACCTGAACGGTGAGCCGAGACCCATTAATATCGCTCATGCATTTCATAACCTTGATTTCAGCAGGAAAGGCGCATATGTAAAACGCGAATTGCTATCGCATCCGGTTGTACTGGAGCAACGCGATGGATTCAGGTTGGTGCATCTGCCTACGCATACACAACATTTTTACGATGTGCATCGCATTGAGATTGACGAAAGCACTATCGTAAACACAAAAAACAAATGCCATGTACTGATGCTGGTAGAAGGGGAGGCGGTGACCGTCATTACAAAAAACGGGAAAAAAAGAAGGTTCCATTACGCCGAAACCTTTATTGTACCGGCGGCTGCAGAAAGCTACCAGCTAATAAATGAGACGGAAGGTACTGCCAAAATAATCAAAGCATTCATCAAATAAATAACCGGTATCTATGTGTGCACAAAACCTGGCTCCCAGCAAGAATTACCTGCTATTGGTGTGCTTTATTGCAGCACTGGGTGGTTTTTTATTTGGATTTGATACTGCGGTGATCTCTGGGGCTTTGCCTTTTGTAGTGAAAGCCTTTGGCTTTAACACAATGATGGAAGGCTGGTTTGTAAGCTCGGCACTTTTAGGTTGTATACTGGGTGTTGCTGCATCGGGCCGGCTGAGTGACCGGTATGGTCGTAAAAAAATAATGTTGTTGTCTGCCATGCTGTTCTTTTTATCAGCCATCGGATGCATGCTGGCAGTAAACGCCACCTGGCTGATCAGTTTCAGGCTGTTGGGAGGGGTGGGGATTGGTGTGGCCTCTATGATATGCCCGTTGTATATCTCGGAATTTTCTCCCCCCGCGTTCAGGGGCCGGATGGTTGCATTGTATCAACTCGCTATCACTATTGGTATCGTCGCTGCTTATCTTTCCAATGCCTGCTTGCTGGATCTTTCCCATCATTTTTACCACGGCGGCTGGCTGCATTGGATCGTTGTTCAATCTGTGTGGCGCTCCATGATTGGTATAGGCCTGGTGCCCGCTTTTATTTTTTTGATCAGTCTGCTGGCAGTACCTGAATCGCCAAGATGGCTGTTGCAGAGAGGGCGGGAAAAAGAAGCGCTTCTATGCCTGGAAAAAATAAATACAACAGAAACAGCTAACCGCGAGCTGGCCAACATCAGGGAGAGCCTGATACAATCCACTGCAGACAATAGAACCTTGTTTTCGCCGGTATACCGTACAGCGCTGCTCATAGGTATTTTATTGCCTTTTCTTTCCCAGGTATCGGGCATTAATGCAGTGATCTATTATGGACCATCTATTCTTGACAGCGCAGGCTTTTCACTTAGCGCCGCTTTGGGCGGGCAGGTAACAATAGGACTGGTAAATGTACTGTTCACCTGTGTGGCCATTTTTACAGTTGACAAATGGGGTAGAAGGCCATTGTTGTTCTGGGGTATTTTGGGTGCTGTTACCGCACTTGTGGTGATTGGCGTTTTGTTTGCATTGCATATTGTAAACGGGCCCTGGATATTGATCTTTATCCTGCTTTTTATCGCCTGTTTTGCTTTTTCTTTTGGGCCGGTGTGCTGGATCATTGTTGGTGAAATATTTCCGAATGCTGTTCGTGCACGTGCTGCATCACTTGCGATTTTCTCCTTATGGATAGCGAATTTTTTTGTCGGGCAGTTGACACCGGTGATGCTGAAAAGTGATCACTGGGGGCCTGCAGCAACTTTCTGGACCTTCGCCATTTTATGCGCACCCGGGTTATGGCTTGCCAGGAAACTGATCCCTGAAACCAAAAACCGTTCACTGGAAGAAATTGAGCAGTACTGGAAAAACAGGAAGACTGATCATCCGGGTTCTGCATGACAAGCGCTTAAATAATTCCCGCTGCTTTTTTCCTTTATGATGCTTCATGTTGGTGAACAGTGTTGAGATGCCGGCGTCAATGCTGTTTGTTTATACCTGCTTTTAAAACCAATACCTGTTTTCAAAGCGGAAATATCGTGTTCCGCATTCTTGTGCGTGGATGCATATAGGCGCCGGCGCATATCTATAGAAGCACGGGGATATATCAGCCTGCAGAAGATTATTTTCCTTTCTTTTCCTTTATTCTGCTTTCAAACCAGCTGCTCATCAGATAGCATTAAAAAATATTTGTATCGCATGGTAAAATTTCATAAGGAAATTGACCAGCTATACGACTGTTATAGCTGAACTGTATATCCAAGGTTCGCCATTAATTAAATAGGGGTAAAATGGTACCCCCAAAAATGGGGGTACAATCAAACACAAACAGGCGGTTCTGTCATGCCTTTATCTGAAGGTACTTTGTGGCAAATAAAAAAGGGAAACTGATCCTTCATTGTTTCCAGACAACCCTAAGAATGATAGTAAAAACGACGGATCGTTTATAAAAAAGATCCTGAGGATCTGCTAATGGCTGGACCCGGCATATTTCCAATATCAATGAAGAGCTGTTTTATTCCTTACCCATCATTCATTCAAGGATGCTTATGAAAACATGTTTACGCATTGTATTGGGATTATTGGCCTTTCTTATGATTTTTTTACAGCATGCACATGCGCAGAGTTGTAATGGTTCATTAGGCGACCCGATATTTAAAGAGGATTTTGGCAATGCCGGTACATCGGTAAAGCCTAAGTTAGGGCCTGCACTTCCTGCGGGCACAACCAACTATCCCTATTATACACCTACTTTAACCCAGCCATGGGGACCGTATTTCGGACAATATGTTATTTCCAATACTACCCAGGGATATAACAATCCTTATTTTATCAGTCGTGGTGATCATACCACTACCGATGGTACAGGTTATTGTATGGTGGTAGACGCCAATAAAAACCCCGGCAAGTTTTACGAAAGAACAATTACGGGTTTGTGTTCTGGTACTGTATTTGAATTTTCAGCCTGGATCATTAATATCAATAATGAAAATTTAGCCAGTTCATCCTATCCAAGCCTCCGGTTTGATGTGGTAGATCCTAATACTCAGGTGGTGATCAGCTCATTTTCCACAGGTTCCGTTTCCCCTTCCAGTGGCTGGACAAGATTAGCGGGCACTTTCCAGATGCCGGGTACAACCAGTTCTGTTATACTGCGTATTTACAGTAATACACCCACCAATATTGGCAATGACCTTGCACTGGATGATATTGCTTTTGCAGCCTGTGGTCCTCCTGTAACACTGAGCCAGCCGGCAGGTGTGGTTTGCGCCGGAGGTACAGGAACATTGAATGTAAGTCTTCCCTCTGGTAGTTATTCCAATTATTTTTTCCAGCTACAGAACAGGCCTATTGGTACAACGAATTGGACAAATGTGGGTGGCATCATTAACAATGGTACCAATAATACAGCAACCTTCACTATACCGAATGCGCAACCAGGTTTTGAGTACAGGGTAATGGCAGCCGGTGGCAGCGCTGAAATCAATTCAACACAATGCCGTGTTGCATCTAATATAAACGAGCTGAAAGTTATCGGTTATACAGCAGGAATATCTGCTGCATCAAATACGATCTGTTATAATACAGGTACCACGCTGATTGCATCGGTTACTTCCAAAGGAGGTACCGGTACGCCTGCTTCGGGGTATACTTATTTATGGGAAACCAGTACAGATGGTACCACTGGTTGGAAAACAGTGACCGGACAAACAGCTGCCACGCTTAATACCGGCAATCTTACCAGCTCGGTTTATTATCGTGTTACTGCTTCTATAAATGGTTGTACAGGAGATGGGCCATCGGCTCTGGTGCAGGTATCAGTAAATCCCCAGATAACCATTACGCCTGCACCCGGGGCAACAAGTGTTTGCCCGGGTGCTACCAGTTTCGCCATTCCTTATACAGCTGTCAGTGGTAACCCGGATAGCTATAGCATTACCAGTAACTTGCCTGGTTTTAAAACGGTAACCAATGCCGGTTTGCCTGCATCACCTATCTCGGTTGCCATACCGGGCAATACGGCTGCGGGTACTTATAACTTTATACTCACACTGAGCAATAAAAATCCGGGTTGTCAGTCTGCGAATTATCCATTTACACTTACCATTAACAGCAATGCTACTGCGGCGGATATCACCGCCTCGGATGCGACAATCTGTACCGGTACGACAGCGACACTTACAGCAGCAACCACCACGGTGACCAATCCTGTGTTTACCTGGTACAGCGATGCTGCATTGACCAATGTAGTAAGCACAAGCGCCAGTTATACCACCGGAGCACTGACCGCAACAACCAAATACTATGTTACAGTAAAAGGTGACAACAAATGTGCGAACACTGCTTCATCAGCCAAGGTGGTGACTGTAAATGTGAATAATAATGCCACTGCAGCGGATATCACCGCATCAGATGCGACAATCTGTACCGGTACGACAGCGACACTTACAGCAGCAACCACCACGG
>CBJLMB010000029.1:0-87348 GCA_966424055.1 uncultured Deminuibacter sp. | reverse complement strand
ACAGCGCATTCGGGACTCCCACCCTATAGTTAGTGAGCATGCCTAACATACAAAAGCGCCCCGGATAAGAATAACCGGGACTGTACCTTCAGAAAGTATTTGTGAAAAAATCCATTAGTAGTACAGCAAAATTTCAGCCAGCATTCACCTGTATTACAATCTACCTTATAGTCCACGACATATAAAAAGAGTTTAAGGAATAGCATCCCCTATGTCCACGCATGTTGAAGTTTTATTTCCACAGGATTATAAATAGATAACAATTGAATTTTAGTCAATTTGTTTTTTCAGGGTATTTCTTAGACAAATGAAAGATAGCGGGTGTGAGAATATCCAGCTCTCCCAGAAGCTACAAATGAGTTTGACGACTGCATTTTCCCTGATATAGCAATTTTCATCAAGGAAGATAGAGGAGATAGTTCAAAGATCACAACAGCAAACCAATTGCAAACAGGTTTTGTCCATGTCTTAATATGACAACAAGCATTGCTCCGCAAGACATTTGCTACATTATAGCAGCCGGCAATAACCATTTTTTACTTCAAGAACCTAAGTGATTGATGACTTGATGGCTGCCGAAATAAATAAGCATTCGTTTTCTTAATAGTATTCAACCCATCGGGTTAAATACTATTCTATACTGGCCTTCCTTTCTTCCTCTTGTCTCTCCCATATTTTATATCTAATTTCAAACCCGGCCGGCACATAAACCACAAGAGGTATTTTGCTATTGTATTTAACCAGTTTTGACATCTTTACAAATTTATCTTCCAGTTTTCTTCCCGGGCAAGCCATCCTGGTAGACATAACACCACCGCTGGAATAACATTCATAATAAGGATAGCCCATACCAACAACGGTTTTATCTTCTATTTTGCCCATTAGTGTATGATAATTGCAGTCCACTTTCATCACTTTTCCAAAAAAGATCTCCACCTGGTAATTACCCTCATTGGTTTTAGTATCCAGCTCAATCACATAACGCAGTATACTATCTTTTGCCGCAGGGAAATACTTCAGATTTTCCCTGCTGTCCTTTTGACTATAGCCTACAAATACGCTGTCCTTTTGGCTATATCCTACAAGTACAACGACCCATAACAACAAAAGTGTAATAAAGCTTTGTTTCATACATTTATTCTTTTATACTGCTACAACAGGTACAGCCAATGCAAAATTTATGGCAATTAAAACGCCAGTTAATTGGCGGCACTCTTCTGAATACCCGGCCATATTTTAGGCTTGCGAATGTACTCGATCCTTCAAATTCAAAAATTGAACATTCAACCGTATTTATTGGATAATTCGTGGAATCAGCTATCGGCACACTACGTACCCACATCGTACATCCCACATCGTACTTCGTACATAGCCAAGTATGAAGCACAAACCTCATCTCTTTTACCACTACGCACCCACATCGTACACCCCACATCGTACTTCGTATATAGCCAAGCGGGAACTATTAAGCACGAAGTAAAAAAGCCTACTATTTATCACTACGTACCCCACATCGTACATCCCACATCGTACTTCGTACATAGCCAAGCACGAAGTACAAGTCCCACTCCATTTATCACTACGTACCCACATCATATCATCCTGCAATATTGTTTTAGCATGTTTTAGAGTGATTTAAAAAACACTTAAAAAACAATCACCGGATGTTCTGAAAAACAGTTATGGCATACTAATGGCAACCGAAAAGAGTAGTAGAAAATGTATAGGCAGTATAAGCTTTATCATTGTGCATTGCATCTACTGTTGTACAATTTTACTACTGCGCCAACAATTGAAAAGATTATCGTTTAATTAAAATTTAAGCGAATTAGCATGGCAAAGAAGTATCAGAGATAAAAAAAAACATTAATTTCACTTTGGATTGAATAACCTATGTTGGTTAGAAAACGGCCCCTTCTATCCGAATCAACATCCACTTGTTTTCTGCTAATCCTTTATATTAATCAATCAATCCCCATGTCATGAAGAATCCTAAAACCTCAGCCGTTCGTTCAAGTACCCATGAAGTCAACAACACATGCCTCGTACTGAATATTGGACCACCTGACTCCTTATTGCAATTGCAGCATCTGCAATTATCAAAACAGCATTGATCAATTGAATGCTTCGCCAGTTCGATAAAGCATATTGTATTTCAATTTGTATGTATTAGAACTGCCCCATCGTTGATGCAGCTCATTCCGTTTGGCATGTCTGTAGGGGAAATGTTTTAAATAGCACTGGGCTAATAACGTAATTACGTATAGATCGGGACATTAAGCGAATAAGCAGATACACCATTTTCATCCGCATATATACTCCGCCCAAAATCGTACAGCCTTAATTGAAGCTGTTTTAAAGTCCAAGTCCTCCTTTTTAAAAGCGATGTTTATTCTGTTCCGGCATTAAGCCGGGTATTGTTTTATTGCATTCAACCGCTCGCCATTGCAGGATGCCTGCTATTGACACAGTGTTTCATCACGCGTCAACGTGTGATGCTGTATATTCTTTTATATCATTTTGTCCAGTTGAAATACAATAGAATAAAACAAAATAAATATTGCTTGCATTTAGCTTGGATGAATTCGAATTTATCAGAAACAAGTGAGGCGTAGTCACCACGCTCATCTGAACAGATCGCCTGAACGATTCAAGAACAATAGCCTCCCCGGTGATAACATCCTCATGTGCTTTTAGCTATGACCAGGCTTTTCATTGCATTATACGACGCAAGGAAAGCTACTGGCTCTGTGCGCCCAATACTTAACTTAAACCATAAGTATATGAAGCCTATTAGTTCAAGTCCGACCCAGTATCTCTTCGAGTATAACCGGCAAGGATTATCGTCTATCAAAAATGTTTTATGGTCAGGCGTATTTGCAATTCCCTTATTAAGCTTACTGGATTATATCTTCTTTCAACCTGCATGGTTCAGCCTGCTTATTATACGATTATCAATAACGCTGTTCATTCTAACTATCTGTAATTATGTAGAAGGTAAAAAACTGAATAGCCGGATTTCCTTGTTTGTCATCATGTTTGTGAACAGTGCTTTTTACTCCTTCTTGTGTGCAGCCGCCGCAGAGGCAAGCAAGTTGCCTTATTTCCTGATCTTCGCAGCGGTAGTGTTTTTGCAGAACAGCACCATTTTCGTGCATCCCAAAATTTCTATCCTCTATTGCTTGCTGTGCTATACCATGCTTGCCCTGGCTTTTGCTTTATTAAACAGCTCGCTGGATAAAAATTTAACCTGGACAATAGAGAATGGGGGCAGCGCATTCCTGATCATCACCCTCTCCTCCTGTATAATAAGTTATGCGCGTTACCAGATAACATTGCGCAATATTACCAAGGAAGCCACGATTGTGCGATCAAATCAAGACTTTGCCGGCCAGAACGAAGAAATAACCGAGCAGCGCCTGTTACTGGAAAACAAAAACCGCCAATTGCAGAAAACAACCGAAGATTTGAATAAAACCCTGAATGTTGTATTGCATGATGTAAGAAATTTTGCTGGTGTTGTACAAGGCGCTGTGCAGTTGATTCATGAAGATGGCAACAATCTCACTGCTGAGCAGAAAAGCACCCTCAATATCATTCAACTGGCCAATAACCGGCTCAACCAGTTCACCCAACGGATAAGTGAAACCGGCAATATACCGAAGGAAAGCACCAAACTTTATTATTCAACTTTTGACATGAATGAAGCATTGGGTAAAGTAGTAGACACACTTCGAAATACAATCAATGCCAAGAATATTAGCCTGTATTATACCACCGATAACCAGCAGAAGCTAAGGGTAACCCTTGACCCCATACTTACCGAGCGGCTGTTGTTTAAATTATTATCCAACATTATCCGGTTTGCTCAAAACGATTCCGACCTGGAAATATCCTCTCATCAAAATGAGCATTATGCAGTAATAGAAATAGAAGACAAAGGCGCTCCTATCGGAATAGACCGTCTGAATACCATGTTCAACAAGCTGGTCAGTTTGCCACAGGGACACTGGAATGGCGATCAGCAAGGCCTTGGTTTTTCCATCGCCCGGGAACTGGCAGAGCAGATGAACGGGACAATCAACTATGAAAGCAATGAAGAGATAGGGAACTATTACCGCATTCAATTTACAATTGTCTAAGCTTTATTAACCCAAATTTCAGGTTTATGAAACGTTTACTTCAATATACACTTACTGGTTTTCTATTGCTGCCGGCTATATTTTCCAATGCCCAGCCCGGCACCCGGCATGATTTTGCCTATTATGGATACAAGGATATCAGTTTAGCAGGTATGAGTAATGCAACCGTGTATTATTTAAGCGTTCAGCCACATGATAACTTAAATAACGGGCGGATTGTTTTACTGCTAAAAACATCGCAGATCCTTAATACCAACACATCACACCTTGTTTGTTACATCAACAATTACCCGGTTCTAACAGTCCGGGTGCAGGGTTCCGACAGCTTAACCAAAGTGGTATTACCCGTAAGCAGTCAATCGCTTACTGACGACCATCGCTTTGTTCAGTTGAAAATTCAAACTTACCTGGGCTTCAACGATGATTATTGCTCCGCTGATCCAGACAATCCAACGCTTTGGGTAACCGTTCAAAAAGAATCGTATATAGAAACAGGCTTGCAGGAAACAGAAAACTATACTCCCAGCATAAAAGAATCGCTGGCGCAGTTTTCACAGATACAGATTTCAGACCTGCTGAAAGAGCAGGACGTATTGACAAGCGGTGTTGTGTATGCACTGTTGAAACAAATGAACAGGAATGCGGCAATCACCATTGGCACTTATCGTCAGCAGGATGTTTTGTACAATACTGTTGTTGCGGGGGTATGGGGCGATCTACCGGAATCTGTTGTAAAAGAAATGCCGGAATTGAACAATGGCCAGGGGCTTATCTATTTGTACCCATCCAACGGCTTAGATAGCAGTGGGAGGAAAATAATGGTGATCACCGGAAAAGATGAAGCCGGGTACCAGAAAGCGTTATCGGCATTACTAAACACTAACCTGATCAACGGGAGTTTTTCGGGACGACTGCTGATAGATAAAATTTACCCTGGCACTGTGGCAAAGGACAATTCTATTTTATTGCTGGAAGAGCTGGGGAATGAGGAAAACGGCCGGCTTACAGGGTTGAATATCCTGACTACAGAATATTCGTTCAACCTGGCCGATTATGGAAAATTTCCACGGGATGTACAACTTCACCTGGAATGCGCATATACGCCCGTAATGGCCAATGAGCGGGCCTATATAAACATCTACCTGAACCAGAACCTGGTTTATTCAGTTCTGCTCAATAATTCGGGCTCATTGATTGGTGATATTGACCTGCCTATCAATTATCTCACCAGCGCCAATAAACTCTCTTTTGAGATTCATTATCCCAAAGAAGGAATGTGCCGGAGCCATAAAAATACCGCCGAGATCAAACAGGAATTGTCTTATTTAAATTTTTCTGGCGAATTGCATCCTGATTTTACAAGCTTCAGGCAGTTCCCTATAAATTTCAGGGGTAACAATACAGCACTGATCGTATCACCGGCATTTCATGCAACTGCATTGAAAGCGGTAGGGGAAATAATCAGTTACCTTAATCCTTCCAGCAGCCGGGCAGAATTTATCTTGCCAGAACTCCATTTTTCCAACAGGATAACAGAAGAACAATTAACCGCAAAACGCATTATCGCCATCCTGCAAAGAGAAGACCCGATCATTAATCACTTCACCAATGTACCCCTTCGTTATAATTACAACTTTGCCATTTATAACGATGAAGAAGGCAAGCAAAGATATACAGCCACTGATTTCGCCAACAGTGCCATCTACCAGGTATTTGACCAGAATGAGAGAAAAGTATTATTGGCCACTGCCCCAAGTGATAGTTCATTTTGGTCAATTGAATGGGCTTTAAAGAAAATCAATACCCCGCTGAGCGCAATTGAGAGCAATGTTTGTGTAACCAATACCAACAGCTATTATTTCTTTCAATTGCGCCCGCACGATGGGCAGGTACATTATATCAACGAAAGAAGCAGGTTGAAAAACTGGTGGTACCTGTACCGCTGGATCATTTTAGGCGTGCTGTTGGGCCTGGTAATACTCGCTTTTTTCTTTGTAAAAAGAAAAGTGACAGCCTCACAGGAAACTGTTAAGTAAAATCAATCAATCTTGCCATGAACCGCACTGCCATCAACCTGTTACAGGAACAAGGTTATATCAATACCAACAGCGCTCAACGAGCAGAACGCATAGCAGCCATATATGGCTATGCACCGGTAAAAGCTGCGCTTAGCTTTGGCCTGCTTGCAAGGCAACAGTATGCTATTTTCCTGAAAGAAAACGGCCTATCCCTGCTGGATCTCGACAGGGTATTATTGGAAGAACAATATATAGCCCAATGCGATCTTATACACCTGAATGCCTACTTATATGCGCCACTCTGCAAAAATGAAAGAGGACAGCTCGTGGTAGCAGCGGCTGATCCATTTGATGCAAACCTGAAAGAATACCTGGAACGGAAGTTTGATTGCGGCATTGTGTTTCAGGCTGCAGCTGACCTCGATATTATCCGGTTCATCCATATTTCTGCGGATGAAAAATACATCAGACAATCCGTTTTAGGCCTTCATGAGCAAAGTGCCGATATATCTGCTGTAACCACGTTTACAAACAGGCAATTGCTTATCATTTTTTCCTGGTTATGCCTGCTGGTCATTGGCCTGGTATTGTTTTCTATAATAACTGTACAGGTTATCAATGTTATGGCCAATGTGTTCCTGTTTATTGCCGTTACATTTAAACTTTGGCTAACACTGAAGGGTTCCCGGTACGAATTGGAAGAGGCAGTCAAAAAAAGCGAAGTGAGGGAATTACAGGAAGAAGACTTGCCACCGTACACGATCCTGTTACCGGTATATAAAGAGGCTAAATTGATCAGGAAGCTGGTTCTGAATTTACAAAACCTTGACTACCCTGTTGAAAAGCTCGATATAAAATTATTGCTGGAACAAGACGATACAGAAACTTTTAACGCGGTGAAAGAATTGGATATCCCGGCTTTTTTTGAGGTGATCGTGGTTCCCCACCACCTGCCCAAAACCAAACCAAAAGCCTGCAATTATGGCTTACTGTTCTCGAAAGGGAAATACTTAACCATTTACGATGCAGAAGACGTTCCTGATGCAGACCAGCTCAAGAAAGTGGTTTGTTTGTTTAATAAACTGCCGGAAGATTATGTAGTGGTGCAAAGTGCACTGAACTATTATAATAAAAACGAAAACCTGCTCACCCGCATGTTCACACTGGAGTATTCTTACTGGTTTGATTATATGCTAACCGGTCTTGAATCCGAGCATGTACCTATACCTCTTGGCGGAACCAGCAATCATTTTAAAACGGATATACTGAGAAACCTGGGTGCCTGGGATCCCTTTAATGTAACGGAAGACGCCGACCTGGGTATACGGGTATTTGCAAAGAAATACAAAGCCGGCATTGTCAACAGTACTACACTGGAGGAGGCGAATAAGGAACCTTTTAATTGGATCAGGCAACGATCCAGGTGGATAAAAGGTTATATGCAAACCTATCTTGTACATATGCGCAATCCAATAAGCCTTTTGAAAAAATTAGGCTTAAGAGGATTCCTGGGGTTCAACTTCTTTGTTGGTGGCGCGTGTTTCACCTTCCTGGCTTATCCTGTACTGCTGCTGATCTTTTTAACCTACCTGCTTGCTGAATCCAATTTTATGAAAGACCTTTTTCCAGACTGGATCTTATTTATATGTGTATTCAACCTGATCGCCGGCAATGTGATCATGGTGTATGTCAATATGATTTCGGTATTTAAAAGGAAGTACTATGAGCTGATAATATTTTCAATCCTAAACCCTCTTTACTGGTTAATGCATTCTACGGGCGCTTATATCGGTTTGCTGCAATTGATCTATAAACCATTTTATTGGGAAAAAACAAACCACGGCTTAACCAAAGCCTCTGCTCCATTGCCACAACATTTGTAGATGCCAGTAAAAGAACAATTAAAACGCAGGAATATGAACACAACTGGTAAATCAAAACTGCTCCTGGTCAGTTTGCTTTTGCTGGCTTATTATATCGGCATCAGCACCATATTGATGGATAACCATGTACACCATTCAGAAGCTTTATTTTTATCAGAGAAGCTCAAAATGCTTTTTCTGCAGCAGGAGGGCCGGCTGAGAACGGTTGTACTTACGTTTCCTACGATCGTGTTTTACAGCACAATTCCATTTGCTTTCATAAGTTATGCATGGGCACCGGTAATTGCTTCGTCTTTTTGTACAACGCTCCTGTTTTACCGGATTATGCGGGAATGTGGGAAAAAGAATATACCATTATCTACAATGATGGCGTTGTTACTGCCCTTGTTCATACTACACCCGGGCATCGTGTATGTAGCCGTTTCGGGAAGAAGTGCCGCCGCAGTGCTGTTGTTTTTCTATCTGTTTTTTCTCAGCCTTTTCAATTATTTCAATACCCATACTTCCTATTACCTGGCAAAGGCAAGCATTTACCTGTTCTGCCTGATCTTTTGCAATTTTAATTTCTTACTGCTTCTGGCATCTTTTATCCCTTTTATTATACTGATTTCCCTGGAAGGATTAAAGTCGGCCAAAATACAAGACCCGGTAATAGAATATTACCAAGCGATCAATGACCCGCTCTTACGACGGAAACTGATTTACCGGACTTTCGCTACCTATATCATACTTTTCAGTTTACCTGTGGGATCTATATTATTGTTCCGCGCACTCAATATTATTCATGCAGATGATGCCAATTACTTTTTAACCAGCCCTTATGCCAACTGGTTTGTATCGAAAACACCACTAACGCCTTCTGTTGCAGAAAACCCCGGGGAGCATATGGTGCTGCTGCAGCTGTACATTGTGTTGTGTACCCCGCTATTACTGGCTGTATTTCTTTTGTTCAAAGGGTCACTTTACGAACTTTTGTTTTTGATAGCCCCTTTTCTGCTTATCACTTTGCTGATCCTCCAGAATCATTCATCAAAGACCATAGAATACCATCTAGCCTTCTTACTACTGGCAATTGTTGCTGTGGTCTATTACTGGGGCAACGGTATTTACCGGCGCAAAGAAAAATGGATCTTACTGGTTGCATCCTGGCTTTCTATTATTGGTGGCCTGCTTTATTTTGCCGGCACCCGGGATACCGAAGAAACCCGGTACACTGCTTTTGCCAGGGATTTTTTTTCTGAACACGGCACTGACAATCTTATGAACATCGATAAAGACAGGGAAATTGTGCATTACCTGTCTACACTGTTGCAAAATAAAAAGGTACTGATCGATGATGCGGCAGCGTATTCATTAGTAGCGCAATTACCCATTACGAATAACATAATTCTGCCTGTTCAAAGAGTTTTTTTAACAACAGTGGAAGACCCGGCTGGAAAGGTCAACTATATATGTATCGCAACAGCGGCGAACAAGCTTTCGCATTACACCATGCTGAACAATTATTACATAGAGCAGCTGGGATCAAAAAAGAATTATACAATCACATTAAGAGCAAGCAGCAATAACTGGCAGGTTTATGAATTGAACTAAAACCCGAAATGTTATTTATGAAAAAAGTTTCAGATTATATCCCTGCATTAACTGGCATTCGTGCAATTGCCGCTTTCCTGGTATATTTTCACCATTACAACCAGGAAGAGTTCCCGCATGCGCTTTTCAGGGTATTTAATGAATTACATATGGGCGTGACTATTTTTTTTGTATTGAGCGGGTTTCTTATTTGCCTCCGGTATTACGACAACTATACAATGACAAGGGAATGGTTTGGCGGTTACATTCAAAACAGGGTTGCCCGTGTTTACCCAATGTATTTTATTTTAACACTGTTTACATTCGGCGTTGCAGCAGTTACCCGGAGTTATGGAATTTACAACGGCTTTCCCCACCCGGCTTTACTATTACTCATGAACCTGTTTTTTGTGCGTGGCTTTTTTGATGATCTAAAATTTACCGGCATAGGCCAGGGCTGGTCGCTTACAGTGGAAGAAAGCTTTTATTTTCTGGCCCCTTTTTTCTTTCACCAAATACGGCGGAGCACCAAAGCGCTCTATTATCTTCCGGTTTGTATACTGAGCACAGGCGTATTGCTGGTACTGGTTTGCAGCCATATACCCCATTCGTACGGACTGTTCGGGAATTTCACTTTTATGTTCTTGTATACATTTACAGGAAGATGCCTGGAGTTCTTTGTTGGGATGAAGCTGGCGCTGATCATATTGAAGAAGCCGGCAATAGTGTATACCCATAAATTCCCGCTTTACTCGATCATCGGATCGGTAGCGATATTGCTTTGTATCGGCATATTTGTTGCGCTTCCCCTTCCACCAGGCAAACATACCTATGCATTGCAACAACCTCTGGGAATAATAACCAACAACCTGGTTTTGCCTTTTGCCGTAGCTGTAATGTTTTATGGACTGATCTGCGAATCGTCATGGATGCGACGCTTTTTATCATGCTCACTGATGGAATTGCTGGGGCGGTCATCCTATATCTTCTACCTTATTCATATGGGTTTTATCGCCAACTATATTGTCCGGTTCAGCAGCTTTGCTACCGAAAAGTTTTTTGACTGGCTCTATGACCATGAATACAACTGGTGGATCGAACATTTAAGTGATACCTGGATAAGTATATTACTAACATTCATTTTGCTAAACCTGTCGGCGATTACGCTTTTCAAGCTGCTTGAAGAACAGCTCAACAAGCTGATCAGGAAATGGCGGTTTTCCAGAAAGAAAAATATTGTATTACCTAATTCTACTATACTATGACCAAAAGAATGCTCATGCTCTGCCTGTGTATGCTAGCTGGCCTCCTGGCTGTTCAGGCAAAAGAGCGAAAAACAAAAATAGTTAAGCGCACATGGGTCTCAAACAATAAGGATACCACGAAGCAGGACACCTATGCTGCTGACGAAACGGTGGAGATGAAGATCTATGGGGATGAAAAGGAATTTATTTTTAACAAAGGAACCGTACCTGGGTTTACCGTGAAGCTGAGAAATGGCCTTTCCTCAGAGCAGGAAGGCAGGCTATGGTATACACTGCAGGATGATTATGGCCAGTTTGTGCGGGAAGATTCGATACCGGTAAAAATGAAATCCCATTCCGGTTTTACCGGCCATTTTTCGATCCCGTCTTTACACCCGGGTTTTTACAATATTTATTTTAAGTTAAACCTGTCAGAATACGACGACACCGTTCACCGGATGTTTGGTGTGCAAACACAGCTGCTGAAAGCAGACACAACGAAACCCGCAGATTTCTACAGCTTCTGGAAAGAAACAAAAGCACAGCTGGCAGCCATAGCCCCCCGTTACCGCGTAACCGAAGATGACAGCCTGGAAGCAAAGCACAAGTACCACAAAATATATGCTGTTGAAATGAAGTCTTTTGGCAATGTAACCATTCATGGCTGGCTTACGGTTCCGCGTATAGGTAAAAATTATCCTGTTATGATCAAACTACCTGGCTATATGACGGAGCTACTGCCTTTTACGGATGAGAACTACGCTATCTTTTCACTTAACCTGCGCGGTAATTACCAAAGGGCTGATTCTGTCAAGTATACAATACCGGAGTATAATTTAACAGGCCTGGACAGCAAGGAGCAGTACATCTACCGGGCAATATATATGGATTGCATACGGGGTGTTGACTTTATTATGAGTGAAGGAGAAAAATACCGGCTGAACCCGGAAAAACTGATGGCCGACGGAGGGAGCCAGGGCGGATGCCTGGTGATTGCTTTGGCAGGCCTCGATTCCAGGATAAAACTGGCCACTTTACAGCTGCCTATATATGCCAATTTTAATGAGGCAATGAAGATTGTGATCACGCACCCATATTCAATGGGTGCCCTGGCCTATTTCTATGAGTATAAGCGGCTGCACCCCGGTTATGATCTTTCCAGGGTAAATAAGCTTTGGCGCTATTTTGACCCGGTAAAATTTGCGCCCCAGATACATTGCCCTGTAATGATCGGAGTGGGACTACTTGACCTCATGGCCCCTCCTGCCTGTAGTTATGCCCTGTTCAACAGCCTGGCCAGTACAGAAAAAGAAATACACAGCATCCCTGAAAAATCACATGAAGTAACCAATGATTACCTGGAATACCAGAGATTATGGGCTATGGAAAAATTGCGAATCCCTCAATAATAAAATATGAAAAATAAAACCAGCTATTTTTTGTGTTGTATTGCACTGTGCGTGCTCTATACCACAGAAGCACAGGCAGGAGGTTGGCCGGTGGGCAAAGGCAGGTGGGTTTGGGCGCCTTCTTTCATCGTATATTATTCCAAGCAATACTGGGATAAAGACAAAGTGCTGCATACACTTCCCGACAAAGACAAGTTTGTCTCTTATTACATGGCCCAGTATGTTGATTATGGCCTTTCCCGGAAGCTCGATCTAATAGCCAGCATCCCGGTCGTATACCAAAAGAGCATTGGTGGAGGCATTGCGCATAGCGCAGCCGGGTTGGGAGATGTGATGCTGGGATTGAGTTATAATTTTGCCGACTTAAACAGGTACACGCACCTGTCGATACAGGGGTCAGCTATTATCCCTGCTTACAAAGTGAACCCGGATATACCCATGGGATTTGGTGTGATGGGTGCCGAAGCCAGGTTCACCGTAGCAGGCGGTACAGGCAGGCAGCTGGGAAATGCATATTATGTACTGGATGCAGGTTACCGGTATTATTTTCAAACCGCCGGCCCTTCACAGTTCAGTTACAATGTAACGGTAGGTATACCTATTAACAAATACAATCAAGTGGGTTTTGATGCGGGAGGACTTATTTCATCCAGCACTATCAAAGATTTCACACCCAATATTAATATTGGAAGAGATTATTCTTTTTTCAAAGTCTCTGCAAAATATGGCCGCCAGATCAGCAGGACCGTTTCTATATACCTCAGTGGCTATACCACACCTGCAGGAAGAAATATGGGAAAAGGATATGGGGGCATGGCTTCCTTTATCTGTAAATTTTAATATCGTGTGCTGCTTCTGCATAGAAATGTTGACAGCTGGGAATAACCTGTATTGACCTGTTTCATTTTATAATAGTTATGAAGCGAAAATATTTTACTATTCTATTGGTGGATAACAATGAAGAGGATCATGTATTTTTCCGGGAAGCAGTAAAGGGAACAATATACATCGTCAGCTGCATCAGCGCGTTCAATGTAAGAGAAGCCTTATCCGTTCTGGATAATATTCATATTGACCTTATTGTAAGCGATCTCGATATGCCAGTAACCAGCGGCATCGGCTTCCTGGAATATTTAAAGGAAAGAGCCGGGGTTCCCCCATTTGTATTTTGGTCGGCAAGCCTCCCGGATGCAGAGAGGTTTAGAAAAGCAGGGGCAGCTTTTTCTTTTAAAAAACCAGCAAAGATTGAAATCCTTACTCATCTGATGGAGACGATCATTACCACGCAGGTGATGGCCGAATATGATAACCTGACCAGGAGGTTATAAAAACTATGTTCTACCCTATTGCCAGGGCCCAACTGTTATCCTCTCTAAACAGGAACACCGCTCTACGCCTCCCCTTTTTATAAGGCTACCACATTATGCCATGCCGGAAAATAACGGCCAAAAGATTTGCTTTATTGTTTTTAACCAGTTAACGCATTGCTGCCGTTTTTTGGCAGGGTGGCAACTTGCAAGATTGTTCTTTTCCTAACCGCTTTTTTGTATATTGTTGGTAATTTGGATTGCCTGCTGTATTTCAATTCTAAAAATTGATGCTAATTAATATCCTATAACCCTAGCGTTACATGAAAAATGTACTCTGGTCTATATTAATAGCCTCCAGCATTACCGGGGTTTTATTTTTGATAGTTAACAGGAATAAATGGTTTTTTAATAAAAACCGGCCTGGCGACAGGTATGCAACACCTGAATGCCTTTCTCTTTATAAAAGATTGCAGAAAGTAGTTACACAAAAAAAATACCTGCTAGGCCACCAGGAAGATTTAGCTTATGGCGTTCAGTGGAAATTTGAAGAAGGGCGCAGTGATGTAAAAGATATTGCCGGTAATTATCCTGCACTGTACGGATGGGATATTGCCGGTATTGAGTTAATGGATGAGGTGAACATTGACAGCGTACCCTTTTCCAAAATCAAAACCTATATTCAGCAGGCACATGAGCGCGGCGGCATTGCTACGGTAAGCTGGCATATTCAGAACCCTCTTACGGAAAACAATGCCTGGGATACTACACTGGACGCGGTTAGTGCTATATTACCAGGCGGCCGCAAGCATGACCGGTATGTTGAATACCTGAACAGGGTCGCCGATTTCTTCGCATCGCTAAGAGATGATCAGGGCCATTTGATCCCGGTTTTATTCAGGCCATTTCATGAATTAACGGGCAGCTGGTTCTGGTGGGGAAAAAAACACCATGCAACCGGTGAACTGCAATCATTGTTCCGGTTCACAGTACAGTTTTTACAAAAAAAGAAGCACTTGCATAATTTACTGATCGTTTACAATACCAGTGACGATTTTAGCAATGAAGAAGAGTACCTGGCAGAGTACCCGGGCGACAATTATGTTGACCTGCTTTCTTTTGATACCTACCAGAAGGATGGACCGGCTTATTGTGATCAGTTCGCCAGCGCTCTTGACAGGCAATTGCGCTTGCTTTGCAGGATCGCACAAAAACACCATAAAATGGCAGCGATCGGCGAAATGGGATACAATGAAATCCCTTACCCATATTGGTTCACCAGGATCATCGCCCCTGTTTTGCGCAAATACCCTATAGCCTATACCTTGTTCTGGCGAAATGCAGGGTATAATGCCCAGGAAAATAAATACGAATATTACATACCTTATACAACCCATCCGGCTGCCGCAGACTTTAAAACCTATGTGCATCTGCCAGAGGTATTACTCGAAGATTGATACAATTCCTTCCGCCACCGGGTTGTACGCCCAGGTCAATATACCCTGCTGAGAACAACTATCCAGCCAACCCCACATCTATAGCCATACAGTAATTTTGGTTTAAAATATGCTGCATTATAAATTAGATGTCCCAGTCAATCGTCAGCAAGCCGGCTCAAAACTTTTGCTGCTTGTATTTTCATTTTCTTGATAATTAGTATAAAACGTATATTTACAAAGTATCAGCAGCCGGTATTGGTAGCCCTCTTGATCATAAAACACATTTACCGGCTAAGCAGAGAACCGAATTTCTGTCTTTATCTTTATACATCGCACATTATATATTGCCTGAGAAAGATTCGCATGCATACGGCGGCCAGCAGAGGCTCGTTAAAAATCCCTACCTGAACGATTGCACAACTTTTCTTTACTGACACTAATGGGTTAAAGAAGATACCTGGAGAAAAAGTATTTCAATGCCATAGTATCCGGCTCCCTTCTTCTACTCAAAGAAAAATATGGCACAGCTGTGACCACCCGGCGGCCTTATCCATCGCGAAGGGCGAAGCAGTACCGGCTGCCGTTCATTTTTTACCCTATTTGTTTACCCAAATTTTAACCCCATGAGCAGATCCTATTTTCCTTTACAAAAAATTTGTGTTGCATTTCTTTTTTTGCTTATCATGGCTGGCCTCCTCCATGCATTGAGCTGTAACAGGCCCGACCCGCCGGGTTCTCCCAAAAATCCCGGGCATCCCGGTGATCCGGGCGCCAGCGTATGGCCATTGTCGCCTCCTGCAGAGATATGCGGCAATGCACAACTACTTACCGGTCCGGCCGTTGCACCAAAGGGAGCTATCACGGTGCCGGCAGGAGACAATAGCAAGTTTAATTTTAACCGCGCCGGTGCCACTTTCTGGCTGGCACCTGGTGTTCATACATTGGGCAATGCTGCTTTAAGCCAGATTATACCGGCAGACAGTACAACCTTTATCGGCGGGCCGGGCGCCATCCTGGATGGGCAGCACATTAACAACTATGCTTTTACCCAGAGGGCTGTTAATGTTACGATCCGTTACCTCACCATTCGCAATTTTATGGCGCCGCGTGACCAGGGTGTTGTTAACCATGATGCCGGTGACAGATGGACGATTGAATACAATACCATTATAAACAACAAAGGCGCCGGCCTGATGGCAGGCCCCAATAATATCTACCGTTACAATTGTATAAAAGACAATGGCCAGTATGGTATTAATTCCTGTTGCGGAACCGAGACCAATGAGGTGGTCAATTTTGTATTAGACCATAATGAAATTGCAGGCAACAATACAGATGACTGGGAGAAAAAAATAGATGGTTGCGGCTGTACAGGCGGTGTTAAATTCTGGATAAACAAAAACGTAACGGTGACCAATAACTGGGTACATGACAATAAGGGTGTAGGCTTATGGCTGGACAACAATAACCGTGGTTTTGTTATTGAGAACAATTATATCAATGACAATGATGGCAATGGACTGATGATAGAAGCCGGTTATGATGCCCGTGTACGCTTTAACAATTTCAAGAAAAACGCCATCGTTGCAGGCATGGAAAATGCCCGCAACCAGGATTATTTCCCTGTGCCTGCCATTTATATTTCCGAAGCCGGAAGCCCCGGCGGGTTTAACCTGAAAACATCTCCTATGCTGATCAGTAACAACAATTTTGAAAATAACTGGGGAGGTGTTGTACTATGGGAAAATGCAAACAGGTATAGCGGATCCAGTGCCAATACACACCGGGCCGGTACGTTAAAAATGAGAAGCCTGTACGATGATTCACCCTGCAGATCGGGCATACAGGATGTTATCCCTGGCAGTATTCCTGACAAATTCATTTGCCGCTGGTCCACGGAAAATGTGGTGGTTGAAAACAATGAATTCAGGATAGACAAGGCTATGCTGGGTTGCGCGGAAGGAAATTATTGCGGCATCAATGGCCTGTTTTCTGAATACGGCACATATCCTGAATTCAGTGGATTCCAGATTCCCTGGCGGATCACTTTTCAGCAGAACAATATCTTCCGTAACAATCATTATTACGGCGGCTGGCAGTTTGCCGGGTTTGAAGTAACAACACCGGAAGGTTCGCGCGTAACATGGAACAACTGGACAGCACCTGCCCCTCCTGTACCGGACAAACCCACAGCAGATAACCGCCCCGAAACATTTGGCCAGGACAAAGGAAGTACTTATGTAAGGTAATCAGAAGCCCTGCAGAAAAAAGGAGACTAAATCTATTTCAGTCTCCTTTTCTGTTAAATCTGGGCAATACCAACATGGTATCGCAACTATCGCATCAACCATTTGCTGATGCTTCCTGCAAAAAGAAAGACAATTTTTCAGTCCCGGGATCTTTACAGCGCTATGTTCACGAGAAAGGAACCAGGCAAAGTACTTTTCTTCTATAAACACATTCTTGCAGCTCATAGCCTTCTGCTGCAAAAAATCCCGGTTTATCGCGCTACTACAAACTTTTCTTCATGGCGGTAATAACTATTTTGTACCACGAGTATATAAGTACCTGACTGCAACCGGCTGGTATTGACTGATGCTGTATCTGCGCCTGCCAGGCTTTGTGTTTGCAGTAATCGGCCATCAACGCCATACACGGCCAGCTGTGCTTTACCTGTTGGCCACCGGCTAAGCCGAACATGCAGTACCGGGTTTGCCGGGTTGGGAAAAACAATCACCTGCGGCGGTTGCTGCAGTGAATCTTTTCTTACCATCCCTGAACCAATCGCTGTTTCTTTTTTTGTGGTTACTGCCGTTTTCAATGTTGTGAAGCTACCTGATGTAAGGGGTTCCAGCTTCCATAACTGATTATCACTGCCCGTCCAGTGGCGCTGTGCAATATTGTCCGTATTGCCCAATGATGAACCACTTACTTCTATCACTTTACCGCTGTTCCTGTTTACTATTTTATAATAGCCATTACCCGCATCAGATAACTGCCATTGCTGGTTGGTATTGCCGTAATAAGGCCATTGGGTAATATTGGCACCATCAGTAACAGCGCTGGCTACCACATCTACGGCCTGGCCGCTGTGCAGAGCAGTAATACTATAATAACCTCTACCAACATCTGTCAGTTTCCATTTCTGGTTATCGGTATTCATCCACTGGTATTGATAAATATTGGCACCGTTGACCATGGATGCGGCCTCCACGTTCATCACTTTATTGCTACGCTTATTGGTAATCTTATACACTGCTCCTGAAGACAGCTGCGGCGGGCTCAGCAGGTCCAGTATCCAGCGCTGGTTATCGGTGCCATTGTAAGTGAACTGCTGAATATTGCCCCCATTGGCAGTAGAAAAACCGGCCACATCTATGGCCAGTCCGCTGTTGCGGTTGATAAATTTATAATAGCCATTGCCTGCATCTGACAACTGCCATTGCTGGTTGGTATTGCTGTAATAAGGCCATTGGGTGATATTGGCGTCATCGGCAACAGAGCTGGCCACCACATCTACTGCCTGGCCACTATGCACAGCTGTCAGGTAATAATACCCGCCGCCGGTGTACGTGATCATCCATTTCTGGTTATCTGTATTCATCCACTGGTACTGCGAAATATTGGCACCACTGGCCATGGAAGCACCTTCCACATCCATTACCTTACCGCTTTGCACACCAGTGATGCGATAGGTAGCACCCGAAACAATACCTGGTGGCGTGGTAACCAGCCGTACGTACCCGCGTGTATCAGAATAGAGACTGTGCCTGGCCTGCTTATCTGCCAGTGCGTCTGCGGTATCCACATCATAGGTGCCAAACACATCTGCCATCAATACCAGCGGCTCCATCAGGTTGTATGTTTGCCAGGGTAGGTAATAACCCACACCATGGCCACGCGGTATCATCACCCTCATGGCTTCCTGCTGGATACCAAAAGCACCATAACCTGGCACAGGGTTGGCATGATCCCAGTTAACTGCCTGCTTGGTATTTTTCAACAGCATTTTCGCCATCTGCAACAAGTGTGCATCGCCTGTGTACAGGAATACGCGGTAAAAACTGAAGGCATCTATAGCCGCATAGGAATCGGCGGAATTGTTCCCGGTAGCAATCACGCTAAGCCCGGTTACTGACCGGCTTTTCGGATAAGTAGCGTTGGCATCATCCTGCGGGATGGGCACATTCCAGCTATACACCCAGGTTTCATAATAATACGCTGTTTGTATCGCGGCAGACAGCCACTGGCTGTTTTTATCCAGGTCGTACAATGCGAGAAAAGCACGTAATGCCATGGATGCAGCTTCTTTATCGGGCACATTCGGGTTATCGGGTGTTCCACCCACATAATGGAATTGCTGGTACACATCGCTGTAAATATAATTGCCGGCTTTTTGCGCAGTCTGCAGGTATATATCCGCACCGGTTACTTTGTACAGATCAACCAGGAAAGGGATAATGTGCGAGGTGTTTGTTTTTTCAGCGAAGGCCACTGTGTTGCTGGCATAGCTGATGGCACGCGGAAAGGAACCATCGCTGTTTTGTATGGAAGCCAGCCAGTCGCCGGCTTTGGTGCAAACGTTCAGCCACTTGGCCTTATCCACACCTTTTTTCTTTTCAAAATTCCAGGCCCATAACAATCCGCACATACCATCACCCACCACACGCATATAGGTTTCGTAATTACGCCAGGTTTGTGGATAAGGATCGTACCAGGTTCTCAGGCCACCATTGCTGAGGCTGGCATTGGAAGCCCACCATTCAGCCATCTGCTCCCCCCTGGATAAAAGCGTTGTATTGTTACTGTTGAGCCCTTCCCTGATAAGCAGGGCTGCATTGGGTATCTGCATACCAACAAATCCCATATCGAAATTATAATCACTGTTACTGCCCACTGTACCGCTCAGTAATATGCGGAAAGGCACACCGGCGGCACCGTTGATCGATTGCCAGTACTGGCTGAGCAGCGAAATCTGATCCTGGTAAATCTGGCTGAGGTTGCAATTGTATAAAGCCGGGTTGCTGATGGCATAATAATTTCTCCAGGTATCTTTCAGGGCCGATGTATAATCTGTTTCTGATGTGAGCGATACCACCATATTGTATTGCTGCGTATAATTCAGTGTAACAGGATGGCTGCGGTAGGCCCAGCGGCGGGTGTTCGACATGCCATAAATGCCTGTGCGCTCACCTTCTGTTCCCGGAAACAACATACCCACCAGTGGCCGCGTATTGTTCTGCATACCCATGGATGCAAATTTGAGACGCCCGTCAATGATCCTGTTCAGCCCGTCTTCTTCTTTGAAAGTGCTGCCATCGGGGTCTTTATGGAATACAGAAAAAGTAGCGCCGTTGGATTGCTGCCGCAGCATAAAAACAGGCAGCGGCATACGATCTTCCCTGAACCAGTAATTATTATCTGTATAATCAGCAGCCAGGGCGCTGGATGCCACTCCCTGGTTGTTCTTGTACCAGATAGAGGGCGCAAAAAAATCATAATCGGTCATGACCGAGTTTACATCACGCTGAAAAGCCAGCCGGCTGGAGAAACCAGCGTCGCTGCTTCCTGCAGCAGTAACCACTACGCTGCGGTTAATTTCAAAAAGACCGTTACTGTTGTACGCTTTATAGGTATCTGTAAAAGAAAACACGCTACCGCCACCTGTGGTAATGCTACCACTGCAGTTGTACACACCGCCGCCCATATCCTGTACGGCGGTATATGCACCCGTAAGCCAGGCAGCCGTTCCCGAAGCATTCACCAGTTCAATGGCCAGCGGTGTATTTTGTTCATAATAGGTGCTGGTGTTATTCAGCTGTATGCCGATACCGAAACTACTGTTATCCAGATCACGAATGGTCAGTATAGCCTGGTTGGATAAAATAGTGTACACTGGTGTGCCGGTACAACGGCCATGTACAGGGCAGAGCAGGGCCGCAAGGCAACAGAGCAACGGTATACAGGTAAGGCCATGGGCATACAGCCTGGTGGCAAAAGGTAGCAAGCGGCGGGCAACCGGTTTTATCCGGTAATTATTTTTTTTCACTGGCCGGGTAAGGCCTCGCATTGAACATTTTCTTCCATGAGCAATATTTATTCCGCTCGGTTTCATAAAAAATGGTTTATGCAGATAAAAAACGAGCCAGGTTAATAGCATTTCATCCAGCACTCTTTATTCAGCATTCAATTTATTTTCTACCACATCAGGGCGGTGTGCCACCCGGGGTTCTGCCGGGGTGGTGCATAATTTCCGGTGCAGCTGCAGCAGGTTGTCTGCCGGTATTTTCTGTTCTGCCCGGTCGTAGGTAAGTAGCCCGTTGATCTCTGTTTCCACATCGGTCAACTGGGTGTACACAGCTGCCGAGAAGCCCTTTTCTTTTAAATAGTGGACTTTGTCAACTAATTTTCTATATGCATCCAGCAAAGCCTGCTTATTCTTCAGCCCGTTATAACTCCACACATTACCTTTATACACATGCTGAGAATCGAGGTAACCCAGTCCGCCGAATTCGCCCACCACCAACGCACGGTTAGATTCCTGCCGAAACGCCCTGCTCAGCCTGTCGCCGTACAAATGATAATCGTGCATATCGCCCTCACCCCTGTCTATCCAGCCACTGGGTCCATCTACCAGGCGGGAAGGATCGAGTTGTTTGGTCCAGCGGAGTATTTCATTTGTTTTGAACTGGCCCCAGCTTTCGTTGAACGGCACCCATACTGCTACAGAAGGAAAATTGTACAGCTGGTGAATAATACTGCTCCATTCTTCCCGGAACTGCTTTTCAGATGCAGGGCTTCGTTCTACATCTTTGTAATGCTCATCCATCCATCCGGTTTCGGTGGAATGGTCGTGGTCTTTTACCGGAACAATTTCCCCGTAACCACTGGGCATATCCTGCCAAACGATCAGTCCCAGGCGGTCGCAGTGGTAATACCACCTGTCAGGCTCTACTTTCACATGTTTGCGTACCATATTAAAACCCATTTCTTTCATCCGCCGGATATCGCTGAGCAGCGCATTTTCAGCAGGCGCGGTATAAATGCCATCGGGCCAGAAACCCTGGTCAAGCGGACCATACTGGAACAGCGGCTGATGATTAAAGAAAATACGGTTGATCCCTTTTTCGTCTCTGGCAATTTCAATTTTGCGCATGCCGAAATAGCCCTTTACCTCATCAGTTGTTTTCCCTTTTCTTTTTAGGTGAAGAAAAAAATCGTACAGCACAGGATGGTCGGGGCTCCACCATTGTGCCTCCGGAATAGTAAGCTGTACTGCCTGTTTTGCAGCAGCAGTTGCCAGTGCTACCCGCTGCCTGTTGAGGAATACCTGTACTTCTACACTGTCGCCGTTTGCCGCGTTCACCACATCAGGCCGGATGGTAACAGTAGAATGGTCAATATCAGCAGTAACAGCATAATGCTGCACATATTGTGCTTCCACGGTTTCGTACCACACCGTTTGCCAGATACCGGTAACAGCAGTATAATAAATGCCGCCGGGATGGCTGGTTTGTTTTCCCCTGGGTTGTTCCCCCTGATCGGTTGGATCCCATACACGGATCACGATTTCTTCCTGTGCGCCTTTCAGGTAAGGTGTGATATCTGCACTGAATGAAGTGTACCCGCCCTGGTGCTGCATCACCTGCTGCCCGTTCACATACACCGTTGCTTCATAATCGGCTGCACCGATGTGCAGGAGCACTCGTTTACCAGGTATTTTCTTTATTGCACAGCTGCGCCTGTACCACAGCGCACTGTCTGGCCCCATGCTCCGCTGCACGCCGGAAAGCGGCGATTCCAACGGGAAAGGCACCCGTATATGCCCCTGCCATTGCACGGGCATACCCGACTGTTTCGGCTGAATGCAGTATTGCCACATACCGTTCAGGTTTTCCCAGTTGCTGCGTACCATCTGCGGCCGCGGATAATCGTTTAGCGGTTTACTGTTCAGTGCTTCTTTTGTCCAGGGCGTGTGCAGGTAGGCAGTGGGGGCCGTCTGTGCAAAGCCCTGTTGTATAGCGGCTGCCAGCAGCACTGTACACATCATGTTTCTCATGGTTATCATTCTGTTCTTGATTGCATTGATATCGTGTATACTTATCAGGTCTGTACTGTTCAATAGCCGGCGTTCTGTTTAATGCGCCCTTTGGCTGCATCCAGTTCACCCTGTGGTAAAGGCCAGAGATATCTCCGGTCGGCATGAAAGTTCCTTGTTTCTACCGGGTAAGTTTTAGCGTCGGCGGCAAAACTAAGTTGCCCGGTTACCCCGTTCACATTGCATTCGCGGGCGGTGAGCAGCTGGCCATCTATCACCTGTTTACCGATATCCCATCTCCTGATATCATAGATCCGAAGGCCTTCCATGGCAAACTCCACCCGGCGTTCACGCCTTACCAGCTCCCTGCATTTTTCCTGGCTGCTGTATTTGTTCCTGTTCACCAGCGGCATGCCTGCCCGGGCGCGTATTTTATCGATGGCATCGTACACGCTGCCGTCTATTTCACTCTTCTCAATTTTTGCTTCAGCATAAATCAGGAACACTTCGGCAAAGCGCAGCAGGGGTACATCGAAACCCGCTTTGTTGTTCTGGTCGGATGTGATGGGGTCAAAATATTTTTTCAGCAGGTAGCCTGTTCTTGCACCCCGCCAGTCAGACCACAGGTCGAGGTTCTGCGTGCCGCTGCGGGGGCCTTCTGTATAAATTTTTTTCCAGGGATCGAAGAAGCGGTCTTTCCACCATTCACCCGGGCATATCACAGTTGCATTCAGCCGCGGGTCCCTGTTCTTATAAGGATTGTTGGGGTTGTACAAAGGAGAACCTTCATCGATAGTGCTGCCATCTATCACCTCATAAGCCCTTACCAGGTTATCGGTAATATTCATAGAAGCCCAGCCATCTGTAAGATCACCATACGGCACCAGCACAGGATAAGCAGAAGAACCGCTGGTGGCATTGGGTGCATTTTGCTGCGCATAAAGCCATTCTTTCTGGCTCAGTTTATTGGCGGTTAAAAAAAGACCACGATAATCGGCATATAGCTGGTAAGTGCCTTCCATGCCCATCACACTCCGTGCATCGGCAATGGCATCATCCCATTTCTTGTTGAAGAGCTCAATACGGGCTTTCAGCGCCAGTGCTGCTCCTTTGGTCACGTGCCCGTTCGATTCCAGGTAATTTTTCACCGGCAGGTCCTGCGCGGCCTCCCCCAGTTCTTTAATCATCCAGTTCACCACTTCCTCCTCTGTATTGCGTGGCATCACTTCATCTGAAGCCAGCAGTTTTTCAATAATGGGTACAGGGCCGTATAGCTGCTGCAATACAAAATAATTGAAAGCCCGTAAAAAGCGGGCTTCTGCCCTGTACTGTTTCTTCTTATCGGCATCCATCTGCACTTTATCCAGGTTGGCCAGGAACAGGTTGCATCTTCTTATTTTTCTGAACTTGTAATAATCCCTCCCCGGGTTGGAAGCCGTACTGGTTCCGTTGCCGATAGCCTGCATGCCCATCCAGCCGTCGCGGGAATAAGCATTGTCAGTAGCACCGTCTGCAAAAACCACGAACCAGTAATCATTGGGATCGTCCCACTGCCCCACATTGTTATAACAGGCAGTGAGCGCCATGGCGGCATCCTGTTCGGTTTTCCAGAAAGTTTCATCCGACAGTTCGTTCTTCGGTGTCACATCCAGGCTTTTGGTGGAGCAGGACTGCAGCAGGAGTATAACCGGTATGGAGAAGAATAGGATCTTTTTTTTCATCGCGAGCAATTTTCAGGATTTAAAATGTGATGTTGATGCCGGCAGCATATACTTTCATTGGCGGCACAACATCATGCGGATCGTCGCCGTAAATACCATTACCATACGAAATGGTTTCAGGATCCCATTGCAGGTAACCATTTTTCTGAATGGTAAGCAGGTTGGTGGCGGTGAGGTATACCCGCATTTTCTGGATGCCCATTCTTTTAAAAGCGGCATTGCGTGGCAGTGTGTAACCCAGCTGTATATTTTTCAGCCTGATATAATCCCTGCTGATCACACTGAAGCTGGACGTAACCTGGTTATGGTTCTGGTTAACCGTCAGCCTCGGGTATTTTGCATTGGTGTGCTGGGGTGTCCAGCGATCTTCGGCCTGCCAGGTACGTAAATTTCCGCCGTTACTAAAGGCATAGAATGCATCGCCTGACATCAGTTCTTTTACCTTCGCTGCGCCCTGGAAAAAAAGCCCGAGATCAAAATTTTTGTACTCTGCTGTCAGGTTCAATCCAAAGGTCCAGTCAGGCACATCACTGCCGCCCAGGAAAGCACGGTCGTTGCCGTCAATCTTACCATCAGGTTTTCCATCGGGCCCGCTTACATCTTTAAACTTCAGGTCACCGGCTTTTACCGGTGCACCTACCTGGTGCGGTGAATTTTGTGCTTCCTGGTCAGAGCTGAAAAAACCCGTCCATTGCAAGCCGTAGAACTCGCCCCACTTGTGTCCTTCCTGGTACACCCGGTCGCCGATGGAAGGTGTGGCATACTGTGTTACCACATTGTGGTTATAGGCCACATTACCTGTGATGTTGTAGTTAAATGCACCGGCATGGTTGCTGTAGCCCAGTTGTAGTTCAATACCTTTGTTTTCCAGCGAACCGGCATTAACCACAGGTGCGCCCAGGCCATATTCCCTTGAAACCGGGATAGCGCTGAGGATATTGTTGGTTTTTCGTTTGTACAGGTCTACTGTTACAGACAGGTGATCGAAGAGGTTGGCATCCAGACCCAGGTTCAGCTCATTTGTTTTTTCCCAGGTAATGTTCGGATTATTGGGATCGTTTTGAGTAGCGCCGGTACCCAGTACATTGTTGAAAGGATAATTAACACCCAGCACTATGCGCCGCATATAATAGTAACGTGCCACACCCAGGTTATTACCCAGGCTACCCCAGGAACCCCTTATTTTCAGGTTATTGATCCACTTGATGTTTTTCATAAATGCCTCTTCTGAAATTTTCCATCCTGCAGAAACGGAAGGAAAACTCCCCCATCGTGTATCAGGTGCAAAACGGGAAGAGCCGTCTATACGGAAATTTGCTTCCAGTAAATACCGGCCTTTGAAATCATAGTTCAGTCTTGCGAAATAAGAAGCGGTCTTGTCTTCCTGTGTCGAGCCTTCTGCTTTGGCGGTGCTGGGGTCGGCAGCATTCAGCTCATCCACATTGTTGTTGGGAAAACCGGAACGCGCCAGGTAATTGTATTGGTCCCGGAAATACTGGTATTGAAATCCCGCCAATGCAGCGATGGAATGATCATTTATTTTTTTGTTGTAGTTGGCCTGTATAATCCAGGTATTGGTTCTGTCGAAATTGATCCAGTTTTCACCGTAGTTGTCTTTTTGTGAAGAGCCATCACCGTAATACATATCGTAGCGGCGGTTGTATTGTTTATGATCGTAATGATCGATGGTGTATGAGCCGCGTACTTTCAGGTCTTTCACCGGGGTGATCTCTGCATACATGGTTTGCAGAATCCTGCTATCATTGGCAATATTGTGACCGCCGTCTTTTGTCCAGCCGATGGGGTTACCATCTGCTCCTTTGCCATACATACCATTACTGTATTTGAAAACGGTGACGGAAGGTATGCGGTGCACCTGCCGCACCAGGCCGCCCCAAACCGGTTCCTGCACTTTGGAGAAAGTGATGTTACCGGTAGTGCCCACCGAAAACCAGCTGTTCACTTTAATATCCAGGTTCAGCCTGGGTGTAAGGCGGGTATAACCGTTGGAATAAATACGGCCATCCTGATTAAGGTAGCCCATTGAGAAAAGATACTTCACTGCTTCCGTTCCACCCGATACCTGTAGGGTGTTATTGTATTGCAGGCCATCGTTTTTGAACATTTCTTTTGAATAGTTCGAGTTTGGGTAATGATCGGGGTCTGACCCGTCTCTGAATTTTTTTATTTCATCTGCTGTATAGCGTGGGCTGCCGCCTTCACCAGCGAGTGCCTCATTAATCATTGCGGCATAATCCCATGAGTTTACAAACCGGGGTTTGTACACAAGATCCTGCCAGCCCCAGTAACTGCTGTAACTTATCACAGGCTTACCCGGCTTGCCTCTTTTGGTGGTGATGAGTATTACCCCGTTGGCAGCCCTGCTGCCGTAAATGGAAGCTGAAGCGGCATCCTTCAGCACGGTGACAGCGGCAATGTCTTCCGGGTTCACATCGTTCATCGCGCTTTCAATACCATCTATCAGCACCAGCGGGGCGGCAGCGCCCTGGTTCATACTGGAAATGCCGCGTACCCGTACAAATGTTTTTTCCCTTCCGGGCATCCCGCCTGAGTTCACAATCTGCAAACCGGGCAGCTGTCCCTGCAGGGCCTGTGTAACTGTGGGTATAGCTCTGTCTTTAAGCTGTTCATTGCCTATTTGTGCCACAGCGCCGGTAAGGTCTGCTTTACGTTGCCGGCTGTACCCGACAATCATTACCTCGCCCAGGTCATTTTCCAGCCGCTTCAGCACAACAGTGATATTGTTCTGCGGGCCTGCATTCACTTCCTGTGTGACATAGCCCACAGAAGACAGGCTGAGCACAGCATGTGCACCGGTTATAAATACAGTAAAACTGCCGTCGGGCAGCGACTGTGTAAATTTCTGGGTACCGATTTCTTTGATGGTTACGTTGGGAATACCCGTACCGGTGCTGTCAGTTACGATGCCTTTGATCCTGCCCTGTGCAGCCACTCCACCGCAGCAGAACAGCAGCAATACAAAAAGAGCAGGTAGTTTTTTACGGTACGATATATGTTGATAGTTTTCAATGCCGGGTAACGGCTTAGCGTTGCAAGCAATCATGGCGCAATCAGTTGGGTTTACAAACAGGGTTCCGGTGTGCAGATGGCCAGCCATACGGAACCAGTGCAAATGAAAAAATAATTCTCCGGAACGATGGGAAAAATTGTTTCATCTTTTACCAAAAACATCTCAATCATGCAAACATCACCTGTAGCACCGCAGGGAGATAATTAATTTTAAACAGCCTTATATTTGTAATCATCTAAACGCATGTTGACTTGCCCAAACAACTGTTACTACTGGCCGTGATGCTGTATTGTTTTGCAGGCAGCCCCTTCGGGCAGCAGTATTATTTCAGGCGGCTGCAGGTAGAGAACGGGCTTTCGAACAACACCGTTTTCTGCAGCGCGCAGGACAATAACGGTTTTCTGTGGTTTGGCACAAAAGATGGTCTTAACCGTTTTGACGGATATAGTTTTAAAGTGTTCCGCAACAACCCGCAGGATACTACCAGCCTCGGCAGCAGCTATATTCACAGTCTTTACATTGATCGGGAAGGCACCCTGTGGGCTGGCACCCGCAAGGGATTGTATCGTTATGATGCACACAGAGAAAACTTCCATTTGCTGGAGCCCACCCGGGATAAGGATGTACGGGATATAAAAAAAGACAACAAAGGCAATGTATGGCTGATATTAGGCCTCTCTCTCTGCCGTTATAATATGCTTACCGGTGCATTTCAGTATTATCCCGGGCTTACCAATGCCACTTCGCTGTGCCTGCCTGCCGATGGTACGGTATGGGTAGCTACCACTTCAGGTAAAATTGCCCGGTATAACAGCGCGGACGAAGATTTTGCTTTCCATGATTTATTCCATCATTCAAAACCGGTTAGATCCAGGTGGATCGAAAAGATTTATGAAAGCGGGGATCATGGACTGCTAGCAGGAACTGCCAACCAGGGACTGAAATTATTCGACAGGCAAACCGGCAGTTACCGTGACCTGTTTTCGCACAATACGGATAACACGGAAATTTATGTGCGGGATATCGTGCAAAGCGGGCCATCGGAATACTGGATTGCTTCAGAAACGGGTGTGTATGTTTACCATGCAGACCAGAACAGGTATGTTAATCTGCAAAAAAACCACAACCAATCATATTCCATTGCCGATAATGCGATTTATACTTTGTGCCGCGATAAAGAAGGTGGCATATGGGCAGGCAGTTATTTCGGTGGTCTGAGTTATTACCCGAAGCAATACAGTCACTTTGAAAAATTCTTTCCCGGCTACACGGCTGGTGCACTGCAGGGCAATGTGGTGCGGGAAATCTGCGAAGATCATTTCGGCCAGTTGTGGATCGGTACAGAAGATGCGGGGCTGAACAAGCTGGACCGTGCCACGGGCCGGTTTGTACATTTTCAGCCTGCCGGTAAAACAGGCGATATTTCCCATTCAAATATACATGGCCTGCTGGCCGAAGGCAACCACTTGTGGATCGGCACTTTCGAACACGGGCTCGACCTCATGGATATATCCACAGGCAAAGTAATCAGGCACTATGACGCTTCTGCCGCCAGTGGCTTGAAAAGTAATTTCATCATCACTATTTACCAGTCGCATACCGGGCAGGTACTGCTGGGTACAGGTGCCGGTGTTTATATATACAAAAAACAACAGGATCATTTCTGCCAGATTCCCGGCATAGCAGAAAACGATTTTATCCACTCGCTGGCAGAGGATTATCATGGTGTATTGTGGGCTGGCGCTGAAAACAACGGTGTATACCGTTACAACCCGGCAAACGGCCGTATCGACAATTTCCGTTATAACCCGGCAGATAGCAACAGTATAGGCAGTGATAAAATCAATGGTATCTTCGAAGACCATGCCCGGCGGCTCTGGTTTGCTACCGAAGGTGGCGGTCTTTGCCTGCTGAACAGCGACAATCACAGCTTTACCCGTTATACCACTGCAAACGGCCTGCCATCGGGCTTTGTGTTCAGGATACTTGAAGACAGCACTCATCACCTGTGGTTCAGCACGTCGCGGGGACTGGTTTGTTTTAACCCTGACAAAAAAGATATCAGGGTTTACAACAAAGAAGACGGGCTGTTAAGCGACCAGTTCAATTACAACTCAGCATATAAGGACGCAAAGGGTACGATGTACTTCGGCAGTGTGAAAGGGCTGCTCAGTTTCAACCCTCAAAACTTCAGCAGCAATAACTATCCTGCACCTTTGTACATCACCGGCTTCCAGGTACATGGCCACGAATTTGACATAAGCAGCCCCGATAGTGCAGCCGTACTTTCCCTTCTTTATACCAACAAAATAGTGCTGAAACATGACCAGTCTTCATTCAGTATTGATTTCGCTGCACTCAGCTACAGCGCACCTGAAAAAACAGCCTATGCCTACCTGATGCAGGGCCTAGACAGGGATTGGACTTATCTTAAAACCAACCGGAAAGCTTATTTCACCGAGCTGCCTCCCGGCAATTATGTGTTCAGGGTAAAAGCCGCGGTAGACGGTAATGCATTCGGAAAAGAAACCAGTTTGGCAATACAGGTATTACCGCCTTTCTGGCTCAGCAATACAGCCTTTATACTGTATACTGTGCTGCTTGCCGGGATGGTGTGGTGGATGATACGCAGTTATCACCGGCGTCATGAAGAAAAGAACCGCCGGGAAATAGAGCGGCTGGAGCATGAAAAAGAAAAAGAACTGTACAAAGCCAAAACAGATTTTTTTACACATATCACACACGAAATAAAAACACCGCTTACCCTTATTAAAGGTCCGGTGGAGGATATGCTGGCGGAGTACGGCACTGATCCTAAGCTGGGTAAACGTCTGGGCATGGTGGAAAAAAACACAGACCGGCTGATAGAACTTACCAACCAGCTGCTGGATTTCCGGCAGACCGAATCTTCAGCGTTCAGCCTGAACTTCAGCAGTACCGATTTTTCAGCATTGCTTGCAGAAGTATACCAGCAGTTACTGCCTGTTGCCGAACAAAAACAGCTGCAGTATACATTATCAATACCGCCTGCCCCTGTTATTGCTTTCATTGATCCGGAAGGTTGCCGGAAAATACTGGTGAACCTGCTGGGCAATGCCACCAAATATGCACGACAGCAGGTATATATCCGGCTCAGCTGTGAGCATAAGGAATACTTCATCCTGCATGTATCCAACGATGGCTACATCATCCCTGCTGATATGCAGAAAAAAATATTTGAACCGTTTTTTCGTATCCCGGAAACCCATCATGAAAAAGGAACCGGCATCGGGTTAGCCATTGCGAGATCACTGGCCCAGCTGCATAAAGGCAGCCTGGAACTGGCACCTTTCAACGGGTTGCGCAATACCTTTATTCTTTACCTACCTTTTAGCCAGTAAACTACTTTCCATATGCAGCAGGATGTTCAGGCCACGCTTCTGATAATAGACGACAACGAAGAAATACTCGATTATGTATCAGATATACTCAGCACCGATTTCCAGATTATAACGGCCAGGGATGGAGAATCGGCCAGGGCTATATTAAAAGCACAGTACATCGACCTGGTCATCAGCGATATCATGATGCCGGTGATGGACGGGCTACAGCTCTGCCATCATATTAAAACCGATTTTGAATCCAGCCATGTACCGGTTATCCTGCTTACTGCCAGAAATACACTGCAGTCAAAAATAGAAGGCCTTGAAAGCGGTGCGGATGCCTATATTGAAAAACCTTTTTCGCCGCGCCATTTAAAAGTGCAGGTAGCCAACCTGCTTGCCAACCGGAACAAGATCAAAGAATATTTTGCCCAATCGCCCGCCGTTCATATTAATAGCATGGCACATTCAAAAGCCGACACCCGGTTTCTCGAACGCATACACGATATTATTCTGCAGCATATTGAAGATACCACACTGGATGTAGAACACCTGGCAGTGGCAATGAACATGAGCCGCGCCACCCTGTACCGGAAAATCAAAGGTATTTCCGACCTCTCACCCAACGACCTGATCAACGTTACACGCCTGAAGAAAGCCGCAAAACTGCTTAGCCAGACAGACTGCCGCATCAGCGAAGTGTACAGCCAGGTAGGCTATAGCTCGCAGAAATATTTCGGCTCCAGTTTTTTAAAACAATTCGGGCTCACACCCACCGAATATATACAGGCCAGGAAAAACAAAAGCCATTGAGCAGCCTCTGCATAATGCCTGTACCTGCATTGACGGGCTGCCTTTCCCTTTCGGGATACAAATTTATATTATCAATAACCCCTGCTTCATGCCGTTCTTCTTACATTTACAGCATTGCACTGTTTTTAATAACACACATGAAAAACACAATCGGCACCGTCACAAAAGCAGTTCTGCTGGCCTTAATTGCTATCTGCTTAATAACAGCAACCGTTTACGCACAGTCTTTCAAACTAATGACCTATTGCAATGACGAAGCTGGCACTATTCCACGCAGTGATGAACCTTATTCGCTTCTACGCAACGGAGTGCCTGCAGGTAAAGGTATTACCAATGCAAAGGGCACAGTATACACCCTTCAACACAAACCGGGTGTACAGGAAGACTGGGTAGTAAAATTCATCAATGAAGAATATGGTGTACGCATCAGCAGCGATAACCATCACAAAATTTTCCTGTTGTATACATCAGCCTGGCAAAACGATCAGCATATCTACAACAGGGATTATTTCATCCTATCTCCCCATGCCGATGCGCTGCAGCAACCCTACTATTGGTTTGAATTATACAGTGCTGACAAGGAATGGAACAATCAATACTACGAAATAAGCAGTAACGGGAAGCCACTGTCAAAAGGCCGTACCGGCAATGACGGTTTTATTTTTCTGCGTACCGCCGCAATAAAAGAAAAACAAGTCTTTCAATTGCGTGTATGCAGCACTGTTTTTATCATCAACCTGCTCCCGGGCAAGAAAGATGCTTTCAGCATCCGCTATGCAGACAGCACCGGGCTTTTCAATACACAGACTGCTGCTGACAGCAGCTGTAATACAGTTTCGCCAACAAAAGCATTCAACCAGGGGCGGCCATTGCTGCATGCCGGTATCGGTTATGGAAAAATATGGCTTGAAGAGCTTGCCGAAAGAGCAAAAGAAGACAGTATGGAAAAGCAGTCAAAAGCCCGGGAAATAGAAGACTACCGCAATGGCCTCACCCGCTTATCGTCTGATGCAGAAATAGCGCCCAAAGGTAAATTCCCTGATGATATACTCGGCACATTTGGCGTACATGCTCATCCTGCAACAGCACAAATAACAAGTCTCTGCAAAGAACTGCTGCATCCAGACTACCAGCCAGGCCAACCTGCATTCCGTATTTTTAAAAAAGACAGCAGTTATTACTGGAAAGGACTGATAACCGGCCAGGAAAGAAAGATTGAGCTGGAGATGATACCCATGATGACAGATACCACCAATCTGCAGGAACGGGACACTGCTGGAAAAATAGCAGCAGGTTCATACGACAGCACAAGGTATTATTCCATCAACGCAGTTTGCAATGAAAGTGTGCAGGTGGTATGTTTTAATTATAATTACAAAGAATGGACAGATGACAGGCTGCGGGAATTTGCCGCCGGGTGCCAGCGTCCCATCGGTCTCATTCCTTCCATTGAGGACCTGAGAAAAACCCATTATTTTCTTATCTACATAATATCATCCATTGGTACATACAGTGCCGTATTTATGATACCGCTGGTACGCATGGCACAATAGCAAGCTTATTTTTAACAAACCGCTTTATACATCAATGGCATCTCCTGTACCGTCGCTGGTCTAACTGGTGTGCGAAACAACAGGTGTTGTCAGCAGGTTTCTGCAAATACGCATAAAATTGTCCCTGGTAAAATTAGCCTCACCATACCGGCGTGCATTGCCTGATAATTGAGCCAACAGCGCTGGATCGCTGATCAGCAGGCGGATGCAGCTGACCGCCTTTGCCACCACAGCCTCTTCATCTTCTATCTCATCAACAAGCAATGCATTATTCAGATGGGAAAGATGTGTTTTAATTTCTGCAAGCGCCGTTACAAGAGGTACACAGCCATACATCATTGCTTCTTTAATTACCACGGGAAACCCTTCATAGGCAGAGGTAAGTATCACAACATGCTGCTTTTGGTAAAGCTGATCCAGCGCCTCTTTTTCACTTAACTCCCCGTGTATATGGCAATGCTTTTTTACTGCGGGTGAGAGATCATCTGTCATGGTTCCTGCAAAATGAAATTCAACCGGTTCTTTGCTGTTGATAAAATATTCTGCCACACGGCTGATCAGCCATACTCTTTTCTGGCTGCCCCCTCTTCCTGCATAAATGATTTTGAGTGGCAGGGAAAAATCTTTCATGCAAAGGGGAGGCAATTGAACACCAAACTCTGCCAGCATTACCCGGTCCAGGTAACCCGGTGGAACATGGTATTGCTGGTATTGCTCGCGGATACGTGCCCCTGTAGCAGTATCCGTTATCATGCGGCAGCTTAAATAACGATGATTGGCCAGCCCGAAAAACTCCATCCCTTTTTTGCCGAATGTAAAATTGTGCAGCAGCTCGATTGTTTTCACATGCTTCCCTAAAAAAGGAAGCATATCGTAAAAAAAAGTACTGTTGGAGCTCAGTATCACGGCATCCGGATGCCTGTTCAGGTAAAAGGCAAAATAATGAACGGTAAAAAGGCGGAACAATAAATGATCGCACCAGAAATGCACATCCCGGTTCACTGCTCCGGGAACAGCATTGAATGCATCCAGCAATCCGGTATTCGCAGAGCGGCGGGTGAAGTACACATTTTTAGGAATATCTTTTACACTTTCCAGTATCGCCAGCGTTATCCGCTGGGCACCGCCAATTACATAGCGGTCAAAATAGAAAAAAACGGCAGTAGTTTTTTTTCTTCTGCAACATGCAGGAAGGTACAGCAGGATGAATGCAAGCGGGTAAGTAATATACAAGGCGATGCGGAAAATCCTGATCTTGGTAAGATTATGCATAAAGCGGTATTAGGGTACTGAAACAAACAGGTTGTGCTGAGCAGCAGCGGCCATTAGTGTGGGAACCCGGAAGCTGTTATGTAGACAGGCATTCACTCACATTCCGGGTGGCGGGCAAAGCAGTTTTATTATGGCAGTTCCCGGCAAATACATCCGGGTGCCGGAGGTGATACACAGGCAGGCAAATACGGGGCATTATGTATTTTTCGATACGACACGCCAGGGCACTGGTTACCCTTATGTATTTCCCAAGTTTTTTAAAAGATTTTTTCCGGTAGTATGAACGGCCTGCATTTATGCAGGATCAGGAATAAAATTGGGTGCAGTCCCTTCCCTGAAAATCACATAGGCCCGTTTCCAGGGCTCGTTGTTCAGCAGGCGCCAGCGATGCCCGTCACCGGTTGTATCCATGGCAACCAGTACATCACCGGGCTCAAGGATAAATACTTCTCCACCGGCGGTTGTAAACTCCAGTATGCCAGCCAGGGTGATCACGTATTGCGTAACAGGCGCATTATGCCAGTCGAACGAGGCATGGGGCTGGGTTTCTTTGAAGTGGATGGATAAAACTTCTGTCTGCCCTATCTCACTGACAGTTCCCTTCGTCACATGGGCGTTGCCGTCATCCCCGGTATATAAATAGTAGGCGCGAATCATGCTTCAATATTATCACTATTTATAAGAACGGTATTTTTTATTTTGGCAGCTTGTGTTTTTATATCGCAGCAGCAGGCGACGATGGCTGTACCATCCGGCGTGAACGGAAACATGGTGGCATTGCTGTTCTGGTGATACACTGCAGTCAGCGCCCGGGCGTTTTATACCTGTGGTGAAAAATCTTTCACTTCGCCGGTATCCAGGTGTAGCAGGCGCTGGCTGTGCAGCATCAGCTCGCGGCCAAAATAGCTGCCGGCAACCCTGCCCCTGCCCTGGTAGTTTTGTATAACCTGCTTTACGGTACCGTTTTCTATATCCAGTACATATTCAGCACCCCATCCATTGGCTTCGGTGGCACTGGCACTTACAGATACCAGTGTACCATCTTCTGTCACCAGTATATCGCTGCCATAAACACGCCCTGCATCTTTACCCAGCTCCAGAAAATTGCACTGCCATAATGTTTTGAACTGTTCATCGCAGCAGAACAATTTGTCGTCTTCTGTAAGCAGCAGAAAACGTCCGTTGCGATAGTGCATTTTACTCACGCGGCCGGCAAATGGTGTTTTTACCAGGGTGGAAGTAAAAAGGCTGCCATCCACCTGCAGCCAGGCTTTTTTATTTTCCAGGGGCAAATACAGCTGGTTCTGCTCATGCCGGTATGTACCATTCATCAGCCTGATCTCAACCGGCAATGTGTTGACAATCGCTCCTGAAGAGAGCTCTACCCATACTGGTTTTTGTTTAAACGCTTCCAGTAACACATGTGTGCCTGCTGCATTGAACAATGCCTGGTAATACAGGTGCTTATCGCTGCTGAATAACACATGTCCCGTATCAACCTGCAACACGATCATGTTTGACACCAGTTTTCTCGATCCGCTGTACATCTGCGAAACCAGTATCAGCAAACTTTTTTCACTATGCCAGTCCACACACCGGTAGCCAGGGTATTGATCCAGTACTGTATTGATGGTTCCTGTCCTGTTACAGATCAGCGGGGCCATATCGCCTCCACTTTGATCAGAAATAATAAACAGGTTGCGGGAGTGATCTGTTATAATAAACATAATGGCAAAGGTATCATGTATAGAAAAAGCGCTGGTGCAAAGGAATTATTCTGCTGTTTTTGCTTCCGTAATCTCTTTCTGTTTAAAATAGTCCTTTGCCGTAGGCAGGTAGGTTTCTATCTCCCTCCAGCGTACGGATAGCTTCTTGCCTTTTAATGAAGACAATTTATTTTTCAGTTCATCCGAACCGGGAAAATAGCGCAGCCAGATAAAACGGTACGCTCGTCCTTCTGCACTTTTCAGGGTGATGTACACAAAATCCTTTTCTTCCACATTAGTAACCACGCCACTGATGCTGTATTCTTCCGCTGAGCGCTCTTCGCCCGTTTGTTTGGCCAGTACCATGGATATGTTTACAAAGGGCTTACAGCCCTGCAGCAGCATGGCTTTACCAATTTCTTTGCCCAGTTCGTGCATGGCCTTTGAATCGCTCATGCTCAAACCGCGTGCTTCCACTATCTTCATCATATAACTCATTCCTGAAGCCATAAAGCAATCCATCACTGCTTTATCAGCCTGCTCTTTTGTTTGTATGGCGTTCATATCTTTACGACTGAGGCAGTCGCATACAGCTGTTGCGGCCTGGTTAATCAGGCTATCATTCTGGGCCAGGGATGCATGGGTTAGCAACAAGCCCAATACTGCAATAACAAAGGGTTTCATGGATCTCGAGTTTGAGGTAAAGATAAGCTGCAGCGCCGAAAAACAAGTTTATACCGGGTACTGAACTTTTATTCCGGTACACCTGTTTTATTTTTTTCTGATGTTAAAAACAAAATTTATTTTATGAACAACCATGACTGGACACGATTTACTGTAAGAATCCCCATCAGGAGTACAGTACAGCAGGTATACGATGCATGGGCAACACCTGCAGCACTGGAAAGCTGGTTTCTGCGCGAAGCCATTTTTACCGATGCAGCAGGCAATACCAAAGACAAACACAGCCAGCTGGAAAAAGGAGACCATTATACCTGGCATTGGCATGGGTATGATGAATCGCCGGAACAAGGCGAAATTATTGCAGCCAACGGCCGCAATCACCTGCGTTTTGTATTTGGTAAAGCAGGCATTGTGGATGTACACATTGGTATGGAAGACAATGAAACGATGATGGAACTGGTACAGGAATCGATCGCAACAGATGAAAGATCGATGGTCAATTATTATGTGGGCTGCTCCAATGGATGGACCTTTTATGCCGCTAACCTTAAATCGTTACTCGAAGGCGGTATCGACCTGCGCAATAAAAACGTGCGTCTCAAAAAAGTACTGAACTCCTGATCCGGCAGCATGTACCTTATTGCATGCATAAAATGAGGGTGTTTATGTATGAACCCTGCTATATTCTTGCTTTTGAGTTATTGTATGCAACCGGTATTTCACGGAAGCACAGGCCGTTAATCACAAATTATATGTTAAAACAGCGTATTCATCACAGATCCATGACTTATTGCTTATCTTAACCCAATAGCATTTTTGGTGTGAATACCCTGATAAACCGGATAGTACAATATACCATCAACCTGTCCCTGCTGGCTTTTATGCTTGCCGGTATTCCCGGCTTCGCGCAAAACATGGCACAGCCCGGCGATTCGGCTGCTATGGCCGGGCAAAAAGACCTGATCGATGTGTACCACAAATTGTTCAAAAAGTCGGCACCACCCCGTTCTGAAGGCAAATTTCACAACGCGCCTTTCCCTGCTATCGGCTATACCCTGCAAACAGGTGTTGCGGCAGTACTGAGCGATAACCTGGCATTTTATACCGGTAATCCGCAGCAATCAAAGGTTTCAGAGGTTTCTACCAGCATCACCTATTCGCAGTATAACCAGATCATTCTTCCTGTTCTTGCCGATATATGGACCAAGGGCAACAAATACAATATCATTGCCGACTGGCGTTTTATGAAATATCCCTCCACCACTTTCGGGCTGGGTGGGCACAGCCAGTATTCAAATGGGTATACCATCAATTTTTCGTATATCAAACTGCATACTTCTGTGCTGCGGTATATCATCAAAAACCTGTATGCGGGCCTGGGCTATTATATTGACTATATCTGGAACATCCGCGAAGTGAATCCCCCGCCAGGTGTAATAACCAGTTTCCAGCGCTATGGACTTAGCAGTACAGAATCGGCCAATGGCCCTGTGGTGCGTGTTCTTTTCGATTCAAGAATAAACCCGCTTAATTCATTCAATGGGTTTTATGGCAGCGTGGTGTATCATCCCAGCATGGTTTCACTCGGCAGCAGCAGCAACTGGACTTCGATACAGGTAGACCTGCGCAAATATTTTAAACTGAACAATAGCGGCAGAAATATTCTCGCCCTCTGGAGCTTTAACTGGCTTACTTATGGCAACAAACCACCTTACCTGCTATTGCCCAGCACCGGCTGGGATGACCAGTTCAATACAGGCAGGGGCTATATACAAGGCCGGTTCAGGGGAGCCAATATGACCTACCTGGAAATAGAAGACCGCTTTGCTATTTCAAGAAATGGACTGATCGGCGGGGTTGTTTTTGCCAATGTGCAATCATTCAAAAAAAACCAGGCCAGTCATTACCATGATTTTGACCCTGGCTATGGCGCCGGGCTCCGGTTTAAAGTGAACAAGCATTCAGGTGCCAATATCTGTATCGATTATGGTTTCGGGTTAAACGGTTCGCAGGGTATTGCCGTAAACCTGGGAGAAGTGTTTTAAAATATCCCTCACCTGCCCTTGCTTTTTCACCCCGCAATGTCATCACTGTGCTGGTTGCAGTGGCCACCAGTTTGCCATCTTCCCGTTTTATTTCGCAGTAATAATGCGTAATGGTTTGGCCTGCCTGTATGGGTTTTGCTGATGCCGTAAGCCTGGTCTTCCATACAGGACGGTAAAAATTTATCTTTAGCTCGATAGTAGTGAACGATTCGCCTTCCTTTATCAGCGTGGAATGAGCTGTACCAATAGCCGCATCGGCCAGTTCGCCAAGCAGGCCACCATGCACCGTACCCTGCCGGTTACCATGCCGGGCACGGTCTGCCTCTATTTCAACAGCAGCTGTTCCCTCACCTGCAGCCAGCAGCTTTATACCCAGCGTTACTGATATAGCAGTGGGGTATTGCCTATGGGTTGCTGCCTGCGGGTTAATGTACCATCCAGCTGTTTTTGCAGGTATTCCAATACCGGTATTTTGTTCATGAGGTTAATTTTATTTATTGACCGATCAGTCTAAAAATGGGTAAAAAAATTTATACGATCGACTTCATCGCCATTGTGGCTACCTGCTGTAATTCGGTGGCTTTGTATACCCTGCCCATTACGCGTAGCCCCTGTATTACACACAACAGGAAATTGGCCGCAGCCTGCCTGCTCATCCCGCTTCGCAGGTCACCGGCAAACTGCCCTTTCCGCACCGCCCCGGCAAGCAGGGTGGCCATTTCCCTGAACACTTCTTCCACTTTGGCAGCTACCTCTTTGTCTTGCGGCAACATTTCCAGCGCCTCATTGGTAATGAGGCAGCCCCGCTTTCCCGATACCGAGGTACGGATATAATGCAGCAAAGCCTGCTGTATCCCTTTTTTTCCCGGATAAGTTTTCAGGTTATCCGCAAGCCGGGCAAGTGCACCTTTTTTGAACAGGTCCAGTGAGGCCAGCAACATCTCTTTTTTGTCGGGAAAAATACCATACAAACTTCCCCTGGCAAGGCCTGTGGCCGTACAAATATCATCAACAGAGCTGGCATAGTATCCCTGCCTGAAAAAAACGGTCGCAGTGGCCTGTATCACCTTATCACGGTCAAACTCACGTGGCCGGCCTTTTTTGCCCTGTGACGCTTCGTTCGTAGCTTCCGGTTTGTACATTGATTAATTTTAGACTGATCATTCGAAAATTAAAGATAAGCATATTTACGGCAAGTAGCCTGCCTGCCCGGAAAAAGAAAGCAGAGCTCATAACAATCTCGTCTTTTTTCAGGATATTAGCCCTGGCAGGTATCTTTTATTAACCCATACTACTGCCGGCATTCATCAACAATATTCAATACCATGTACGTAGAGCTGATACAGGCATTTGAGCAGTTCATCCGGCTAAGCGAAACCGACAAACAGGTAGTTTCAACACTTTTCACAGAAAGGCAGTACAAAAAAGGTGATTTCTTTTTGAAAGAAGGGCAGGTTTGCAGGGAAGCAGGCTTTATCATGAACGGCCTGGTACGTTATTTTATCAACAACAATGGTGAAGAGAAAGTGTATGGTTTCGGGAAGGAATACAATTTTGTATGTAATTATGAAAGTTTTCTCGATCATTCTGCTTCCACCAAGAGCATCCAGTTCATTGAAGACAGCACATTGCTGGTTATGTCGTATAATAACCTGCAGTTGTTATATGAACAGCTACCGGAGGGACAGAAATTCGGCCGCCTGATTTGTGAACATTTATTTGTACAAGCGATACGGGACATCACCTCGCTGTATACCCATCAGCCTGAAGAGCGCTACCTGCTTTTTCTCCAGACCTACCCCGACCTTCAGCAACGGGTGCCCCAGTATTATATTTCTTCTTTTGTAGGTGTTAAACCACAATCGCTGAGCCGTATCAGAAAAAGATTGGCACAGTCCTGATTTGTTAACCCAGGTGAACGAAAACCCCGCTGCCGGCTGATAGCTTTGCCTTGTTATTAAAACACAACGCAATGAAACAACTGATCAAAAACACAACATTCACACTGGCATTAGTTACGGGGTTGGGACTGTTGTTTATCGGTACCCGCTTTTTACTGGCGCCGTCGGCAGCAGAAACCGGCTTTGGCATCCATGTGCCTGTGGAGGGCAATTATTCTTTTCATTATATCAAAGGTATACGCGACCTGTTCACGGGTTTATCCATCACCCTGCTACTGCTGACAAAAGAGTACCGGGCGCTGGGTGTTTTATTACTGGCAGGCGCAATCGTTCCTACGGCCGACCTCCTTATTGTACATACACAACCGGGATACCAGGCTGTACGTTTATACCCGCATCTTACCGCCATTGTACTGGCAGTGGTACTGGGTGCTTATTATTTTCTTTCCAACAATAAAAAATAAATCATGTTACTATTCAATGTTGTTTTGCTGGTTCATTTTGCCGCTTTTCTATCGTACCTGGTTAAACTGGCGCTGTTGTATCCAAAGAAAAACAGGGTAAAAGATCCGTACGGGCTGGTGCTGGGCATAATTCTGCTGGCAACCGGTCTATTGCTGGTAGCATTAAAATATCCGGCGATCAATTATTACAAGATCATTCCCAAAACATCGCTTTTCGCAGGCGTTACCGTTATCAATATCCTGTACAGCAAAAAACCGTTGAGCCCGGCGGCTTATTACCTGCTGGTGGCATTTACCCTGCTGGCGGCTTTTATTGCGGTTGTCAAAGTATAATTATTAAATAGGCAGCTTTTCATTTTCAATAACATAACAGTTTCCCCCGGGAAAGAAAGTGCGCTGGTGGGTTAAAATGAAAAATATTTTTTTAAATAAGCGATCGCTCACTTATTTTTGCAATGCATGAGACCAAGAGATGAAAGTAAAATACAATCCATCCGCCAGCTGGCTGTAGAGATGATCTCGAAAGAAGGGCTGGAAGGTTTTGGCATCAACAAGCTGGCAAAGGCTGCAGGTGTATCGCCTGCAACCATTTATATCTATTACAAAGACAAAGACGACCTGATCATCAGTATCAGTCAAGAAGAAGGCCGGCGGATGAGCCAGGCGATACTGAAAGGATTCGACCCATCTATGTCATTTGAAGAAGGGCTTTGGATCCAATGGAAAAACCGGTCGAAATACATGCTCCATCACAAAAAGTGTTCGGCATTTTACGAGCAGCTGGGTAATTCGGCATACCGGGAAAAAATGACAGATACCATTGCGCTGGAATTTAAAAAAGTAATGGCCGCTTTTGTTGACAATGCCATTCAACGCGGTGAAATAGAACCCATGCCGCTGGAAGTTTACTGGTGCATTGCTTTTGCCCCCCTGTACTCATTAACCCGCTTTCACAATGAAGGCCGCAGCATTGGCGGGAACAAATTCGCGCTGTCGGAAAAAATCATGAAAATGACCTTTGACCGTGTTGTGAAGGCGCTTAAAAAATAAAATTTTTTATCCAGAAAATAAGTGAACGCTTACTTATTAAAATCAAAGTATGAAAACAACCCAATCATTTACACCATACCAGAAGCTGGCCATTACGCTGCTGGCTATCACACAATTCACTGTTGTACTGGACTTCATGGTTATGTCGCCACTGGGCGATATGCTGATGAAATCCATGAACATCAGCACAGCCCGTTTTGGTCTTGTTGTTTCAGCCTATGCATTCAGTGCCGGCGCTTCGGGCCTGCTGACAGCCGGTTTTGCCGATCGTTTCGACCGTAAAAAACTACTGATCTTTTTCTATAGCGGTTTTATTGCAGGCACTTTGTTCTGCGGATTGTCCAACTCCTATGCCCTGCTGGTGGCAGCACGCATCATCACCGGCTTATTCGGCGGTGTTATCTTCTCTATATCCCTTGCCATTGTAACCGACCTGTTTGCCATAGAACAGCGCGGAAGGGTGATGGGATTTATACAGATGGGATTTGGTGCCAGCCAGGTGCTGGGCATTCCGATAGGCCTGTACCTGGCCAACCACTGGGGATGGCAGGCACCTTTCCTGATGATTGTTGGCATCGCAGTTATTATGATGCTGCTGATCACTATTAATTTGCAACCCATTACCAAACACCTGTCTGTACAGCGCGACAGGGGCGCTTTTGCTCATCTGCTGCATACTGTTTCACAGGCACCTTACCGTATCGGTTTTGGCGCTACTGCCCTGCTTTCGATAGGCGGTTTTATGCTGATGCCTTTCGGCAGTGCATTTGCCATCAATAACCTGCATGTTACACAGGAACAGCTGCCCCTGATGTTCATGATAGCGGGTATCAGCTCGCTGATATTTATGCCCTATATCGGTAAGTTGAGTGATAAAATGGACAAGTTCGTGCTGTTCACCATTGCTTCTGTTTATACAATGGTCATGGTAGTGGCGTATACCAATTTGATTGCCGTACCATTCTGGATTGTTGTTTCACTGAACGTACTGATGATGGCAGGCATACTCAGCCGTACGGTACCGGCCACCGCACTCACTACCGCTGTACCGGAAATGCAGGACCGCGGTGCTTTTATGAGCATCAACTCATCGCTGCAGCAGATCGCTGGTGGTATTGCTTCAGCCTGTGCAGGACTGATCGTTGTTCAACCCAACAAATACAGCCCGCTGCAACATTACAGCGTACTGGGCTGGGTGATAGTAGTCATCAGCAGCTTGTGTATTTATTTAATGTACCGGGTAGACAAGCAGGTTAAATCCAAACGCGCAGCGCAGCCCGTACAGCCCGTTCAGGAAGCGGAGGTAGCAATGTCTTTGTCTGAATAATTCCTATAGCTATGCCATATCTTCAAGCTATGGCATAGCTATTATCCCTTAATTATTATACATCGGATGCCGGTCGATACGGGTAATACCGGGCGAGCCGATGGCAGTAAGCATACGACGTGCACTGAGCAGCCGCTTGGATTCGCGTTCATCATAATTGGCGGCATTGGGCACCAGGCTGCTGATACGCACAAAGCCTGCGGATTGTATAAACGCTCCCTTTCCCATATAAATAGCCGTGTGCACCACACGCTCTTGTTTACCGGGGTTCCAGCCAAAAAACAACAGGTCGCCTGGTTCCAGGTTGGCCAGGCATTTCTGCAGATTTACAGAATCATGCTCATAAATATCTATGGGTTCACCGGCCAACGCCTGCTGTGAAGCATCACGCGGGATGATCACCCCATTGAGAAAAAAACAGGTTTTGGTAAACCCGCTGCAATCCACGCCTTTAATAGATGTACCACCCCATAGATAAGGCACGCCCATCAGTGTTTGTGCAGTTGCCAGTATTTCTCCGGCGGCAGGATCAGGCCTGCTTACCCATTGGCGGTAATCTGTGATCATTTTTTTGTCTATATAGCCCACACGCCCATCGGGGTAAGTGACTTCTGCCCATCCTTTTTTCTTTCCTGTAACCCGGAGTATATCCCCACTTACGAGGTCTGACACGGGCAGTGACTGCATAGAAGGTTCTGCATATGCATGCCCAAATTCAGCAGTGAACACCACGCGTTCTGCCTGCAGCCAGCGCTGCATCTCTTCTTTATTGACTGCCGTGATCCCTGATATCTCTGTCCAGGAAATATAGTGATCTGGTGTGCGTACGAGATAATAATTCTTTTCCTTTTTCAGGATGTCCACCACTGTTCCCAGTAAAGTTTGTGTAACCATCTCCGCTGCATTGGCGGGCTGTGCCCTGTTATTGCAAACCGAGAGCCTTGCAATACCGAACACCTTATCACCCAGTTCCGCTGCGGGCAGCAGTTTACCATGCACCGCAACAGCAGGCCGGGTATTACCCAGTAATGATTCCAGTTCATGCAGGGCTGCAGGCTCGGTTGTTTCCACTGAAAGCGCCAGCGGATCTACCGTTATTGCCTGCACCTGGAAAACAGCTGTTCTTTTATCAGGTGCATATTTTTCCTGTACACGGGTCACCAGCACTTTTATGGCAGGCGGCAAGCTGTCTGCAGCTGCTGCTGTTGCATAGAAAACAACAGTACACAAAACTATTCCGGGAAAAATCCATTTTTTCATCACGCAAAATTAAATGGTAGCGGATTACTTTACCCCGCAAAAATACTTATTCAGTCACCCATTCTGTTTTAAGAAAAAGGTATCAAACGATCAACGGCCGTTTGCTGAACGGCCGTTGATCACTGGTTACTATCTATTGATCCCACCAAACCCGGCCATTGAGATCATCTTTGCCATTGAGCCCCGGCTGGGCTGCTATAGCCGCTTTATAATTGGCCGTATTGATATTGGGTTCTTTTGTTGGATAAGCCTGTCTGCGGGGAATAGGTGTATTGTTATTGTCGGGTGCCGGTGACAGTGCGGGATAATTGGTGCGTCGCCATTCGGCCCAGGCTTCGTACCCATTCATATACAAGTGTACCCAGCGCTGATAACCGATCTGTTTTAATGCATTGCCGGGCTGATAGGCCACATCGGGCATGGCCATATATGCGGCAAGGCCTGTGGTGTCGCCGGCATCATTGGGGTCGTAGGGTGTTTTTTCCACCTGGTTGTTTTTATTGTCATTATACCCCCTGTAAGTAATCCTGTTCCATTGACGTAAGGAGGCTTCTATCGCCGCATTGTACCTGGCTGCCGCATCTGCATCGCCACCAGGCAGCCAGCCCAATTTATCTGCTTCTGCGATCGCCAGCAGTACCTGGGCATAAGTAGTGATATAAGTAGGCGCGTTTTGCGTGCGTACATGCTCTCCTATAAATGAGATAGATGAAGAAGGTATAAGGCCTACGGCATTATCATCCAGGCCATAAGGCAATCCATTGTAATTGCCGTTTGCAGTTGTATCTGCAAATGTCTTCAGCCGCGGATCTTTCAGTGGCTTCATATAATCCACCAGGGTTTTGGAAGTCCAGAACCATTTCCGGTTTTGCACAAGGGTAACATAATACCAGTAATTCTGGTTATTGGCATCCGTGAGGTGTACATATACAGCGTTCTGGTTGTTGCTGGTAAATACGCCCCCATTCAGTGCATCCGTAAATTCCTGTTTACCCTTTGCAGGATCTGCTTTTGACAGGCGTAGTGCCATCAGCATGCGCAGGCTGTTGGCAAAGCGGCGCCAGTTATCCATATTACCACTGTACAGTATATCACCTGTAACCGGGTTGCCGTTATCTATTTGTGCAGCAGCTTCCTTCAATTCCTTCATCAGGTCATAATAAATATCCTTCTGACTATCGTATTTCGGCGTGAAGTTATTCTTTCCTTTCAGGGCTTCAAAGTATGGTACATCGCCCCAACGGTCAGTGATATTCCAGAAATAAAAAGCTTTCAGTATACGTGCAACAGCTTTCTGGTTAGCAACAGATCCTTCATTCACATTAAAGGTCTTCGCGTTCAGTATGGCCTGCAGGTTTGCCAGCCCGTCTGAATAAAAACCATAGAAATTAAAATTGACGTTCAGGTAACGCGAATCGTCTGTATAGGGCTTCTCTGCCCAGTATTGCACATACAGCATGCCTGAAGCTTCAATGCCGGTGGAAGTAGCCCCCGGTGTGGGGTCAATTACGCCGGGCATACGCATGATGGCATAGGTAAGCAGCTCTGCATTGGATTGTTTGGTGGGCTGATTGGGATCTACATTGATATCACTGGCAAATTTGTTACAGGCAGATCCAGCCATCAGTATTGCACCGGCGATAAGTATATATATTCTGTTTTTCATACCTTACAATTGATGGGTCTGTTAAAAAGTAATATTCAGGTTAACACCGTATGAGCGGGCTGTGGCCAGCTGACCTGTTTCCAGCCAGTTGAGTGATGAGGCACCGGTAGCCAGCTCGGCAGGGTTCAGGCCTTTTGGAGCTTTCTGCCATATCATAAACGGGTTCCTGGTGATCAAAGCCAGGTTCAGACTTTTAAAAGGCAGCCCGGCATACTGTTCTTTGGTGAAGGTATACCCCAGCCTTATTTCGCGCATTTTAATGTAAGAAGCATCAAACAACCACTGCTCGTATATTTTGGTGCCTACCGTGTTGCGATAATAGCTCCTGGCATTTACATAAGCGGTCACCTCCTGCCCGGTTGATGCAGAAATGCCGGATACTTTGATACCACCTCCCTGGTCTAAGGGGTCTCTGATATTTTTGCCTTTGTCATTGATAGCCGCTGTTTCAGCAGCCTGACCGCTTTTCACTGCCAGCATTTTTGTCCAGCTGAAGAATTTGCCGCCGCTCTGGAAATCGATCATCGCGGTTAGATCGAAATGTTTCCAGGTAAATGTATTGAACCATCCGCCGGTAAACCTTGGCAGCACGCTGCCGAAATTGTGATTGGTTTCCCACATAGGCATATTGGAATTATCCAGCAGGATCTTTCCTGTTTTGGCATCGCGCTGGTAGCCGTTGCCCACTAAAGAGCCGAATGCCTGTCCTACATTTGCCAGCAGGTACATGCTTACACTGGCATATGTATTTGCATCCAGCTGAAGCGAATTGATACCGGGGTACAATGCCTTGATCAAACTGGTATTGCGGCTCATATTGAAAGTGCTGCTCCAGCTGAAGGAATGGATTTTTACCGGTATGGCATTTAATGACAATTCAAATCCTTTATTTTGAATATTGCCTGCATTGATGGTATAACTGGTGAACCCGCTGGCTCCCGGCACATCCAGCGGCAGTACGGCATCTTTATTCTGCTGTTCATACACTGTAAAGCTGAAGCCTATCCTGTCTTTCAGGAAGCGCATATCCAGGCCCGCTTCATAAGAAGTACCCAATGAAGGTTTCAACTGATCATTGTACAATTTATCGGGCACATACATCGGGAAGTTGTTGTTATAGGGATTGCCCAGCGTAAAAGAAGGTGAGGTCAGGTACACATCTATATCAGAACCAGCCTGTGCAAAGCCCAGTCGCAGTTTGCCAAAAGAAAGCGGTTTCCATTTAAGCAGATCGCTGAATAAAACACTGCCGGAAACAGAGGGATAAAGGTAGGCATTGTTACCTGCCGGCAGTGCAGAAGAGATATCCCTGCGCAGTGAGGCATCCAGGAAATAAATATTTTTATATCCCAGCGTTACAGAACCATAGGCACTTCTCACTTCTTTTTTTCTTAAATAGTTGGTTACACTGGGGCGGTTAACCGAATTGGCAATATTGTAAAAGCCCGGGGCCGCCAGGCCGCCAACTGTTTCCTGGTACAGATAAGTATAACGCTGTGTAAGAATATTACCACCCAGGTTGGCACTCAGGGAGAACTGGTTGAATGTTTTATTGTACTGGGCAAGGAATTCGTAGTTCCTTTCTGTGGATTCATATTTGCCTACGGTGAAACCGGGCGTTCCCCTTCCACCTTCTGCATTGCGTGTATCCAGGTTTTGCGTAAAGCCATCCTGCCGCACAAAACCACTCACCTGCAATCCAGGCAATACCGTGTAAGACAATCCCACATTGCCAAAAAAATGATCGCGCGAATCGTGCGCTGGGTTTTCATAAGCATCAAAATACGGATTATTCCAGTCAATCGGTGTCATATTATCATACACACCCTGATCGTTGGGCGGGTTCACATTCCACTGGTAAAAAGTGCCATCCGGGTATTTGTACTGTTTCAGTTTATTCATATCCAGGTTGCGTTCAAACCACTGGTACATGTTGCGTGAGCCCAGCGACTGGTAGCCTTGTGAAGGGCGCTGCGCTTTGTTATTGGCATAATTCAGGCTGGTTGACAATACCAGCTTGGGTGTTATATTCAGCGAGCCATTAAAAGAAAGGTTGTTTCTTTTCAGGTAAGTATTGGGCTCTATGCCATGTATATCAGTATTGTTGTACGACAAACGGAATGTGGTGTTCTGTCCCCCGCCTGCAAAGGAAATATTGTTATTCAGCGTATGCCCGGTTACAAAATACTGCTTGATATTGTCAGGGTGCGGAATAAAAGGAGTGGCTTTACCAAAATCGGGATCTGCCGGGTAAAAACTATATTGCTGCCGGACCAATGTGCCATCCATTTTTGGTCCCCAGCTTTCGTCCCAGCTGCCATCTACAAATTTTGTATCTACCCCATTAATGGGTGTTGTGGGAAAATTCAGGCTATTGCCGGCACCATACATATTCTGCAATGGCATGAAATTACCGGCTTTCTCCAGTGAAAAAGCAGAGCTGAAACTCACTACCGGCTTCTGATTGGCTTTACTTCCTTTTTTGGTAGTGATCAGGATCACGCCATACTGCCCGCGCAAACCATACAATGCAGAAGCAGCAGGACCTTTCAGCACATTCACCGATTCAATATCATCGGGATTGATGTCCTGCGAAATATTGCCATAGTCACGGCCATTTTTGCTGGCGTAGTTGGAATTGGAAACCGGTGTATTGTCTACCACGATCAAGGGTTCGCCTGTGCCGGTAACAGAATTCACACCCCTGATCTGTATTTTCTGCGTACCCCCCATGCTGGCACCCGAAGATCCTGATACCTGCACACCGGCCACCTTGCCTGCCAGTGCACCCAGTACATTTTGCTCTTTAGCGGCAGTAAGGTTATCCCCTTTCACTTCCTGGGTAGCATACCCTACTGACCGTTCTTTACGGGTTATACCCAATGCGGTAACCACTACTTCGTTCAGTTTATTCTGGTTGGGCACCAGGGTTACTGACAGGGAATGGCTCTGCGGAACAGCAAGCTCCTGCGTATCGTAGCCGATAAAACTGAATTGCAGGTGTACATTTTCGCCCGGCAGTTTTATTGAGAAAGCACCATTTTTATCTGTCTGCGTGCGCATATTACTGCCCGAAGCCACTACAGATACCCCTGCCAGCGGTTCGCCTTTTTCATCCATCACCCTTCCTTTTACCGTGACAGCAGTATCGGCAGCAGCCTGCAATACATAAGTACTACTGCTTTCTTCTTTCTTTTTAAGAATGATGTTTTTTTCCACTACCTGGTAAGCGATATCCTGGTTTTTGAAACATTCATCCAGCACAGCTGTAAGCGGTGCATCTTTCACCCGGATATTCACCAGCCTGGACAGATCAATTGTTTTGTGATCGTACAAGAACAGGTAGCCGCTTTGTTTTTTTATTTCGGCAAAAACCTTTTCCAGTGGTGCATTTTCCAAATGGAGTGTCAGTTTCTGGGAAATACCTGCAGCGCTTACATGGAGACAGGTAATTAACATGCACAGAGCGAGCATTCTCATAACCAGTAACATTTTAACCGGTAAAGCAGGCCGCATCCGCCGGGCTTTACCCTGGAAGTTTACATACATAGCGTGGCAGTGTTTGGTTAATTATTAGCAGTTGTTATTCAGTAACAGCAGACCCTCGGCATTTTCAGTGTAGCCGCATCCGCAAATAGTTATTGTTATTGTTATTTTTTTCTTTTATACCCGGCACCACTTCTGCGCAGCATAGTCACCCATCACAGATCCTACATCATACACACATCACACATCCTACATCGTACATCCCACATCGTACATATACCCCACATCACCTCACCACCAGCTTCCTGTTCTCGAGCCTGAAATGCATACCGGCAGCTTCCAGTACGGCAAGTACCTGAGACAAAGTATAGCTCCGGTATACCTGTCCTACCAGTTGCCGCTCCTTCACGGGGCCATCATAAACCACCTCTATATCGTACCACCTGCTTAATTGCCGCATAACAGTTTCTACCGTTGCATCCTGGAAAGAGAACACCCCGTTTTTCCAGGCAACCACCTGTTCAAGATCGGCGTTGTTCATTGATGTTATGGCCAGTTGTGCTGAAGCATTTTGCATAACAGCCTGTTGTCCCGGTTTTAACACCTGCTGCTGGCCATTGCTACCGCCAACACGAACCGCACCTTCCAGCAAAGTTGTACTCACTGCCTGTTCATCGGCATATGCCATGATATTGAACTGCGTTCCCATCACCTGCACCTGCATATTGCCTGCCTTAACAAAAAAAGGTGCTGTCGTATTCCTAGCTATTTCAAAATAGCCTTCGCCTTTCAGCTCTACCGTTCTTTCATTTCCTGTAAAGCTTAACGGGAACTTCAGTGATGATGCGGCATTCAGCCATACATGGCTGCCATCGGGAAGCAGTACCTGGAATTGTCCGCCCCTTGGTGTGGAGATGGTGTTGTATGGTATTATCCCCGGCTGTATATCTGCCGCAGTAGCCTGGATAATCAGCTGCCCATCCTGTTTACGAACAGTGGTATTCAACTGATGAGACAGCATGCCGTTGCGGGCCGTATCCAGCCGGATCACTGTTCCGTCTGCCAGTGTCAGCAAAGCCTTGTCACCACCGGGTTCCACGTCGTGTTTCACTGCAGTTTGTACGGCCACACCAGCCACTTGTGTTGGCCGGTGTCCTGTGAAGTATATCACTGCACTAACAATAACAATGGCTGCCAGTGCAGCAGCGGCAACCGCCCATTGCCTGGTGCTGTGCTTATGCAGGTGATCATTTTTTTGCTGTTCGGCTGTTCTGTTCGCAGGCAAAGTGTCGAGCCGTTGTTCCAGCCTGCGGGCCAGCGCTTCCTGTGAAGGCATGACGGCAGGTTCAGCTTTATCCATTTCCCTGTAATAAATATTCAGCACTTTCGCATAAGCGGCCTCATCCAGCTGATCGAGCCAGGCAAGAAATGTTTGTAATTCTTCGGGTGAATAACTGCGTTCTACCAAACGCCGAATCATCTGCTGCAGCTCTTCCTCTTGCATCATTGAACCTGCATTTTGTATAAGTCGTAGCAAAGCCTGCTACAGGCCCCCTGCAGCAAGAAAATATTTTACATATTTTTTATTACAATATATTGTGAAGTCTAAGCAGGAAAAAACTGATGACCATCCATTCTGCATTGTGCTGCAGGTAATTTTTTACAAACTGCCGGGCGGCATAAAGTTGTTTTTTCACGACCGAGCGGGAGATACCGAGTTTTTCAGCGATCTCAGGCATACTAAGTTCTTCCTGCGTGCTCAGGCGGAAGATCTCTCTTTTTTTGGGCGAGAGCCTGCCTATGGCCTCATGTGCCACTTTATTGTACTGGATAAACAGCACATCTTCTTCCGGTGTAATCACCTGCTGCTTTGTAATGATTTGTACCCTGCCGGCCAGGCGGCTCTGTGCCTTGCGGGCGCGGTGCAGGTCGACCAGTTTATTGCGTGCAATGCGAAACACATACGCACGAAACGATTGCACGGCGACGAGGGAGGCACGCTTTTCCCAGATACCCAGAAAAACTTCCTGGATGATTTCCTCTGTATCCTGTTTGGATTCATTGAGCAGCGGGAGAAGATAATGATACAACCTGGGCATATAACTACTGTACAAAACAGCATATGCCTGCCTGTTACCTGATGCCACCTGCTGCATCAGTTCATTTTCGGTATGGTTATATGCGTAGTTATCCGTCATAAAGCAGCAACATGCAAAATACGGAAAATTTCGCCCCGGAAATGGCAGCTGTAAAGAGACTGGCTAACCCGGACTGTTGCTAAACCATGATGTACCGATATATAAAATTTATATTATCACCGGCAGCAGACTTGCATATATTATACATTTATCATATTTTTATCCCGGTTTAACTCTCCCCCCCCTCGCATTTTCATCCCTATCCGGTTTTAATCCATTCCCCAAAACAGCATTCTATTTTATTGTATCATCCAAACTAACTCCCCGTTATGTTAATGAAAAACCTATGCCTATTGCTCATCTTTACACTTTTAACAGGTAGAATCTTTGCGGGTATCACTATTACCTTTAATGCCCCGGGTACCAATTTCATTTCCGACAATCCGCTATCAATACAAGTGCTGGTGCAGTCGGTCAATGCCGTCTCCAGCGTAACAGCTGTTGCCGGAGGCAGAACCACGGTGTTAACAGCCGTCGCCAATAATGCATACTACAATTATGAAGGTACGCTCAATATCACTGGTCTGCCGCAGGATACCACCCGTTTAACCGTGTATGCGACCGATGCATTTAACAACTGCGATTCTGCATCGGTTAATTTTATTTACAGTATTCCGCCTGATATTACCGTGGTACAGCCTGCACCGTATTCGGTGGCAAGGCCACTGCTGCCCGTAGAAGTGATCTATCATGGGCACGATACCAGTAAAAGCTATTCAGTAAGTCTCAGTTACACCCAGCCCTGGAATGCCCCCGGCAGCGACCCCGACCGTTATCCTGTATTCATGGCCACCACCAAAGATTCTGTTGTAAAAGGGATGGCTGATCTTTCGTATCACAATGGTGGCAATACTTATGCCCCAATTTCTGTCTTTGCTCCCGGTAAACAATCTGCCGGTTGGGAAATTCCGCTGTTTGTAGAGGCTAGCCCCTACCTGCAACCTTTTTATACAGCCGTAGGAGCTATACAGGACCAGCAGCATGGTAAAATACTGGGTTTGAACATGCTACCGACACTCACTGATTCTGCTACCAGAATCACGCATTATTTCCCGGACAGCAGTGTGTTGTATGATTTTTATGTGCAGAATTTATCAGGTTATGCCACCTATTACGGCGCGATCATTCATGCTCCTCCCCAGGGAAATCATCCTGACAGGCTGATCGACTGGCGTTTTGAGGGCAATAAATACACTGTGCTGGATTCGAATATTGCCAATATAGGAAGACCCTTTGTTGCGGGCAAATATGTGGTATGGGTTAAAGACAATAACCTGTACCTGAAAAACCTGGATAGCGCCAATACTGTGCAGATCACCAATACCGTTTCGGGTGGCAGCCTGCTGACCGTTACCGAGAATGGAACCGTTTTTTATTGCGACAGGGTTGATAACAATGATGTACTCAAGAGATACTACAACCAGCATAGTACCACACTTTATACAGGTACAAACGGGCATCCACTGCTGCAGGCATTTGCAGTAGGAGACAGCGGGGTTGTTTTTTGCAAATACGACCAGAGCATCGGCTTCGATTCAATGCTGTTATACAATAAAGGGCGCATTACCATATTGGGCAGGTATAAATTAACCTCAGTGGCGGGGCATGGTATGTATTACAGCAGTAACCAGTATCTCGCCTATCCGAGAGCTGACAGCAGTGGTCATAATGCTATCTGGCTCAGGCGACCGGATGGCTCTATACAACGGAAAACCTTTTATGCAGGTGAAGTATGGCTTACAGGTATTACCAGCAAAGGAGATATCTTGTACAACTACGCCCCACCTAACTTTGGTACGCATGCTTATTTTGTAGCAGCCAATGCCAACAGCGCCTATGCGCAGGTATTAACAGCGGCCCCTTACCCACCCAATAAGATCTTTTCAGATACGGGTTTTATTATTGCTATCGGCAACACATTGTTCAGGGTGAACGGGAAGCATATCACCGATACCATCCGCCCGATCAGTAAAATAATGGATGCCCAGGTGAGAAACTATTTCTCTGCTGCCGATTTCGTTAAAGGATATAGCGGCAAGGGAGAGCTGGCAGCCATTACCATTACCAGGTTACCCAAATACGGCAAACTGACACTGGTGGATGTAGCCGGTAATTCGCATGATGTAGGGGCAAATGAAAGAATTGTGCGCCGGTTTATTAACGGGATGAGCTACCTGTGTTATAATCCCAATTACCTTGGCAAAGACACATTGTACTGGACAGCATTCAATGGCGTGGAAACAGTTAAAGACAGCGCAATATGCGAGCTGAAGTTTGAGCCAGGGGCTATTGTGCGGATCGACAGCTTTACCGTGCAGTTATCCGGGTCCAAACAAACGCATCTGCACTGGGTGACCGGTACGGAGAAAAAAATTAATTATTTTGATATATTCAGAAGCAAAGGCCTGGGGCCACGCAACTACAATTTTGTGCGTATTGGCCAATTGAAAGGCCAGGGCGCTCTCGACCGGCCAACAGCCTATGATTTCACTGATCCCGCGCCTGATACAGGATATAACTATTATATGCTTGGCATTGGCGGCAATAGTGGGCATTTTCATGTATTTAGCGACACCATCAGTATCCGCATTTATCCGCCTTCGGTACAGCTGAAAAATTTCACACTGCACCAACAGGGCGACGAAAACATACTGCAATGGCAAACGGGGAAAGAAAACAGTATCACCAGTTTTGAACTGCAAAGAAGCGACGGCACCAACGCAGCTTTCCAGACTATATATACTGCTACAGCTAAAGGCGGCCCCGATCTGCCAGCCAGTTACCAGTATGCAGACGGTGACCCTGTTACCGGTAAAAATTATTACCGTGTAAAAGCCAATGGTGCCGATAATTTTGTCGCCTACAGCGATACACTGAATGTGGATATACCTGTCACCTTTGCAAGGTTCTGGGCATTGGTTTGGCCCAACCCGGTATTCAGCGGACCGTTGAACCTTTCGCTGCTCACTGCAAGACAAAGAATTTTACAGGTAAACATTGTAGCTGCCGACGGGAAAATAGTCAGCACAGAAAAATTTACATTGATTAAAGGATCATTACAGAAACAACTTACTGTAAGCTCCCTGCCCAATGGTCTTTATTTTATAGTGATCACAGACGGACATATGAAACGAGCGTTGCCATTTATTAAACTAAAATAAACTGCGAAAAGCGTTCCTTTAAATTCACCGGGCCCCGGTATGGCAATAAACCATCTGCGGGCCCGGCTTTGTGTTTGCGGATGCCGGCTGCTGTTGCAGTAAAACCGGCACTATTATTTTTATTGTGCCTGCTTATACAATCCTACTGATGCCAATGTCGGGTTCATCCTGGATGAGCTGATACGCAACCGCAGGTTACGGACAGTTACAGGAGCAAAGCGCAGCAGCCGTTTGTAGCCTACAGTGGTACCTTCAGCTATGGTTTTCCATGAACTGCCATCCTGGTATTCCAGGGTAAATTGCTCTATGCGCTGCCCTTCGCGTATATTCTCCTGCAGCAGCAATACATCAACATTTACCGCAGTGGGCAGGGTAAAATTGATCACGGTACTGGTATCATTTCCTTTGGTTGTCCACCAGGTATTGTTGTTATTATCCGTGAGTGCTTCATTGCGCAGGCCGTTATCACATTGCACGGCAGCATCTTTCAGCAGGTTGCGCCGGAATGTTTCATCACGCAGTCTTTTCCACTCCTGGAGGTGCTGCACATCGGGTGGCTGTATTTTACCATCCTTGCCGGGTGGAATGTTCAGCAGCAAAACACCATTGCGGCCTACCGAGCTATAATAGATATCGAGTAATTTTTCGGGGGATTTTACTTTATCATCCTCCGCGGCATGATAAAACCATCCCGGCCTGATAGACACATCTGTTTCTGCAGGATACCAGATCAGTCCCTGTGCATGTACAATTTTACTCCTGGCACCCAGGTCATCACCTGTCATGTCCCCTTTGGGAACAAAATTGATATCCTTTTGTGAATTGGCGGCAATACTTTGCTGCAGCCTGGCATTTACTGGCAGCACGCTCCATTCGGTAGTACGGCCATAACCGCTTTCTGTGCCTACCCAGCGAACATCAGGCCCCATAATGGCGATCACCGCCTGGGGCTGTAGTTTGCGGATCAGCTTATACCAGTTTTCAAAATCATATACCTGTTTTTTCCCGTTGGGCCCTTCGCCATTGGCACCATCAAACCATACTTCATCCACTTTACCATACTGTGTGAGCAGTTCTGTTAGCTGGTTGATGAAATAGGTATTGTATTTCGCAGAATCGCCATAGAAAGCAGCATTACGATCCCAGGGCGAGAGGTATACGCCAAAGCCTATATTGTATTTTCTACAGGCCTGCGCCACTTCTTTTACCACATCGCCTTTACCATTTTTCCAGGGACTGTTCTTTACAGAATGCGCAGTGTATTTGCTGGGCCACAGGCAAAAGCCATCATGATGCTTCGCAGTAAGTATCACCTGCCTGATACCTGCATCTTTACAAGTACGTACCCACTGGTCTGCGTCCAGGTTGGTGGGATTGAAAATAGCAGGATCTTCTCTTCCATCGCCCCATTCGCGGTTGCTGAAAGTGTTTACACCAAAATGAAAAAAAGCGGTCAGCTCTTTTTCCTGCCAGTTCAATTGCCTTTCAGAAGGGTGTACATGTGCCGCTTTGCGGATCTTATCGGCTTCAGTATCGCCAGGATTGAACACGACATAGTTTCCTGCAGTTTTATCCTGGGCCTGCAACTGCCGGCTGCCGGCAGTTAACAGCAGGGTCATTGCTAAACAAATACTTGGTTTATTCATAGTGATTTACATTCTTTTTACCGGGCTGAAGATAATTATAAACTTTTTCAGCATCCTGTGCTGGCGAAAGAGGATAAAAATTCATCGGTCATGCAACAGCTCATCAGGCCAGGGTACCTGCCGGCCTGTTTGTTTATACCGCGGCAGCTGTGCCTGCCAGTATTTTAATTTTGTTGTGAGCAGCTGTGCCAATGCTTTTACTTTGGCAGGATGAGCAGCAGATACATCCTGCTGTTCGCCGATATCCTTATCCAGGTTGAATAACTGCAGTTTGCCCTGTTTCATCAGGTACACCAGCTTCCAGCTGCCCTGCCTGATAGCACTGGCATAATTGATGCCCGGCCCGTCGTGCGGGATCCATTTATTGGGATAATGCCATACCAGGCACCTGCCTGTATCTGCCAAAGCGGGGTTGTGCAGCAGCGGAACAAAACTTTTTCCATCCACATCCTGGATAGTATGGTATTGCCGGATGCCTGCCATCTCCAGCAGTGAAGGAAAAAAATCTTCTATCGCCACATATTGTTTTGTTACCGAACCGCCTGTTGTTACACCCGGCCATTTCACCAGCATTGGTTCGCGGATACCGCCTTCGTATACGGAGCCCTTGCCTGCCTGCAGCGGATAGTTCTGTGTAAAAGGCGCTCCGCCCCTGGGCGGGGCAAGTGCCAGTCCGCCATTATCAGACATAAAGAGGATAATGGTGTTCTTGTCGATCTTCCTGTTTTCAAGATAGTGCATGATATCACCCAGGCTTTTATCCATCCCTTCAATCATGGAAGCATAGCGGGCTTCTGCCACGGCCATACCTTTATCGATATACGACTGGTAAAACCGTTTGTCGGCCATCAGTGGTACATGCACAGCATAGTGCGCGAGGTATAAAAAGAAAGGCTGGTGTTGTTGTACCGGGTGTTCAAGCGCCTGGATGGCGCGCTGGGTAAGCGCTTCTGTTAAAAAAGTACCCGATCCATAATAGGCTTCCAGGTCTGGAACTGCCTGTGCAGTTGCCTGGCCGGGCATATTGCCATAATTTTCTTCGCTAAGATAGCTTTGCGGATGACCGGCAGCATGCCCAGCAATGTTAACCAGGAAACCCATGTTTACAGGATTAGCACAGGGTGTGCCCTGTGGCGCAAAATGCGCTTTGCCCACATGTATGGTAAAATAACCTGCCTGTTTCAATATCTCAGGAAGCGGCGTAGCCCTGGTACTGCGCGGCAAGGTATCAGTAATGCTAAGCCCGTTGATGTTCCAGTTCACCCCATCCAATACACTGTCTTTATCGTCGGTGCTGGTGTTTTTCAATGGACTGGTCCAGTTGGTCACCCGGTGATGGGCTGCATTCATGCCTGTCATCAAACTTACACGCGATGGTGTGCAGACAGGTGTGGCATACGCATTGGTCAGTTTCATTCCCTCACTGGCCAGCCGTTCCATATTGGGTGTATGGTATTGCCTGTTGGCAGCCGTAAGCTGATCCCAGAAAGGAACACTACTGTCTTCCCATCCCATATCATCTACCAGGAACAGGATAATATTAGGCTGCTTTACCTGCTGTGCCAGAAGCGGCTGGCAGGTAAACAACACTGCACAAAAACATGCAGGTAAAAAAAGATGTATCCGGCTCATATTATTCGGCTATATACTTATCATCGAACAGTTTTGAACAAAGCATAAACAACGCATGTCTATGCTTTCCAAAACATCCTACATCCACATCCTACATCCACATCGTACATCGTACATCCGCCCACCTCATCACAGCACTATTTCATCACAGCTTCCAGCAACTGCCGGCGTACTTCCCTGTATGTTTTTACAGAAGTGTTGTATGTTGTGTACGAACAGAACAATGAATCAATGAGTTGCGATGCTTTCTGCGGATCTTTCCCTGCAAGATCAGTCAGCAGCTCATAGTCTTCAATACCCACGCGGTGCGCTTCAAAACGAACAGAAGACAGCGGCCCTTCTTCACCGGGATAAATAATATGCGTATCTCCCGCGGGAAGAAAATTATTGCCTCCTGCCCCCGGTGCCGGATGATGCACCACTGTTTGCAGCCAGGGATCAGCATCGTACTGGTTTAAGCCCCAGTGTAAAAAACCAAAGCTATGGTATTTAGCAGCTCCCCAACCAAAATACACTTCGCGTAACCGCTCCTGGTCAAGCAGGCGGTTGAGCCATTTGCCGCCAGGTATCAGGCAGGTGTACACCAGTACTTTGTCGCCAAGGGCAACTCTTTTGTTGAAGAACGCTTCGTTTTCCTGGAAATCATTGATCAGCGGGCACCACAAATCTACAGATCCGGCAAGACTGTCTTTATCGTTGGTCGCTTCCATAATTTTCACTTCGGGATAAATCGATTTCACCTGTTTCACCACTGCTCGGTAACAGGCTGCCTGCACCTTTGTTGGCTCATCAGAAATATGCTGCAGCCAGCTATTGGTTAACTGGTAACGTTCAGTAAAATGTTTGATCAGTGTAACCAGTGTGTCCACTTCTTTCCTGGCTTCGGCTGTGTAGTAACGTTTTTTGGTAAGTGCCAGTTTTAATTCAGGATCACCCCAATCATCATTATCGCCGCGATACATCAGGTGAGGCGATTCAAAATACCGGAAACCATACTTACGGAACACTTCAATAAAGCGATACATTTTTTCTTCATCGAGCGAAATTTTCCCGTTTTCAACAGTGATCAGTTCACCGGGTATGGCAATACAGTTCTGTCTTCCCGCGGCCATTAAACCTGCATATTTGTCCAGCATCATGAACCAGGGTTTTGTCCATCTTTCAAGATGGTATTGTTTTTCCATCCGCGAAAGACTAAACCAGTTGGTATAAAAAAAGCGGCTGTTGCGTAATGCCGGCAATTGCTTGTTATGCACCCGGGCAGTGAACACAGCGGTCTGTTTCCAGTGTTTGCCCTGTACAGTGATCTGCACTTTGTGGTTGCCACTGCCGTTAAAAGCACCGGGCGGGATAGCCAGGCGAAAGGCAGTAAAAGGATTATCGGTAACCAGTTGTGCAGACTTTACCGGCACAATAGCTTCATACACCCGAAAAGGTGCACGCCTGATCACATAAGGATTGATGGTGTGCTTGTACCGCTCCGTCCTGCTGTCCAGCCCGGTGTTCTGTTCAACAGGAACTGCCACCAGCTTACTCCAGTAAGCCAGCGGCAGTTCTTTTCCGTTCAGTGATGCAGTAATAGTACATGTTTCTCCTGTACCAGCCTGCAGCAACAGGTGAACATCAGCGATAGTACCCGCAGGAAAATCAATAGCGTATTGGTTACTGTAACCGGCCAGGTGATTCGAATCGGGGAACAGCGGTTCCAGTGGATCTGTGAGCAACAATTTTGGCTGGGCGCCGGCATACCGGACCAACATTGCGGTAAGTAACAGTAAGACAATTTTACGCATGATGTGCTGTTTTATGACTGCTATTTCACCATCCGGGGTTTTGTTTCAACTGACCGTTCAGGGTTAATTCATTGGTAGGTATGGGCGACAGGTAATTCCGGCCGGTTTTAAACTGGTAGCCTGCGCTCATGGCGGGTATATTCTGGAACAGTTCAATATAACCGTTGGCATCCACCGGATAACTGTTCAGTACACTGGCGGGGAAAAGCGTGGTCCATTGTGCTTTTTTGGCACCTTTGGGTTTCCAGCCCAGTATCAGTTTATCAGCCGCTGCCCAGCGGAAAATATCATCTCTTCTGAAACCTTCACAGGCCAGTTCAACACGCCTTTCCCTTCTTACCTCATTGATCAGCGGAGAAAGATTGCTGAACTGCCATTGCGGGTCGGGTGTGATAGCGCTGATGTTCAGCACAGGCATGCCTACACGCAAACGTAATTTATTGATGCTTTTATCTGCATCAGCCTGCGATAGTGTACCCAGTTCGGCTTTGGCTTCTGCAAAATTCAGCAGCACTTCTGCATAACGGATAAAGATCAACCCCGTAGTACCTACTGAAGAAGCATACTGCTGGTAATAGTCGGGATTATTGCCTTTATATAATTGATAGCCTGTAGCGCATTTGTTCTCATTGGCCGCATCGAATGCAGGTGCCTTGAACAATACATCCGGCGCACCATTGGGCTGATTGGTGGTAGCCACATAACCAGGCAGGTAAATGGTCTGGCTCAGCCGCGGATCCCTGTTGGCCACAACACGGGTCAACGAATCATCACCCTGGTACAGAGCATTGCCCGAAATGGGTTTCCCATCTGTACACAAATAGGCATCTACCAGGCCTTTGGTCACCCCTCTGCCTGCTCCCAGGTAAGTGTACCTGTGCCAGTTGTGCGCAACACCTGCCGCGACATCGTACCTGCGCCACAGCATGATCTCGTTGCTGCCGCTGTAATCTGTCTGGTTAAACAACCGCCAGTAGCCATTGGCAACACCCACATTATCCAGGTTATGTACATTGGAGTTGATCAATGTCTCTGCCACTGTAGCTGCTTTCTGCAGGTATTTGGTTCCATCCTGCCCCTGTACACCAAAAGCATCATTAGCATGGTATTTTTCCCAGGTACCTTCGTATAATGCAACACGTGAACAGAAAGCCATGGCAGCTTCTTTGGTGATACGCATGGCCTGCTGTTTGCTTTTGGTGGGCAGGTAATCAATGGCCCTGTCAAGATCCTGCAGTATTGAATCGGCAATGATATTGCGCGCCAGTCTGGGGCCGTATAATTCGCCTGAAGCAACAGACAACGGTTTGCCTATCCAGGGAAGATTGCCAAAATTTTTCAGCATGCCATAATAATACCAGGCACGGAAAAACAAAGCTTCCCCTACGAATGGTTTTACATTATCCCAGGAAGCTGCTACTTTGTTATAGTTGGCCATGAAATAATTGATATTGCGCAGAGTGGTCCAGTCCCATCCACCACCGGTGGCCGGGATAGTCGCTTCCCCATTCAAGAAGGTATTGTACCCCATGGCGATCATATTATCACTGCCCTGGTCAGCATCCTGTCCGTAAATACCCGTTGAACCAAACCCTGTATAAGAAGGAAAAATGGTATTGTAAAAATTATTACAATAGAGCTGCAGGTCGCTTGTTGTTTTCCAGTATTCGGCTTCACTGATCTGTGATAAAGGTGTGCGGTCAAGAAAACCGTCTTTTTTACAGGATACCAGTATAGCCACACAAAACGCCAGCAGGCCTGTTATTGATCGTTTCATAATCTTTTTCGTTTTACTTGAACAATAGCTATCAGAAGGTCACATTTAACCCGGCAGACAAAGTGCGTTGCAGCGGGTATATTTTTGCATCGCTGATAGACAGTTCGGGGTCCATTGTTTTAATGAGCTTGGTGAATGTGGCCAGGTTATCGGCACTTACATATACACGTACCCGCTGCAGTTTCAGCTTCTGTATGGTTTGCCTGGGCAGTGAATAGCCCAGCTGCAGGTTCTTGATACGCATATACGATGCATTCTGCAGGTAACGCGTTTGTGTTTGTGAGTTCTTACCATTTTCACCACTCATATAATACTTGGGAAAATAACCATTCGGGTTCTGGGTGGTCCAGCGGTTGGTGTGAACAGTGAATGGAGAGCTCTGCCATTCATCACCCACTACACCCCAGAAATAGTTGGAACCGACCCAGGCATCCCTTTTGGCGATGCCCTGCAGAAATATGGAGAAATCAAACCCTTTCCATTCTGCATCCAGCGTAAAACCATAGGCATAGCGCGGGGTATTATTACCGATCACTTTTCTATCGCCCGGGTTCGATACAGTATTGTTGCCGATATCTATCTTACCATCGCCATTAAGGTCTTTGTAATGTACATCTCCTTGTGTCCATCTCGAATACAGGTATGATTGATCGGCGGCTTTGCTGACCTCATCAGTACCTTTAAACAATCCTTCTGTTACATAACCCCATATTTCACCAATTTTTGCACCACTGTAATAAGTAGATGACAATAGTTTGGTAGGATTGGGATACTGTAACACTTTGCCTGTATAATCACTCAATACACCCCTTATATGATAATTAAGCTTACCAATTTTGTCGCTCCAGTTGATAGTAAGTTCAAAACCTTTAGTTTCTATTTGCGTGTTATTGATCACCGGTGCAGCTGTTCCCAGTACTGCAGGTAAAGCCTGGCTGGGCCCTATGTATTGTTCAATCTTCCTGCTGTACCAGTCGAAGCTGGCAGATAACCTGTTGTTGAGAAAACCGGCATCCACACCAATATCCATTGTAATGGGTTTAGCCCAGGTAAGCGAAGGATCCACCAGGCCGGGCTGTGTGGTATAGGCCTGTCTTGAGCTGCCGAACAGCCAGTTGGTACCATTGGGAGATGCCACACCCAGTGCCGGGTAAAAAGGATAGTAATTAAGACGGCTGGGATCGTCAAAATAGCTCTGGTCGCCCTGCGAACCATAAGAGCCGCGGATCTTAAAGGTGTTCACATAAGGCTCTATTGAACGCCAGAATTTTTCTTTGTGCATATTATATCCTGCAGATACACCACCATACAACTGCCAGCGTACACTGGGTAAAAAGCGGGATGTGGCATCATATCTCCCATCCAGTTCCAGCAGGTATTTCTCATCAAAATTATAATTGAGCCTGCCGAAGAAACCTTCTGTAGCCAGTTGTCTCAACAGGTCTGTTGAACTGAAATTGCTGCCATAAGTAAGGTTAAGAGAAGGCACATTATCAGAGTACAAATTGGTATTGCTTCCTGACAGGGATTTATAATTGATCAGGTCCCTGATATACCCGCCCAGCACTTTAAAATAATTGCGTTTCACTCTTTTTTCATAAGAAGTATAGGCGTTGATCACCTGGTGATCCCTGTTATAATAATTTTCGCTGAGGCTGTTGGGAAAAGTACCGCCGGAAGGTGACAAAGAGCCATCAGGCAGTGTGATGTACACTGTTTTAACATGATTCTTTTCATTGTAATAGGTACCATCGAATGTATAGTTGGCCACAATATCCCAGCCCGGCAATGGTTTTATCACAAATTCACCGGTAACCAGGGCAGCATCACTTGTACTGGTAAAACGGCCGCCATTGCTCATCAGCAATACATTGGATGCATCTGAGTAACCGCCATCAGGATTGTGCAAAGGAACCGTTGGAAATTTGCGCGCAATCTGGTGCATATAATTGCCCCCTGTTTGCCCTGGATAGGTATTGGGTGTATTGTAGGTTTCGCGCGAAAAATTACCCCGCAGGTTAAACGATATCCATTTATTGATATCAGTAGAAAGGTTCGATTTGATATTGTAACGTTTATATTTATCATCACCATAATTGTACAACCCGCCTTTGCCGGTATAACCCAGTCCCACATAATAAGTAGTAGAAGCATTACCCCCCGAAACATTGATGTTATGCTGCTGGCTGGGAGCCCAGTTTCTGAAATAAATTTTAAAGAAGTCGTTATTGGCATTGCCTTTATCCCAGGAATACCAGTTATTCGATTGCGGGTCTTTAATGGTTTCTGTTTTCAGCTTACCGGCCTGGTAGTCTTTGATACGCTGGATGGTGGCATCATCAAAAAAAGGTGCACGGCCAGCATTTACAAAAGCATCGTTATACAAATTGGCAAAATCAAGCGAGTTCAGCATCTTAGGCAGGTTGATGGGCTGGCTCCAGGAAAGGTTGTTGTTATAGCTCACTGTTGCCGGCTTGTTCCGTTTACCTGTTTTGGTGGTGATCATCAGCACACCATAAGGCGCACTTGAGCCATAGATAGAAGAAGAGGCGGCATCTTTCAGCACAGAAATACTTTCAATATCATTTGGGTTCAGCGCATTTATATCACCACCCGGCACACCATCTATTACCACCAGTGGCGGACCGGTTGAACTCAACCCTGTATATCCCCTGATGTTGATAGAAGGTTTGGCACTGGGATCACCGCCGCTGGTGGTGGTGGTAATATTCAGGTTGCCTATCACTCCCTGCAGCCCCTGCGACAAGCGGGTGATAGGCCTGCTTTCCAGTACATCGCCTTTTACGGTGGCCACTGCACCGGTAAGGTTCACCTGCTTCTGCGATCCGTATCCCACAATAACAACATCTTCCAGGTTACCCGCATCGGGGTTCAGTTGTATATTAACGCTGCGTGATGCAGATGCAATCATATTGTAGGTCTTATACCCTACCATCGAAAACACCAGCTCCTCACCTTCATTTACATTCAACGTAAAATAGCCATCTGCATCTGTTACAGTCCCTTTTTTAGCGCCTTTGATCTGTACTGAAACACCCTGCAATGCTTTTCCCTTCTCATCTGTCACTTTTCCTTTTACCGGTTTATCGGGTAATGGTGCATCAGCCTGTTCAGGAGCAGTTCCTTTTTGAAGGATAATATTTTTCTCAACGATCTTATAGGTTATACCTGCATCTTTTAAACACAGTTTCAATACTTCATCCAGGCTTGCATTTTTAATATGAATATCCACCATATTGCGGGAGAGGTCCAGTTTCTGGTGATCGTACCAGAATAATAAGCCTGTTTGCCGTTCTATTTGGTTCAATACATTTTCAAGCGGGACATTTTTTTCGGAGAGCGAGATTTTTTGCGATAAGCCTTTTGCAGTAACCTGTAAACTGGCAAGGGTTAGCAGCACAAAGGTCAACCGCATGCCCAGCAGTGTTTTGGATGACAGTGCCCTCAGCGCACGAAGGGCCCTGCCATAATGGTTTAAATACATAAATTTGTTTTGTTTATCCGGAGTTTAGTCCGGAGGGGTTAAACAATCAATGGTAACCGGAAATTTGCGTTGTTTTGGATTAATCCTTTCAGCAGGAGCGCTTGGACCCGCTCCTGTTTTTTTGAGGTTATATCCTGGCCAGGATCATGTTTTCATCTGCGTCATTTGGTGGGTAAAAGATTTTTATGAGTTTACAATAAGCAGTTTGCCTTCAATACGAAAATGTACTTCACTTGCCTGCAACAAAGCCAATGCCTGTGAAAGCGTGTACGAACGCCAGATACGCCCAACAAACTTATGTTCGGTCACGGGCCCTTCGTATTTCACTTCCACATCGTACCAGCGGCAAAGCTGGCGCATCACAGCTTCAACGCTTGCATCTTTAAAATAGAACTGCCCGTTCTTCCAGGCCATCGCCTGGTCTGTATCTGCAGCTGTAACATGTATTTGTGCTGTATGGCTGTTCCAGCTGGCCTGCTGCCCCGGGTGTAGCAATGCTGTTTCGTTGCCCGCGGCAATTTTCACTGCCCCGTTTAACAGGGTGGTATTGATATTTTTTTCATCACTGTAAGCCATCACATTAAAACTGGTGCCCAGTACCTGTATATGCATATCGTTTACCTGCACCACAAAAGGCATGGACTGGTTGGTGGCTACTTCAAAATAGGCTTCCCCTTTCAACTCTACCTGGCGTTCTTTACCAGTGAACAAGGTGGGATAATGCAAGGAGCTTGCTGCATTCAGCCATACCCTTGTTCCATCGGGCAATACAACGCTGTACTGGCCGCCTTTGGGTGTACACAGTGTATTATAACCCACAGCCGCAGCCGTGTTACCGGCAGCATATACCAGTTGTTCGTTCTGTTTTTTGACACGACAGTTGCTTTCCCCGTTGATGATACCATCACCTGTTTCGTTCAGCACTACTTCGGTACCGTTCGATAAAACCAGTTTGGCTTTATTACCACCGGGAGCAGCATCATTGGGCGTGGTTGTACTGTTTGCTTTTGCAACAACCGGTTTGGATGTGCCGCTATTCTTGTACAAATAAGCACCCAGCAGCGCTACCGCACAAAAAACAGCTGCGGCTGTCCATACATACCATTTTTTCCTGTATGCATAGGATACCTGTTTTTTCCCCGGTCGCTGTGCAATGATCTGCCGCAGCATCTCATCGCTTCTTTCACCGGTGATCAGTGCGGGAAAATGCATCTGTTTTTTTTCCCATACCTGTTCCATCACAGCCTGTACTTCGGCAGCATTGTTTTCATCGGCAATCAACAACATCAGTTCCTTCTCTTCCTCACCTGAAGCAGTGCCTTCAAAATAACGGTGTAATAAGCAGGATAGCCTTGTTTGAGGCATAACAATAAAATGATAATGATGAATGGGTATCGATTCAGCTTCATCATTAAAGACAATAAAAAACAAAAAACCGGGTAGTACGGCGGGATTTTTTTTAAGAAAAAAATAAAGGAAGTATCAGGCTGAGCGCCACAGCGTTTTTATATGCATGCACATATTTTGAAATGGAACGAACTGCCTGCCCCATATGTTTTCTGGCAGTTTCGGGAGATATCTGCATTTGCCTGCCTATTTCCTCGAACTTCCATGCATCCCTGCGTAACAGGTACACTTTTCTTTGCTGCGGCGGCAGTTGTTCAATGGCCTTACCTATCAGCTCTGTGTATTCGCCGGGTAAGGTTTCGGCAGCCGTACTGGTATGCTGTACATAGTACTCCCATTCCTGCTGCCGTGACCGCTCTCTTGCTATCTGGCGAAGGCAATTAAATGTATGATTGCGGGATATGATAAAAAGAAAAGACCTGAACTGTTTAACAGCAACCAGTTGTTCGCGGTTTTTCCATATTTTGGTAAAAACATCCTGTACCATTTCTTCTGTAAGCACCATCGATTTGGTCCAGCTCCATATATATGCAGCCAGTACAGGATGATACGTTTTGAATAATACAGTAAAAGCCTGCTCATCACCGGCAGCAACACGCTGTAATAATTCCTGTTCATTATATGGCTGTTCCGGCACCACTGCATTAATAGTTTTAGCGTACAAAGGGTTCAGACTGCCTTGTTCTTGTTCAATCCCGCATCTTATTGCCACTGCTGTATTACCTGGGCCTGCAATCCACAGAATATATTTCCGTTTCCTGCACTGGCAGAAAGGTGTTTTTATAGTTATACATTACTTGTTATTGTTCTGCACCTACTGGTGCATATCTCGGCTGGTTCTAACAATGAAATATGGCAATTCAATCACTCATTGCTGCATCAGTGAACAAACAGCAGGCATTGCTGTTATGGAAAAGTAGAAAAAAAAATCGTCCGCAGGCAACGCAATCGTTTGTGCTATTTTTGCATCAAACAAACGCTGCAACGCAGCATACATGCAGATTATTTATGATGCATCAACCTGAACAGGTCGATATTTCTTTATAACTTACTGCGCCTCCCATTGAATACTTTCATTGAGATCATGTAACAACCGAGAACAGATGAATACATTCAGTCATTTATCCCGTTGCATTTTTTTCTTCTGCCTGTTTTTTATTATCCTGCAGGGCGCAAAAGCACAGCAGTCGCCTGATAACCGCCGGCCCAATATCCTTTTTATTTTTTCAGATGATCATGCTTACCAGGCCATCAGCGCCTATGGCAGCAAACTGGCGCAAACACCCAATATCGACCGCATTGCTAACGAGGGGGCATTGTTGCAGAACTGCCTTGTCACCAATTCTATCTGCGGCCCCAGCAGGGCAACTCTGCTTACAGGCAAGTATAGTCACCAGAATGGGTATAAGCTCAATGAAAAAAAATTCGATATCAGCCAGGAAATATTTCCCCGCCTGCTACAGCAGGGTGGTTATCAAACCGCCTGGATAGGCAAATGGCACCTGGGCAGCCTTCCGCAGGGATTTGATTACTGGAACATTCTTCCCGGGCAGGGGCATTATTACAATCCGGATTTTATCAACCAGCTGAATGATACAGTAAAAGCAAGTGGTTATGTCACCAATATCATCACCCGTTTTTCTCTTGACTGGCTCAGCCAGCGGGATACATCCAAACCGTTTTGCCTGGTGATCGGTGAAAAAGCCACCCATCGCGAATGGTTGCCCGACCTGCCCGATCTCGGTGCATATGATGATAAAGTGTTTCCATTGCCACCGGATTTTTATGATGATTACGCTGGCCGTATTGCGGCACAACAGCAGGATATGACGATTGACAAAACCATGCGCCTTCGCGAAGACCTCAAGGTGCATGCAGATTATACAAAAGACGCCGTATACAAACGGCTGAGCCCCGAACAGAAGCAGGTGTTCGCAGGGTATTATGAAGATAAAATAAGCCGTGAATTTGATACACACCATTACACCGGCAGGGAACTGGTTAAATGGAAATACCAGCGTTACCTGAAAGATTATCTATCCACGGCAAAATCACTCGACAGGAATATCGGCGAATTACTGGACTACCTGGATAGAACAGGGCTCGCCCACAATACCATTGTTATTTATGCTTCAGACCAGGGTTTTTATCTTGGCGAACATGGCTGGTTCGATAAAAGGTTTATGTACGAAGAATCGATGCGCACGCCTTTTGTTATCCGCTATCCGGGTGTAATCGAACCCGGTACAAAGCTCAGTCAGCTGGTGTTGAATGTTGACTGGGCCCCCACTTTGCTCAACTTTGCAGGTGTACCGGTTCCTGCTGATATGCAGGGCTATTCTTTTCTTCCCCTGCTTCAACGGCAACCACATACCAGCTGGCGGCAGGAAGCCTATTATCATTATTATGAATTTCCGCAACCGCATCATGTATTCCCGCATTTCGGCATCCGTACACAACAATACAAACTGATCCGCTTTTATGGTGGGGCCGATAGCTGGGAATTATTCGACCTGCATAAAGACCCGCACGAACTGCACAATATCTATCATGCTAAAGCCGCTCAGCCAACAGTACGCACACTGCGCAAAAAACTGGCAGCACTGATAGCGCAATACCATGATGATGAAGCCGCAATTATATTGCAGCAGGACCAGGCCCCCTGATTACCTATTTGTTAAGGTTTATTGTTTTTATCTTTTTTACAGGGATTAATCATAACATAGTTTTTCATATAAACCATATGTATGCAAGGTAAATTACAAAACCAGGTAGCGCTTATCACCGGCAGCGATAAGGGTATTGGCGCAGGTGTGGCACTGGCAATGGCTGAAGCCGGCGCCAATGTGGTCATCAACCATGCATCAGATAAAAGCCGTCCCGATGCAGAAAAGATACGCAGTGAAGCAGAAGCGCTGGGTACCAAAGCGATGGTATGGCAATGTGATGTGAGCCAGGAAGAAGAGGTTCAAAAAATGTTTGCTGCTGTTATTGAACAGTTTGGCACCATCGATATACTTGTGAGCAATGCAGGTTTACAACAGGATGCCGCTTTTACTGAAATGACGCTGGCACAATGGAATAAGGTGATCGGTGTAAACCTTACCGGCCAGTTCCTCTGCGCCCGTGAAGCCATCAAAGAATTCCTGCGCCGCGGTATCCGTCCTGAACGGTCTATGGCTGCCGGTAAGATCATTTGCATGAGCAGTGTGCATGAGGTGATCCCCTGGGCCGGTCATGCCAATTACGCAGCCAGTAAGGGCGGTATCAAAATGCTGATGCAAAGTATTGCCCAGGAATTTGCCCCGCATAAAATACGTATCAACAGCATCGCTCCGGGTGCTATCAAAACCAGCATCAATGCTGCGGCCTGGGATACACCGGCAGCAGCCGATAAACTGCTGCAGCTGATACCTTATGGCCGTATCGGCGAAACGGCTGATATCGGCAAGGTCGCTGTATGGCTGGCCAGTGACGACAGCGATTATGTAAATGGTATTTCTCTTTTTGTAGATGGGGGCATGACCTTGTTTCCGGGTTTTTCATCCAATGGATGATCGTTCTGGCAATGAGCCGCAAGTTGCCAGCTTTAAAATGATATTATCCAAAGTAGGCTAGCTATATTCCACGAGTTGGTGCAGGTGGTGCTCCAGGTGTGCTACATAGTCGTTGATATACCAGGCAAGGGTTGCGGGCTCAGCATTTTTTGCGCGGCCTTTCCGCTGCAATAAATTGTCTGGTATACACGTGATCAGCTGCAGCAGCTGCATGTTATACACTTCCCAGAAAATAACCAGCTGCCGCTTATCCCTGTTCTGGTAATAGCTGTGCTGGTTCCAGTTGTTCTGGTCATAAAAAATAACAGGTTCATCTTCAAACTGGATACGCACAAACCGCTGGTGGTTATTACAGGCACTATCAATCAGGTGCCCCAGTATTTGCTGTTTGCTCCATTTGTCCGGCGCAGGCTTCAGCAAAAATGATTCCCCATCTGCAGCATGCAGCAATGGTGGAATAGCAGACAAAAGAAAGTGCAAACGCGCTACAGCTTGCTCTATCATAACGGTGTTATTTAATCCAAGTTAAATAAAATAAAAACAGGCCGGTGTACAAGCGCCCCCATTCTTCCACTTAGAACAGTCGTTATTCTTTGCAGGGCTATCCGTCAACCATATACATCATATGTTGTTAATACATTTATTAGTAACTTACGGCTTCTTCGCGATCAGACAAGCGCTGTTGATAAAAATTGACTGAGAAAGTATGCCTCTGCTAAATGTTACTATTTGTCTAATACCAGGGCTCAATTATGAATACAACCAATCATACGGCAGAACACAGTGTAAACGTTGAGGAAGCGATTAAAACAGCCGCCATGCAGGTATTTCTGAAAAATGGCTTTAAAGGTGCCCGTTTACAGGAAATTGCAGATCTCGCGGGCATTAACAGGGCCATGCTGCATTATTATTTCAGAAGCAAGGAGAAGCTGTTCGAGATGGTGTTTAAAGAGGTGATCATGAAAATGCATGTACGGTTAACAAATGTGCTGCATTCCCCCCTGCCGGTGAAAGAAAAAATACTTGCTTTTGTTGAAAATTTTGTACTCGACGGACTGGCCAATCCCGATTTTGACAGTTTTTTTATTAATGAGTTTGCCCAGCACCCGGAGCTGTTGCATGAAATCATTTTCCGCAATGGGCAGGATAAACCATTGCTGCATTTTAAAAGGGAAATTGAAGAAGCGAATGCACGGGGCGAAATAAAAGCCGATGCCAATATCCTAATCATGAACATGCTTTCTCTTTGCGCATTTCCTTTTGTTGCCAAGAATATGTTCAAATCTGTTTTCCAGTTCGATGATCAGCAGCTGGAGAATATCATCCGCGAAAGACTTTCCGTTATACAGCAGATGCTCATTGATTCTATTGAAAAATAACCGGCAGGTATGCACAAGGCCGGTGCGGGTATAAACAACCCGTTTACGAAGTAGCAACGATCAGCCGGTTGAGCATTGCTTTGCCGGCCCTGGTTCCATCTGCAAACCACCTGAATACCCCTATGCCGATAATGGCGCAGGAAACACCCGCCAGCACATCCAGTACATAATGATGACTATTGTATACGGCCGAGAACCAGATACCGGCCAGCAGTATGGTAAAGAAAATATTAAATACGCGCCCTACCCGGTACCTGAGCCCATAGTACAACACCACTAGCAGGTAAGCCGCATGCAGTGATGGCATGGCTGCAAATACATTGGAGCTTTTGCTGTATAAACCGGCAAACACATGTATGTTGAAAAATGCATCAAACCTGGCGAGCCCGGCGGTATTGCCCGGTGTGGCAGGATTAAAATTAAAACCGTATTGCTGTACATACCAGGGTGGTGCCGCGGGATAAATATAATACCCGATAAAACCGATGATGTTCACCAGCAGGAAGCTCAGTGAAAAATAGAAAAATGCCTGCTTGTTCTTAAAAAACAGGATACCCGCAAATACCAGGGGAACCGGTACCCAGCAGAGATAGCAGAAACCGGTGAACACATCGAGCCAGGTGGTATGATGCAATGCAAAAAATTCGTTCAGCGTTATCAGCGTACCATTCTGCCGTATGCCAAACAACTGCTTTTCCGCATTGTACAACGAGGCGATATGCACCGTGTTGTACCTGAAGTTGGGAAAAGCCTTCATATAATCGAAAATGATCCAGAAAATAAAAAAGATAGAGAAGCCAGTAACAAATTTCCGGGTGGTGAACGATGCAAAATAAAGCAGGTTGAAAAGCCCCACCAATATCAGCTGGTCAGTTTTAAAACCAATCAGCACATAAGACAACAGCAAATAAGCCGCAGATACCAGTAAACCAAAACGGATACTCCTGATTGTAAAAAGACCGGACGCCGGTGCAGCCATTGCATTGCCGGCTGTTCGTCCTGCCGCAGTGTTTTCCCTGGCCTTTACCGCCGGAAAATTATGGTTGGTAGTAGTGGCTTTAACCACCGGTTTATTTGCTTTTTCCATCTTTTATATCCTGAAACCTGAACAGCAGGCCTGCAACTAAGTGTAATGAATTGGTTTGCTACATCTGTAGCATTTTCCCTGCCAGGTATATGATTCATTCTTAAGACAACAAAACTAACAGGTACCCTGCCCGTTAGCAGGAATTTAACGGCGGCCCGGGCAATTTCTTCGCTGGAATGGCCACCTGTAACCGCCGGCCGCCGGCATAATGTGCAGCATCAGTCTTCTTTCGCCACTTTGATCCGCTCCATCACCGGGGTACCGGTAGCGGGGTCTGTTCCATCCAGCTGTACATATTCTACATTGGGCGACCAGAAAGTACCGCCATTCACTTTTATATACATCCTGTTGATAATGGCCATTTTTTTCTGGATATATCCATAAGCATGGTACTTATTATCAACAGTGGATTTTGTCAGGTACATTTTGTATTTCCTGTAGCACACAAAATGCAGTTCGTATTTATCACTGCTTATTGCCTTGCTTTTAATGCCATAGGCAAATGTACGCTGGATAAAATTCAGCTCCTGGCGCTGCCCCTTCTCCATATACCTGATCCAGAATACATGTACGGGATTACTGGCGTCCAGCTCACCGTTCTCTTTCAGGTTCAGCTCGCATACAATGGTATTGCTATTGGGTGTGCGCTGCAGGTAAAACAACTGCTTAGGATTACCTGTGGGTACAGGCAGGCTGTCATTGATAGCATATTCCTGCTCGTGTAATACAAAGGGTGTTGCTTTTGCATGAAAGCCCCATCCCACCGAAAGCAACAATATCACTATTGACAATATACCTGTTGTACTTTTTCTTTCCTTTTCTTTTTTCTCCATGTCTCTTTTTTCTAATGCGATCTTAGCATCACGCAATCTCCGGATAGCAGTAATATTGGTGAGTATAGCCAGTACCGTGATGGGTATGGTGAAAATAGACATCGTTTCAAATACATGAAACGGTATGCCTTTTACATATAATTTATAATTGCCCCCAATATACCTGGAAATAATGCCACAGGCCAGCGCCGCAATGCCGATCAGCACCACTCTTTCGGGGCGTTGCATCAGTCCTCCTTTGCATTCAATACCCAACCCTTCGGCCCTTGCCCTTGTATAGCTTACCATCATTGAACCGATCATGGCAATAAAAGCAAACAATGAACTCAGCAGGTAATGATGCGCCACCAGGTAATAGCAAATACCCAGAAACATAAACAATTCACTGTACCTGTCCAGTACCGAATCGTACATGGCGCCAAAAGCAGAGCTCATATTACCCAGCCTGGCCACCTGCCCATCCAGCATATCGAATAAACCGGCAAACAGGATTAATGCACCGGCCCAGCCTACATACGACAAATCGCCCCTGTTACCCTCTTCTCCACCGAGTACAAATATGAAGGCTACACCTAAATTGAGTATAAACCCGGTTGTTGTAACAGCATTGGGTGTAAATCCTATTTTAATCAGCATTTTCACAAAAGGGTCTATCACCTTATAGATACCCAGCTGAAGTTTTACACGCAGCGGCTTGTCTCCCATAATTCACATTTATAATTGCAATGCAATCCTTGTGTTTTTGTTAGAAATCGAACTTATACCTTGCCCTGATACCCCAGGTAGAAATATCCGGGTTATTAAGATAGGTGAATCTTTTTACCAGGTCAACACGAATCACTTTAAATATATTGGCCACACCCACACTACCCTCGATATAAGGTGTTTTGTTCAGTGTAAAAGTAGTGGGCATGCCGTTAATATCGGTGGGGAATTTGTACAATTCCGGGTGTTTGGCCGGATTGTTCTCATCGCGTACCCCGCCGTACAGGATTTTTGCAGACAGCACTTCACGCAGTTTCAGCCGTTTCAGTAAAGGTATCTTATTGAAGAACAGCCCCTGGAAATGGTGATCGATCATAATGCCTGCATAGTGATCGCTCACAAACTCGAGAAAGTTCATCAGGTTGTAGGAATTAAGCTGGTAGGCATAGGTCTGGTTGGCGCGGTGAATGCTCATCAGCGGGTAAGGCACCTGCCCAAAGGTATTGTTGCCTTCTATCACGATATCACTGTAACCCAGCTGCGACATATACACACGTTTTTCCAAACGCAATCCCAGGTTCTGGTAATTGTATTCGCCATTGAACAGCCCTTTTATACCCGCATCAAAGCGCAGTGTGATAATGGGGTATTTATTAATGATAGGCAGGCGGTACACTTTACCCTGGTAAAACTGTTCATGCGGGGCCCAGCGCAGCTCCAGCGACACTTCTGAAGTAGTAAGGCTGTTGACCACACTGTTATCACCCGATTTTACATATTGAATGGCGCCTGCAGGTGTTTGCTTCCAGTATTTATAGCCCAGTGTATAAGAAAAATGGTTGGCGAACTCATGCACATAATCAATCTTCGCAAAATCATTGTACAGCCATTTGTCATTGTTACCCCGCTTGAACGAAAGCAGGAAATTGTCCTCCTGCACAAACTGCAGCTCCTGGCCGGGTATTTTGGTTTCACGCTGTACGCTGGCCCTGATAAAATTAAGCGGGTAACTGTAAATAGATTTATTGTTCAGCGAATAGGTAACCCCGAGATAACCCTTCCATTTCTGGTCTTTAAAACCATATGCCGCATAGGTTTCAAAATAAAGGCGCTTGCTCAGGTTGGGCGTGGTTCGACCGCCAAAACGCAGGCGGAAACCTTCCACAGGGTTAAAGCTGTAAAAGGCATTGGCCGGGCCGATCTCAAATTTGTTGAACGATTTATAACCTGCAATGATCAAAGTGGCCAGGTCCATCAACCGGCGGAAAGAGGGCATTTTCTGCAGGCTGTCAATATTTTTATACACCCTTGATTCAGCTGTGGTCAGCGAATCGTGCCGGTGCGACACCCAGAAGCTATCCTGGTGTTCACCCGCATTTTCCGCTACTATTTCCTGGGCGCCTTCATAAAATTTATCGTCATGCGGCTGGTTGATCTTGTAATTTTTAAACGATACACTTCTTTCTCCATATAAACCACCGCCCTTGCCTTTGGTGATACCGGCTTCGGCCACCATATCACTTTTGCTGAGATGGTACCTGCCATCAGGGTTCTTCTCAAATTCCTGGTTGATGTGCATTTCCCGTACAAAGTTCAGGTTTACATTTTTACTGATGAACATATCCAGTTTCTGCACGGCATAGTTGCCATCCAGCGTAATGAACATGGTGCCCCTGAACAGCATATCGTTGGTATTGCGGGGAGTGAAATACATTTTCACCAGTTTTTTACCGGTGGATTCATCCGTTACCGTATCCCTGATATAAAACATGTAGAAAGTAGGCGCTATCCCGGCTATGGGGCTCAGGAACTGGTTGGTGAATACAGGAATATTGTTGTCGTAGATATCAATATTTTCGTACAAACGGTTCAGGTACGAGCTTACACCGCTGTTATCGATAAACTCGCCATAATCCACTTTCTTATCTGCTGTTACAAAAACCTTTTTCTTTTCAGGGCTTTTGCGGTAGTAGTTATTGGATAGTTTTTCCTCGATATAAACAGGTATCAGCGTTTTGCCTTCTATTTTGGTAGAATCCACGTTATCGAACAAAAACTGGTATTTGCGCAGCATTTTGCTGTTCTTGATCTTCTCAGATATCTTACTCAGCGAAACCTGCAGTTTTTCATACTGCTCGTACTCTACAAAATCGTAGTGTTCGGGGCGGTTCTTGTCTTTGTTTTCAATAACCTTCCGGATAAGCTCAACGGCGGGATTGTCTTTATTGCGGTACCTCGCGTGTTTTTTTGTGCTGACCACCACATTATTGAGGTCATTTTCGGTGGTGTATAATTCCACATTCACTACGCTGTCTTTATCGGGGTTCAGGTTCTGAACCAGCCTTCTGTAACCGACCAGTGAGAAGATCAGTTGTTTAATGGGTTTTTCGTTCACCAGATCAAAATGTCCTGTTGAATCGGTTGTACGCCCCCTGCCCCCGGGAATGTATACACTTACATCCCTGATGGGTTGACCTGTGGCAGCGTCTTTAACGGAGCCCCTTACATGGCCTGCCTGTGGGTACCCCCTGGCAGCCGTTATCAAAAAAAACACAAATATCCACCACCGTACTTTGAACTGTTCACCTGAATAATACATCTTACTTTGTCTTATTTAAACACAAATTTTTTCTGGAGCAGGTAATTATAGAAGAACCCTACAAGGATGGATACTGCAATTTTTGAAACAATGTAACTCAATCCCACATAGTGTGTTACAATATACACACCAGAGGTGGTCAATGCCAGGTTGCCCGTCCATACCAGCAGATACTTAAACATTTGCGCCGGCGCTTTTTTCTCTGTGGCTTCAAAAACCCAGACACGCCCCATGGAAAAATTGGTAACACCTCCTATTACCGTGCCGCAAATGCTCGACCATACATAATAAAGACCAAAAACCTCAACGCCGATCATAGTTGACAGATAATCAACGAGTGATGCCGTCAGGGATGCAACCTGTGCTTTTAAAAATGTTAACATTTTTACAAAAGATTGCCTTTCACAACTAATTGTAGCAATACATTGCTATAAATACCTGCAAGCAAATCGTCCGCCATTACCCCCCAGCCGGAAGGCAATGATTCAGTTTTACGAATGAACAGTGGTTTGGTGATGTCGAAAAAACGAAACAATATAAACGCCAAAAATACGTATTTCCATGTAACAGGCAGCATAAATAAACTCACACACATACCCAGCACCTCATCTATGACAACCTTACTGGGGTCTTTCCCCCATTCCCGCTCTACTATATTGGCCGACCATACGCCTGCCAGGAACAATACCACAATAGCAGCAAGCACAAGAGGGGATGAAAAATGGCCACGAATCTGAACCGGATACCAGATTAAACAACAGAAAGCTGCGGCTACAGTACCGCCCCCCCTGCCGATATACCCGATGCCCAAACTCGTGGCTATCAGTTTTGCCAATCGCATGATCATGATAATACCTCAACCAGGTCCTGGTAGTAATCCAATCCCAGGTGCGTGATCAGATCTTCACCCATCATATGACGAAGTGTATTCTGCAGTTTGATCAGCTGTTTGAAAATATCATGCTCAGGACGCAGGCCTGGTGCGGTTTGGGGCGATTTCAGGTAGAAGGAAAGCCATTCCTGGATACCACTCATTCCTGCACGTTTAGCCAGATCGATAAACAATGCCAGGTCCAGTACAATAGGCGCTGCCAGAATAGAATCGCGGCAAAGGAAATTCACTTTAATCTGCATCTGGTATCCCAGCCAGCCGAAAATGTCAATATTATCCCAGCTCTCTTTATTATCGCCATGCGGAGGATAATAGTTGATACGCACTTTGTGATAAATATCGCCGTACAGATCAGGATTGGTATCGGGTTTGAAAATATCTTCCAGTACACCCAGTTTAGATACTTCTTTGGTTTTGAAATTATCCGGGTCGTCCAGTACCAGTCCATCCCTGTTACCCAGTATATTGGTTGAAAACCAGCCATGCACACCCAATGCCCTTGCCTGCAAACCGGGAGCCAGTATGGTTTTCATCAGTGTTTGCCCTGTTTTAAAATCTTTACCGGCAATAGGCGTACCGGTTTCTTTTGCCAGTTCAACCAATGCGGGTATATCGCAGGTTAAATTGGGCGCGCCATTGGCAAAAGGTACACCCAGCTTGAGGGCTGCATAGGCATAGATCATGCTGGGAGAAATATCGGGATCGTTATTTTTCAGTCCAGCTTCAAAGCTTTCCAGGCTTTGATGCACAGCTGTAGCTTCAAAGAATATTTCGGTAGAGCCGCACCATACCATTACCACGCGGTTCAGGTCGTTAGCATCTTTGAAATTCTCAATATCATCCATTACCTGTTTGGCCAGGTCGTATTTGGTGGCACCGGTTTTAATGTATTTACCATCCAGGTTTTTCACGAAAGTTTTGTCAAATACGGCTTTCATCGGTTTAATCTGCTCCAGCTCCGGCTTGATAGCCTGCAGCAGTGCCGGTTCCAGCACCCTGGCATGAGCGGCGGCCTCGTATACATTGTCTTCATATACATCCCATCCACCAAAAACGATATCGCTTAAATTGGCCAGTGGTACAAAATCTTTGATCAAAGGGTACCGGTTTTCTGTTCTTTTGCCTAAGCGGATATTTCCCATCTGTGTTAACGACCCAATGGGTTTTGCCAGCCCTTTGTTTACAGCTATTACACCAGCCATAAAAGTAGTAGCTACGGCTCCCATACCGGGCGTCAAGATCCCCAATCGTCCTTCAGCCTTTTCAATTTGACTTTTCATGTATGTTTGTTTTTGGATCATGAAATTATTAAAACTACGCCTTTGATTTCCTGAAATAAAACCTAATTTCCGGCAAAATTCAACAAAATTGTTAAACAATATTGTTTTCGGTTAAATAATTATTTATACGCGAAACTGGGGCACTCTTTTGGAATGCCCCAGTTTTTTTATGAGATCAGCCGGGTTATGCCCCGGTTATCCTGTAAACGCATCTCCTGTCTCCTTTCACCATATGCTCCTGGCGTTCTACCCGGGTATCCTCCCCCAGCACTTCCCTTAATGTATCCAGCTCTGAAGTGCATATTTTTTCGCAGCTCGCGGCGGCGGCACAAATGGGGCAATGATTTTCTACAAGCAAAAAATCATCTCCATCTTTTTCATATTCGGCAATATACCCTTCACTGCTGCGCAACACCGCTACTGCAGCAATTTTTTCCTGTAGTGTGGCCAGCGGCGCTACAGCCTGCTGGTATTTTTCGCGTACCATCACTTCGCGGCGGCTGATAAGGTCGTTCAATACCTGTTCGCCCAGCAGCGATTTAACCGCCTCTATCAGGTGCTGCGATAATTCAGCATGCGCATCGGGAAACCGTGCATTACCTTTACCTGTCAGTTGCCATATCTGTACCGGCCGGCCTACCCCTTTGTTTTCAGCAACAGGCTGCACCAGTCCCTCTTCTGCCAGCTTCTGCAACTGGAAACGGGCCCCTTCGGCCGTTATACCCAATTCCTGCGCAATCTGCGCAGCAGGCAATGGCCCGGCCTTCTTTAAAAGGTATAAAAACCGGTCAAGCGAGGATGAAAAATAAGATTTATATTTTTCCAAGCAATTACTTATTTAATACAAATATCTTATTTTTGTGGTGAAAAAGAAAAAAATATCCTCCAGCTGAACGGATTGGGGTTTGAAGTGTAAGGATTAAATAGGGATTAACGGCGCAGGATCGGTATTTTTGCAGCCATATTACCAGGCCCCAGGCACTTCTCTGGCATTTCAAACAAGCAATCAACCGAAGGGTTATCAAAAAGCAAGGGGATACTGAATAATTGATTGAATTAAACAATTTTATATGATCACAGTTTCTTCAAAAGCAAAGGAATACATCACCAACCTTATGCTCGAACAAAATGAACCAGAAGATGCTTTTTTGCGGGTTGGTGTTAAAGGCGGCGGCTGTTCAGGACTGGAATATAAAATGCAGTTTGATACACAGCTGAAAGAAAATGATGAAGTGTACGAAAACAATGGCATTAAGGTAGTGGTAGACAGGATGAGCCTTTTATATTTGTACGGAACAGAACTGGATTATACAGGCGGCCTCAATGGCAAAGGACTTGTTTTTAATAATCCCAATGCATCCCGTACCTGCAGCTGCGGCGAAAGCTTTGCCGTATAAGAAGCACAATATTATTTTTAGACAGTTATGAGCAACAATTCGAACGATATAGACATTCTGGAGAAAGTGACCACGGGCGATTATGAATACGGCTTTACCACCGATATTGATATGGAATTCGCCCCGGTTGGCTTGAACGAAGAAGTGATCGCTTTTATCTCCGCCAAAAAAGAAGAACCGCAGTGGCTGCTTGACTGGCGCCTGAAAGCCTTCAGGGCTTTTCAGAAACAGCAGATGCCCCACTGGCAGAACTTCGATTTGCCGGAAATAGATTTTCAAAGCATTTCCTATTATGCAGCGCCCAAAAAACAATCTTATAAAAGCCTCGATGAGGTAGATCCCGAGCTGCTGAAAACATTCGAAAAACTGGGCATCCCTCTTTCTGAACAAAAAGTACTGGCCGGCGTGGCGGTAGATGCGGTGTTCGACAGCGTATCAGTGGCAACCACGTTCAGGGAAGAGCTGAGCAAACTGGGAATTATCTTCTGCTCCTTCGGGGAAGCGGTGAAACACCACCCTGATATTGTAAAGAAATACCTGGGCACAGTGGTGCCTTATTCAGATAATATTTTTGCCTCACTGAATTCGGCTGTTTTTTCCGACGGTTCTTTTGTATACATCCCCGAAGGCGTAAGATGCCCGATGGAGCTGTCTACTTATTTCCGTATCAATGCCCGCAATACCGGACAGTTTGAACGCACCCTGATCATCGCTGATAAAAACAGCTATGTCAGCTATCTCGAAGGTTGTACTGCACCGCAGCGTGACGAAAACCAGCTGCATGCCGCCGTGGTAGAACTGGTGGCACTGGAAAATGCAGAGATCAAATATTCCACTGTTCAAAACTGGTATCCCGGCGATAAGGAAGGCAAAGGCGGTATTTATAATTTTGTTACCAAGCGTGGTATATGCCTGGGCAATCATTCCAAAATATCCTGGACACAGGTGGAAACCGGTTCTGCGATCACCTGGAAATACCCCAGTGTTATCCTGAAAGGCGATTATACCAATGGCGAGTTTTATTCTGTTGCGGTGACCCGCAATAAACAGATCGCCGATACCGGTACCAAAATGTACCATATAGGCAAAAACAGCAAAAGCCGTATCATTTCAAAAGGGATCTCCGCGGGAGAAGCCAATAACAGTTACCGCGGACTGGTACAGGTAGGCCCCAGGGCAGCCAACGCACGCAACTATACCCAGTGCGATTCCCTGCTCATAGGCAACCGCTGTGGTGCCCATACCTTCCCGTATATCGAATCGAAAAACAATACGGCACAGGTAGAACACGAAGCAACAACATCCAAAATAGGTGAAGACCAGATCTTTTACCTCAACCAGCGCGGCATCGATACAGAGAAAGCCGTAGGCATGATCGTAAACGGTTATGTAAAAGAAGTGCTGGAAAAACTGCCCATGGAATTTGCAGTAGAAGCCCAAAAATTATTAGCCATTACTTTAGAAGGTAGTGTGGGATAAAAACGAGTATACTATTATGTTAACGATTAAGAATTTATTCGCAGGCATTGAAGAGAAAGAAATTTTAAAAGGCATTAACCTGCAGGTGAATCCTGGTGAAATACATGCCATTATGGGACCCAATGGTTCCGGCAAAAGCTCTCTTGCCTCTGTGCTGTCAGGTAAGCCCGAATATGAAGTAAGCGGCGGCGAAGTATTGTTTGAAGGAAAAGATCTACTGGGTTTATCACCCGATGAAAGAGCCAAAGAAGGTTTGTTCCTGGCCTTTCAGTACCCGGTGGAAATACCCGGTGTGTCCAATATGCAGTTTTTGAAAACAGCCATGAACGAAATACGTACTTACCGTCATCAGCCCGCATTGCAGGCAGGTGAATTTCTTTCATTGGTAAAACAAAAGCAAAAACTGGTAGAACTGGATGACCAGTTCTTAAGAAGATCGCTCAATACCGGCTTCTCCGGTGGTGAGAAAAAGAAAAATGAGATCTTCCAGCTGGCCATGTTTGAACCCAAACTGGCTATACTGGATGAAACCGATTCAGGACTGGATATTGATGCGTTGCGCATTATTGCAAATGGTGTAAACAGGCTGCGCAGCAACGATAATGCTTTTATCCTTATTACCCACTACCAGCGCCTGCTGGATTATATTGTCCCCGACTTTGTACATGTATTATACGATGGCAAAATCATTTTGACCGGCAATAAAGAACTGGCCCTGGAACTGGAAGAAAAAGGATACGACTGGGTGAAAGAGATGGCTCATACAAAAGAGCCCGTACAATCTTAGTGAATAGATCAGCGGGAACAGGGCCGGTCTATATGATCGCCTACACCTTAAAAGCAAACGGGTCGATTTTTTAGTAAAAAGGAAGAGGACAATGTTGCAAACAGAAATACTGGAAAATAATTTAGCAGAACTGCTCCAGGCACAACAGGGCCAGCAGAACGATACCCTGCTGCAGGAACGGGAAGAGGCCTTTCACCGGTTCAAAGAACAGGGCTTTCCCACCATCAGGCAGGAGCAATGGAAATATACCAATGTAAACGGGGTGCTGAATGATGCACTGCAAATACCTGTTTCGGCTGTTGTTGAAACAACCGACCGTACAGCGGCCATACTTACCAGGCTCAAAGCACCGGTAGAATGGATCACCGTAATGGCTATTAACGGCAAACTGCATACTATACAATACCCTGCAGGCAGCAGGCAGGATGAACTGCAGATTGCTGCAGTGCGTGATTTCCTGTTCACACCTGAAAGCATTAACGGCAATGAAACATTGCAAAAAGCAATAGACAAACCTTTTTCGCTGGTAAACAGGGCCCTGTTTCAAAACGGAATACAGCTGGAAGTAAAAGCCCGTTACCAGCAGGCCATCCCTGTTCACATAATACATTATTATACCGGTTTACAGAACAGCTTTCTGCAAACCAGGCTGCAGGTAAAACTGAACAGCCAGGCACAGGTAACTGTTGTTGAAAGCTTTATCAGCGCGGCGGATTGTGAGAACATAGTGGTGAACCATGTTGCTGAAACAAGGCTTGAGCAGGGCGCTGTACTTGATCATTTCAAGCTACAGCAGCTGAATGCCGCCACACAGCTTATTCAAAGCGAAATTATAGAGCAGGCCCAGCAGTCAGATTATAAAAATCATGTAGTATCGCTGCCTTATGCAAAATTCATCCGTAACAACCTGGATATTGCGCTGAATGGCACACATACACATACCGATATGCATGGCCTGTACATGGTTGCCCCTGAACAGGTGATCGATAACAGCACAGGCATCAACCACCTGTTTCCCAACGGTACCAGCAACCAGCTGTATAAAGGTGTTATCGCCGACAAAGGCACCGGCACTTTCAATGGCCGCATTTATGTGCATACCGATGCACAAAAAACCAATGCATTCCAGAAAAATGCCAACCTGCCGCTGGGTGAACATGCCGTGATCAATTCAAAACCACAGCTCGAAATATTTGCCGATGATGTACGCTGCACCCATGGCTCTGCACTGGGCAGAATGAGTGATCAGCAATTGTTTTACCTGCAGGCAAGAGGACTGAACCAGGAACTGGCCACCAAATTGCTTTCCCATGCTTTTATCAATGAAGTAGTGGATACCATTGAACAGGAAGATATCCATGCCTACATAAGCGCATTGGTACAGCAGGCCCTGGACAGTTTATACACATAAACTCAAAGGCTGAATGTTGGATACGGAACAGGTATTCCATAAATGCCGGAACACGATTTAACGTTAGCCCTATAAATTGTAATACTATGGCAACGATCAATACCATTTCTGTCGATACCATTCGTGCCGATTTTCCCATACTGAAGGAAGAAGTGAACGGGCGCCCGCTGGTGTACCTCGATAATGCAGCCACCAGCCAGAAACCTGTGCAGGTTATACAGGCCATCACCGACTATTATTACCAGGCCAACAGTAATGTGCACAGGGGTGCGCACACACTCAGCACCAAAGCCACCGACCTGTACGAACAGGCAAGGGATACCGTGGCCAAACTGCTGAATGCAAAATCTTCCGCCGAAATTATTTTCACTTCCGGTACAACAGACAGCATCAACCTGGTAGCCTATTCATTCGGCAACCAGCTGCTGAAGGAAGGCGATGAGATCATTGTTTCGGTACTGGAACACCATTCTAATATTGTACCTTGGCAGATTGTGGCAGAACGCTGCGGCGCCAGGGTGAAGGCCATACCGGCCGATGCAGATGGCAACCTGCAGCTGGATGCCTACCAGGCCCTGCTGAACGACCGCACCAAAATGGTAGCGGTAGCTTATGTGTCCAACACACTGGGTACTGTAAACCCTGTGCATGAAATCATCAGTATAGCCCATGAGCGGGGCATCCCCGTGCTTATTGACGCGGCACAGGCCGTATCGCATTTTGCAATAGATGTACAGGAACTGGATGCAGAGTTTGTTGCCTTCTCCGGCCATAAAATGCTGGGGCCAACAGGTACCGGTGTTTTATACGGAAAAGAAGAATGGCTGAAAAAAATGCCGCCTTTCAGGGGTGGTGGCAGCATGATCAAAACAGTAAGTATTGAACATACCACGTTCAATGTACCGCCTTATAAATTTGAAGCAGGGACACCCAATATAGCCGGTGCCGTTGGCCTGGCAGCCGCCATCGATTACCTGAACGACCTGGGTTTCGATTTTATTCACCGGCAGGAAGAACACCTGCTGCATTATGCACTGGAACAAATAAAGCAGTTGCCCGAAGTAGTGCTGGCGGCCAGGCCCGCACAAATGGCCAGCCTGTTCTCGTTCAATGTAAAAAATGCCCATCATGCAGATATTGCTACCCTGCTCGATTCGCAGGGAGTGGCCGTGCGCAGTGGCATGCATTGCACCGAGCCGCTGATCAATCATTTAAAAGTGCCTGGTACCGCCAGGGTATCTTTCGCTTTTTACAATACCACGGAAGAAATTGACCTTTTTATCCGGGCATTGAAAAGAGCGATCACCGCTTTACGTTAATTATAAATCAACAGGGAGGAGTTGTTATGTCGATCAATGATATTCAATACCAGCTGGTAGAAGAATTCGAGGTAATGAACGACTGGATGGAGAAATACGAATACATCATCCAGCTGGGGAATGAACTGGCCCCCATGGATGAATCGCTGAAAACCGAAGACAGGTTAATTAAAGGATGCCAGTCGAAAGTATGGCTCGCCGCTACAGAAAAAGAAGGGATCGTTTATTTCCAGGCCGATAGTGATGCCATGATCACAAAGGGCCTGATTGCAATGGTTGTACGCATCCTCAATGGCCAGCCTGCAAAAGACATTGCACAGGCCGACCTGTTTTTTGTTGACCAGATAGGCCTGCGCAACCATCTTTCTTCCACCCGTTCAAATGGCCTGGCATCTATGCTGAAGCAGATAAAACTGCTGGCTATTCAATTCATCACTTCATCCACAGCAAAATGAGCGATGCAACTTCCCAATACGACCTGGTTATCGAAGCACTGAAAACAGTGTACGACCCGGAGATACCGGTAAATATTTACGACCTGGGACTGGTATATAAAATCGATATCAATGAAAAAGGCATACAGGTGACCATGACGCTCACTGCTCCGGGCTGTCCTGTTGCTGGAGATATTATTTTCCAGGCAGAGCAACAGATAAAATCCAAGACCCAGGCAGAAGAAGTACATGTTCACCTCACTTTCGACCCACCCTGGGACCAGAGCATGATGAGCGAAGAAGCCAAGCTGGAATTAGGCTATCTCTGATAAACTGCTGTTTTTGCCAGTGATCATTGGTTATACACCGGGCTGCGGGATTTGTCTCGCGGAATGCGCGGAAAACGCGGAATGATGAGAAGCTGTGAGCCAATAGCGGTGAGCTATGAGTGTCTGGCTGCCGGCTGCTGACTGCCAACTGATTCCCTCGCGGAATGCACCGAAAACGCAGAATGATGAGAAGCTGTGAGTTAATAGCGGTGAGCTATGAGTGTCTGACTGCCAACTGCTGACTGCCAACCGATTCTCTCGCGAAATGCGCGGAAAACGCAGAATGATGAGAAGCTGTGAGTTAATAGCGGTGAGCTATGAGTGTCT
>CBJLMB010000028.1:0-89967 GCA_966424055.1 uncultured Deminuibacter sp. | reverse complement strand
AGGTGGTTAGAGCGTTGGATTCATAACCCAAAGGTCTCGGGTTCAACTCCCGATCTCGCTACAGAAAGGGAAAAGGTCGTATTAATTACGGCCTTTTCCATTATAAATCAGTGTAGTACACGGTACTCATAGGTTAGCATCTTACAAATAGTTTATTCTTGTCGTCACCCCTATACAATAGCTTGGGCACAAAAATCTCCCTGATCCAATTCGGAGCTAGTTTCAAGTCATGCCTCAGGCTTACTTCATCTTCTTTAGAGAATAATTTGACCAGCCTTTCAAATAATTCCTTCGTCAAATTTTGCCTCCCCAGTTCTTCCAACGCTGCTATCACATCACCGGAAATTTGCCCTTTATAAGCCATCTTTTTATGGCTTCTATTTATAAATTCTATCGTTCTTTTACCTATTTTGATTACCCGAGGATGTCCATCCGTAAGAAACTTAACGTTCATTGGCACTTGTGTAGAAAGGCCTAACTTATTCAAAGCATAAGCGCCGGTAGGACGGATCTTAATTCTTTTCCTAGCTGCGATGGCATAGGCTATTTCTTCCATGCCAGGATGAACTTTGCCAAGGCGGGGATCTGTTTTGGAATAATAATATACGCCTTGGGCAATCCTCATGAGAACGCCTTCCTTGGCAAGTCTGGACAGCGCCAACCTTATTTGCTCATTATTAGCCAGATCCATAAAATCTTCTGCAAAATAAAATCTCCCTTTACCATCAGCTTCAATCCGCTCTTTAATTTTAATTTTTGTAGATGCCATGATCATCAATTGACACATTTTTAAGTAAATTTGTGTCAAATTAAGACTGCTAACCTCTCTAAATAATTGAAGCACCATAACTAAGTCTTATGTATAAGGCGAAAAGGCCTCTGCCAGGTTACCACTCTTACAAGTCGGCAAAACTGAGTAAATTCTACAGCAATAATATCCCAACTACTGCCAAAGCACATAAAATGGCACGGCCCAAAGATTTTCCCCAAAAGGCACTACTTCTTTCCCGGAATAAAGAACAACCCCACCGAGAAATTCTTTAGGTGCAAGTTCTGAAAGGGCTCGAATGCCTTTGAAGTCCTGACTATTGACAGATTCTGATTTTTTAATCTCTATTGCGAATACTGAACCATCCGGCTTTTCCAGAACAAAATCAACTTCTTTTCCATCACTTGTCCTGAAATGCAAGAGCGTTGCTTTCGTTTCACTGAATGTTAAGAGTTTCGTTAGTTCTGTGGCAATGTAGTTTTCCAAAACATGCCCGAACAGCTCAGGCTTGTTTCTTTCAACATCTTCCAGGTTCAAGTCAAGCATATGGCATAGCATCAGCGAATCTATCAGGAATCCTTTGGGAGCTTTTACAAGACGCTTACCTATATTCCGATACCAGGGTTGCACATCAAAATTCAGGAACATCATCTTCAGAATATTTCTGTAGAATTTAGATGTTACCGGGTTTAACCCAATATCACGGGCTATATCCGCGTCATTGATCAGGTTACCCGCTCTTATCGCTAGCATACGCAACAAAGTTGGCAGAAGAGATATTTTTTCCAATTCAGCCAGCATTTTCACGTCACGCTGCAAAATGGTCGTCAAATAGCCATCAAACCAGATGGAGCGCTCTTTTGCATTTTTATCCGCTATTTCCGGGAAAGTTGCAAGTTTCATTGCGTCTGTAATACTCAACCCCCGGGCATTGATACCAGTAAAGTCAAAATTAACTAACCTATCCAGTCCATTTCCTTTACCCTGGGAAGCTTCCGCGGTAGTGAAGGGATAAAGGGTTAATACAATCATTCGTCCTACCAACGGATCAGATAGCTTTGGCAACGCCAAAATATTAGCAGATCCTGTAAGCAGATATCGGCCATTTGCATGAGCCTTGTCCTTCAATCGCAATTCATCGACAACAACTTTCAATGCCCGGAACATTTCCGGCACCATCTGGACTTCATCGACTATTAAAGATTCCCTGAAAGAAGATAGAAAACTTTCAGGGGCTGATGCTGCAGCAGCCATTTGCGTTGGCCGGTCAAATGATATGTAATCTGCAGGATGATCTTTGCTTCCGATAATATCCCGCAAATTCTGAACGAGCGTGCTTTTTCCTGATTGCCTGGCGCCATTCAAAAAGACAACAGGACTAATGCCTAAAGCTTCCAAAAGTCTTGGAGTGATATGCCGGGGCAAGGTTTTCATACTTTGCAAAAATAAATTTAACCTTTATATTTTCAAAAGCCAAACTTTAGATTTGCAAAATACAAGATAAAACATTGATTATTAATAATATTCAAGGCAAAAATCATCCTACCCACTCACCGAAAACCAGCAAATCAATCGTCGTCTGGTTAGCTAATTGTCCTGATCTCGCTACATAGGGAACTTTTCCCAACGCTTGGCAAAGGCTGTTCTGCAAAGAGCAGCCTTTTTCTTTCAGTACCGGGGAGCCGGCTGCTTGCCGTGCTGGCTTTTTTGAGCTGATCTTAAGGATAATTGAGGAATAGAAGTTACCCATCTGTTTGGCCAATATCATTTCTTCTCTTTAAACAGCTACTATCCGGTTTCTTTACAGAAATTTTCTTGCATGGATGGGTTATTGGCCATTGTGCCCATCTCCAGATTAACTTGCTTTTTTACGCTACGCCCCAGTGCAGGAATATATTGCTTCACTGGCCTGCACTTGCAGAAGCTCTCTTATTGCTTCAACTCATCTTCTATCCTCAGGCTCTCTTTATGAATGGCATTCAGCAGTTCTGTCACAAAGGTTTCCGATAGCCCTTGCTTTTTTCCCTCTTCAATGCCCTTTTGTAATACCTGCTGGAACCGTGCCGGCTGCAATGAGGGAATATGATTTTTAGCTTTATAAACGCCGATCCCTCTTACAACCCTTTCCCGTTCCCCCAACACTTCCAACAGTTTCTTGTCTAAAGAATCGATCTTCCTCCTGCCGTTGACCAGCACAGAATCGGATACACCATTTTGGACCGCTTGGGCATTGACCTTATAAATGCTGCCTCCAATTACGAAAATCATTGACAAAAGCGCCTTTTTTCCGATCATACAAATCATTTTTATAAAAATACTTGTTTTATACGCCCGTTTCGCAGGTGCTATCATACTAACCAGGATGCATGGCAGATTTATCCAATTTTCTTTTTCAGTCCCCTGCTAGCTTTGCCTGGTAAATAATGACGATATGGAAAGATTTGTAGTCGCCAGGCTTTTTATCCAACATGCTTTTTTGCAGGAATTCCGGCAGCAGATAGAACAGCTTACAACACTCAGCCGGCAGGAACCGGGCTGCCTGGAGTATCACTGGTATGCAGATATTTCAGAGAAAGGAACGTTTACCGTAATAGAACGCTACCGGGACCAGGAAGGCCTGAAAGAGCATTTCAGCCGGCCCTACCTGCAGGATTTTATCAATTGGGTGAATGCCTGGAGTTCAAAGAACCTGGAGGTACATTTTTTATCGGCAGAGCCAGTTGCTCCCGGGCATTAGCCTTTCAAAGAAGGCATATAAAAATGTGCTCCGGAGCTTCCCAATGAAAAGATAGTTGTAGGCTTGTCGCCAAAAAACCGCCTGCAGGCCCGTATGAAATGAGACTGGTCATAGAACCCGAAATCGAAGGCTACAGGAAGGTAATTCCTGATATTATTGAATAAAAGGTATTTCAGTGCATTGTGCAGCCTGGCTGTTTGCTGAAATGATTTGGGCGTAATGCCCGTATGATTAACAAACAGGCGCTCGAACTGGCGGTAACTACTGCCAAGTGCTGCACTCATGGCCGGTATATCAATAAGCTCCCGGTTGTAATACAATCGACGCACAGCTTCATCTACCAGGGCATGAGGCGCATGATACCTTTGCAGGGCAGAAAGGAGGAATTGTTCGATCAATACGAGCTGCGCTTCAACCGATCTGCCTGTTTGGAGCTTTTCGACCAGCTTTTTTCCCCTATCTCCATACATCACAGCCACATCAGGAAAACTATCCGATAAGGCAGCTACAGGCAGTGGGCTGAAATGCCTGATGGCGCCAGCTTTGAAACGGACAGCGATGAAACTATGCTGGTGATTGATAAAAGCTTTATACACCTGCTGCCGGATGCAGTAGACAGCATTGGCGGATGGCTGCAAGCTAATACCATCCTCCCCCTCAACCATCATAGGCGCTCCCAGCTGGAAGATCATTTCCACCCCGGTGCCGATGGCAAAGGCAACCTCTGTATGCATGGCCGACATACCTGTTCCCATCCAATAGCGATCTATATAAGGACGAAGAGCAGCAGAAGGCAGGTAGGTGGATTTTTTGAGCAAGGTATCCATACAATAAAATTACATCACATATGAATAGAAGAGAAGTGTTGAAAACGGCCGGCCTTGCAACGCTGGCTACAGCAATTTCTGCAAAGGGATTTTCCAAAACATCCCTCCCCGCAGCCCCCCATTCAAATGCCGGGTACTTTCAGTTCACCACAGGCGGACTGGACCTGCTGGCTGTGACGGATGGGCATTCTTTGTTCAAACCTGTTCAACCCATTTTTGCCCCCCTGGCACCACCTGCTTCTGTCAGCAGCACGCTGACAGAGAATTTTCTATCTGCCGATGGCGTGGATGTAGCATTCAACATCCTGGTATGGAAAAAAGATCAGCAGGTCATCCTCTTCGATACAGGCTGCGGCCCCCATTTTGGACCAGCTTCAGGAAAGCTGGAAAAGAACTTGGATGCAGCCGGTATCAGCCGGCAGGAGGTGACAGATATTATCCTCACACATGCCCATCCCGATCATCTCGGAGGGCTTGCAGACAAAGATGGCGTACTGGTTTTTCCCAATGCAAGGGTATGGATCGCCCGGCAGGAATATGATTTCTGGATGCAAGAAAACCCTGATTTCTCCAGAAGCAAAGTTGATCCCGCCTTTGCTGCGGGTATGGTGAAGCTGGCAAAGGCCAACCTGGCTTCAGTCAAAAACCAGCTGCATTTTTTCCAGGGAGGAGAAACCCTGTTCAATTCCCTGAAACTGGAAATAGCGCCGGGGCATACACCCGGCCATACGATCTGCCAACTGGGAACAGGTCAGGAAAGCCTTGTGCATATGGGCGATACTGCACACGATCACGTATTATTGTTTTCCCATCCTGAATGGGGGGTGGCATTCGATACAGATTTTGAAGCAGCTGCCGAAACCAGGCGATCCACCCTGCAAAAATTGTCGAAGAACAGAAGCAGGATCTTTTCCTACCATCTCCCCTGGCCGGGACTGGGTTTTGTGCGAACCAGAGGCGAAGCTTTTGAATGGGTGCAACAACCTTTTTCCACCCCTCAATTATAACAGATGTATGATTTGAAATTCAATTACCCTTCTTTACCTGAAGAAGCGATCATCTTAAAGGATCTGCTGTCAGGTATCACTGCAGAAGAGCTGACGGCTCTTCTGCCTTTTCCTCCTTTTGCAGGAAGACTGCAGCAAACAGAAGCGCTATGGAGGATGTTGGGATTTGAAGGAGAAGAGCTGCCCCGGGCTTTTAACCTGGTCGTCTGCAACAGTGGTAACCAGGCTTTGTCCTGTATCCTGCCGGCTATACGCAGGCGTTTTGACCAGATCATCGCTGAGCCTTTTACCTATCCCGTTTTTAAACTTCTTGCGGCAGCCAATAATTACCAGGTACAAGCAGCAGCATTCGATGAGAACGGCATGACCCCTGAGGGCCTACCAGAAGCTGTAGCGCAATGGGGCGCTAGGCTGATCTACCTCCAGCCGACTATTCACAATCCCACCTGTGCTGTTATGCCGCTCAACAGGCGGAAGGAGATAGTGCAACTGGCCCGGGAAAAAGACCTCTATATCATAGAAGACGATGCTTATCGTTTCCTGCACCCATCCCCACCAGCCTCTTTTTTCCAATTGATGCCTGAAAGAACTTTCCATATTTTCAGTTTATCGAAACCTTTTAACCCACTTATCAAAACAGCTGTTGTATGCTCACCAGCAGCATTTACTTCATGGATCATAGAAGAAATCCGGCGTTCATCGAGTGGGGCGTCTTCTTTATCGATGCACCTGGCCGATCAGCTACTGGCAGGTGATGGACTGGAGCAACTGATACAACAGAAACGGAGCCTTGCTGTAAAGCGGCAACAACTGGCGGCATCGTTGCTCACCGGCCTGAACTACATTACTTACCCTACCAGCTTTCATATCTGGATACCTTTACCGCCGGGCGTCAGCAGCACCGCAAAAACGATGGAACTATACAATTTGAATGTGTTAGTTGCCGACGGAGCAGATTCGGCCACACATGATCTGCCGCATGGTTTTATACGGGTGGCACTCGGGGCAGAAAGAGAAGACAGGCGGTTACAGGAGGCTTTAGAAATGCTGCGCGATGTTCTTACAAAATAAAAACCGCCAAGGGTTTTCCGGTTAGGGCAGTAACACCAATAAGATCGCCTTATTTAAAGATCAGCCTGCACATGCAGGATGAAGATCAGCGCACAACACCGCCGGCAAAGAACAACTTTCTATCAACCTGCCAGCAGAAATTTCATGCGTTCCCGTATTGCCAGCAACCGGCGACTTGCAGCACGCAGAAAATCTGCTAAATTGGGATATCCAAAACAAAAGGCATGATACCTTTCAAACGGTTGCTTCTATTTGCTGCATTCCTGTTGCATGAGGGAATGGCTACCAGCCAGGTATACCACCGGTCTATCAGTATCAGTATTCCTTTTGTGCCCGGCATAGTAATGATTGAGGGCAAACCTACCCTTAGTTACGAATTGCACCTGGCCAGTTTTGCTGCAGATTCATTGCTCATCAGCAACCTGCAGATAGCAGATGCAGCTGATTCAACTGTGCTTCAAACCCTAAACCAGGCAGAGATAGCCACCCGTTTTACCACGGCCCAACCAGCCATTCTTCCGCCGGGCAGCACTGCTGTTCTTTACCTGGATATTGTTCTTCCAAAGAAAACATACACCCGTTTATTTCACCGTTTCACTTTAAGCAGTACCGCTAATGCGCAATCGTTTATTGTTAGTGGTGCAGCCTTGCAACCAGATACGCAGCCAGCGGTATTATTGGGCGCCCCGTTGAGCGGTGGCCCATGGGCTGCCGTTTATGATCCTTCCTGGAAGATGGGACACCGCCGGGTAATGTATACAGTGGATGGACAGGCCCGTATACCCGGCCGCTATGCCATCGATTTTATTAAGCTGGACAGCATGGGCAAACTGGCGGCCGGCAATGAAGACCTTATACAGAACTGGTATGGTTATGGCGCTGCTGTAACAGCTGTTGCTGATGGTACCGTGCTCGCCGTACGCAATAATTTTACAGAAAGCCCTACTCTTTCGGGTCATACATCATGCCCGCCCGAAGACGCTACCGGCAATTATATTGCACTGGATATTGGCAATAACCGCACAGCTTTTTATGAACACCTGCAACCCGGCAGTATCCGTGTTAAAACCGGCCAGCCTATAAAAAAGGGTACCGTCATTGCTGCATTGGGTTTTACCGGCCAAACCACTGGTCCGCACCTGCATTTTCATGTGGCCGACCGGTGTTCGCCCCTGGGCGCAGAAGGTATACCTTTTGTGTTTGAACAATTCACGCTGCTGGGTGCATATACCAATTTTTCAATATTCGGTACAGCCCCCTGGGATCATCGGCATACAGGTACCAGGTTGCGGGAAAGGCCTGCACCACAATCGGTGCTGCTGTTCCCTCCCCACTGACCATTGCTTCAGCGTTAAACCATTTGTTTATTTTCGCAGGTCTTCTGCTAAAAGAACAAATTATCATGGAAGATATCCTCAGAAAACAAATTGAACAGATTGTGACCTTAACAGACGAAGAATTTGCTTTTGTACTGAAGCATTTTACATTTAAATCGTACAGGAAACATCAATACATTGTTCAGGCAGGCGATCCTGTACCCAATGATCATTTTGTGGCCAAAGGCTTATTAAAATCCTATTATATAGATGATCTCGGCAAATTGCATATCATGCAGTTTGCTATGGAAGACTGGTGGATCACAGATCCACAGGCATACCATAACCGGGTGCATGCAACACTTCATGTTGATTGTATTGAAGATGCGAAAGTGTTTGCTGTTTCCATAGATAACAGGGAAAAGCTTTGTGCCGAATTAAAAAAGATGGAATATTTTTTTATGAAACGAACCACCGCAGGGTATATCGCCCTGCAAAGAAGAATACTATCGCTGATGAGCCAGAAAGCAGAGGAGCGCTATAAACAATTCCTCACACTTTATCCAACACTACTGAACAGGGTACCTAAAACACTGATCGCCGCTTACCTGGGTGTTACCAGGGAAACACTGAGCCGCATGTCTGCCGGATAACGTGATCCACCGCACACCTTTTTCGTGAGGTATGTCCTTTGCCGGTACTATTGAGTACCACGAACTTTACATTAAGTAAAGAATAAAACATTTCATGAAACAGCATATTGCATTGATTGCAGGCGCAAGCGGCATCACTGGCAGTTATCTTGCCCGGTTGCTGATCACCAGGGGATGGACAGTTTATGGCCTGGCCCGCCGCCCGCAGAATGATATACCCCAACTAATACCCGTTGCTGCAGACCTGCTCAGCAAAGACAGCCTGGATAAAGCGTTGGCGGCTATTGCCCCTACGCATGTTTTTTTAGCCAGCTGGATGCGCAATGACACAGAGGAAGAGAACATAAAGGTAAACAGTGCAATGGTGCGGCATATACTACAAGTATTATCGCCCCGGCGTTCTGTTCAGCATGTGGCATTGGTTACCGGTTTGAAACATTATCTGGGCCCGTTCGATGCCTATGCCAGGGATGGTCACCTGCCCGAAACACCTGTTCGCGAAACGCATCCACGGCTTGCATTACCTAATTTTTATTATGCACAGGAAGATGAAGTATATGCCGCCGCCGCGCGTGACGGCTTTACATGGAGCATTCACCGGCCCCATACTGTCATTGGTAAAGCAGTAGGCAATATAATGAACCTGGGTACTACCCTTGCCGTATACGCGGCAATCTGTAAAGAAACAGGCCGCCCTTTTCAGTTTCCCGGTTCGGCTGCCCAGTGGAACGGGCTTTCGGATGTTACGGATGCAAGGGTACTGGCCGAACACCTGCACTGGGCATCTACCACGAACAGCGCCCGTAACGAAGCTTTTAATGTAGTGAATGGAGATCTGTTCCGCTGGAAATGGCTGTGGACAGAAATAGCCGGTTATTTTGGCGTAGAACCGGCAGGTTTCAATGGCAGCACCCGCCCGCTGGAAGCCGGGATGGCCGGTGATGCAGCCACCTGGAAAAAAATTGCACAACGCTACCAGCTTAAAGAGCCCTCACTCGACCGGCTGGTCTCTCCCTGGCATACCGATCTTGACCTGGGGCGCCCCATTGAAGTGATGGCAGACATGTCTAAAAGCAGGGAACTGGGCTTTACAGTATACCAGAAAACAACCCGTTCTTTTTTTGACCTGTTCGATCAGCTGCGTGCAGAACAATTGATCCCTGAGGCAGTATAGTAAGGCTGTTTACTGTTATCAATAAAGATGAACAATTACAAAAACCCATTGCAGTACTATTTATCTGCAACGGGTTTTTCTGTATGAAAGGAAAGCTGGTCGCCTTCAACGAACAAAGTATGCAACTTTGCCCCATTTGATTGCAAGACCAGCTGGTAACCGCTTATCTCCTCTTCCACCGGGTCGAGCATGGACAGTACCTGGCCGTTCACCATCGTTTTATACGCATCGAGCAATACAGCCAGCCCAGGAGGAAATGCATTTTTCAGTATACGGCCCGTGAAAACATTTCCTGTTCCGTTGCCGGCTCCACCGCGATATTTGCGACCGGCATATTCATTTTCCCTGAAAAAATAACATCTTCCATAACACCAGTTCATGTATGTTGACGCACTATTTTTCTTTATTAAAGCTAGCGATCTGTATGCTCATGCGTACCAACTCCTGTTTACCGGCGCTGAATAGCATGAGCCCGCTAGTTCAGCATCATACTGCTCCATGGTGACCGGTTTATCTGTGACCAGTATTGTTTTTCATCGCTCTATCCATGTGAGGGCCGTATCTATTTTTTTCTCCAGCTGCAGTTTCAGTGCCGGTGAGTTCTCCCAGGGTTCCGCGTTGTTCAAGGGTACAGCACCGATATACCATACCTTTACAGCATACGCGTTCTTTCTGCCTTCAATGAACTTTTTACCAGAGGTTTTCTTTTTTTCGGCAAACCAGGCATTAGGGGTTTCCACTGCATAGGCATCTCTTTGTTCAGGCACCGTTTGTCCTGATTCATTTTTGATCACATATCCAAATTTTGTATAGGCCTCCAAGGGGTAGTGACCAATAAACACACCGGATGCGGGAATATGTATCTCCTTAGTTTCTTTATCATACCGCTCAGGTTGTGCATTGCCGTTGTTCACCAGTAAAACAAAACCCTGGTAACTATCCGGGACAATGATCGTAAGCGGCTTCCTGGCAACATGTTCTGTTCTGCAGGTTTTATACAACACCACACAGCATGCGGCTATCATCAGTGATTCAATAATATACAACAACGCATACCACTGTTTAAAAAAACGGTTGATGAGGTACTGGAAAAAAAAGTCGGCAGCAATGGCCACAATAAAAGCACCCAGCACATAAGGTAACAAAACAGCAATACCCTGTACCGGTATCTCTATAGTGTGAACCGGTTTTTCAGTGAACAACAACCAGAAATAATACCCCAGCGCCAGTATTGCAACAACCGGCACCGGGGTGAGTTTATACTTCATGCATTGTGCTTTTCAGTTACCATTCGGCCAGTTTTTGTATGGCTTTTTCATAACCGGGTATTTCTTCCAGTATTTCATCCAGCACCCGTTTTGCGCTCCGGGTGTTGCCTTTTTCTTTCCATGCGCAGGCCAGGGTATAATAAACGTCCGCTGTGTACTCGTCCCAGGCCCAGTTTTGTTCTGTATTAACGGCAATGGATTTCTGGGAGTATGCAATCGCATCATCATAATGGCCCATACCCAGGCTGGCCATGCCCAGGTACCCGTATATTTTGAAATAATCTACCGCTGTGCCTTTGTCTGCAGGCGGCTGTTGCAGCAGCATTTCGCATGTACGCATATCATCCAGCGCCTGCTGGTAACGCTCCAGCCTGATAGATGCCATGCCCCTGAAATAATACACTTTCACCTGTGATATAAGCGGGATATGGTCCATACCACCTATTGACAGCCGGTTGGTAGCACAACCTGCACAAAGCTCATACTGGCCATTCTGGTAGTAAAGCTGCATGAGGTTAAAATACGCATCGCTATCATCAGGATGCTGCACCAGGTGTTCTTCCAGTATGCCTATGCGTTGCGGAAGATCACCGGGAGCGGCTTCTATCAGGCCGCGCATGGTTTTAATATCATTGATATGCCGTTGCAATTGATCCTGCTCCTCCTGCGATAGCTGCGCTATTTCGGCTGCCAGCCAGTTATTGTATTCTGTCATAAACAGGTTATACCAGTAAAGTGCTTTTTCATTATTGTGCAGTTCGCTTGAGTAGGCATAGATCAGTAGGTCGAAATTAGATACATAGTACAGGTAATTCATGGCATAAGCATATTGGGTCAGCACTGCTTCCCTGTCTGCCACGGCCTTGTCGTACTGCCCCAGTTTTTCATAGGAATAGGCCCTCGCATCCAGCTGTTCCCAGAAAGGCGACATTTCGTAACCGACTGTATGGATTTCTACAGATGCTTCATATTCTCCCAGGCTATACAATGCATTTGCATAATTGTTACAACACATAGCAAAATGATGGGCATTGTGCGATTTTGCAGTACCTGTATGATTGAACCAGTAATTTTTGTACAATGCGATGGCTTTTCCATACAGGTATTTCAACAGTTCCTGGTGCTGCCTGGAGGCGGCCGCGTCTACTTCCAGCTCGCTGCAAATAACACCTGCTTCGTACCAGTTATAGGGAAAATCATGCACTATATCAGGCCAGGAATCCGGGAAACGGCCGTTCAGCTTGTATTGAATATAACACCAGCGCACAATGGCCAGCGGACCGGGATCTAATGACAAACATTTTTCCAGGTAGGGTAATGCCTGCTCATATTGTTCTGCACGGAAAAGCGCCCGCGCTATATAATTCCAGAAATAGGTTTCTTCCGGGTATTGCTGTGCCAGCTGCTTACCCAGCGAAATTTGTTCAATGGTCACTTCTTCTTCATCGCCACCCAGCATTATATCAGCAAAAGCAGCGGTACACCTGCAATACATATAGGCCACAGGCAAACATTGTGTATGCTGGTACTCGTCGCGCACAGCTTCCAGCAGCTGTATCATTTCATCACTCATTTCAGCAAGCGAAACAAACAGGGCATCGAATATGGCGTTAGTGAAATCATAGTCTTTACAGGCCAGTGCCAGCCTGGCCACCGGCAGGTAACGGCCATGATACATTACATGATTAAATGCCTTTTTATAATAAACAAGCGCCTGTTCATTATCCTGTTTATCCAGCTGAAATACCTCGCCCGTATAGAAGTAAGCGTTGGACGCCATTTCATTGTAACGGGGCAGGTTATCAGCAAACAATGTTCCGGCAACTGCAAGCAACTGGTTCATATCTTCAATAGCAGCATCCGGCTGGTTCAGGCGTATATGTATCTGATAACGCCATTGCAGGTAACGCATGCTGGCCATGGTATCGCCCCGGTTGATCAACTGGTTGCAATCTGCCAGTGTTTCGGTTTCCCTGTTTTCAATATACCTGTTATAAGCGCCCATATAGGTTTTATATTCCAGTGCATCGGTATACCCTTCACCGGCTGCAGCAACGGCACCAAATGCTTCATAGGCTTTTTCAGCATACCAGCGTGCATCTTCTTCCTGCTGGCTGCTATTGGCCAATTCAAATAAACATTTTCCTTTTAAAAACAATATATCAGCATTAGCCGGGTCAGATGCAAGCACAGCTTCGGCTTCTCTTAAGGCTGTATCAAATTCCTGCCTGCTCAACAATTCTTCTATTTCTTCTGGTGTCATGTGTAAGGTTATTTAAATGGTCTTCGGTTTTTTATTTTATCAATACTGGTTTATTGTTTGTTCTTTCATTTTTGCCGGCCGCAATAGTATTTGCCATACTGTTGTTTTCATAAACAGGGCAATCGGCCTGGATTTGTCATCCATACACTTCTTGCCAGCTTCTTATTGCAAACCACGATGCCAATGGCCGGGGTTGTAGTGATAACGGGAATGGATTAAACATCGATGTAGATTGTTCTGGTGCAACCGGCCATACGATTGGCGGAATATGTCGCCTGGCTATTTCATGCGCAGAAAGACTGGCATTTACAGGCTGGGGGGCCGATAGGCGTTTCTCTTGTGTCATCATGATTAAGGTTAGCCGGCACAACACGCGACCGTGTTTTCACAGGCAAAGATATAATAGTTATAAAAAACATACTGCCTTGCCGCGAAAATTAGGTTTTAAGCGGGGTTTTAACCAGACCAGCAGGCAAAAAATGTCTTTGAAAGCCAAAGACAGGATAGCCGTTAAGCAGTTTTTTTACGGGATCCTTTATGGCAGATAGCCTTATTTTTGCCTGCTACCGGTTGTACCCCGGATAATTTAAATGCCCTTTATGTTTACAATAGATGCACACTTAGATCTTAGTATGAATGCGATGGAATGGAACCGTGATCTCCGCCAGCCGGTTCAGGCTATACGCGACAGGGAAAAAGGGCTTACTGATAAGCCTGACAGGGCCAAAGGTACTGTTGCCTTTCCCGAATTGAGGAAAGGTGAAATAGGGCTGGTTGTTGCCACGCAGATAGCCCGGTATGTGGCACCCGGTAATCCGCTCCCCGGCTGGTTTTCGCCGGAGCAGGCCTGGGCGCAGACACAGGCGCAGTTAGCCTGGTATAAAGAGATGGAAGACGCGGGTGAGCTGGTACAGATCAAAGACCTCAGTACATTGGAAGCGCACCTGCAGGTATGGCTTGCGCAACCGGGCGCCAATCAACGACCGATTGGCTATATCCTTAGCCTTGAAGGAGCCGATTCGCTTGTTACACTCCATCACCTGGAAAAAGCTTATGCCAACGGATTACGTGCAATTGGCCCCGCCCACTACGGCCCGGGCAGGTATGCCAACGGAACAGATGCAAGCGGTCATCTCAATGAGCAGGGCAAGGCTTTGCTGAAGGAAATGGATAACCTCAACATCATTCTTGATGCCACACATTTATGTGATGATGCTTTCTGGGATGCACTGAAAATTTTTAAGGGCACTGTATGGGCCAGCCATAATAATTGCCGTGCACTGGTAAACCATAACCGGCAGTTCAGCGACGACATGATCAAAGCGCTGGTAGAACGCGGCGCAGTAATAGGCGGTGCACTCGACGCCTGGATGATGGTGCCAGGCTGGGTTCGGGGCGAATCTATCCCCACTGCCATGCAGTGTAACCTGGAAAAAATGATCGATCACCTGGATCATATCTGCCAGATCGCAGGCAATGCACTACATATCGGCATCGGCACCGACCTGGATGGCGCTTTTGGAAAAGAGCAATGCCCCTACGACCTTGAAACGATCGCCGATCTCGAAAAAATTCCTGCACTGTTAAGCAAACGGGGCTATTCTTCTACCGATATTGAAAATGTTATGCATGGCAACTGGCTGCGTTTATTGCGTGGTGCATGGCAAAACAGCTAACATCAATATCATATTGCCAATAATGATATTCCTTAAAAAAGGTTGGGCCCGGTAAGCGCAACCTTTTTTGCTATTTTACAAAATGATCTTTCATTTTTATGGCATGTATCAATCATTCAGCAAAGCAGCCAGCTTTTCTACCACTCTTGCCGCACTGGGCAACATGGCAGCTTCCAGTTTTACATTGATGGGTACTGCGGGTAGATCCAATGCGCCCAGCACGGCTACGGGAGCATCAAGATAAGTAAAACAGTGATGGCTGATACGCCAGGCCAGTGCTTCTGCAAATGAATTGTTCTGCGGTTCTTCACTCAGTACCAGGCAGCGGCCATGTTTTTTAACTACCTCAAATACCAGTGTTTCATCCAGCGGGTATAGCGTACGCAGATCTACAATATCAATGCGCCCGGGAAAAGATGCTGCCGCAGTTTTAGCCCAGTAAACACCCATGCCATAGGTGATGATGCAGGCACTGTCGCCGCTTCGCCATTTGTCTTCATCTGCGGCCTGTATCATATGTGCTTTCCCCAGTGGAAGTATATAATCTTTATCCGGCTCTACCCGTTTGGCTGTTTCAGTACCCGGCAGTTTGCTCCAGTAAAGACCTTTGTGCTCCAGCATAATAACGGGGTTGGGATCATAAAAAGCGGCTTTCATCAGGCCCTTCATATCTGCCGCATTGGATGGATAACAAACTTTGATACCTTTTATATTCAGTAGCAGTGATTCCACACTGCCGCTGTGATAAGGACCTCCGCCGCCATAAGCGCCCACAGGCACCCGCAATATCATTTGCACAGGAAATTTACCACCGGAGAGATAACAGGATTTGGCCATTTCTGAAACCAGCTGGTTAAGGGCCGGGAAAATATAGTCGGCAAACTGCACTTCCACAATAGGTTTAATGCCCAGTGCAGAGAGCCCGATAGTAGACCCTACAATATAAGCTTCCTGTATAGCGGTATTGAATACACGGTGCGAGCCGAATTTATCTGCCAGTGTGGCTGCTTCCCTGAAAACACCTCCCAGGCGCTGCCCTACATCCTGCCCGTATAAAATGCATTCGGGGTGTTCATGCATCAGTTCTTCAATAGCATGCAGGGCAGCATCTACCATCAGCGTTCTTTCGCCCAAACCGTTCCAGGGTTTGCGTACACCTTTTTCTTCCTGTACCGGAGTGGGGGCAAAAACATGGTGCATTACCGTGCTGCTGTCAGGGTCAGGCGCAGTCATGGCCCTTTCAAAATCGTACCGGACCTGATCGGAGGCTTCCTGTTCTATCAGGCCCAGGGCTGCTTCGGTATAACCGTTTTGCAGCAACACATTGCGCAGTTTTGGGTAAGGATCGTGCTGGGCATGCTCTTCCAGGTTTTCTTTAGAGCGGTAGGTTTCCTTACGTACCCCGCTGGTATGATGCCCCAGTAAAGGCACGGTGGCATGCACCAGTACAGGTTTGCCTTCCTGCCGTACATAACGGCAGGCTTCTTCCATTATTTCAAAGCTGCTGGTAAAATCGCTGCCATTCACCTGCAGTTTATGTAACCCTTTAAATCCGTCGGCGTATTCATACGCATTCATGGCCCTGGCTTCACCAGCAGTTACGCTTATCCCCCACTGGTTATCCTGAACCAGGTACAGGATGGGCAGTTGCTTTAGTACGGCAAACTGGAAAGCCTCGCTCACCTCGCCTTCGGTGATACTATTGTCGCCAAAAGAACAAAGCACTACAGGCATTTCACCATTTACCCCTTTTTTCAACAGGGGCGATTGTATCTGCTCCAGGTATCGGATACCCTGGGCCAGCCCGGTAGATGGAATGGCCTGCATACCCGTGGCGCTGCTCTGGTGAATGATGACCGGCTTACCCGGCTCTTTGCTGTTGGGATGGCTGTAGTACGACCTGCCCGCCGAAAAAGGATCGGTGGCCTTAGCCAGCAATTGCAGCATCAACTGATAGGGTGTAAAACCCAGTGCCAGCAGCAGTGCATCATCGCGGTAGTACGGATTAACAAAATCGCAGGAAAGCACCTGGAGGCCTGCTGCTATCTGTATGGCCTCATGACCTCTGGATGTTGCATGAACATAACGGCAGGAGGTTCGTTCTTTTTCGTATAGCGCAGCCATGGCGCGTGCTGTTGCCATCAGGCGGAACGCGCCGGCAAGTTCGTTAGATGCAGGCATGGAACAAATATCGGTGAGCTTTAGCAACCGGGTGCCATTGCGATCAATAAATTTATTTCACTTCCAGCTCGAACATTTTCTTTTGCTCCAGGTAACCTTCCAGCACATCGCCTACCACGCATTCGCCAACACCGGCAGGTGTACCCGTAAAAATAAGGTCGCCGATATTCAGTGAAAAATATTGCGAGATGAATGAAACGATGGCATCGAACGAGAAAAGCATATCTGTGCTTACCCCTTTTTGTACGGTTTCACCATTGTTGTTCAGTGAGAAGTTAAAAGGCTTTTTCAGCATCTCGGGCGTTAGTTCAACCCATTCGCCTATCACAGCCGAATTATCCCAGGCTTTTGCTTTTTCCCAGGGCAATCCTTTCTTTTTCAACTCCTGCTGTATATCGCGGGCTGTAAAATCGATGCCAACGGTTATCGCATTGTAATAACGGGGCGCATGACGGGCCTGTATGTATTTCCCGTTCTTGGATACCCGCAGTACAAGCTCTGCCTCGTAATGCAGCTCATTGGAAAATTCAGGATAATAAAAAGGGGTATGCGGTTGTAATAAAGCACTTTTGGGCTTCATGAAAATAACCGGTTCTTCTGGCACTTCGTTCTTCAGTTCCTTTGCATGCTCAGCGTAATTACGTCCAACACAAAAGATTTTCATAGATATAATATTTTAAAATAATAATTGAAGTAAGCTTAGATCCAATCCATGTAAACACAAAAGACCGATCCCGACCCCACAATTACTTAAATTATATTTAAAGCTAATTTAAAGAAAGCAAAGGATTTATGCAGTAGCAAAATCCAAATTATTTACCAGGTTCATGGTTCTTTCAATCCCGAGGGCAGCTACCTGCTCAATAATTTCCACTGATTTTTCTATTTTCCGGCGTATGATGGGCTGTTCTTCAGGCAGCCATTTGCCCAGCACAAAATCTACCTGCATGCCTTTAGGAAAATGACTGCCAATGCCAAACCGCAGTTTGGGATATTTATCTGTACCCAGCGTAAGCTGTATATCCCTTAACCCGTTATGCCCTGCATCGCTGCCACTGGGGCGAAGCCTGATTTTATTAACCGGCAATGCCAGGTCGTCTACAATGGTCAGGGTATTTTCCAGGGGTATTTTTTCTTTATCCATCCAGTATTTAAAAGCCTTGCCGCTCAGGTTCATATAAGTGGTGGGCTTGATGCAGATAAAAATTTTCCCTTTCCATTTAACCTCGGCTACTTCTGCCAGCCGATCGGTTTTAAAAAGACCGCCGTGTTTCAGGGCAAAAGCCTGCACCACATCGAACCCGATATTGTGGCGGGTATGGGCATACTCAGCGCCGATATTGCCCAGCCCGATGATTAAAAACTTACTCATACTGCAAATTTAGTTCTTTCAAAAAGCAATCCATCCTGGCTATTGGCCGGCCCCGGCAATAAAAAACCCCGCATCAAGCGGGGCTTTTCTTATCGAAAAGAGTTGGTTTATTTTTTCTTTTCATCTTTTCCGGCAGCAGCTTCTTCCTGTTTCAGCTGGCGGGTCATTACTACAGAAGCGATGGGAATACGGGGAGAGTTCAGAATTTCCATATTGGCTTCTTTTACATCTTCCACGCGGATATTGCCATTCAGTTCCAGGTTGGTGATATCTACTTCGATGTTTTCTTTCAGGTATTTAGGCAGTGTTTTTACTTTCAGCGCCTTCATTTTGGTGATCAGTTTACCACCGGCTTTCACACCTGCAGAAGCACCTACAAATTTCAGCGGCAGTGTAGCTACTACAGCCCGGTCTTCTACCAGTTCCAGCAGGTCAACATGCGTTAAAGCATCATCTACTTTGTCGAACTGGAGGTCTTTCAAAATACAGGTGTATTCTTTGCCATCTACTTTTATGGCAGCCAGCTGAAATTCAGGTGTGTACACCAGCGTTTTAAAGGCCTTTACAGGAGCCTGAAAATTGATCTCCTTAGCACCCCCATAAATTACACCTGGCAGCAGTTCCTGAGAGCGAAGCTGGCGGGTGGCTTTTTTGCCAAATTCGGTCCTCAGTTGTCCTTCGATTGTAATTGTTTTCATTATATGAAATTTAATATTAAACCTTTTTATTATATTACTTATTCCCCCTTGCAGCCTTTAACTGCGAATGAATAAAGAGGCTGGTAATACTTTTGTTCTCATAGGCATTTCTGATGGCGATGGCAAAAAGATCGGCTACACTCAGTACTTTGATCTTATTGCTCTGTCCTTTCAGCGGTATGGTATCGCAAACCACCAGTTCTTCCAGCACACTGTTTTCAATGTTCTCGTATGCTTTTCCGCTGAGGATGGGATGTGTGCACAGTGCCCTGATACTGCGGGCGCCTTTTTCTTTCAGCAGGCCTGCCGCTTTGGCCAGGGTACCGCCTGTATCACAGATATCATCGATCAGCACAATATCCCTGTCTTTCACTTCACCGATCACCACCATGCTGGCTATTTCATTGGCCCTTTTGCGATGTTTATCGCAGATAACCATTTCTGCATTAAAATAGCTGGCAATTTCCCTTACGCGGTTGGTACTACCCACGTCAGGGGCCGCAAAGGTAAGGTTTTCCAGCTTTAATTGCTCAATATAAGGGATAAAAATCGCTGAACTGTCCAGGTGATCCACGGGGATATCGAAGAAGCCCTGTATCTGCGGAGCGTGTAAGTCCATGGTAATCACACGGTGAGCGCCTGCTGCCTCCAACAGGGTAGCTACCAGTTTAGAACCGATGGCCACACGGGGCTTGTCTTTCCTGTCCTGGCGGGCAAACCCGTAATAGGGTATTACGGCTACAATACGGTAGGCACTGGCCCGTTTGGCGGCATCAATCATCAACAGCAGTTCCATCAGGTTATCAGAGGGAGCAAATGTGCTCTGAACCAGGAAAACATAGTCGCCCCGGATACTTTCCAAAAAAATAGGCTGAAACTCACCGTCACTGAACTTCTGGATATTGATCTTACCTAACGGGGCACCAAAACGCTGTGCTATTTTCTCGGCCAGGTGTTGCGATTCTGTACCGGAAAATATCTTTACTGATGGGTTCATAGCAATGCAGAATGAGCCGCGAAGATAGAAATTCAAAACAGGAAATTAGATTTGGATGTTTCAATTTTTTAGCAGAGAAAAGAGCGAAGCCACCAGGCCTGCCCCTCTGCACATCCTGCTGCTAACCGGTGGCGGTTGGTTCTCTCGCGGAACACGCGAAAAACGCTGAAGGGGAACTGTTTTTGATGAGCTGTGAGCTATGAGCTCCTAGCTACCAGATGAAGCTGCAGACCGCAGACTGCTTCTCTCGCGGAATGCGCGAAAAACGCTGAAGGGGAATTGTTTTTGATGATGAGCTATGAACTGTGAGCTCCTAGCTACCAGGCAAAATGCAGACTGCCAACTGCAGACCGCCGACTGCAGACCACACTCATAGCTGAAAGCTCATAGCTCACAGCTATTAAAGGCTTCTGCTGCCCGCTTAATGTAGATAACTTTCCGGGATGGCTGCCTGATTTTCCGGACAGGAATGAGTATATTAGATACCTGTGCCGGTTTTGTCGCCCGGGATTGTAAGGTCTTGTAAAAAAGAGCACAATATCCAGTATGCATACCGGCAAAAGCTAACCGAAAAGAAACTATTCATGAAAAACATCCCCATCAAACACTGGGCGGAAGACGACCGCCCCAGGGAAAAGCTACTGCTCAAAGGCGCAGAAGCCCTGAGCAATTCAGAACTGCTCGCTATATTAATGATCAACGGCAGTAAAAAATCCAGCGCGGTAGAACTGGCCCAGCAACTGCTCGGTGCCTTACAGCAGGATATTCAGCGGCTGGGCAAACTTTCTGTAAAAGAAATACTGAAACTGAATATTCATGGCCTGGGTGTTGCCAAAGCCACCTCTATTGCCGCAGCCCTCGAGCTGGGCATCCGCCGCAGTGCAGCCAATAACAAAAAAGCCATTATTGCACACAGTAAAGATGTTGCCCATTATTTAAGAGCACAGCTGCAGTACAAAAAACAGGAGGTTTTTGGTGTGGTATTTTTAAACAGCGCCAATAAGATCAATCATTTTGAAATTGTCAGTGAAGGCGGTATCACCGGCACTATTGCCGACCCGCGTATTATACTGCGTATAGCACTGGCGCATGATGCGGTGAGCATTATTCTTTGCCACAACCATCCCAGCGGCAATATGCGTCCCAGCCGCGCCGACCAGGAATTAACCCTCCGGATAAAAGATGCAGCCCAGCTGCTCGATATACAGTTGCTCGATCATATCATTGTAAGTGAAGAAGGATACCTGAGCTTTGCAGATGAAGGACTGATATAAACCAAGGCCGTAAACAACCGGCAGCTGATGCCCCCGGCAGTTTACGGCCTGCAGCCATTCTATTCTATTGCACCCGCCTATTTCAGCGGCAGGTATCTGTAAATACTGTAATCACCCTGTTGCATGGTTTGAACGATGCTTTCAAACACTGCATTATCATCCTTATGACCACCCCAGAACGCACGGCCCAGTATAAAATCTTTGTAATACGCTTTCCAGTCGGGGTATAACCTGCGGCTTTCAGCCAGTACGGCCATGATCAGTTGTATTCCTTCTTCTTTTTCCAGGTAGGCGGCCGAATAGCCCATACATACATTGCTTACATAACGGGCAATATCCCAGGCCTTGATCCCTGTAGCGGTAAACTCGCTGTAATGCGCTTTTACAAAAGCAAGAGAAGAATCATGTTCTGCTGTCAGACCATATTTTTTCAGATCTATCCTGGCAATATCTGCACCGGCACCACCATTTTCATCCAGTGCTTTTTTGCATCGCTCAAACAGCTGTTGGTGGCCATGCTCTTTCAGCTCCAGCTGCATGGCATCGAACTCCTGCTTGTTGTGTGCATTCCACCATTCGCTCAGCACTTTTTTTGAATCGGGTGTTTCTTTGGCAGAACGCTTGTACGGGAAAACCATCAGGCTGTTGTATGCTTTATGCAACTCACTGATAAAGTTTTTATCACCAGGACTGGCCTTGGCCTGCAGCTGAACCATGGTGGTTGTTTTTTCGGTGCCGCCATAACCCTGGAAAAAATAAACACCTCCCAGTAAAAAGCCGGCCAGGGTATCATCTTTTATCACCAATGCCTTCGCACTGTCTTTACCATCTGTTCCTGAAGGGCCGGCATGGTTGCCACAGCCTGCAGCCAGTAAAGTGCCGGCAACCAGTATGGCTGCAATAATCGTTTTTATGTACATAGGTTTTTATTTAGCTGAACAGCCTTCCGCCGATAGCCGGCAGGTACATGCAGAGCAACTGTTTGAAACAAACGGCACACTACTATGCCTGGGCGGTAGGGCCGCCAAAGTTCATTGGTATTTCAATCTGCTCAAGGTCTTGTATAGGGCCATTGGCCGCTTCGTAGCGTTCAATATTTTCCATCATCGCACGCATAAACCGTTTGGCATGCATGGGCGTTAATACAATGCGCGATTTCACCTTGCTTTTAGGAGTACCGGGCATCACGTTTACGAAGTCAACCACAAACTCTGCATGACTATGCGTAATAATGGCAAGATTGGCATAAGTACCTTCAGCAACTTCTTCACTGATTTCGATATTGAGCTGATTCTGGTTCTGTTGGTCTGGCATCTTTTTTTGGCAAAAGTAATACTTACCGTACCGATAACGAAAAGCAGGCAATCAAAGTTTTTTATAAAAAAAGAAGCCCTTTGCTTCAACACAAAGGGCTTCTGAACGTTACAGTTGCGCTTATTTATGATAAGTATCTACAATATACCTCGGGTTGCCGCTGCTGTATGCGATGTACTGAAACTGAAATATCTTGTTTATGTAATCGGCTTTCAGCACTTTGATGGGGCCAAATGTAACTCCGCCACTGCTCTGTGAAGTCGCTTTGGCAATATCATCACTGTTGAAGGTGGCCGAAAAATTGGTGAGCACACCACCATTGTTGCTGAATTTAACAATATACCTTGGCCCGGTATAATAACCGGTTGCCACTTCAAAAGTGGTTGGGTTATCCGGCAGGAAAATTGTGCTTTTGCCTTTAAAGGACAAACTGCTCGGCGATACCGATGTGCTGTCTCCTGCATCCCATCTTTTCCAGTCCCATACATATGTGCCCGCAAGCGGGTTGCCGATGGTATGAAAATAAATATGCCCGAAATTGCTGCTCACTGTATATCCCTGCGCATCTGTAACCGTAACCGGTAACATGAAGTTCTTGCTGCCATCAAATTTGGATGGATAAAAAATTATCTGGAACTGTGCGATTCTGCTGCCTGCTTTAATAGTAACTGTTTTATTTATTATATGGTATACTGAATCAGGCATCAGCTGGTAAGTAATAGAATCGTTCTTGTAATTATCAGACAAAGCTTTGGCATCTGCACCAATTGTTATAGCAACATCTTTGTCTGCTGCATTGGCACCCGCTATGTTCACCGCAAAGCTGGCGGTATCGGCGATATCTGTAGGCGGGTATGTAAGGGCAGCCCCGCCAAAATACTGCATCCCCGACCCGATAGCTGTTCCACCACCACCTTTCAGGTATTCCATTTCCAGAATAGAACCCGATGCTTTAACCGGGATATTTATATCCTTTCCTTTCAAACAGGCCGCCAGCGACATTATCATTGAAAGAAAGGTTAATGCTTTTATCGTTAATTGTTTCATACTGATCGCTTTTTGGTTATTGTAAAGCCCAGAAAATAAAAGAAGTGAACGGACTGATGTTCTGCGGCATATTACCAGGGTTGTACAGGGCTTCTGAAGAAGGGTACAATATCCTGGTAGGCAGTTTATCCGGCCGCGGACTTTCTGATACGCTGGATGCAAATGTTTGATACGCATTACCACCCGCTGTTATTGCCGGGTAATGCGTACGGCGATATTCATTCCAGGCTTCATGCCCTGCTATATAGTTGAGTGCGATATATTTTTGTGTGATGATCGCCTCAATTTTTTTATCAGCCGATGTGGCCAGGTCAAAATTTACCAGGTAACTACCGGCATTCATGGTGATATAAGTGGCAGCATCTGTTGCAGGATTACCCGAAACAGATTTATCAGGCAGCTGGTATAAATATTTGAATGAGGCAGTGATGCCATTGTTGAAAAGCGTTTTCGCATCACCGCTGCTGATGATACCCCGTACCACGGCCTCAGCCTGCAGGAAATAACTTTCTGCAGCCAGCATTGCAGGATAGCCTGCATTAGGCCCTTTCAGAATACCCACTGAATTACCCGCAGATGACCCGGTCCTGTTCGAGCCTGAGTACCAGAAACTTCCCGAAGGACATTTGGGCACATCCACATTCTGGTAACCCAGCTGGTTTACACCTGTAGCGGGGAACTGGTAAAAAACAGCCTTGCCCCTTGCAGAATCCACCAGTTTATGCCCATCGTAGAAGCCCATGATAAATTTGGCCGGCATCCACGATTTGGTGGCATCACTGCCAGTATAGCTGTATGCCCAGTTGTTCCAGGCGGGGTTTTGCCTGCCATTGTCCCTGGTGTACCCGGGGTTGATCAGCGCATCTGCTGCTAAGAAACCAACTGCATCGAAAGAGGTGTTTGCAAAGGTCACTTTCCCGTTTCCACGCACCATCAATCGCAGCTTAATAGTATTGGCAAACTGTTTCCATGAAGTAAGGTTGCCGCCAAAAAGCACATCAGCGCTGCCCAATGGTGTAATGCCGGTTCCCCCTGCCGCATCATTGATGGTTTTGATGGCAGAATCCAGCTGGCTGGCCAAACTTGCATACACTGAGGCTGCTGCATCGTATTTAGGTGTAAGGCTGTTGGCACCTTTCAATGCGGCGGAATAGGGTATATCATTGTAAGCATCTACCAGCAGCTGAAAATCGTAGGCCTTCATTATCCTCGCTGCTGCATTAAAATAGCTGTACTGGGGCAGCTTTGCTGCGGTTTGATCGAGTATTGACTGGTAATCCTCCAGGTTATCGTATACGTCGGACCACCTGGCATTAAAATCGCCCGATGAAAAATTGTAGCTGATAGAAGAGCCAAAGCCACCGTATCCGCCGGCATTGGCACTATAACCCACCAGCTGCGATCCGTATGAATTGTACCCGTTAAGCAAACCCGCTGTTGCGGTGATGGCCTGTGGCAGTATCAGCTCAGGCGTTGCAGAAGTAGCCTGATTTGTATTCTTGTTGATGTCCAGGTATTTTTTACAGGATGTACCCAGCATCACCCATCCTATTAAAAAGATCGCTGTTATTTTTTTCATTTTAACTTGTTTAATCATTCCCACATGGCTAGTTGCAGGATAAAATGTTTTCAAAAAATGTTGGCCGGCTTACTAAAATTTCACTGAAACAGAGGCACCATAAAACCGGGAAGGTGGTGTTTGTCCCAGGCCGTTCAAACCAATACCATTGCTGTCTGCACCGGGATCGCTGTATTCAGGATCGGTATACAGGTTGTCTTTTGCCAGCCACATAAACAGGTTACGCGCCTGCACACTTACCGTAATGCCTTTAATCACTTTTGTTTTGCTCAGCAAAGCGGCAGGAAATTCATAAGAAAGCGCTACCTCTCTCAGTTTCCAGAAGTCGCCGGAAGTAACATAGTTGGAGGTTACACCCCTGTTGATATCATCGGTCCAGAAACCGTTATTGCCATTACCGTTATTGATGGTGATGCTGGTATTCTTGATATAGGTGCCCGGTTTACCAGGATCTTCATACACTGAATTGGGAAATACAAAACGTTCGCGGTTGTAAATAGCGGTTCTGTATCCTGTTCCGGCCCAATCCAGTTCAGGACCGATACCATTGAAAATTTTGTATCCACCGCGGTATTCGAACAATACAGAGAACCGGAAATTCCTGAAGCTGACAGCCGCATCGAGGCTTAGCCTGTTTTTGGCAACAGCATTTCCCAGGATAGAAATAGCGCTTGCTTTGGTAGGCAAGCCTGTAGTGGCATCTACAATCACATGACCTTCTTTATCACGCACATAATCATATCCCATAATTACCGGGAAGGCCTGCCCCGGCACTGCATACGAACCGCCGATACCGGAAGTTGCCAGTGATAAACTGGGCAATGCTGCAGAAATAAAATTCACTTTATTATCCAGGTAAGTATAGTTGCCGCCAACGGTCACTGTCCAGTCGCGTGTTTGCAGCGGTGTTACATGCAAAGTAGCTTCCAGGCCACGGCTCTGTGTTTGGCCTGCATTGGTACGCAGGTCAGTAAAACCAGTGCTGTTAGATACTTTTGAAGTAACCGTCTGGTTATCGGTTTTGGTACTGAACCAGGTAACGGTTGAAGTAACACGGTCTTTGAACAGGTTAAGATCGAAGCCTGCTTCAAAACCTTTGGTTATTTCCGGTTTCAGGCTGTTCGACACCAGGGTATTGCCAATGGTGTAACCCGCCAGGCTGCCATAAGGGAACCCGCTTGCCGTATTTACTGTAGGCGCAAGGTAATAGGCACCAAAATCTGAGCTGGAGCCCAGGTTCACCTGCCCTACTTTTGACCAGCCGCCCCTTAGTTTTAAATAGCTGATGGTTTTGCTCTGTTTAATCACATCCAGCGCATCACTGGCAATAAAAGAGAGGTCAACAGAGGGATAGAAGAAAGAACGGTTGCCCGGCGCCAGGATAGAAACCCAGTCGTTACGTCCTGTTCCATGCAGGAACAGGTAATTTTTATACCCGATACGCAAATCACCATACACACCCATCTGGCGGGTTTTGTAATTCGATTCACTCACACTTGGTGTACCAACGCCATTGCTTACATTATACAAACCGGGAATAACCAGCCCATTCGCTGTAACACCCAGGTATTTTGCTTCATTCTGCGTCCACTGGCCGCCTGCAATACCTTTAAAGCTGAAATCACCGGCAGATTTATTGTACTGCACCAGCAGATCACTCAGCAGCTGGGTAACATAATTGCTTTGATCATTTACCTGCGCAGCGATATCCGATTTTGAACTTTGGTCGGTATGTTTTGCATAATCGGTATAGGTAAATGCGCCTACGGTATTCTTGTTGGAATAATTCCTGGTTGTGATACCCTGGCGCGCGATCAAATCGAGCCCTGCGGCCGGACTAAACCTTATCTCCACATTGCCGGTGAAATAATCATTGCGTTGTTTTGAGCGGTAGTTGTCTGCTGAAAAATACGGGTTCAGGTACCAGGGGTTATAGTACCCGTTGGGATTGGCAAATTTATCTGTACGCCAGTTTTTATATTTCGTGATATCCACATTCGATGGCATGTTCAGCATATTCGTATACATGCTGGCTGTTTGCGTAGTGATATCATACCTGTTTTGCGTATAAGCTGTATTATATGTGACATTGATGGTATTGCCAATTCGGCGGGTACCATTGGCGCGCAAGGTGGTGCGGTTGTATTTGTCGCCAGGCGTAGTGCCTGTTACAGTAGAATACTGTCCCGATAAATAAAAAGTAGAACGGTCATCGCCATTGGACAGTGAAAAATCTGTCTGGTTGGTAATACCCTTCTGCCAGAATTTAAAATGCCCGTCGTTGTAAGCATAATAGGCAGAATCCTGGCTGCCATCTTCCAGCGGTGCACCCAATGGCCTTTTCACACCATCAAAGGCAGGGCCGTACGATTGGTTTTCCAGGTAATTGAATGTGGGTTTACCGTTGGCATCCAGCCCATAGGATGTACCGCCCGCACCGAACTGCTTCTGTATTTTCGGAAAAAAAGCAACTGATTCAACAGTGGTGGTATTTGATACTGTTACCTGTGTTACACCTCTTCTGCCTTTTTTTGTTGTAACGATCACCGCACCATTAGAAGCCTGTGAGCCGTATAAAGCTGCGGCACCCGATCCGTTCAGCACGACCATTTCTTCAACATCTTCCGGGTTCAGGTTGCTCAGCATAAAATTGGGTACAATTACATTGTCCAGTACAATGAGCGCCTGGTTGTTACCGGTTAAAGAACGTTGTCCTCTCAATATCAGTCTGTAACTGGGGTTTACACCGCTGCCTGTTCCGTCAATCTGGAAACCGGCAACCTTGCCCTGTAAACCGCCGGCAACATTCACGGCCTTGCCTGCAGTTAAAGTGGCTGCCTTGATCACGGTATTGGCAGTGCCCAGCTCTTTTCGCCTGGCTTTGATACCGCCGGCCGTAACGATCACCTCGTCAATCAGTCCCTGGGTACCTTCCAGCTGAATGGCGGGCAGGGCACCTTTGGGCACCAGTACCTGCTGCATTTTGAAATTGAGTGCGCTGATGATTAACACATCCCCCGGTTTTGCATGGAGGATAAAATTACCGGCGGCATCTGTGGTAGTGCCGTATTTAGCGCCTTTAAGTGTAACAGTGGCCCCCTCAACCGGGGAGCCGTCGGCCGCAGTGATTTTCCCGGAAACCGGCCTGGGCTGGGCAATGGCCAGTGTGCAGCATAGCACCGCCATTGTAATCAATGATACAATTTTTCTCATGTGCATTATTTTAGTTGTAGTAGGAACAGCCCGCTTTGTTCAATAGAAAAGCAGGCTACTGAATTGATTTAGCTAACCGCTTGTACGCCATCGGCAGCAGAAAAAGGGAATAACTGGATATGGGAATCCCTGCAGCGGTGCCGGTTAAATAAATTTCTCATGCGCATTATTTTAGTTGTCCAGGTAAAACTGTCTTAGCCTTCTTGTTCAGACAGTTCACTAAATTGTTTTAGCCAAACAGGTGTGCGTTGCGGAAGAAATGAAAGGATAAAAAAAGGACATAGGAATTTCTGCAGCGCGGCTGGTTACATACATTTCTCATGTGCGTTATATGCTTTTCAGCTTGCCCCTGTCAGGCAGTTTTGGTCAAATCTGGTATACGGTGGGTTCGAGGTGACCGGGCGGGGAATAGCCATCCATGGCGGATAAGGCAATACGGGTATATGCGTACCCGTAGTGGTACTGATTAAATAAAATTCTCATGTGCATTAAAGTTTTCGCGATAAAAATAAGGGAATTAAAAATAAAATGTTAATTTTTTAAAAATAAACTTTTTTAAATTAACACATTAGTTTATTTGAAATATGAATTTAAAAATTATAAACAATCATTTTTTTTATAAAATTTCAAATAAACTATAATACATCCCACTTATATTTATGTTTAATTATGATCTGACAAATATAAATATATATTATAAAATATTATACTTCTTTTTATATTTTACCCGGCGTTTTACTTGGTGAACGATTTTCCTTTTACTCAGGCAACCCTTTATTATACCGGAGATCGTGTAACGGATAACTTAAATAAAAAAACCGTCTCAAGCAGACGGCTTTTTTATTTTAAAGGATTAAAAACCAGTACCAGAACTATTGGACACCGGTTCTGGTATCCCACCACATTTGCTGACCCCAGAAATTATCTTTCACCTGTGCCACAAACGGGCCGCTATTGGCACCATTCAATGTGCTTTCCTGCTGCGGATACGGATAACGGAAAGGCGCCCTGTTATGGCCAGCATAAGAGGAACCTCTTGCTGCGGGCAGCAGCGGCACATCCGTTCTTCTTGATTCAGCCCAGGCTTCATGCCCATCTTTAAACAAGGCGATCCATTTTTGCAGGTATACCTGTTTTACATCACCTGTCCATTTTACGCCGCCCTGCTGCAGGTAACTGTTTATAGCCGCTTCATCCGTAATACCGTTTTCGCCCATAGAGGCTTTGATACCGCCTTCATAAGCGGCCTGTGCTGTAACCCCATTGGTGTTCCATCCTTTGGCAGCAGCCTCTGCGGTAAGCAGCATTACTTCTGCATAGCGCATATAAGGTGTAAAGCCTGCGGCATTTTCACGGAATATTTTACCAATTCTTGAATACTGGCTGATGGATACCTGGCCAGGAGGACCGACCTCTACGCCCCTGTATGCACCATCGCTGGGTGCAGGCTGTGCATATACCGGCAGCCTGGGGTCGTTAAAGGCTTTCAGCTGATTTACCAGCGGGGCTCCCACTGCATGATCATCCCTGCCCTGGTAATCGCTGTTCCATGGCTCAACATAGGGGTCGGTACCCGGCCATACCAGAAAGGCATTGTCATCGTTGCTGGTAAATACGGGATATTTGGCGGGGTTGCCCAGCACTTCTTCCACGGTAGATTGTGCCAGTGATGCATTGACACCCGAAATGCGCATGGCCACCCGCAAACGCAGGGAATTACACAGCTTCTGCCATTTTTTTATATCGCCATTATAGATCAGGTCGCCTTCACCCAGCTTGTCTATGCTGCTTTTGGTAAACAGGTCTGCCGCGGTTTTCAGGCGCCGGAGCAGGTCAGGATAAATCGTTTCCTGTTTATCATATTTGGGTGTTAGCACACCCGAATCGCCTTTGATCGCATCACTATAAGGAATATCGCGCCAGGTATCGGTTGCTTTCTGAAAAATAAATACCTGGAAAGTGAGCGCCGCTGCCTGCATATTGGTTGCATTGTCAGTTGCCGCTTCATTGATTACTGCCTGCAGGTTTTTCAGATCGCGGTAATAGTATGTCCAGTTATTGCTTACCGTACCGGGCCTGAATACATAGCGTGCTTCATCGATATACTGTATTTTTCCCAGGTGGCCGCTATAGGTTTCCGGCTCGTTCATATCGCCCCAGGCATCATACAAGTGTGCACCGAAATCTTCAATCACATAACCCAGCACATTGGTGGTTGGGGCTTTTATCGGGTTGTTGGGATCAGTATTAATGTCCTGGAAACTTTTGGTGCAGGACTGGCCGGCAGTGATCAGCACTGCTGCGGCAATTATATTTATGAGTTGTTGTTTCATGAACAATGCGTTTTTACAATTCAGTAATCTCTGCAAGGGTTTAAAAATTCGCATTCAGTTTTATACCAATGCTGCGGTTAGAGGGGATCTGGTATTGTTCTATACCCAGGCCTGCATTATCTACACCGAATGCTGTTTCGGGGTCGATATGTGCCTTATTGCTTTTATCGGTATACAGCAAAGCCACATTGTGTGCGAATACAGATACACCCAGGCCTTTTAACCAGCCAACCCGATTGATGAACCTGACAGGAAAAGTATATCCTAACTCAATCTGCCTCAGTTTGATAAAACTTCCATCGATAATGGATGTTTCGCGGCCACCATACAGGCTGTGATAATAATCCATTGCGCCTACACGCACATCGTTGGGTTTACCATCTGCAGTCACTACTTTCTCGTTCTGTAGCACATCTTTACCTACAACCACACCATTTTCGCGGATGCCGTTTTCGGCTGTGTATTTCAGGATACCGGTATAAGAGCCAAACCAGTCAGTTACACTGAACACATCGCCGCCTTTGCGAACATCCACCAGGAAGCCCAGCCGGAAATTGCGGTAAGAAAAATTGTTGCTTACACCGCCTGTCCAGTCGGGTGTGATATTACCCAGTTCTTTGGGTGTGCTGGTAAATGTGGGCAGGCCATCATCACCCACGATCACTGCTCCATTTGCATCGCGTGCAAAAGCAGTACCCCTGATCACACCATATGCTTTACCGGGAATAGCATCAACCGTGGTGCTCCATGCAGAAGTGATGTTGAAAGAAGTAAGCTCCTGGTGTGTTACCGGATCAGTATACAGTTTGTTAACGGTATTTTTATTTTTTGCCCAGTTAACAGTGATATCCCAGTTCAGGCCTTTGTCAGAGCGCAGGATACCGGCATTCAGCTGTATCTCCACACCTTTGTTTTGTATCTCGCCGGCATTCAGGTTCAGCTTGCTGAAGCCTGTTGCATTGGAGATGTTCACCGCCATGATCTGGTTGTTGGTTATCTTGTTGTAATAAGTTGCATCAAGCGCAATACGCCCTTTCAGGAATTGCAGGTCTAACCCTATTTCAGTGCTCTTGGTAGCTTCAGGTTTCAGGTTGGCAGCGGGCAATGTACTGGCCAGTGAATAAAGCGTAACACCATTGAAGCTGGCGGTATTCGCAATATAATCGGCAATAAGCTGGTAAGGTGTGGTACCACCGCTGCCTACTTTTGCCCAGCTGGTTCTCAGTTTACCATAGTTGAGTACAGATGAGCTTATGTTGAGTGCATCAGTGAATATCCAGCTCAGGCTTACTGAAGGATAGAAGAATGACCAGTTACGCTGGGGCAATGTAGAGCTCCAGTCGTTCCTGGCTGTGGCATCCAGGTATAACCAGTTTTTATACCCCAGCGATGCCTGTCCGTAAATACTATTGGTACGCAGGTGCGATGAATACATACCCGTTACCGGCTGTCCTTTGGCATTACTAATGGTGAACAAATCAGGTACAGTAAGTTTATCTGCACCCAGGGTTGAATTGCGTTGTTTATTATCGCGGTAGTTGCCACCGGCTGTATAGTTCAGTGAAAAATCCCTGCCCAGTTTGCCGGAGCCGGTAACGATCAGATCTGCATTCAACTCATTCAGTGCATACTGGTACTGCCTGAATCTACCACCACCCCATAAGCCGTTTGCCGCACTTACCAATGTGGAATTGGATTTATTGGCAGTTAATTCTTTTCTGAACTCATTAGACCAGTCATCTCCCACACGAACCATCAGGTTGGCCCATTTATCGAATTTGTAAGAAAGGCTGAAATAGCCGAACACCCTGTCTTTATTACGGGAATTCAGGTTTTTATAAACCGTAAAATACGGGTTGTCGTGGTAGTTACTGTTCCAGTTATAGGGTAATCCATTGGCAAACTCTTTATTGTAGTTTGCTTTCAGATCACTCATGTCTACCTGGCGGCCAAACCAGCTGAGTGCTTCCATCGGGTTATATTCATTGTATCCCTGGCCGATGAGGTTATTATTATCTGTTCTTACATAATTGATCATCGCATCGGCATGCAGCTTATCGGTCAGGTTCTGCGATGTATTCAGCTGAACGGTATACCGTTTCTGATCGGTATTGGGAATAGTACCTACCTGTTTTTGCTGGCTCAAAGACAAGCGTGTATTGCCCTTATCAGTATTAGATGTCAGCGCAACAGCGTTGTCAATTGAATAACCTGTTTGAAAGAAGTCCCGCACATTGTTCGGGTGAGCTATCCAGGGTGTAGCCAGCCTGTTACCATTGGCATCTACGGGGCTATTGTACTGTGGCAGCTTTAACCCGTTATTCAGCCTGGGTCCCCAGCTTTCATCCACACCATCATTTACACCATTGCCCAGGCCATCTTTGTAAGCAAAGCCGATCTGCTGTGCCCATTCCTGGTAGTTTTGCGGGTGCAGGGATGGGTCAACGCCAATATCTTCCAGGTTCAGGTTACCCTGCTGGTATTGCTTCCAGTAATATTCATCGCCATACCATCCTTGTCCGTACTGGTTTTGATAACGGGGCAGGATGTATTGTTTTTCAAAAGAAAAACCACCGGTATAAGAAACACCGATACCCTTGTTCCCTGTTTTACCATTTTTTGTAGTGATGAGAATTACACCATTGGCAGCGCGTGACCCGTACAATGCAGCAGCATTCGCGCCTTTCAACACTGAAATGGATGCGATATTGTTAGGATCAATATCGTTGATACCGCTGCCATAATCCACAGAGCCGCTGGCTCCAACAGAAGTAGCATTGTTGCTGATGGGTACGCCGTCTACTACAAACAGAGGCTGGTTATCGCCGAATGAATTATTCCCTCTCAATACAATGCGCGATCCTGCACCTACAGCGCCGCTTGCACTGGTAATTTGCGCACCTGCTACTTTACCAGACAGCGAGTTAAGCACATTCGATTCATTGCTTTGCGTAAGCTCGCTCCCTTTTACTTCCTGTATGGCATATCCCAACGCTTTTTTCTGGCGGGATATACCCAATGCGGTCACCACTACTTCATCAATCATACGTTCAGATTTCTTCAGGGTTACAGGCAGGTTATCACTGTCTGCAGCTATTTCGCGCGGGGTAAAATTGATTGCAGATATAAGCAATACATCGCCTGTAGCGGCATTGATCTTAAAATTTCCTTCTGCATCTGCAGAAACACCTTTTTTGCCTCCTTTGATTTGTACGGAGGCGCCTGCCACAGGCAGGCCGTTTTCATCTACCACTTTCCCGGTAACGGTGCGGTTTTGCCCGGTAGCTGTCAGGATACATAGCAGCAGTACCGGGAATAATAATCCAAGTTTTCTCATGTTGTTTGATTTATTAAAAAATTGAATGAGTGTTTACCTGTTTTCAGCTTAGGGCATAACAATGCCTGGCCGCAGGGCATGTATGCCTGCGGCATTGATACCAAAGCAATAGCTGGCCACGGTTTTACCCGCAGCGGTGAAGCATTGTACAGCCTGCTGTAACTATCTTCTCCTTGCCTTTATTGTTTGAGTAAAATGCAGCGCTGGTAAGGCTGCTGAAATAAGTTGCGGGGATCCCTGGTTACTCCATGGTGGATTTTGCCGGATTGCAGCAATGGGATACAGTGTAAAAAAGGCTTTTACAAGTTTTCTCATGTTCAATTCAATTGACTTCTGTGCATTTGATCCCTTTCTTTTGAGAGAAAGGCTTTCTGTTTTCTCGTTTAGCAAGACGGTGCAGGGGAGTGTCTATACTAGCTAAGCAGTTAAGGGCGGGTAAAAATAAGTTAAATATTATTCAAAAGTTAACATTTAAACGATGGAACATTAAAAAAATAAAAAACATGTTCAGTGATTTATTTTTCCAGGGAATAAAAACTGCCACTAACTTCCTGCATATCAGGAATAAAGCCAATGCTTTAAAAAACAAAAAAACTATTCCACTCCGGAATAGTTTTTTTGTTGACACTGTCAACCAATTATCATTTTGCAAACATCAACTATTTTATTTTCCAGGCAGCATTTACTGTAGCGGATAGTTGTGCCTGGCTTATTTATCCCACCAAACCCTTCTCGTCATAGTCGTATTTCTAGGTGCGTTGGAATTGTACTGCTGTTCGCCGCTGGGATACAGCAGTGTGCGTGGCAGCTGTCCGCCCAACACATTGTTCGGCGGGGGTGTCAATGCAGGTAAACCAGTACGGCGCCAGTCTGTCCACACTTCAGGATTGAGAAAATTAGCGATGTATTTCTGTGTCATAATATCAGCAAGAGTGATATTGCCGGCGTTCTTTTGTACCTGCGCCAAATAATCGGTGCTTTTTACTGTGCGGGCTAAGCTGGCAGCGACCGCAGCATTGTAGGCATCTGCAGCAGCCTGCTTATTGTTTTTCTGGAACTGCACCTCGGCTTCTATAAACTTCAGTTCATCGTAGGTCATCAGGAAAACAGTTGAGTTGGAGCTTCCATACAAAGTACCCAGCCCACCATTACCATCGCTATAAACAGACAGCCTGGGGTCGCCCGCTGCCGATAGTAAATTGTAAATAAACCCGGTAAATCCAATATCCCCTCTTTGTGTATTAAACTGATACCAGGGGTTCTGTGAAGCCACACTTCCACCGTTAAATACAACACCTGCATTATCACTGTTCGAACTAAAGCCATTAGCGATCTCAGCCAGTGCTTTATCGTAATTGGCAGCATCCTGTTTAACCAGGTGCAGGTAGAACCTGGCTTTCAGCGAATGCGCAAATTTTACCCAGTTGGTTAAACTGTCATTGTACAACAGGTCGTCGCTTCCCGGTTGAAACGGGCTGCCATCAGGTGTACTCAGTGCTGTGATCGCGGTATTCAGCAGATGGAACAGCGTATCATAGATCTGCTGTTGCGGATCGTATTTGGGTTGTGTGTTGTTCACACCCTGGAAGGCCTGTGTATAGGGAACATCGCCCCAGCAATCGGTAGTTAAGCCCAATGAGCAGGCCATCAGTATGCGCCCGATGGCAGCATAGTGGGCTTGTTTCAGTGAATCGGCAATCACTATCAGCTGGTGGGCATTGTTCATGATACCGCCACCGTACAAACCGCCTGTCCACATATTGTTTACATCATCGCCGGATACTGCATAGCGATTGGCCTGCAGAGACTGGTTGGCAATACCTGTTGACTGCTGCATGAACATAGAAGTGAAGCGGGATGCATCCCCCCCCCATTCATATCCCATAGATAAAATGATCCCGGGCAACAGGTTGGATGGCTGCGGATTTTTCAACTGCGAAGGATCATCATTGATCCCCGGATAGAAATATCCTTTTTTACAAGAGAACGACAACGTTACCAGGCTGATCAGCACAAGGCAGCGTGTAATATTTTTTATCGAGCAATTCATATCAAAAAGATTTTAAGTGGTATCAAAAAGTGAATCTCAGGTTAACGCCATAGCTGGCAGAGCCGGGCACATTGAAATAATCAATCCCCTGTGCGCTGGTGGCACCGGTAAGACTGGTTTCAGGGTCAATGCCATGATAAGGTGTCCAGATAATAATGTTGCGCGCAAACACACTGGCGGTCATCCCTTTCACAAAAACTTTTTTACCCAGCAAGGAACCAAAATCGTATGACAGGGTTACCTCACGCAGTTTTACAAAAGAGCCGTCTTCGACAAAAGATTCGTTCAGGTTACCGAATCCGCCGCCATCTCCTTTATACCAGGCTTCATCCAGCTTCACACTCTTTGTATTGGCATCACCGGCCCCGGCCACTTCTGCGCCGCTGTGGTCAAAATGTGCCAGGTTACCATTAGCGTCTATATGTCCCAGCACGCCGCCAAACACTTTATTCTGCCCCCTGTCGTAAGTAAGATCTGATGTACCCAGTGCAGCCAGTGAGCCCCTGGTACCGTTCCATATATCGCCTTTGTGTTTCCAGTCGATCAGCGCATACAGTGAAAATTTCTTGTAGGTAAATGTATTGCCAAAGCCCATCAGGAACTTTGGATTGGGATTACCGATCACATTCTGAACACTGGTATTGGCTAATGGATAACCCACATTGTTTTTATCATCAATAACAATATTGCCTTTATTATCCCTGGTATAACCATACCCATAAATCACACCCGAAGGCTGGCCCGGCAATTGTGCGATAACAGTACCGGTAAAACCATTCAGTGTAATTTGTTTTACCCCTTCTGCAAGAGCGAGCACCTTGCTCCTGTTAAGACTGAAATTCACAAATGCGTCCCAGGTAAAATTGCGCCCCTTTACAGGAGTACCGGTCAACTGCAGTTCGAAGCCTTTGTTGCGGATAGAGCCGGAGTTAAGCGTGATATACTGGTAACCTGAAGCACCAGAAAGCGGTGCGGTCACGATCAGGTCTTTTCCTTTGCTGTAATATACCGTCGCGTCAATACCCAACCTGTTTTTAAAGAACTGCAATTGTAATCCAAGTTCATAGGCGGTGGTTTTTTCCGGTTTCAGGTTGGGGTTACCTGCTGTGTTGGATAAGCCGTAGCTGGCTATACCATTATTGGGAAAAGATATGCCAGATGTGTATCCGTCACCGAATGTGGTGGGCACATAAAAAGTTCTTGTTCTGAACTCACCTGGGTCTTTACCCACCTGTGCCGCAGAAGCCCTGATTTTGCCATAGCTCAATACATTGTTGCCTTTCAGGCCAGACAATTCGGTGAATACAAAGCCGGCATTGACAGCAGGATAAAAGAATGAGTTCTTGCCTTTAGGCAAAGTAGATGTCCAGTCGTTTCGGCCTGTAATTTCCAGGAACAACATCGACATATAATCCAGGTTTAAATCGAAATAAGCACCGATCTTCCTGTAAGGCGTAACAAAATTGGCCGACTTGACAGAGCTTGCATTGTAAATATTATCAAAGCCCGGCGATACCAGCCCATCTCCCTGTGTATACAGTTCATTCATTTTTCTTCCGTATAAATTACCACCCACTTTACCATCGAACCGCAGTTTGGAAGAGATGCGTTTTGTATAACCGAGTATCAGGTCAGAGTTATAGCTTCTGAATGTATACCTGTCATCAAAGATCCTTCCGCCGGGATAAGCACCTGACTGAATTTCATAATACTGGTGGCGGTTATCATTATAAATATCAGCTCCGAAGCGATAGATGGCATTAAACCCGGCGCCGATATTGTATTCGGCCTGTACATTACCAAAGAAACGGCTGAGATAGGTTGTGTAGGGGTTTTTGTTGATGGTCCAGTATGGGTTATCATAAGTGCCATTTCTATAAGACCGCTGTAACCCGTTGGGAAGAATAAATGCCGCAGGGTCATCTGCATTCTTCCTGCCATTGGAATTATCAAAAGAAATAGGTGTTCTGGTAAGCGCCAGCATAATACCCGATGCATTGCTTCCGTTCTGTGGCATGTTGCCATCGCTGGTAGTGTAGGTAACGCTGGTAGATACTTTTAGTTTCTCTGTCACCTTCAGTTGGCCGGAAAATGCAACAGAAGTTCTTTGAAAATGCTGCAAAGGAACAATCGAATTCTGGTACACATTAGATACACCCAGCCTGTAAGTGGCTATATCGTTTCCACCCGAAACAGAAAGCGAATTGTTCGTGGTAAGCCCTGTTCTGAAAAAATTATCAATATTATCATAGGGCTTGAAAGGGATTTTGGCAGCAGGATCTGATTTACCCACAATATCGCCATGTACATCATATGCATTGGGTATACCATTCCAGAACAGTGTATCGGCAGCGGCACCCCATGAATTGCGCGTGGTAGATGTAAAAGGTGCGATGGCCCCGCCATCGCCTTTAATCCACCGGTGCTGCAGTTTGGGCAGGCGGTTCACTTTATCGAAAGAAATACCTGTACTGAAATCTACCTGTGCTTTACCGGCTTTTCCTTTCTTGGTTGTAATAACGATAGCGCCATTGGCTGCATCAATACCATAGATAGCAGCAGCAGCAGGGCCTTTTAAAACGCTGATGCTTTCAATATCATTGGGGTTAATATCCATCGCCCTGTTCGAATTGGTAGTACCCTGTAACAGGTTATTGGTAGCGTCAGACGGATCGCCGGAATAGTTTTGCGAGTTATCGATAGGCACACCATCTATCACAAACAAAGGCTGGTTATTACCGGTGAGTGAATTAGCGCCTCTCAGCTGGATATAGGTGGCAGAACCGGGTGTACCGGAAGAAGAAGTGATCTGCACACCGGCCACCTTGCCCGATAATGCTTTCAGCGCATCACTCTGGCTGGCCCTTGTTAATGCATCACCACTTACATCCTGCACAGCATATCCCAGTGCTTTCTTTTCCCTTTTTACACCCAGCGCTGTTACCACTACTTCACTGATCACATTTTCCTGTCGAACCAGTTTGATGGTTAAAAATGTTTGACTGCCAACTTTGATTTCCTGCGGGGCGAAATTGGTTGCAGAAACAAGCAATACGTCAGAAGGTTGTACTGTAATTTTAAAATTACCATCGGCCTTGGCCGCGGTACCGGTAGAAGTACCTTTTACCTGGATGCTTGCGCCGTCGACAGGCACCCCGTTTTCATCTGTCACTTTACCATTGACAGATCTGCTTTGTCCGATAGCTGTTGCACTCCCACACAACAGTACCAGAAAATAAATAAACAGTTTTCTCATATTATCAATTGTGGTTAAAAAATACAGTCCCATACCCATATCTGCATTCGTTCAGACATGGCGTCAATCTTTACGGCTTGTACTTTCTCAAACGGAGTATGTTGTGCGGGAAATTTTATTGCATAGGCAATACGCTACAGCCTGCAGTATTTCGACAATTACTGCAATCACTGTAATTCCCAGCTACTTAGTTAGAAAGCTCGGCACGTATTCCAATATGCATTATACAGGTATCGGGTTGCAAGCAGGTGTGGGCGGATTAATGGGATGGTTTCCTGTTTTTGTGAATATATTACCATCCTCTTAACTTAAAATTAAGACTTATTCAATGAAGACAAAAATTCATCCGGCAACAATGTTAAAAATGTGCAAAAGGATTGTAGTTTTTTTGAACAGACAACAGTGCTAAGCAATGGAGATAAAACAACAATGAGCCTAAGCCGCCAATTTTTTAAAAAACATCAACGGCTTAACCAGGCTGGTTTTCAAACGAGCCTGATTGAGCTGTGCTTGCCACTGCAACCGGTTTGCTGCTTTAAAGGAACGCACACACTTTGTATCAGGCAATAAAAAAGCTCCTTTTTGAGGAGCTTTTTTATTTGGAACAGGCAACATTTACTTATCCCAGAAAATTTTTGGTGAAACTAAAGTTACGTTAGCCGGTACATTGGCTGCATTGTATGAATATTCACTTTGCGGGTAAAGCAGGCGCCGTGGTACTGCACTGCCCGATGTGGGACTGATTGCAGGGCTATTTGTTCTGCGCCATAATACCCATGCCTCCGGGTTCAGGAACAGCGCAAGGTATTCCTGCGCTGCCACCTGGCCAATAGCAGTTGCTACATTGGAAGAAAGATTTCCGTTTGCCGCTACATAAGGTGTAATACTGCTTTGCGGTACACCCAGCTTCAGCATATTTTCCTGTATGGCAGTCTGGAACAGGCCCTGCGCAGTGGCTATATTGCCGGTAGCGGTCAGTGTTGCTTCTGCCTTGGCAAACAGCAGTTCATCATAAGTGATAAATTCCACCGGGGAATTGATCATGTTATAATAACTGGTGTTCCTACCTTTTGAATCAGTACTGTCCAGGTTGTATTTCGCATAACGCGGATCGTTCAATCCCTGCAGTGTGGCAGCAATCGTGCTCTGTGTAAAGTTTTGATCACCTGGTCTTTGTTCATAAAACTGGTACCAGGGATTGGCAGATGTTTCTGTTGAACCGAAAATGTACTGTGCATTATCTGCCGCACCGGCCATTGCCTGGTTTATTTCGGCAAGCGCTTTGTTTGCCATATCGGCGCTGCCTTTGCTCTGATGCAGGTATAGCCTGGCTTTGATAGCGTGCCCGAATTTTGTCCACTTGTCAACATCGCCGCCATATACCACATCATCTGAGCCGGGTACTATCAGCCCTTTATCGGGGTTACCCAGCATACTGATACCGGTATTGATCAGGTTGTTAATAGTATCGTACAAAGCCTTATCATCATCAAATACCGGGTGAAGGTTGGGGTTGGCAGCATTGCCCTGGAAAGCCTGCGAATAGGGTATTTTACCCCAAAGGTCAACAGAAGTTTGCAGAGTGTAGGCCATCAGTATCCTCCCTATGCCGCTGTACCTGTTGTATTTACCGGCATCAGCTATCTGTATCAGGCTGTAGTCGTTCTGCATGGTAGACGTATACAGGTCGGGCCACAGGTTATCAAAAGTGCCAGGGTTGTATCCATAAATATAATAAGCCTGAGACTGGCTATTGGCGCCATACATCTGCTGCATGATCAGTGCGGTATAGCGGGATATATCGCCGCCCTGTGTAAATGCCAGCGCCGCCTCAACAGTAGGTAAAAGCAGGTTGGGTTTTACCGTGGCCACGGCATTGGGATTATTGTTTACATCTGTAAAAAAAGATTTTTTACAGGAAGTAAGCACCAGCGCCGCAAAAGCAATGACTATCGTAAGGTTAATTGTATTCCGTTTCATACGTTATTTTTTTGGTGGTGCTTAAAGTCCAAGGTTCAGGCGGATGCCATAACTCTTGGTTCCCGGGTTATTGAAATAATCAAGTCCCTGCGCATTGGCAGGCCCTGCCAAACTTGTTTCCGGATCAACACCATCATACTTGGTCCAGAGGATCAGGTTATTGGCGAATACTGTGAACGACAGGTTGGTGTAATGTTTACTGCCGAATATGGTTTTCGGCAACTGGTAAGTGAGGCTCACCTGGCGTACCCTGGTAAAGCCTGCATTTTCCACATCCACTTCCTGGCCGCCGCCAAAGCTGTTGGCTACATTCTGCCAGTAATACTGGTTGTACGAGGTTTGAATGGTATTGGCAACCCCGGGGCCGGGTAATTCAGTTACACCATCATGATCATAATGCACCACGTTGCCATTGGCATCCAAGTGGCCGAGCAATCCTTTAAATGTGGCGCTGGTACCCCTGTTAGCAGTTTCGCCTGCAGTTCCTTTATTGGCAATAGCGCCGCGTGTACCATTCCAGAGATCACCGCCATGTTTGATATCGATCTGGAAACTGAATGTAAATCCTTTATAGCTCAATGTGCTGATGGCAGAACCGATCCAGTCAGGATTAGGATTACCGATCACCTGTGCAGGACCTACACCACCAGCCAGCGGCATACCGTAACCAGTGCCTTTTACATCATTGATCAGTAAAGGGCTGTGCAGGTCGTTGAGTGTAACATGCGGCGTGGTATTACCGTAAATAACACCAAAAGGCTGCCCTACTACCGCATCAATTTCTGCTTCACCCGCACCAAAACCTGCTACAAAAAAGCGGTCTATACCCGGGTATAGCTTGGTTACTTTGTTTATGTTCCTGGACCAGTTAAAAGTAAGATCCCAGCGAAGGCCACTGGCCAGTTTAACCGGGGTGGCATTCAATGTAAGCTCAAGCCCTTTATTGGTAATGGTGGCGGCATTCAACAGTTTAGCTGCAAAACCGGTTGAATAAGGAACAGAAACCGGGAAAATCACATCAGTTGATTTACTGTAATAAGCAGTGGCATTCAAGCTGATCCTTTCTTTCAGGAAAGACAGGTCCGCACCCAGTTCATAAGAATACGTGTTTTCAGGTTTCAGGTCCTGGTTGCCAATAGTGGTAGTGGCAGAACTGATCTGGTATCCTGCACTGCCATTGGCAGGGAAAGTAATACCATTGGTAAAACCATCTTTAAAACTGGCCACCGTAAAAGGTGTTTGCAATCCATAAATCGGTGCATCCTTACCTACCTGTGCAAAAGAGGCACGCAGTTTACCGAACGAAAGAATTTTATTATCCCTCAAACCAGGCAGCTCTGTAAATACCCAGCCCAGGCTCGCTGAAGGATAAAAGAAAGTATTATTGGCAGCAGGCAGTGTAGAAGAAGTTTCCCTGCGGCCTGTTAGCGTTAAATATAACTGGCGCTGGTAATTGATTTCAGCCTGGCCATAAAAAGCCATCGTTCTTTTTTTCTGTGCCGATTCAGTAGCCAGGTAAGATGTGGCATTGGATATATCAAAGAAACCAGGTATCACCAGTGAGGTGCCCTGGGAAAAATGATTGCCGCGGTTTTGTGTAAAATAGTTATGCCCCAGCAATAAAGATCCTCCCCAGTCGCTGGAGAATGTTTTGTGCATATTAACAATGAAATCAGAATTGAACTGGCGTGAATAATAATCTACGAGGTAAACAGCACCGGCAGGAAATGCATTGGTACCAATGTTATAGCTGTTCTTATCATTCTGTGAGTACACGTCGCCACCTACGCGGTAAGTAAAGCTCATCCAGTCCAGCAGATCGTAGTTCACCTGGCCATAGCCGAAGATGCGGTTAAGGTCTGAAGTAAAAGGACTGTTGTTAACTGTCCAGTAAGGGTTATCATAACCGCTGCCCCCGCGATAATTACGCTGGCTGCCATCAGGGAAAGAATAAGATTCAGGATGATCAGCCGCATTGGAATAACCATTGGAATTATCAAAACTGGCCGGTGTACGCAACAATCCCAGCATTACACCCGAAATATTTGACCCCTGCTGCACTTTGTTATTGCTGGAATTGGTATAGGTGATGCCTGCAGAGGCGGTGAGCTTATCTGTAATTTTCGACTGGCCTGACAGCCCCAGTACTGTTTTTACATATTTGCTTTTAGGGATGATACCTGTTTGATACAGGTTACCCAGCGACAACCGGTAGCTGGATCTATCACTGGCATTGGAACCGGCAACCGCAATATTGTTATTAAAACTGGCACCGGTTTTAAAAAATTTATACCGGTCATACGGTGTAACCGGGATTTTTGCAGAGGGGTCTGATTTGCCAACAATATGCCCATGCTTATCGAAGGGATAATCAGTAGCGCCATCCCAGGCCAGCGTATCTAAACGTGCTCCCCATGAAATAGAGCCGCCATTTTCCGGGCCGGAATACTGGCCGCCACTGCCTTGTGAATACATGTTTTGCAGTGGTGGTAATTTGCTTACCTTATCTATCGTGGCTGATGAATTGAATACAATACTGGTACCGCGCCTGCCTGCGCCTTTTTTTGTGGTGATCACAATGGCGCCGCTGGCGGCCTGTATACCGTACAAAGCTGTTGCTGCAGGGCCTTTCAGCACGTTGATGGATTCAATATCGTCCGGGTTGATATCAGTACCCCTATTGGTAGGCTGTGCACCACCGGTAAGATCGCCATTGGCACCGGAAGCTTGCATGCCCGCATTGGTGGGGTCAAAATTATTGATAGAGTTATCAACCGGAACACCGTCTATCACCATCAGTGGCTGGTTGTTACCGGTGATAGAAGTTACACCTCTCAAACGGATGTATGTACCGGCACCGGGATCACCACCACTGTTGATCACCGTTAAACCTGAGGCCTTGCCATTCAGTTCTGTCAACGGGTTGCCGGTACCGCTTTTATTCAGCATATCACTGCCGATGGTTTGTGTAGCTGTACCCAGCTCTCTTTTTTCTCTTTTAATACCCAGTGCAGTAACAACGACTTCATCAATAACATTGGTTTGTGAAGACAGGGATACAGCGACTGTGGACTGATCGCCTGTTTTGAGTTCTTTTGTTGCAAAATTGGTGGAAGAAATAACGAGGATAGCATTGGGTTTAACATTGATCCTGAAATTACCCTGTGCATCTGTGGTGGTTCCGTTTATAGAACCTTTTACAAGTACGGAGGCGCCTTCAATTGGTGCTCCTTTCTCATCGGTCACTTTGCCGGTAACCAGTCTGGTTTGCGCGACCGCTACAAGGCATAGGAGCAGTGCCGAGAAAAGGGTGAAAAGTTTTCTCATAAAATCATTTGATGTGATTGTTACATTATAGGATTTGCCGAAGCTGTTCAGCATACAGTTACAGTAGCGGATCAAAGAATCAACCAGCATCAGCCCAGGTAATCAGTTTGATACACATAGATAGATGGCCAGCCTGTATTTGTGCATAACAAAGCAGTTCCCCGGAATGGGAAACTTCAACAACAGTAAGCAATACAGTTACAGGCCGGCTTATGTAAGCCCGCAATACTGGCAGCAACTTGTATGGCATTTACTGTAATTGTGTTCAGGCACACTCTTCAGATCCAACAAACAGTTAATCCAATTTTGAACAGTTTCAAAACGTTAGTTATGATCTTTTGCTTGCAACAGATCAATCCTCAGTTGGGTAAACGGGTTTTAGGTATAAATGCAGCGCAGGTTAATTCCGCTAACAAATAGTAATACACGGTACTCAGCTATTGGGTATGGGTAAGGTGAGTTATTACTTGATATCGGGTTACATTTCCATGGAATTGTCAACTTATCGTAAAGTAAGACAAACTTATCAAATTTAAAAATGTTAAAGAAATGTAAAATGCCGCTTCTTTTTGGTAAAAAGGGGCCATTTGCGCTTTTTAAAAAAATTCCGCTTTCTGCTGCCGGCGCAATACTTTTGCACCCATGTTAGTACTAGATGGAAAAATTGCTTCGCAATCAGTAAAGGAAGAGCTGAAACAACAGGTTGAACAACTTCTTGCAAAAGGAAAAAGAGCCCCTCACCTGGCCGCCGTGCTGGTAGGCAACAATGGCGCCAGCGAAACTTATGTGGCCAGTAAGGTAAAAAGCTGTGAAGAAATTGGTTTTGCCTCCACCCTTATCAGGCTGGAAGAATCGGTGAGCGAAGCTGTTTTGCTGGATACCATCCACCAGCTGAACAATGATGATGCCATCGACGGTATACTGGTACAACTGCCGCTTCCCAAACAAATCAGTGAACAGAAAGTAATAGAAGCCATCGATCCGTTGAAAGATGTGGATGGGTTTCACCCTATAAGCGTTGGCAAACTGGTACAGGGGCTCGATACTTTTATCCCTGCCACCCCTTACGGCATTATGCTGATGCTGGAACATTTTACTATTCAAACCAAAGGCAAACATGCCGTTGTTATAGGCAGAAGCAATATCGTGGGCCGCCCCATGAGCATCCTGTTAAGCAGCAATCATCCTTATGGCAACTGCACAGTAACCATCTGCCACTCACATACCCATAACCTGAAGGAATTATGCCTGCAGGCCGATATCGTTGTTGCCGCACTCGGCAGACCCGAATTTGTAAAAGCCGATATGGTAAAAGAAGGCGCTGTGATCATTGATGTGGGCATTTCCCGTATAGAAGATGCCACAGTGAAAAAAGGATACCGCATCAAAGGCGATGTAGCATATACAGAAGTTGCTGCCAAAGCATCGGCCATTACACCGGTACCTGGTGGCGTGGGCCTGATGACCATTGCCGGGTTATTGAAAAATACACTGGCCGCCTACCTGCGGAGAAACCCGTAGGTTTATCACTACCTTTGCAGCATGATTGCCACAGCAACACATACCACTACCTTACCGGTGATGGAATCTTTTTATACCCTGCAGGGTGAAGGATATCACCAGGGCAGGGCGGCCTATTTCATCCGTCTTGGCGGATGTGATGTAGGCTGTTTCTGGTGTGATGTAAAAGAAAGCTGGGATGCCTCCCTGCATCCCCGGCTGACCATTGATGAAATTGTGGCTGCCGCAGCAGCACATCCCGGCAGGCTGGCAGTGGTTACCGGTGGCGAGCCGCTGATGCATAACCTTGACCTGCTGACCGCCGCCTTGCATGCAGCCGGTTTTCAAACCAATATCGAAACATCGGGCTCCAGCCCGGTAAGCGGCGATTGGGACTGGATCTGTCTCTCCCCCAAAAAATTCAAGCCCCCGGTACCGGAAATCATGCCCCTGGCCAATGAGCTGAAAGTGATCATTTACAACAAAAGCGATTTCGACTGGGCCGAACAGCATGCCGCACAGGTATCACCACAATGCAAATTGTACCTGCAGCCTGAATGGGATAAAGCTGCCCAGATGACACTTTTGATCGTTGATTATATTAAAGCGCACCCCCAATGGGAGTTGAGCCTGCAGATACATAAATACATCAACGTACCTTAACCCCTGCACCCGAATTTAAACTATGGAATCATCGGGTGATTTTCCGAACTTTCACCTGAAAAATATGTATCGCTGTGGTTAAGTGCAATCTATCGCGGCCAGCTTATGGCCAGTCTTTATCCGGCAATTGCCGGGGAATGATCTTTTTTTTCGTCTGCTGCTTTTTTATTCCAGCTATCGCAGCTGCACAATACAATCCCGATAAAGTGAACAAAAAAGCAGCTGAGGCTTATGAAAAAGCAATGTTACAACTGCGCGACGGACTGATCAAAGACGCTGTTCCGCTGCTGGGTAAAGCCATCGAATACGACCCCGGTTATGCAGATGCCTACCTGTCTATGGCAGGTGTTTACGGCGAGTTGAAGCAATACCAGCAATCGGTAAATTATTACGAAAAAGCCCGCGGCCTTGATACCGGCTATTTCCGTTATTACTATCTTCCTTATTCCATCAACCTGGCGGGGCTAGGCCGTTTTGAAGATGCGCTGGCAGCTGTCAACCATTTTCTCACCATCCCCAACCTGAACGATAAAAGCATTAAAAGCGGTACTTACCGTAAGCATTGCTATGAATTTGCGCTGGATTATGCACGCAATCATCCCATAGGCAATTATGTATTTACCCCGCAGAACCTGGGCGACAGCATTAATTCACCAAAGGCTGAGTATTATCCTTCTTTCACCATTAATGACAGTGTGTTCGTGTTCACCCGCCGGGGGGAAGGCATCCGTGAAGATTTTATGCAGAGCACCAAAACACCCAAAGGCTATACTCATGCCATCCCCATCAGCGGCGATATCAATATCGAACCCTCGAAAGGTGCATTAACCATTTCGCAGGATGGTGAATGGCTCATCTTTGCCGGTAATTTCCAGGGTCAGGGCCTGGGTAATTTTGATATTTATATGTCGTACAATACACCCAAAGGTTGGAGCGAGCCCATTAACCTGGGCCCCAATATCAATACCGAATTCTGGGAAAGCTCTCCCAGCCTGAGTGCAGATAAAAATGCCCTATACTTCAGCAGCGACAGGCCGGGTGGTTATGGCGGCAAAGACCTGTACGTGAGCTACCGCGATAAAAACGGTAAATGGGGCCCCGCCATCAACATGGGCCCTTCCATCAATACTGCAGGGGAAGAGCTGGCACCTTTTATTCATGCCGATAACCAGACACTGTATTACACTTCAAATGGCTTACCCGGCTATGGCGGAACAGATTTGTATGTGGTGAAAACAGACAGCGCCCATCACTGGGGAAAGCCGTACAACCTGGGCTATCCCATTAATACTATTGAAAACGAAGGCAGCCTTTTTGTAGCATCCGATGGCGTAACAGCCTACTATACCAGTGACCGCGCCGATACCCGCGGCGAACTGGACTTATACAAATTTGAATTAAGGCCCGATATCCGCCCTTCACGTACGCTGTATGTGCAGGGTTATGTATCAGATGCGGAAACCCATAAAGGCATTCCCTGTACGGTAGAACTGGCCGATAATGCCAGCCGCCAGGTGACCAGCAAACTGCAGACCGATGAAACCGGTTTTTATTTTATCACCCTGCCTGTTGGCAGGGATTATACCTTTACCGTAAACCGCCGCGGCTATTTGTTTTACAGCGATCTCTTCAGCCTGAGCGATAAAATACCCGACAGCACTTACAAAAAAGATATTGCCCTGCAACCCATCAAACTGCATGCAGGTATTACGTTCAAAAATATCCAGTTTGCCACCAACTCATTCCGCCTGGAACCGGTAAGCACGATCGAGCTGGATAAACTGGTACAGTTGCTGGCTGAAAATCCTTCCCTTAAAGTGCAGATCAGCGGTCATACCGATAATACCGGCAATGCCGCGGAAAACCTGAAACTGTCAGACAATCGCGCCAAGTCGGTGGTGGATTATCTCATCAGTAAAGGCATTGCTGCGGCAAGGCTTAGCTGGAAAGGCTATGGTGCAACACAGCCCGTTGCCGATAACAATACCGAAGCAGGCAAAGCCATTAACCGGCGAACTGCATTTGTGGTTACAGGACTGTAGGGAGCCATGAGCTGCCGGCGGCAAGCTATGAGACAACCTGTCCGGAAGAATACCTGGACCTCTTAGTCTGTGATCATTCAAAAAGTAAACATCCGGGTTCATTTTATATATCCCAAATCAATCTATCCATTCCAAATTCCCCATCACCAATTTCCAATTCCATTCCAGGCTCCAACACTCGCTTTTTGTTATTATCTTCAAAACATGATTGATGCTGACCTGTTATACCAGCTGGCCCTTACCCGGGTGCCGCAGATAGGCGCCGTGCACGCCAGATTACTCACAGAACATTTCGGAACCGCCACCGGTATTTTCAAAGCAAGAAGAAAAGAGCTCAGTGCCATTGAACACATCGGCGAAATACGCGCCAGGAATATCAAAGCTTTTACAGATTTTTCATTCTGCGAAAAAGAAATACGCTTTATTGAACAATACAAAATACAGCCGCTTTACCTCACAGACAAAGCTTATCCGCAAAGGCTGCTTCATTGCAGCGATGCCCCTACCCTTTTGTTTTATAAAGGCATAGCCGATCTCAACCATACCAGGGTGGTTAGTATCATCGGCACCCGTAATAATACTGATTACGGAAAAGCCGTACTAGAAAAACTCCTGTCCGGTTTAGCCAGCTGCCAGGTGCTGGTAACAAGCGGACTGGCTTTTGGTATTGATGCACTGGCACACCGCGTGGCTTTACAACAGGCTTTACCAACCATTGGTGTGCTGGCACATGGGTTACATACTATTTATCCGGCACAACACAAACAACTGGCCAGGGATATGCTGTTGCATGGCGGACTGCTCACTGAATTTGGCAGTGATGCACAGCCCGACAAGCACCATTTTCCCAGGCGTAACAGGATTGTGGCCGGTATGGCCGATGCCACCGTAGTGATAGAAACGGCTATTAAAGGTGGCAGTATGATCACTGCCGAACTGGCCAATACATATAACAGGGAAGTGTTTGCTTTTCCCGGTAAAACCACCGATAACAAAAGCAGTGGTTGCAATCACCTGATCAAAAACAACAAAGCCATATTGCTCACCGATGCCCAGCAACTGATCGAAGCCATGAACTGGGAAAAGAAAAAAAGCAAGCCTGCTGTTCAGAAAGAATTATTTACCACCCTGCCTGCAGAAGAACAACTGATTATAACCCTGCTTCAGCAACGCGGCACCATGCATATTGATGAACTGCATGCCCGCAGTGGTTTAGGCAATCATGCCATCGCAGCAGCTATCCTTAACCTCGAATTGCAGGATATGATCAAAAGTTTGCCCGGAAAAATGTTTGCGCTGCAATAAAACCTTCACAGAAATATTTTTATTTAGATAAGCCTATTCTCAAACAGATCAGTTGTTTTTCTTATAAAAGCGATACCTGTTTAAACAGCTATGCTGGCGCACGGCAGCGAAATGTTATAGAAAGAAAATGTTAAGATGCATAGCATGCATCACTGTAATGAACCGCAGTTTAGCTGAAACAGCTTGTTTCTGAATTTGTTGCCGGACGCTTGCAGCATAGCCAAAAATATTTTGGAAGCAATGAACGGCTTGCCCTATCTTTGCACATGGCAACAAGAAATACCTCCTCTCGCAACAATTCCACAGAATCAAGATTTTTCGGTCAAGGGTTTACATTCGATGATGTATTATTGGTACCCGGCTACAGCCAGGTGCTGCCCCGCGAAGTTGACATCCGCACACGCTTAACAAAATCTATCACGCTTAACATCCCGATGCTTTCTGCAGCCATGGATACGGTTACAGAAGCCAGTTTAGCCATTGCGCTGGCAAGGGAAGGCGGACTGGGCATCCTGCACAAAAACATGTCTATTGAAAAGCAGGCCGACCAGGTACGTAAAGTAAAAAGAAGTGAAAGCGGTTTGATCATTGACCCTATCACCCTGCATGAAGATGCCACTATCGGCGCGGCATTGCAGCTGATGAAAGACAATAAAATAGGGGGTATTCCCATCGTTGATGCCGGCAATAAACTGGTAGGTATTTTAACCAACCGCGATCTGCGTTTTGAAACAGATAAAACCGTGAAGGTAAAGCAGGTGATGACCAGGGAAAACCTGATCACCGCACCGGAAGGAACCGACATGAAAAAAGCGGAGAAAATATTGCGCCAGTATAAAATTGAAAAACTCCCTGTAGTGAATAAACAGGGCAAGCTGATCGGCCTGATCACTTATCGCGATATTTTACAGCTCATCAATAATCCCAATGCCGTAAAAGACCAGTATGGCCGTTTACTGGTAGGTGCCGCGCTGGGTATCACCAGGGATCTGCACGACAGGGCATATGCACTGCAGCAAGTAGGTGTGGATGTAGTTGGTTTGGATAGTGCACATGGGCATAGCAAAGGCGTTATTGATGCATTGAAATCGCTGAAGAAGAATTTCAAAGGCCTGCAGGTAATTGCCGGCAATGTGGGTACCGCTGCAGGTGCCAAAGCTCTTGCCGAAGCAGGCGCTGATGCAGTTAAAGTAGGTATCGGCCCCGGCTCTATTTGCACCACCCGTATCGTGGCAGGTGCAGGTGTGCCGCAGCTTACCGCGATCATGGAAGCAGCAGGCGCATTAAAGTCCAGCGGTGTTCCACTGATCGCCGATGGCGGCATACGCTATACAGGCGATATGGTGAAAGCACTGGCTGCCGGCGCCGATGTGGTTATGATGGGCAGTGTATTTGCCGGTGTGGAAGAAAGCCCCGGCGACACCATTATTTATGAAGGAAGAAAATTCAAAGAATACCGCGGCATGGGCAGTATTGGCGCAATGGCCCAAGGCAGCAGCGACCGTTACTTCCAGGATGTGGAAGACGATATTAAAAAGCTGGTACCCGAAGGCATTGAAGGCCGTGTTGCATACAAAGGCTTTTTAAATGAAGTAGTGGCCCAGTATGTAGGCGGCTTGCGTGCCGGTATGGGTTACTGCGGTGCCAAAGACCTCAAAACACTGCAAAAAGCCAGTTTTGTACAAATCACCAATGCTGGCATGCGCGAAAGCCATGCACATGATGTAGATATTACCAAGGAAGCACCTAATTACAGCAGGAAATAACATAAAAAGCAGTGCCAGACTTAAAAAAGTTTGGCACAACTTTTTTAAGTTAATTTAGCGCATTATGATTGAGATCAAAAACATTAGGAAAAGCTTCGGTGAAAAGGTGATACTGAACGATATCAGTGCGGTAATGGAAGCCGGCAAATGTAACCTCATTATCGGCGCCAGTGGCAGCGGTAAAACCGTACTCACCAAATGCATGGTAGGTCTCTTTAAACCCGACAAAGGCGAAATACTGTACGATAAACAGAACATGCTCGAAATGTCTGAAGAGGAACGCAAACAGCTTCGCCAGCAGATCGGTATGCTTTTCCAGGGCTCTGCCCTCTTCGATTCTATGACAGTGGAACAAAATGTCATGTTCCCGCTGGATATGTTTTCAGGCCTCAGTTATAAAGACCGCAAGAAAAGGGCTGATGAAGTGCTGGACAGGGTGAACCTGAAAGAAGCACACAAAAAATTTCCCGCCGAAATCAGTGGCGGCATGAAAAAAAGAGTAGGCATTGCCCGTGCCATTGTACTGAACCCCAAATACCTTTTTTGCGATGAGCCCAACTCTGGTCTCGACCCCCAAACTTCGCTGCTGATAGACAAGCTGATCAAAGAGATCACGGAAGAATTCAATATCACCACCATTGTGGTGACCCACGATATGAATAGCGTAATGGAAATAGGCAACCATATCGTGTACATGCACCAGGGACAAAAACAATGGGAAGGTTCTAATAAAGACATCATTTTCTCGAAAGATAAACTGCTGAACGATTTTATTTTTGCATCCGAGTTCTTGCAGGGGGCCAAGGATATGCGCATGATGGAAGAAAGCGGGAAAACACCCGAAGAAATCATGCAGCAGGTAGGATTGGATGATGAAGGAAAAGAAAAAAAGAAACCCTGATAACACCTGGGAACAACTATAAAACCAGGTTGCGGGCTAATTGGTAGCATCTCATAGCCGCAAACCACGGGCTTCCAGCTATGAGGAAATGAAATCTCTTGCAGTTCAGCGCTATCAGCTTGCCGCTTTTAATCACGGTATAACTACAAATTTCCCCGGCATTTCCCCAAATTGAGGTAACAAAAAATTCAAGCACCGATTATGGCCGGTTTGACCTATTTTTGCCCATCCTTAAACGAAAAATGTACGGTTCGCCATGGCAGTTTTAGTTAATAAGCAATCGAAGATCATAGTACAAGGATTTACCGGAACAGAAGGTACATTCCACGCATCGCAGATGATTGAATATGGCACCAATGTAGTAGGCGGCGTTACACCCGGGAAAGGGGGGTCAACACACCTTGACAAGCCTGTATTCAACACAGTAGCAGATGCGGTAAAAACAACCGGCGCCAATGTAAGCATCATATTTGTGCCCCCGGCATTTGCCGCCGACGCCATTATGGAAGCTGCAGATGCCGGTATTGAGCTGGTAGTATGTATTACCGAAGGTATACCCATACAGGATATGGTGAAAGTAAAAAACTACCTGCAGGGCAAAAACACCCGCCTGATAGGCCCCAACTGTCCTGGTGTAATTACTGCCGGTGAAGCAAAAGTGGGTATCATGCCTGGCTTTATCTTCAAACCCGGCCGTATCGGTATCGTTTCAAAATCGGGCACACTCACCTACGAAGCTGCCGACCAGGTGGTAAAAGCAGGTTTGGGTATCAGCACAGCCATCGGTATTGGTGGCGACCCTATTATCGGCACACCCACTGTTGAGGCAGTAAAACTGCTGATGGAAGACCCCGAAACAGACGGCATAATCATGATCGGTGAAATCGGTGGCAGCATGGAAGCTGATGCCGCCCGCTGGATCAAAGACAATAAAAAGAAACCTGTTGTAGGTTTTATTGCAGGTCAAACAGCACCTCCCGGCCGCCGTATGGGCCATGCTGGTGCCATCATTGGCGGCGCCGATGATACTGCTGCAGCTAAAATGAAGATCATGGCCGAGTGTGGCATCCATGTGGTAGCCAGCCCTGCCGATATCGGAAAAACCATGGCTGAAGCCCTCAAAAAATAAACCTGTTACACCATTAATAAAAGAATCCCGCAACCAAGCGGGATTTTTTATTGTTGCGTATTGGAGTGTAATAAAAAGAACCCCGCAGCCGGGATGATCTTTTTATGCATTTAGCCATTTTCCGGCATCCTTTTTTTACAAACAGCGTATTTTGTTCATCCAAACACGATCGGAATGAAAAACAACCTGATTATCCTGGTTCTTGTAACTCTTTTGTATGTGCCAGTTTCCGCCCAGCTCACCCCTGCCGGGTTTCAAAAAAAATGGCAGGCGATAGACAGCCTTATCAATATAAAAGATCTGCCCAAAACTGCCCTTCAGCAGGTAAACCAGTTGTACCAGGAAGCCGCCAGGCAGAAGAACGAGGCCGAGGTAGTAAAAGCCCTGGTATACCGGAACAGCCTGGAAAGCCGGGTAAAGGAAACGGATATCAACAAAATCATCGCCACACTGGAAACACAGGTAAACCAGGCTTTTTCAGTTCCGCAGAAAAGTATATTGCAAACGATACTGGCGGCCACTTATCACGATTATTTCGACCAGAACCGCTGGCGCCTGTACAACAGGAGCAACACAATCCCCTACCAGAAACAGGATATTGCCACCTGGAATACTGCCGACTTTTACAACCGCATCTCCACCTTATACAAGGAGGCATTACAACCAGCCACACAGTTGCAGCAAACCAGACTGGATAAATATGAACCCGTTATCATAGCCGGCAATACCCGCCAGCTGCGCCCCACGCTGTTCGATCTGCTTGCCCATAAGGCATTGGATTTTTATAAATCAGGCGATGCATTTGCCGCACAGCTCAACCAGTCTTCACATTTCAGTGATCCCGCAGCTTTTGCCCCTGCCGGCAGTTTTATACAGCACAATTTCAGCACGGCATCAGGCACCGACAGCATCGCACAACAAGCGCTTCGTTTGTTCCAGTCATTACTGCGCTTTCATCAGAACGATGCATCCGTTTCTGCACTGGCCGATGTAGATATTGAACGCATCAGCTGGGTATACCAGCAATCTACCAATGCCGATAAAGAGCAGTTGTATGCCCATGCGCTGAAACAGCTCACCACTGTTTACCAGGGTAACCCTGTAACACAGCAGGCATGGTATTTACAGGCCGCCCTGCTGGCAGAGAACAGCAATTATGACCCGCTGCAAACCGGCGATAGCAGCAAGCGATACAATAAGGTGAAGGCCAAAGCCATCATTGACCAGCACCTGGATAATACCGGCAGTTTAAATGAGGGCAATGTCAACATGATGCAACTCAGGGATAATATCACAGAAAAATCCCTGTTCGTTCAAACCGAAACCGTAAACAGTCCGGGCGCACCATTCCGTATGTATGTACGCTACCAGAATGTAGACACCTTGTATGGAAGACTGATCCGCTTTCCCGCCGGCGCAGACGATGACAATTATTACCGGGACGATTTCTGGAAGAAGATAACCTCATTGAGTTCTTTTCTCCGTTTCAACCAGGTATTACCCGCCACCCATGATTACCAAACACATGCCACAGAAATAAAGATCGATGCACTGCCTCCCGGCAAATACCTTTTTATAGGCAGCGCCCGCCCTGGTTTCAATAGCAATACCGACCAGATGGCAGCACAGTTTTTTTCAGTATCGGCGCTCAGTTATATCCATCATGGGAAAGATTATTTTGTGCTGGACAGGGAAAGTGGCCAACCTGTTTCGCAGGTGCGCGCTGCCATCAGCCGCATGGAATGGAACAACAGCAGCAATAGCAACAAACCCGTGCTGATTGAAACAAAAACAACCGACAAAAATGGTTATTTCCAGCTGGGCAATTACGATGAAAAAGTAAGGAACCTGCAGATAAAATTGATCGGCCAAAACGATACGCTAAGCCTCAGCAATGCCGACTATATTCCTTTCACCAATGAAACTGTTTTAAAAGCCGGTGCAGATGAAGAAAAAAAGAATGCCCGTATTTTCTTTTTTACCGACAGAAGTATTTACCGCCCCGGGCAAACTGTTTATTTTAAAGGCATAGCCATTACAAAAGACAGCACCGACAAACCTTATTGTTACCAGCCCAAAGACAGTATCAGGGTTGTGTTATATGATGTCAACAACCAGAAAATAGATTCACTTTCATTCATCCCCAATAATTACGGTTCCTTTGCGGGGCGTTTCCGCCTGCCCCAAAATGTGCTGACCGGTTCTTTCCGGATTGCAACGCTTAAGATCACCGGCAGTGCCCAATTCAGCGTGGAAGAATACAAACGCCCCAGCTTTTATATCAGCTTCGACACACTGGCATCCACCTATAAACTAAATGATAGTATCACAGTTACGGGACAGGTTAAAGCTTATGCCGGCAATACGATTGGTAATGCCGGTTTAAAATTCGATATCACCCGCAATACCCATTTCCCCTATCCCTGGCTTTTCCATGGCCGTATGCCATTTTTCCCGGGCGCTTCCAGGAATATCGCCAATGGCCAGGTGAGCACTGATGCAGAGGGCCGTTTTACCATCCGCTTTGCGGCGACACCCGATTCATCTGTCAGCAAAAAAACAGCACCGGTATTTGATTTTTCCATTCATGCTTCTGTTACTGATAACAATGGCGAAACAAGGGAAAAAGATACCCGCTTATCTATAGGCTATCACTCGTTGCTGTTGAAAATAAATATTCCCACAACAGCAAGACTGGATAGTTTCAGCAAGCTCAATATCACCACACAAAATCTGGCAGGTAAAAGCATACCGGCCAGTGTACAGGCAGCTGTTTACCCGCTGCAATCGCCTAACCGTCTTATCAGGAACCGCTACTGGCAAAGACCTGATCAGTTTGTGATGGATGAGAGCACTTATATACAGCAATTCCCGCATGATGCATACAGTAATGAAGATGATTATCGTTACTGGCCTAAAGACCAGGCAAGCTTCGCCACTGCTTTTACTACCGGCGCAACAGCACTACAGATGAACAACACCCGCTTATCAGCAGGCTGGTATGCGGTTGAAGCCAAATTGTACGACAATGGTGATACCATTAAAGATGTGCAGTACATCCAGCTGTACCAGGCAGGTAACCATGCACCGCCTGTACCGCAGTACAACTGGACCTACCAGCAGCAGGAAGAAAATACCGGTGATAAGAACATCACAGTAGGCTCCTCTGCGCCGGATGTACATCTTATCCGGTATGCCGAAACCAAACAGGATCAGCAGAACACCTCGTACAATTTCAACGATTTCAGCAACAGCACAATTACACTCAGCGGTGACAATGCACAGGCCCTTTTTTATGCTTATGTAAAAAACAACCGTTTCTATTCAGGCGGTGGTATGCTGCAAACACCAGGCAACAATCATTCACTCAACATCAGTTACCTTAGTTTCCGTGATAAAACCGAACCTGGCAGCAAAGAAAAATGGACGGTAACCGTAACAGGGAACAAAGGTGAAAAACTGGCTGCCGAACTGCTCACCAGTATGTATGATGCCTCTCTTGACCAGTTTAAGCAACATGACTGGACTATGCCTTCTTTCTGGTCAACTGCTTATTACTATAACAGGTGGGAGAACAGTAATAATTTCAATGCAGGCAGCAGTAATACCAACTGGATAAGCAAAAGCAGCCCTGTTTATCAAAAGAAATACGATGAACTGCTCACACATCTTAATAACACATATGACACTTACGATCATGTAACAATAGTTGGCTATGGCGCTAGAAACATGATGCGTAAATCACTGGCGGCACCTACGGCGCCGGCCATGCAGGAATCAATGGTTGCCAACTTCAAACCAGCTGCCGGTAATGCTGACTTAAGAATACAAGGTGCTTCAGAAGACGGGGCCGCGCCATTGTACGTGGTAGATGGTGTTGTAACAGCCGATGGCAGCAAAATACCAGCAGCAGATATAGCATCTATGAATGTTCTCAAAGGCGATGCCGCAACAGCTATATACGGTGCACGTGCCGCCAATGGTGTTGTGATCATTACCACCAAAGCCGGCCAGCAAGAGCAGCCGGTGCAGGTACGCAGGCACTTTGATGAAACAGCGTTTTTCTTCCCGCAGTTGTATGCCGATTCTTCCGGCAATTACAGCTTCAGTTTTACCATGCCCGATGCAGTTACGCAATGGAAATGGATGAGCTTTGCCCATACGCGCGAACTGGCTGCAGGCCTTCAGCAGCAAACAGTCATTTCACAGAAAACACTGATGGTGCAGCCCAATATGCCCCGTTTCGTACGCAACGGTGATCATATGGAGCTTAGCGCAAAGATCAGCAACCTGAGCAGCACAGAGCTCAGCGGGCAGGCACAGCTGCAGTTGCTGGATGCTACCACCAATCAGCCCGTGGATGGCCTCTTCCAGAATGTATTTCCCAACCAGTACTTCACTGCAGCAGCAGGGCAGTCTGCGGTGGTGAAATTCCCCATCACCATACCATTCAATTACAACCAGCCCATAACATTACGCATCAGTGCAAAGGCGGGGCAATACGGAGATGGAGAAGAACATGAGCTGGCTGTTTTGAGCAACCGCACGCTGGTTACAGAAACACTGCCTTTACTGGTAAAAGGCAGTACCACCAGGCAATTCAGCTTCGATAAGCTGGCCCATACACAAAGCGGCACGCTTACGCAGCAGGGTTTAACAGTAGAGTTCACCGGTAACCCTGCCTGGTATGCCATACAGGCTTTACCCTACCTCGCAGAGAAAAAAGAAGCATGTGCCGATCAGGTGTTTAACCGCTTATATGCCAATCTGCTGGCTGCCAACATTGTTCAGCAGCAGCCCCGTATTCAAACATTGTTCGGGCAATGGGAAAAAGATTCCGCCATGCTGCAAAGCAAACTGCAGCAAAATGAAACACTGAAACAAATTGTATTGCAGGAAACCCCCTGGGTAATGGATGCACAGTCAGAAAGCGAGCAGAAAAAAAATATCGCAGAGCTGTTCAACTCCGCCGGTATCGCGTCAGGCGCAGCATCGGCTATTCTGCAACTGCAACAGTTGCAGTTGCCGGAAGGTGCATTCCCCTGGTTTAAAAGCGGCCCTGCAGATCCCTACATGACCAATTACATACTTACCGGTATCGGTAAGCTGCAGGCCCTGCATGCATTACCGGCAGATATAACCGATAAGCTGCAAATGATCATCCGCAAAGCGGTGCCTTATCTCGACCGCTATATGCTTACACGTTACAATACCAGCCATCCTTCTGTAAAAGAAAAAATCATACTGCTAGGGCCCACCGATCTGCAATACCTGGTGATGCGCAGTTATTACAGGGATGTTCCGCTGCAAAATAAAACAGCTTATAATTACTACTACCAGCTGGCTAAAAAACACTGGGCCACACAAACCATTTATAATAAGGCATTGATCGGACTGGTATTGAACCGCAACAATGAAAAGCAATTTGTGCGCAGCAATATTCTTCCTTCCATACTGGAAAATGCGGTTACAGACAGCGTGATGGGTATGTACTGGAAAGACAGGATCACTTGTTTCTGGCATCCCTCACCCATAGAACACCAGGCAACAGTATTGCTTTTTGCGCTTGAACTCAACAGCGATCAACCCACAGCGCAGCTGAAAGAAGCGATCAGCCAGATGCGTACCTGGTTATTGTTCAACAAGCAAACACATAATTGGAAAACCAATGCTGCTACTGCCGATGCCTGTTATGCATTGCTTGCAGATGGCGAAACTGTAAACAACCAGATACAGCCAACCTCATTTCAGCTGGGTAATTATGCTTTACCACTGGATACAGCAGGAGGCTATTTCCAGCAGCATATCGATGGCAGCAAAGTAGTGCCTGAAATGGGTAATATCACCATCAGCACCAAAACCAGCGGCAAAAACAGTGCAACCGCAATAGCCTGGGGTGCTGTTTACTGGCAGTATTTTGAAGACAATGATAAAATAACCGCTGCAGGCGGACCACTCACTGTTGACAGGAAATTGTTTGTGGAAAAAAGCAGCAGCAACGGCCCCGTATTATCTCCTGTCGCTGATGGCCAGGAACTGAAAGTAGGTGATAAGATAAAGATCAGGATAGAAATAAGAAGCAGCCGCGACCTGGAATATGTGCACCTGAAAGATGCCCGTTCAGCAACCATGGAGCCCACAGATGTATTGAGTGGTTACAAATGGCAGGATGGCCTGGGCTATTATGAATCCACCAGGGATGCGGCCAGCCATTTCTTTATAGGCAACCTGCGCAGGGGCACTTACGTATTTGAATACCCCGTTCATATTACCCACAGCGGCAGCTTTGGCGCCGGCATTACCACCATCCAGTGCATGTATGCACCGGAAATAAGTGCACACAGCAATGGTCTTAAGATCAATGTGGCTGCACAATAGCAGGAAAAACCATGTACGGATTACAGTCTGGTATACTCGCGTAAAGGATTTGTACTGGGGTTACTGGTTGTATACCGACGCGAGTGGCTAGTGGTGAATCGCTAGTGGATGAATATATGTATGAGAACTGCACACGGCATTACTCACGATTCACGATTGACGTATCACGATCACGACTGCCTGCTGGACACCGTGCTTTTATTTTCGTTTATTTGCATCATGCAAGTGGATTATATCATCATAGGCCAGGGTATCTGCGGCAGTTTTCTTAGCTGGAATCTTTGGAGAGAAGGTCAGGCGATTATTGTCATCGACCAGCCGCAGCCTTTTAGCGCCAGTAAAGTGGCCAGTGGCGTGATCAATCCTGTAACCGGCAGACAGGTAGTGACCACCTGGATGGCCGATGAGCTGCTGCCGTTTGTAGCGGATGCTTACCGCCGCATGGGTCATGATACCGGTGAGAACCTGGTACAATCCTGCAGTGTGATGGCCTTCCCGCCCTCTGTACAAATGGCCGGTGCCTATGCCGGCAGGATCGCAGAACATAACCCCTATCTTCATCCCGTAGCGGATACAATCAGGGAACAGTTCGAGCATTTGTTCCATTTTTATCATGGAGTAGTAGCTATCAACCCAACATTACTGGTACAACTCCATCCACTGCTCAAAGGGTGGCGGCAGAAGCTGGCCAATGAAAATGCCCTGATGGAAGAACACTTTGATAGCAATGCATTATCATTCGATGCAAGTGGTGTGCAGTACAAAAACATCCGTGCAAAAAAAATCCTTTTCTGCGATGGTGTTGCCTCCATGTTCAACCCATTATGGAGTAAGCTGCCTTTCGGCCTCAACAAAGGCCAGGCACTGATTGCTGATATCCCATATTTGCCGGCCGAACATATTTACAAATTCGGCCCTATGACCCTTGTTCCCTGGTACGATGGCCTTTGGTGGATCGGTAGCAGCTATGAAAATGAATTCACCGATACACAGCCTTCGCCGGGGTTCAGGGAAAAAACTATCCAGTCCTTACAATACGTGCTTAAAACAGGTTTCACCGTTATCGACCACTTATCATCCGTACGGCCGGTGGTAGCAGTAGAGAGAAGGCCATTTGTAGGCCTGCACCCGCATTATCCCCAGGCAGGTATTCTCAACGGCATGGGCACCAAGGGCTGCTCGCTGGCGCCTTATTTTGCAGAACAGCTCACCCGGCACCTGTTGTACGATGAACCGCTCGATGCCACCGCAGATGTGCGGCGTTTTGCCAGAATTTTAAGCCTTTAACCGCCCGCTTTTTTTATTTTCGCGCGCGACCAAACAACGCTGGCATGAACAACGATCAAAACGTATCCGTTTATAGCATACCCCTTCGCTACCGGAAAATGGAAAACCTGCACATTGTTTTCTGGCTGCTAAAAGACATTAGCTGGTGCCTGGTATGGAAACCGCTGGGACTGATTATGATTTTTCCTACATTGATCATTTCTATCATTATTGCCTGGCGTACCCGGCAATTTGTGTCTGAACTATGCCATAATGTAGCCATCACGGTGTGGATCACCGCCAATTCGTACTGGATGATCAGCGAATTTTTTCATTTTGATGAAAAAGACATCTTGCCAGGTATCACCTTCAAACATCTCGCCATCATCCCCTTTGCCATCGGCATACTCATACTGGCCTATTATTATATTTACTGGAAACCCAGGAACAAAGACGAACAGGAAACGATGTAGGAGGGATGGGGTGATTGTTAGATGGGTTGATGGTTAGATGGGTTGATGGTTAGATTGTTGGATGGTTAGATTGTTGGATGGTTAGATTGTTGGATGGTTAGATTGCTAAAGTGCTCAACCGTATCAACACAACCATCAAACAATGAAACAGTTAAACCAATGGAACGATTGAACTCTCCCTCTCCACTCATCACACATACTTTTCCATTCTTCCTGCCGCCATTACCATTGTTCCCTGATATACTAACACGTCCTGTGTTGCCTGTAGTATCTTTACTCCATCAAACCAAATAGGAGTATCGCTCCTAAAATTATGAACCACATGATTGTGTTTCCCCCGGTTGGCTACCGCCGGTGTGTGAAACCGCCCGCAACAATGCACTTTTCTTTTTTCCAGGCTATTTACCCCAGCACTAACTGAAGTAGTTCACCACCTGGTATTTGTAGCAATCCCGGTATCCGTTTTACCACGGAAAATACGGGAGGGGATTTGTTATACTTTCATTTTCCAATCAAATCAGCACACGCATACATGAAAACACTGTTCCTGGCCGTATTGGCCGGCACTACCCTGCTGTTGTCCTGCAACAGCGATAATGAAGACATTACTGAATCTGTCAACAAAAACGGTTCGGTAGAAACCTCTGTCAACGTTTCGCATCTCGACAGCACGCATGATGTGCTTACCACTACCCATAAAATATGGGTGCATTACAACATCTGCAAAACAGTGTTGTACCGCGATACCATACCCGCCTTGGGTATAGAGCAAACCACAGCCGAAAACGACCAGGGTGATACCCGGAATGTAAAAGTGAAAAAGGATTATGAGATCTACATCACGGTAAAATAGTCACCCTTTTTTTGACGGCTGCGGCAAACCTGCCTGCAGCCAATAATGCAAGACATGAAAAAATCAGCACATATCGAACTAATACTTATTACTGCATTGCTGGCATCGTGCAACAGGCCAACACCAACCTACCAGCAACAGGTGTACCTGCGCAGCGACAGCACGGCTCCTTATTCAAGGGCCTATGGTTATCATGGCGGCCCTCATATCTGGTTCTATGCATTCAGGCCTTATGGCATTTACCGCAATGGCATGTATGAAAAAGCCGGTTATTATTCCGGCGGCATACACGAATCGTCTAATATAGGCAGCAACGGTTTTAAATCTGCCGTGAGCCGCGGTGGTTTTGGCAGGGGTGCATTCAGTGTATCTTCTTAAAAATGGCCATGCATTTCCTGCTTATTCCACCCCCTCACCACAACCATTCAACAATGAAACAATTGAACAATTGAACAATGAAACGCATTTCCATAACACCACGCAATAACTGGCAGCAGGCTGTAGAGCAGCTCGGGTTTGGTTTTCATACTACCCATGTTCCTTACTGGGATGAATCGGCTTATTATTCTTTTACGATGGATGAGATACTCCTGATAGAAAAAGCCACCGCCGAGTTGTGGGATATGAGCCTGGCCGCAGTACAGCATGTTATCGACAACCACCTGTATAGCCGCTTCAGTATACCGGAATGGATAACCGCCTATATTGAAAAAACATGGACAGAAGATCATCCCGCCATCTATGGCCGCTTCGATCTCTGTTACAATAACGGACAACTGAAATTACTGGAGTTTAATGCAGACACACCTACCAGCCTGTATGAAGCAGGCATTGTTCAATGGTTCTGGCTGCAGGATTTTGCCAAACAGCAGGATCAGTTCAACAGCATTCATGAAAAGCTGATCCATTACTGGCAGTTCCTGAAAGCTTACCTGTACAAGGCCCCACTGCATTTTGCCTGTGTCAAGGAATCACTGGAAGACCTGACCACTGTGGAATACCTGCGCGATTGCGCCATGCAGGCCGGACTGGAAACCCAGCTTGTATTCATTGATGATATCGGCTGGGATGCAGGCAAACAGGTATTTGTTGATATGGACGACCAGCCCATCCAGAACATCTTCAAACTATACCCATGGGAGTGGATGCTGACAGATGAATTTGGCCCCAACATTCTTAATGATCAGAACAAGGCCTTCTGGATTGAGCCGGCATGGAAAATGATCCTTTCCAATAAAGCCATCCTGCCCATGTTATGGGAATTGTTTCCCGGCCACCCGCTGTTATTGCCGGCCTATACGCAGACAAATGGTATGTCGAGCTATGTAAAAAAGCCTGTTCTTTCACGTGAAGGCGCTAATATCGACATCGTGCAACAGCACAACCTGCTGCAGCATACAGGGGGACAATACGGTAAAGAGGGTTATATATTCCAGGAATTTTTCCCGCTACCTTCTTTTGAAGGCAATTATCCCGTTATCGGCAGCTGGATCATTGGTCAGGAGCCAGCCGGTATGGGCATACGCGAAGCAGGCGCTCTTGTTACAGACAACAACAGCCGCTTTATTCCGCACCTGATAGAAGGCTGATCTATCTTATTACCCATCAGCCGCAACAATCATAAACATTAAAAACAACATCTATGAATTTCTCCGCACTCATCACAAATTACTGGTGGATACTGGTAATATTGTTCTCTCTTTTATTTTACAAATTTATCCTGCGCGTGTTCTTTGGTATGGTTATCGTGCCGGAAGACAAAATAGGACTGGTTACAAAAAAATTCGTGCTATTAGGCGGCAACCGTGAACTGCCTGATGGCCGTATCATGGCCACCAAAGGTGAAGCAGGTTTTCAGGCCAAAACACTGGCACCTGGTTTATACTGGGGCATGTGGCCCTGGCAATATGGAGTAGACAGGGTGTCCTTTACAGTAATTCCCGAAGGTAAAATAGGTATGGTACTGAGTAAAGACGGGGCCGAAATACCAACGGGGCGCATCCTCGCCCGCCGTGTGGATTGTGATAATTTCCAGGATGCACAGAAATTCCTGGAGAACGGTGGGCAGCGTGGCCGTCAAACTGCTTTTATCACCGCAGGCTCTTACCGTATCAACACTTACCTGTTTGAAGTAACTGTTACCGAGCAGGTGATCATCCACGAAAACATGGTAGGCATTGTAACAACACTGGATGGTGAGCCCATCCCTATTGGCCAGATAGCCGGTAAGTTTGTCAATGAACACAACAATTTCCAGGATATTGACAGTTTTTTACATCATAGTGGTAACCGTGGCCTGCAACCACAGGTTATGCTGGCAGGTAGTTATTATATTAACCGCTGGGCCGTGCAGATTGAAGAAATACCTATGACCGATGTGCCTATCGGTCATGTAGGCGTGGTGATCAGCTATATTGGTGAAGATGGTAAAGACCTTACAGGTGAAACATTCAAACACGGCAATATTGTAAGCAAAGGTTTCCGTGGTGTATGGATGGAGCCGCTGGGCCCCGGTAAATACCCCATCAACAAATACACCATGAAAGTAGAACTGGTACCCACCACCAACCTGGTACTTAACTGGGCCAATGCCCGCAGTGAAGCGCATTTGCTGGACAAAAACCTGAGCACTATCACGGTGCGCTCGAAAGATGGGTTCCCTTTCAATCTCGATGTGGCACAGATTATTCATATACCCGCCAACGAAGCACCTAAAGTAATTGCACGCTTCGGCAGTATGAACAACCTTGTTTCGCAGGTGCTGGAACCCACTATCGGCAACTATTTCCGCAACAGTGCGCAGGACAGTGATGTGATCAGCTTTTTATCAACCCGTAAAGAAAGGCAAAGCTCGGCCAAAGAGCATATCCGCACTGTGCTGGAAGAATACAATGTGAATGCGGTGGATACACTGATCGGCGATATCGTTCCGCCTGAAGCACTGATGAAAACACTTACCGACCGTAAAATTGCGCAGGAAGAAGAAAAAACCTACGAAACACAACGGATGGCACAGGAAAAAAGACAGGGTGTAGAAAAAGAAACCGCTATCGCCGATATGCAGAAAGAAATTGTAAAAGCCCAGCAGAGCGTGGAAATAGCCCAGCGCACCGCTGATGCTGCCGTTAAAAAAGCAGAAGGTGATGCCACCAGCTTAAAACTGCAGGTAAATGCAGAAGCTGAGGCCACCAAGATGCGCGCCAATGCTGAAGCCGAAGCCACCAAAGCACGGGCAGCTGCACAGGCTGAAGCGACCAAACTGAATGCGTCGGCCGATGCGGAAAAGATCAGTAAAACAGGTTTGGCCGAAGCGGAAAAAATCATGGCTATCGGTAAATCTACTGCAGAAGCATATGAGCTGCAGGTTCAGGCAATGGGTGGCGATAATTTTACCAAATTCAAAATAACAGAAGAGATAGGTAAAGGCCATATCAAAATCATCCCTGACCTTATTGTAAACGGCGGCAATAATACCGATGGTTCATTGAGCGGACTAATGGGTTTACAATTGCTGCAACTGCTGCAGGATAAAAAGCAGCAGGAGAATAAAAATTAAATCTCCCGCTTTTCTTAGCGGTTAAAAAGACAGGCGCCCTCGGGCGCCTGTCTTTTTTTAGCTGAAACCAACCTGCCATACAGGAATATCCCGTCTTTTGACGAAGCCCAATAACTCGTACAACCGTATAGCCCTGGTATTCGATGACAGTACATGCAGGAACAATTGCTTTTCTTCCTGTATGTTTAAATTACAAACATGTGTTACCAGTTGCCGGGCATACCCGCGGCCTGTATAACCGGGGTCAGTACAAACAGCGCTTACTTCTGTAAAGCCGGTAAGCTGCAGCCTTTCGCCGGCTACTGCCACCAGCCGGTCATCCTGCCAGATACCAAAATACCGTCCTATTGAAGGTGTATCTTCCCTGAAAAAACCCGGCTGCACCCGGTTGACCAACGCTGTTAATGCATCTCTGTCTTTCTCACCCAGTGCTACTATGCCCGTACCTTCACTGGCGGGTAGTGTTATTTTTTGCGAGGCTACCATCTGCACACAATCCAGCTCTGCGGTGATCGTCCAGCCAGGGGATAATTCCGGCAGCGTACCAATGACAAATAATTTTTCACCAGGCCTCATCCATGGATCCATCCCGGCAAGCTGATCCTGCGCAGGATAAAGGCTTCCCATAAAAGGCAGTACAGTGGCAGGGTATCGTTTAATGTGCTCATTCCCCTGAGCATGGCATTGATGGGTACTTGTCAATGCATGCCATACGGGATTATCAAGCACCATTGTATCAGAGAAGTGTATCATTGCAGTATCCTGTTTCATTATGTCCGTATTATAAAAACAATTCCATTCTTATATCGGCCCTGGCATAGGGTGTATCTGTAATGGGTATCTCTCCAAATCCCAGCTTGCGGTACAGGCTGAGGGCCGGCGCCAGTTTGCGGTTAGATTCCAGCCAGATGCGTTGTGCCTGTAAAGTTCTTGCTTTCTCAATAGCTGCCAGGCCCAGCTTTTTACCGATCTGTTGTCCCTGCAATGCATCCGTTACCGCCATTTTAGCCAGTTCATATTCCTTGTCGCCGGTTTTGATCAATGCACAAACACCTACCGCTTTTCCTTCATGCAGCGCCAGTAAAATATGCCCACCCTTTTCAATAATATAAGTATCAGGATGGCTCAGTTGTTCCAGGTCGTGCGCTTCCACTGTAAAAAAGCGTTCTATCCACGCAATGTTCAGGTCTTTAAATGCAGCAGCATATTGCGGCTCGTATTCTGTGATGGCGATATTTTCCATAAACGTTAAAAATTATAATTGTTGAAACCTTTTGTAGTAAGATTTTTCATCGAGCAGTTTTTCCATTTCTTCCAGTGATTGCAGCAGGTTATTTTGCTGCAGCTGAAAAAGCTGCTTATTGAGTTCTTCAATTTTCTTCCATACTTTTTCAAAAGCAGGCAGGCTTTTCTGTCCTTTCCTGGATAGCTTCAATAAGCGTTTCCTGTTGTCATCGGGTGATTTTATGGATTCGATATAGCCTTTTTTCTCCAGTTCCTTTGCCAGGTGAATAATGGCGGGATGGGTAAGGCTCAGTTCTTCTGCTATTTCCATAATGCTTACACCATTCCGTTTACTCACCAGGTAAAACAGGGTGAAGTATTTGGTTTCAAATTCCAGTTCATGATCTTCATAAATCTTCTCCACATCCTTTGAAAAAATATCGTACAGGCGGCGCATCCTGGCGCCCACAGCCAGCGCTCCCAGTTCATTGATAATATTCTCAGGCATAATATGTAATCATTTACGTAAATATTTACCAAATATAATACAACCTGTTTATAAAAACAATTCCCTGCTGTTCCCACCTCATAGCGGAGGCCATAAAGTTAAAAGCGGATAGCGATGAGCTGCGAGGGCTTTATCTCGCGGAATGCGCGAAAAACGCAGAAAGGAACGGGCATTTCCATCTCATAGCTGGAAGCTCATGGCTTGCAGCCATAAAGTTAAAAGCGGCAAGCTGATAGCGATGAGCTATGAGAAATACATGCGCGGAATAAGCGAAAAACGCAGAAAGGAACGGGCATTTCCATCTCATAGCTGGAAGCTCATGGCTTGCAGCCATAAAGTTAAAAGCGGCAAGCTGATAGCGATGAGCTATGAGAAATACATGCGCGGAATAAGCGAAAAACGCAGAAAGGAACGGGCATTTCCATCTCATAGCTGGAAGCTCATGGCTTGCAGCTATAAATACACTGATTATCCCGCAACTTGGGTTATCAGCTTGTTGCTTTTAACCCGGGTTACTAGCTTTGTTCAAACAACCTGTTATGCCGATACTGCAATTGGAAAAAGGCGATATTACTAAAATATGTATGGATGCCATCGTGAATGCAGCGAACAGTTCATTGCTGGGCGGTGGAGGTGTGGATGGTGCTATTCACCGGGCAGGCGGCCCGGCCATACTGGAAGCCTGCATGGCCATACGCAATAAACAGGGTGGCTGCGCTACAGGAGAAGCGGTGATCACTACAGGCGGCAGGCTACCGGCCCGTTATGTTATTCACACCGTAGGCCCGGTATGGCAGGGTGGGCGGCATGGGGAAAATGCATTACTCAGTAAGGCCTATTTCAATAGCCTGTTGCTGGCAACAACATATGAACTTAAAAGCATCGCTTTTCCCAATATCAGCACCGGCATTTATGGTTTCCCTAAAAAAGAAGCAGCGCAAATTGCGCTGCGAACGGTAAAAGCCTTTCTTGAACAAAACGATACGATAGAGCAGGCTTGTTTTGTTTGTTTTGATGATGAAAACTATTCCATTTACCAACGGTTGTTATATCCGGTAGTATGAGCGGTTATCAATACCTGCTGAAACGGTAGCGCACCACATAATTACCATCGTAATAAGTACCGATCATCTGGCCACCGCCTATATTAACATCATTGAAATAAAGATTGATGCTGCTGCCTGTATAAGGATCGGATAACTGCAGCTGCAGCTCCTGGTGCACATCAGTATAATAATTTCCATATTCGTCATAATAGCCGCCGGTTACTGTTTGCACATACCAGGAGCCCCGCATGGTTCCCTGCTGATCAGTAAATACAGCGCTACCATTATCATAAAAATCAAACACCCCATTTTCCAATCCGGTATAAAAAGGACGCCAGCCATAATTACCGCCCTGTGCGGCATCGTTCAATACCCAGGAACCTGACAGCCTGTTGCCCGGAGACTGGTATGTTCTGGTACATCCTGACAGCAGGTACACTGCTGCTATTATCATTGTGAAGCGTACAATTGTTTTCATAGATAAATGCTTTAAAGGTTAAGAACATGTTGGTTGTTGTAAGGTCGTTTGCCTATACTAACACAAGTTTGCTTCCACATTGGTTGTTTTAACAACCATCTTTTGTTTTTAGATATTATTTAACGGGCAATACATGATATGCCGGTACAAAGCCGGTAAGGTTTAATCGCAGTGATAAACAGGAGGGGATTTATTTATTTTTTAACAGCCGCCACCTTGCCGGCAAGAAAAACAGCCAGCAAACCCAGTAATGCCACAATAGCAAATGCTAGGCGCAGATTCGCTGTTTGAGAAATATAACCGATAAAAGGAGGGCCTAGCAGGAAGCCCAGGTAACTTACAATGGACACTGCAGCAATAGCTGGCCCCGGTGCCATACGGGTATTTTTACTGACAAGACTAAACACCAATGGCACAACACAAGACACTCCAAAGCCGGTTAGGAGGAAGCCGGTCATTGCCATGATAAAATAAGGAAAAGCAACAGCAATGGTTAACCCTGCAGCCATAAAACAGCCACATACCTGCAGCATGGTTTTAGCGCCATACCTGTTCACCAGTCTATCGCCCGCAAAACGGCCGGTGGCCATTGCACACATATACGCAACATAGCCAAGACCTATATGCCCCGCAGCGCCCTGCACTTCTTTCTGAAAATAAATGCCGCTCCAGTCGTACATGGCACCTTCACAAGCCATGCTGCAAAAAGCGATCAGCCCCAGCTTCAACAGAGGTTTATCGGGCAATACCAGTAATGGTTTCTTGGTATCGGAAGGCACATCTTCCTGTAAAGTGTTCGAGAAAAAACAGGTGATGATCAATAACGTGACACCACCCACAATCATAAAATGTATAAACGTAGATACATTGGCGCTAAGCATAAACGAACCCAGGGAGGCACCTGCAAATCCGGCCACGCTGAAAACAGCATGAAAAGAAGTAATGATCGATCTCTTATACAATGCCTGCACACCAACAGATTGTGCATTGACAGCGATATTCAGAAAATTACGCGACGAACCAAAAAGAAAAAGGATCACCACCAGTTGCCACACTTGTGTTACCAGCCCGAGTACGGGCAGCAGAACAGCATACAGCAATGCACCGATCATCATAATAAAGCGACTACTTACCCGGCCCAGCAGGATGCCGGTAAATGGCATGGTCAGCATCAGCCCCATGGGCATAGCGAATAAAACAGAACCCAGTTGTGCATCATTCAGGTGCAGCTGCTGTTGAAGGGAAGGTATACGTGAAGCCCAGCTGGCAAACGTAAACCCTGATATAAAGAAAAACATTGCCACTGCTATTCTTGAACGTACAGTGGAACTCAGTTTTTGCGGAAACGATAATGTGATCATAATTTGCTAACTCCCGTATTGGTCTGTTTCATCTGTCAATGGCTTTTCAAATGGCATTCTATCGTTCAAGCAGCAACATTCCACCTGTGCAGCCGGTTATGCTTCCGGTTTCATCATTTTTGTTTGAGAAGCGAGCAATGTTGTTCCAAACCCAAGAATGGCAATCAGTGTAAAAGACCAGCGCAAGCTTGCAGCCTGGGCTATAAAACCGATGGTAGGCGGCCCCATTAAAAAGCCCAGAAAACCGATAGTGGATACAGCAGCCAGGGCTACACCAGGCGACATGGTTTTGGATTTACCGGCTAAGCCGTATACCAAAGGTACAACAGAAGAAACCCCGATCCCAACCAATAAGAAACCAAAAGTGGCAGTAATGATATAAGGGAACAGCACCGCCATCAGTAAACCAGTGGTAATGATGATACCGCTTAACTGTAAAACCCGTTTTACACCGATACGGGTTACTACCCAGTCGGCTCCGAAACGGCCACCTGCCATAGTGCTCATAAACGCAACATACCCCATTGTAGTAAGTTCTTTGGGCACCTGTACCACTTTTTGAAAGTATACGCCGCTCCAGTCAAACATGGTGCCTTCACAAACCATGCTTCCGAAAGCGATCAGTCCCAGTTTCATAATTGCCGCATCGGGTTTGGCAAACAAAGGTTGTTTACCAACACCGGTATCCTTGCGCAAGGTGTATTTATACGATAGCAGCAGCAATATTGCCGTGCACAGGCAAATAATACAAAAATGGATAAATGGCGGAGCGCCTGCGCTAACCATGATGGTACCGATCGCTGCGCCGGTAAAACCTGCCAGGCTCCATACACCGTGAAAAGAAGCCATGATAGACCTGCCATACAATGCTTCAATGCCAACAGCCTGCGTGTTCACCGCAATATTGAACATATTGCTCCATAGGCCAAAAAAGAACAGGGTGATCACCAGGTACCAGACATTATCGGGCAACCCCAGCAGTGTTAACGTAAGCGGGTACAAAACCGCAGCGATGATCAGCACACGCCGGCTGCCATAATGGGAAACCATCCAGCCTGATAGGGGCAGGCTGACCATTAGTCCTACGGGCAATGCAAACAATACACTGCCCAGTTCACCATCGTTCAGGTGAAGATGGCTTTTAATATCCGGTATCCGGCATGCCCAGGTGGCGAAAGTAAGGCCGGCGATAAAAAAGAACACGCTCACGGCGATACGATATGCCCTGTTCAGATCAATAGAAAGCGATAACATTGGAATATAGTATAAAAAGTATAAACAATACTGCCATCCTTCGACTGCGCTCAGGACGGCTCCCGGGTGGTTCGACTACGCTCACCACCCTTCCCCTCTAAATAATACGCAACCCCAGATCAGTATAAGGCTTGAACAATTCATTATTACTGTCTACCTCGGTGATGATGGTATCCAGTGCAGTGATTTCGCAAACCTTATAGGTTTCGGCTGTACCTATTTTATCGTAGGTGGTTACAGCCACTACCTGGCTGGCCGCCTGCAGCATGGCGCGTTTAACCTCTGCCTCCTCATATTCCAGTGTGCTTACACCGATGGTATGGTGAAGGCTGCAGATACCGATAAAACAGATATCTACCCGCAGCTGGCTGAACAGGCGCAATGTTTCCATACCGCCGGTAACCTGCGAGCGTTTGAAAATACGGCCACCCGCCAGTATCACCTCTACAGAAGGGTGTTCGGCGAGCAGGGCGGCAAGCGGTACATTGTTGGTAACCACGGTAAGACGAAGATCTGGTGGCAGCATACTGCCCATAATATAAGTGGTGGTACCACCATCGAGCAGGATGGTTTGCCCGGGCGACAGTAACTGGATGGCCTTACTGGCGATCACCTTTTTATCGGCTTCCAGTATATGGATGCGCTCCCGGAAAGAATGGGCACTGGGTGAATGCGGAACAGCCCCTCCCCTTACCTTCATCAATAAGCCGTTGCTGGCCAGTAGCTCTATATCGCGGCGTACCGTGTCTTCCGATACCTGGAGGGCTGTGCTCAGCTCTCCCAACTTCACTTTCTGGTCTTCCTTTAGCTTCTGCAAAATAAAATCCAGCCGCTCTTCTTTTAACATATTTTGCAATATTTTACCGCAAATTAATACAAACAAGCATAAATATTGCAAAATTTTGCATTAAATTCGCAATAAATTGCAAGCTATGAAGCGAATATTAATTGATATGGACCATGTTATGGCAGAAATCACCAGCCAATACCTGGCCTATTATAAAGAAAGAACAGGCAAAGAAATAGACAAAGCGTCCCTGAACGGCAAACCCGAAACAGAAGCTTTTCCCGATGGTAAACTGGTGAAAGCGTTTTTGCATACCCCGGGGTTCTTCCGTACGGCACCAGTAATTGCGGGCAGCCAGGAAGTGATTAAATTGCTGAACGAGCACTATGAAGTATTCATTGTATCAGCTGCAATGGAGTTTCCGCAGTCACTGATTGAAAAATACGAATGGCTGCAGGAGCATTTTCCTTTTATCAGCTGGCAGCAGGTCACCTTCTGCGGCAGCAAGCGCATTACGCATGGCGATTACATGATTGATGACCACCTGAAGAACCTGGATCATTTCAATGGTGAAAAGCTCTTGTTCACCGCACCGCATAATATAAACATCACCAAATATACCAGGGTGAACAACTGGCAGGAAGTAGCCGGTATATTGCTTCCCGGCCATACCGGTTTACAGGATACAAAATTACAGCAGGAAGCCGCAGTTTAACGCAGTGGCATTAGGCAATTCGGTTATCTTTGCGGCCTGACCGGAATTTGTGCGGCTTGATTGGTGCGCTGGTGTTTGATATTTTTTCCTTGCACCCCACTCAACAGGTAACCCGCGCCCCGGCTAACCGAATAACCATTTAAACAGTTCATTACTATTATGTATCGCTCACACACCTGTGGAGAATTAAGAAAGGGAGATATCAGCAAAGAAGTGACCCTGGCCGGATGGGTACAAACTGTCAGAAAATTTGGTGCGATTACTTTTATCGACCTGCGCGACCGCTATGGTATCACCCAGTTATTGTTTGGGGAAGACCTGAACAACCAGCTGGATAATCAACCCCTGGGCCGCGAATATGTGTTGCAGGTAAAAGGAAAAGTGACTGAACGTACCAATAAGAACCCCAATTTGCCTACAGGTGATGTGGAAGTCATTGTGCAGTCTTATACCATTCTCAATAAATCAGCCGTTCCACCCTTTACCATCACCGACGAAACAGATGGTGGCGATGACCTGCGGATGAAATTCCGCTACCTCGATCTGCGCCGCAATGCGGTGAAAAAAAACCTGGAACTGCGTTATGCTGTAAACCGCTCTGCCCGCAATTACCTGCACGAGCACCAGTTTATGGATATTGAAACACCATTCCTCATTAAATCAACACCGGAGGGTGCCCGCGATTTTGTGGTGCCATCCCGGATGAACCCAGGCCAGTTCTATGCCCTGCCACAATCGCCCCAAACCTTTAAGCAACTGCTGATGGTAAGCGGGTACGACCGCTATTACCAGGTGGTGAAATGCTTCAGGGATGAAGACCTGCGTGCAGACCGCCAGCCCGAGTTTTCACAGATAGACTGTGAAATGAGTTTTGTAGAGCAGGAAGACATCCTGTTGATGTTTGAAGGACTGGTACGGCGCATTTTCAAAGATGTAAAGAACATCGACTATACCGATACCATTCAGCGGATGACCTGGGAAGAAGCCATGTGGCAATACGGCAATGACAAACCCGATATCCGTTTCGGCATGTCACTGCTCAACCTGAAATCGGCTTTTACCCTCCATGGTAAAATACAGGCTACCGGCGAATTGATCAATGGCGCAGGCTTTGGTGTTTTCGACAATGCCGAAACCGTACTGGCTATCGCCGTACCGGGATGCAGCGAATATACCCGCAAGCAAACCGACGAGCTCACCGAATGGGTGAAACGCCCCCAGATAGGCATGCAGGGACTGGTATACATCAAATACAATACAGATGGCACGCTTAAAAGCAGTGTAGATAAGTTTTACAGCGAAGACAAACTGAAAGCTATTGCCACAGCTGCCGGCGCCCAGCCTGGCGACCTGTTGCTGATACTGGCCGGCCGCGAAGAGCGCACCCGCAAAGCCATGAGCGAACTGCGCCTGGAAATGGGCAAGCGCCTGGGGCTGCGCAGGGAAAATGAATTTAAATTATTATGGGTACTGGATTTTCCGCTGTTTGAATATGCGGAAGAAGAAAACCGCTGGGTTGCCAGACACCATCCTTTCACATCGCCCAAACCTTCAGATATCGATATCATGATCAATAACAATCCTGTTATTGAAAATGCAGATAAATACCTGGAACATCCTTATGCCAATATCAAGGCCAATGCCTACGATATGGTACTCAATGGCAACGAAATTGGCGGCGGCTCTATCCGTATTTACCAGCGTGAACTGCAGGAAAAAATGTTTGCCGCACTGGGTATGAGTGAAGAAGAAGCGCAGCACAAGTTCGGTTTCCTGCTGGGGGCATTTGAATATGGTGCGCCACCGCATGGAGGTATAGCCTTTGGCTTCGACCGGCTCTGTGCCATCCTGGGTGGCAGTGAAAGCATCCGCGACTTTATCGCTTTCCCTAAAAACAACAGCGGGCGCGATATGATGCTGGATGCACCCTCAGCCATCGATACCCACCAGTTTGAAGAATTACAGATCAAACTCAATCTAAAATAGTCATGTATCTATCCTGCGGTACAAATGTTTGATACCTGCTGTCCGGATACAACTGATCCTATTCAAAGAAGCCATTCCTGTTGGAATGGCTTCTTTGATGTTATACACCTGCTGCCCATACAGTAACACTAGCTTTGGCTCCAACGCCTGCGCCGGGCATTCATTCATGTAAAATAGCAGCTTTACACCCTGGCGCATGTCAGTACACTTTTAATTTTGCTTTTTTTTAATTAAATTGAAAAATCTTCGAATTGCAGCATACATCCTCCCGGATGCGTGCTGCATTTTTTTTACTGTACCTAACCAACTATCTACTGATGAGTGTGACAAGTTTATTACAGGACTACGCCAGCTTACCCAATACATGGGATGAAATGTGTGATGCCAGAACAGTACGGGAACACTACAGCAAAGTTTTCACTGCCCTCCAGCAAATGGATGTTGCCAGCATGCAGCAAAAAGATGTATTGGCAGGAGAGCTGTTCATGAGCCAGGGTATCACCTTTACAGTGTACAGCGACAATGCGGGTATTGAACGCATCTTTCCTTTCGATATTATTCCGCGTATTATTACGGGCACCGAATGGGATCATGTAGAGGCAGGCATCCGCCAGCGGCTGAAAGCATTGAACCTTTTTCTAAAAGATATTTACCATGAGCAGCAGATCGTGAAAGACAGGGTGATCCCTGCAACGCTGATCGCTTCCTGCCCGCATTATACCCGTGAAGTATATGGTATTACAGTGCCTTATGATATCTATGTACATATTTCCGGCATAGATCTTATCAGGGGCGAAGATGGTCGCTTTTATGTGCTGGAAGACAACCTGCGCACACCATCCGGTGTAAGCTATATGCTGGAAAACAGGGAAGTGACCAAACGCATTTTTCCCGAAATGCTGGCCGCACACCGGGTAAGGCATGTAAGCAACTACCCGCTGCTGCTGCATGAAATACTATTGCAGCTTTCCCCTGCACAGATCGCCCACCCAACAGTGGTATTGCTCACACCCGGTATTTATAACTCGGCTTATTATGAACATACTTTCCTGGCCAGGCAAATGGGTATTGCGCTTGTGGAAGGAAGGGATCTGGTAGTAGACGATCATAAAGTGTATATGAAAACCACCAATGGCCTCGAACAGGTACATGTCATCTACCGCCGCATCGACGATGAATACCTCGATCCGCTGGTGTTTAAACCCGATAGTGTGCTGGGTGTACCCGGACTGCTGGGCGCATACCGCAAAGGGAATGTAGCCATTGTAAATGCGGTGGGTAATGGGGTGGCAGACGATAAAGCAGTATACGCCTATGTACCGGATATGATCCGCTATTATCTCAATGAAGATCCTATTTTAACGAATGTGCCTACTTATGAGCTCAATCGTCCGGATATGAGAGAATATGTATTCAGCAACATACACAATATGGTAGTAAAAAGAACCAACCAGTCGGGTGGTTATGGCATGATCATGGGTAACACTATCACTGAGCAGGAATGGGAAAATGCCCGCAGGGCCATAGAAGATGAGCCACGCAATTTCATCGCCCAGCCAATTATGCGCTTATCTACTGTTCCCTGCTTTATTGATGGCCGGTTCAGGCCACGGCATGTTGATCTTAGGCCTTATGCGCTGTACGGGCCCAATGGTGTTCAGATCGTACCGGGGGGATTGACCCGCGTTGCCTTGCGCGAAGGTTCGCTGGTGGTAAATTCTTCCCAGGGCGGTGGCAGTAAAGATACCTGGATACTGGATCGCTGATCCATTATGCGCTTCACCCTTTTTCCCAGTTTGATATATTAAACCTTCGCCCATGCTAAGCCGAATTGCAGATGCCCTTTTCTGGTTAAACCGTTATATGGAACGTGCCGACGGATTATTGCGTACCGCGTCTACACATTATATTCTCTCGCTGGATAAAGGCGAGAGCTCCAGCCTCACCTGGCGCCCCGTACTGGAAACATTCACTTCCTGTGATGCCGCAGAAATTGCATTGCTGGAAAACAATACAGAAGCTGTACTAAAAAAGATCATCACCGATACATCTAACCATAATTCGCTGAAAGTGCTGGTTATAAAAGCCCGGGAAAATGCCCGTGGTGTGCAGGATCATATAACCAAAGAAGTGTGGGAAGAAATCAACCAGCTCTACCATCTTGTAAACCAGCCCCTCCTTGATAACCGGCTGAAAGGCCAGGGTGCGCTGGAAGTACTTGAAATGTTCATGCAGCACTGTGTACTGTATACCGGCATTACCGATATAACCATGTCGCGCGGATTGGGCTGGAGCTTTATGAACCTGGGCAAATACCTGGAACGGTGTTTTGAAACCATTTTACTGACAGATAAACAATTTGTACAAATAGGTTACGACCTGAACAATGCCCGGGACATTATGCAATGGCGTTACCTGCTGTTATCCCTCTCAGGTTATGAGCTGCACCTGAAAACCTACCGGAGCGCTCATTACAACCAAAATGTGCTGCGGCAGGTACTAACCAATACAACATTTACCAGGTCGGTCGTTTATTCACTGGGGCGGATTGACCGTTATCTCAGGGAGGTAACACAGGGCAACCTGTCACCGGCCAATACCAGCCTGCTTAGCTGCTTTGGCCGCTTATACAGTAAAGTACTGTATGTGGATTTTGATTCGCTCAACAGTACTACCTTGCAGCAGTTTTTGCAGGAGCTGAACAAAGACCTGACTGATTTCAGCAGGCGGTTTGTACAAAATTTTTTCTCCTATTCTTAAGTTTATCCAAATGCCTGTTTTTAAAATACACCATATCACGAAATACGAATACGACAGACCGGTAAAGGAAAGCGTGAATGAGATCAAGATTTTTCCATTCCAGTGCCCCGAGCAGGAAGTGCTGCATCATGAGCTTAATATCACCACCAATCCTGCCATGCAAACCTATTTTGATTACTGGGGTAACAAAAGCGGCATATTCAATGTAATGGCACAGCATACAGCGCTGGTAATTGAAAACAAACTGCTTATCCGCACCACTTCCAGTTCGCAGCTGCGTATCAATTTTCATGGCAGCTTCCCGCAACTACAGGAAGAAATGCAGAACGACCTGATGCTGCTGGAATTGTCGTCACCTGACAGCATCCTTAACCAGCCGGCTATTGAAGCCCTGTTAAGCGGTATCACACAACCCGGCATTTCTGTGGCGACCATCGTGGAACGCTGCAGCGAACATATATTCAAATATTTCAAATATATCAAGGGCATTACCGACATCAACACCACGGTAGACGAAATTCTCGAACACCGCTCAGGTGTATGCCAGGATTTTGCCCACCTGATGCTGCAGATGCTCCGTACCCTGAATATACCCGGCCGTTATGTAAGCGGTTATATCTGCCCCAATAAAAACGGTATGCGAGGCGAGGGCGCCACCCATGCCTGGGTGGAAGCCTGGCTGCCCGGTTATGGCTGGGCAGGTATCGACCCTACCAACAATATATGGGTTACCAATACCCATGTAAAACTGGCGGTAGGCAGGCATTTTACCGACTGCAGTCCCGTGAAAGGCACATTCAAAGGCCCTGCCAGGCAAAAACTGTCGGTATATGTTTCCGTAGGATACGAAGACGGACAAGTATTTGAAGAGATGAATAATGTACACCTGCAGGCCCAGGCAGGTCAACCGGCAGCGGAAATCCCCGATGATACATTTGCACAGCAACAATAGCAGAAAATTGTGCATCTTGCAGTAAGAAGTTGTGTTGTACGAAATCCCTGCTGCTTAATCGCCGGCGGATTTCAGGAAAAAAAATTGAACGGATGAAAGGATTATTTGTCTACCGGCTATTGTCGTTTATAGTTAACCTGTTTTGTATGTTCATGGCCATACTGCTGTTGTTTTCTGTTTTTATGGCACTGGCCAATCCTGCTTTTGCTTTTGGCGCTTTTATTATGCTGGGCGTGGTTTTATATGCCTGGTACGCCAATAAGTTCTTCAACAGGGTAATTGTAATGAAAGATGTGTTTACCAGGCGGCAGAAAGACTGGCTGCAGGTAAACAGTATTGTTGCCATTGTATTTGCGATCATGTCTATCAGGAGTTCGGCTGAAATACTCATGCATCCCCATATCGTTGATGAAATTGCCAAACAGCTGCCTGTGGCTGCTTCACCGGGCAAACTATCTATCAACACATCCAAACTGATGATCAACCTGAGCACCATCCTGCTGTTCTTTTGTGTGCTGCTGGTGATCCATATCTGCTGGACCTTTATACTGCTCCGCAAGCACAAAGATCATATTGTTGATTAGCAACACCGGAAGCCGGAAGCGGCATTAAGGTTTGTTTTAGCACTGTTTAACCTTCAAAAGCAGCGGCATAGTTTTTACGCATCTGTATATGGCAGCTGATATTTACCCTCGCCCAGGCCATTACGCAGATAATAGTAGCAGGCAGGCAATACAAAGCGATCCTGGAAACAGTAAGCGGAACAGGCCATAGCAGGTCTACCAGGTTGCCAGCTGTATATACCATCACAGGTAGGGCAGCCAGCAACTCTATCCGGCGCAGCACATGCCAGGTTAATAGGTCCTTTTTCCTGTGCCGGGTGTTCCACTGCACAGTTTTCCCGTTGCGGTACAATACATAAGTAAAACCCAGTAATTGCAGCAGGCTCATTCCAAACCTGGGGAAACGGTGAAAATGCCATTGCTGGTCAATAAAAAACACCAGGGAGCTAAGCAATACCAGCAGGCTGATCTTGGGCCAGGTAAAATAAGCCAGCAGCTCTTTTCGCCACTGCCGCCAAATACCGCGGGAAAGTATTTTTCTTTTCTCCTGCTCTATCTGCTTCCATTCCCTGGCAAACACGGGTGCTTTTTCCCCGGCTATTTCTTCAAATATTTTACCGGGTTGCTGCACCATGGCCTGTTCAATAGCCGTGGCCAGGTGGTCGACCAGTTCTATTTGCAGATCGTAATAACGTACATGCTTTTTTTCACAGTAAACAAACAGTCTTTTAACCTGGTCATCTGTAAGCATTTCAGCTGGTTTTAGGGTGTAATATCAATTGCAGGGCCTTTATAAAACCCGATAATTCGGCTGCGGCAACTGAGCGTTGTTTTTTACCGGCCCTGGTGAGCGAATAATATTTACGGATGCGGTTACCGATATTCTCTGTTTCCACTTCTACCAGGTTTTCGGCTTCCAGCCTGTGCAGCAGGGGATACAGGGCTCCTTCGGTGATGATCAGTTCACCGGCAGTGATCTCTTTCACTTTCTGTGTTATTTCATAGCCGTACATCCGTCCCTGCTCATGCAGCAGTTGCAGTACAACCGGTTCAAGGCATCCTTTGAACAATGCTCTTTTATCCATACAGTAAATATACCTAATTTACCGATGCATAACTAATTTATGCAAACTAAAAATTTTAGTATTGTCTGTATGATTAATTAATTTGCAGAAAATGAATTGGCCAGCCGGTAAAAAAACCGGCAGCGGACTGCAGTAAATGCAGCCATTTTTTCCAAATACAGAGTGAGATGAAAAATGCAACACCGCTGGCAGAACGTGTACGTCCTGAAACGCTGGACGAGCTGGTTGGGCAGGAGCACCTGACCGGCAAGGGCAGTATTCTGCGCAGTGCCATTGACAACGGCAATATTCCATCTATGATATTGTGGGGACCGCCCGGTGTGGGCAAAACCACTATTGCCAATATTATTGCCCATACATTGCAGGTGCCTTTTTACCAGCTGAGTGCGATCAGCAGTGGTGTAAAAGATGTGCGTGAAGTGATTGAAACGGCCAGGCTGCAATCGCATGCCATTTTATTTATCGATGAAATTCACCGTTTCAACAAAGGTCAGCAGGATGCACTGCTGGGCGCAGTGGAAAAAGGCACGATCACACTGATCGGCGCCACGACCGAAAATCCGTCTTTTGAAGTAAATGCCGCCTTGCTCAGCCGGAGCCAGGTGTATGTGCTGAAAGCGCTGTCGCAGGATGACCTGGTTAAACTGCTGCAACAGTCCATGGCAAAAGACGAACTGCTGCAGCAGCACCATATTGAACTGAAAGAAACAGCAGCCCTGATCAATATTTCCGGTGGCGATGCACGTAAGCTGCTCAATTTATTCGAGCTGGTGGTAACGCAGGCATTGCAATGGAATAACCAGCGCGAGCCGGTGGAGATCACTGATGAGCTGGTAATGAAAGTAGCACAGAAACGTGTAGCCTTATACGATAAACAGGGCGAGCAGCATTACGATATTATCTCTGCTTTTATCAAAAGCATGCGCGGCAGCGATCCCAATGGTGCGGTGTACTGGCTGGCGCGTATGATTGAGGGTGGTGAAGATGTAAAGTTCATCGCCCGCCGCATGGTTATTTTTGCGAGTGAAGATGTGGGCAATGCCAATGCCAATGCATTGCTGCTGGCCAATGCCTGTTTTGATGCCGTGAATAAAATAGGCTATCCTGAATCGAGGATCATTTTAGCGCAATGTGCCACTTACCTGGCTTCTTCATCCAAAAGCAATGCTTCTTATGCCGCCATTGGTGAAGCGTTGGCAGCAGTAAAGCAATATGGCGATCTGCCGGTGCCGCTGCATATACGCAATGCCCCTACCCGGCTGATGAAAGACATGGATTATGGCAAAGGCTATAAATATGCCCATTCCTTTGAAGGCAATTTTGCCGAACAGGAGTACCTGCCTGAAAAGCTCAGCGGTACGCGTTTTTATGATCCCGGGAAAAATGCCCGGGAAGAAGAGCTGCGCCGTTACCTGAAAGGTTTGTGGAAAGACAAATACGGGTATTGACCGGCGGGTATTGCAGCGGGAGCCTACAGCCGCCCGCGTCCCGCGGGCGGCAATTATCCCTGCAGCCTCCGGCTGCATCCTCATTTATAAATACAACAAGCAATGGAACTAACACCCGGCTGTCGTTTTTTTACTGAATTAACGCCACACGAACTGTATGCCATTCTCCGTTTGCGCAGCGAGGTTTTTGTGGTGGAACAAAATTGCGTGTTCCTGGATGCTGACAATAAAGATCAGCACTGCCATCACCTGATGCTATGGCAACAGGATAAACTGGCAGCCTATGCCAGGCTGGTGCCGCCGGGCATATCATACCCGCAAATGTCTATCGGCCGCGTAGTAAGCTCACCGGCCTACCGCAGTGTGGGTGCAGGGCGGCAGCTGATTGCCCGGGCTATTGATGCATGCTTCCACCTGTTTGGTGAGGGGGATATTAAAATAGGTGCACAACTTTACCTGAAAAAATTTTATGCATCTTTCGGCTTCCGCCAAAGCAGTGATATATATGATGAAGACGGCATCGATCATATTGAAATGATCAGAACAGTACCGTCAACACTGCCATAGCCTGCTACGATAAAAAGCCCGCCCCAGGAATGGGGCAGGCTTATCAAAACCAAAACTACTGCTGAAAAAAAGTTCAGGATTGAAAAACGGTCTGCCTAGCTGATCCGTAATTGTTTATACGCTTCAGATCTTTGTACCTTCTTTTATTTCATCATTGGCATTATCAATCACTTCTTCACCAGCCTTCAGGCTGCCGAATATTTCCACCTTGCCATTGCTGGCATTACCGGTGATTACATCTATCCTGGCGGCCTTACCTTCTCTTACCACGATCACATATTTTCTTTCAGTAGAAGTAACCACGGCTGTTGAGGGAACGGTAAGCGCATCTTTGCTGCCCCTTGCATCAAGTGTAACATCAGCGTACATACCGGGTGTTAGTACGCCTTCTTTATTCCATACATCCAGCTCTATCCGTTCTGTGCGGTACTGGAGATTTACATTCATGGATTTCCTGGTAATATTGGCTGTCATTTTTTTACCGGGAAAAGCACTCAGGAAAAAACTCACCGGCTGGTTGGTGGTCAACGTGGCAGCAATGCTTTCAGGCACATCTACCTGCAAACGCAGGTGGTCTATCTGCTTCAGCTCGAGCATAGGCCTTGTATCTTTCCCTGCAGCGCTTACCAAGGCACCGGGGTGAACATTCCTGTCGGTGATCACACCATCGAAAGGTGCTGTCACCTGCAGGTAAGCGAGCATGGTTTCCTGCATCTGCCAGTTTACTTTTTCGGCATTACACAGTGCACTGTCTGCAAGCATTTTCGCCTTGGCCGATGCAAGATCCATTGGTGAAATAGCGCCCGGTGTCTGGTAGGCTTCGTACAACCGGGAATAGTTTTCTTTACTGATGGTGTAATTCGCTTTGTATTGCGCATATTTTTCCCTTGCCTGCATACTTGCCTGTTGCAGTTCGGGTGCTTCCAGTGTCATCAGCAGCTGTCCCTTGTGCACCCTTGACCCGATATCGACCAGCACCTGTTTTACATAACCATTTACTTTGGGAAAAATGCTTACTTCCTGGTAGGCGGTTAACTGTGCAGGCAGCTTTACCGTTTCTTCCACCGGTGCATTGCTTACTTTATAAAGATTATAATGCAATGCAGCAGGCTTTTTTGTTGTTTTGGGATTTTCCGCCGCAGGCGAATCAGCGCAGGCCGTGAACAGACTGGCCAGTACCGCACCCAGAAAAATATATTGTTTCATATTTATTGCGATTTGATTATTCGTTTGTGTGAGGTAATAAGGATACATCTTCGAATGATTTTTTCTGTTGTACCCAGCCATATACCAGCGGTACTATCCACAATGCCGCACAGGTGGAAGCGATCAGCCCGCCGATCACGGCACGGCCCAGTGGTGCAGACTGGTCGCCGGCTTCACCCAGGCCACTCGCCATGGGGATCATACCTGCGATCATGGCCAGGCTCGTCATCAGGATAGGACGCAGACGGATACTGGCAGCCACTGTTGCCGCTTTAAACGGATCTTTGTATTCCAGCCGTAGCTTCTCGGCATTGGTTACAATAAGAATGGCATTGGCCACCGATACACCTGTTGACATGATGATACCCATATAAGACTGCAGGTTAAGCGTGGCACCGGTTGCCAGCAACATTAGCATAGCACCCAGTAATACAGCAGGCACTGTAGCCAGCACTGCCAGCGATAAACCGAACGACTGGTAATTGGCTGCCAGCAGCAGCAATATCACCACGATCGCAGCGAGTAAACCACTTTGCAATGATGCCAGTGTTTCAGTAAGCAGTGAAGACATTCCTTTTACTTCTGTTACCAGCCCCACAGGTGGTGTTCCGGCTTTGCGTATCGCTTTTTCTACTGCTGCGGTTGCAGCACCCAGGTCTTTTCCATAAATATTGGCACTGAGCGTAATAAACCTTCGTGGCCCTGACCGGTCGTATTCGCCGGGGATGGTATCGATAGACAAAGCTGCCACATCAGAAAGTACAGGCCTTACCGTACCAGGCACCAGCGGTATCGCGTTCATCTGCGTGATCGAGTTCATCATATACTCAGGCACCTGCACCTGGGTTTGGTAGGAGTAAGCGGCGTTTTCATCCAGCCAGAGATTCTTATTGGTATAGCGGCTGGAAGAAGTGGCATCGGTAATGCTTTTCGATACCCTATCCATGCTCAATCCCATCTGTGCCAGCTTCAGCCGGTCTACCTGGATATTGATATTGGGCACATCCTGCGGCTGTGCGATCTGCACATCGCGCAGGAAGGGTATCTGCTTCATTTCCTCCAGTATCTTTTTTCCATAGCCGGATATATCTGCATAATTTTTTCCGGCTATCCTTACCTCGATGGGTGTGGAAGCACCCTGTGCCATGATTTTTTCAGTAAGTTCTATCGGTTCAAAAGAAAGCCGCAGCTGCGGGTAGGCCTGCAGGATGTTTTGCCTGAGCTGTTCTTTCAGCTGATCGATTTTTACCTTGTAGTGTTCATCCAGGTTTATCTGCAGCACGGCTTCATTGGTACCCGCAGTAAACACATACAGGTTGCTGGTGCCAAAGTTACTGGGCACCAATCCCACATAGGCCGAGCTGATAGCCACATGCTGCTGAACAGTTGAATCGATAATAGCCAGCACCGCTTTTACTAAACGCTCTGTTTCTTCAAGCCTTGTACCATCGGGCTCGCGTAAACGCAGCTGCAATTGCCCGTTATTGGTTTTGGGCAGCAGGTCTTTACCAATAACCACAAAGCATATACCCGCTGCGGTAAAAGCCAGTACCAGGTAGCTGATCACGATCCACCTGCGCCTGGGCATCCATGTCTCCAGCTGGTTGCCCAGTTTTGTTTTGATACGCTGGAAAAAACTGTTCTTTTCCGGGTGGGTTATTTCTTCTTCGGTATGCCTGTTCACTTCTGCCACCTCGCCGGTATCGAGGGCCATGCCTGCATGTGCATGATCCTGTTCATGGTGGTACTGGTACATTTCTGCCTTCAGCAGCCAGTTGGCCACTACAGGTACCAGTGTTTGAGCGGCCACAAAAGAAACGATCATCGCAAAAGCAATCGAAAGAGACAGCGGCAGGAACATGGCTTTGGGCACCCCGGTCATTACGAAAGAAGGTGCAAACACGGCCAGGATACAGAGCAGGATCAAAAGCAGCGGGAAGGATATTTCCGTACAGGCATCCAATATGGCCCGCCGCTTTGATTTGCCCATTTCCAGGTGTTGGTGAATATTTTCTATGGTTACCGTGGCCTGGTCTACCAGTATACCAATGGCCAGTGCCATACCACTCAGCGTCATAATATTGATGGTTTGCCCGCAAAGCTTCAGGAAGAATACTGCACTCAGCACGGCAACGGGGATGGTGATGATCACCACCAGGCTGCTGCGCCAGTCGCGCAGGAACAGCAGCACCATTAAACCTGTAAGCACGGCGCCCAGTATACCTTCGGTCATCAGGCTTTTGGCAGAATTGATCACGAATACAGACTGGTCGAATTCGTAACTCATATCCACATCGCCGGGCAACAGGCTTTTCATTTCGGGCATTTTCTTTTTCAGGCTCTGTACTACTTCCCAGGTAGAGGCATCGGCCGTTTTTACCACGGGGATATACACAGAGCGTTTGCCGTTTACCAGTGCATAGTCTACCGTAATATCTGCTGCATCTGCCACACGGGCAATATCCCGTACAAATACAGAAGTAGCACCGCTGGTAGCGATGGGAATGTCTTCAAAATGCTGCACTTTCTGCTCCAGTGAATTCACTGATGTCACATACATTGTATTGCCGACACGCAGGTTACCGGAGGGAGAGATCACGTTGTTCTTAGCAATGGCCTCCACTACCTGGTCGGGTGAAATATTGAAGCTGCGCAGTTTTTGCGGGTCTACATTCACCACTACTGTACGTGCATTGGAACCAAAAGGAGGGGATGCTGATAAGCCCGGTACGGTAGCGAACAAAGGGCGGATGCGTGTAAGCACCAGGTCGAACATCTCTTTCAGCGATTTGCTTTTACTGCTGAACACGAGCTCACCCACCGGCAGCGATGATGCATCGAAACGCACTACCTGTGGCGGCAGTGAACCCGGCGGAAAAAATGCCATCGTTCTGTTCACCTGCAGCGCCACCTGGGCCGAGGCTTCGGCCATATCGGTGCTTTCGTAAAAACTGAGTTTTATCAGGGAAAGCCCCTGTATGTTTTTGCTTTCGATGTTCTTGATGCCGTTCACATACAGAAACTGGTCCTGCATACGTGTAGCAAAAAAACCCTCCATTTGCTTGGGCGACATACCACCATATTGTTCAATTACATAAATGGTGGGCAAATTGAGTTTGGGAAAAATATCGATCGGTATGGTTTTCACTGCTATTACCGAGAACAACAGTAAACCCATAAAAAGCACCAATACAGTGATTGGCCTTTTTAAAGCTGCTCTTACCATATTGATTATCTTTTAACTGATTGTATAAACTGATCCAGGTTGCCCTGTGCTGCTGCCTTATTGAGGTTGGCCTGTAACCAATCGTTCATCGTTTGCACATAATCTGTCTGTGCACGGTATAGTACAAAAGAGGCATTGGTTAAATCAACCAGGTTGATCACACCGGCCTTGTACTGTGCCGTTTTCTGCTCAAAAGCATCTTTGGCAGCCTGCAATTGCACGGGCAGCTCCTGCAGGTTTTTCTCTGCTATACTAATAGCCGTTTGCGCCTGCTGAAGGGCCGTATTCAGCGACAATTCCTGTTGTTGTATGGCATAATCACTGGCCTGTACATTGTATTTATTAATGGCCAGTTTATCTTTCCGGTGTACGCCATCAAACAGGTTGTACACAAAAGAAACACCGGCAGCATAATTGTACCGCTGAAAACCAAGCCCCGTGGTAAGTGCTTTATACTGATCAGTGTAGTCTATACTGGATCCCCTGCCCCAGAAACCACCTGCCAGCATAATTTTAGGCAGGTAAGTTTTTTTGATCAGGTTGGAAGTGGATTCGTATACATCGCGCTGTTTACGGTAATAATCTACCAGTGGGTTACCTGAAGTATCTACACCAGCCATATCCCAGCCGGCTTTTTCGCCGGGGCCATATTGCAGGTAGGCTGTATCTATCACGATCTGGTCAGCGGCTATACCGGTGAGCATGGCCATTTGCTGGCGCAGCTGCATGATCTGCCCGTTCACCTGGTTATAACTGATCTGCGCTTTTGATAATTCGGCCTTGGCCAGGGAAGAATCCACCCCTGCCCTGATACCGCTTTTGGTGATGGCATGGATCACGGTATAAATTGATTTATACCGGTTGATATTCTGCTGGTCAATTTCCAGCTGCGACTGATTGCGCAGCAGGGTAAAATACAATTCACCGATGCGCAATTTGGTCAAGTATAGCTCCCTTGTATAATCTGAACTGCTTAAGCTGGCATTGGAAACAGCATTGTCTACCCTGGCCTTGCGCAACCCGAAATTCACCAGTTCATATTCGCCATACAGCATGCCGATATTGCCTGTTGCCGGCTGGTATATATTGTCTTTGCGGATGGCCCCGGAAGTAGATGCGGTAACTCCCAGCGGCAGGTAGGTTCCGTCAACACTATTGGCTGAGCTAAGGTTCAGCTGGTCACTGATTTTTAAAGAAGGCAGTGCCGTATGCCGGGCATCTGTAATAGCAGCCCGGGCACTGTTTATAAGCGCCTGTTTTTGTAATAAAGAAGGTAAATAATGTGCCGCCATATCTACCAGCTGCGACAGCGTAAACCCGCTGCTGCCCTGGGCGCCGGCACGAACAGCAATCAGCAGTAATACCCATACCGGTATCACCACCGCTGCTTTCCTGTTAAAAACAACCATACATGTTTGTTTGATGAAAAAAAGAATGTTGTACGGCTGTTAAAACATATACAGGTTCCGGATCACTCGCGGACTAAAAAGAATACAAAAGCAGCAATACCGGAATTGATTGAACAATCAAAGCATTACTGCCACTGCAGCTTTAACCGGAAAAAAAGGAAATGTGTTGTGAATTAGAAGAACCCTGTTTTAACAGCGGGAGATGGCTGTTGTAACAGGTGGCGCCCGCAGGGATGCATGTCCGAGCGCAGTATTGATGATGTGCTCCTGGTAATATTGATAACTGTGTGTAACGATGGAATAAAACCGCTCAGGCTGGAAAACAGCTGTTTCAACAGCCATAACAGGCTGAGGAGAGAACCGTTTATTGAGCCAGCTGGTCTTTTTAGATTTGGGATAGCCAGCCAGCGCCTTAACTACCTGTGTTTGAACTGCTTTTTCATGGTACTGGCCATAGCCGGCCGGTGTATGATAATAATAACGGTTACTTAAATCGGTAAGAGGCTGCGTATAACGCAGATACCCCTGCACAGAAAAGAACGCGCCATAGATACAAAGCAGTAATAGCTTGAATACGAACTGGCTTATGCGTGAATTCAGGGGCATACCTGCAAAGCTAATGCAAATGGGTTAAAGAAATGATTACCGCAGGTTGGACGGGAAAAAATACAACAGGTTTAACAGGTAGCAAGATGCAGGTAGCAGGATATAAGACTAAAGCCGTATTGCCATGAAAGTGATGAGCTTGATTTGCAAACCGGCGGAAGGCAGGCGGGAATCGGGAAGCGAGAATCGGGACTATCGTGTTGTAGGAATGTCTTGTACCACAATATTACTCATC